>DASXGZ010000017.1:0-268828 GCA_036488825.1 Candidatus Angelobacter sp.
AGAGAAAGCCCAGTCCGCGGGCTTCATACGCGGAAGTTGAAACTTTGGCCATGGCTATGGTTTCAAATATCCGCTTCATGCCTTCCATCACTTCCACAGACTCGCCGCGACCATCGGGCCGGACGGCTTTTGCATTGTCCAATGCGCGCAGCAGCATCTCTTTGCAGCCGCCGCCGCCGGGCAGCAGGCCCACGCCGACCTCAACCAATCCCATGTAAAGCTCAGAGTGAGGCTGGCGCGCCGCTGAGTGCAGGTTGATTTCGCAGCCGCCGCCCAGCGTCATGCCAAAAGACGCCGTAACCACAGGACGCGAGCAGAACTTAATGGCCTGCGTCATGCCCTGGAACTGCTTAATGGCCATGTCAACTTCGTCCCACTCTTCCTCCTGCACCGCCAGCATCAACATCATCAGGTTGGCGCCAACGGAAAAATTCGCCGAGTCGCCGGTGATCACGAAAGCGTCAAACTGGTCGCCAATGCCTCCGGTCTTGAGCGACTGCGTGACCATCTGCACAATGTCGCCGCCCAGGGCGTTCATCTTGGTATGAAATTCAATGCAGCCCACGCCATTGCCCAAGTCGATGAGCGAAGCTCCGGCATTCTTCTTCACCACGCCATTGGATTTTTTTGCTGTTGAAACGGACCACACGCCTTCCGCCACCTGCACCGGCTTGTATTGCCCAGTGCGAAGATCAAAGTAAGCGCGGCCGGAAGGCGATGAAGGATCGTCCTTGTACCAGGTCTTTGCGCCAGCAGCCAAGAGTTTCTCGGCGTTTGCCGAAACCGGCTTGCCTTCCTTCTTCATGCGCGCGACGGTCTGCTCCACCCCGGCCAGGTCCCAGACTTCAAACGGCCCAATTTCCCAGTTGAAGCCCATGCGCATAGCCTGATCGATTTCGACCACTGTATCTGCAATTTCCGGAATGCGATTGGCAGAATAATTCCAGAGATCGGAAAGCGTGGTCCAGATAAACTGCGTTGCCTTGTCGCGTGGGTCGCCATTAAGTATCGTGCGCAGGCGCTCGCCCATGTCTTCAACATTCTTGGCCATCTCCAGCGCGGGAAATTTTGCCTTCTGCGTGGGATGGTACTCCAGCGTTTTCCAGTCAATGGTCTGGCGCTCTTCGCTCTGTGGGCCTTTGATCTTTTTATAGAAGCCCGATTTCACTTTGTCGCCGAGCAGCTTCTTTTCCAGCATCTGCTTGAAGAAGTCCGGCAGCTTCAGGTCAGAGCGCTCGTCCTGAACGTTTTTGCTGAAGTTAGTGACTACGCTGCCCAGCACGTCAAGCCCAACAAGGTCGATGGTGCGAAACGTTGGTGCTTTGGTCCAGCCGCCGCTTGAGGTCAGAGCGTCCACTTCTTCAATGGTCAGATCCATCTCCTGCATCACGCGGAAAACGTTCAGCCCGGCAAATGTGCCGATGCGGTTAGCAATAAAGTTCGGGGTGTCTTTGGCAACAACTATTCCTTTGCCCATACGCACATCGCAGAAATGCGCGACGGTTTCAATGGCGGCGGGATCAGTTTCCGGCGTGGGGATAATTTCCAGCAGGCGCATGTAGCGAGGTGGGTTAAAGAAATGTGTGCCAAACCAGTGGCGGCGAAAATCCTCACTGAATCCTTCAGCAATGCTGGCGACAGGCAAGCCGCTGGTGTTGGTTGTAACAATGCTGCCGGGCTTGCGCACGGCTTCCACTTTCTTGAGCAGGCCGCGCTTGATGTCCAGATTTTCGGCGACGGCTTCAATGATCCAGTCGCAATCGGCGAGCAGTTTCAGATCATCATCAAACGTGCCGATAGTGATCAGCCGTTCCAGCCCTTTTTCAAAGAAGGCCGCAGGCTTGGATTTGACCGCCGCTTCCAGTCCGCCGGCCACAATCTTTCTGCGCGCTGCTTTGTCGGTACTCTGAGTAGCGTCGGGCGTAACGATATCCAGCAGCACGCAAGGTACTCCGGCATTGGCAAAGTGCGCGGCTATCCGTGCGCCCATGGTTCCCGCGCCCAGCACGGCTACCTTATTAATGCGTTGAGGGCCAGTCTTCATACCCTGGTGGTCTGTCTGCGCGGCAGCGCCGTTGGAAGTGCGGGATTGAGGGGCGGCTGGAACGGCAACATTACTCATCTGGGCATCTCCTGGGATTCTGATCGAGCGGGTGAGTAGACGAGTCGAGAGTCGTTCAAAATCATAACAGTTTTCATGCAACGGGCCATTTCATGAGAGGTTGCGGGCACGGCCAATGACACTCTAACGGAAACCCTTGAAATGCTGTGAAAGCCTGGGCCTTGCCGACGCGAATAACGAAAGCCAAAAGGACGTTTAATTACTCTTCCTAGTGTACTGAATGAATATTCATTCAGTCAATAATGATCTTTAGTTTCAGCTACTTATATACATTTTATCCGCAAAATTATATGCCCTGATTCGATTTGAGTTTTCCCGCCGAACTATCGCATCTTTGCTAATCACGACGTTCTCTCTTTCCCCTGCGTTAACCCCGAAAGCAACCGCTCTTCTACGATCAGCGCGATCTTCTTCTGCACTTTTGCGATTGCCTCCCCTGCTTCCACGGTTGCCACACGATGCGGTGCTCGTTTGGCGATGGCCAGATAAGCAGCCTGTACGCGCTCATAGAAAGCGCGGCTCTCTTTTTCAAACCGATTTTCATCCTCTGCCATTAATTTGGCCTGCTCCACATTCCGCCGGCGGGCACGGGCGACTGTCCGGGCCACGTCAGAAAGCATCAGGATAGTCAGGTCAGGCTGAAGGTCACGGCACAAAGCCTTATGCAATTGCATCACAACATCGCTGCCAAGCTGGCGGCCTCCACCCTGATAGGCTTCACTGGAATCGGTAAACCGGTCGCACAAGACCCACTGTCCGCGATTGAGCGCCGGTAAAACCTGCTCATCAATGTGCTGGGCGCGGTCGGCAAACATCAGCGCCAGCTCCGCAAGAGGTGATAGTCCAGAGGTGCGCGAGCTGAGCAGGACAGCGCGCAGCTTTTCGCCCAGCGCGGTGCCGCCGGGTTCCCGGGTTGTGATCACGTCAATCCCGCGTTCACGCAGATATATGGCAAGGTTTTCCAGTTGCGTGGACTTGCCTACCCCGTCCAGGCCTTCAAAGGTGATGAACTTGCCGCGTTGTGGAAGCACGATAGAGATTTAATCATAAACCGCAAGACAACAAGGGCTGTTTCACGGCAAAATAGCTGAAGCAATTTCCAGCAGGAGAACCCCATGCGACTGGGCGACGATATAGACGACCATTGTTCGCGCTGCAAACGCAGCACCGACCATTCCATTGTTTCCATGGTGGGCGAGGAAGTGCTCAAGACGCGCTGCCGCACTTGCAACAGCGAGCACAAGTACCGCCAGAACAAGAGCCGCAATAAAGAGATGACCGCCAAAGAGGCATTCGACCATGTTCTGGCAAGTGTGACGGGCGCGCAGGCGGAAGCGCCCACTCCGGCAAAGAAGAAAAAGCCGAAATAACTATCGATCTCTAAAAGCGGCTGCCCGACAGCCGTTTTGCCCGCCATCGACAGTCTCTCTTGCGTTTGCCGCGACGCTTCTTTAGTCTGGTGCACTCTCTTGGAGTCAATCATTCATGCAAACCATTCAAGGCACTGCGCGTTTTCTTTGTTTCCTGATTGTTATAGCCGCTCTAACGCAACCTGTTCTGGCGCAAAAAAAGAAATCCGCCGCAAAGGTTACTGCTCCTGCCGCGTCGTCCCAGCCCATTAAGCTTGCGGTTGACGCCACCAGCGCACCGCAAAAAATTCTGCATGCGCGATTGCAGATCCCCGTCGCGCCGGGAGAAGTCAATCTGGCTTTTCCTAAATGGATTCCCGGCGAGCACGGCCCCACTGGCCCCATCGTCGATCTGACAGGTCTGAAGTTTTTTGCCAATGGACAACGTTTGACATGGCGCCGCGATCTGGATGAAATGTTTACCGTCCATGTAACTGTGCCTCAAGGCGTAAATACGCTGGAGGCGCAACTGGACCTGGTATTGCCCGCTCCGCCAGAAGGCTTTTCGTCGGGAGCGTCGGCCACAACGCAGCTCGACGTGCTCAGTTGGAACCAGATGGTGCTTTATCCTTTGATTGCGGGCAGGCACACGGACGATATTCCAATTGTGGCATCTTTGAAGCTGCCTGCGGGCTGGCATTATGGGACCGCGCTGCCAGTAGCGGGCGAGAGTGACGGGCAAATCAATTTTCAGCAGGTGTCGCTGACCACGCTGGTGGATTCGCCGGTGCTTGCAGGAGCGCACTTCCGCCGCATTCCCCTCACGCCCGAAGGCCCGATCCAGCACTATATTGACGAGGTTTCCGATGGCGATGCCGCTTTGCAAATGCCGCCCGAAACCATTGAGCACTATAAGCGGCTGATTGCTGAAACAGGAGCGCTCTACGGAGCGCGGCATTACCGCGACTATCATTTCCTGCTCACCTTGAGCGACCATACAGCGCACTTTGGGCTGGAACACCATGAGTCCAGCGATGACCGCGTGGGCGAGCGCACCATGATTGACGATGACGCGCGCTGGCTTGCCGCCGGTCTGCTGCCGCATGAAATGTCACATTCATGGAATGGCAAATATCGCCGCCCGAAAGGGCTGGCAACGCCTGATTACCAGGTGCCTATGGAAGGCGATCTGCTCTGGGTGTATGAAGGGCTCACGGAGTATCTCGGCGAGATTCTGACTCCGCGCGCAGGTCTCTGGACCAAACAAGAGTTCCTTGACGAAACCGCGGAAACTGCCGCCGCGCTCGATCACACGCCCGGACGAAGCTGGCGTCCGCTGCAGGATACGGCTGATGCAGCGCAGATTCTTTATGGCGCGCTGCCGGAATTTGAAAGCTGGCGTCGCAGCGTGGACTACTATCCTGAAGGCTTTCTGATCTGGCTGGAAGCGGACACAGTCATCCGCCAACAGACAAACGGCGCGAAATCCATGACCGATTTCTGCCACATCTTTCATGGCGGAGGCAACACGCCTCCAATGGTGAAACCCTATACCTTTGACGACGTCGTCAATACCCTGAATCAGGTCACGCCTTATGACTGGAAGAAATTCCTGCGCGACCGCCTTGATACTTATGGTCCGGGAGCGCCGCTGGGCGGCATTACCAACAGCGGATGGAAATTGGTATATGACGATAATGCCAGCGAGTTCACCAAAGCCATGGAGAAAGTCCACAATGCCGTGGACGCGCGTTTCTCCATCGGGCTTTCGCTCGATGACAAAGGCGGCATTCGCGACGTGATCATGGACAGTCCTGCGTGGAAAGCCGGCATTGCTCCCGGAACTACGTTGATCGCTGTCAATGGCAGGAAGTTCGATCCGGATATTCTCCGCGACGCACTCAAGGCCGGCAAAGGCAACGGACCGAACCTGGAGTTGCTGGTGATGAACGGCGATTACTACAAGACGTTCACGCTGAACTACCACGACGGCGAAAAATATGCTCATCTCGTCCGCGATGAATCCAAGCCGGATATGTTGAGCGACATTATCAAGCCGTTGGCAAAGTAAGCGGAACTGGTTTAGCTCTTCGTGTTTGGTATTTGGCATTTAGCATTCGGCCCGCTCATAAAGCGGGCCCTTTTTTCTTGGCGAAAATAAATCGTCGCATGCATTCAAATCAGCGATTATTTGCGTTAATCAGCGGCAAAATTTGTTCCGCTTCACTCTTCAATGCTCGCAAACAAATCGGTTTCCATCTCAGCTTTACGCGGCGTAATGCTGTTGGCCAGATGAAATACTTCCGTTTTTCCGCGCTTGCGGATTGTCTCTTCAAAGAATCCGAACAGCGGCTGTTGCGAAGTGTGAAGCTTGAATGCGGCAATTTTCGTATCAATTTCATGCGGCTCTAATTGGATCACCGTTGTAGTGGGCGCCAGCGCCACCGGTTGGCGGTCAGGCATGGTGAACATCGCGGTAGCGTAGTAGAGCTTCTGCGTCCGATGCGACGCAAGCCCGTTCTGCAATTGATCGGCAAATCGGTTGGTGCGCCCAGCCCAGTGGCAGGCCATGGTGCCAAAAACAGAAACCATGGAGTGGTCAGGATGCGCGGTAATCGCGCCTTCGGTCCCCATGGTCATCACCACATGCGGACGCAGTTCGCGCACACGACGCGTGAGATCGGCAACCACAGCATGAAAATCCTGGCGGTCGAGTTTTCCGTCAGGATAATTCAGCACCGTACCCCGGCTGACCTTGAGCAGCTTGCAGGCTGCTTCAAATTCCTTCCGGCGGGCTGCGGAAAGCTCATCATCTGATTTGGCGCCGCCGCGATGCGTGGCTGCTTGGCCGGGAGTAAGGCAGATTACGTGGGTTTCCACCCCTCGTTCGGCATAGCGCAACAGCGTACCGCCGAAGCTGCCCGCTTCGTCGTCAGGATGGGCAGTAAAACACAAAAGACGAAGCATCTTTTTTCCCTCTATCCTTCTCTCACAGATGACGCTTCTTGTGTATCACGGCATAGCCTGGTCGCGCCATTCACTGAGTCTTGCTCTGGAATTTCAGCCAATGAAAACACGCCGCACCGCCGGAATCGTTGTGGTCCTCGCCACGGCTTTAAGTCTGGCAATCCGTACAGACGCAAAGAGCGGCCCTGGTTTGCATTCCGCCATGCCTGCTGGATATGAGGTCGTCACCCTCAAACCTTCAGGCGCAAGCCTTTCGCTGATGGGGCTGATCGAATGCCCTGAACTCGAAGGCGCGCAGCATGTTTCCGACGGCTCCAACAGCAAACTCATTGCCGCCGATGGTTCCACGATCACCGAATTTCCTCAGCACTTCGGTTTTCGCATTACTGCATCGCTGCGCAAAATAGTTTTTGATGCGCCCGCTGCCACCATCAACGTAGCGGAAAATCCCAAGGACCTTTTGTTGAAGCTCAAGTTCCGCATCCGTGCTTACAGCGGTATGGAATCGCGCGAAATTGTTCCTGAAAGCATTGAAATGATCGGAATGCCCGCCGATGTTCCCTATGACGAGCGGGTCTATCGCCTCAACATCAACGCGGGCACAATGCCCATTACCGATCGAGTCATCATTGATATCCTTACCCCGGAAGGTGATCGCCTCACCCACTTTGCCTTCAGCCTGCTTTAGGTTTTGGCTGTTGCGGGCGCGCTGGATGGCTGCCATCCCTGGTTTGCCGCTGGTTCCGTGACCACCGTTGTAGTCGGCAAAGGCATCCATGCCCGGATTTCCGGCATGGCGGCGCGGGCGGCAACTTCTCCACAGCGGATCAGGTCAGGAGCGCGGACAAAATCGTCGTAAGCAAACTCGCCTATTTCCGGCTGTAAAACGATGTCGGAAGCCGCTTTCCACGGCCCGCACATCCGCTCCTGTGCAATCGAGAAACATTGCCCAATCACGTCAAATACGTGGCGCGGACCGCCTGGTTTGACCCAATGCGCCGCCAGATGAACAGAAATAACGCGCTCGGCGCCCATATCGCGCAATGGCATGGCGGGGACCGAATGGGCCAGCAGGCCATCCACAAGTAACTGGCCGCCAATTTTCACTGGCTGAAACATTCCCGGATATGCACAGCTTGCCCGGACAGGATCAATCAACTCGCCCTTGGTAAAGATCGCGGGATCTCCGGTAATAATGTCGGTTGCGGCAATCGCCAGCGGTATCTTCAGTTCTTCAAACGTTTTACAGCGCAGTATTTTGCGCAGGAAAACAGCCATCTTGTCATTGCTGAACAGGCCAAAGCGGGAAAAAGTCCAGCGGGAAAAATCTTTGAACCGCACCAGCGCAGCCACTTCTTCCAGCTCTTTGGCGCTTATGCCGCTGGCATAGGCGGCTCCAATCACAGATCCCACACTGGTTCCGGCAATAAAATTTACCGGAATATTCTCTTCTTCCAGCACTTTCAGGATGCCAATATGGGCCAGTCCGCGGGCAAATCCTCCGCCCAGCGCGATTCCTACTTTTGGTATCTTAGGTATTTCGACGGGAATTTCAGGGATTGTCTGGCGGGCAAGCTCGCGCCCCAGGGCCCGCACAGATCGTACGATCTTATTCAGCGGATTCTTCACCGGGGCTCCTTACTGCTGCAACGGCCAGACCAGCTTTTCACCTACTATCGTAAGATGCTGCCTAACCGCAAATGTTGCACAGTAACTTGAACGCTAAAGATGAACAATTAGTTTCACTCTTATTTTTCCCTTAAACCTGCACAACGTACAGTAACCTTGGTAACCTCAAAACGGGCTGGAAACTGGGTCAAAATCCTGTGTAAATAGCTCCTTTTGCTCTATTTTGCGGTGTTCAAGGAAGCGCTTTTTAAACAAAATGCTGCGAGAATTTTCCGCCGGGGCGCTGGTTTTGCGCCACATGCAAAAACAATGGTGGGTGGCCGTCATTGAGCCAGGCCGCGAAGGCGAGCCAGAAGACCGTAAGCATGTGATCGCGCTGCCCAAAGGCAATGTCGATTCCGGGGAAAAGCCCGCCGAAACCGCCCTGCGGGAAGTCCATGAAGAAACCGGGCTTCGCGCCGCATTGATCACTAAACTTGGCGATATCAAGTATGTTTACGTCCGCAAGTGGGCCGGCAACGAAAAAGCTTTTAAGGTGGTTTCTTTCTATCTCACCAAATACCAGTCCGGCCAGATCGATGACATCACTGAAGCCATGCGGCATGAAGTCCGCCGCGCTTACTGGCTTCCTCTGGCTGACGCCCCCGGCAAACTCAGCTACAACGGCGAACGCCAGATGGCTGAAAAGGCCCTTGAATATGTGAACGCTCACCCGGACGAACTATATCTAAAGAATGATTAAAATTCGTACAACGCTGGATCGCACGATACCACCCCCGACTCAGGACCGCAGGCGCCCTCGCCTGCGACCGATCTCTTCTTTCCTTTGCGTCCTCAGCGCCCTTTGCGGTAAAAGATCTTGCCTGATCTAAGGTGAATCTCTATCCACCCCCACCGGGGGTCGGACGTTTTGTTGCAAACAAAACTCTTATCCAATTCGACCGAACGGTCACCGAACGGTCGAAGCCCCTTTTCGCTTGATTTCGGCCTCGAATCGAGTGACTTTTCTTCCATTCCTGACGCTTGCTCAATTGCGCTACAATCCAGAATCAACTCCCTGGAGCTTTGCACCATGCCACATGGTTATTATCTGGCGTATGTAGCCACCTGCGATTCGCCTTACTGGCACTATGGATTTGGTCAATTGCCCAAGCCTCCCGCCGGGACCATTCCCAAAGGCGGCTTGGTTTACCTGCAAAGGCCACCAGACACCCTGGGCACCCACCAAAGCGGATACCTCTATGGCGTAGGTCGAATCCTGGTAAAGATCGGCACTTTCCAACCCGCGCCGGCCCTGGTTACCGATAATTAAGTTACCGATATTTAAATTGTCAAAGATTAATTTTCTGCTCCCTTGAGAGCAGCTCCGCAAAGAGGTACTTTGCCATATTTTCGTCTGCAAAGCGATAGCGAAAGTTAACTATCTGTGGGAACAGGGATAAAGTTTGGTCATCCTCGAAGGGCGCCAGCGCGCCTGCGTTTCCTGGCTGGGCTTGAACAATAGCCCGGAACCATAAGCTTCAATTACTCTGAATCAATACCAGCCCGGTCTTGTATTCCTTCCACCCAACCGATAAAATAATACTTGATTGGTATTGTATTCAGGCTCTCTCCCCTTTGTAGGGAGAGCAGAGCGACAGAAGCAGATGTTCAGACTTAATAAATTGACGGATTACGGCATTGTGCTGATGGCCCATGTGGCGCGCAGCCCGGAAGAAACGCCTCATACCGCGCGCAGTCTTGCCCGGGAGACGAAGCTACCTCTGCCAACAGTTGGCAAGCTGTTGCGTCAGCTTTCTGAACACCGGCTGTTGAGTTCGCACCGTGGCGTGAACGGTGGTTACAACCTGGCGCGTGAAGCTCGTTCCATCACCGTTGCTGAGATCATTCTGGCCCTGGAAGGGCCAATTGGTTTTACCGAATGCAGCGTGGTTAAGGGCCTGTGCAACATGGAGCGATCCTGCGCGATTATGAGCAACTCGCAGATTATCGGCGACGCCCTGCGCGATGCCCTCGAGCACGTTACGTTGTCTGACCTGAACCATGAGATGGCGCACCACGAGCGCCGGCACGATAAGGAACTAGTGGCATCAATTAAGCCCGCGGCCAGCATCGCGGAAGGAGTGAGATGAGCAGCACTGTCAACCAAATTAACGACCTCACACAACAGGAATATAAGTGGGGATTTGTCACCTCAATTGATGAAGACCGTCTTCCTCCAGGCTTGAGCGAGGACATTGTCCGCGCCATCGCCCTAAAAAAAGGCGAGCCGGAATTCATGGTGGAATGGCGTCTGAAGGCGTATCGCTACTGGGCCTCGCTTGAGCAGAAGCACGCCGAGCCAACCTGGGCCAATGTGAAATATCCGCCCATCGACTATCAGGCGCTTTCCTATTATTCAGCTCCCAAGCAAAAGAAGGAGCTCAAGACCCTTGAAGAAGTCGATCCCGAAATTCTGGATACCTATGCCAAGCTCGGCATCCCGCTGCATGAGCAAAAACTGCTCGCCGGCGTCGCCGTTGATGCCGTGTTTGATAGCGTTTCCGTGGCCACTACGTTCAAGGCCAAGCTGGCTGAAGCCGGCGTGATCTTCTGCTCGTTCTCTGAGGCGGTAAAGAACCATCCTGATCTGGTGAAGAAGTATCTCGGATCGGTGGTCCCCGCCACAGACAATTTCTTTGCCGCGCTGAACTCCGCAGTATTCAGTGACGGCTCATTTGTTTACGTCCCCAAGGGCGTTCGCTGCCCCATGGAGCTTTCCACCTACTTCCGCATCAATGCGCAAAACACTGGACAGTTTGAGCGCACTCTGATCATCGCCGACGAAGGCGCTTATGTCAGCTATCTGGAAGGCTGCACCGCGCCCATCCGTGATGAAAATCAGCTTCACGCCGCGGTAGTTGAACTGATCGCGCATGACAACGCAACCATCAAATATTCCACCGTCCAGAACTGGTATCCCGGCGACAAAGAAGGCAAAGGCGGGATTTACAACTTCGTGACCAAGCGCGGAAAAGCGCTGGGCAAGAATTCCAAGATCTCATGGACGCAGGTTGAGACCGGCTCCGCCATCACCTGGAAATACCCGAGCTGCATTCTTCAGGGTGACAACTCCGTGGGTGAGTTCTACTCCGTGGCGCTGACCAACAACTATCAGCAGGCCGATACCGGCACCAAGATGATCCATATCGGCAAGAACACCAAGAGCACAGTGGTGTCGAAAGGAATCTCCGCCGGCCACGGACAGAATACTTATCGCGGCATGATAAAGATCCTGAAGGGTGCGACGGGCGCCCGCAATTATACGCAGTGCGATTCACTGCTGATCGGCGACAAGTGCGGCGCACATACCTTCCCGTATATCGAAGTCAAGAACGCCAGCGCTCGCATGGAGCATGAAGCGTCTACTTCAAAGATCGGCGAAGACCAGATTTTCTATTTACAGCAGCGCGGAATCTCCAAGGAAGAGGCCGTCAGCATGATCATCAATGGCTTCTGCAAGGCGGTGTTTAAAGAATTGCCAATGGAGTTTGCTGTGGAAGCTCAGAAGCTGCTCGGCATCAGTCTTGAGGGGAGTGTTGGATAACGATGAGTCTGCTTGAAATTAAAAATTTGCATGCCAGCGTGAATGGCAATGAAATCCTGAAAGGGATTGACCTCACGGTGAATCCCGGCGAGGTGCACTCCATCATGGGGCCGAACGGCTCCGGCAAGAGCACACTGGCCCAGGTGCTGGCCCGCCGCGAAAGCTATGTAGTTACCGCAGGATCAATCACCTTTGACGGCAAAGACTTGCTGGAGATGAAACCGGAAGATGCGGCCTGTGAAGGGCTCTTTATGGCTTTTCAATATCCGGTGGAAATTCCCGGCATCAGCAATGCGTACTTTCTGCGTGCGGCGTTAAATGCCATCCTCAAGCATCGCGGCCAGGACGAAATGGATGCCATGGATTTCCTGCCGCTGCTCAAAGAAAAAATGCGCATGCTGGAAATGGACGAGCGTTTCCTCAACCGTCCTGTGAATGAAGGCTTTTCCGGCGGCGAGAAGAAGCGCAATGAGATCGTACAGATGGCAGTACTTGAGCCAAAGCTGGCGGTACTCGACGAAACCGATTCCGGTCTCGATATTGACGCGCTCAAGATCGTGGCTCATGGCGTGAATGCCATGCGCAGTCCGGAGCGCGCCATGGTACTGGTAACTCACTATCAGCGGCTGCTCGATTACATTGTGCCTGATTTTGTTCACGTTCTGGTCAACGGACGCATTGTGAAATCCGGCGGGCCGGAACTGGCATTGGAGTTGGAGCAAAAGGGCTATAGCTGGACTGAAGGCGAACTGGCAGGAGCAAGACGCTAGCTTCTTCTGAAATCCCGAGTGAAGCGAGGGAGCCCTATTAGAACGGGAATTTTCAGGTGAACAAAATGGAGTCGCCCTACAAAATCTTGAAAGTGCATAGGGCTCCCTCACTCGCAAAAAATGCGAGTTCGGGAGGATAGAAAAAAATCGAGGGGAACATAAGAGTGATCACAGCAACCCAGGCTCCGGAAAAATATCAGGAGATATTCGAGTCCCTTACGCGTCGCGCCTCTGCCCAGCCGCACTGGCTGCACTCTCTGCGGCAGGAAGCCTTCGCCCGCTTCGCTGAGACCGGCTTCCCCACCACGCATGACGAGGACTGGCGCTTTACCAGCGTCGCGCCGGTCGCCAATACCGCCTTTGAACTGGGTGGGCCGGAAGTTGTAGCAAAAGGGCAATTGGACCAGTTCGGCGCCTCGCAGTTCCCTTCTCATCTGGTGTTTATCAATGGGATGTTTTCGCAAGAGCTTTCACACCTGGGGCAGCTACCCAAGGGCGTAAAGGTTAGTAGTCTGGCTGCGCAGCTTAAGAATGATGCGGCTGAAATTGAATCTCATTTAGGTCGGCATTTGAATTTTCAGCGTGATCCCTTCGCCGCGCTGAACACCGCGTTTTTTGAAGATGGCATCTCCATTGAAGTCCGTGAAGGCATAGTGGTTGAAACCCCAATTTACGTGCTTTATGTGACCGTTCCCGGCGCAGTACCTACCATGAACCATCCTCGCAATCTGATCGTTGCCGGAAAGAGCAGTCAGGTCACGGTCGTTGAAGATTATGTTTGGCTGGGCGAGGGCATATCATTTTCCAATACAGCCACCGAACTCATCGCGGGCGACAACGCCAATGTTTCGCATTACATGATCGTGCGTGAAGGCGACCAGGCATACAACTTTTCTACCTTGCGCATTCAGCAGGGACGCAGCGCGAATGTGGCAACGCATTCTCTTCTATTAAGTGCCGCTCTGGTTAGAAACAATGTGCATCCCGTGCTGGCGGGCGAAGGAAGCGAATGCCTGATCAATGGCCTGTTCATGGCCAATGGCCGTCAACACATGGATAACTACATGCTGGTGGAGCATGCCAGCCCGCACTGCGATAGCCGCCAGTTTTACAACGGAATTTTAAATGGCCAGTCGCACGGCGTGTTTCACGGACGCATTATTGTGCACAAAGACGCGCAAAAGACTGATGCCAAGCAGACCAATCGCAACCTGCTGCTCTCTGACGATGCCCAAATCGATACCAAACCGCAGCTTGAAATTTACGCCGACGACGTAAAGTGTACGCACGGCGCTACGATCGGCCAGTTCGATGACAATGCGCTGTTCTATCTGCGCTCCCGCGGTCTTGCGGAAGCTGAGGCCCGTCACGTTCTGCTTCTGGCTTTTGCCAATGAGTGTCTTGATCGCATGAGCTCTCCGCAAGTGCGTGAACACCTGGAAAAACTGGTGGTTGCGGCATTGCCTGTTGCCGCCCGCGTTTCCGGCAGAGTTTCTGTTGACGGTGGAAAGCGAAATTGGGAGGAAGTAGGATGAGTACAGTCGCCAAAATACCGCGCGCAATCGAATCTCCCGTCTATGACGTGCAGAAGATTCGCCAGGACTTTTCCATCCTGCACCAGACCGTTCACGGCAAGCCACTGGTATATCTCGACAATGCCGCCACCACGCAGAAGCCGTTGGCGGTGATCGAAGCCATTGAAAACTATTATCGCCGCGACAACTCCAACATCCACCGTGGTGTGCACACTCTTTCGGAGCGCGCGACTGAAGCCTACGAAAAAGTCCGCGTTGCCGGGCAGAAATTCCTGAATGCTGCTGATGCCAAAGAGATCATCTTTGTGCGCGGCGCCACAGAAGCCATCAACCTGGTCGCCCAGACATACGGCCGCAAGAATGTGGCCAGCGGCGATGAAGTCCTGATCACCGCCATGGAGCACCATTCCAACATCGTGCCCTGGCAATTGCTCTGTGAAGAGAAGAGCGCCCGCTTGCGCGTTGCCCCCATCAATGAGCGTGGTGAGCTGCTGTTGGAAGAGTTTGGAAAGCTGCTGGGCCCCAGAACAAAGATTGTTGCCGTCGGCCATCTTTCCAATGCTCTAGGGACAATCAACCCAGTTCATGAGATTGTTCGTATGGCGCACGCCCGCAATATTCCTGTTCTGGTCGATGGAGCGCAGGCTGCGCCGCGCATGCCGGTTGATGTGCAGGCTTTGGATTGTGATTTCTACGCCATTTCCGGCCATAAGATTTATGCCCCCACCGGCATCGGCATCCTTTACGGTAAGACAAAGCTGCTGGAAGCGATGCCTCCCTGGCAGGGCGGCGGAGACATGATTGCCTCCGTCACATTTGAGAAAACCGTTTACAACCGCCTGCCATATAAGTTTGAAGCCGGAACGCCGAACATCGCTGACACCATCGGCCTCGGAGCAGCATTTGAATACCTGAACAGTCTTGGCCTGGAACAGATCGAGCAGCACGAAGCTGATTTGCTCACTTATGCCACCAAAGCCGTGGAAGCAATTCCCGGTGTACGCCTGATCGGTACAGCCAGGGAAAAAGCCGGCGTGCTTTCATTTGTGATGGAAGATATTCATCCTCACGATATCGGCACAATTCTTGATAGCGAGGGCATTGCTATCCGCACCGGACATCACTGTGCCCAGCCTGTAATGCAGCGCTTTGGCATTCCTGCAACCGCGCGGGCCTCTTTCGGTCTTTACAATACCCGCGAAGAAGTTGACGCGCTGGTGAAAGGCATTCGCAAAGTCCAGGAGGTGATGAGCTGATGTCTGAGCTGCGCGAGCTTTATCAGGAAGTGATTCTGGAGCACAGCAAAAAGCCCAAAAACTTTCGTGCGCTTGAGACCGCCAACCATCATGCCGAAGGCTACAACCCGCTGTGTGGCGATCACTTCACCGTTTATGTTGACGTGAAAGATGGCGCTATCAGCGATATTGGTTTTCAGGGCAGCGGCTGTGCTATTTCCAAGGCTTCCGCTTCCATGATGACGCAAACGCTCAAAGGCAAATCCGCCGCCGAAGCGGAAGATGTGTTTACCCGCTTCCATGATCTGGTCACCGGACACGCTCCCGGCAATGGAGAGGACCTGGGCAAGCTTGCTGTGTTTGCCGGTGTTTCCGAATTTCCGCTGCGGGTCAAATGCGCCACGCTGGCATGGCACGCTCTTCGGGCGGCGCTTAAGGGCGAGCAGGAAGCTGTTTCAACCGAGTAACATTATGGCATCGAACGAACAAATCGTTCTCACCCGCGATGTTGACGCCACGCAGATCCCAAGCGGGATTCCACATCGCCTTATGGCCGGTTCAAGTGTGCGGCTGATGCAGGCCCTTGGCGGCAGCTATACCGTAATGACTGACATTGGCTATATGGTCCGCGTAGATGCCGCCGATGCTGAAGCGCTCGGACTCACGCCAGCCGCTTCCGGCGCGGGTGCTTCGCAGGAGTTCAGCGAAAAACTGGTCTGGGACAAACTGCGCACGGTTTACGATCCTGAAATTCCCGTCAATGTGGTGGACCTTGGATTGATTTACACGTGCAACATTGCGCCGCTTCCGGAGGGCAATAAGATCGACATTAAAATGACGATGACCGCGCCGGGCTGTGGCATGGCCGACGTGCTCAAGTCGGATATCCAGCGCAAAATTTCAGATTTGCCCACGGTGAAAGAGCTGAACGTAGAAGTAGTCTTTGAGCCGCCCTGGCATCCCGGCAAGATGAGTGAAGCTGCACGTCTGCAACTGGGGCTGGACGTGGAAAGCTCGCCATTTCCAATGCATTGAAGTGCGGGAGAACGTGCTATTTCCCCACTCGCCCCCCCGCGCCCCTTCCCTGCTTCGATCCAACTTCATAGCTGGGCCTAACAGATAGCGGATGATTTCGAGCACCGCCTCTCCTTATATCGGCAGATAAAGTGCAAAATCGAAATCTGAAAAAGCGCGGCCGCTTAAGATTATGGTGGCGGCTAAAGCTTTAAAAGATATAGCCCGCACCTCAAATTCTCCCGTCCAGATGTAAATTTTTGTTAGAAACTCTAAAAGATTATTCTCTTTGCGCGGTTGTTTTGATCTAAGCAAAGCCAATAAAATCAATCACTTGCGCTCGCATGCAGCAGCTCGTAGATCCTAAGACTCGGGCCTGGACTGGTGGAATGCTATAGTCAGCCCAGTCGCCGAAGAATTGGCTGGCTAGTGCTATTTGCGGTGTACCGGTAGAGATCGATGCCGAACAGAATGCCCAAAATCGTGCTTATTCTGATTGTGCTGATGGCCGTCTTTTCGCCATTCATGCAATTCGATAGCTGGGACAACTTTCCTGTGGCCACCGGCGATATTGAATTGCATGTGATCTCCGTACTGTTTGAGACTGGAATGTTTTTTGTGATCGCCGGGATACTAAAGCTTTTTCCGGCCCTGCTTTGTTTCAATGTCCGGCCTCCCGCATCCATTTTTTCCAGCCTCAATCGTGAAGCCGCTCCTCTGGAAACAGAGTTGTTCTGCTTCGCCGTTCCTTTACGTATCTGATCTATTTCTATGCCGAAGTGTGTCCGTTAGTAAGAGCTTCTGTCCGTAAATACATCGGCTCTCTATTCGGACACTGATTGGGTACGGAGCATGCCGCGCGTGCTCCGTACCCGAGACAAACGTGATCGCAGACATAGATAGGAATAGACATGAAATCCCAGGAAATATACGCACCTGCTGAAGTGCCGGCAATTGCCGCCGGCCCGGCGGGACTGCTGAATGAAACTGAAATTGAACAATGTTTTTGTAATGATGGCCCAGAAGTCAGTGAAGACGAATGGCTCGTGCAGGGTTGCCTTCGGGGCGACCACCAGGCATGGGAAGAGCTCATCGATAAATACAAACGCTTGATTTACTCGATTCCCGTTAAGTACGGCGCAAGCCCTGCTGATGCGGCGGATGTTTTTCAGGCCGTATGCATTGAGGTATTGCATAGCCTCCCACAACTGAAGAATGTACAGTCGCTGCGTTCCTGGCTCATTACCGTTACCATTCGCCAGTCATACCGGTGGAAGAGAAAACAAGCCAACCACGTTGAACTGGATGCCATGGAACCGGAGATAGCTGAGGGAATTGCCTTCACCGCTCCCGTTGAAACGCTGTCCCAACTTCAACAAGAGCAGATTGTCCGGGACGTTGTGGCCAAGCTGCCGCCTCGTCACCGTGAACTGGTGCAGCTCCTCTTCTTTGAGCAGCCACCTCTGCCTTACGCTGAAGTAGCCAGACGCATGGGGCTCGCTACTGGATCCATCGGATTCATCCGCGGGCGCTGTTTGGAGAAGCTACGCAAGGCGTTGGTAGAGTTTGGCTTTAACGGATAAGCCCGGAACTAAATTGTGGCGCAAATCTCTTCGCAAACCTGGCTCCGTAGAAAGCATGGGCTATAGTTCATGCCTTTCACGGGGCCAGATACGCGAAGTAAACCATAAAAACATGGCTTCCTTCGGCCATGTACGAACCTTTTAATTTTGCAAGTTGAGTTGATGCGTCTTTTCCTGGACTAGAGCCGAGGAAACGCCTTCACTGTATTCAAGTCGCGGCGGTAGAGTTCCAGTGGATCAAGATGCGTCAAATGGCGGCAGGCCATTTCCTGTTGGGAGACTTTGTGCGCAAACCGTAATACCAGGGAGCGTAAATCTTCCAGAGTCAGCGGCTTGGCAATGAAGTCATTCGCGCCCGCTCGATACGCAGCCTCTATCTGCTCCGGATGCATTTTCTCAGTGAGCAGAACGATGTGAGGCTGCGCCGTCAACTCCACTGAGCGGATCCAACAGCAGGCGGCGAGGCCGTTCATTTTCGGCAGGTCCCAATCGAATATACAGAGGTCCACATTGGCCGCCAGAACCGCTGCACAAGCCTGTTTCCCATCAGGCGCGTGGATAACCTCACAGCCAGTGAGTTCAAGCGCGGCTTTTCTAACACCGCAAAAAACCGATTCTGCTCCCCCGATAAGGACTTTCAGTTTTCTCACTGTAAACCTCCGCTGCCTGCGCCTGTTTAGAATGCGGTCTTGAAATCCCGCCGCATGGCGATTGTTGCCTTCTGCGAGCCGTAGGGGAGTGGATTAATGCAAAACAGATCGTCTGGATTAGGCCAGGCAACGCCTTTGGTGGCGTTTTTTTTGTATACCGCCAGTACCAAATTTAAATATTCAATTTCCTGGTTGAGACCGGAGACAGATCCATCCCATGTGCCAGAGCAAGCCGCTGCTTTCAAATAATGAATATCCTGTTCTATCCCAGCCGCTGCCTGAAGCCATTTCTGATCGTCATTCATACCCTTGGTCTCCGAAACTGTGAATTACTTACTCGCGTTCACG
Organism: Candidatus Angelobacter sp.; assembly: GCA_036488825.1. Lineage (GTDB taxonomy): Bacteria > Acidobacteriota > Terriglobia > Terriglobales > Acidobacteriaceae > Angelobacter. Next base: position 18,789 of record DASXGZ010000017.1, read on the forward strand.
TGTAATGATTACCAACACGCACTGGTAATTTTCATCCCGGCTGGGATCTTGCCCGTTAGCTACAAGTCTTTATCTTTCAATGACTTTTAGCCGGTGTAGCTCTTTGGATTGTTTCTGTTCTGCTACTTATAAGAGTGCAAAGCCGCCGGGAAAATATAGATGGATGCAACCATTGGGCCAGTGACCGAAAAGATTCCTCCTTCAGCCTCCTGAATGAGATTTCTTTCATCCTTCTATCCCGTTCCGGGACAGACGCTTGCTGAATTATTTCGATCTTAAAGCATTCTTACATCCTGACAAAATCAATATAGCCGCGTTGAGGATCGGCGCTGATCAGCTTTACGCGCAGCTTGTCTCCCACGTCTGCGTCTTGTCCGTGCATCAGTAGCCCTTCCACATGAGGCTTAAGAACGCGAACAAAAGTTCCTTTCGGCGTAGCGCCGGTCACGATGGCGTCAAACGTCTGTCCAATTCGGCTGCTCATGCTGACTGCGGCAATCCGTTTTGACATGCCTCGTTCAACTTTTCGTGCGGCATCTTCCTTTTCTGTGCAATTGCTCGCTATGCTGCTCAGTTCGTCATCTGAATATGGGCTCTTCTGGCGGCCCAGTACTGACTTGATCAGCCGTTGCGTGACCACATCGGCAAAACGACGGTTGGGCGCGGTGGAGTGCGTGTAATCCTGGACGGCTAGCCCAAAGTGTCCTGGCGAAGGTTGCCCCGGACGTTCAAGCACGTACTCTCCCGGTCCCATCAATTTGATTACAGCCAGTGAAAGGTCGGCAAAATGATCGGGGTCGGCTGCCTTGCGCGTTTGCAGAAAATCATTGAGCGCCTTTGAATCTGCTACCGCGGGAAGTTTACCTCCATGCTGCGCCGCCAGCGCAACAATCCGGTCCCAGCGCTCCGGCGTCTTCACTACCCGCCGGATAGATGCAACGCCCGCTTCTTCCAGCGTGCGCGCCACAACGCCATTTGCCGCGATCATAAAATCTTCAATCAACTCCGTTGCCCGGTTCTTCTCCTGCTTTTGCAAGTCAACAATCTGGTCATTCAGCATTACCGGATTTACTTCCGCAGTTTCAATATTTAATGCCCCGTGGCGATAGCGTTCATTCTTGAGCGCCTGCGCTACTTCGTCCTGCAATTTCAGCTGCGCCTGCAATTCCGGCGAAGCCATCACTTTTGCGGGCGCGGGTCCGGTTCCTTCCAGCCATGCTCCCACCGCGTTATAAGCAAGCTGCGCTTTGTTGATAACCAGTGCAGGATAGATCTGGTGCTTGCTGACCTGGCCATTTCCATCGACAACAAATTCCGTGACCACGCTTAGCTTTCCATCTACCTCAAGCAATGACGTTGTGCCGGTGGAAAGCTCTTCCGGCAGCATGGGGAAGATATGCACACCGGCGTAAACGCTGCAAGTCTCCTTGCTTGCATGCATGTCGATGGGCGAATCCTTCGGCACAAACGAATCTACGTCGGCAATGCCGACCATGACTTTGGTTGTTCCGTCGGAAAGCTTTTCCGCGTACTCAATCTGGTCGAGATCGCGCGACGTGTCATTGTCAATCGATGACCAAAGCAGGTTTCGCAGGTCCTGCACATTGCCGGTGGCTGATTGCGGGGAGTGGCTTCTAATCTGGGCCAGTTGCTGCTGCACCGCAGGTGGAAAGTCCGGTTCAAAGCCATTGGCCAGCATTAGTTGTCTTGCCGCATTTTGCAGGTCAAAGTGGGAGGGATTTGGATTGTTCATAGATAAAAGAATGGCAGAAAAGCTTAACACGCCAATCGTATAACGCTGACGGGCAGGAGAGCATTTAAGGACAAAGCTAAAGGCTGCCAAAACGGCAGCCTTCTTTAATATAAATAAAAAATCCTATCGTGCGAATGTACCCACAAATGCGCTGCGCTTGTCGTGCAGCGTCCAGGAGATGTTCAAGTCTTTACCCCGATATTCATCGGTCATGGCGACAGCCGGCATGGCATGGGCCGTCTGCGTGAGCGGCTTGTAGAAGGTGTCTTCATTGCCGCAGAGATGGTCCTTGTCGCCTATGGCGCGCGTTTCCACAGTAACCACATCGCCTGCCTGCAAGCGAGCGCGGGTGCTGTGCTCGCCCTCCGCAACTTCCATGTCAATACGGGTGTCCACCACGCGGACTACGTGGCGCAGCAGTTCGCCGCCCATTTCCTGGGCAAAACTGATCAGCGCCTGGCGCTGTTCGGGAGTAGCTTGCCGGTCCACCAGCAATACCGATTTTGCCGGATAAGGCTTGCCATAAGGATCGCCTAGCGTAGCTTGCGCCTTGATCGCGCCGACGATGGTCAATCCGTCGAGCGAAACGCCGTCCCATTGGCCTTCGCCAATATGCCAGGCGACGATTGCTTCCTGGCCAGCGGTGTTTACTTCGCCGTTGGCAAAGCACTGGCCCACATACACGTCAGCACTGCGGGTTTCAAGGTATTGGCCTTTGATCTGTGGTTTAACGGACAATGCAAAAGAAGAATTGGCGAGCAAGAATAATGAGATCATCAAGAATAGGGTTTGCATTTTGCGCATAACGAACTCCAAAAAGCTATCTATTCATTGTAATCCCGGCGCAGTTCCATTTGCAGGGTTCAATCCGCACTCATCCGCGTAAACCGGCGGCAGATTTCCTATTTACTGGCCCCGCAGTGGCAGCCACGTTCTCCAGAGCAGCAATTTCCCGGCTCGGCCAGCTTTCCATCCGGACCAATACAAGTCTGAGTCATGGCGCACCAGAAAAGGCCATCCCCGGAACGAGGCACAGTTGGATCAGGCGCGGACCAGATGTATTGACTCTTCCAATGCAATGCTGAGCACAGCCCCTCGCGTTCTGTATTGAATCTTTCCGGTACGTTGCTCATGCTGCTCCTCCTGCGGGCGACGCTCCGGCTGCCGCCAGAATGGCCCGTTTCACCGCCACTTGGGCCAGATGAATTTTATGGGCGTTGTGTCCCAGGCTTTTTGCTTTTGCGACTGCTGCTTTCGCCGCCTCGTCTGCCGTGGCCTGCGTCACTGCTTTGCCTTGCAGCGCCTGCGCTGCTTCCGTGGACACCCATGGAATCGGCGCGACATGTCCCATCACAATGCGGGCGCTCTGCACCGTGCTAGCGTTCATGGTCAGCGCGACAGCAGCCGTGGCATATGGCCAGTCGAAAGCCTCCTTCTGCCGGACTTCGTAGTGCGCCGCGCGAACTCCCGGAGCCGGCGGCACGATCACGTGCGAGATAAATTCATCCGGCCGCAAATCGTGTTCACGTTCCTGCTCGGTTTTGGGAATAACAAAGAATTTTTCTGCTGGAACTTCCCGGGCGCCGCGCGGGCCGACGATCCGAACTTTCGCGTTATAGGCAATCAAGACCGGAGCAATGGTGGACGGACTTACGAACAAAGCTGGTCCATCATTGCCAAGGATCGCGTGATAGCGATTGTCGCCTTCTAGCACCAGTGATTTACCGTCTTTCTGTGCCAGCAGGCCGTGGCCGGTGCGGAAGTACCAGCAGCGTGGACGCTGGCACAGGTTTCCGCCAAGGGTCGCTACGTTGCGAATCTGCGGGCTGGCCGCATCGCCGGCAGCCGAAGCCAGCATGGGATGTTGATGCTGGATTTGAGAAGCCGCGGCAATTCTATCCAGTGTGACCAGCGTTCCCAGTTGCGAGGCTCCGCCTTCATTGCTGATCGCGTGCAGTCCTGCCACCTGCTTGATGTTCACCAGCCGTTTTGGCGTAGTGATTTCATCTTTCATCAGGGAGAGCAGATCACTGCCGCCGGCCAGAATCTCTACTTCGCCCCAGCTTTTTCCGAGCAGTCCCGGCACCTGTTCTGCTGTTGTGGGAACGGCGTAATCAAACGGTCGCATTGTTGCCTCCCTTCAAGGCATTCACCACGCGGTCTGGCGTAATCGGCAGAAATGGAACTCTCACGCCGATGGCATTGGCCACTGCATTGCCAATTGCCGCCATTGGTCCAACTGTAGGCGGTTCACCCAGGCCAATAGGGCCGCGCTCGTCATATCCTTTGCCTGTCATCATGTGTACTATCAACTCGCCAACGTCGCCGATGCCGGCCAGCCGGTAGAAGTCCATATTTGGATTGAGCATCTGTCCCAGATTTGCATCCATGACTTTTTCTTCATAGAGCGTGGTTGCAATCCCCATAATCATTGCGCCGTAAACCTGGCTTTCAGCCGTCTTCATGCTGATGATGAGCCCGCAATCCTGCACGGAGACCATTTTGTTCATTTTCACGATGCCGGTTTCCGTATCCACGGAAACGTCAGCCATCACCGCTCCGCCAACGCCGCTGGAGATCAGGTCGCCCGGGCCAGGATTCTTGCCCAGTGCCTGGATTGGCTGTGTGCCCAATCTTGCGCAAGCATCTTTCCAACTCATGCTGCGTGAAGGCGCTGACTTTACCCGAATGCTTCCGCCCACTGCTTCCAGATCATCCGGCTGGGCTTTGAGAGCAGGAGCGATTTTGGCAAAAAGTTGCTCACGCGCATCAATGGCCGCGCGACGCGTGGACGAGCTTACGCCGCCAATCGTGGTACTGCCGCCTGAGCCGCCGTCTGCGGGGTATTGATTATCCCCAAGATTGAGTTGGATTTTTTCGATGGGCAAACCGAGCGTATCACCAGCAACGATCAGAATCGCGGTGCGCGTCCCAGTTCCCAGGTCCTGGCTCCCGATTTTGATATTCACTGAGCCGTCGGAATGGATGCTGAGCTCGCAGTTGCTATTATGCCCGCGTCCGCCCCATGTGTGGATCGCCAGTCCCAGACCGCGTTTGGTCGTATCAGTGCCCTGTCCGCGTGGATGCCAGTTCTTTTTCCAATCGATCAGATCAGCGGCAATCATCAGTTCATCGCGGTAAGTATCGGCGCGATGGTAAGTATCCTCTGAAGGCGCCGTGAGCGCGATGTTTTTGAGCATCAGCTGCAATGGGTCCATGTTCAGCTTTGCCGCCACATCTTCAAGGGCCGACATGGTGATCAGGCACCCCTGCGGATGGTTCGGCGCCCGCCACGCCCGCGCCGGACCAATATTGGTAGCAACGGCTGTATGCTGCTTGCGCTGGTTGGGAATGTTCACCACATAAGGCATGGGCGGAGCCCCTCCTCCACCGGGACCGCCTGTGCCCCATGAATCGGATTGCCATGCTGTAAGCGTGCCGTCTTTTTTGGCTCCGACCTTAACTTTTGCAAATGCCGACGGACGGCACCCCGCAACTTCTAATTCGGCATCACGCTCCAGCATCACGCGCACCGGCTTGCCGCCGGCTTTCTTAGACACCTGCGCTGTGTAAGCGCCCCAGCGGTCAATGCCAAACTTGCTGCCAAACCCACCGCCGATGTGGTCCTGATGCACGTGAACATTCGACTCCGGAATTTTCAAAGCCTGTGCAAACTGGCCAGCCAGACCAGAAACGTTCTGCGTGGAGATGTGGGAGAACAGATGATCGCTGTCAGTCCACTCGGCAATGGAGCCATGGCTCTCCAAGCAGCAGTGCGTGATTACCGGGCAGCCGTAAACGCCCTCAGAGACAACTTCGGCTTCCTTAAAGGCCGCGTCGGGATCGCCTTTCACCTGCTCCGTTTCTTTCTTGTAGGGCGAATCCGTTGTTTCAGCTTCTTTCACCGGCGCAGCCTGCAATGCCTTAATGACCTCATTGCTGACTTCGTTATCTTTCATCCTCTGCGCCATCTCAGGCGAGACTTTGAACGTGATCCCGCGTTTCTGCACAGCGGCAATTACCTGGTCATCTTCTGCGTCATTGTTGAACATCTGGAAGAGATCGCGCTGCGTGAGCGGGCCGGTGTTTTCCGCCACGTTCTTCGGCTCTGTGAAATCATCCACAAAATGTGGCAGCGGCTGATATTCCACTTTGATGAGACGCGCGGCATCGGCGGCTGTAGGTTCGTCAATTGCGGCGACTACCACAACGTCATCGCCGGCCCAGTGGATTTCGCTGCCTTTATCCTGAATGATATAGACGCCCTTCACTCCCGGCAGTTTTTCCGCTCCGGAAGTGTCAACACTCACAATCTTGGCATGCGCGTGCGGCGAGCGGACTACCTTGCCGTAAAGCATCCCCGGCCGATGGACGTCATAGGTGTATTTAGCGCGGCCAGAAACTTTCTCGGGCCCGTCCACGCGTGAAATACTTTTTCCAATCAGCGTCCTCTGTTCCGGCGCGGGCCAGCCATATTTGGTATTGTCATCGGCCATGAATCAAGCTCCTTTCGTCTTTGCCGCCTGCATCACAGCAAGGCGCATTCCGGCATAAGTGCCGCAACGGCAGAAATTTCCGCCCAGCCCATGCTTGATCTGCTCTGGCGTGGGATTGGAATGCTGATCGAGAAAGGCCTTGGTCGCCACAACGAACCCAGGCGTGCAGAAGCCGCATTGCTGCGCGTCATTATCGATAAATGCCTGTTGAATCGGATGCAGATGACCGGGTTCGCCCAGGCCTTCCACTGTGGTGATCTGCGCGTTTTGTGCGTCAATGGCCAGCACTGAGCACGAGTAAACCGCCTTGCCATCCATCAACACGGTACAGGCGCCGCAGGTGCCGCGATCACATACGCGTTTGGCCCCCGTGAGTTCAAACTGGTCGCGCAGTGCGTCCAGCAAGGTAACCCGAGGCTCAAGTTGGGCGCTGAGCTTCTTGCCGTTTACATTGAGCGAGACTGGGGCTTTGCCTGGACCATGAATTGCTGGTTCACCCTCCGCCATGGCGAGAGCGCCGACATGGCTGATGAGCGGCACCGCCGCCGACACGCCGGAAATTTTCAGAAAGTCGCGGCGAGAAACGCCAGAGCTGGATGATGATTTGGATTTTTTTGGCTTGTCGCCTTGCTCGTGCTTTGCAGGCTTTTCAGGCAGATCGTCCACAGGATGCCTCCGTGACTATGTAGATCGAAATGACAGCAGGTACGAAACAAGGAAATTGTAACTCTCCGCCAACGCATGTGTCTTGTTTCCGCATGTGAATGCCAACTTTCGGGACAAAGAGGAATTTCTTTTTGGTTCCATGCTCAACATATCCCGCAAACTATTTTGTCGTCTCGCCGCCTCCCAGCGTCAGCTTGATGCCGCTGCGGAAGTTGAAAGGCAGCGCAGGAAAGCCCGGCGCGGGATCATAATGCTGGCTGGCGAGGTTTTCGATTGCGGAATAAATCTGGATATGCCCGTTAATACGATAGCTACCGCTGACATCGATCTTCTGGTAGGCCGCGGCGAGGTTACGGTTGGGCAGCAGCATGGTAGGCCCAAAGTTGGCATCGGACAAAAAGGTGCTGCTGTCCCGCCGGCCGACAAAGTTCCCGCTCAGGGCCAGCGCTAATTTGTTTCGGGCATAACCGAGATAAACGCTGCCTGTGTGCGGAGCACGATTGAATGGACGATTTCCCACCAGCGGTGAAAACGCCCCGATTGGAATATTGGGAAACAGTGGGTTGAATGAGGGGAATAGCTCATCACTGGAGAATGACCGGCGGACTACACCGTCGAGATAAGTATACGCAGCGCGAGCGGTAAAGCCATGCCCCAGGCTGAGTTCAAGTTCTGTTTCCGCGCCCAGATCGCGCGTTGCCAGTGAATTCACGAATGCGCCAAAAGGAGCTTGCGCCACCACGGCGTCCGGAACTCCGAGAAGAGTCAACCCGAGTTGGCTGACGTCCTCAATCTGGTTGGTAAACCGATTGTAAAAGAGAGTGATGCCGATTTTTGCCCGGCCATTCCAGGCCAGTTGCTCAAGACCGCCATCAAAGCTGCGCGAACGCACTGCTGCAATGGGGCTGATGTGTAACTGCGAGATTTGCTGTGGGCCGCCCGGCAATTGCGAGAGTAGGCCAAACAAGGAATTGTCCGCGGAAAAGAAATCCGGCTCCTGAATTCCCTGCCCGTAATTGAATTTGAGCCGGGTGCCAGTCCATGCGCCGCTGGAACTTGGCCGAACGAGATAGTAAGCCAGAGAGGCACGCGGAGTTACGGCGACGCCGAAGATGGCATTCTTTTCTACTCCCAGGCCAAGCGTCGCGTAAAGACGGTTCCACAAATTGCCGTGAATCTCACCGGTATAGTTGAAATTGGTGCGTTCATCCGGCTTTGGCCCGCGTTCATTTTCGTAATGGAATCCGAAGAGCGCGATAAGGTGCGTACCCAATGCATAGTCTGACTGGAAGTCCAGCAGGTCACGGTTATTAAGGATGAAAGATTGCTGCGGGTAATTGCCAGCAAAATCAAGGATCGCCTGGCCAGTGGTGCTGAATCCGTTCGCGCCGCGAATGGTTACTACCTTGCCTAGAAAACTCCCTGAGAGCGGGTCCAGGATGCCGGTGGGGGATGGATTCACAAACTCTGAGTTCTGCCGCGTAGCTCCGTAACGCAACATGTTGTGCCAGTGCGTGGCCGTCTGGTTATCCAGCGTAACGCCAATATAAGTGTTGTCCTGGGATTGGAAAGAATCATCGGCGATCCCGAAGAAATCAACCGCGTTGGGAACATCCACTTTTGCCGCAACGCGCCGGACGGTCAATCGAAGGCTGGTAGAAGCAAGCGGCGTCCAGCCGAAGTTTCCGGCGAATGTGGCGTTGTGGAAGTCAGGAGCGGCAGACGTATTGCCACCATCAAAGCGCGCGAACTCAGAAAAGTAATCAAGCTGGCGGAAGATGCCGCCCAGTGACACGTCCTGATGAAGGCTGTTGAAATTTCCGGCATCAAAAGCGTAATTGAACTGGGGAAGAAAAGTTGTTCCCCGAGCGCTAGTCAGGTTTACCACTCCGGCTAGCGCGTCTGCCCCATACAGAACGCTATTGGGGCCGCGCAGCACCTCGATCTGATCGATTCCCGTGGTGAACATTCCACCGAAGTCCACGGTGCCGCCAATCTCATTCAAGGGAATACCATCCAGCAGCACCTTGTTCGCTTTGCTCTCACCGCCACGAATAAAGAGGGAATCAATAATCCCGCGCTGGCCGTTTTCCAGGATTTGAACGCCGGCAACTTGTCGCAATGTTTCCAGCACTTCCGGCTTGTACTGAAACTGATCTGAGGTCACAACGGAGATGGAAGCGCCTGTTTGGGTTTCCGGCAACTTTGTACCGGTGGCTGAGACCACGATCTCCTGCGTTACGCTCCCTATTTTGAGCGTGAGGTCAACAGCCGCATTACTGTCGCTGCCAACATAGACTGCATCGCTTTCTTGTGAGGCGAAGGATGGGGCCTGTGTACGGATCTGATATCGGCCGGGTGCAAGTGGAGAGAACTGATACTTCCCCTCCGCATCGGTCGTGCTGGAAGCAATAGCCTGGCCCCCGCGAAATAACTGCACCTGCGCGCCGCGCACCGCTGCGCCCAGGGGATCTGTAACTGTTCCATGAATGCTGCTGCCTTCAATTGCGAAGGCTGAAAGTGTTATGAAGGCGAGCGCAAGCGCCAGCACAAGTCCGGCGCGCAAATGTAACTTCATTATGTGACTCCTCCCGCGGAAGTAGTCAATGGACATCCAGAGCACGAAGAATTGGAAAGCTTGCCGGCAGTTCCGCGTAATGCATTAGTAAACGCGGTATGGGTCAATTTAATGCGGGAAGTTATCTGGCGTGGACTGCTGCGACTACGCTGCGCAAGATACTCTCCCGAAAAAAACCCGAAACCCTGGACTGCTAGAAAGCTCTCCGGCTCTCCCTGCGCAGCCGGAAACGCCCAATTGACGGGCACCTGGCCGGTCTCCTGACTTACGCCTCAATGAGCCTGAAGCGCCTTCCCGGGTCATCCCAGTGGCATTTTGCTCAAGCTCTCAGCGATTACAGTTGCGGGGCAGTGGCGGATTCTCACCGCCTTCCCATTACCAGATGGAGAAAAAGCTATATGAGAGTGGCAGGCAAGGTCAAGAGTTCAAAATTTAAATTTCAAATCTGAAATTGGAATCTTGTCTTCATGCCTTCACTCCGGATGCCAGGCGTACACTCCACCGGTCCAGAAAAGAAAGCCTTTTTTGTTGTTGTGGGCTCCTCGGCGTAGGAGGAAGGGCAGTAGGGAGAGATCCACGTAATGTGTCCCTTGCGGGGATGTATCCAAAGCGTTCTCACGAGACATTTTCAATCAAACGAAAAGGGCACTGTATAAATTCCGTTTGATCTGAATTCAGTGAGACAGCAAATATTGGGCCGAGGGTATCGGCCCAATATCAAAAATCAGTTCACGGTCAGATTCAAATCCATTTCGCAAAACGACCCTGAATTACCCCATGCTTTCACTCGCAGAAGATGTGCTCCAGAGGTCGTGCTGGCAGAGGTATTGATCGAGGTTACTCCGCTGAAGATGGTGTCTGTTTGGTCGTCAAAGGAATAAGCCATGCTGGCTGTTGGCTGCCCCTGGCAGGAACTTGAACTGGCCTGCAAGCTGAACGGGGATGTCACTGTGGCATTGTTGGTCGGCGTGGTTACCACGATGTCGCCGGTTGCAGTAATATTCAGGTCGGTTTCACAGAATGCTCCTGAGTTGCCCCAGGCTTTCACCCGCAATACATGAGCGCCGATGGTGGTTGTCGCCTGGGTATTGAGCGAGGTAGCGCCACTGAAAATATGGTCGGTTTGAGAGTCGAAAGAATAGGCCATACTCGCCGTGGATTGGCCTCCGCAGGAACTCGAGCGGGCCTGCAATGTAAAAGTGGAGGGCACCGAGGCATTGTTCGCAGGATTTGTTACTACCACGTCTCCCACGGTAATGTTCAGGTCGGTTTCGCAGAACGCTCCGGAACTGCCCCATGCTTTCACTCGCAGCACATGCGTTCCGCTGGTGGTGCTTGCGGATGTATTGATGGAGGTTGCTCCATTGAAGATGGTGTCCGTCTGGTTATCAAATGAATAAGCCATGCTGGCCGTGGACTGTCCCTTGCACGAAGTGGAACTCGCGGTCAAAGTAAAGGGAGAAGAAACCTGAGAGTTGTTGGCTGGAGACGTAACGGCGACATCAACGCCAGCCGTGATATTCAGATCTTTTTTACAGAAAGCGCCCGCATTGCCCCACGCTTTAACATGCAAAATGTGAGCCCCGTTGGTCGTGGTGGCTGAAGTATTAATCGAGGTGGCCCCGCTGAAAGTGTGGTCGGTTAGGTTGTCGAACGAGTAAGCCATGCTGGCCGTAGGTTGTCCCAGGCAAGAACTCGATTGCGCCTGCACGGTGAAGGTAGTGGGCACTGTGGAATTGTTGAGCGGCTGCGAAACGGTTATGTCAGTTCCACCAGGGAAAAAGTCATTCATGGCGCTCACGTTTGCCGAGGCCCCGGGATGTGCAGTGATACTGAGGGCATCCAGGAGCGTCCTCAACGCATTTTCATGCTTATAGGGCGTACTGGAGACCGAGTGTGGAATTACCTTAGGACCGATGACGGCTGTATAGACTACACCAACTGCATCGTTGTCTCCGTTGTCGAAAGTAATGATGAGAAGGCCATCACCACCTGCTTGGAAATATGACTGATTGAGCAAAGGAGAGACATTTGTCTGAAGCCAGCTATCAGCTTGTGCCGGTGTGCCGTTATGCGCGTCATGATTCACGTCGGGAACTATAATTGAGTAATTTGGAAGCTGATTGGCTGCCATATCCGTCGCAAATTGCGAGAACGGAACCATCTTGTTCTTTTCCGCGGCGCTGCCATTGAAAACATCGGAATACCACTTAGCCGGGTTGTGACGATCGACGTAAGCACCGCTGTCCCCACCTGTATAGCCCGCGTTGGGCAGGGAGTCGGCGTACACTTTCCAGGATTTTCCCGCTTTGTCCAGCTCACGAAAAATGTTGTCATCGGTTATCGGATTAACGCTGCCGCTGCTGGTAAAGCAGCCGTCGCCGCCGCAACCAAAATCATGGGTTCCCGCAGGCAGAGTACAGTTGGCGCTTGCATGGCAACTGCCCGATGAAAGCCAGAAATAGTCCATCGCCGAACCCTGAGTATCAGACATGTAGTTGGTGGTGTGGCCGTAAGTGTTTCCCTCACTCACTAGCCATTTCATATAGCCGGTGCTATTGCCGCTGTTGGTCACGGTACTATAGCTCGTGTTCTCCTCAATCACCAGAACCACATGCTGGGAAGCCGGCACTTGAGCGGACATCATCCCCGGCCAGTAGAAGAGACACAGGCTTAAGATGCTTGCTATACACCAACAATATGATGGTGTCTTGCATGATTTTATTTTTCTGGTCAGCTGTATGGAATGGAAATGCTTGTAGGGCGACACCCGATAAAAACTCATTGGACCCTCTTTCCTCTGTGACTGAAAAACCAGGACATTCAGGAAATATCCCTGGCAGTTCCGAAGGGAAGCAACTAGCGGTTATTATGTGCAATTATTCTTCCATTCTATGAGCTATATGCAATGAAAGGTTTTAGGCGGCGAGAGCCCGTTTCAGTGAGGGTTTTTATTTTTTGTGATCCCATGTCACAGAATAATGATGCCAATAAATGGTATGTCCAAGCTATCCGTGTTAGTGGCATGCCATTTGAAAACAGAAACGCCGAGTCGATTGCCATTTATCCGTGCTGAATTTAGGATGTGCGGTTCGCAATACTACCGTTCCCGTCTGGAGAAAAGGAAAAATGTCCTGCGCCGTTTCCGCAAAAATGTCTTCGAACCACCGCTTCATGTCGATATTAATTGTGATGGTGATGCTTTCCACCTGCATGCTTGCGCAGACCGATCCCAAGACATCGCAAGCCAATCCGGACAAGAAAAAGACTTCAACTGGTAAGAACAAAAAACAGTCCAGCGCGGCGAACCAGGAAAAGAAAACTGAATCCGAATCGACAAGCACAGAAAAGACAGCGGCTGCGAGCGATAGTGATCAGGAAGAAGCAAATGGGCCGTGGCATGGGCTCACGTGGCGGCTGGTAGGTCCGTTCCGCGGTGGACGAGTGCTGGCCGTAAGCGGCGTTACAAGTGACACGCACACGTATTACTTTGGCGGTGTTGGCGGCGGCGTGTGGAAGACGACCGATGGCGGACTATCGTGGCACCCGCTGACCGACAAAGTAAAAGATATGGCCCCTTCCATCGGAGCGATTGCCGTGGCTCCCTCTGATGCAAACGTCATCTATGCCGGAACCGGAGAGGCTTGCATCCGTGGCGACATCATCAAGGGAAACGGCGTTTATAAGTCAATCGACGCCGGAAAGACCTGGACCTACATGGGATTGCGGGACACCAGCGCTATCGGGCGTATCGCGGTCCATCCAAAAAATCCCGACATTGCGTATGTGGCGGCGCTGGGACATGTGTTTGGCGCGAATCCAGAACGCGGCATCTATCGCACCACTGATGGCGGCAAGAACTGGACCAAGGTCCTTTTTAAAGACGAGAACTCCGGTGGCATCGACCTGTCGTTGGATCCCACTAACCCAAATGTGATTTTTGCCTCCTTATGGCAGGCTCGTCGCATGCCTTGGGGAATGGATAGTGGCGGCCCGGGAAGCGGACTGTATCGCAGTACAGACGGCGGCACAACATGGAAGCACCTGACCGGCCATGGCTTGCCAGATGGGATTCTGGGCCGGATTGGCGTGGCGGTGGCCTACAGTGGGAACCGCGTATGGGCGCTGGTGGAAGCCGATAAGGGCGGTCTCTTCCGCTCTGACGATGGCGGCGACACATGGACACTGACGAATAGTGACCGGCAATATCGCCAGCGCGCGTTTTATTACACCCATGTCTTTGCCGATCCGCGCAGTGCCGACGGCGTTTATGTGCTGAACACGGGGATGTATCGCTCCAATGATGGCGGGCGCACGTTTCGCCCGATCCGTGTGCCGCATGGAGACAATCACGGTCTGTGGATTGATCCCGGCGATCCCAGCCGCATGATTGAATCCAATGATGGCGGCGCCAATGTGAGCACCAATGGCGGCGCGAGTTGGACAAACCAGGCAGGCCAGCCCACGGCGCAGTTCTATCACGTAACCACGGACAATCGTTTTCCTTATTACCTTTATGGATCGCAGCAGGACAACTCTTCAGTGGCCATCGCCAGCGCTGCACCGGGTGGTATCGATCGCACCAGTTGGTATGCAGTAGGTGGAGGCGAGAGCGGCTATATCGCACCCGATCCGCGTGATCCGGAAATTGTTTATGCCGGTTCTTACGGCGGTGAGATTACGCGCTATGACCATCGCACGGAAGAAACTCAGAATGTGACGCCCTGGCCCATCAACCCCATCGGCTCCGCAGCGGCTGACCAGAAATATCGCTTCCAGTGGACCGAGCCGATTGTGTTTTCACCGAACGATCCCAGGGCCCTTTATTTCGCTGCGCAGGTGCTATTCAAATCAATTGATGGAGGCATGAACTGGCAGGTCATCAGTCCGGACCTGACGCGCAATGACAAGAGCAAACAGGTTGCCGCAGGCGGGCCCATCACAAAAGACAACACCGGGATCGAAGTGTATGACACGATCTTTTCGGTGGTGGAATCTCCGGTGCAGAAGGACCTGATCTGGGCAGGATCGGATGATGGGCTGGTTCACATTACAACCGACGGCGGAAAGAACTGGGCCAACGTCACTCCCAAAGAAATGCCCGAATGGGGCACGGTAAGCATGATTGAGGCGTCCCCTTATGCTGCGGGTACGGCTTATGTTTCCGTGCAGCGGCACAAGATGGATGATTTTGCGCCCTATGTTTTCAAAACAGCCGATTTCGGAAAAACATGGACAAGCATTACTAACGGCATTCCCGTCGATGCTTTCGTCCACGCTGTGCGGGAAGACAAGAAGCGCAAAGGCTTGCTCTATGCCGGAACGGAGCGAGGTGTTTTTTTCTCCTGGGACGATGGCGGAACATGGCAATCTCTGCAACGCAATCTCCCGGTTTCACCTATCTATGATCTTTTTGTTCAGGGGGATGATCTTCTGGCGGCAACGCACGGTCGCGCGTTCTGGATACTGGACGATCTGTCACCACTACGGCAGTACAAACCTGAAGTCGCTAATGAAGAGGCGCATCTATACGCGCCGAGCCCTGCCAATCATACGCAGTTTGGCGGCGGGTTCTTTGGCGGCGGAGGCGAGCGAGGCCAGAATCCGCCTGACGGCGCTGTGATCTATTACTCATTAAAGACGGCATTGAAGAAGCCAGAGAAGCCGGAAGAGAAAAAAGCTGAAGGCGCTCCAGCAACGCCAGCCAATGCGGCCCCTGTGGAAGGCAAAGAGCCGGGACAGGCGCATGCAGCGAATGCTCCCGTTCCACCCAAGGCCCAACCTGCATCGAACGAGCCGGGGGATAAAGGAAAGAATGCGCCTATTACGCTGGAAATCCTTGACCAGAAAGGGGAGGTGGTGCGCAAATTTCCACCCAAAACCCAGCCCGGCGATGAAGCAGGCGACGATGAGGGATTTGGGCGTGCTCCATCACGCGGATTGCCGGCAGAAGCAGGCCTGAACCGCTTTGTGTGGGACATGCGTTATGAAGGAGCAACCCGTGTGCCCCATTCGCCCTTATGGGCCGGCAGCACTGATGGTCCGGAGGCTGTCCCCGGAAAGTATCAGGTCAGGCTTACTGTCCAGGGCAGACAGTACACCGCGCCGCTGGAGATCGTTCCTGATCCGCGATTGAAGGTGACGCAGCAGGATTTGGAAAAGCAGTTCGATCTGCTGATCAAAATCCGCGAGCGCGTGACGCAGACGCATGAGACGGTGAACCAGATTCGCGATATCCGAGCACAAGTTACCGAACTGAATAAGCGCCTGGAAAATCAGCCACAGGGGAAGACCGTGGCTGAGGCAGGCAAACAACTCGACAAGAAGATGACGGAAGTAGAAGAGGTACTGATCCAAACCAAAGCCAAGAGCGGGCAGGACGTGCTGAACTATCCCATCCGGCTGAACAATTATCTGGTGGCACTGGGCGGCGTGGTGGAGAGCGCAGACTCGGCTCCTACCCAAGCCTCTTATGAAGTTTATGAAATGCTGAGCAAACAAGTGGATGAGCAACTGGCCAGGTGGAAACAGATTCTGAGTACAGATGTACCGGCATATAACAAAGTCGTAAAAGAACAGGAGGTTCCGGCGATCATTCTGGCCAGACCGGACGAACATAAAACTGCCGGTAAATAGTGAAAAACAGCTTAGAATCACATTTTTAAGAGCGGATCCGGTGAATTCCGTTTTGGGAAGTTCCGGAATTACCAAAGTGTCCGATATTAAGAGCAATTTAGATTGACCTGAGCAATGCGCAAGGGTAGAGTCGTGCCTGTAACACTTGGAACGCAAATATGTCGAATACCATGTTCGCAGTCTGGATCGGATTATCAGCAGGCATTCTCCTGCTGTTTCTTTATGCAGCGTTTTTGAACCTGCGGCGGAGACAGTCACAGGGAGTGGAACTGGCTGACCTGATGAACTCCTTTCTGCCGGTGAACATGGAAGTGCTTTCCGAGATTATTGATCCTGCTCAACAGCGCCATTTGCAGGAGACCTATGGTCAGGAAGAATTGCTGCGGATCTACCGCGAGCACGTCAGCCTAGCTATGGAGTGCCTGCGCCGGATGTCACACAATGCCGCCCTGCTGCAACAGGTGGGTTACACGCAACTGCGTAGCGGCAACCAGTTGATTGCAAGCCTGGCGCAGGAAATGGTGGATGCAGGCGTCCACGTCCGGCTCTACACCTTGATGGCATTGATTGTGTTGCAGGTGCGGAATGCCCTGCAATGGCTGCCACTTTTCTCAGCCGCAAAATGCGGTGATGTCCAAAACCTTCTCTCTTCCAGCCTGATGCCGGCCTATGCCCTGCTTAAAGATAAAGCCGACAATCTTACATGCCTGAAATTTTCCAGCCTGAATGAGGCTCTGGCACAGAGCCTGTAAGCTCCACCAACCGCCAATTTACTTAGCGCTTGCCCGGACTAATGAAGTCTTTCAGTGAATCTTCCCAGTTTTTTGCCTGGCGCAATGCATCTGGCGGGAGCGACGGAGAGGATTGGCTTTCTTGTACTTTCGGTGCTCTCCAGAAGCAGTACAGCCAGACTAAGCAGGCGAGATCATAAGCAATCACGGACCATGTGGCCAGAATGGCACTTCGGAGGGATGTGTGCGTCCAGGTGGCAACCAACATCAATGACATAGCAATGTCCAGACCAAACCCGGCTGCAATTCCAAATTCCTGCTTGTCCCAGATTCTTCCCATGACGAGCATCAACAGCACGAAGCAAAACAGTGTCACTCCGCGCAGGAACTCATACGCATGAATCATCTTCCCCAGAAAAGAATAGTGGCCGCCTAATAAGGCGTTGAGAACGGCTGCCAGGGTAATCAGAATTGCTGCGGTGGGAAATAACAATCGATAGAACGGAACTCGGTAAAAAACGGGGAAAAGACGTTTGAAAAATAACTCGTACGTCGCCAGGAAAGCTGCAGCAGCAAGAAGAGTGTCTGATATCCAGTAAATCTGGTCATACGAAGCCGATTTCAAAGCAGCCAGCCGGATCACGCCGACCGCTTCTGCTGTTATAACGTAGATGAGAAAAAAAGAGTAAATCCGGTACCAGCGGCGATAAATCATTATACCGGCTAACAAGGCTAGCATCGGCAGCCCCAGCCAGTTAAACGAAAAGCGCAACCAATCTTGCCAATTCATCCCAGCGGCCAGCGTAAACCAGCCGCCAGAAAAGCACAAAGCTAAAATTCTGCACTCACGGCCTGTTTATCCCGAATCGGAGCTATGCCATTATTTGCGGTGGCAGAGTGCTCGGGACTTGCCCTGGACCGGAAAAGTTGCTGACTGCACTTGCAGTAGCCGCTATCTGTGGCGGCAGAGTGCTCGGGACTTGCCCTGGACCGGAAAAGTTGCTGACTGCACTTGCAGTAGCCGTTATCTGTGGCGGCAGAGTGCTCGGGACTTGCCCTGGACCGGAAAAGTTGCTGACTGTACTTGCAGTAGCTGCTATCTGTGGCGGCAGAGTGCTCGGGACTTGCCCTGGACCGGAAAAGTTGCTGGCGGCACTTGCAGTTGCCGCTATCTGTGGTGGCAGAGTGCTCGGGACTTGCCCTGGACCGGAAAAGTTGCTGGCGGCATCTGCAACGAGTGGTAACGGGAATGGCAGTGGCTGGCCTTGGCTATTCGACAGTGACATTGCCGTTGCTGTCAGGATTACCAGAAATATTAAATGCTTTGCGATCTTCATAAATTCTTTTCTCCAATTTTGCTCTTCAGAATTGCCGGAAAGTTGCCAATAGACTACAGGAGAAATTAGAACACGCCACAACAATCACAAACGCCTGCCTATTTTGGAAATTCACAT
Organism: Candidatus Angelobacter sp.; assembly: GCA_036488825.1. Lineage (GTDB taxonomy): Bacteria > Acidobacteriota > Terriglobia > Terriglobales > Acidobacteriaceae > Angelobacter. Next base: position 37,103 of record DASXGZ010000017.1, read on the forward strand.
ACTCTTCATCTCGCTTTGCGAGTGAATTCTGTACTGTTGACGCATGCGCAAGAAGTATATCTGCAAAGAACATGAATTCAGCAACTTAGCTGGAACAACCTTAAATTCCTAGTGCATTTTGGCCCATTTCTATGGGCGCCTGCCGTTGCCAGCGTTCATTCCCATTTTGGAACAAGAGCGGATGTAAAAATGTTTACACTAAGGTACCGGTAAGGAATCGTTCCACTCTATGAAATCACTATGCCCTAATGATTACGCAGATGGGCCGTTCGAAAGTCATTTATACAATACTTCGTTCCACAAACAGCTCCCTGCAATGTCATGCGGTTTTGTCTATGGGAGAAATAGGCAGACCAAGTTAAAGCGTCCCCCTCGTTTCCCCAATATTATTGGCGAACTTCTGCCTCCAACTGAGGATGCTTACGATGAAAATCAGTCGCGTCCTGATAGGCTTTGGCCAATGCCAGCATTTTGGCTTCACCGTAAAGATGCCCCAGGAACGTTAAGCTCAGCGGCGTGCCGGGGCCGCCACCATCCACCTCGCCGTTTTCGTGAACGCGTGCCTTGGGCGCATCGTCACCACGAAAGCCGTTGGGCACAATGACCGCCGGATGACCGGTGAGGTTTGTGATCAGCAACTGTGTGCTGAACGTAGGCGCCACAATCACGTCCACCTGGTCAAACACTTTTGCCGCCAGTTCCATTGCTATAGTGCGGGCGCGATTAGCTTGGATGTACTCCACGGCCGGAATAAAACGAGCGGCGCGAAACGTGTTGGGCCAGTCATCTTTTGTTTGCTGCGTGAGCAGCTTGTCCCGGCCACTACGCGTGAGATCGTCAAAAGCGGCCGCGGCTTCGGCCAGCAGAATACTGCGCATGGCCTGGTACGGATACTTGGGAAACTCCACAGGAATCAGGTCTACGCCCATAGACCGCAGTTTGACCAGCGCGGCTTCATCGAACTTATGGTCATAGTCGCGACGTGCAAGGGCCATAGCGCGGTTTGCGCTCTCTTCCTCCTGCTTTTTCTTTTCGTCGGCGGTTAGCTCTTTTTCTTCCTTGGGAGGCGCAGTCTGCGGCGGCGGTGGTTGCAATTCAAAATCCGACTTCAAATAGCCTACGCGCAGCTTGCGCCAGTCAAGATTGGCGTCCCAGTTGAACGCAACATCATGCACCGTGCGGTCATGGCCATCAGGCCCATGGATTGCGCTGAGCACAATCGCAGTGTCTTCCACCGCACGGCAAAGTGGCCCGAGCTTGTCCATGGTCCAGGAGAGCGCCATTGCGCCGGTGCGCGGGACAAATCCAAATGTTGGGCGCAGGCCGGTTATGCCGCAGCGTGTAGAGGGCGAGGAAATTGAGCCAAGCGTCTCTGAGCCGATGGCGAATGCTACGCAACCCGCCGCAGTTGCCGAAGCCGATCCAGCGGAGGATCCGCTGGATCCTTGTTTGGGATTCCAGGGATTACGCGTCATGCCGCCGAACCACTTGTCTCCCTGGGCCAGAGCGCCCAAAGTAAGCTTGGCCACAAGCACAGCGCCGGCCGCATCCAGGCGTTTGACGACGGTGGCATCTTCGTCAAACTTCTGGTCTTCAAATCCGCCGGCGCCCCAGGTAGTGCGATACCCCTTTACCGCCAGCAGGTCCTTTGCGCCCCAAGGCAGGCCGTGCAGAGGCCCACGATACTTCCCAGCTGCAATCTCGCGGTCGGCTTCTTTGGCCTGGGCCAGAGCGCGCTCTTCAGTAAGCGTGATCACGAACTTGAGCAGCGGATCATAACGCTTGAGCCTGGCAATATACATTTCCGCCAGTGCGCTGGAAGAAACTTTTTTTGTGCGGACCAGTTCCGCCAGTTGGCGCACGGAAAAAAATGCAACATCTTCAAGATTTTTTGGGGCCGCGCCCGCAATGTTTGGTGCAGCTGAAATCTTTATTGGCCGCCGCACCGTTTCAAACTTCATGCCGGGAAGAACTGGGTCGAAGATAATCGCGGGAGCAACGTCATTCTTGATTTTAAGGGCATAGATGGCCTCAAACCCTTCGGTATAATTGTTGAGGTCCTCCAACATCATGTCTTTGTATTCATCTGTGATGTGAACGTCGGCTATGGCGGCAGCGCTGTCAATCATCTCCCGCGTGACTTTTCCTTTTTCGTCAGCCAGGGCCCAGAGCACACCGGGCAGCAAAGTAGCGGTCAATCCCAGGCGGGAACAAGCAGCAAGAAAGGCCCTGCGATCAAGCATTGATATCTCCGATTCAGAAATGGACGGCCATTATAGCTGAGCGGCCAGGAATTCTCGTTTTCAAATGCGAAGCACATGCCCCTTCTGGTCACAGGAACAGCAGGGAGGAACGGCTCATTTAGAATCGACCGAATGAATGTCCTATTCCAGCTCCTTTCCGAACAAGAACTTCCTGCTCTGCTGGAAATGATGCGCGAATTTTATGCGCAACAGCAGATGCGCTTTGATGAAGCCGCCGCGAGCCAAGCCATCAACAAGCTGCTTCAGTCGCCAGAACATGGGCAGATTTACTTCATCTTTCGCGGGACTGATCTGGCTGGATACTTCGCCCTTACGTTTTGCTTCAGCCTGGAATTTCACGGAAGGTTCGCGCTGCTTGACGAACTCTATCTGCGAGAAAGTTTTCGGCGGCAAAAGCTGGGCAAGGCAGTTGTGGCGTTCGCGGAAGAGTTATGCAAAAAAACCGGCACCCGCGCTTTACGCCTAGAAGTAGGCCGGGAAAACGGGCCTGCTCAAGCACTCTATCGCGCCGCCGGGTTTGAAGAAGATGCGAGAAACTTGATGACCAAATGGGTATAAGTGTCCTTCGCCGCTGTCCCAGCCAAGCGATGAATGGTATCAAGAGACTGGTTGACGCCCCGTGCTGTAGCAAACCTAATTCGGCTTACCTGCAATAAACCTGAACAGCAGCCCGGAAAGCAACCGCCGCGTGGCCCGGTTCACCAGAGTAATGCAAAGCTGCTGCTGAACGGATCGTCCACGCCGATAATTATTCAGAAAACAATGGACCTAAATCCTCTCCATTTGCATCAAAGCCATCATGAAGCGTCTGGCACTTATCGCAGCGGGATGGGCTCTGCTTTTGCTGGGCGCAGTGGGATTTTTACTCCCCATTCTTCCGGGAATACTTTTTGTGTTGATGGGTTTGTGCATTCTTTCCGTTGAATATGCGTGGGCGCGGCGATGGATTGCCGCCATACGCCGCCGTTTTCCCCGGGCAGACAAGAAATTGCAGGGAATCCTGGCCTGGGTTGAACGCCCAACCTCCGCTTAACGGACCTTTCGTATTAATTCCTCTGACAAACATTGCAGGTCCAAGCCCTGAATGACAATTTTGACGATTCTTTCAGAAATGCCACCGACGCGTCGTGGCCCTTTCCAGAACATGGCACAATATGGCATGGCACAGGGACATGCCCAGCAACTGCCGCTCACAATTGCCTATCTCGCAAGGCAGGTTTCGAAAGCCGCTGACAGAATCCGGGGCGCGGTCACCGAAACCCAGGTGGAAGCAATCTTGGGCTTGGCTCCTGATGCCGGCGCTGACCTTTTTTTCAAGCTTGAGAATCTTCAACAAACCGGTTCATTCAAACTTCGCGGGGCCAGCAATAAGATTTTTTCACTATCATCCGACCAAGCGGCGCGAGGTGTAATTGCAGCTTCCAACGGCAATCACGGTCTTGGAGTTGCCGCTGCTGCCAAGCGCGCCGGCTTGGCTGCTGAAGTTTACGTGTCGTCGCATGTATCACCGGCCAAGGCGAAGCGGATCGAAGAATATGGTGCGCGAATCCAGCGTGCGGGGAACGATCCGTTGGAAGCCGAACTGGCAGCGCGTTCTGCCGCCTCCGCTCAAGGCAAAGTTTTCATCTCGCCCTATAACGACGCGCAGGTGATGGCCGGACAAGGCACTATCGCTGTTGAGTTGCTGCGGCAGTTGCCCCGCGTAGATGCTTTGTTTGTCGCAGTGGGCGGTGGCGGGCTGATTGGCGGCATTGGGGCCTATATGAAATGGGCGTCACCGGCCACTGAAATTGTAGGCTGCTGGCCGGAAAACTCGCGCGTACTATATGAATCAATCAAAGCCGGACGCATTCTGGATGTTCCTGAGCAGCCTACTCTTTCTGAAAGCACTGCTGGAGCTCTTGAGCCTGAATCAGTGACGCTGGGCGTATGCGCCAGCGTGGTCGACCGGTCTGTACTGGTCTCCGAAGAGGAAATTCTTGGCGCGATGCAAAAAGTACGCGCGCTCAAAGAATGGACCATTGAAGGCGCGGCCGGAGTGGCGGTGGCAGCGTTCCTGAAAGAAGCACCGAACTATCGCGGAAAAAACGTGGTGGTGGTCATTTGCGGAGCCAATGTCTCAGAGAAAGTCTTGAGACGCCTTGTGTGAGCTACGGCATTCGTCCCAGTTTAGATACGTGGTTCTGGAGGACTGGTGGGGTGCATGCTTGTAATTGTCTTAGATCAAGCTCCATATCCATTCGAGCGAAAGGCATCAATCGAGTTTTCCCAGTTGGGCCGGAACAGGAGCGGCTTCATGAGGCATTCTGGAGCGGATAACTTTCGCAGGTACGCCTACTGCAATTGAGTAAGGGGGAATTTGGCCTCGTACTACGCTGCCTGCGCCTATAACAGAGCCTCGGCCCACACATGCTCCATCGAGAAAAGTTGCATTCGCGCCCACCCACACATCGTCTTCGATGATAATGCCCCGTCGCGTAGTACCCTGGTCCCGAATAGGAATATCGTTACGATCAAATGCATGATTCTCCGGATGAAAACCAACGTGTTGTCCCATAATTACATTTTTTCCAATCGAGACAAAACCGGAGCTGCCGATGAAAGAATAAGCGTCGACTGCAGAATTATCGCCCAGAGTGATACCTTCACCTAGATTTGATACGGGGGCTCCGGCCAAAACGGAATAAGCGCCTATTTTCACATTTGCGCCGAGGACCAAGCCCTTCCGCATAAGCCCATCGATGATGACGCCCTTTTCCAGTGTGACTCCTTTGCCAAACCGAATGAAGGCCGCTCCCCTCAAGTTGACATCTTTCGCCATGAACACGATTGCAAAGCGACGTTGCAGGATAAGGAGCTTAACCACCCCACGAATGAGCCAAATAGCACGCCGCATTGACAATCCCAATAGGAGTGTCAGAGGAATGTTTCGGTCGAGCCGGAATGGCCGCCCCTTTATCCTGCTCGCAACGGCTTCGGCATATCGGTATAGAAACTCGCCCATCAAGGTCAACTCCAATAGAGATTCTGGAAATGCGCCCCGTCACCATCTGTAATAGCATCATCACGATGGTAGATTCCCTGAAAGCGAGGTCCAACAGCCATCCCAAACGCCCCGGTAAAGTGCTGCTGCCCGTTTGAAATCTGCCTGCTTCAAAGATCGCAGAGTGACAAAGCCGACGTAAGCCATCATGGAAAATGCAAAAAGAGGAACTTGGTACAGAGGCAGATGCTTGCGCGCGCATAAAACGGCGTTCCTCATAGTGTAAAAATCACGTTTAGCAAGGCCTGCATTTCTCTTGGTATCATAAGAGTCCCGGTGCCAGATAACAGAGGCTGGAACAAACATAGCTTTGTATCCTGCTTCCAAAGCACGGGCCGACCAGTCAACATCTTCATAACTTAAGAAGAAAACTTCGTCCAGCAAACCGATCTTTCGAACGACTTCAGACCTCACCAATAAAGCGCATCCGGTAACAAAGGAAACTTCCTGTGTCTGGTTATAACTTCCGTCATCACGCTGGCGCAATCCAAAATGGACAGGAAAAGTTTTCCAGCGTATATATTTGCCTCCTGCGTACCAAATTTTATCTGCCGGCTCGAAATAATAAATTTTCGGATTCAGCATGCCGATACGACTATCGGTCTCAGCCACTCGAATCATTTCAGTGAGAAATGCCGGGGTAACGATGGTGTCATTATTAAGGAGCAGCAAATAATCTGGATTTTTCTTGAGTGCATCGCGAATGCCCACGTTGTTTCCACCGGTGAAACCCAGGTTCTTCTCATTCCTGATAACTTTGATTTCCGGAAATTCCTGGGCCAGTTTTTCAGAGGAAGAATCGATCGATCCATTGTCCACTAGAATAATCTCGAAAACCGGATAGTCAACCTTCCGGAGCGATAGCAAGCAGTCCCGAGTTACGTCATAACTATTCCAGGTCAAAATGATGATAGTGACTTTGGGCTGCCGGGATGGCTTCGCTTCCGGATGTACGCTGGTCAAATCTTCTGGCAAAAGAGCCTCCCGATTGCGCTCATGATCACCGGATCGGTCAAGCTCACTTGACTGATTATTGCAACGCCAGGTTGATATTCGGAGGAACTCACGCGAGGTTAGTTTAACATTTACAGGTTCAGGCAAAAAACAGATTCAGGGCCAAACCATTGGCGTGATGGAGATTGGAATTGACGGTAGCTCTGCCCCGAAGTATCTCCACAGAGACATTAAAGTTCGATTGAAGCCGTGCGTTCCTAAATCATTTTAACGGAAATTCCCAGACTGTTCAGGATCCGCTTTGCCTTAGCAGGCGAGGATTACAGCGTAAGACCTTGTTGACTATCGGTTCGAGGGCCGGAGGGCAAGAAATAAATGTGGATTGAAAGGCGAGCGGTGCAAGAGAGGCCATTCAAGGAAGCGGATAAACGGCTTGATGATGACAGCTGCAGGTATTCTCTCAAAAGCAAAATATTTACTCCAACTCAGGCATTGCGCTGTTCCGCCAAATAACTGCTCGATCTCCCTTGCGGTCAAGGTATCGTCTTGAAACGGAGAGTGAACCCGAAATGGCTCCCCGTGCTCATCCAACGGGAAGAACCGATTCGGCGTGGCAATAATTATTACTCCGCCCTTTCGCAGCGCCCGGCAACACTCAGAGGCGACGGCTTGTCTCTGAGCGCTGGGAATATGCTCGATTACCTCTAGCATGACTATGGCGGCAAACGTCCCATCAGGGAATGGAATTGCTGTTGCGGGAGCAATAGAGCACCACGGCTCCGCTTGCTTACAAGGTGGATACAAGTCGATGCCGTTCGCATCATACCCGCGTTTACGCATTTCCAGTACGTCAACCCCATTGGCACAGCCGATGCTGAGAACGCGGCCGCCCATCACGCCCAATTTCTCGAGCTGCGGAATCGTCCATTCACGGGTACGGCGGGCAGTTTTACCCTGTTCGTGATCGGACAGATACAGGGCAGAAAAATCTGAGGGGTCTATAACAAGAGAACGAGCCATAGGCACGGTCATTTTACACGATCCCCAAAGGTCAATTAATGCCATGCAGCCTCAGCCCTTGCGCAAATGTTCAAACAATCGCCAGGGTGGCGCGTAATAGGCTGGACAAAGGGGAATGATGCATTACGGCCGAATGGCCACCGCGAAATCAAGGACAGGTTCGTTTTGTGCTGGACCTAGCGAGGCTTTAAGATGGAGCACCACGCTACTATCTCAACCGATGAAGATTGGAATTGACGTACACAGTTTGGGGACGCAGTCTGGCGGCAACGAAACCTATTTTCGCCAATTGGTCCGCGATCTCATTCGCGACCAGAGCAGTAACCAATATAACCTGTTTTATTCGCATCGCTCCGCATTGAATGATTTCCAATGGGACAGCCGTTTCAGATTTAGCGAGATCCCAACGAATCCCATCAAGCGTATTGGCGTTTCCCTTCCCATGCAGCTTCGACGAACAGAGCCTGATATCTTTCACTGCCAATACATCAAGCCACCGTTTGTGAAAACGCGCACGGTGGTGACGATCCACGATCTGGCGCATGAGCATCATCCGGAGTTTTTTCATCCTCTGGAAGCTTTGCGCATGAAAAAGCTGGTGCGCTGGACTGCAGGCCGCGCAGATCACATCCTGACGGTCTCTGAGTTTTCCGCTGCGGACATTGCACGGCGTTTCGGTGTGCCAAGAGAGAAAATTACTGTGGCCTATCAGGCGGCGGCGCCGGATTTTCATCCGCGAGATGCAGCGCAATGCAAAGAGCACGTGGCCAAAAAATTTGGGGTTCGTTCTCCTTTTATCTTATATGTCGGCAGAATCCAGGCGAGAAAGAACCTGCCTCGACTGGTTGAAGCTTACGCCCGGTTGCGAAAACAAGGCTTGGACGCGAAGCTGGTGATGGTAGGTAAAAAGGACTGGCAATCCGAACAACTCTTGGAAAAGATCAAAGAACTCAATTTGAGCGCGGACGTCATTTTTCCCGGCTTCGTGCCTTTTGAAGACTTACCCCTTTTCTATAATGCCGCCGAGGTATTTGTGTTCCCCTCGATTTTTGAGGGCTTTGGGCTGCCAGTCGTAGAAAGTATGGCCAGCGGCGTGGCAACAATTACTTCGTTTGGTTCGTCGTTAGAGGAAGTTTCCGGAGATAGCGCTTTACTCATCGATCCACGTGATACAGGATCAATTGCAGATGCGCTCGGCAAAGTGCTGGGCGATCTTGAGTTTCGGCGCGAACTGGCCGGTCGGGGCTTGAGGCGAAGCGCACAGTTTAAAGCAGGGGATCTGGGCGCCAAAGCATTGGCAGTGTATCAGTCGTTGGTTTAAGAATTTGGAGAACTCGGACAGCATGAAGACAATGGCGTTCGCTGCTCAAGCAGAAATCGGGGTTGAGGTCTGTGCCCGGCATGCCAGATATTCTTCAAGGCCTTGCTTCCAGTGGGTGAAAACATTCAGCGATTTGCTCTTTAAGGCAAGATTTTCCAGGACGGAATATTTCGGACGCGGCACCTTGGCGGGAAACTCTCCGGGACGGGCCGGCTCAAGACGAACGTCAGTCTTTGTGAGCGCGAAGATGGCCGCAGCAAATTCATACCATGAGCAACTGCCCTCGCACGTTGCGTGATAAAGGCCATAGTCGGACGAGCGGCTAAGCGTCACGAGTTGCTGCGCAATCTGAACGGTAGGCGTTGGGGTGATGAATTCATCGTCCACCACGCGAAGTTCTTTGCGTTCGCGGGAAAGCTTGAGCATCAGCTCGACAAAATTCAATCCACCTTTGGCGCGGCACGGATTGTGGCCGTAAATAGCCGATACGCGGACCACGAAATGGCGGGGATTTATGGTGCGCACAAACAATTCTCCGGAGAGTTTGGTATTGCCATAGACATTGAGCGGCATGGTTGCGTCCTGCTCGATATAGGGCGCGTTTTTGCGGCCATCAAAAACGTAGTCAGTGCTGATGTGCATGAGCGCCGCGCCGGTCTCTTGCGTGACCTGGGCTAGGTTACGCGCACCGATTCCGTTAATGTTGAATGCCAGACCGGGCTCGGCTTCGCATTTGTCAACGTGGTGGAAAGCTGCCGTGTTCACAACAAGCTCTGGCTGCGACTCACCTAGCGCTGTGCGTACAGATTCCAACGAGGAAATTTCAAGATCCTGGTGCGTGAGACCTATTACTACATGGCCCGCAGCGCTAAATGCGGAGGTTACATCCCGGCCCAATTGGCCATTGCCACCAATGATTGCGACTTTTATTGCTCTCGGACCTGTCATTTTGCTATCCCAACTGATTTTTAACTTTGCGCTGCATGCACATCAAGACCCACCATCCAATATACCCCAAGCACGCGGCCGAGAAACACCAACCGAAAATGCATACCCAAGCAACTGGTTTGATCCAATGTCCTTGTAGGCACCCACATCAATAACGACCGAAAGCGGACGACGAAGAGCTTTTGGAAAAAGATGAAAAAGCGATGTTTCAACGGTCATTCGCCGGGAGAACACGCCAGAATCCAGCTCAGATGGGAGAGACTCCCTCAACTAAGCGGAACTGCTTTCTTGCTTCTCTGATCTCCTGAAGAACGATCGGCGCACAGGATCTGAGGAAACTGCGGAGCGTCATATCGTGATCTTACTATACCGATGCCACACAGTGGTGGACCGTCGGCGCCCACTTCTACTTTGGAAAACGAGCATTGAGTGTTACCTCGACATATGGTCTGCAATTGTTCTCTCGAAGATCCCACGCATTGCTTGAGCCCATACATTCCAATTAAAACGAGTTTCAAAATCTTGCCGGCCTCCATGCGCGAGTTGCAGATAGCGCGAGGGGTCGATGAGCAGCGCCTGGACGGCATCAGCGTAGTGAGTGCCGGAAGCTTCCGCGGGAAGCAAAATGCCATTTTCACCGTTGCGAACGGGAACACCCCCTCCGTCCGACGCGATCAAAGGAAGGCCGTAGGCATTTGCCTCACAGCATACAATTCCAAACGCCTCGCGACGAGTGGGAAAAAGCATAAAGTCAGACTCCAGGAAAAGCCTTTTTAGTTGGTTCTGGTCCGCCGGAAGATTTTTGTTGAGAAAAGGGATCACGCGTAAACCCGGTTCGCTGGCCGCACCAGGAGGTACACACCCGATCACGGTTAAACTGGCATTCACCCCCCGTTCCCGGAGTTGGCGCATTGCGGCCAAGGCGGTGTCTCCACCCTTGCGCTGCCAATCCACGCCGACGAAAAGCAACCGGCATTCATCGCGGCGATCGCGATGTCGCGCCGCAAAGATCTCTTCCGCGCTCGGCACCTCGTCTAAGTTGGCTCCCATGGGGACAACGCTAATCTTCTCCTCTGGAATTTGGTAATCGCGAACCGCTGACCTTGCAGCCCATTCTGAGGAATATACGAGGTGGTTGGCACGACGCAACGCTCTGCCTTCAACCTGCTCACTCTGGGCAATCGACCATGAAGACAAACCCGTAAACGGAGCCGCATAGTCTCGAAAGAGCCTGGCCGTAAGATCACCGTAAAGAACGATTGGCAGTGTCGTATCGAGAAAAGCAATCTCCGTGGAAGCAACCGGCGCAAAGATCAACTCAACGTTCTTAATCTCTGACAGCTTGCGAGTAAAGATTCGGCCCAGAATGCGCGATAAGGCCACCGTATGCGTATAGTCGATGTTCTTGCGCAGCGCCAAACGCGCGAATCGCCGAAATACTTTGCCGGCAAACCACCAGCCCTCGGCGGCAGGACCGAGTGGGGTCACCTCACCACAAGTTTGTTCCAGTGCGCGCAACATGAAAAATAAAATTCCGGACCAAGAGCTGCGGAGATGGGGGTCCTCGCGAGTGAGAAATGCGATTCTCATTACCTGCCGAGGCCTGAAGGGCGGTCTGGCGAACCAGTGGTCTTTGGATTCTGATAGATGGAAACAGCGCAACCGATCAATCCGATGTGGACCCAGAAAAACTCTAAAAGGGTCCCCTCTGTCGTTTGAAAGGTCAATGCATAAATAGCGCATGCCAACAGAAGCGCGAGCAACTCAGTAACTAATTCTTTTCTTAAAATTTTTAGGGCTCTAAGACCAAGGGAGCCAAAGAACCAGAGCAGCACACCCAAGCCGACGATGCCGGTATCATGAAGAACCCTCATTTCTGTGTTGCCAATCCAGGAACCCCCAGTAACGTCATCGCCGAAACCGAGTTCCTGGTTGGTGACCAGCAACTGGAAACTGGCGGTTCCGTTTCCCAGGATCGGGTGTGCCATGATGCCGTCGGCCGCGGTGACAATAGTGATTACCCGGCCCGCGGTCTCCCCATCTGCGGAAATATCAGAGATATCCAGAGTGCTGAATCTTTGCATATAAAGCGGCATAACGAATGGAAGCACGACCATGCTGGTGATAAGGACCGTTTTTGCCAGCATCTTCATGCGCGCCCAGTCAAAGATCTTTATCTTAATGCAAATAACAATGAACAGGCCTAAAGTGATGAATGCGGCGGAAATTGCGGCGCGTGAAAGAGCGATCAGCATTCCTGCAAAAGTAATTGCCGTCCCCCACAGCAGGATACGGCGACCTTCTTTGAGGTATGTGGCCAGCATCATCACAAATGCCGCCGCGGAAATTGCGCCCAGAATATTCGCCTCAAATTCAAGGCCGTAAGTGCCTGGGATTGTCCCGTATTGACCTACCTCCACGCCGAATTCGGAGCCAAATATAAGGTTGGAGAAGAAACAAAAAACGCCGATCGCGGCCTGGCCGGCGCCGACCGCCAGCAAAATCATGAAAGCCTTCCGTAAACGCTCGCGACTGGTACAAAAAACGCGCAAGAGAAAATAAGGCAAGATAACCAAAGCTTGTTGCATCGCCCACCTGAGTGTCTTGCTTGGGGCTATGGACATAACTAACGAACTCAAAAGGTTGCATGCTACATAAAGTAGCACCAGCAAATCGGGGAGGATCCAACGAGGGCGCGGCCACTGTTTTCGTGGCCAGAAGGGTACAGCCAGGCAGAAAAAGACCGTAACGAAGTGCTCTGGCCTAACATTCATGCCAAAAACATCTATATACAGCCGCGCCATGGTACCGGCAGCAATCAGCCCGATTACAGCAAGCAAGGGGCGGATGGACAGGATAGAGATGAAGCTGGCAGCAAAAAGCGCCACCACGGCAATGGCAGCAGTTGCGCTGAGGGGGCCCGGGTCTTCACCCCACTTATACCAAGCCAGAATCGCCGCCATCAGAAAAAGGAGAGGCGTTGGATTCGGAATGGTTGCGGGCCTGGCGATAGTATTCATTTTCAGTCAGAGTTATTGGGAGAGCGCGCCTCGAGGATTATTTTCTCATACAGGCATTCGCCCTGGATCCGACTACTATACGGTTACCTGCCAATATTTCCTGTCTGCCGACTGATATCGAAATCCATGAACTTTCGGGTTTAACGGTATAAACATGGGAACCTGCCAAATACTACCAGCGGACGGCTGCAACCAAATCCGCTTCCCGTGCCAATCAAACCCAGGGACGCTACACTGCACGTTTGTCCGACACGAATTGATTTTGCTATCTCAACCAATTTTTTGGTTTTGCGCTGTATGCACATCAAGCCCCCGTTTATTCAATATATCCCAGGCGCGCGGCCGAGAGACAATAACAAAAACGCACGCCCAAGCGACTGGACCTTCCCGCAATCCGTCAAAGGATTGGCTTCTGGGGCTGATCATCATCGAGGCTCTGAGAATGTTGCTGGATTTACAATTCCAGATGGATGCCGGGCGAGGGCCAGCCAGCCGGGACAAAAGGACAAATGAACAAAGCATCGAAAATCTCGGTTGCCATGTGCACTTGCAACGGGGAAACGTATCTCCAGGAACAGCTCGAAAGTATCCTTGTCCAGACGATGCCGCCAGACGAGTTGATTGTGTGCGATGACGCATCCACAGACCGTACTGTTGGGATTCTGAATACGTTTAAGAGGCAATGCAATTTCCCGGTCACTCTCATTGTTAACAAGAACAGAGTAGGCGTTTGCAAAAACTTTGAGAACGCGATTGCGCATTGTTCGGGAGACATTATTGTTCTTTCGGACCAGGATGACATCTGGCTGCCATTCAAGATTGCGACGCTGATGGCAACTTTTGAAAGTGATCCACGTTGCGGGTATGTTTTTTCCAACGCCGCTTTAATCGATGAGCGGGGAGGTTATCTTGGGCGGGACCTATGGACATCGCTCGGCTTTGACAAAGCACGACAATCAAAGTATTTTTCTGGCGATCAATTGAACGTGATGTTGAAGTGTTTTTCCTTTGTATATGGGATGACCATGGCATTTCGAGGCGCCTTGAAGGCGAAACTGTTGCCTTTCGAATGCCGATTTCCGCGGGTCATCGTACACGACGGCTGGATTTCTCTAATGTTGACTGCCATTGGCAGCCACGGCATTGCAATTCCGAGCTGTCTGGTCAAGTACAGGCAACACGATAAACAGCTGGCAAGCGCCGGCAAGCCATTGGTATTTCGCGATCTGCTGATGAAGAAGCGTTCCACCACGATCCAGGTGAATCTCACACTTGCGGATTCATTGCTTTCTTTGAGCGAGAGATTACAACAACTAGATCCCTTGAATAAACATGTGCTGCGGGCGAGGCGGCAATTAACAGAAAAAGCGATGCACCTGAGGGCGAGAGCACATGCAAATTCCAGCAGAGGGTATCAGCGCTTTAAAACAGTACTCATCGAGGCTATTTCCGGCAGGTACGGCCGGTATTCCAGATCATTTCAGAGCGTTGTTAAGGATCTCATTTCAAGCTAACCAGCGGCTCCGGGTGGCTAAAATTAAACATATAGAATCCCAATGCCACCCCAACCCTGATCATGCGACTCGATAATTTCCTCGTGACGGTATTTGCTCTTCAGTTCGCGCCACAGCCGGGAAACCTCACATTTAAGATTTGGCGGATGCTCCGCGATATCATGAAAGGCAATCAATCCTCCGGGACGAACCAGATCGACATATGTTTCAAAATCGCTTTTCACTCCAGAATAACTGTGGTCGCCGTCGATAAACAGCAGATCAAACTTTCTATCTTTGCCAACAATGTCCCGCACGGCCGTTTCTATTGTGGGAGAATGCGAGTCCCCGCGCAAGAGGTGCAGCTTCTGCTTACCCGACACAAATGATCTGAAAACCGGTATGTGGTACCACTTGTAACCGCCTCCATAGTCACCACCAGGAAGATCGACACTGATGATTACGCCATCCGCTGCAGCCAACCGGGAAAGGACGCAAAGCGTTCCGCCGTGGCTTGTGCCAATCTCCAGAAGGAGTTTGGGATTGAGGCGGGCAACGATCTCTGCGAAACGTTGCAGCTCTGAGCGTATCTGCAATGGCTGAAGAATCGGGTTAGCAAGCGAAAAATTCGCAATTTCCTGAGGGGTCCAGCGTTTTGTGCGACGCAACGCTGTCAAAAGCGGGAATATCTTGAAGGCTTTGAGTGAGTTCGCTATTCTCATTATTCGGGGAACCGGTCTTTTGGAGCATAGTAAAACTATGTAGTGGCGGTCAAGCGGGCTGTGTTATGCATTGAATGAATCATGTTGACATTTCCGCAGAGAATAAAAGAGCTAAATCCAGGCTGGTATAGCTGTGTTGTTTCGAGCGAATGAGCAGTCATTTAAAATCAGGGAGAGCACCCAAAAGAATGTCCACAGAACCCCGTTTCCGCAGTCTTGTCGACAGGGCTGTTAAACACTTTGTAAAGCCGGTTCAATCAAGGCTTGAAATGAAGTATCTGGGAATAAAATATCGGCACCATGCCTACAACCGGGCTTTTGATTGGAATTGGGAGAGTACTAACTACAATCGTATCGCTCTGGTCAATTTATTAATTTTTAAGAACAGTAACCCTTCTTATTTAGAAATCGGATGTGAATGGAACAGTTTATTCGACTCTGTACCTAGCAGCCACAAAGTTGGAGTAGATCCAACCACAGGAGGAACTGTTCGAGCTACGTCAGACGCTTTTTTTGAAAATAATACAGAATGTTTCGATGTCATCTTCATTGACGGATTACACACATACGAGCAAGTACAAAGAGATGTTTTGAATTCGATTCGATTTCTCAAGCCTGGGGGATATGTAGCTTTACATGACATGCTGCCTCGCACGTGGAAAGAGCATCATGTCCCTCGTATTTCCAAGAAATGGACCGGGGACACTTGGAAGGTTGCATTTGAACTCTCGCGATCAAGAGGCATTGATTTCAAAATCGTTAAAATTGATCAGGGAGTCGGTGTCTTCAGGCTCACTGAGGAAAAACCGCAAGTACTGCAATTGGCGGAGGAACTTAAAGAAAAAGAATTTGAATATTTCTACCAGAACATCAGCAAACTCCCTCTGGTGGAATGGGAAGATTTTGTGGAATGGGTCGGCTGAATGATGAAACGAGCGGGGCCGTTCATCTTGCGAAGGAACCCAATACTGAGTGATAAGTCGAGGGTCTAGATAAATTTATTTACGCAACACGGGAAGGTCCCCGAAGCGAACGGAGCGAGTTTAGTGAAACAAATCCTGGTTACAGGCGGAGCCGGCTTCATTGCTCCAACTTCATCCCTGAATTGGCTTAACCGGGCGTCGTCAACCATAGTCAATCTGGACAAGCTGACTTATGCAGGAAACCTTTCAACCCTGAGATTGATCAGCATAGCGCGCCAGCATTTTGCAAAATGAGACATCAACGACCAGCCGCTGGTCGCCAGGTTGCTGGAGAAGCATCAGCCGTGGGCAGAGTGCATTTCGCCGCGGAGAGCCATGTAGGCCGTTCAATTCACGCCGCCGGAAGAATTTATTCAAACCAAATCCTGGCGGGTGGTTCCGGGACACGTCTTTATCCCGTAATCCAATCCCGTAACCCAGGGCACCTCGAACCACTCCAGTGATTACGTTTTCGACGGAAAAGAAACTAGTTCGCTAAAGCATGCTTGCCGCGCAACCCTGCGCGTAGCGCCATTTTTTCACGGGATGTGAGCACCCACCGCCACATTGCAGCACTTACAAGCACACAGCCTGCAACAGAAAAGATGACTCTGGCTGGCAAACCGGGCAAGAAGGCGGCCACTATAAACATAGCCGTGCCTCCCCCTGCGAGCAGCGGCAGCAGAGTCGTAATGAACCGGTTTTCCGGCAATAATCGCCAAGAGAATAAGAACAACAACCCGGAATCAATGATCACGCGCAAGAGCCACGCCAGCGCGACGCCCCGGATTCCCATGCTCTTTGCCAACAGAAACAGCGTAATCACGTAAATGGGCAGTTCAATAAGATGAAGCTTAGCAGTAATATCTGGACGCCCCGCACCCTGCACATGCGCAAAGGGAATCTGGCCCAGGCTATTGATAAAAACCCCGATCGCCAGAATTTGCGCCACAGGCGCGCTTTGACGCGCGAAATCGCCACCCAGCCAAAACTGCAATCCTTCAGGAGCGAACGCGATCAAAGCCAGCGTGACGGGAAACAAGACCAGAAAAATGTACTTAACTCCACTGTCAAAGAGAAAAATCAGCCTTGCTCTATCGGATACAGCTGCGGTGGAAAAAGCCGGAAACAGGACGCCGACAAGGGCGGCCGGCACCAGCGACAGCCGGGTAACCGTCTCATAGGGCACAGAGTAAAACGCCACCGCTGCAACCGAAATCATTGATCCGATCAAAAACCGGTCAAATGTGACCATGAGGGGGCCAACCACATTGCTGACGGTCATCCAGGTACCAAAACGAAATAAGGGGCCAACTGCTGGAGCATGAAACGCAGGGCCGTCATTGAGACCCGGAAATGCATGAAAGCAGGCCCATAGATGCGCCACCCCGGCTATAACCCGGCCCAAAACTAGAACTTCCATGACTGCAACCAGGCTGTGGGAAAACGGCAAGATCAGAACGGGACCGAGATAGCTGAAGATCCCCATTGGAATTCGAATAGCGGTTGCCAGGCGAAACCGTTGTAAAGCCTCAAGCACTCCCCGCAAACCAGCGGTAACGATTACGATGGGAATGGAAAGACATATCCAATAAAATGCCAGCTTGGTCTCAGCCCGAAGCTCCACAGGGACCTTCAGTGGGCTTTGCACCAACCATGGCACCAGAAGAAAAGCTACGATCGCGCTAACTACTCCAAGGCCGCCCATCAGGAACAAAGAAGTCCAGACCATTCCGGGAATTTCTTGCTGGCGTTGTGCACCGAGTTTTTCGGCAACCAACTTGGTCAGCGCCCGAGAGAGCCCGAGGTCGAAGAACCCAAAATATCCAATGATTGCCCAGGCCAGGCTAATAATTCCGAGCCGCTCAATCCCAAGCGTTGTTTTGAGTATTGGCAAACAAACGATGGCCACCACAATGGGAGAACATGCCCCAAGAAGGTTCCACACGGCATTTCTTGCGAGAAGACGTCCGCTAGTGAGCGCGGCCGGTGGCAAAGTTTCGATTTGAGCGGCTAGAGGTTCTGTCATTTACACAGTGGCATCGAATTCATTGCTTCCATAATTGTGGATATTTGACTAGCGGTACGGGACTTTTACGCAGGCTCAATCATACCGTTCTGCGGGTCGCACAGGCAGACATTTTAATCATATGCAGGTATCCGTTCCCACTCACGATGGCAAGTCTCATGCGCGGACACTGGCAGGGCTTGTGGTCGCCTTGGCGCGTTCACTTTCTTCAAGACCCTTGAAGATGTGGATGTTGTAATAATTTGGATTGTCCCAGTCTTTGCATTTGGACGCGTTTTCAATCAGGTTGCGCACAATGGTGGAAACGCTGTGATGAGGATGGAAGCTCAAAATATTTTTTGCCCGCTCAATAGAAACTTTGTAATTACGGATGTCCTGAATATGCGCGATGTCGAGCGTTGGGCTGCTTCCCGTCTCTTCATGAATGGTGCTTTTCACCAGGTCGGCAACTTCACCCACGGTGTGGTTTCCTGAGGCGATATTAAAGATGCCGGAAAGCGATTGGTTGGCTTCAATGGCCCGGATGTAAGCCATAGCGGCATCTTCAATGCTCAGGATAGGACGCCAGGTGGCGGGATTGTTCACGCGAATGACGCCATCCTTCATCGCGCACTTGAACATGGTATTGATGATGAGATCAAACCTCATGCGCGGACTGTATCCGGAAACCGTGCCTTTGCGAAGCGCAATCACGGAAAAATCCGGGTCAATCAACTGCATGACCGCCTGCTCACCCTGAAGCTTGGAGATTCCGTATGGATAAGACGAAGAAACCGGGCGGTCTTCGTCGAAAAGTTCATTCTCAGTGTAACCGTACACGGAGCAGGAGCTGGCGTAAATATAACGCCGCACCTTGGCCTGCTTGGCGATATAACAGAGATACGCTGGCGCCGCTGCGTTGAAAATGAAGTTCTTGCCAGGGGAAAACTCCGCCATGGGATCATTAGAGAGGCCGGCGAGGAAAATTACCTGGTCGTAGTCTTTCAGGTCTTTGATCTGAAGATCAAACAGGTCGCGATTGATGATGTGGACTTCCGGCGGCAGGGAGTTGCCAAACCAGAACAGGTCAACGACATCGACATCATATCCGCGCTCCAGCAGCTTGGGAATCAGCGCAGAGCCAACATATCCGGCACCGCCGGCCACAAGAATCCGCATAAACCTCCTCTGGTGCTCATCTCAGATTATTTCATAGACAAGGCATGACGCAAGGTGACGAGGTGGCGGTATCTGCGTGGGCACCACTTATCAGAGTAGGGCCTCGCTGTTTAATGCAAAGTAGAGGGCGGCAACAGCAGGATTGCTGGATTCCGGAATGAAACTTATCAAAGCATCTTTCTGCTGTTGGCCGGCTTCGTAATAGTCACAAGTAAGCAATTCAGGAGCACAGGAGCAGGGGTATGAAAGCTTTTTTAGCTGGGCTGGGGGTAGGTTCTGCTATTGGACTGTGGCTGGCGCCCGCCAGCGGCGAGGAAACGCGAAGCAAGCTGAAGGAGTTTGGAACGGGTGTAGCAGAACGTTTTGGCAGGAGTTCCGGCAGCATGCCTCAAGAGCAGAGTTCCAATACCGCTCAGGACAAAGGTCCCATGCCGCAGATGGAAAATGCCTCGGGAGAGGCTGAGCAGGGTGATACAGAGAACCAACCCGAATCCAAACAGGATGAAGTAGCAGAGGTACTGAACACGGCAAGCAAGACTCAGCTCAGAAGCGTAAAAGGAATTGGGGATGCCACGGCCAGGCGCATCATCGAGAATCGTCCGTTTGAGAGTGAGCAGGAAGTACTGGAAAATAAAGTGATGCCTGAAACTGTGCTCAAAAAGCTGAAAGATACATTAGTGGACACGGACGAAGGCGCGGCGTAGCTAAAAAATCATATTTTTCGCAAGGCCACAAAACTATGGGCGCTGACACGGAACACGAATCGTGCCTTCCTACTCTCCATAGCCCGGCGGAGGAGTAAATCCGCCAGTTTCATGGGACAGCAGATCGGCAAAGGTGATTGGGGTGGCATCTTCCCAGTATGGACCCATAATTTGAATACCAACTGGAAGCCCATTAGGGGTCTTGCCGATTGGAGCGACAGTGGCAGGGCATCCGGTAAGTGTGGCCGGAGCAATCCACCGAATCAGATCCATATAGGCGCGCGGCCCCGTTGATGTGGCGATGGTGCGCCGGTCCTGCGGCTCGCTGTGATCATGTGGGAAGGCCGGAGTGAAAGCCACCGGCGAGAGGAAGACATCGACCTGATCGAAATATGCCTGCCATTGCGCACGAAATGCCAGGCGACGGAAGTTCTGCCGCTGCCAGTCAGCAAACGAGCTGAGCGCTCCGGAATTTTTGCTCTCCATAACGTCGCCTAAAGTTTTGCGCTGCCGTTCCTGCTCGTCCGGAGGCGCAGT
The DNA here is from genome assembly GCA_036488825.1 of Candidatus Angelobacter sp. Lineage (GTDB taxonomy): Bacteria > Acidobacteriota > Terriglobia > Terriglobales > Acidobacteriaceae > Angelobacter. The sequence goes on from DASXGZ010000017.1 coordinate 57,278, forward strand.
GCTATAAAGAAAAGCTTCCAGCATGAACATGTAATTACCCAGCAAATCAGCAGGTTGAAAACCTGCAGGCCAGCCCGGCTTCATTTTGGCTCCAGCGCGGCTGAGGCGCTCAATCGTGTTTTCCAGCAATGCCTTCATTTCCGGAGTGGGAGGCGCAATGGGATCGTCGATTACATACCCCACGCGAAAATCTTTCAGGCTGCGGGCACGAGGCTCAGGCATCTGCCATTTCCAAGCGCGGGCATCCCAGTCAGATGGCCCGCCTATCACTTTAATCGCTGCCAGCAGATCACTGGCGCTGCGCGCCAACGGTCCACCGACTGCAAGAAGCGTGGAAAAATCGGGCGCTCCGCGCTGGCCCCCGGGTAGATGCCCTTGCAAGCTCACAAGGTCGAGCGTTGGCTTGTGGCCAAAGATCCCGCAGAAATGCGCGGGAATGCGAATGGAACCTCCAATATCGCTGCCGACGCTGAGATAGCCGATGCCCGCCGCGAGAGCCGCTGCGCTTCCACCTGACGACCCTCCGGGAGTTCGCTTCACGTCCCAGGGATTGTTGGTCTGACCGTAAATAGGATTGTAGGTCTGCCAGTCAGACAGCGCGACCGGCACGTTCGTAGCACCGAGCAGGACAGCCCCAGAACCTTCAAGCAGGCGAACCACGTCAGAATTTTGTGGCGCTTTGGAATCGCGGAACGGAGAAAGCCCCCAGGTGCAGGGATGTCCGGCGACGGCATAGCTTTCTTTCACCGTGATAGGAACGCCATGGAGAACACCCAGTGATTTTCCCTGCGCCAAGGCATTGTCAGCTTCTTTTGCCTGCGCCAACGCACCCTCACGCAATTGATAAGCAAACACGTTGAGCTGAGGATTGTAACGATCAACGCGCGCGAACATGCGCTCAGTCAGTTCTACCGACGAGACCTGCTTTTTGCGAATGGCATCGGCAGCCTGCAAGGCAGTGGCGAAGTCGAGATCATGCGGCGTGGCGGGCGGCTCTGGCACTGCGCCTGGATTTTTCTTTTTCAGCGCTGAAGGCCGTGTTGCGGCTTGTGCGGCAAAAAATTCCGAAGCGGAAAGCGTGGTGCCGGCAAGAGCCAGAGGAACGGTGGTTAAGAAATCGCGCCGGTTCATGTGCGGAATGGTAAAGGGCGAGGGCGAAGGGCGCAAGGTGGGCAAACTTACTACGGAGACACGACAAAATTACCGCGGATCGGCGAAAATTTTCAGAAGGGCAAACTTACTACAGATAGTCACGAATCAAGATACTGAATCGGGATTATCGAAAATGCATGTGAGGAGAGCGGGGCTCGTGCTTCAGATAGCATAGAATCGTTTGAGGGCAGCGGATTAGAATTTTGGGGAGAATGACATGGAATCAGATCCAAAAGCAGGACGCCAAAACGCGCAATCTGGAAACACGCAATCACAAGCCGAGCCAGTACAGGACGTTGCCCACGCTCATCAATTGTTAAAAAGCTTGAGCGAAAAGCTGAGCCTGGAGCACCATCCTGAATTGCAGGAGGCCATCACGACCCTGGAACTGGCCTTGAACAAATTGACCATCGATACGGGCGGGATGTTTTAGCGCATCCGGGACGCAGGCTGAACTGGGCGCGAAGGCTTTTTAGACAATGTTTCAATTTTTGTCTGTTGACAAATACTGCCTTACTATGCAATATTGAGAACTGATCCCGACGGGAGCGGCGCCGGCGGATGAGCGGCTGGGCAAGAAAAGCCTAGTTGATGGGGAAACCCGAAAAGGCCTGCAACCCTACGGTCTGTGACCCACTCGTTCGGTTCCCAGTACTGTGGCCTCATCCGATTCGAGAGACAAAGAGACGCGGGAAAACTGCGTCTCAGGTGATCGATGAATCGGGTGACTTGGGGCCGAAGACTGCCTACGGCAGCCAAGCTTTTAGCTCTTAGCCATTGGCTCTTAGCTTTGTTGAAGAGCAGCTCTTAGCTCTTGGCCATTAGCTCTTAGCTTTTGTGTTGAAGCTGCTTGCATTCTGACTAGCCCGATCAGTTCTCAAGAAGAGCAATTCCCTGAAAATTAAAACCAAGACACAGCCGAGGGCGGCTGTGCCACAAGTAAGCAGCTCTTAGCTCTTAGCCATTGGCTCTTAGCTTTGGATTCAAGCTGCGTACGTTCTGAACCAACCCAAATCACTTCTCAAGAAGGGCCAGCCTTTAGCACTTAGCCGTTAGATACCAGCAAAACCTAATCAAATCACGCAGGCGAAGACGCCTGCGATCCGTAAGTTTTCAACAAGAAAACTTGAAGACAGAAACCCACCCGAAACGGGTGGGTTTTTTATTGCACAAAAAAGCCAGAACAAACCCAACAAGCAACAAGAACAACAAGAAACCAGAACAACAAGAAGCAAAATGGAGCGAAAAACATGAGCGAAAACATTGTCCAGCCCCCAATCAAGAACACCTCTTCAACCCGGGGCAAGCTGATAACGCGGGAAGAAGTGATAGCGGTGATTATGGAGTGCACGGAGAAGCTGGGGCGAGCACCAAGCCGCGCGGAACTGATGAAAACCGGGGCCGTGAAAGAACGGCAGATCGTCCGGCACTTTGGCACGTTTACGCGGGCGCTAGAGGCCTGCAACCTGGAAAGTAACGGCCCGGGGAATAAATTGCCGATCGAGAAGCTATTCCGGGACTGGGCCGGGATGGTGAGGACGCTCAAAAAGATCCCCAGCCGGGCGGAGTATCAGCAGTTCAGCAATCACAGTCCGGCGCCATTGAAGACGCGTTTTCACCATTGGAGCAAGATACCGCAACATATGCGGTGCTATGCGGAGGACCACGGCCGGGCGGCAGAATGGAAGGACGTAATGGAGATCATTGCAGCGTACGAAGTTGAACAGAAGGGGCAGGAGTGTACCCCAGCCCCGGAGGGGGTGGAGAGCAAGCCCCGGGTACTGGCAGACCGTCCCCTGTATGGGGTCCCGGTACGGCCATACCCGCTGATCTTTGGGCCGACGAACGAGTCCGGGGTGATCTATCTGTTTGGGACCCTGTCTGCGGAGTTGGGGTATGTGGTGACGCGGATCCAACCGGAGTTTCCTGACTGCGAGGCGTTTCGCATGATTGATGAAAACCACTGTCAACTGGTGCGAATTGAGTTTGAATATGAGAGCCGCAACTTTGTCCGGCACATGCACGACGTGAATGGGGCCGATGTGATTGTCTGCTGGAAGCATAACTGGGAGGATTGCCCGCTGGAGGTGATTGAGTTGAGCAAGATCGTGATGGGAAAGGGGAGCATCGGGTGATCGGGGACATCGCACGTGATCTGGTGATCGGGTGATCTGACAATCCGGGCGGCATCATCGTAGCTCAACCGGGTCAGCGAATGGCAGAGATGAGTTGCAGACGAAGGAGTCTGCGGCCCATGAAATCTGCCATTTGCACCCCGTTCTTTTTTTGTGTAAACCTTCACTCAAAAACCATCCTGGGAACGTTCCGTCAGTCCCCAGTTTTCAGCCAGAGCTAGCGATTGGATAACTAACATATAACCGAACTGAATCAGGTGAAGACAGTTCCTTTTAAGATGCGTAAAGGCATCGTGCGATAATGATAGCTCCGAGGGCCCAAGGCGGAACATGCTGTATCTACTCCGTCTGCTGTATTTGCCCCTCGTGTCAGGGGGTCCCTGCCTATGTCTGAGGGTGTGGGCTTGATCGTGGCAGCGGTAATCGCTGGTTATGTCGCCTTCTTTGGTCTCATCATCAGCAAGGAGCAATCGGTCTCGGAGTTCCGGCAGCGTTGGATTGATGCCTTGAGAGACGATATTGCCACAGTCATATCGTGTGTGACTGGTATTCAAGGAACGTCAATCATTGAGCGTGACAACCCCCAACTCTGGAACAACGTCAAAGCGGACTTCATCCGCTTCTATGAAGTTATGGCCCGGATCAAGCTGCGTCTCAATCCAATTGAGAAACGAGGTAAGGAAAAAGAAGCAACCGCAGCAGCGTTGAAAGCTTTAGACGAGCTGGACGCGACATTCCGCAGCCCAGAGCCGCAGTTCTTCGAGCTCAAAACTATCACTGAGACTCTGGCGACGAACTCCCAAGTCATTTTGAAGGAGAATTGGAAACGCGTTCGTTCCGGCGAGACTGTTTTTCGGATTACGAAGTGGCTCACATTGGCGGCAACCGTTCTGGTGATCCTTGGATGGGTACTTCATAGATTCAACGTGCTCTGAGTTCTTATGCTGTGCTGCCCCAAGTGCTTTAAACATAAATGGCTCAAGGAAAAAGTCGCGGAGCTAAGCCAACAGAGAGGCGAATGCGAGTGCTGCGCGACGGAGGATGTGCCTGTTCTGGAGGCGTCGGACCTTAGCGGCTACTTCGACAATCTGCTATCGATGTATGTAGTTGCTGACACCTTCGAGTCTGGCGAATCCCTAATCTCCCTAATTCAATGGCACTGGCAAGTCTTCGACGAAGACACTCTGGATGAAGACACACAAGCAAACCTGCTGGAGGACATCGCAAACTCAGACTGGGACGATGACGACGGTGAAGACCCGCTCAATGCCCACGCCCTGTACCAGCCTCTCGGCGGCGAATTTCATACGACTCATCGCGACAGATGGGAACAGTACTGTTCCGACGTTCGCGACAACCCGGCCGAAGCGTTGCCGTTCGCGGAATTTCTTGCCGAAGACTTCGCGCAGCTTTCTGTTATCTTGCCGATTGGCACAACATTCTTTCGTGCACGGCGCGGCTTCATTGCGGTCGAATACGGCGAACGCCGACCCTACCAAGGCGCTGAGATCGGAGCGCCACCGACGGAGAGAGCACACGCGGGACGTGCTAGTGTTGAGGGACAGCGAGTTTTGTATTGTGCGGATCAAGAGGCGACAGCGGTTGCCGAGGTCCGTCCCGCCCGTGGTTTCTATGTATCGGTCGCTCGTGTGACGTTAAATCGTGAGGTTCGGATTCTCGACTTGGCTAACGGCATGGGGGAAATCAATCCATTCGTCACAGACACTCTCAAGTGGGACGTGGAAATTCAAAGCCTGCTTGAAGCGTTTGCCGAGGAGATGAGTCGTCCTCTAGAACGCGACGACGACCCGACTCACTACCTTCCCTGTCAGCGACTAGCTGACTACATTCGGGATGCACGCTATCACGGTATCCGCTATCCGAGCGCTTTGCACCCTGAGGGCTCGAATGTGATCTTCTTTGATCCCGCAGTCGTCGACATTAGTGCGTCCGAGCTGGTAATGATCGCTGAGACCAGCTTGCAATATGCGGAAGTGCGACCCGATCCTGTGGTTCAGAGAATCGCAAGCGTGAACGTCGGGCCTAATGCAGGATCAGGGGAAAACTGAGGCGTTCGGCGGGGACTTACATCACGTTGTAGTTCGAGGATCGAGAAGCAGGTGGAAAAGTGAAACTAACCAGTTGATCATCGTGGTGCATCCTACTGATGTGCTCTTCCCTGAGTGGCGGTTTTGGACAAGAATGGTGGCTATTATTAGAATCGTTAAGGAAGAGTGGCGTGAGTCCGGGCGGAGTGCACAGATAACTGGAAAGTGTTTGACAGAGTGGGGATTACCACGATAAAGTTCCCGCTTCAAAAGAAAACTGCAGTTTAGCGCTAAATCCGAGTAGTTTTGCCGATCTTATGGTAGTGGGGGCGGGGAGGATTCGAACCTCCAACCAACCGATTCAAATTCGGTTGCTCTACCTTGGCGTGCGGCCTTTGGAGCTACGCCCCGTTTATTGGGGTGATCACTCGGGATCGAACCGAATACCGGTGTGGGAACCGAGGAGCTTTACCAGAGCTCCGCTTCCACCAGGAAGCTAGTGATCACCCCAATACAGTCTCAACATGCGCTGAGACTGCATCTCAAGAACTTGTATTTTCGTGCAGGATTCTGAGAAATGGCGATCAGGTGCGTCCTCGTCCCCCGAAAGAGCCTGTCCTAAGGTGTACCGGTTTTCCCGGGAAATCACCTGTTTTCAAAGAATCTTCGCCTGTAATCATCAAGGCAACAGACCGTAATCCGTATCCGCGAAAACTCTAAGGGTTTCACCTTGTTTTACCTTAGGGAACTACACAGAACGCCCGAGCAGTGCAGGTTAGGGAACTAGGACAGGGTCTGAAGATCCAGTGGATAACTGGCTTAATGGTCAAAAAAACTTGGCTAGAATCTCTGCCGATACGACATGATCATCCAGAACGCTTCCGCCCTTAGCAAAAAACGTGAAGGAACGTGGCACCCACTTTTCGGTAATGCCAGCGAGATCAAAAGCCTGAGGCCACCCGCCGTTCGCAGCGTGGTCTTGATGCTGCCGTAAGGCAGTAGCGGAGCAGATCCCTCCGGTCGGGCTCGCAGGCTGAAGAAAACGCCTGCCTCGCGGGTCGGACCTGTCGGGATGGAGGGCGGGAAATAAAATACCGGGTTTTTTTTTTTGCGCTACACGAAGCGCGTATCGGGGGCCCCGGGCCTTCGGCAGAGCGGAAGGGGCTTTTTTCTTCTACTTACCCGGCACTTATTCCTCAGCGCGCGCTGAGCGCGCCCCTCGGAAACGTACCGGGCTACTATCAGGCGTCCCGCTGGCGCGGGACCGGATTGTGATAGTGAATGCTTTCTGTTTCGAATTCGGGATTGTATCGTGTATTTAAGATTCACTTCTTCGGAGTGCCGCACCTACGGCGCTTGATCTTCCAAGCCATCCTTTTCCCAGGGCTTAATTACCCCAGCAAGCCAAAATCGGGCTTCCACCCCACCACGCGAAAAAACCGCGCGTGCTGGGGACCCCGGGCTTGCCGGGGGCCCCCGGTACGCGCATGGCCTAAACTCTTTCGCGATTCCGGCGCTGTGGATCATGGTCAACGTGGACGTGCATGCCCTGGTTCCGGACATTCATGATTCGTGAAGTAGGAGACGCAGCGAGGGAGCTGAGGGCCAAAATTTTAACAAATCTTGGAACCAACTCTACTGCGGATTAACACGGCCCAATGGGATCGGAAAGAGAAAAACTTACCACTGATTGACCCTGATGACACCTGATCCAAAAAGATTGCCCAGAATTGCCGGAACTTGAAAACCGGGAATCTGGGGAGAACTCCCTGAGTCGGCATGGCAGAGGACACGCCCTCGGGGTCCTTCGACTCGCGCGCGCATTCACGCGCGCATCGCTCAGGATGACAGCGGGTTGAGGGATGGGTGATCGGGACATCGGAACATCGGAAAGATTCATTTCCTATTTTGCGCCGGCCATTGCGAGATCAGTTTTGCTGAAATCATCCCCCTTGGCAAGCATTGGCAGGCCGGAGGATTGGGCCAAAGCGTAAGAAAAGCAATCGCCAAAGTTGAGTCCGGCAGGGTGGCGGCCTTTTCCGTATTTGCGATAAGCCACGCGGGCAAACTCCAATTGTTCGGCGTCCACGGCGACCAGTTCAATGGCAGCGGCGTGCAAAAACAGATCCAACTCGCGACCAGCGGCTTCGCCTTTGCGGGCTTCCAGAACGATACCCGCTTCCAGCACGGTGGCAACTGAGATCAACTTGCCCGGAGCGGAAATAATGGCCGAGAGAAACGCTTCGCGTTCCGGTTCATTGAGAAAGATGGCCAGGATGGCGGAGGTGTCGAGTACCATTACTCGGGAACTCCGTGCTGGTCGTAACCCAGGATCTCGTCGGCGCTGCGGTCATCAAGATCGGGCAGATGGTCAACCCGTTGCAGAATAGATTTCAGTTTGTCTTCCGCAGAGTGAGCGTGGCGTCTGCCTTTAAGCCGTTCAAGCCGCTCTTTGAGAGCGTTGATAATGGCCTGAGTGAGGGTCTCACCTGTAGTATGGCTGATCTCTCTTACCAGACGCTCGGCTTCGGGGTTCTTAAGGTGGATCGGCATGGTTTAAATATATACTTACATCTATATTATATACGACATTTGGTCATCAGAACATCTGGTGATCGGGACATTGAACATCGAAGGACCGGGGCTGAGAACTTGGGGGCGCGATGACGGTTCTGGAGACATGGGTCTGGAGAGAACTCCCTGAATCAGCATTGGCGAAAGACACGTCATCGGGATCCTTCGACTCGCGCGCGCCTTCACGCGCGCATCGCTCAGGATGACAAAATGTGGGCGGCATAGGTCAAGCCATAAGTACGCTTTCTCCATCGTCAAGGTGAATGAGAACGAATATCAATACGGGCGCGAGATGCGCCTCTTCCATTTGTACCCTGTCCCTCTTTCCTGTAAACCTTGTTCGTTCTGAATTAAATGAGCGGCAAAAGTTGCCGCAGGCGAGGGTGCCTGCGATCCACGCTGATCCTCATTTGCACCCCGTCATGCTTTCCTGTAAACCTTGTCACTTATAAGCCATCCCGGGTTTTGAACCAAAGCGCGGCTCTATACGTATCCTTCGACGGGGAGACTGTTTGGAAGAGCAACAAACAGGGGCACTTGTTCGCCGATGCCTGGCAGGCGACGCCACGGCATGGGAGGAGATTGTGCGTTTACACAACCGCCGGATTTACAACTTGTGCTATCGGTTCACAAACTCCCCGGACGACGCACAGGACCTGACGCAGGATGTTTTTATCCGCGTGTATAAGACCATGGGCAGCTATCAGGTTGAAAAAGGGGCATTTACCACATGGCTGACCACCCTGACCCGGAACCTGCTGGTGGACCATTTCCGGCGTAGCAAGCAAGACCGGGTAACGGATTCAATTGACGCCGGGTTGCGGGAAGAGGATGATTCGCTGTCACTGGGTGACCGGTTGGAAGATCCCAGACCGAATCCGGACGATCGGCTGGCCAGCAAGGAGACCCAGAAAATGGTGCAGATGGCGCTGGCCAGGATCAGCCCGGACCTGCGGGAAGCAGTGATTCTAAGGGATTTACAAGATATGGACTACAAAGAGATTGCGGTGGTGCTGCGGGTGCCGGAGGGGACAGTGAAGTCGCGAATAAACCGCGGAAGAATGGAACTTGCGCGATTACTTTCTCGTAATAAAAGGCAGGCAGGCAATGAATAACGATCCAAAACACGGGATGGAATGCAGCGAATTTGAGGCCCTGCTGGCTGAGGCGCTGGATGATTCGCTGGCAGCCGGTAAGCGTCCGGCATTTGATGCCCATGGCCTAAGCTGCGAAGTCTGCGGGCCGATGTGGGCTGAGGTTCGGGACGGAATGATGATGGTTCAGGGGCTGGCTGAGTTGGAGCCGCCTAAGAACCTGGTCCATAACATTCTGGCGGCTACGAGCCGTCAGGCAGCGAGCGCGGAAGCTGTAGCGGAAGAGGCCAGGCTGAGTTGGGTGGAGCGGTTGCAGCGGAGTATGCGTCCAGCGCTGGGCGGGTTGATGCATTCGCGCTTTGCCATGTCATTCGCAATGGCGTTCTTCTCATTGAGCATCACGCTTACACTGGCTGGAGTAAGAGTGACGGACGTAGCAAATATGGTCAGCCATCCCACCATGCTGAGGAAAAACGTTGTCATGGGCTATACCCACGTGGAAGCCAGAGTAACCAGCTATTACGAGAACCTGCGGCTGGTCTATCAGGTGCAGGCGAGAGTTCGGGAGCTGAAAAAGAGCGCCGCGCCGGCGGCTGGCAGTGGTGGCAATGAGAAGCAACAGAATCGGAAGTCGGCGCCGAATGATGGCGGACGTCCGCAGCAATATGAAAATTACAGCCGTGAGCGCGATGGCAGGGTGATCGCCCAAACTTACATGAGGCACCAAGGAGCCCAGATATGAACTGCGCCGTGCACAATCAGACCCAGGCAGTGGCGTACTGCCGTACGTGCGGAAAAGCGCTTTGCGAAGAATGCAAGCGCGACGTAATGGGCGCAGTCTATTGCGAACCGTGCATTGCCGCAAGACTTCAGGGAGCAAGTATTCCCGGAGCAACCGTGCCCGGAGCTGCGCCTGGTGTGCCGCAACCTGGCGCGCCGAATCCCACTATAGCCGGTTTGCTAGGCCTGATTCCTGGCGTCGGCGCAATGTATAACGGCCAATTTCAGAAGGCCTTCGCCCATGTTGTGATCTTTGTGATCTTGATTGTGATCACCAGCAATATGTCCGGCGTTTTCGGAATCCTCATCGCATTCTTTGTCGTTTACATGTCGTTTGAAGCTTACAAGACGGCTGAAGCCCGGCGTCATGGCTTGCCCGCGCCGGATCCTCTGGGCCTGGACAAGATGCTCGGACTGCAGGATCCTCACGTCCACTCGGTTGCCGCTTCTCCAACAACAAATGCTGCTGCGTATCCTCCGATGCAGCCGCCGCTGCAAGTGGAACCCCCGCCACCTCCGCCTCCGGCGCGGGACAATGCACCTATCGGCGCGGTAGTGCTCATCGCTCTTGGGGCCATCTTCCTTCTCGATAACCTGGGCATCTTCTACATGCACCGTATGTGGCCGCTGCTCCTGATCGGGATAGGGCTTTGGATCGCTTATAAACGCACTGCGCCATCACGACCGGGAGGAGTTTAATGCCGCCCTATATCAGAAATAAAAATTGCCATTGTGTGCGATGCCGCGCGCATAGTTTGATGGGCGCTGCCGTCCTGATCACTTTGGGCGTGCTCTTCCTGATGGAAAATTTCTACATAATCCCTTTTGACCGCAGCTTCCCGGTTTTGTTGCTGGTGATTGGCTGTGTGTTGTTGATCGCTCGCACCGGCTCAACTGAAGGCCACATTCAGCCCGGCTGGATTCAGAACCCGATGCCGCCCCAACCATTTACAACCGGCACAGTTCCACCGCCATCGCCGCAGCAGCCCCTAGCGGAAAATCCGCCGGCATCAGATCCGAATGATTCGCAGGTGAAACCATGAGTACACCCACGCAAGTGCCATATTACCGTCCGCGGCCGCGTTCCATTGTTGGCCCGTTGGTCCTTATCACTATTGGAATTGTGTTCCTGCTGCGCACCACCGGAGTCATTTCCTTTCAGTCATTTCGTCTCTGGATGGCCCACTATTGGCCTTTGCTGCTGATTTTCTGGGGCATTGCCAAACTGGCCGAGCATTTCTGGGCCAGACAGCGCGGCGAACCCACACCACGTCTGGGAGCGGGCGGCGTTGTGTTGCTTGTCTTCCTCATCATGATTGGCATGGGCGCCAGGGAAACAGCCGACTGGAACTGGGGCAATCTGCGCAACGATTTCGGCGTCGATGATTCAGACTGGGGCGATTGGTTTGGCAACCACTATGACTTTACTGATAGTTTTGCCCAGCCTCTTCCCGGAGGTTCGGAAATCAAGATTCTTTCCTCTATGGGCGATATCAACGTGACTGCCAGTGAGGATAACCAGGTACACGCGGTGGTTCGTAAATCCGTGCGCAGTGATTCACAAGAGAGCGCCAATCGCCTGAATGAAACGACCCGGCCAAAGTTTACCCAGCAAGGGACGCTCTGGCTGCTGGACCTGACCAGCGGTGATTTTGAAAATGCGCGTTTGAACATGGATTTGCAACTGCCCCGCCAAATGGCCCTTTCCATCTCTACCAGGCATGGCAATCTGAGCGTGTCACAGCGCGATGGAAATGTAGATCTCTCCACCAACCACGGCGATCTCAGCGCTGACAATGTAAAAGGCTCAGCCGCGCTGCGGGTGCATCACGGCTCCGTCTCGGCAAAAAATATCACTGGCAACGTGATGGTGGATGGCGATGTTGAGGACGGAACTATTTCTGATGTCACCGGTACGCTGGAATTTACCGCCGGCTATAACGGAAATGTCCAGCTCTCTCATATCGGCCAGCATCTGCATTTCAAATCCATCCGCACAGACCTGCAACTTGCCAAACTCACCGGGGAAATTGACATGGGCAGCGGCGATTTGCGGGCCACCTCCGTTTCAGGCCCATTGAAACTAACCACTCGCTCCAATGAAGTGCATCTGGAGGATGTGAGCGGCGAAGTAGAAGTGGACAATCGCAATGGCATGGTTGAAATCCGGCCTATGGCGCCCCTGGGAAACATTGACGTAAACAATGCCCGAGGTGGAATTGATCTTGAGTTGCCGGAAAATGCCAACTTCCGGCTGGATGCAGAAAGCAGAAGCGGCAACGTTGACGTAAACGATTTTAACGTGAGCGTTGATAATCGCAGCCAGGACGCCACTGCTCGCGGCACCGTGGGCAAAGGCGGCCCGGACATTCGCTTGCGCTCAGACCGGGGCACAATTCAGATTCGCAAGCAGTAATCACTGGCTCGCGATCAATAAGGTTAGGCCAGCGTGGAAGCAGGCTTGTTCAGCCTGGCATCAATCAATTCCACGGAGCGGGCCAGCACCTGGTCAAGTGTGAGATGCGTAGAGTCAATCACCACTGCATCCGGAGCAGGCACCAGCGGTGAATTGGCGCGAGTGCGGTCACGTTCGTCTCGCGCATGCAGTTCAGCCAGCACTGAAGCTTCCGGTGCAGCCGCAGCAGGGCTTTGCAGAAACCGGCGTGACCCACGAATTTCCGGGGCTGCATCCAGAAAAATTTTTACCTCGGCATCCGGGAAAACCTTGGTCCCAATATCGCGCCCTTCCATCACAATGCCTCCGCCTGCGCCCATGGAGCGCTGGCTATTCACCATCCATGTGCGTACCGCCGGGTGGACTGAAACTCTTGAAGCAGCGTCCGTTACTTCCTGGCTGCGTAAACTGTCGCTCACGTCAACGCCATCCAGCAGCACGCGGTTCCCTTCTGGGTTCGGCGCCAGTTCGATCTTTGACTGCTCCGCCAGCGCCGCCAATCTGTTTTCATCGTCCAGCGAAACGCCCTGCTTAAGCGCCTTATAGGCAAGCGCACGGTACATCGCGCCGGTCTCGATGTTTGTGTAGTTGTATTTTCGCGCCAGCAACGCAGCCAATGTGCTCTTACCCGAACCTGCGGGTCCATCAATGGCGATTACAAGTTTTCTTCCGCCTTGGCTGGGCTTTGGTTCGGCGGGCATTCCATCGCTCATGAATTGCGTCTCCGTTGCTGGTCTGGCGGGGGTGTCATGCGAATGAGTGGCTTGGTTCCAATCGTTACTAGACTCAATTCCCGGGCCTGCAATAGCGCGCTTAACGCTTCCCGTACTTTTGATCGCGACGTCAGATGAGAAAAAAATTGCTCAATCTCTTCCTGCTCCGCCGCCACCACTGTCTCAAGATATTTGCTGACCAGGGCAGAAATGGCCTCTGGTGAAGATATGTTCATACCCTCTTTTACCTGCTCTGGCGCCCAGCGATAGAGAACATCCCAGGATGCGCCTGGGCCTGGATTGTAATCCACGCGTGTAATCTTCAGGATTGACCACAGCTCATTGAGCGAACGGTCCAGCGCCGCCTGGCTCGTTTCCCTTCCAACATATTCCTGCAACTGGGGCTTGCTCAGCGGGCCATGTTTTTGCAGGGCTTCAAATACTTTGCCCGAGAGTTCAGAAACCTTGGCCCCCTGGGCTTTGGTTTTTGGCAGAGCTTTCGGATTGCGGTCGCCAACCAAGGCATAAAAATAAGGAAACAGCGGCGCGGAGATGATCAGGTTTGTCTCGCCGGAAATATTCATCTCAAAGGCTGATCGTTCACGCAGCAGCCGCACCATGAGCTCTGTCGCTTCCTGGGCCCGTGGATCTGCGTAGGCATTCTTGGCAGTGGGCAAACCCGTGGCAGATCCAATATGAGCGCCGATAAAACTTGGCGAAAGCGGCAGCGAGCGTTCCGGATAATTCACGCAAAAACCTACAGTTTCCATAAAGCCGCGTGCATCTTCCAGAGTGCGCACGGCATTGCCGTCAACGCGCCAGTTCGCCGCTCGCTGCTGCTCAAGTTCTTGTTCAGTCATAAATCGTCACGCTGGGATGTTTTGTGGATGTACCGTCGCAATCTCCGTGTAGCGCTCGAAGTCGCTGCCATCAAGAGTCAAGATCTGACGAACCCCGTGAACAATCATCGCGGCCACAATTCGAGCGTCGTGCACCTTGGCGCCGGAAACACCATAGGCAAACACCAACCGCCTCCACTCGTAATGAATTGCTTCTACATCCGGCGGCAAAACAACGCCTTCTCTATCTGCTCTGCCACTTCATTGGTCTCCGCCGGCGACAAACCATAACCGTTCTGCGCTATTGGTCTGGTTGAAACATTCCAGAACTCAATAATATTTTGAGAAAGGTAATACAGTGCGGCACTGGCCCGATGGAGCGAATGGACGGCGCGACGAATAGAAGAAAATTCCGGACTGTTGGGCTGATAAAGCCGAAGAAGAACATTGGTGTCAAGAAGGTACGACTGGGCAGGCCCTGCCATCAGTCGTGGTCTCGATAGATTTCATCCCGCCTGAGCGCGTCCAGAGGAAGCACAGGAATTTTGTCAGAATAGACAGTCATAGCGTCGAGTGCAGCTTCAAATTCCTCTTCGCTCAGCCTCCGTTCGCTTGTCTGAAGAGCAAGCTGCCGTGCGATAATTTCCTGGATGTACCTCGCCATGGAGACCCCGTGCAGTCGTGCCTGCTCGGCTAACGTCCGCTCCATTTCAGGATCGAGTTGGATTGTGAATGCCATACTTGAACCAATATTTTCGCACACAACTCAGTAAATATCCTCTGCTTCCTCAGTCCTGCGTTTCAAGTTTTCGCGGCTTTACATCGCTTATGACCGACTGCTGAAGCCCTCATATCCGCTTAAACGCCTTCTGTATCTCCTTCACAGAATACCGCAACACAACAGGCCGCCCGTGCGGACAGCTCATGGGACACTCGGTTTTTGCCAGCTCCTTTAGCAGCCATTCCATCTTATTCTGCTCCAGCGGCATGTTGATCTTGATGGCCGCGTGGCAGGCAATACTCGCTGCAATTTTCCCCCTGATTTTGTCCAGATTCAAAACCTGTTCTTCCTGCTGGAACTGGTCCAGCAGTTCGATCAGCATCTTCTCTACGTCCGCTGGACGGACGCCGCCCGGCGCAGTTTTAACCGCGACGGTGCGCGTCCCAAATAGCTCAACTTCAAACCCGTTACGTTGCAGTTCCTCTGAAATTTCGCTGAATACCGCCTGTTGACCCGGCGTCAATTCCACAATCAGCGGCATGAGCAATCGCTGGCCATCCTGAGCAGCATTATTTTGCCCGCGTTCGCGCAGGATCTTTTCAAACAGCACGCGTTCATGTGCTACATGCTGGTCGATGATCCACAGCCCATCAGCATTCACCGCCAGGATGAATGAATCCCGCACCTGCCCCAGTGGTTTCAGGCTGGCCAGCGCCAGTTGGTCCACAATCTCCTGCGGTTCGTCTGGCAAGACGTTGCCACAGGTATCGGCATGGCCATTCAAATTCTGTGACATGGCAGGCGTCAGCAGGGCCCCAAAACCGCTCACTGTCATGTTTCCTTCTAGTTCAATTGACTCCCGGCCGAATTGCAGGCGCTCATTCACAGGCGGCACTGTTTCTGGCCGAAGAGAAAAATCATTGTCTTCGCCGGCATGATGTAGTGCCCCTGGACTCAGCCCCGCTGCGGCTGTCGGCTGTGCGGTGATTTCGCGCGTGAACTGCGGCACCGGACGCGCCTTCATCAGCGCCGCCCGCACAGACTCGCGAACAAAATCGTGTACCAGCCCGTGCTGGCGGAACCGGACTTCGGTCTTTGAAGGATGCACGTTGGCGTCAACTTCTTCGTTCGGCAATTCGATAAACAGCAGCACCACTGGAAAGACCGTTGGCGGCAGGATGTTTCGATAGCCCTCGATAATCGCGTGCTGCACCATGCGGTCGCGAATCAGCCGGCCATTCACAAACACATAAATGGAATTACGATTCAGCTTTTGCAGCTCTGGCTTGGAAATAAAGCCATGCAGGCGGATGTCGCCCGGGACCGGCGGCTGATAGTCCTCACCTCTGCGCCAAGGCGGTGGCTCGGGAATTCCCACGCGCTCCAGCTTCATCATAGCGGCCAGCGGAATCAATTGGTCCAGCGTCTCACGGCCAAATATCTGATAGATACGGTCAGAGTGCGACTTCACCGGCGCTGCCACCAGCATCGCTTCTGTGGCCGAGTGCAGCTCGAAATGTTTTTCCGGATGCGCCAGAGCGTAATGCGTGACCAGCGACGCAATATGCGAAAGCTCGGTTGACTCCGCTTTTAAAAACTTTTTGCGCGCCGGGGTATTGAAGAAAAGATCGCGGACCGCCAATGACGTCCCGGGCGGCAACCCGGCTTCCTCCACCCGCAGAATCTTTCCGCCGGCAATTTCCAGCACCGTTCCGCCATCTTCTTCCGTTGCCCGCGTCTCCAGCAGCACCCGCCCTACTGATGCAATGGAAGGCAGAGCCTCACCACGAAAACCGAGCGTATGAATATTTAAGAGGTCTTCAGCATCCTTGATCTTGGACGTCGCGTGGCGTTCAAAGGCCAGCAGCGCGTCGTCGCGCACCATGCCGCAGCCATTGTCCGTGACCTGGATCAGCTTCTTGCCGCCTGCTTCCACCTGCACGCGTATGCGCGTCGCCCCTGCGTCGAGCGAGTTCTCCAGCAACTCCTTCAGCACCGATGCCGGACGCTCCACCACCTCGCCCGCGGCGATCTTGTTGGCGACGTGCTCCGAAAGTACGTGAATGCGGGCCATTCTCTATTTCCGAACGCCCGAAGGCGCGAGGAAACCCTATGGTAAATGTTTTATGAATGGGCGGGAATCGGAAGAAATCTGTAGCTATGAGCAGTTGATGGGAATGAGTTTTAAACCGCAGGCGAGTGCGCCTGCGGTTCAGGAACTATTTCGTCTTAACCCGGCCAGCGGAATCGCACATGCATATCTTCTATGCTTTGGCTTTGGCGGCGGGCTTTGCAGTTGGTTTTTCAGCGGGCTTGCCGGTAGATTTGGCAGGCACTTGCAGGGACGCTCGCAGCGCCCGGTTTCTTTCCCGCTTGGCGGCTTGCGATCGGTTGCGCGTGTTTTCTCGTGCGTTAAGCTTGGGCATTGGTGAAACTCCTTTTGCGTCCTGCGTATTAAATCTTTGGTCTGCCTTTTATCCTACGCTGTTGCGCAGGCCTGCGGTGGGAATTCGCTGATACGTTCTGTTGCAGTTTGAAGCGAAAGGCGCTACACCAATCGCCCGGCCACCAGCTAGCCTTGTCAATCAGGATAGAATGATGGCGCTTATTGCATCCGCGCCACGAAAGCTGGAAGGGATTGAATGGCCGAGGAAACCGCCGCACCAAAATCGCAACTGCGCCGCGCCATGGGCTTCTGGGACGTGCTGCTGTTCAACATCGCGGCAGTGCTGGGGCCGCGCTGGATCGCCGCCGCCGCCCACAACGGCTCTTCTTCCATCAGCCTGTGGATACTGGCTGCGGTGCTGTTTTTTTTGCCCACCGCCCTGATCATCATTGAGCTTTCCACGCGCTACCCCGCTGAAGGCGGGCTTTATGTCTGGAGCAAAGAGGCGTTCGGCGACTTTCATGGCTTTGTCGCCGGATGGTCCTACTGGATCTATACGTTCTTCTACTTTCCCGGACTGCTGACAGCAAGTGTGGCCATGTCGGTGTATATCGGCGGGCCAAAGTACGTATGGCTGGCGGGCAATCCCAGATACTTGTTGTGGGCGTCGCTGGGACTTCTTGCAGCGGCGGTTTTCTTCAACATCATCGGTCTTGATATTGGGAAATGGCTGCAAAATGCCGGTGGCGTCTCTACTTACGTCCCGCTGCTGATGCTGGTAGGCATTGGAACTTATCTGGCGCTGCACCGTGGCAGCGCAACGCATTTTTCCTGGAAATCAATCCTCCTCGAATGGCCTCCGGATATCGGCAAGCTCAATTTTTGGTCGAGCATTGCGTTCGCTTTTACCGGCATGGAACTGGTGTGCTCCATGAGTGAGGAAGTCCGTGATCCCCGCAAAACTTTCCCGCGCGCCATCTACGCCTCCACCGGACTGATTGCCGTGATCTATGTTCTAGGAACCATGGCGCTGCTTTGGCTGCTGCCGGGTGAGCAGGTTGATCCGCGCAATGGCGTTTTTGGCGGAATAACGCTTGGCTCAGCGGCCTTGGGCATTGGATGGTTCGGCATACTTGCCGCGCTTCTGGTGACGGTGGGAAATGCCGGTGGCGTGGGCGCAACCGTGGCTGGAGTGGCGCGTGTGCCATTCGTCGCCGGGATTGACAACTATTTGCCTTCGTACTTCGGCAAGATCCATCCCAAGTGGAAGACACCCTACATTTCTATCCTGATTCAGGCGGTAATTTCAGCCGCGATTCTGGTGCTGTCACAATTCAACGCCACTGTGATCGGCGCATACCAGTTCCTTGTGGATATGGCGGTGATTCTCTACTTCATCCCCTTCCTTTATATGTATGCGGCTGCTATCAAACTCGCATACCGACCGGACCGCGATGCCGGCGGCCAGGCGGTGCTGGTGCCCGGCGGCAAAGCCGGAATATGGATCAGTGGATCGCTTGCCTTCCTGATTACACTGGGCTCTATGGCTCTTGCAGCTATTCCTCCTGGCGGGGAGAATACGTTTCTTTTTGAAGCCAAGCTGATCGGCTGTACTGTCGCGTTTGTTGGTACGGGATTGCTGCTTTATTGGCGTGGCGCGCGGCGCAAAGCAGCCAGAGCCGCGTCAAGCGCGCCACCCCGTCTTTAGAACTAAGCGCATCAGCGATCTCGATTTGAAACAAGTCATCGCTGACCAAGGCGCTTACTTTCCTTCTCCCGCCCACTGGGAAGACGAAGTGCTGTATTTCATGCTGGTGGTGTTTAAGGAACGTGAAGTCTGCCCTTGGTACAATTCTTTTCGCATGCCGACAGTTTTGCGATCTGGACCATATCGCTTTTACTTTTATAGTCACGAGCCAAATGAACCGCCTCATGTGCATGTAGACAGAGATGCGCTTTCGGCAAAATTCTGGCTTGATCCAGTGGCATTGGCCCGAAATCTTGGATTTAATGCGCGAGATTTAGGAGTGTTGTATGGCATCATAGTGGAGCATCAGCAGCAACTATTGGAGGCTTGGCATGGGTATTTTGGCGCTCGGCGCGGATGAGAGAGTGGCCGAGGTTTCCTTCTCTGAGTTCGCCTTAAGCGTGGCCATGAAGGATGGGCGGACCATTACGGTGCCTCTTGCCTGGTATCCAAAGCTACTGAATGCTACGCCTCAGCAAAGGTTGAACTGGACAGTTGCTGGCGGCGGATATGGAATCCACTGGCCAGACTTGGATGAAGACCTCAGCACCGAAGGACTTTTGCGCGGTGCGCCTGCTCCCCGCAATCCCCAGTTCTAATCGCTGCTCTCGTCAAAAGCGGTCGCTGCGCATCCTGAAAATTGCTGCAACTTCTTGCCATGCGTTAACGTAACAGTATTCAGGGTCGTCAAACACGTGTGTCTGCTTTGTAGCAGGCAAGGCAAGGAGTCTCACGATGGGAAATTTCAGCACACAACTCAGGCAGGTATTCCGGCGACTGTCACGCACTCCAATGTTTACGGCAGTCACCTTAATCACGCTGGCGGCGGGTGTCGGCGCGAATATCGTCGTGTTCAGCGTGCTGGAGGGCATCCTGCTCAAGCCGTTGCCGTATCCTCACTCTGAGCAGTTGATCGGCATTTCTCATGCAGCGCCGGGACTCAATATCAAGGAATTGCCGGGTGCGCCTTCCAACTATTTTATTTACCGCGACCAGAACCAGACCTTTCAGGAAATCGGCATGTCCGTACCTGATTCAGCCAGCGTGACCGGGGTGGCTGAACCTGAGCAGGTGCGCGTGCAACGCATGACCAATGACGTCATCCCCATGCTGGGCATACCGCCACTCCTCGGCCACCCATTCTCCCAGCAAGACGATATACCCAACAATCCAGACACGGTAATACTGATGTACGGTTATTGGCAGCGCAGATTTGGCGGCAACCGCAACGTTGTGGGCCAGACACTGAAGGTAGATGGCAAGCCGAGCGAGATCATCGGCGTGATGCCGAAGAACTTTTCTTTGCTGGACCAGCAGGAAGCCGAGCTGCTGATTCCTCTCCAATTTGACCGTAACAAAATCACTCTGGGGAATTTCAGTTATCCCATGATTGCGCGGCTTAAACCAAGCGTAACCGTTGAGCAGGCCACTACAGATGTGGCCCGAATGCTGGCGATCGTGGGCAGGAGTTTCGCGGCGCCGCCAGGCTTCAGCCTGAAGATGTTTGAAGATGCGCATCTAGAACCGAACATCGCGCCGTTGAAGAACCGCGTGGTAGGTGACGTGGGCAACCTGCTCTGGGTATTGATGGCCTCCATTGGCATGGTGCTGCTGATTGCGTGCGCCAACGTGGCCAACCTGGTGCTCGTCCGCGTGGAAGGCCGCCGGCAGGAGCTTGCCATCCGCGCTGCTTTGGGCGCGGGCTGGCGACGCATTGCCTCAGAGCTGCTGTTTGAAAGCGTGGTGCTGGGCATAATGGGCAGCCTGCTGGGGCTGGCTCTGGCTTATGGAGTTTTGCGTGCGCTGGTGGCAATGGCCCCACGGGGCTTGCCGCGCGTAAATGAAATTGGCATTGACAGTACGGTGCTTCTCTTCACTCTGGGACTTGCCGTGCTGGCGAGTTTGCTTTTTGGGTCCATTCCCATTTTCAAGTATGCAGGTGCGCGGCTGGCAACGGGGCTGCGCGAAGGCGCGCGCGGCGCAAGCCAAAGCCGGGAGCAGCAACGCACACGCAGCGCTCTGGTTGTGGTACAGGTGGCGCTGGCCCTTGTTTTGCTCATCTGTTCAGGACTGATGGCGCGCACGTTTGTCGCGCTTACCAAAGTGCAGCCGGGATTCAATCAGCCCGCGGAAATCCAGACATTTGAACTCTCAATACCCAAAGCCGACGTTGCCGAAGATGAAAATATTCCTCGCAGGTATGAAGATATTCTTCGTAAGGTGGAAGCTGTGCCGGGCGTAAAGTCGGCGGGATTTTCCACCGGTATTCCGCTGGATGGCAATAACAGCTACGATCCTGTTTTCGCGCAGGACAAAACTTATCGTCCGGGAGAGTTGGGCGCTCTGCGCCGGTTCAAGTTCATTTCACCCGGATTTCTTCAGACCCTGGGAACGCCGCTGGTCGCTGGGCGCGACATCACATGGACAGAGATTTACAACAAAATGCCTGTGGTGCTGGTTTCAGAAAATATGGCGCGAGAGCTCTGGCACACTCCTGCAGAGGCGCTTGGCAAGCGCATACGCGTGGGGAACACCGATGATTGGCGCGAGATCATTGGCGTGGTGACAAATGTTTATGATGACGGACTGAACCAGGAGCCCTCAAAAAGCGTTTATTGGCCCGCGGTGATGAGCAATTTTGAGGGGGTGAAACTTCGGGTAAACCGAGACATATCATTCGCGCTGCGCACGCCGCGCGCCGGGACTGAAAGCCTGATGAAAGAAGTCCGCCAGGCGGTGTGGTCTGTCGATCCGAATCTGCCGCTGGCTGGGGTGGAAACAGAGGACCATTACTATCGTGCGTCTATGGCGAGAACTTCATTCACGCTGCTGATGCTGGGCGTGGCCGGAGTGATGGCGCTACTGCTGGGGACGGTTGGCATTTACGGCGTGATTGCTTATTCGGTTTCGCAGCGCACGCGCGAAATTGGCATACGCATGGCCCTGGGCGCGCAACGGCAGGAACTAACCGGGATGTTTGTCCGCCACGGCCTGGTGCTGACCGGAATTGGAGTGGCATTTGGCCTGCTCGGCGCCGCGCTTTCCATGCACTTTCTTTCTTCTCTGCTCTTTGGCGTGAAACCGGTAGACCTGGCGACCTACGGCGGAGTCTCCATTGGGCTGGCCGCAACAGCGCTTCTGGCATGCTATCTGCCATCGCGAAAGGCAGCCACCGTGGATCCCATGATAGCGCTGCGTGGGGAGTGATATAGCTTGACAATAATTAGCCTATTGCATGCTAGGCCGCGATAGTTATGCTGAGATATCATCATCCTACCGCCAGCTAATCCGCAGGGAATGCCCTGCCCGCTGGTTGGGAGGGAGCGCATAAATGGAAAGGTTTTTGCCGGGTTTGGTTCGGGCCGCAATTTCTTCCAGCTTGATCATGTTGATGGCAGGCTGCGCCAAGGGCAACCTATCACCGGCGCCCACGCCCACGCCCGCCCCGGGCAATGCATTTGTTTACACCGCTAACGCGGGAGGCAACAGCATTTCCGGCTTTGCCAATGATGCCACGGGTGCGCTCACTGCTGTGCCAGGGTCGCCCTTTGCCAGCCCCGGACAGCCGTTTGGCCTTGCAGCTACGCCAGATAACAAATTTCTCTATGTTTCATCCTTTCAAACGGCCGTGGTGACCGGCTTTTCTATTAGCCCTGCCAATGGAAGTCTTACACCGCTTGCTTGCAGCCCGACGGCCGCCACAGGCGCCCAGCCACTGAAAATTGCTATTAATCCCGCGGGCACTTTTCTTTACACCGCAAATCAGGTGGGAAGCGTCTCCGGGTTTTCGATCAACACCACAACCGGATGCCTGACCGCAGTTTCAACCATTGCAACCGATACCGTCGCACGCGGGCTGACCATTGAGCGCGCAGGACAATTTCTTTACGTGGTCACGGGCGGCGGAGGAATTGATCTTTTTTCAATCGCGACCAACGGAATCCTTACGCGGCTGGTTAGCGGCGGGTTTGATAGCGGGACCACAACCATGCTCGCGGTAAAAGCTTCTCCTACCAGCGATGTGTTAATCGCCACGGACGGCGGCAGCACAAACAATTTCCGCACCTTTGCGATTGATACTTTAACGGGGGCCCTTACGCCCGTCACAACCACTGTGAGTTCCGGGCCGCTGACACCGAGCGCGATTGCCTATAATCCGTTTTTGGATCCAACCACGCCGTTCTTTTATATCGCTAATACCGGTACCAACAATTTCACCTCAAATCAGGTTGGGACCAATGGCGTAATTGGTGTTAACAATCAGGTGGTAAGCGATCCCACAGGTCCGGTAGACCTGGCGGTTGATCCGACAGGAAAGTTTCTCTACGTGGCAAATAATGGATCAAGCAACGTGGCCGCATTCAATGCAAACATCAATACCAGCAATGCCGATATTGCATTTATCAGCGCGGCTGCGGCAGGGAGCGGGCCGGAGTCGATTGTGGTGGTGGGGCATCCGTGAGAATAGCGGCTCTTGGCTCTTGGTCAAATCCAGCGATAAGTTTTTTCGATTTTGCCTTTCAATTTCGGCGATGGCAATCTTTTCCAATCCGTGTTCATCACGTATAAGGTTTACTCAAAGTCCTGCTTCCTTCGCGGAAATTCTTGAAATTGCTGACCAGTCAAGCTCGCCCATGCCTTGAGCCAGCGCGGCAAGAAAGCGGTCACGCACCAGGCTGGCCATTGGCATAGAGACAGCCATTTCTTCAGCAGCAGCCAGCAGAAGACGGTTGTCCTTGAGGCCGAGCGGCAGCTTGAATCCTGCGGGCTCAAACTTTTCTGAGGCAATAAGCGCGCCATACGTTTTGTAAATCGGCGCATTGAACAGCGAACTGGTCAGGATTTCCAAAAACTGGTTTGCTTCAAGACCGGCCTTGCGCACCAGGGCAAAGCTTTCCGCCAGCCCTTCAATCACCGCCGTGATCAGGAAGTTTCCCGCGAGCTTCATCAGGTTTGCGCCCGACGCATCTTCACCGGCGATGAATGTCTTTTGCCCCATCGCGTCAAATAACGGGCGGCAGCGGTCAATCTGCGCCGCCGGGCCGGCGGCAACCACAAAGAGCTTGGCAGCGGCGGCGGCTTCAGGGCGTCCAAAGACTGGAGCAGAAACATAATGCTGCCTGCGCTCTGCGTGCGAAGCGGCCAGCCTCCGGGAAAGCGCAACGCTGATGTTGCTCATGGAAACATGAATGGCATCGGCGGGAAGTGAACCAAGCATGCCTGCCTTTTCAAAGACGACGGATTCAAGGGCGTGGTCGTCGGCGAGCATGGTGATGGCAACTTCGGCTTTGGCGGCAGCTTCACCCGGAGTTGCGGCAACGCGTGCGCCCAGCGGCGCGAGTTCATCCGCGCGATTTTTGGAGCGGTTATAAACCGTAAGCGCGTGTCCGGCCTTGATCAAATTGCGCGCCATGGCCGAACCCATGTTGCCTAAGCCGATGAATGCGATATTCATGGGTCTTCTATTCATGGGTTCTATGGATGCGCAAAGCAACAGCAGGGATACAGACCGCTCCGCCTTCGGCTACGCGCCGGCCTTCGGCAGAGCGGAAGGGGCTTTTTTTCCATTCTTCCCGGCACTTACGCCTTAACGCGCGATGCGCGTCTCGGCGACGTACCGGGCTACTATCGGTCGTCCCTAACGGGACTGGAGTATGAGCGGGGGCGAATCCGCTTCTGATGTTTTAAAGAAAACGCGAGTGTCGCACCGCTGGGGCTCATCTTTTTTATCTAACCTTACCCACCCTTCCGGCTTGCGTGTGCTCATCTTCAGGGTGGCCTTCACCCCGTAACGCGAAGCGCGTTTCGGGGACCCCGTGCTCAATAATTTCGCCTTGCGGCGCTGAGACCTTGGCAGAACAAGGGAAGGTTTACCAACTGATTAATACTGACGCAGAGTAATCGAAAGATGCCACACTGATCGACGGAACCAAAACAAAATCTTTTACCGCAGAGAACGCCGAGGAACGCAGAGGGAAAGGCTTACCAACTGATTAACACTGCTGCACAGTGATCGGAAAGAGGAGGCGCAAAGGCTATGGGAGAAATATGCATTCCTGTATAAAGGAACGGGCGATCAGGCTGGCAACCAGGGGACATAAATCCTAGAGCCAGTGGGGCCAGAATCCTAAAACCCTGAAGCTTGTGAAACGCCGTAAGCCCGAAGGCCGTGAGCCAAAGGCTGAAAGGAAGAGCTAAAGTCTTTAGCTTTCGGATCTTTAGGGACCTTTCGGCAACATTGTCAGGCAACCAAAGCTCTTGTAAGTGGCTTCCATAGCTAGTCACATGGGATTATCAGTGAATCGGGTGGGGGGCAGAGGGCAGCTCCACGCCAATGAGGAAAGCGGTCCGGACCAGGCAGAAAGGAAGGCGGGGCCGGGGAAACCTTTTATCGCAGCAAGAGGTTTGGGGTTGGACAACGAAGCAGCTACACTGCCGCATCCAAAGGAGCAGCGGCCTCAAAAGGTCAAATTGACACAAACAAAAAAAGTAGTCGCATCCGGAATGACCGAAGCCGAAGCGATTGAGCTAGCCAAGGGCGGTGATTCGGAAGCATTTGAGGGCCTCTATGGGCTGCATAAGCGCCGTGTCTATTCACTGTGCCTGCGCATGACCGGTAATACGGCGGAGGCCGAGGACCTGACGCAGGAAGCGTTCCTGCAACTGTATCGCAAGATAGCGACGTTCAGGGGGGAATCAGCGTTTTCAACCTGGCTGCACCGGCTGGCAGTGAACGTGGTGCTGATGCATTTGAGAAAGAAAGGCCTGCCAGAAGTATCGCTGGACGAGGCGCTGGAACCGCAGCATGAAGATGGGCCAAAGAA
The DNA here is from genome assembly GCA_036488825.1 of Candidatus Angelobacter sp. Classification (GTDB taxonomy): domain Bacteria; phylum Acidobacteriota; class Terriglobia; order Terriglobales; family Acidobacteriaceae; genus Angelobacter. The sequence continues at coordinate 82,746 of DASXGZ010000017.1, forward strand.
AGACATCGGAGCACGGGACAATGTGCTGGCAGGGTCAATTGATCGTGTGAACCTGGAGCGGGCGATTGAAAGCCTGCCGCCAGGATACAGAATCATTTTCGTTCTGCATGACGTTGAAGGCTATGAGCATAACGAAATAGCGGAAATGATGGGTTGTTCGATTGGCAATAGCAAGTCGCAATTGCATAAGGCGCGCATGAAATTGCGCGACTTGTTGAAACTCAGTAGAGCCGAAAAGGCCGCCCGCAGATAAAGCGGCTGAGAGCATTGCGGTTTCCCCCTGTTAAGCAAGTTGGGAGAGGATAAGAAAAATGAACTGTCAGCAATTTCAGGAAACACTGCCTTATATCATCGAGAGTGGCGGCGGGGACGAGGACGAATCGCACCTGCGGACCTGTCCGGCTTGCGCCTCGCTGGTGCAGGACCTGCGTTACATCGCCGAACAAGCCAAGCTTCTTTTACCCATGCATGATCCGAATCCTCGGGTCTGGAACAATATTGAACAATCCTTGCACCGTGAGGGATTGCTCACGGAGGGCCGAATGTCCCCCCCGGGACATACTAAGAAAAACTCGACCTCCCAAACACAAGCGAAAAGCTGGACGCCCCTAGGATGGATCATCGCCATTGCAGCCATGGTCCTTTTTGCCGTTGTACTTATCAATTACAAACCAAAACAGTTGCCTCAGGGCGAGTTGTCGGCGCAGAATAGCACTGCCGAACCAACACCATTTAGTAGCGATGACCGGCAGTTAATCAGCCAGCTATCGCAGGAATCACCGGACGCGCGCAGCGCCTATGAAAGCAGCCTGCGCGAGGTGAATTCATATATCTCTGACGCCCAACAGTCGGCGGAACGCGATCCCCTGGACGCGAATGCGCACGAGTTGTTGCAGGACGCGTACCAGCAGAAGGAAATGTTGTATCAGATGGCGACCGCCCGTTCGTTACCCTGAGCGATGAGGAGGCAACTCACGGCCATGAACAATCGCACCCAGACCGCGTCTCGGACCCGGCCTGCATTTCTATTGGCTACTCTTGTCAGCCTGATTGTCATGGCTACTACGGCTGCCGCTCAAACGTCGGAAAGCCGCAAAGAGTCGAAGATCGATATTGCGTCCGGCGGCGCGCTCAATATCGTAAACGGCAGCGGCTCAGTTACGCTCCACTCCAGCAGCGGCCATCAGGTGCTGGTCACCTACGTTGCCCATTCCGATAAAGTTGAAGTTGATCAGAACGCCAGCTCCAACAAACAGCGCGTGGAACTTCGCACGCATGCGCTTCCCGGCCAGAAACCCACCCCTGATGAAGCCAGGGTCGATTTCGAAATTACTGTTCCTGCAGGCGTTGCTGTGAACGTCAGCACAACTTCAGCTCCCATCACAGCGGACGGCCTTAGCGGTGATATCGGGCTTTCCTCTGAGACTGGCCAGGTCACGGTGCGCAATGTGGCAAAATCGTATGTTCATGTTCGGAGCATGACTGCGCCTGTCACCCTGACGAATGTTTCCCTTACCCATACTGATATCCAATCGAGCGGGGGCACGGTGCAGCTTAACAATGTCACCGGACAGCGAGTTCAAGTGGGCACAACTACTGGCCATATTGAATATCTCGGTGACTGCTCTGGCGGTGGCAACTATCTTCTCACCACGCATAGTGGCGCTATCGATGTAACGCTGCCTCCCACGGCTTCCGTGGACCTTACCGCCCGTTCCACCAACGGCATGGTTGAAAACGCATTTCCCCTGCAACAAAAATCCCACACTTCCTTCGTACCCCAGCAAGGACGTTCCTTTGCAGGCACCTCTAATTCCGGCTCATCTTCGGTTCAGCTCCAGTCGTTCAGTGGTAAAATCCGCGTGAAGAAGCAATAACACGAACGCGCTGAAGTAGCTGATAATTAAGATTGAGATAAAGTTATGTCTCAAAAGATTCATGCCATGCGCCCCAACGCAGAAAGCGCATGCTGGGGATTTTGCCCTTAAATGCGCTGCGTTGTCCTCATCGGATTCATGGGCGCGGGCAAAACCACCGTTGGGCGGGAACTTGCCCGGCTATTGCGCTGGCATTTTCTTGATCTTGATGACGTGGTTGAGCAGCGCGAGCAGAAAAGCGTAGATGAGATTTTTGCCTCTTCTGGGGAAGCGGTTTTTCGCCGGGCAGAAAGTGCGGCACTGGCCGCAGTGCTGCAAGATCGTCAACCAGCCAGCGATCTGGTATTAGCGCTGGGTGGTGGCGCTTTTGTCCATCAGCCCAATCGCGCGTCGATTGAAGCTGCCGGCGCCATTACCGTGCTGCTGGAAGCCCCAGTAGAAGAATTGCGGCGGCGCTGCAACGGAGAACGTAAAGTGCGGCCGTTGGCCCGGGAGCAGGCAAATTTTGAAAGACTCTTTGCCGCGCGGCGCCCGGACTATGAACTGGCGCAACTGAGGGTCCAGACTTTGAACAAGCCGGTGCACCAGGTTATAGCCGAAATCGAACGGCTTCTGAAAACAGCATTAACGGAGGTAGAAAAGTGAAAGCAGTAAAGCTTGCCATTCTCTTGAGCGCGGTGCTCGCGGCATCAGCAAGTCTCAGCGCAGCAGACAAACCCAAAGAGAAAGACAAGGGCAGCTCCAAGGTCGCGGATTCCGGGAGCTTTGGCATTTTCATGAATGGCAAGCGCGTTGGTACTGAGACATTCAATATCACTGAAAAGCTGAACGGCGAAAGTCGCCCTGAATACTCCACCGCAAGTTCTGAGATCAAGTTTGACGATGGCAGGTACAAGGCCGCGCAGTCGGCTGAAATGCAGGTTTCCGCCAAGGGAGAGCTGCGCTCCTATATATGGCATTCCACGGTCCCGCAGAAAGAGGAGGCTTCGGTCGAACCCAAAGACGAGCTTCTGGTGGAGCACATCAATCCCGCCGACCAGAAAAAGCTCGACGTGCCACACATGCTGCCGCTCTCCACGGTCATCCTCGATGATAATTTTTTCTCCCAGCGTGAAGTCCTGTTGTGGTGGTATCTCGCCACGGGTTGCCGCCGCCAGGACAATAACCTGCTCTGCGGTCAAGGCAAATTCATAATTCTTGTGCCGCGCCAGCACGTCTCCGGCAATGCGACCCTTGAACTTGTTGGCCAGGACAAGGTCATGGTGAAGGGCGTTGAGCGTGAACTCAACAAAGTCAAGCTGGATACCAACGGTCCGCAATCGCTTACCTGGCTCAACGATCAAAGTCATGAATCCGATGAATCCCAGTGGGTCTTATGGGTGGACGATCAGTACAGGGTCATTAAAATGACAGTCGCCGGAAGCAACATCGAAGTGGTTAGGGATTGAAGACGTTTGGTAAATGGAAAATTGAGTAATTTGGTAATTGGGTAATTTAGTAATTGATAATTTCCATTTGGACTTCAGCTTAGTTTTTTCATTTACTTAATTACCAATCACCCATTTACCAAATTCTTCACAGACCTAGCCCTTTAGTGTTCCGAAAAACAATTAACTCGCGTTAAACTCTGCTTGAACCATGGCCAAAAATCACCGCTCTGACATTTTGTTCTTTTTCGGCGTGATCCTCACATTGTGGCTCGCTTATTCAGTGCGCGATGTGCTCATGCTCATTTATGTGAGCGCGTTGTTCGCCGTGGTATTGTCACCGGCCATCGGGGTGATTCAGAAAATGCGGATCAATGGCTGGCGCGCCGGACGCGGCTTTGCCATCGTCTTTCTTGTTCTCATGCTGGTTCTTGTGGGCACTTGTTTCGCGGTATTTGCGCTGCCCCCGGTCTATCGTGACGGCCGCAACTTCTCCGCCGACTGGCCCAAGCACCTGGCCGAACTTACTGACGGGGTTAAGCGTATTCCGTTTGCCGCCAAAATAGATCCCGCCGGCTTGCAGAAATATGCCGCGGAGATTGCGGGCGGAGCGGGTGGCCTGTTTCTGAACCTTGCCGGGGGAATATTCGGGATCTTTACCGCTGTTGTTCTGACCGCATATTTCATCATTGATGGCGACCGCACGTTCCATTGGGCCGTTTCGCTCTTTCCGCTGGATCAGCAGCCTCGGCTTCAATCCACGCTCCTGCGCGCGAAAGCCCGCATGCGCAATTGGCTGATTGGGCAGTCGATGCTCATGTTGAGTCTCGGCATCTCTAGCCTGGTAGTCTACTGGGCGCTCGGCCTCAAATACTTTTACCTGCTGGCGATGTTTGCCGGCATCGCCAATATTCTGCCCATTGCCGGGCCTATCAGCGCGGTTGTGCTGGCGTCCGGGGTGGCTATTCTGGATTCGCCGCAGAAATTTGTGGGCGTCATTATCTTTTTCGCCATCTATTTTCAGATTGAAAGCGTTTTTCTCTCGCCCCGCATCATGCGCCATACACTGAACCTTTCACCGCTCACCGTAATCATCGCTCTCACCATGGGAGGCGCGCTGGCAGGTGTTGTGGGTGCGTTGGTTTCCGTGCCGACAGCGGCCCTGGTAATGGTGCTGGTGGATGAGTATCTGGTAAAGCGCAAGCCAGCGGAGGCAGTAAGAGCCGTAGCGGCGGATTAGCGTATGGCAAATCAGCAACCAGCCGAAGAACGAAGAACAGCGGCAGATTTCCGCTGATTGACAGATCTTGATAACAGCAAATTACCCAAAAACCACGAAAATGAACACTGAGATTGATTCGCGTGTTTCGCGTTGATTCGCGGCTGATTTTTTTATCTGCGTTGATCAGCGTTCATCTGCGGCTAAAAGGCTTTTACTGATTGCTGACGGCTGAACGCTCCGGCTCTGATGCTAAAATCAAATTTCAAGTCCCATGAACAGCAAAATTCCAGTTGGTATTCTCGGCGCCACGGGCACCGTTGGGCAGCGCTTCATTCAATTGCTCGCCGACCACCCATGGTTTGAGATCACATGGCTCGCCGCCTCTGACCGCTCTGCCGGCAAAAACTACGCAGACGCAGCCAAGTGGAACCTGGCTACGCCTCTTCCCGCCAGGATCGCTACCATGCAGGTTTTTCCTTCAGAGCCAGATAAATCTACGCCTAAGCTGGTTTTTGCGGCGCTTGACACCACCGCCGCGCAGCAGATTGAGCCTGCCTTTGCCGAAGCAGGCCACGCCGTGGTGTCCAATTCCAGCGCCTTTCGCATGGCGGAAGATGTTCCGCTCATTATTCCTGAAGTCAATGGCGACCACGTTCCGCTCATCAAGACGCAGAAGTCGTACAAGAAAAATGGCGGCTTTATGGTGACCAATCCCAACTGCTCCGCCATTGGATTGGTGCTGGCGCTCGCTCCGCTGCACCGCCGTTTCGGCATCGATAAGATTTTCGTCGCCACCATGCAGGCCATCAGCGGTGCTGGTTATCCCGGCGTGCCGTCCATGGACATTCTGGGCAACGTGATTCCTTACATCCCCAAGGAAGAAGACAAGATGGAAGCCGAGACGCGCAAGCTGCTGGGATCGCTGAATAACGCTGGCGCTGGCATCACTCCAGCCGATCTGGTGCTTAGCGCGCATTGCAACCGCGTGGCCGTGGAAGATGGCCATACCGAATCGGTCTCGCTGAAGCTGCGCAAGCCTGCCCAGGCGGAAGAGATCATTGAGGCATGGAATGAGTTCCGCTGTCTGCCGCAGAAGCTCAAGCTGCCAACCGCTCCTGAGCAGCCCGTGATTTATGAAAGCGCGCCTGACCGTCCGCAGCCGCGGCTTGACCGTGACCGTGGCCGCGGTATGTCTGCCGTTGTCGGCCGCCTGCGCCCCTGCAATATCTTTGACTGGAAATTCACCGTGCTCTCGCACAACACCATTCGCGGCGCCGCCGGAGCAGCGGTATTGAACGGCGAACTGCTCAAAGCACAGGGATACCTGGCTTGATTACGGACTTTGCCAGGCACATGCACATGGACGGCCAAGAGAAACCGTGTGACTCGACTCTGTTAAATTTCGATTCAACTCCTACTCGTCCTTGGCTTTTCTTCGCGCCTCCGCGCCTCCGCGGTGAATTTGTCGCAAAAACTTTTCTCCGTGCCTCCGTGCCTCCGTGGTGGGGGTTATCCCGATGATCGTAATGAAGTTCGGCGGCACCTCCGTTCAAGACGCGCAGGCCATCGACCGCGTTGCTGCCATCGTGCGCGACCGCCTGCACGAAAAACCAGTCGTCGTCGTAAGCGCTCTCGCCAAAATTACTGACCAGCTTCTGGCAATGGCATCCGCAGCCGGCGCGGGTGATCGCGGCAAGGCGCTTGAGCTTTCCCGCGCCGCCCGGGAGCGGCATTACAACTGCGCCTGTGACCTGCTGGGCACGCACGCCTTTGAGCAGATTGCCCCTGAGCTGGAAGCCGACTTCAACAGCTTGGACGAACTTCTGCGTGGCGTTGTCGCCGTCGGCGAACTTACTCCGCGCACCACTGATACGATCTCCGGCTTTGGCGAGCGTGTTTCTTCCAAAATTGCCGCTGCTGCTTTTTCCCAGCGCAACATTGAAGCCGCCCACGTTGATTCGCGGAAATGCATTGTTACCGACGCCAACTTTGGCAAAGCTGTGCCGCAATTTGAAGAAACCGACGCCCGGCTGGCCGAGACCGTCAAGCCCTTGCTGGACCGCAATCGTGTGCCGGTGATGGGCGGATTCATCGCCTCCACGCGTGAGGGCATTGCCACCACGTTGGGCCGCGGCGGGTCGGACTTTAGTGCAGCGATTATCGGGGCAGGCCTCAACGCCGAACGCATCGAGATATGGACTGACGTAGACGGCATGATGACCACTGATCCCAATATCTGCCCGGATGCCAGACGCATTAAGAACATCAGCTTTGAAGAAGCAGCGGAGCTGGCCTATTTCGGCGCGAAAGTCCTGCATCCGGCCACGCTGCTGCCGGCGATCCAGAAGAATATCCCCGTTCTGATTCTCAATTCGCGCAATCCAAAATGCGAAGGCACTCGAATCACGGCCACCGCGCCCAAAAGCAAAAACATCTTCAAGGCCATTGCCGCCAAGAAACGCATCACCGTGGTGGATCTGGTTGCAACTCGCATGCTCATGGCGCACGGTTTTCTAAAAAGCATTTTTGAGGTCTTTGCCAACCATCGCTGCCCTGTGGACATGGTATCCACCTCGGAAGTCAGCGTCTCTGTCACCGTGGACTCGAATGAGTCCATCGCTGCCATCGCCGCCGATCTGGCCAAGCTGGCTGACGTGAAGTATGGCGGCAGAAAAGCCATTGTTTGCCTGGTTGGCGAGAACATCAAGACTACGCCGGGGATTGCCGCCAAAGTTTTCAGCGCCATCCCTGAAGCCAACATTCACATGATCTCGCAGGGCGCGTCAGAAATTAATATCAGTTTTGTGATTGATGAAGATGCCGTGCCGGATGTAGTCTCGCGCCTGCACCGCACTTTCTTCTCTCAAGTGGATCCCGAGGTGTTTGAATGAAAGCCGTTCGCGTGAAAATTCCAGAGGTGTTGGTTTGAAAATATTGGTGCTTGGACGCGGTAAGACCGGCGCACTGGTGGCTGAAGTAGCCAAGGAACGCCAGCATGAAGTGCGTTCACTCGCCAGCCAGGAAAATCAGGACGGACGGGCGCTGACTCCTTCCACTCTAAAAGAGACCGATGCCGTCATCGACTTCACCACGCCTCACGCCGTTATTGCCAATATTATCCGCTGTGTTGAAGCCGGAATTCCCATGGTGGTCGGCACCACGGGTTGGTACCAGCATATTGAAAAAGTCCGCGAACTGGCTGCCGAGCGCAAAGGCGCGGTCCTTTATGGATCAAATTTTTCCATCGGCATGAATTTTTTCTTTAAGGCCGTGCAGGCTGTCGCGCCCATCCTGAAGCATAACTATCGCGGCAATATTGTGGAACGCCACCACGTTCACAAGAAAGACAAGCCTTCCGGAACGGCTGTAACCATCCAGAAGCTGCTGGAATCGAATTCAGGTGAAAAAGTGGAAGTTGCCTCAGTCCGCGAAGGCGAAACCGTGGGCATGCATCTGGTCATGCTGGATTCCGCCAATGACACTATTCTCTTCACCCACGATGCCAAGTCACGCGTCGGCTTTGCCGAGGGCGCGGTCCGCGCTGCCGAATGGATCAAAGGCAAGACAGGGTTTTACGAATTCCCGGAGATCGTGGACCAACTCTAGAAGCAATTTACCACAAAGGACACAAAGGGCCACAAAGTAGCTGCGCACTTTTGCCTTAACGCATTCTGCTTTCCTTAAGAGAACTGTTCCTTCACGCGTTCCAACCCTCCTTTGTGTTCCTTCGTGTCCTTTGTGGTTAAGTTTTTGTTATTCTAGTTCGACCATGAATCTACAAGGCTGCGGCACCGCGCTGATCACCCCCTTCAAGCAGGACCAGACCATCGACGAGAAAGCCCTTCGCTCGCTCGTGGAATGGCAGATTTCCTCAGGAATTCATTTTCTTGTCCCCTGCGGAACTACGGGCGAAACGCCGACCCTGACCAAAGACGAGTGGCTGCGCGTGATCGACCTCACCATTGAAGTCGCGGGCGGACGCGTACCGATCGTTGCCGGCGCAACGTCCAACTGTACTGCTGAAGCCGTGGAGAAGGCGCGCGATCTAAATCGCCGCAAGGGCGTGGACGCAATCCTTACCGCGTCGCCTTACTACAATAAACCTACGCAGGAAGGCCAGTATCAGCATTTCAAAGCCATTGCTGAAGCCGTGGACAAACCGCTGGTTCTCTATAGCGTGATGGGCCGGACTGCGGCGAATATTGAACCGGCAACCCTTGGCAGGCTGGCAAAGATCCCCAATATCATTGCCGTGAAAGAGGCCAGCGGCAACATCTCTCAGATCGCTGAAGTGTTCAATCACGTGCCGGATAACTTCCTGGTTTTCTCCGGCGACGACGCCATCACGCTGCCCGTGATCGCGCTGGGCGGAGTGGGGATCGTCTCTGTCTGCTCCAATGAGATTCCCAAAGAGATGTCAGAGCTGACGGCGGCTGCCCTCAACAATAACTGGGACAAAGCACGCAGCATTCACCGCCAGTTCCTTCGCCTGATGCAAGCCAACTTCCTTGAATCGAACCCCATGCCGGTGAAAGCCGTGCTGGCGATGATGGGACGGATTGAAGAAGTCCTGCGCTTGCCTATGCTGCCGGTCAAGTCTGAGACGCGCTCCAAGCTGGAAAAAATTGCCTCGGAAGTAGGCTTACTCCAGGTACACGCCTCAGTTTCTGATCTGTAATTTCTAAGCGAAAAAAGAGCGGCCACGCCGTTTAGCGTAGCCGCCCATGCACCACTCTGGACACAGCCACCGCGCAAGGAGTTCAGGTTTACCCGATGCCCATGTCCAGAGAGTTCACCCACCTAGGAGAACATCCCTCTCCAGAAGATCGCCCTCGCAAAATTTTCTTGCAGATTTTTTGTTATCAAAAACATCTTGTGAGTTAAGAAATCTTTAGCCGCTCTGATTTCTCTCTCATCACTCGCTGGTAAATTGAAGTGCCTTCTCTGCTCTCATGAGCCGCGCATAGAAGTCCGTATACCTTTCCGCCATTTTTGCCGCATTGAAATTTGCCTGAGCATGCTGAACGCATGAAGCTGAACTGATATCTTCAACATGCTTCGACGCCTCAACTGCATGCTCCGCATCATCGACAATAAAACCTGTTACGCCATCCCGTACGACATCTGGCAACGCGCCATGTTTGAAGGCGATCACCGGAGCGCCCGAAGCGGCGGCTTCCATCGCGACCAGGGAGCTTGTCTCCTGCGCCAGGCTGGTAATGAGCAGGGCTTTCGCTTCGTGAAGTAATCGGCGTTTCACTCTACCCGAGGGTGATGAAACGAACTCAGCATCCGACATGCTCTTCAATCCCGGGACCACTTCCCTGTCAAAATATTCCTGATGGTATGAGAATGGATACACCTGCCCGGCAATCGTGATTGGTATTCCGGCTCGCGCAGCTATCTCTAATGCCACGTGCGGCGCTTTCTCTTCACAAATGCGTCCCAACCACAGCAAGCGATTACGAGCAGAGCTCTTTCTCGCGGCGCGTTCCGGCAGGTCAAATCTATCCAGCGCAATGCCGTTTGGCACCACTCCGGCCATTGCATCCAAGTTAGCAAAGCTGCGGGCTTGTGAGTCTGAGACACAGTTGAAGCTGACGTCCTCCGGAACATTGTCAAAGACTCCCTCAGGATAGAAGCTGCGCGGCAGATGTAACGTAGCCAGCACCGGGGTATCGATCTCGGCAGCCCGTCTCCAAAAGCTCCCCGACATATCATGGATCAAGTCAAACGGCATTCCCTCGCGCTCGCGCTCGCGCTCCTGCACAAAAGCTACTACGCGGTCCTCATGTTCAATCCGCCGCCGATCATAATCGTCCCTCTCAACACAAGGTTCGCCGGTGGCAAATAATTCTCCGCTGACCCGCGATCCCGCAGACGCGGCCACTGTGGTGTGCGCACCGCGGCAGGCCATTTCGCGTTCCAGTGTCCACAAGACCTGCTCCGCGCCACCCGCCGACTCTTCTGTCACAGTGAGCAGCGGATAAGCAACATAAAGAATGTTGGCCATCCACTTATCAGATGCAAAGTAAGGCTTTGCTGCCGAAAGCTTCGGCGGTTATACTCCGCACTTGCTGGCTGAGTTTCGGTTCCACAGCCAGGACACTCTCAAAATGCACAAACTACGCTCTGAGATCGAACGTCTTTATGCCGCCGGTTCCCTCCCCGTTGAAGCGGCAGGGCAGGCCCGCCACATATTCCAGGAATTCCGTGTGGCGCTGACGCAGGGTGAAATCCGCGCCGCGGAAAAGAAAGATGGCCAGTGGCGCGTGAATACCTGGGTGAAACAGGGCATCCTGTTGGGCTTTCGTCTCGGCGAATTGGAAGAGATCAGCAGCGGCGCTCTCACCTTCGTGGACAAGAACACCTTTCCTGCCCGGCGTTTTGGCGTCAGTGAAAAGGTCCGCGTTGTGCCCGGAGGATCATCCGTTCGCCAGGGCGCTTATGTTGCTCCCGGAGTGATCTGCATGCCGCCGATGTATATCAATGTTGGCGCTTATGTGGACGAAGGAACCCTGATCGACTCACACGCTCTCGTGGGTTCCTGCGCTCAGGTAGGCAAGCGCGTACATCTGAGTGCCGCGGCCCAGATCGGCGGCGTGCTGGAGCCGGTGAATGCTTCTCCGGTGATTATTGAAGATGATGTGCTTGTGGGCGGTAATTGCGGCGTTTATGAAGGCACGCAGGTCCGCAATGGCGCGGTACTGGGCGCCGGCACAATTCTTACCCGCGCCACGCCAGTCTATGACATCGTACGCGAACAAGTTTACCGCTCTTCTGCCAACTCGCCGCTGATCATCCCAGAAAACGCCGTGGTGGTGCCGGGATCGCGCACCATCAGCAAAGGCAAAGCCGCCGAATGGGGACTCTCACTTTATACTCCGGTGATCGTGAAATATCGTGATGAGAAGACCCAGGGGTCGATTGAACTGGAAGATTTGCTGCGTTGAGAAAATAATTCACCGCAGAAGACGCGAAGGGCAGCGGAATCAGAGATGGACCAACGACAAAGACAAAACGGGCTGTTAATCGTCTTTCTTCTCCTGGCGGGAATTACTTCCCTGCTCTGGGCGGTGAATCATTACACCGGCGGAGTGGTCCATCCTCACGTCCTTTTCGGTTTTCGCTGCGCCACGATTGTGGCCCTTTGCGGCTATGCATTTTTTCGCCGTTCGCTTACCCCTTGGATTTTTGCCGGAATGCTGGTGGGCGCGGAAATCGGGTATCACATCTCCTTTCTTGCGGCAGAGCCGCGCGAACGGGTCGCTGCCGATTTTCAGGTATTAAGCGCCGTATTTTTGCGGCTAATCAAAACCATCATCGCGCCCCTGATCTTCGGCACCCTGGTGGTGGGCATTGCCGGGCACTCCAATCTCAAGCAGGTTGGACGCATGGGAATAAAAGCGCTGCTGTATTTTGAACTTGTCACTAGCATCGCGCTTTTTATTGGCCTGGGCGCAATCCATATTTCCCAGGCCGGTGTGGGACTCACACCGCCGGCCAATGCTGCCACGGCCACGGTTTCCGCGCCTCCGGCCAAATGGACTGACGTTGTCCTGCACGTATTTCCGGAAAACATTGCCAAATCCGTGGCGGAAGGCCAGGTACTGCAGGTAGTGGTCTTCAGCATTATTTTCGGCATCGCCCTGGCGCTGCTGGGCGAAGAGAAACGCCGGCCGATGCTGGCGTTCTGCGAAAGCCTGTCAGAAACCATGTTCAGGTTCACCAACATCGTCATGCTTTTGGCGCCGCTCGGTGTTGCTGGGGCCATGGCCTACACCATTGGCACCATGGGTTTTGGCGTGGTCACAAACTTGCTCAAGCTTCTCCTTACGCTTTATGCGGCGTTGATTGTGTTTCTTCTTTGCGTGCTGCTGCCGGTGGCGCTGATTGCGCGGCTTTCCCTCAAACGTTTTGTCAAAACGGTTATTGAACCGGTCACCATCGCGTTTGCCACTGCCAGCTCTGAGTCAGCATTGCCCCGGGCCATGGAATGTATGGAAGCTTTTGGCGTGCCGCGTCAGGTAGTGGCCTTCGTCCTGCCTACGGGTTACAGCTTTAATCTTGACGGCAGCACGCTCTATCTTTCGCTAGCGTCCATTTTCGTGGCCCAGGCTGCGGGAATACATTTAACGCTGGGCCAGCAATTGATTATGGTCTTCACACTCATGCTCACCAGTAAGGGTGTGGCCGGGGTGCCACGCGCGGTCCTGGTAATTCTGCTGGGTACACTCGATTCCTTCCATCTCCCGGCCTGGCCTGTTGTATTGATTCTTGGCATAGACCAGTTCATGGACATGGCACGCACCGCCACCAATGTTCTGGGCAACTGCCTGGCCAGCGCCGTGGTTGCGCGGTGGGAAGGTGAGTTGGGAGCTGAAACTCCTTCACCCGCTGTTGTGGATGCTGTGGCACAATAGCGGCCATGTTTCACGATCGCACAGGCACGCACCTGGTTCCACCTGAACCACATTTTCGCTGGCGGGGCGGTGAGATCACACGGCTGGAAGGATTTACTGACGCTGTCTTTGCTTTCGCCGTAACGTTGCTGGTGGTCTCGCTGGAAGTGCCGCATACGTTTGCAGAACTTCTGGTGACGATGAAAGGATTTTTTGCCTTCGCCATCTGCTTTGCCATCCTTACGCAGGTCTGGTACTTCCACTACAAGTTTTCCCGGCGCTATGGGCTCCAGACCGTTTACACCATCGTGCTCAACGCCGTCCTTATCTTTGTCGTGCTGTTTTACGTTTATCCGCTTAAATTTTTGTTCACCCTGTCAGTAGGTGGCCTGTCAGGCGGCAGGACTGTACCTATAGAGCAGCTAACCCATATGGTGAGGACTACCCATGAACTCTCCCAGTTGTGGCTGATTTATAGTGCCGGAGTGATTGCCGTTTACGGTTTGTTTGCGCTCTTATACCATTACGCCTACAGAAAGCGCGGTGCGCTGGAGTTGAATGAATATGAAGCTCTCTCCACGCGCAATGCCATCATTCATTTTGCCGGACTCGCCGGCGTCGGTATCGCAGTCGCCATTGCAGCCCTTGTGCTTCCGGCCGCATATGTGGGATACGCTGGTTTTCTGTTCTGCCTGAATGCCGTCTGGGGCTGGGCAGCCGGTTCGGTGATGGGCAAACAACAGAAACTCGTGTTGGAGCGGATGCAGGCCCGGGCCGCAACCGGCGCATGACCCTCTTGCCGGCCCCTAACCGCAAGCATCCTTTCTGTTAGCATCATCTGTTGACCATGCCCTCTCACAAACTCCATCTGGTACCCCTTGGCGGCCTCGGCGAATTTGGAATGAACTGCATGGCCGTGCGCTATGGGGATGACATCATCGTCATTGACGCCGGTCTTATGTTCCCTGAGTCCGAATTGCTCGGAGTGGACATTGTCGTCCCGGACATAACCTATCTGATTCAGAATCGCGAAAAAATTAAGGGCATTGTCTTGACGCACGGGCATGAAGACCACATTGGAGCGCTGCCCTGGGTTTTGAACGAACTTAAGGTCCCGGTCTTTGGCACTGAGTTCACCCTTGCGCTGGTAGAAAACAAGCTGGAAGAGCACAACCTGCTTGACGATTCCGATCTACGCGAAATCCGCGCCGGGTCGCGCTTCAACCTGGGACCATTCACAATTAATCCCATTCAGGTCACGCATAGCCTGGTGGATTGTGTTGCGCTGGCGATTCATACGCCGCTCGGCGTTGTGATTCATACCGGTGATTTCAAGGTTGATCCCACGCCCACCGACAACCGCCTGTTTGATCTGCATACCTTTGCCGAATACGGCAAAGAGGGCAACGTGCTGGCGCTACTGCAGGATTCCACCAATGCTGAGCGCCGAGGCTATACGCCTAGCGAACGCGCTGTGCGGGGCAAGTTCGACGAAATCTTTGCCCGTTCTGAGCGGCGGTTGTTCATTTCCTGTTTCTCGTCGTCGATTCATCGCATCAAGCTGGCCTTTGAGATGGCGCGGGAGTACAAGCGCAAAATAGCGCTGGTGGGCCGCTCCATGACAGAAGCAGCGGACATCGCCATGGATCTTGGCTATATTGACGTGCCAGAAGGTTTATTGATTCATCCGGGACAGATCAAAGACTTTGCTCCGCAACAGGTCTGCGTAATGATCAGCGGCACACAGGGCGAGCCTATGTCCGCTTTGTCTCGCGCAGCGGTGGATAACCACAAGCATGCAAGAATTGAGCGCGGCGATACGGTCGTGCTCTCATCCCGCATCATTCCCGGAAACGAAAAGGGCATCTATCGGATGATCGATCATCTCTTTCGCCGCGAAGCCGACGTGATTTATGACGACGGCTCCAACCCCCCTGTACACGTGAGCGGACATGCCAGCCAGGAAGAACAAAAGCTGATCATGAACCTGGTGAAGCCGAAGTATTTCATTCCCATCCACGGAGAATACCGGCAGCTTCGCATACAGGCGGACATGGCGCGGTCCATGCATGGATCGGTGGGCCAGGTGCTGATGCTGGAAAGCGGGGAGGTGCTGGAATTCGACGAACTGGGCGCACGCAAGATAGATAAAGTCACAGTCGGGCGCATCTGCATTGATTCCGGCTCGCGCACGGACGTGGTGGAAGACCTGGTCATTAAAGACCGTCGGCACCTGAGTGAAGACGGATTTGTGCTGCCTATCATCGCCATCAACAAGCTCAAGGGTACCGTGGAGTCGATTCCGGAAATCGTCATGCGCGGATTTGCCGCCGGATCAGAGGATGGCTTTGTGCGCGAGGCGCGGCGCGTTGTTTCCTCAACGCTGGACAACTCCACACCGGAAGAAAAAGCCGATTACGGAGTCATCAAGGAAAAAATTCGCGCTGATCTGAAGCGTTTTATTGTAAAAACAACTTCGCGGCGGCCGTTGATCATGCCGGTCATCCTGGAGATCTAGTGGCAAGGTTCACCCGCAAACAGAAGATTTTCATTTTCCTGTTTGTAGTATTAGCATCCTTCGGATTCATTGGGGCAGTGCTGCTGCATCCGGTTGGGCCTCACTTGCGCGCCCTTTCATTGCTGCTGCGTTTTTCCAACCCGCAGGCCCGCGGAATGGCAGCGGATTTTGCCGATCATCCATTTAAAGAAGAAGATGGTTCGGCGCTGACTCCAGATGGCCCCCTACGCTACCGGCTTTACACTCCGCAGGACGTTACAAAACCCGCCGCCGTAGTTTTGCTGCATGGCGTCCATCATCTCGGGATCGAAGACCCACGCATGTGGAACCTGGCGCGCGCTCTGGCTGGGGCCGGTGTGCTGGTGATGACTCCGGAATTGCAGGACCTGGCTGACTATCGTATAACGCCCCGAACCATTGACGTGATAGGCGATTCCGCCGTGGTACTTAGCACGCGCATGGACCACACGGTAGGCGTGATCGGGCTGAGCTTTGCCGGCGGGCTGTCATTGCTCGCGGCAAGCCGGGCGCAGTATCGCGACCGTATCAGCTTTGTCGTTGCCATTGGAGCGCATGATGACATGGGCCGCGTAGCGCGATTTTTTGCCGCCAATGTGATCACCCAGACTAATGGCATCGAATTGCCGTTTCAAGCCCACGAGTATGGAGCACTGGTGCTGGCATATTCGCACCTGGAGGATTTCTTTTCGCCGCAAGATGTCCCTATTGCGCGCGAAGCCCTGCGGCAATGGCTGTGGGAGCAGCCAGACGCCATGAAGACTGCAGTGGCGCTGAGCCTAGCGGGACAAAAGGAGTTGGATTTGCTCCTGCATCATCGCGACCAATTACGCGGGCCGCTGCTGGGCGAAATCAAACTGCATAGAGATGAAATGGACGCCGTTTCGCCGCATGGACATCTGGCGCAGCTACACACGGCGGTCTTTCTGCTGCACGGCTCCGGCGATACGATTATTCCTTCATCGGAAACACTCTGGCTGGCCAAAGATGTGCCCGCTGCCGATCTCAAGTCCGTGTTGATTAGCCCGGCGCTGATCCATGTGAATATGGAAGATAAAATAACCTGGCAGCAACAATGGCAGTTGGTGGATTTCATGGCACAAGTATTGGAAGCGGCCGATAAGCCGCAGACATTGCAAAAGATAGGTGAAAAAGATAGGTGAATATGAGCACAATAATAAAACTGAAAGCTGAAGATGGCCACGAAGCGGGTGCGTACGTCGTGGAAAGTACCGGCCCCGCGCGTGGAGCTATTATCGTGATCCAGGAAATTTTCGGCGTGAACAGCCACATCCGGTCCGTGGCAGATGATTATGCTGCCCAGGGATTTCATGCCATTGCTCCTGCATTGTTCGACCGGGTGCAGCGCGATGTTGAACTTGACTATACCCCGCAGGACACTCCGCAAGGCATGAAAATAGCCAGACAAATTGGTTTAGAAACTGCCTTGAAAGACGTTGCCGCAGCTATGAGTTTTTCCCGGCGACAGTGGAGTGCGTTGAAAGTGGGTGTGGTGGGATATTGTTACGGTGGCAGTTTAGCCTGGCTCGCCGCCACTCGGCTGGATCCGGCTGCCGCAGTCGGTTATTACGGTGGCCAGATTGCGCAGAATGCCGCCGAAGTTCCGCGCTGCCCGGTCATGCTGCACTTCGGAGCAAGAGACCCTCACATTGGCCCGGCAGAGATCGAAAAAATCCGGCAGGCCCATCCTGACCTGCCGTTATTCCTTTACGACGCGGGACATGGTTTTAACTGCGACCAGCGTAAGGACTATGATCCGGCGTCAGCGAAGCTGGCCCGGCAGCGCACGCTCGATTTTTTTGGCACTCACTTGAAGTAAGGGGGAAAGGCGACACACCGCGCTTTCTTCAAGCAATTATTTTTTACTGGATTGAGGTATTTCACTTAGCGCCGAGCCAGATTGAAATCGCTAAACGATATTTCTAGTAAGCTATCAAAGTGAGTATTTCTCCCCCCGATGTAAGCGCACCCAAGACAGGAGTCACAGACAGATTCATCAGTCGCTGGCTTTCATTTTCTAGTCAACGTGAAGAGCAGATTTTTCTTGCCCTGACGCTGGTGATTGGCGCCCTCGTTGGACTGGCCGTGGTTGCTTTCATCGTCCTGACAGAGCGGCTCGGAATGCGGCTTTATCCGGTTGGCAGCGCCCCGTGGAGGCGCGTCCTGATTCCTGTGGCTGGATCACTGGGCATGGGCTATTTATTATTCCGATATTTTCCTGATGCCCGCGGCAGTGGTGTGCCGCAGACGAAAGCAGCTCTGTTCGCGCGCGAGGGTTATATTTCCCTGCGTACTGTCCTCGGTAAGTTCGGCTGTACAGCGGCCACACTGGCAAGCGGGATCCCCCTTGGACGTGAAGGTCCGTCGGTCCAGGTAGGAGGCGGAATCGCTTCTGTTTTAGGACGGCGGTTGGGATTACGCCAGGAAAAGGTGAAAGCGCTTATCCCGGTGGGGGCGGCAGCGGCCATTGCTGCCGCGTTCAATACGCCGATGGCCGCCGTACTGTTTTCGCTTGAAGAGGTCATGGGAGACTTGAACGCGCCGGTCCTGGGATCGGTCGTGCTGGCATCAGCCACTTCCTGGATCGTGTTGCGTGTGCTGCTGGGCAACAATCCACTTTTTCACGTACCGCAGTATGAGTTGGTCCATCCTCTTGAGTTTGGCATTTACGCGGTGTTGGGAGTGGCCGGGGGACTTTTATCTGCCGCTTTTACCCGGCTCTTGCTCGGCAT
Organism: Candidatus Angelobacter sp.; assembly: GCA_036488825.1. Classification (GTDB taxonomy): domain Bacteria; phylum Acidobacteriota; class Terriglobia; order Terriglobales; family Acidobacteriaceae; genus Angelobacter. The sequence continues at coordinate 100,963 of DASXGZ010000017.1, forward strand.
GCGTGAGCGCTTTTTACTGCTGCCTAGAAAGACGCGCTGGTGGCATCCGGTAACTGGAGGCCTGGTAGTCGGAATGATGGGCTGGGCGGTGCCCCAGGTTCTTGGCGTGGGTTATAGCTACGTGGGTGACGCCCTGAACGGCAACATGGCCCTGAAGCTGATGGCGCTTCTGGTAGTGCTCAAGCTTTTTGCCGTGACCTTGAGTTATGCCTCCGGCAATGCCGGCGGAATATTTGGCCCTGCACTGTTTCTCGGGGCAATGCTCGGAGGAACCATCGGCAGCGTGGCCCACCATTTTTTACCGCTTAGCACGGCGACGCCCGGAGCCTATGCGCTGGTGGGCATGGGCGCGCTCTTTGCCGGAATCGTCCGCGCTCCAATGACCTCTGTGCTTATGATTTTTGAAATGACGCATGATTATGCAGTAATCGTGCCACTGATGATCGCCAATCTGGCCAGCCTTTTTATTTCTTCGCGGCTGCAGAAGCAGCCCATTTATGAAGCGCTGGCACATCAGGATGGCATTCATCTGCCGAACTCAAAACGGGACGAGTTTGGCCAGCGCAGGGTGCTTCATGCAATGCGAAGCGCCGTGGAAACATTGTCCGCACAGACGACAGTGCGAGAAGCGGTGGAACGGGTTCGTGCCAGTAGCTTCCGCGCCTGGCTCCTGATGGATGAGGGGAGCATTGTTGGCGTTTTAAACCGGGCAGCCTTAACGAAAGCGGTTGATGATGGCAAGGCAGAACAAACCCTGTTGAGCCTTCTGGATACGCTCGAATTCCCGCACGTTCACACCGACCACGCATTGCATCTGGCCCTGGAACGCATGAGCGGCGCCCATATTGATATTCTTCCGGTAGTCAACCGGGCAGATGTTCATAAGTTGGAGGGCATTGTGACACTGCGCGACGTGCTTGATTCCTATGGCGTTGACTCGATTGGCTCTGCCTGAACTTCCGATTATCCAGACCGTAAGTTGGCGCCTGCCGCCGTTACACGACGTAGCAGCTCCGGCGCTTTCAGTCTTTGGCACATGTCTTCAAAGTTCTGGCGCGGTCCTTTCCAGCGAAGGTCTTCGACAGTTTCAAAGACCGTTGCATCCAGCCGCAGGGTTGCGAGCGCGCGGAAAAGCAAAGCATCGTCCCAAGCGCTGAACAAAGATTCGGAAAGGGTACGCGCCTTTTTGATGGAAGCATGCCATTCGCGGCAATCCTTAGGTATGTTTTCAAGATGGGGATACTGCGAGAAGACCAGGGCCGCGGCTTTCATGCCCCAACCAGCAATGCCCGGATAGCCATCGGCGCTGTCGCCAACCACGGCGAGGTAATCCGGAATAGATTGCGGTTTTACGCCAAACTTTTCTACTACTCCGGCCTCATCACGCAAAAGATCTCGACGGCGGTCAAGCTGTACTATCCGCGTTCCTGCAACACATTGACCCAGGTCTTTGTCTGGCGTGCAAATAATTACCTGGGCAACGCGATCATCTATTGCGGCCTTCGCGGCAGCCGAGGCGAGTGCGTCATCGGCCTCAAAATAAACTTCCGGCCACACCAGCACGCCCATTGCTTCCAGCGCTTCCTCAAGAACCGGGAACTGTGAGAGCAATTCCGGAGCAACGCCTTCGCTGGTCTTGTATCCGGGATACAAATCATTGCGGAATGACTCCACAACGTGATCGGTGGCGACACCAAGATGCGTTGCACCCTTTTCTATCATCGAGAGCACCGAGGTCAGAACACCCCGCACGGCGCCAACTTCCTGGCCGCTCAAATCTTTTATTGAGGGCACGGCAAAAAAGTGCCGGAACAGTTCATACGTTCCGTCAATCAGGTATACATCCATGCGGCTCCCAGTTGCCTCCGCAGGTGATGTTACATGATTCCATCTGCTGCTTTATTTTTTGCGGTTGTAAGTGAAATCGTATTCCGGTGTCCATGTTTTGCCGGCATCACTGGATTGCTGGCTAAACTGGCGCACATGATCGGCATCGAGCTTAACGAACTGAAGATGTCGACGGATAGGCGTGCCGTCAGGCCGCTGGCTGTCAGCGTAATAACTCATTACTCCATTTTCCAGCTTTCCTTCAAAGTGGATGCTGTTGGACTGGCTATCAACCCAGTCCTGTATCCATATCTTCCTGGAGCTATCGTAATGGTTAAAGCTTTTGCCACTGCCGCCATTGCCGCCGCTCCAGTTTTCCAGCAGCACGCATTGGTCAATAATGAGTTGAATGCTGCTGGTTCCTGCCGGACTATGCCCCTGCGTGGTGACCACGTCCCAATCGCCAAGCCAGAAATCAAACTGCCGGTACTCGGGATGATGTGCGCAAGGATGAGCGACAGCCTCAGCTTTCTCAATCACCGCCCTGAAAGCCGGTTCATCGCGGACTGATGCCAGGTCAGCATCTTGCCGGAACAGGTCAGGTTGAGCCAGTCCCGCATCCACGGCTTTATTCAAAGAAGCAAGTGCTTCCTCTTTCTTGTTCAACTTTGCCAGAGAATCAGCTTCGCGATAGAGCGCGGAAGGCCCAAGCTGCGGATCAGATTCAATGTGCTTGTAAGCCTCAACCGCAGGTTCAAACTGCCCTAGTTTGTGCCGGGAAACGCCGAGCCGCAACCATGCCAATGCATTGGCTGGCTCCGCATGGGTGATCGCTTCAAAGGCCGGCGCGGCCGCGCTCCAATCTTTGGCCATGTAAAGTTGATTGGCCTGTTCCATTGTCGGGGCTCTGCCTTGCGTGGCCTGTCCGTGCAGTACAGCAGCAAAAACGATCAGCAGTTTGAGTTGAGAAGCTAGTCCGCGCATTTTTCTCCTGGGATGTTAGCCGCGCCGTCGCCGTGCTGAAAGCGTCTGTAATTGCGCGCAGTTTGGGAGCATGTTGCTTTGACCAGAGGAATCAGATTTGGTGAGCAGTAAGCTAGCCCGCCAACCTGTGATGGTCAGAATATGGGACGGTTTGTGCGGAAATAGTTGTATGATCCCCGCCTGCACCGCATTGGGTTACCCGGGCTTACTGGGGCAGGGCCGAGAGAAACGCCTCAATGATAGCGGCTGTTTCGAGCGGTTTTTCGAGGGGGATTTCATGGCCGCAGTCAAGCAGCGCCAGGCGGGCGCCGGGAATGCGGTTGGTTACTTCTTTGCGCACAAGCTGAGGCGTGAGCACCGGATCGTGCATGCCACAGACACAAAGGGTGGGAGCGCGAGTAGCTGATAACGCCTCCACGAACTCACCCGTTCGGCACATGTTGAAAGTTTCACGCAAGCTGTGTTCGGCGGTGCTCAAAACATCTTCGAAATAGGCATCCACAACTTCCGAAGGGAGCGGATGTCTGATGAATTGGCGGAGCCAGGTTTCGAAGTAAGACCGGTCTCTGGCCGCTCTTAGCCAGTCATTCAAGATATCGTCAGTGAGCGGCAGCGCCAAAGCGGGTGCGGGCGAAATCAGGATTTGTCCCGCCACGCGGTCTGGCTCCATACACGACATCCACTGCACCCACTTGGCGCTCATGCTGTATCCGGCGACGATCGGACGCTTTGCTCCGGCGTGATCGAGGATGGCAAACATGTCTTTCGCGAAAGTCTCAGTGCAAAAACCCGACCGAACTTTATCCGACTTGCCATGACCGCGCAGATCGGGGAAGAGCAGCCGAATTCCGGATAGATCCAAATGCTCGAAGAGCGATGCCCAGAAGCGACCGGAACCCGATCCACCCCAGCCGTGAAGCAGGAGCACGGTGCGAGGTCCGTCTCCAGCGGACCAGTATGACAGCGTGGCTCCGTCACTGGTACGCACGGCAAAATTCGATTGAGCTTCGGGATCCAAAGCAGGCATTCGGGGGGAGTGTACCATATGGCGTTCCGGTTTACGGTGACTTACTCCCGCAGCTTCACGCTGTCAACCGATTCTGTGCGGAAATAACTGTGTGATTCCCACCCGTTCGACCCTTGGAGTTGTGGATGAGAGTGCTGGCAGGATTCTCAGGCCACTTTGCCCCTCCTATCGCCGTCTAATGTTCAAATCTGGATCGAGGTGACTGTTTGAAATTCTCTCTACGAAGACAATCCGGGCAGACGTTTTTTGAGCGTCATGGCCTCACAATCGTTACCAGCAGCATTCTCCTGCTGTGGATCGTGCTTTACAGCATTAGCGACGAGAAGCGTCATATTGGCTCATTCTTTGGCAATGCCATCGCCGACTGGACTGGTGTGGTGGTCATGGTCCTGGCGACAAAACATTTATATGAGCGAGGATCAAGCGAGAGCAACGTCCCAAAAAGCGCGTCAACCAATCCTGTACTGATGTTTCTTGACAACCATTCGTTGACTGTCTTTCTGCTTGTGACCGGCATCGCATGGGTGCTTCTCTACGCGCATGCTGACTCGGAATCTAAATGGGGACAAGTGGCGGGGAACATTGTCTCTGAGTGGACACAAATTCTGGGCCTTGTTCTGCTGACAAAAAAGCTGGTAGAAACCGGATCCAAAGAAAGCAAAGAGAAGGATTGATGTCTGGGTGCCCGGCGCAATTGTTGAGCGACCATGGATGCAGAGATGACGATTGGGGCGTTCCTCTGCTAAACTAATCAAGTTGTCAGGTACATCGTCTGCCCAACGGCCGAAGCCTGAAATCTGTAATTTTCCAATAAAGCTGGGGACGTAGTTCAGTTGGTTAGAACGCTGCCCTGTCACGGCAGAGGTCGCGAGTTCGAGTCTCGTCGTCCCCGCCAGCTTTTCAACAACTTAAGTCCGATTGGTGTTCTTCCCACGACATTGCCTTCCCAAGCGTTGAAGACGAATAAAATTCGTACCCTTCCGCCAAAACTGCTTCTAAAGTACCGTCTCACTATCGACCGTAGCGGATTTCATATTCGTTTAACTGTTTGTCAACAGCTTGTTAATGAATGAAATCTACGATTGATACAGGTTCTAAGGAGGTGTCATGCGAGTCCAAAATCTTTTCGTTTCCTTCAGAGAGCTTGCCAGTAAATTGAGCGATAAGCTGGCCCTTCGCATTCTGCATATTTTTCTGAAATAAACCTGTATATACCGCTCGATCTGTATATCTACTGCATATCTGCTGTATTTCTGCATTGTTCCGCAGGTTTTCGGTGAAACACGTTTCCCATCTCCCATGTTGTAACGAGTATGCCAACCCAATTCCGCCAGTGAATCTGGCTTCACTTGGGTTTTTTACAGTGTGGTGTACCTTGGCATTCCGGCGGATAATGGTCTCACATGCCAGAGCGGTTTCAATTTCGCGACTTGCGTGAGCTGTTCGCCAAAGCCAATGAGGAAAAATCAGGCGACCAACTGGCCGGCATTGCTGCGCGTTCAGAGCAGGAGCGGGTTGCCGCCAAGCGAGCGCTGGCCGACCTGTCTTTACAGGAGATCGCAGACAATCCACTGATCTCTCCCGATAAAGACGATGTCAGCCGATTGATTGTTGACACGCACGACCAGCAAACTTTTTCCACCATCAAGAGCATGACAGTCGGCGAGTTTCGCGAGTTCATCCTGAGCGACGAGACTGCTGAGGCTGACCTGAAACGTTTGTACTGGGCCATTACGCCGGAGATGGCTGCAGCCGTAACCAAGCTGATGAGCAACAAAGATCTGGTGCTGGCTGCCAATAAGGTGCGCGTGATAACTCATTGCCGCAACACCATGGGCGAACGTGGTGTGCTAGGCATCCGTCTGCAACCGAACCACCCGGCGGATGATGCGGCTGGAATCCTGCTCTCTGCATTTGATGGCCTGCTCTATGGCTGTGGCGACGCTGTGATCGGCGTGAACCCCGCTACCGATGCCGTGGATACTGTAAGCGCAATCCTGCACGCGTTGCATCGTCTGATTGAGGCATACAACATTCCCACACAGGCGTGCTGCCTCGCTCATATTTCCACACAACTCAAAGCAATGGAGCGTGGTGCGCCTGTGGACCTGCTGTTTCAGTCTGTAGCGGGCACGCAGAAGGCGAATGAGAGTTTTGGCATCACGTTAAATATGTTACGCGAAGGACGGGAGAGAGTGCTGGAGCAACAGAAGGATCGGATGACCCGAGACCCACAGCACGTATCCGACGCTGGTAAAGCGCGTGCCTGGAATGACAACAGAAATAAAAACCGAGATCTGAGAGATTTGCTGCCAGATCGCCCACTCACCGGCTCACCTGATCACGCGGTTCCTCATTGCATGTATTTTGAAACCGGACAAGGCAGCGCGCTCTCTGCTGAAGCGCATCACGGCGTGGACCAGCTTACCCTGGAAGCACGTGCTTATGGAGTGGCACGGGTGTTTGAGCCGTTTCTAGTCAACAGCGTGGTTGGTTTTATTGGCCCGGAATACCTTTATGACGAGCGGCAGATTATCCGTGCCGGGCTGGAAGACCATTTCATGGGCAAGTTGCTGGGCCTGCCTATGGGCTGTGACGTTTGCTATACCAACCACGCTGCCGCAGACCAAAACTCCGCCGATAATCTGCTCATATTGCTCACTGCCGCGGGCTGCAATTACTTTATGGGAGTTCCCGCCTCTGATGACGTGATGCTGAATTATCAATCGACCAGCTTCCATGACGCGCTTGCGGCCCGCCGCTTATTTAATCTGCGTCCTGCGCCGGAATTTCTGGCTTGGCTCCATGAAATGGGCCTATATAAAGAAGGTGAACCAGCGCAGATGGATTCAGGCATGCGCAAACAACTCGCTGCCGGATTAGGGAAGGCAATGAGGTGATGGGAAAAGTTTTATGCGTGATTGGAAGCTGTGCGATCAACAATAAAGATTAACGATTACTTTAGCCATGCCGGTGGAGGCATCTCCTCCTTGAGTTCCACGCCGCTGGTTTCCCGGAGCATCATCTGCTCTGCAAGATCGATAATGCGCGAAGCCGCCGTCTCGGCGCTCACGCCCCGTGCATGAATATTCGATATTAGATTGCGATGGGCGTCACTGTGGCCTGCGTGCGGCTGGAATGCCATGTAACCGGAGAGGCTCTCGGCTGTTGCCAGACCGGGGCGCTCGCCGATAAGCAATACAATGACTTTGGGTTTCAGCAGCTCTCCAACATCATTCATTATGCCGACGCGGCAGTAGTGTATTGCGAAGGGCTGGCCAAGCTTCCAGCCGCGCGCCTCAGATTTTTCCGCAATCAATGGCAGCAATGCAGGTACTTGGGTGGAAACCGCAGTAACGGAAAGCCCATCGCCAATCACAACCTGCAAATCGGCTTGCGGCACACAATGGGCTGACAACTGGTCTCGCGCATTCTCATCCAAACGCCGTCCCAGATCGGGACGGCGCAGATATTCATCCTTGGAAGCAGCCATGGTGGAGACGGCAAAGAGCTTCCATTTATCCACAAACCCGCTGTCCAGATCTCGTTCCAGATCAAATTCTGACCGCACGGCATCGCGTGCGGCAGCATGGTCCTGTCGCAAATCAAGCTGAGTTGCAGTGCGATACGCTGCGCCACTGCGCTCCACCAAAACCCGTGCCGGTGTACGGGCACGGATTCGCTCGATCAGGTCTGGCCAGACGCCGCGTTGAAGTTGGTCCGTCATGCTTCAGAGGAGCGATGCTTCAAACGACCGGCTCGTAATAGCGTTCGCCGGCGCAGCCACGGCAAACCACTTTGGCGCCGAGCTTTACTTCACGGCGAAAGTTAATTCCTTCACCGCATTGCGCGCACACGATGCGCTCACCTTTAAAACCGGGAAATTCCTCCGGTGGCAGTTCTACGTGCACCGATTGGGTCTGAAATAACTGATCATCCGGCATTTCACGGTAAGCGAGCATCTGTTGCTGGTTCTTGTCGGGAATTTCCGGATGCATGGCTTTGGCCAGCGCTTTAGAAGACTCGCGCGCGGCTATGCGCACGGCTTTGCCGGTTTCCACATTCACAAAGGTGGCTGCCATCTTGCCCCAGTCGCGAAACTTTAGTGCGCGTTTGCCCAGGCGACAGCCGGTGACCACCATCACGGCATCGGTGGCGCAACGGTCAATCTCCACGAAAGTGACGATGCGCTTGCGATCTTTGCCTTGAGGGTCCTCAAGCCCAAGCTTTTTCAGACCGAGCATGGCCATGCGAACGCCCAGCACCTGTCCGGCACAAAGATGGCCGTGGGCTACGGCGGCATCATCAAGATATTCCTGTAGTGTTTTCATGGTTGGGGACCTTCTTCTTCTGTGACATCGGGTTGGACCTCCGCGCCGTGCGCGTGAATCACAAAGCTGGCCTTCTCGCTTCCAGCGACGAAAGTCACGCGGCTGGGTGAGCGCTCCCACGTTGGAGCGGCGCATGCCGCGCCGGAATATTCCTTCTTCAGGATAGCCTTGCGCACGCCAATCTGCGAAACCACCATGTAGGACTTTGAGCCATCATCGGAAGAGCTGCAATAAGCGGCGTAGTCACGGTACCAGCTCGCTTCAGAGGCATCTCCGTCAAAAGAGGGCAGGTTGAGCTGCGCAATGCGGCCAGTCTGGCGGTCAACGCTGATCCAGCCGGTCAACCGCCATAGCCATTGAGGGTTTCTGGTTTCGTGCGGCAGTGCGTCATTGAGGCGGATGGCTCGCCGGACCACGAAGAAACGGTCTGTGACTTCATGCATAGGGCCGGTAGTATGTTCGCGGGTCTTGCCGTCAATGACCAAGTCCCTGACCCTGATTGGCTGCTTTTCACCGGAATTCGTGCGGAGCTCGGCGGAGCGCCATGGGCCTAAAAGGATGGTATGCGGCTTGGGTGCGGCAAGGCCACTGGCTGCAAACAGCAGCAAATTGATGTAAAGGTACGTCTGGCGCATGGAAGGGCCAATTATATGACTTCACTTCTCGAAAAATGGTGTAATCGTAAGCATTAGCCTCAAGATGAGCCAATCCGGTTGGCGTATGAAGCCGATGATTGTAATGCGATAACGCCAAGTACTTAACAAGAATCAAGACATAGGCATCATGTTACTTAAGAATGAAATTGCGGGCAGGTTAACCTTCCATTTTTAAGCAAATAGCCTTAGAATCAAAGACTCCCCACAACTCCATCATTTGCGGTCGCGCATCTGTAATGTTAATTGGGGCTGCAGTTTCCGGAGTATCTGGTGCTTTCCGACGATGAATTACACGAACGAAGGGTTCGAGAGCTGCTCGATACAACCCTCAACCTTACTCTACCCTCTCAGTTAACGATGGCACCCATATCGGAACGGGCAAGGGAGGAGTATGGCCGCTACAAGCAGCGTGCTCCTAAGATCCTGGTAGTTGACGACAAGCTGGATACCTTGCTGCTCCTGCGGGAGCTACTTTCATCGCGCGGCTATGACATTATTACTGCAACTGAGGCCGAAGAAGCAAAGCAGATGGTACATGCGGAGCGGCCGGAGTTGATCCTGCTGGACGTGGTAATGCCGGGAAAGTCCGGCTACGATCTTTGCCGCGAACTCAAAGAAGATCCTTATACGCGCCTTACGCCGGTAGTGATGATTACCGGGCTTTCTGATCGCGATGACCGGGTACGTGGCATTGAGGCCGGGGCGGACGATTTCCTGAGCAAGCCTCTTTATCCTGAAGAGCTGTTTGCCCGCGTTAAGTCACTGCTGAAGCTCAAAGAGTTTACAGACGAACTGGAAAACGCTGAGGCCGTGCTGGTGGCGCTGGCTCTGGGAATTGAATCGCGCGATCCCTATACCGGAAACCACTGTGAGCGGCTGGCGCACTACGCTGCTGACCTGGGGCACCATGTTGGCCTGGACGGGGAAAGCATTATTGCTTTGAAGCGCGGCGGCTACCTTCACGATCTGGGCAAGGTTTCCATTCCGGATGACATTCTGAAAAAAGGCACACGGCTAACTGCCGAGGAATGGAGCATCATGAAGCAGCACCCGGAGATCGGCGAAACCATCTGCCGTCCGCTCAAGTCTTTCCGCAATGTGCTGCCCATCATCCGCCATCACCATGAGCATTGGGATGGCAGCGGTTATCCGGACCGGCTCACGGGATATAGTATTCCGTTGCTGGCGCGGGTGCTTCAGGTAGTTGACGTGTACGATGCGTTGCGCACCGCCCGTCCATATAAACCGGCGCTGACCCATGAAGAGGCCAAGCGCACCATGATTGAAGAAGCAGCCAGAGGATTCTGGGACCCCAACCTGGTACCCGAGTTTTTTGCGATGTTAAAGAAGAAGGAACAAGCTGCATGAGCGTAGCTATAGAGTTCCCCTTGTCGAATTCAGGTTTGGAAGCGGCGCAGCCGCAATACAGCATTGTGGTGCCTGCGTATAACGAGCGCGCGCGCATCGGCAACACTCTGGAGCAGATGCTGGACCATATCCGCGCGCAAAAGTGGAGCGCCGAAATCGTGGTGGTCAACGATGGCTCGCGCGACGATACCGCGAACTACGTCAGCCAGTTTGCGGCGGAGCATCCACAGGTGCGGCTTATTGAGAACCCCGGCAATCGGGGTAAAGGATATGCCGTCCGCAACGGAATGTTGAATGCCCGGGGCAAGGTGCTTTTGTTTACTGACGCCGACTTGAGTTCTCCGATTTCTGAAGCCACCAAGCTCTTTGCCGCGCTGGAAAAAGGAAATGACGTAGCGATCGGGTCACGCTGGCTCGATCCTTCCCTGCAATTTCAGCGGCAGCCATTGAAGCGGCAGATCATGTCGCGCACGTTTAACCTGTTCACGCGCGCGGTGCTGACCTTTCCTTATCATGACACCCAGTGCGGCTTTAAGGCATTCACACGCCGCGCCGCGCAGATCATTTTCCCGCTGCAACGCATTACGCGCTGGGGCTTTGATGCGGAGATTATTTATCTGGCGCATCACCACAAGCTCAATGTGGCTGAAGTTCCCGTTTCATGGGGCAATGATGAGCGCTCAAAGGTGCATCCGTGGCGCGACGGTTTTTACATGGGGCTGGACACGCTCAAGATACGCTGGCTTTCCCTGACCGGTGGATACCGCAAGACTGCGGCTTAAGTTCGCCCGTTCCTTGTTTGCCTTACTCAGGAACAAAGTAAAAAGCTACAGCGACAATCGCATAGACCGCCAGAAGTTGTGCGCCTTCAAACCAGTTCGTTTCACCGTCAGAAGAAATCATTTCTACGATCACAACCGAAAGCACGATCGCGGCAATTTCAAAGCCGTTGAACACCAGCGTCATGGGATGCCCAAGCGCGAAGGAGACAAAGACCAGGACTGGAGCCACGAAAAGAGCAATCTGCGTGCTGGCGCCAGTAGCGATGGACATGGACAATTCCATCTTGTTGCGGCGGGCCATCATAATAGCGGTGGAATTTTCCGCGGCGTTACCAACCAGCGCAACCACAATCACGCCGACAAAAAGTTCCGTCATGCCCAGTGCGTGGGTCACCGGAGCAATCTGGCCTACGAGGATCTCGCTCATCCAGGCGATCAGAGCTGTGGCAAGGGCGAGTGAAATAATGGCCTGGCCGCGGCTGGTCTGGGGTGTTTCTTCCTGCTTGTGGTCCTGAGATTGAAACGCTGCCCGGCGGATACGGAATACGAACAGCATATTCAACAGATACAAAACAATAAGAACGCCACTGGTCCAGAGGCTGAGGTTTTCCAGATTCACGTCATGATGCTGGAGCGTGCCAAAAACAGCAAGATTGAATACCGCAGGCATAACCAGCGCGGCTACGGCAATCATCAACATGGTGCTGTTGGTGACGCAGGCAGTGCGGTTAAAGCGCTGTATGGGATAGCGAACTCCGCCCGCAACCAGGCTAAGCCCCAGTACCAAAAGCAGGTTGCCAATAATGCTTCCGGAAAGCGAAGCCTTCACCACGTTGATATGCCCGGCACGCAACGCAATAAAAGCGATGATCATTTCCGTGGCATTGCCGAGCGTCGCATTCAGGATGCCGCCAATGGCTGCTCCCGAATAAGCTGCAAGGGCGCCAGTGGATTCTCCCAATACGCTGGCCAATGGAGCAATAGCTATAGCCGAGCCGATAAAGATTGCCAGTGGAGGCGCATGCAGCAGGTCGAGCACTACAGCCACAGGCACAGCCAGCAAGAGCAGGTTCAGCCAGCGATGGCTCGTTCTGAGCGGGAACTTGCTCCATAACCTGGAAGGCATGAGGCAGATTGTAATGGATGTGGACGAATCTAAGCTGACAAGGCTATAGTGCCATGACTTGGTCGCAGGAAAGGGCCGCAAGCGGCACTGCGGCGAAACTTATCGGTTCAAAAATCGGAATTAAGGAAAGCGCCGATCAGGAAGCAGCGGCGCGAAAAGCCCGAGCAGACTTAGGAACAACCTGCACACCGCGTTTCCGATCGGAGGTCACCGTCATCTGCGAGGAACAGGGGCCGCAAAGCCAGAAATGTTCTACCCGGTTAGGCGATTTGGGGGCGGATGGAGAATTCGTAACGTTGAGCTGTCCTGGTCCCTCGATCATGAATATTTTGCCTTCACGCAGATAAACGAGCGGAGTGGAACAGGAAGGATTGGCGCATTTTGCCAGCATCACGTACCTCCGACGGCGGAACTACGACAAATTCAGAATACCTTTGCCGGAATAGATGCAATTTTTGAGAGCAGGGTTAGTCACTGCTTCAACTTTTTCTATCGCTATAAGACAGATCCCCTTACCCAAACAAGGCCGCTTGCCTAAGATATTTATAATCAAAGGTTTATTGGCAAAGAAAAAACCTGACAGAGCTGATGCCTGGCTTGTACAGACCCCCCGAATTCCATATAGAATACTTCTTCCGGAAACGATCTTAGCTAAGGATAGAGTCACCCGACGCTAATCCATTTGTAAGCGTCAGAGACTCATACGCAAATATGATGCACCGAGTCTTAGTTGTTGAAGATACCCCTTCGGACTTACGCCAATCTACTGCCGTGCTTAAGAAGCTGGGCTCAAAGGAAATCACGACATTCAATAATATTGCCGCCGCCATGCTGTATCTGCAAGATGTGGCGGAAGGGACCCAGGAGCCGCCGGATCTCATCCTTCTGGACCTCTCATTCCCTAAGGAAAGTGGATTTGAAGTGTTGCGGTACTGGAAATCCAGTCCCAAACTCCATCCGATCCACATTGTGGTCTGGACGGTGATGGGAGAAACCGAGAAAAAATTGTGCCGGTTTTTTGGCGTGGACCACGTAGTGCCCAAATGGGCGGGAGCCAAGGAACTGGAAGCAGTGTTGAGACAATACTCAGGCGAAAGCTCTTCCGCAGTGACCCAGGACTGAAGCAGCGCGCCTAGCCATTTCAGCATCCAACTCCGTTGCTGAATTGCTTTGAAACTGTCACGCCCGATAGGTAGTATCTCGTCCTCACCCTTGTGTGCCCTGCTGGCCGCCATGTTTGCAGTACGCCTGATTTGCGGTATCGTCATTGTGATACCGCCTCACCAACATTGGAGGATTCTTGATGAGTAAGTTGCCTGAGATGATCAGCAAACACGAAGAGCAGCTACGAACGGAGTGGCTAAAGCAGATGAGCAGCGCAGTGCGCCGCGCCGACCTTATGAGCGATGAAGAGATCAAGGCACAATCGCGCGAACTGCTGGCGGCAATCGCCTCTGGCGCAAAATCCGGAGATGTGGCCAATCTGGATGGAGCAGCATGGGCTACCACACGCGACATTCTGCAATCGATTTCGACCTCACGGGCCAAGCAGGGGTTCACGCCGGGCGAAACCACCAGTTTTGTGCTGTCATTGAAGCAGCCGCTGTTCTCCATCATTCGCAAAGAGCTTTCCTCTACACCGGATGCGATGTTTGACGAGGTATGGAAAGCCACTACTTTGCTTGACAAACTGGGACAGATAACGACTGACGCTTTTATGGAAACACGGGAAAAGTTCATTGTGCGGCAGCAGGAAGAGCTCATGGAGCTGTCCACTCCCGTGGTGAAGCTGTGGGAGGGAATCCTCGCATTGCCGATCATCGGCACCCTGGACAGCGCGCGGACGCAGGTAGTGATGGAGTCACTGCTGTCAGCGGTGGTGCAAACCAATTCCCGTTTTGCCATCATCGACATAACAGGCGTGCCTACGGTAGATACGCTGGTGGCGCAACATCTGCTGAAAACGATCACAGCGGCCCGATTGATGGGCGCGGAATGCATCATCAGCGGCGTGCGCCCACAGATCGCGCAAACAATTGTGCACCTGGGCATCGATCTTGCCAACGTCGTGACAAAAGCCAAACTGTCGGATGCTTTTGCGCTGGCCCTGCAGCGGACGGGCAAAACGGTGGTGAACACGAACGGCGGCAACGAGAAGAAAACCTTCTTCAAAAAGGAGGAGTAAATGGAGCGAATTCCGATCCTCCGCATGGGCCAGTTCCTGCTGGTCACAATTCAGGTGGACATGCATGACCGGCTGGCCGTGCAGCTTCAGGATGACCTGACACAAAAGATCTCGGAATGGAGTTCGCGCGGCGTTTTGATTGATATTTCAACGCTCGAGATTGTGGATTCCTTTATTGGCAGGATGCTCGCGAACATTGCAGGAATGGCGCGCGTGCTGGATGCCGAAACCGTTGTGGTGGGAATGCAACCGGCGGTTGCGATTACCCTGGTTGAGCTTGGCATGTCTTTGGCGGGAGTTCGCACGGCTTTAAATGTGGAAACAGGAATGGAACTTCTCTATGAACTGCGAGGAGATTTTCATTCGGAGATGGGTGGATGAAGTCGGTAAAACAGGAAACCGTGCCTATTTTCACCTCGAGCGACGTTGTGGTGGCCCGGCAAAAGGTAAGGCAATGGGCCCTGGAATTGAAGTTCACGCTGGTGGACCAGACCAAACTGGTTACGGCCGCGAGTGAACTGGCGCGCAACGCGCTGGACCATGGCAAGGGCGGCCAGATGATGATCGAGCAGGTCGAGAATTCAACAAGAAATGGGCTCAAGCTGGTGTTTGAGGACCGGGGGCCCGGCATTCCCGATATCGAGGCGGCCCTGCGAGACGGCTTTACCACCGGAAACGGCATGGGGCTGGGCCTTGGCGGCAGCAAGCGGCTGGTCAACGACTTTCATATTGATTCCGAACCAGGTAAAGGCACGCGTATTACCGTCGTCCGCTGGAAATAATGTTTTTATCCCAAATTGTTGCCCTTTCTGATACCAGTTCCGCCGCAGAAGCCCGGCGTGCAGGCGCACGCATGGCTGCATCACTGGGTTTCAATGAGACAAAATCAGGTGAGGCAGCAATCGTAATCACGGAAGCCGCGCGAAATGCATTGAATTATGGGGGAGGGGGGCAGATCGTCCTTTCGGGGCTGCGTTCCGCGTCGGTGGCAAGAATGGACATATTGATCCTTGATCGCGGCAAGGGAATTTCGGACATGGCGCGCGCGCTACAAGATGGCTATTCCACAGGGGGCACGCCAGGAACGGGGCTGGGCGCCATCCGACGCATGGCCGAAGTTTTTGACATCTTTTCGAATGACAAGGGGACGGCAGTATTTGCCCGCATTGACCAGGAGGAAACCCAGCCGAAATTCAAGCCTTCTCTTGAAATTGCCGGCCTGATATCTCCTATTGCAGGGGAGCAGCTCAGTGGAGACAATATGGCGTGGGAGAGCACCGCTGAACGGTGCGCGATTTTGGCAGTGGATGGGTTAGGCCATGGCGCGCAGGCGGCAGAGGCCGCCGATGAAGCCGTGCGGGTCTTCCGCAATCATAGCGGCGAAGCGCCTGCAAGCATCATTACACGGCTGCACGATGCCTTGAAGAAGACCCGTGGAGCGGCAGCAGCAGTGGCGGAGATCCGGCCACAGGCCGGAACTGTGAGCTACTCGGGGGTCGGCAACATCTCAGCAAGCATCATAAGTACCAGCACCAATCTGGGCCGCAGCCTGGTTTCGCATAATGGAACGTTGGGGCACGTGATGCCGCGAGTACAGGAATTCAAAATGGAATGGCCAAGAGACGGGGTCCTGATCATGCACTCTGACGGATTGCAGTCACGCTGGGACCTCTCCCGCTACCCAGGAATTTTAGCCCGGCAACCTGCGTTGATTGCAGGTGTGCTGCTGAGGGATTTCCGCCGCGACCGCGACGATGCGAGCGTATTGGTAATGAAAGGCGCACCGGCGATCTGACACGATGAATACTCCCATTTCCACCATTGCGTTACGGAACGAGCGCGACGTTGTGCAGGCGCGCCAGCGCGCACGGGAAATCGCCGCTATGGTGGGATTTGACAATCAGGAGCAGATCAGGCTGGCGACGGCTACCTCAGAGATGGCGCGCAATGCTTTCCGCTACGCCCGTGGGGGAAAAGTAGCGTTTACGGTCGAGGCCGGCCGGCCCCAGACGCTGGAGATTGTTATTTCCGACCACGGGCCGGGAATAGAAAATCTGGATGACATCTTTGAAGGCCGCTACCGCTCAAGCACAGGTTTGGGCCTGGGCATAATGGGCACAAAGCGGCTGATGGACAAGTTCGACATCTCCAGTAGTCACGCCGGCACAGTGGTGAAGATGAGGAAAGACTTCCCTGTTTCCGTGCCCATACTTACCCCCGCGCGAATGCAGGACCTGAGCGAGAAGATTGCCGCGAATGCGCCCGAAAGCCCGTATGACGAAATCGACCGGCAAAACCGCGAACTGCTGAAGACCCTGCAGGAGTTGAGGGCCAGGCAGGAAGAACTGGCGCTGCTGAACCGGGAACTGGAAGATACCAATCGCGGTGTTGTGGCGCTGTATGCGGAACTGGATGAACGCGCCGACTACCTGCGCAGAGCGTCAGAGCTGAAGACAAGTTTTCTTTCCAACATCTCGCATGAATTTCGGACGCCGCTGAACTCTATCATGTCGCTTGCGCGGATCCTGCTGGACCGGCTGGACGGAGACCTTACCCGGGAGCAGGAAACACAGATAGGGTTCATCCTGGAGTCGGCAAAAACGCTTTCAGAAATGGTGAACGACCTGCTGGATCTGGCCAAGGTGGAAGCAGGCAAAGTACGGATGAGAGTTCAAAGCTTCGAAGTATCGGAGTTGTTCAGCGCGCTTAAAGGCATGCTGAAGCCCTTGCTGGCAGACAACACCTCCGTGGAACTAACTTTTACAGAAGCCGAAAGTCTGCCTACTTTGCGCACCGACGAAGGCAAGGTTTCACAGATCCTGAGAAACTTTATCTCCAATGCCATCAAGTACACACCGCAAGGTGAAATACGGATTAGAGCGGAGAAGAAGGACAAAGACTTAATTCTCTTTGAGGTTGCGGACACCGGCATAGGTATTGCCCAGGAAAACCTGGAAACGGTTTTTGAGGAATTTACGCAGGTGGACAATCCGCTTCAGTACCGCTATCGGGGCACTGGCCTGGGGCTGCCGCTATGCCGCAAACTGGCTATATTGCTTGGGGGCAAGGTCTGGGTAAAAAGCGAACTGGGCAAGGGATCGAGTTTCTTTGCCGAGTTTCCGGTTATATATAAAGGGGAAGCTGAAATTCCCAGGAATACCAAGGAAGAAATGCCGGCCCCAGAGTTTTCCCGCGATGCCGTGCTGCTGATTGACTCTGATCCGGACACGTTTTCATTGCTGGAGCCGGTTTTCAGGACATCAGAGTTTCAGCTCATCCATGTGGAAAGCCTGGAACGGGCGGAAACCTGGCTGCAGCGCCATCTACCGACAGCCATTGTTTGCGATATGACCAGCTCTGCGGCGTGGGATTTTCTTCGCTTTTTCCAGCAACCAATGGAAGCCATGGAGCAAATCCCGATCGTCGCACTTGCCGCTCCGGAAAATTCATCCAGAGCGCTGGACATGGGCGCATCGCTGGCCATCAGCAGGCCGCTGGAAGCGGAAAGCCTTCTGCATGACGTCCGGAGAGTTACCAGACAGGAACAGCCAAAGAAATTGCTTTTGGTGGATGATAACGATCTGTCACTTTATATTTTACGTGAACTACTGGACCGTCCGTGGCTGAACCTGGTGGAAGCGCATAACGGGCAAGAGGCCCTGGACATGGTGGAGAGAGAGCGCCCTGATGCGGTAATCCTTGACTTGGTCATGCCGGGAATGGGCGGACTTGAAGTCTTGCAAAAACTGCGCGACCAGGAACGTACGCGGCGGCTTCCGGTTATTATTTACACGTCCAAGATACTTTCCGGTGAAGAGAAAAACCTGCTGAACGTTCTGGCCGCAAGGCTGGTTTCCAAAAGCGACGTGACCACTACGCTTTCACCGGAATTGCTGCTCAGTTCGCTGGCCAAGCTGGATATTTCAGGGCCGGGGAGGACATGATTTTCGGATGACGGAGCAATCCAAATCGCGGGTTCTGCTGGTGGATGACACGGAGCAGAACCGTTACGTGCTTTCGCGAATCCTGGCGCGCGCGGGCTTGGATGTGGAACAGTGCACAACGGGAGAGCAAGCGCTGGAGCGGGTGAAAGAGCATCCTGAACTGGTAATCCTTGATGTAAAGCTACCTGACATTTCAGGTTATGAAGTTTGCCGGCGCATCAAGAGCGATCCGGCAACGCGTTCAGTCCCGGTGCTGCAAATTTCTGCGTCATTCGTAAGCAATGAAAGTAAAGTGCAGGCGCTGGAAGGCGGGGCTGACGGTTACCTGACGCATCCTATCGATGCCACGGTGCTGGTGGCCACGGTGAAGTCCCTGCTGCGGCTGAAACAGGCCGAAGCAATTTCCCGGCAATCAGCACAGGAATGGGAATGCACGGTTGACGCTCTGCCCGAATACCTGGTGCTGCTCGATAATGACAACAAAGTGGCGCGCTGCAATCGTGCATTTGTTGAACTCAGCGGCAAAAGCTTCAGTGACGTAATTGGGCATGACGGCGTCCCCATTTTGCAGCAAGTTCTGGGTCATGCTGCATTCGTTACCCGCACCGAAACATCCCACTACGTGGCCGAACAGCAACACGGGTCGCGGTGGTTTCGCATTACCACAAATCCCGTGATGTCCGGACAGGACCGCTTTGGATCCATCGTGGTGCTGACCGACATTACAGAAAGAAAACTGGCGGAAGAATCGCTGCGTAATGCCGAAAAGCTTGCTGCCACCGGAAGGCTGGCCCAGACTATTGCGCATGAAATCAACAACCCGCTAGAAGCGCTTACCAATCTGATCTACCTGGCCTCGCATGCCAGCGTGCAAAAAGAACTCCAGGATTATCTTCGCCAGGCTATGAAAGAACTTGAGCGCGTAACGAAAATCACTAAGCAGGTGCTGTCTTTCCATCGGGAAACAAAAGTGCCGGTTGAGCTGGATCTGCGGGAAATGGTGAATTCCGTTCTTGCGTTGTACGCAATTCAATTGCAAGGCAAGCGCATCAACGTTGATCTGGAAAAAGGTGGGCCTTATCGAATCCATGGATTTCCCGGCGAACTCCGCCAGGTGGTGGCGAACCTGATTGGCAACGCCATTGATGCTTCCCCACAAGACGGAAAAATTTGCATTCGCATCCGCCCAGCCGCAAACGATGGCGTACGCGGCGCTGTTTTTACCATTCATGATGCCGGCGTAGGCATACCAAAAGAGATCCGTGACCGCATTCTGGAACCTTTCTTTACCACCAAGGAACTTAAAGGAACCGGGCTTGGCTTGTGGCTGGCCAAGAGCATTATTCTTAAACATAATGGCAGTCTGCGATTTCGCTCAAACTATACTGCCAACCACCGCGGAACATGCTTCAGGGTTTTTCTCCCTCAAGGCGCTTCCGTTAAACACGCAAAGAGCACGAAGAGAGTTGAACCAGCCCGGGAAATGATCCAATAAGTTTTCTCTGCAACTCTCGAAGCAAACTGCCGGGGGCATTATTTTCTGCAACTCCTGCCAGCTTCCCCTTGAAGAAGGCGGCCATCAGCTTCCGGCCAGGGCGGGCAGCAACACCATTAAAGCGACGGCCCACAAGGCCATCCAGATCAGAAAATTTTTTGTCTCCACCATTTCCGCATGCATCACCCACCCCCCTGAGCTTGTTTTCGATAACCCACGCCGTGTTCAGGTGCAAGCGCTGGGCCAGAAGTGTATCTCTAAGTAATCCAACCGCTTACCCCAGGCAAGGAAGCAGCCAAGTGTGTCATAGTTCCCGCCAGAGCGTGTCCGGATGCACACGCCGTTCACGCCTAAAATTACTCCACTGACGCCGGACTTTCCAGAACTTCCCGCAACTTGGCCGAAAGCAGCTTGATGCTAAATGGTTTATTCACCAGCACTGTGCCGGGCTTCAAAACGCCATCCGGCGCCAGCGACGGATTGGCATAGCCCGAGATGAAAACCACTTTCATGTCAGGCCGCGTCTGAGTGAGGGTCTTTGCCAGGACTGGGCCGGAAAGTGGGTCCATGATTACGTCGGTCAGTAGCAGGTCAATCTTGCCGGAAAATGTCTCCGCCAGGGCTATTGCTTCATTGCCGTTGGCGGCTGAGAGAATGCGATATCCAAGCTGGCCCAGAAGGTCCACCAGCACGGCGCGCAAAGACTCTTCATCATCCACTAGCAGAATCGTTTCTGTGCCGCGATAGTATTCCAAGGGGGTAACTTTCTCTTTTGCCGCCGGCCAGCGCGGTTTCGGGGCTAGATATGGTGCGATTGTCCACCTTTTGGCGTCCATTTTTCAACTTAAACCGGGTGTTACTCCAGCTCAAAAATGGAAAACCCGGCTGCTGCGGATGACATAAGATCTGCGCGAAAGACCCGCGCACAGCCAAGCGTACCGCAACCAGTTAGCTTGACTTACGAATGTTCACAGGCATCTAATCCCACCAGCCATAAGGAGGCTCCATGAAGCAATTGACGGTTGTATTCCTGCTACTCAGTTGCACGCTTGCATTCAGCCAGAAGAAGAAACAAGCCGGCACTGATCCGTGGATCGGCACCTACAAGCTGGATGTTGCAAAATCAAAACCCAGCGGCCCAGCGCCACAGGAAGAAACAGTCAGCGTAGCCTCGGCCACCAAAGATTCCATCAAATATACGATCGGGGGCAAAGACCCGCAGGGGAATTCTTACACCGTGAATTATGAGGGCAAGGCAGACACGGCATCACCCCAAATGATGGAAGGCAAGGAAGTGGCGCAAATCACATATCAAATGCCCTCATCGCATCAGTTCACCTCACAAGGCCACGGCACTGACGGCTCAACCAGCACCGGCACCGTCACTCTTTCAAAAGACGGTAAGACAATCACCGTCCATGAGCACAGCAAAGATGCTCAAGGCGCCGAGCGCGATCAGACCATGGTTTACGTGCGGCAGTAGAGGAGTGGCCATTGCCCTCTCGATCACACATACCTAAAACATCTCATTTCGTTGAATATTAAAGACTCCACCCTCCGCTGTTTCACGAAGGGTGGAGATTGTTCATCTAGAACACCGCGGAGCAGAATCCCTTGAACAGGGTAGTTTTTGTCCCCTGAATGGCTTCTGCGACCACATTGTCAAATTTGTTCACGCCATCGATTCCTGTACTCTGAAGACCTGGTACATCAATTTTGGTATATCTTCCCTTATCGAAGGAAAATCCATGTTGCAGCCCGTCGACGGTAGAAACGTACGTGCCCACGACGTCACCGGTATTGCTGATCTTCGTCGGCTGTGAGTGGCCGCCGCCATCTGGAGGATTCAAATTGCTGAACACTCCGGCCTTCCACATGAAGCCATGGGCAAGATCTTCCGAAGAAAGAAAATAAGTTCCAACAATCACACCCTGGTTGTTGATGCTGGTGGGATTCGTCCCTCCCGCTGCTCCGGGGAAAGAAAGGGTGGTAAGTTTGCCGTTGTGCAGTAGATAACCAAAGGCTGCATTGGCGGGATTGGGATTGTACTGGCCGACAATGTCGCCATTGTCATTTACGCCATTCGCTGACACAACCGCATTGGGGAAGCCGGGAATCGTGATTTGCTTGAAACCACCGGAATGGACCATAAAGCCGTGCCCGGAATTACCCGCAATATAGTCGCCAACGATCGTTCCTGTCGTGTTCACGTCGCGGGGCTCAGTATCCGTGGAACCGGGAAACATAAATGTGGTGAGCTTGCCCTGATACAGCAGGAACCCATGGCTCCGGGAATCACTGGCGAGGTACTGTCCCACAATTCCTCCCACATCGTTGAGCGCTCTGGCCACCGGTAAGTTATTGGCTGGGGCCGGGATGTTCAGTGTTTGAAATGAGCATTTCCCAGTCGAAGATCCGTCCTGGGTGAATGCAATGGTTGAGGTGGCGGCGATGAAACAGGCAGACATCAGCAGACAGAAGGCTTTCCTGTGGCTTCTCATAACTGAAATGGTTCTCCTTGGTATTCCTGGGGGAACGTGGGCAATGAGATGAGCTGCTGCTGGAATGGGGTGGCCAGCTCTGTTTACTAATTAGTACTTAGGCATTTCGTCCCACAACAAGAACGCCAGCTCGTCTCGCTGGCATCACTGTTACGCGCTGTGTTTAGAGTAATCGAAGATGCATGCCTGCCAGGCTCTCATGGCTTTGAGAACAGTGCAACATCGCGGATCATAGAACGCCAGTGCTCTCGACTAAAAAGACATTTCATCACGGATTGCCTGCAACTAAAACCATTTGCCGACAAGAAAAGTGGAAAAATGTCTTCCCGGTGTAGTCCCCGAAGGGGAAAATGATTGAACGCGACCACAGCTCTGCTTGGTTTTCAATTTAGGCAAATACCAATTTTGGCAATATTGGCGGAGAAATGCATGTCATAATATCGGCGCAATGGAAACCGCATCCTTATTATTTCATTTACTTCCCGCCTTTGTCCTGACGGGATATGGAACCTATGCTGTTCTCGAAGTATTTTTTCCTTCTCTCCGTGATGCTGACTTCAACAGATGGGAAGTGGATGACAATAGCGGGAGTTATGTCGAAATCATGGGCTGGAGAAAAATGCTCAAGCCTCCTCGAGTCATCGCTCAGGGTTATCTCTCTGAACGTTCAGCTTGTTTATTCTCTTTCACGGTTGGCACTCTAATGATCGCAATCGGTTTACTGCTGATTCGCCACCTGGCAGGCATACCCCAATCTTTTCCTGATTGGTTCAATGGTCAGCGTTGATTTTATCGCGCTGAAAAGGGATCAAGCCCCCAAGGGCGAAATGATTAAGCCCAGCACGTAATCTCAGGTAAAGAGATGTCAAAATTATTGAGCCCAGCGCTTGCTGGGGTCCCCGGCAAACCTGATTTTGGTTTGCTGGGTGGGTAAGCTCAGGTGAAGCGAATCTCCAAATTAGCCCGGAGGGCGAAATTATTGAGCCCAGCACGTGAGTGCTGGGAAGAAGAGATATAGAATCAAAGCCCTGAAAGGGCGACATAACCCGTGTCTCACGCGTTCGTTAAAAATCATATCCATCTCGTATTCAGCACCAAGGATCGACGGCCCATCATCGCCACAAACATTCAGCCAGAGCTTTGGTCTTATCTGGCCGGCATCTGCCGCAATCAGGGAATGGCTGCGATCGCCATCAACGGCATGGACGACCACGCTCACATCCTGTTCCATCTCCCGCCAACTATCGCACTGGCCGAAGCCGTTCGACTTCTCAAGTCAAATTCTTCCAAATGGATGAATGAGCATGGACGCCGCTTCGCATGGCAGGAAGGCTACGGCGGATTCAGCGTGAGCATTTCCAATACCGCAGCCGTAGCGAAATACATTCGTGATCAGGAAAAGCATCACCGTAAGATGACGTTTGAGCAGGAATATCGAGCGCTGCTGAAGAAACACGGCATTGATCCCGATGCCGAATGATTGCCGAAATTGATTGCCGCCATTATGTCGCCCCGCTAAAGCAGGGCTTTGCTTTCTTTTTTACACATTTCCCACCGCTTACCTTCCCCAACTTGCGCAAAAGCGGCGCAACCGGGGACCCCGTCGCGGTGGGCTCAATAATTCCGCCCTGCGGGCTTAGGCTCGAAGACCTTCATCATCGATTCTTGCCCTTAGGTCACTGGGATCTGAAGGAGCAATTACAGAGGATGATTGATTTGAGCAAAAATACGTTCTCGCACTTAAAAAGGATAAAGTCCCGAAGGGACAAAATTATTGAGCCCAGCGCGTAAGCGCTGGGAAAGGAAATTGGAAAAAACCTTTCCTCTCTGCCGAAGGCCTGCGCGCAGCGAAGCGGAGCGGCAAACAGAACCATTACGTGAAAGGGACAAGACATCTCTTTCTCCCTTCGCAAAACCAAATGCGCGAAAGATAAGAGATTTGACATCCTGGTATGGTTCTTCTTAACCCACACAATTTCGTTCAGCCAACCAGCTTGGGGGCGCGTCCAACTCTTTTAACTCAGACCGGATTGATGCTACCCAATCTGGTCTTGCTGGCGATCCTGGCATCGATGCAAAACTCTCTGCGATGCTTTCCCTCAGTTTCTTAATTCTGCGTATTTTGTTGTACCTGTGGTCTTCTGCCAGTTCCAATGTATCGGGCAACGGCGGAATTCCTGCTATTTTCCAACGCAGACCTGAGGTATGTTCGCATACTTCGCCTGTGGTCACATGAGTTTGAATGTAATTTGCGAACCTCTCGTAATTCGGGATATGTCGCTCCAATAATTGCTTCCTCAACCGATAAACGGCCTGCCGGATCGAGTCGGCAGCTTTGCCGCAAGATGGCTGAATTTGCTCCAAAAGCGTCTTGTACATCTTGGAAAATCTAATTCCATCGCTAAGCTCATCCGCAATCTGCTGCACCTTCAAGCGTTTGTCATCATCCGTTGCCATCATAGCGAGTCGCCTTGTCACAAGACCATGAATCCCTGTGAGTCCATCTGCGTCGAGAATCACAAACCCTGTCGGCAGCCCACAAATTGTATATAAATCTGAATCAGCTACCAGCTGGTCAGTTGCGTGGAAACAGTGCTGAGGCTGCAGCTTCTTGGCCTGGCAAATCGCTCGTTCTATTTCCCCATTTCTCGGATCATTGCACTTCACCTCTACCCGGCGATACAGTGCGCGAAACAAACGACGATAGGGAGGTCTGGTCAGGAACTCATCGAGCAAGGCACTTCCAGCAATCAGGGCAGACGGCGCAGGGATATTTCCACATGCCAAAATTCTCGCAATATATTTCATGCCAGCACAGTCTTTGACATGAAGAGCGGCTTTGCTAGTGAATTGAATCTCCCATGTGTCGCCCCGTAGCGTCATGAAGCAATCAAAAGGAATGTCGGTCAGAGATGTTACCCAGTTTCGGCTCGTCGTGAACTTCCAGACGCCTTCTTTGAGCTGAATGGAGTTCTTCAACTCTATAGCGACCAGAGGATCGGTTTTGGCCATTCTTTTGAGTGCATAATCAATCGCGCTGCGGACTTGTTTATTGAAGTCATCCGCGCACGAGTTGCCTCTGTCCGGCAGTATTTTCGGTTTGGTTTTAAAATCTTCCTGCTGCTGTAGTGCGTTGAATCGCGCGAGCGTCGCATCGTCAACAGGCTGCGTGGTCAGTCCATGCAATTTCTCGCCGCTCTTGCTGGCACACCGCTCTCGGCTTGCACCGCTATCACGACCAGCATTACTCTGAAGAAGCTCAGCACCGCCGCGTCCATCTATGCGGTGCGTGATAGTTCCGGTTTCGATCAGCTCTTTAATATAGCGAAAGCCACGCGCAGGCCATCCACGCGCCGGAAATACGCAGGTTTCGTTCCATGATTTAGAGATATAGCGCCGGTCTGGAACAGGCAATTGAAGAAACGCCCACTCAAATTGCCTTAAGACCTTGGGCAGCCAGTTCGGAGTGTCCCACCCTCGCCACCTCGCACACTTTTGGATTATTTGGTCCGCCCAATCTGGCTCATAACCGGCAAAAGATTCCGCCAAGGCCAGATCATCAATAAAACCGAGCTCATCGCGCAGTTCTGCGTCTGCCTCGTCCGTGCTTGGACTTGGCGTCGTTACTTCGATCAATCCAGCTGCTTTGGCATCAGTAAGTAGCTCCGCCGAAAAGCCAGTTACTGAAAAGCCATCACCTTCGAAAGTTGGCATTTTCTACCCTCCTACTGGTAGGGTCAGAAAAAAATGCCCAAAACGTGACATCCATTCTTTACTAGCCACTTTTCTATCCTTAACTACACCCACTCGTACTCCCGCAACTCATGCACCTGTAGCAACTCCCATTCCTGGTCATGATCGAACCACACACATGGCAGCTTGGGGCATCGCCCAGGTCGACAAACTCTTTCAGCGCGTCGGCGGAGTGGTAGATGCCACGATCGGCGATGCTCGGGCTTTTGTCTGACTCAGCCGAGGGCGGCTGAGGTCCACGCTGTGTTGCCAATCCACCCTGCGGTGGTTTGGTTTCATAATTCGCAGGCGAGGGCGACTGCGCTCCAGTGAATGCCGGATGCTGACTGGGTGCTGCATTGCCTTCGCCAATGGCCAATGGCTCAGTGCCAATGGCTGCGCCCTGCGGTGGCAACACCATATCTTTGAACAGCGGATACTGCCGTCCGGTGACGAACCGCAGCTCCAGCCAGCGGAAAATGTAGTCCATGATGCTCTTGGCGATGGGAATCTCCGGATTACCGGTAAAGCCTGAAGGCTCAAAGCGCGTGTGGCTGAACTTGTCACACAGCAGCTTGATAGGCACGCCGTGTTGCAGCGCCAGTGAAACCGCGGTGGCGAATGAATCCATAAGGCCGGAGACGGTTGACCCTTCCTTGGCCATGCGGATGAACAGCTCGCCCGGGGTGCCGTCTTTATACAGGCCCACGGTGATGTAGCCTTCGTGTCCGGCGATGCCGAATTTATGTGTGATGGACGCGCGCTCCGCCGGCAGACGATGGCGCACCGCGCGCGGCGGCGCTGTCTCCTGCTCATGCATGGTCAGCGGACGCACAGCGGCCAGCGCCATGGTTTGCTGTTCCGGAGAAAGCTTCTGGAAGTCCATCTCCGGGCCGCTCAGCGGACGCTGCGTTGCCGTGAAGTCTGCGCCTGCGGCGGTTTTCTCAGATTTTGTTCCGCGCTTGGCGGCTTCATCGCGTGAGCTGGCTGCCATGAGCGGCTGCGCTTTCTTTGATCCGTCACGATAGATGGCCACGGCCTTGATGCCGAGCCTCCAGGATTGCAGGTAAGCTTCAGCGATGTCGTCCACGGTCGCGGTTTCCGGCAGGTTCACGGTCTTGGAAATTGCGCCTGAAATAAACGGCTGCGTTGCGGCCATCATCATTACATGGCCCATGTAATGGATGCTGCGCGTGCCTTTTTGCGGCTTAAAGCTGCAATCAAATACGGGCAGATGCTCGTCGCGAATGCCCGGCGCGCCTTCAATGGTCCCGGTGGAATCAATGTAGCCGACAATGGAATTCACCTGGTCCGCCGAGTAGCCCAGCTTCCACAGCGCGGAAGGCACGGTCTGGTTCACGATTTTGATCATGCCGCCGCCCACGAGCTTTTTGTATTTCACCAGCGCCAGATCAGGCTCAACGCCGGTGGTGTCGCAATCCATCATGAAGCCGATGGTCCCCGTTGGCGCCAGCACCGTCACCTGCGCGTTACGATAGCCATGCTTTTCGCCCAGTGAAAGAGCTTCGTCCCAGGACTGGCGGCTGCCTTCCAGCAGCGCAGCGGGAACATTCTCTTTATTGATCTTGTTGACAGACGCACGGTGCATGCGGATCACATCAAGAAACGGCTCGCGATTGCTGTACCAGCCCGGACACGCGCCGCCGGTAACTTCCTGCGGAGAAACACGCGAACTGGCCGGCGCAAGCTGGGGACACTGTTCGGCAATACGCGCCGACTGCAAGTAAGCTTCGCCGCACATGATGGCCGTAACACAGGCAGCGTAGTCGCGGCCAGCGTCGGAGTCATAAGGCAGGCCGCTGGCCATCAGCAGCGCACCCAGATTGGCATAACCCAATCCCAGCGGACGGTAATCATGCGAGTTGCGCGAAATCGACTCCGTCGGATAGCCCGCGTTGTCCACCAGAATTTCCTGCGCCGTGATCAGCACGTCCACGGCATGACGATACGCAGGCACGTCAAATTCGCCGTTCGACTTGAGGAACTTCATCAGGTTGAGCGATGCCAGATTGCAGGCCGAATCGTCCAGGAACATATATTCGCTGCACGGATTGCTGGCGTTAATGCGGTCCGTGTTTTTCGACGTATGCCATTTGTTGATCGTCGTGTCGTACTGCATGCCCGGATCGCCGCACTGCCACGTGGCTTGCGCAATCTTGTTCATCAGGTCGCGAGCTTTGTAGGTCTTCATTACCTCATGGCCTTTTACCGAGCGGGTGGAAAAGTCACTACCGCGCTCAACGGCAGACATAAATTCGTCAGTCACGCGAACAGAGTTGTTGGCGTTCTGAAAAAAGATGGAGCTGTAAGCGTCGGAGTCGGGCGATGAGCCGTCATAACCCATCTCAATCAGCGCCCAGGCTTTGGCTTCCTCTTTGGCTTTGCACTCAATGAAGTCCACAATGTCAGGATGATCGACGTTCAAGATCACCATCTTGGCCGCGCGACGCGTCTTGCCGCCGGACTTGATCACGCCGGCAAAAGCGTCAAAGCCTTTCATAAAGCTGAGCGGGCCGCTGGCCGAGCCACCGCCGGAAAGCTCTTCTGTCGAGCCGCGCAGCGCGGAAAGGTTCGTTCCTGTGCCGCTGCCCCACTTAAAGAGCATGCCTTCTGTCTTGGCCAGCGTCAGGATGGAATCGAGCGAATCTTTTACCGAGTTGATGAAGCACGCCGAGCACTGCGGCGCTTTGTAGCCGGTGGTGGAAAATTCCACTGTGCCTTTTTCGCGGTTCCAGTGCCAGTTCTGCGCGTCAGAGAGCGGCTCAAGGCGGTCGCAGCCCACGTTGAACCATACCGGCGAATTGAACGCTGCTTTCTGCTGCACAAGAATGTGGACAAGCTCGTCATGGAAAGTGTCGCGGTCTTCCATGCTGGCAAAGTAGCCCTGCTGCCAGCCCCAATCGCGGATGGTCTCTGCCACGCGCTGAATCAACTGGCGGACTCCGGTCTCGCGCTGCGGCGTGTTCAGCGTGCCGTGCAGATATTTGCTCGCAACAATGTTGATGGCGGTCATGGACCAGTCTTTGGGCGATTCAACATTGCGCTGCTCAAAAATGCTGTTGCCCTTGGCGTCCGTGATGCTGGCCGTGCGCAGCTCCCATTCCACTTCGTCGTACGGCGAGATGCCCGCGCGCGTGAAATAGCGCGGGAATTTCAGTCCCTGAGTGGTTTGTGCCACTTGTCCTGAAGCCGGCTGCTGGGTTTGTGTTCTGGTGTTTTCCTTCATGACCTTTGTTTCCGCCATTTCATTCTCTCCCGATTCGCTTCGAAGTCTGCGATGTTGCATTTGCTGCTTTTGGCACGAGTTGCCCGTTGTTTGGTCTCCCTGCCCTTGATTGTTCTTAGAATCCTGCTGAAACGGCCTTGCTGAGCCGTATGCCGTGGGTCACGCGATCCACCGCCCGCTCCGCCACCGTTTTCTGTCCGCCGTGCTCTGACTCTGAGTAGTCAGGGACCGCTGCCGCAGCCATCACTTTTACTGGATTGGCATCTGCGGTTTCCGCGACAGACCGCTGCTCAGGTCGCGCCAAGACTTGAGCAGGCGCAATCGTCAACTCCAACTCTGAGGGCACATTTGCGGGCCGCTCAAATATCTGGGACGCAACTTCCTGTTTTGCGTTCAGCCAGTTCTTCAGCGCCGCCGCTGCCGCCCTTCGATCAGCAATGCCTGGAGCAATGGCATAGCGGATGTAGCAGCGTGCCTGTAGAAGTTTTTCCCGTACCGGGCTTCCCACCGCAAACAGACGGCTCATCGCCCGTGAAAGGTCGTCGGCTTCAGCAACCTCAAATACAGCCAGCATGCGCCGTGAAGCCGGCCCGGCGGGCTGCACAATTTCTTCCGCCAAGGCAAAAACACCGGGCTGGCTGGGAACCAGCAACAGCCCAAAGCTTGATTCGCAATGAAACCAACGTGACCAATTCATTTCCATATCACTTCCCTTTCAAGGCACGGTTAAGCAGCACCGGCAAGGCCGGCAGCGCGTAAGCAACAACAATTAAGTTCACCGCGATTATGGTTTCCGGCGCCACCTCTGACGCCGAGCGTCTTTTTTGAATGTCTGTGACCCGTTTTCGACTTTCTGCGAGTCCGGCCAGAACAATCGTAGTGTTGGAAACTTACGCCTGTATATAGTACCTGTCAAGAGGCTTATACAATCTATTGTACCTTAGCAGGGAAATCACTGCCAATTCGCCCAAGTACTCTATTTCCCGTCTGTTACCGGTACGCAACCGGAATTCAGCATGGTGGCACGTCAGATTCTTCCCATGGCGTTATCCACAATCGCGGCTTGCTCGACCGTGAGATTGCACAAATTCTTGTTGGCTGGATGAAAAATCAAAAGACAAAATGGCTGACTACTGATCTTTCGAATCTATCGGTACTGGACCTGCAGGGTCAATGCCGCAGAATGGTGCAGCGCTGTGGATTTATGTGGATAAAGAGTCCCTTTTTTGAAATCAAGTCCGCGGCACGGCAAGTTCGCGTGGATGTACACAACACTCTGGCGCCGTGTGAATGGCCAATGGAAAGTTGTGCTCAATCTCGGCAGCGCCAAACCTCCGCAATCAGCGGACGCAACGCAAAACCCGATAAGAGTCGCTAGGTCCATATATGGCGCAAAGCATATCTAATGGCCGTTTTTTGTTGTCTCAGCGGTACATTTTTTGCTCAAGAAACTTACCGTCTTTGCCGATGAGCAGCAGTAACCACTGTTGTGGTGTACGCATCTATTTAAAATAGACATGAAACCAATAAGAGACAAAAAAATAAAGCCGCGGATTGCGCGGTTGAATAAAGTCGTTTTTGGAGTGGCGCTTTTATGGCTTGCCACCTCACTGCTGCTGCTCTTGTTCTATCGGCCAGCCACAACCCACGCCATTCAACCTTCAACTGCTCACAAAACCATACACTATCAATTTGCGCTGGCGGTCTCTCAGGCTGCCCGTGCTTCCTTTATATATTGATCCTTGCACTTCTCTGAGCAGATGTGAATTGCGCCCACTTCCATCACGCGGGCATTGTCCCAGTGAGGGAGGAAGCGCAGCGAACGTTGCAGCGCATTCGCATTTTCCAACTCCAGATCATAACCCAGTATCCAATGAATCATTCACGATGCGCCCGCGGGATTGTGACCGCGTTTTGTCGCAAACATCGCAGGTAATCTTTATCATTTGCCATCTCCCCTTCCAGTAAGATGAGAACGTGTGAAGAGAGTTTACAAAGCTTAGGCCAATCTTGCGTGCTGCCCGATGAGTTGAAGAGAATTGGTGAGAGGCAGCTTTCACGCAAAAGCGGTTTCCGAGCTAAAGCGATATGCAAACGGAGACCAAGGGCGAGGCCGACTAGCGCGCCGAGGCGAAAAAACAAGGCTGAAACATAACAAGCGAAGAGAAAAACATAAGCTGTTTCGGAGCGCAGCGACACACACATAAAAGGACGCGAGCCCGACCACGCGGTGAGCGGCCGAGCATCAGGCGCAAAGCAATTTTTTGGTAAGTAAAACTGCAGAAGCGGTTTGGAGCGAAAGCGACATGAAAAAAAGGATAGCCGTTGTTCCCGGTGACGGCATCGGCAAAGAGGTCATTCCCGCAGCCCTGAAAGTTGTGGAAGCCACAGGCGCCGCTGTTGAGTTCACCAACTTTGATTGGTCGGCTGATCGATATTTAAAAGACGGCACCACCATTCCCGCGGACGGCTTCGCCATGCTGGAACGCGATTTTGATGCTATCTTCGTCGGCGCTCTTGGCGATCCGCGTGTGCCTACCAACATTCACGCCAAAGAAATCCTGCTGGGCATGCGCTTCAAAATGGACCTGTATGCCAACGTGCGTCCGGTAAAGCTGCTGGATGAAGCGCTCTGTCCGCTCAAAGGCGTGAAGCCGGAGCATGTGGACTTTGTAGTGATTCGGGAAAACACAGAAGGCCCTTACGTGGATGCAGGCGGCGTGCTCAAGCAGGGAACAGCCGATGAGATCGCCACCCAGGAAGACTTCAACACCCGCAAAGGCGTGGAGCGCGTGATTCGATTTGCCTTTGCGCTGGCGCGCAAGCAGGGCCGCAAAAAAGTTTTAATGTCGGACAAGTCCAACGTCATGACCTTTGCAGGGGGCTTGTGGCAGCGTGTTTTTAAGATCGTGGCTGCCGAATATCCTGAGATTCAGACACAGCACATGTATGTGGACGCGCTCTGCATGCACATGGCGCGTGATCCCAAACAGTTTGACGTGATTGTCACCAACAACATGTTCGGCGATATCATTACCGACCTGGCCGCTGCCTTGCAGGGAGGCTTGGGCATGGCCGCCAGCGGCAATATTCATCCAGGTAAAACTTCAATGTTTGAGCCGGTCCACGGTTCCGCGCCACCCTTCGCCGGAAAGAATATCGCCAACCCGATTGGCGCAATCTCCACGGCGGCCATGATGCTGGAGCATTTGGGCTTCGTCAAAGAATCCGAGCGGATCAATAAAGCCGTGCTGGTGGCAGTCCAGCAGAAAAAGACCACTGCGGATATTGGCGGAAATTTGGGGACAAAAGAAGCGGCGGAGTGGATTGCTTTTTCTACATCCCAAACGTAGTGAGGGAGTTCATGGGCGGACACACGAATAAACTTTCAACCATTCACACAGAATTATTTTTCATTTCACAATTTATTTCCCGCTATTCCGCATTTTCCATATTCACGCCCAGAGTATAGTTTGCTATTCTGACTATGCGTAGGAGTAACGCCCAATGAAATGCACTATCTACAATTCGGTGCGGAGGCTGACGGAACCCGTCGTGGGTTCTGATAGTCTGTGGGCGTTTGATCATCTTTCCAGCTAACCTCAGGCGCGTCAGTCCTACGCTCATTGACCCAACCTAAAGCCAAGCTGCAACTAAAGCTGTTTGCCGGCGTCTGAGCCCGCAACGAAATCCCGAGCATTAGCAAGGGACCTAACTACAACATATCGCTGGGTGGCCAAAGCTGCGGTTACTTCGACTTGTACTCGATCAAAATACCGCCGATGTCTGTACCCCCAGCTTGAGGTTTCATAATCAAGGCATAGGCCTTTTGTTTACACGTTTGATCAGTGGCGTAGATTGCGGATACTTCGTTGGTTGGCGATCGCTGAAGTGCGATCGTGGTGGTTCGAATCCACCAGTTAAACCGGAGTCGCTTGTTCCCTGACCAAAATTCAGTCCGGTGAACGAGAGCATTTTCTTCCACGATCAGTGCAGCGCAGAGCGGGAAGTTCTGCCGGTTTACAGAGACGGAGCGGAATTGTTGCAACAGCCGCTCCCATAACAGCAGTAGATACGTTGGAACAGATTTCATCGGTGGTGGAGACCAGGGTTACATCGCCTGTCCGTAGGTGCGGGTCCGGCTGGCCTGTTGCGTGCAAGTACTGGCGCGATGGCTCGGCCAAATCCCGCCGGCATCTCGAGTGCCGTAGTTTCAAAACAGAACGACGGACCATTACACCCGGGTTGATTGTTCCCCGTTTGGAATTTGCTTCCAGCGTTGGCTGCTTGCATAAAGCTTCGGTAGAGACGGTAGCATGCTACCTTCTCTGCAAAATGAAATTCACTTTGCCGGTGGTGAAGACATGGGTTACTTCGACTGTTAATCGGGAGGTCGCGGGTTCGAATCCCGCCGCCATCGCTATTCGTAAGTGATGCGCGTAGCTCAGTGGCAGAGCGCCACACCCGGTCGCTTGTTCCCCGGCAAAAATGTCAGTTGTTCGTCGGTGGTGAAGATGAGAGTTACTTCGTAGAGCGCCTGGAAACAGGAGGTCGCAGGTTCAATTCCTGCCGCTGTTTGAAAAATGGCGTAGCTCAGAAAACCGTACTCTGTCGATTTGTTCCCCGACGAAATTTATTCGCGATTTTCGGTGGCTTAATTTCCCAGCCAGCATGGAATGGAATATGGACTTACGAAAAGTTTACGGTGGAACGCCGGTCGGACAGGCTTCGCGTTGCGATTCATGCATTTATGCTCGAATCATTCGCGGCTACGCGCAGAGCGAAAAGATCACGATCTGCGATCGCATCTTTGAGCCCATACGCATTCCGTTCCCGGTAAGTGAATGCACAGACTATGTGGATAAGCGTTTGCCTTGCATTGAAGACCTGGAATTGATTGCCTGGGAATTGCGAAGCAAGAGCGCCGGGAAACGTGCTGGCTTCCACGTTGCCGGTGCTGCCACGGATCCGGTGGATGAGACTGAGGCCGAACCACAACCCGAAGCACAGCCGGAGGAAATTCCGGCTGCTGCCAAAACCAAATAACTCTACTTTGCGTCCTTTGCGCCCTTTGCGGTGAAGCGAAGAGGCGAGCAAAAAAGAATGGAGAAAATAAATGGCCCGCATGAATGTACTCAACCTGAGCGGAATGCCCTGGGCAAAGGTGAAGCAGACGCATGAGGGCGGGCCGGCCAGGCACATCTCTGCCGAGCAGGAACTGCGGCGCTCGGTGCTCGCCTGCATGCTATGGGAGAACCAGTTTTATGAGGATGGCGTGGCAATCGCCGGACGCATCCGCGAGCTGGTGCCCAAGGTTGCCGTTGAGAAAGTTGCCGCGCTGGCCATTGAGGCCCGCGAGAAGATGAAGCTGCGTCACGCGCCTCTGTTGCTGGTACGTGAGATGGCCCGTCTTTCTACGCACCGCCAGCTTGTTGCTGAGACGTTGCTTCGCGTTATCCAGCGCGCCGATGAACTTTCTGAATTCGTGGCGCTGTACTGGAGCGAGGGCAAGCAGCCTCTTTCTGCGCAGGTAAAGAAGGGGCTGGCTGCGGCCTTCACCAAGTTTGATGAGTACGCGCTGGCCAAGTATGACCGCGCGTCTCCGGTCAAGCTGCGTGACGTGCTCTTTCTCTCGCACGCCAAGCCCGTAGATGCCACGCAGGCTGAGCTGTGGAAGCGGCTAGTCGCTGGTGAACTTGCCATGCCCGATACCTGGGAGGTGGCTCTCTCTGCCGGGGCCGATAAGCGCGAGGCATGGGAGCGACTGCTCAGCGAGAACAAGCTAGGCGCGCTGGCCCTTTTGCGTAACCTGCGCAACATGGCGGAGGCCAGGGTGGACGAGCAGTTGGTCCGCACCGGTCTCTATCGGATGAAGACTGAGCGTGTATTGCCGTTCCGCTTTATTGCTGCTGCGCGTTATGCGCCGCAGTGGGAGACAGAGCTGGAGCAGGCGATGCTGCGTTCGTTGGAGGGCCAAAGCCGACTGCCGGGTAAGACCGTGCTGCTGGTGGACGTGTCCGGTTCTATGGATGCGCCGCTCTCTCGCCGTGCGGAGATGCGCCGCAACGACGCTGCCTATGGGTTGGCGATCTTGCTGCGTGAAATCGCAGAGCAGGTGAGCATCTATACCTTCTCTGACAAGCTGGTTCGCGTGCCGGCACGTCAGGGCTTTGCTCTGCGCGATGCTCTGAACACCAGCCAGCCGCACGGTGGAACGTACCTGGGCAAGGCGCTGGGTGAGATCGACGAGAAGTATGACCGCTTGATCGTGATCACCGATGAGCAGTCGCACGACGCTGTCCCAAACCCAAAGGCGCGTGGCTATGTGATCAACGTGGCCAGCTTCCAGAACGGCGTGGGCTATGGCAAGTGGACGCACATCGATGGCTGGAGCGATTCGGTGATCGAGTACATCCGCGCCGCCGAGCCGAGTCTGGAGTAAGACTTACATTGACTGGGCGATTCTCACAAAACGAGGGTCGCCCTTTTTGCAGCAAATTTGCCGCAGATTTGTGCGGATATCCGCAGAGGAATCAGATCTGCGTTGATCAGCGGCAAAAAGCGGATGGATGAATCGCCCGCACAGCCAATCGAGTTTGTTGCTACCATACCTACGGAGCCGCAATTTTATCCATGAGAAAGCTTTCTTTCGCAGTGCTTCCGGCAATACTGCTTTTTGGTCTGCTGTTTGGGTTCGCGCAAAATACACCGCCAACGCCACAGCCGAACCCGCCAGCAGCTTCGGCTCCGCAAGAGCCTTCGCCTTCACCATCCCCGCAGCTCCCGCAATCAACTCCGCCGGCGCAGCCGCAAAGCACGCCACGGCCGAACCGTGTAGAAATTGAGCCGGTCGAGCCTGAAGAAAAAGACCATCAGATCACCCCTGCGGAAGCGAAAGAGCTTTTCCGCTCGGTCGATGAGATCTTGCGCTTTGCCAGCCAGGATACCGGCCTGCCGATTAAGAAGAAGGTCAAGCGGACCATCGTCAGCCGCGCGCAGGTGGAAAAGTATATTGGCGATAAATTCAAGGATGACGCGGACCGCATTCGCTTTGAACGGTCTGAGCTGGTGCAGAAAAAGTTTGGGCTGCTGCCGCGCACCTTTGATCTCCATAGCTTTCTTGTCAAGCTGCTTACCGAACAGGTGGCCGGCTATTACGACGAAAAAACGCGCACTATGAACCTGCTGGATTGGAATGAGCCGGAAATGCAGCGTCCGGTAATGGCTCATGAACTTACGCACGCTCTACAGGACCAGAGCTTCAACCTGGAAAAAATGAGCAAGCATGATGAAGAAATTGAAAAGCGCGGGTTGGACGACTTGCCAGCGCTCATCAGCAATGACGAAGAATCCACCTGCCGCAGCTCTGTGCTGGAAGGGCAGGCCATGATCGTGCTGCTGGATTATGTTCTGGCGCCGCAGGGCGGCAGCGTGGAAAAGACGCCACAAGTCGTGGACCTGATGCAGGCTTCCATGGATAAGGGCCGCGGCAGCCCCGTGTTTGACAGCGCGCCTTTGCTCTTGCAGGAAGAGCTCGCGTTTCCCTATCGCCAGGGCATGAAGTTCATTAGAGACCTGCTGGTGGCAGGTGGTAAGCAGCTTGCCTATAAAGGCGTGCTGGAGCGGATGCCTCAAACCACGCGCGAGATCATTGAGCCTGCGGAATATCTGGCCGGACATCAAGTGCCGCCCCTGCTGCTGCCTGATCTCGGCTTTCTGAAAAAAGATTATGAGCCTTATGATGCAGGAGCCGTCGGCCAGCTTGACGTCAGCATTCTGCTGCGCATCTATGCCGATGACGCAACCGATAAGCGTCTTAGCCCGGAGTGGCGTGGCGGATCGTATTACGCAGCCGGCCGCCGCGGCGTAAAGCCTCCTGATCGCAATTCTTCAGCGCATATCGGACTATTTTATGTTTCCAAGTGGGCAACGGACATGGCTGCAAAAGAGTTCGCCAAGACTTACGCCGGCGCTTTACCAAAACGCTATACGTCATTGCGCCGCGTGGCAGCCGATGCTGCTTTGCCTGGTCGCGATCAATACATGAGCTCCGATGGCCTGATTCTGATCCAGCAAACCGGAAATGTCGTGGTTGCAGTGGAAAGCTTTGATGAGGATGCGGCGAAGAAGCTAATTGAGGCGGGATTAAAGCAGGCGGAGAAGGGCCAGGAATTCAACCAATAAAAGGGACATATACAAGGCAGTGTTAGAGGATTGGAAATAAGACTGGACATACGTGCTCACGCAAACGCTTAATCTCACCGGAATTTGTGCTGTAGCTGAGCATTTCCCAAGTTCATTTTTCCTGGCAATCTGAAGCAAGCCTTTCTCAAGGATCGCAAGTCTCACGGATCTGATCAAGGAATATTGGCGAAATAAAAGCCCGCCTTGCGGCGGGCCGAAATATTAGATGATGGGAATTACTCAGTGAAGCGTGCCTGAACCCCCAGGGCTACCCACCGGGTTGCCATCCGCATCGATCTTATGGATGTCACCCAAATTCAGGTCGCGGATACCTTGCTCCACTTTGCTCATGTCGCCAACAACTACCCAGATCAGATGGTCCGGCAGGATGAACTTCCTCGCAATAGCATTGGCAGATTCTGGAGTAACCGAGGTTGCTTTCTCGGTAAAAGTATTGAAGTAGTCTTCCGGCAGCCCGTACTGGATGATCTGGCTATAAGCTCCGGCGAGTTGCTGCACAGTTTCAAAGCTTCCGGGCAGAGCAAGTGTGGCATTGCTTTGCTCGTCTTTTAATTCAGCTTCAGTAATAGGCTTGGCGCTGGTAACATTTTTATATTCTTTTACCAGTTCGGCCAGGGATTCCTTGGTTTTGTCGGTTTCCACCGGCGAGATGCTCAGGTAAGGCCGCTGTCCGCGGGCTGCGGGCAGAAAGCTGAAGACGCCATATGACCAGTGCTTGTCTTCGCGCAGGTTCATGTTGATGCGCGAGCTGAACTGGCCGCCAAAAATGTCATTCACCAACTGCAGGGGAATGGCGTCCGGATCATTGCGCGGCGGACCAAGTTGCGCGCCAAAGATAATGCTTTGGCCGGAGCCAGGACGGTCAATCAGGTACACCGTGTTCTTTTCCGGCTGCTGCACCTGCGTCACGTTCTTTTTAGGGACATCACCGGGCTTCCAGCCGGCAAAAAGTTTTTCCAGCTTGGGCTTGACTTCAGCCAGCGTGGTATCGCCCACGACCAGCAGCGTAGCGTTGTTCGGCTTGAACCATGTTTCATGCCATTTGGCCAGGTCTTCACGCGTCATCTTGCTTACGCTTTCTTCAGTGCCTGTGCCGGTAAGAGGCAGTGAATAAGGATGACCCTTGCCATACAGTAACTGCGGAACCACGCGCAATGCCATGGCCTGCGGCTGGACTTTTTCACGCCGAATGCCGGCAATGCGCTCCTGTTGCAGGCGCGTAAATTCCTTTGCCGGGAACGCAGGATGAAGGATCAAGTCAGCATAGATATCAAGCGCTTTATCCATGGTGAGCTTGAGCGTATTGAGGTTAACTGTAGCCCAGTCAAGGTTTGCGCCTGCGCCAAAGTTGGCGCTGAGCGACTCCAGTTCTTCTCCGATCTTGAGCGAGTCGCGCGTGGGCGTGCCTTCTTCCAACATGCGCTGGGAAAAGCTGGCGGTTCCCGGAGCGGTGTTTGGATCTGCGGCATAGCCGCTATCCACCAGCAATGAGAAGTTGACGACCGGCGCTGTATGGCGCTCGGCCAGTACAATCTTCAGCCCGTTGGAAAGCGTTGCTTTCTGCATTGGAGGCAGCTTGAGAGACATGGGCTCGCCCAACGCAGGCTCTTTGGAGCGATCAAGCTTGGCGTCAGTCTTGAGTGTGCTGGGATAAGGCTGCACTTCAAGAACGTAGTCGCCGTCGCTAAGCCAATCTTTCGCTGTTTGCTTCACTGAAGCTGTTGTGGCTGCCTGGATGCGCTTAAGGTAGTCCTTATAGCAATCAGGATTGCCGGTGTAGGTGTTGCAGCGAGCCAGAAGATCGCTCTTGCCGCCGAAGCCGCCAATGCGCTCCACAATGCGCGCATAGTTGCCGAAAATCTGTGTCTTGGCCAGTTGCAGCTCAGCTTCTGTGGGACCGTTCTTCAGGAAGTTTTGCAATTCCTCGTCTGCTGCTTTTTCGCTGTTGCGGAAATTGGCTGCGGATTTTTCCGGATCTTTGTCCGGCCTGACCGTAACTGTCATATCGAACTGCCCGCTGATTTCGTTGCTGTCATCGCTGGAAGTAGCGCTGGTGGCAATCTGGTCTTTATAGACCAGGCGCTTATAGAGCCGCGAGGTTTTGCCGCGTCCTAGAATTTGTGCCGCAAGATCAAGCTGCGCTTCTTCAGGAGAGCCAAATTGAGGCACGTTCCATATCCGGTAAACACGGGCTTGCGGCACGCGGTCCTGCACCCAGCCCCGATGCGTGCCGGTACGTTTGGCAATCCATGTTTCTTGTTTTGCAATGGGCGGGCCGGGAGGAATTTCGCCGTAATACTTCTCTACTTTTTGCCGCGCCACTTCCGGTGTAATGTCACCGGCAATTACCAGCGTGCTGTTATTGGGGCCGTAATAGGTCTTGAACCACTCCTGCACGTCAGACAGAGCAGCGGCATCAAGGTCCTTCATGGAGCCAATCACGGTCCAGGAATACGGATGGCCCACAGGATAAGTATTTTCTGTGATCAACTGCTCGGTCACGCCATAAGGCTCGTTCTCGCCCTGGCGTTTTTCATTCTGCACCACGCCGCGCTGAAGATCGAGCTTCTTCTGGTCAAGCACTCCAAGCAGATGGCCCATGCGGTCGCTCTCGGCAAACAGCGCATAGTCCAGCATCGAGGTGGGAACGTTTTCAAAAAAGTTAGTGCGGTCATTGTTCGTAGTGCCGTTCAAATTAGTCGCGCCTATGCGTTCCATGGAAGGCAGATACGTATGGTTGAAGTTGTCACTGCCGCTGAACATCAGGTGCTCAAACAGATGGGCAAAGCCGGTCCTCCCCGGCTGCTCATTCTTGGAGCCAACGTGATACCAGGTATTCACGGCCACAATGGGAGCTTTGTGGTCTTCATGCACCAGCAGCGTGAGTCCGTTTTTCAGGACGAATTTTGTGTACTTGATATCGGGAATGGGTATGTTGACGCTGCTCGCTGCGGCATGTGCGGGAGCTTTTGCTGGCGCTTTTACGGCGGGCTCTTGCTGGGCGCTCAGGCCAAGGGGACTGAAGCTTATCGTCACAGCCAGTAACAGGCCCGCGATTGTATAGATAGACTTGCTTCTCAAAGTGCCTCCATATTAAAGATCGAAAAATTTGCGCCGTTAACAAACCTGGCCGGCGCGATTCAGGATTGCAATAGAATTTGAAAAATTGGTCCCGCAACTCTGGCTTGTGATCTTTTAGTATCTCGGCGAAAGATGCAATAGGGAATTTCAAGCTTCTGGGGACTGAGCTAATAATACCAGTGCAGATGGCCTGCTGCTTCGCTTATAGATATGTTTTTCTTCAATAAAGCAAGCACTCTAACGTTTGCGCAACCGGTGCGTCTAAGTCAATGTGAGAGTGTCCGCACTAGCGGTGCTAGTAGTTTCCGTCGCGCTTCTGCTCAACTGAAAGGGCTTCCAGCCGACGATCAGTTTCCGAAATTAGCCTCCCGAGTGCGCCAGCACGCATTGGAAGGAATACAGTTAGAGCCGGCGTTAGGTTCGTAAATCCCGTCAGCGTTACTTCTTCTTGCCTGCTTTTTTTGCGGCAGGCTTCTTCTTCACCGCCGCCTTTTTGAGTTCAGCCTTTTTGGCAGGTGGCTTGGCTGGGGCTTTCGCTGGAGCAGCCTTTTTCGCTGGCGCAGCCGGGGGTGATGGGGCCTTTTTTGCCGCCACAACAGGGGCAGGAACAGCCTTCTGCTTCGCTGATGCCTGCTTGACATTAGCTTGGGCCGGCGATGCAGGCGCTGTCTTTGCCGCTTCAGCCGCAGGTGCCGGAGCAGCAGGGGCAGGCGTCCCATCGCCCGCATTCTTGGGCTTGCGCCCACGCTTCTTTGGAGCTTGATCTCCCGTAGCGCCGGCAGCCGCCGCAACTTCCTTTTTCGCTCGGCCACGACGCGGAGGCGGTGGCGGCGGCGGCGGTTCCGGCGGAGAATATGGCTCCAGGAACTTCACAATTTCTGTGTGCGAACGCAGCTTGCCATCCAGCAACAGCAGGAAAGCTTCATCCAGAATTTTCTTGTACTCCGGATGTTCCGGCGTAATGCGCATCTCCGCCATTTCCGGAAATGGCAACTTCTGCCTGACCAGGGGCCACTTAGTCAGGAAGTTCTTGATCTTTTGCTCCACGGCGGAAGCCCGCGGCGTAATGGCATTGAACAGCAGCGCATCCGGGCGGTTCGCCATCAGGAATTTCCAGGTCTGTGACGGCAGCGCCAGATCGCGGGCCATCAGTTTCTTGGCAAAGTCTTTTGCATCGTCTTCCAGGTGTTTCCAGCGCTCAACAAAGCCTTTGTTGACGATCTGCTTCTGCATCGTCGTAATATCTTTGTCGGCGAGTTTGCGCGTGAGGAAATGCATCACAATCGGGCTGGCATCAGGGTTCACGCCGATTTCCTGCATCTGCTGCTTGATTTTGAAAACCTGCGTCAGTCCTGCGGAATCAACTTTGGCCACCGAAAGATGAGGAGCCAGCACTTTGAGCCAGCCTTCTTTTTCCAGCGCCTTCATTACTTCAATAGGATTGTCTTCATGGGCCAACTGCTCAAGTTCATGCCCCACCGCTCGATCGGAAATGTTCTCAATGTAATTATTTTCTTTGGCAGCTTCGTAGCGCGCCTGCGTGCGCTCTTCCAGTGTCCAGTGGAATCGGCAGGCCAGGCGGGTAGCGCGGATCAGCCGCGAAGGGTCTTCATAGAAAGCATAATTGTGCAGGACGCGCAGCACCTTGGCTTCAATATCGGCCACGCCGTTGAACGGATCGGTGAGCAGGCCGCGCGAGCCTGGATTCAGCGATAGCGCCATGGCGTTAACTGTGAAGTCGCGCCGCCGCATGTCGTCATTGATGGTGCCCGGGGTTATCTCTGCCGGCTTGCCAGGCTTGTCATACCGTTCAGACCGCGTGCTGGTGACTTCCGCGCGGACGTTGCCCGGCAGCAGAAGCATGATGGTCCGCGTGGTCTCATCTGTGGCTTCCGTAACCGCGCCGGCTTTTTCAAAATCTTTTTGCAGCTTGAGCGCGTTTCCTTGCACGGAAAAATCGAGATCGCGGATAAGAAAACCGCTGATAATGTCGCGGACCGCGCCTCCGGCCAAAAAAATATTCATTTCATGCGCGCGTGCAACGTCGGTTACCAGCGTTACGGCCCGCTGCTGGTCCGGCGTGAGCCGGGTTTCCATGAGGTAGATAAAGTCAGCCATCAGTTAAGGAACACACTTTTGCCCTCCCGGCTCCGGCCAAGTGAGCGAACCATTTCTTTCAAGTTTTTCGTAAGTTGCACTTTATACAAGAGTTAGACGGCCACCGCAGGGACCTACACAAACTCGAAACATTATCATAAAGGTTACCTTTTGGCTACCCCATGCTGCTGAATCCTGTGGTGACGCCTTTGATGCCCCTGGAATCAGTGCGAGAATCAATCAATTATGCCTTCCACGCACAAAAAGGTGATCGTGCGCAAAATGGGCCGCGACTCCATCAGCGGCTACGTTTCGCCCGCCCATTTTGTGATTGAAGGCAAGCTGGAACTGTTGAATCCGTCCGGCAAAGTGGTGTTGATTGATCTTGCGGAAGTTAAAAGCGTGGACTTTGTCCGCGATTTCAGTGATACCTCAGCCACCGGACGCAAAACCTTTACCAGCCGGCCCCGCACAGATGGTCTCTGGGTGAGGCTCAAGTTTATCGATAATGACGTTCTGGAAGGCTTGATGGCAAATGACCTCACGCAGGTCATTCCTGAGGGATACCTGATTACCCCGCCCGATACCCGCGGCAACACGCAAAGGGTCTTTGTCCCCAGGGCCGCCCTGGTAGAAATGAATGTGCTGGCGGTAATTGGGCGTCCGGAAGCACATAAGAAGACTGCGGAAGATGTCCGCCAGGAAAAGCTGTTTATTGAACCCTGACGATTTTTCTCTCAGCTTTCACTTCTTCCCGATACAATCACGGCTTTAGGCAGGTTTTCTCCAGGACCCCATTGGTTATGAAGCTCAAAGAGATTGCGGACAGGCTGGGCGCCAGGCTTGATCCGCCGGATGCGCAAGTTGATATCAGCAGCGTAGGCGCCATAGAGTCAGCTCTCCCCGGCCAGATAACTTTTGCCGTCAGCTCCAAATATGCGTCTATCGCGAAAGCCAGCAAAGCAGCCGCGTTCATCGTCGATGAAAACTTCCCTGCCCTCGACAAGCCAACCCTACGCACCCGCAATCCACAGTTTGCATACGCCCGCGCGGTAGATCTGCTGCACGTTACGCCGGAAGAAAAGCGCGGGATCCATTCCACAGCCGTTGTTGATCCTTCCGCGCGGATTGACGTCAATGCATCTATCGGCGCTTACGTCGTGATCGGCGCAGGCGTTGAAATTGGCGAAGGCTGTACGCTGTTGCCGCATTGCGTGATCTACCGTGGCGTAAAAATCGGCAACAACTTTTTCGCCCATTCCCATGTTTCAATCCGCGAGAACTGCCAGATTGGCGATAATGTACTGCTGCACAATGGAGTTGTCATCGGCTCAGATGGCTTTGGTTTCGCCAAAGATGATGCTGGAAATTGGTACAAAATTCCTCAAACCGGGCGGGTGGTGATTGAAGACAACGTGGAGATCCAGGCAAACTCCTGCATCGACCGCGCCAGCCTGGGCGAGACCCGCATCGCACGCAATACAAAGATCGATAACCTGACCCACGTGGCGCACAACTGTGTGATCGATGAAAACTCAATGCTGTGCGCGCAGGTGGGGCTGGCGGGCTCAACCGAAATCGGTAAAAATGTCATCCTTGCCGGCCAGGTTGGCGTGGCCGGACACTGCAAGATAGGCGATGGAGTAATTGTGACCGCGCAGAGCGGCACACATGGCGATATTCCCGCTGGTTCGATGGTGAGCGGCACGCCGGCTTTTGATCACAAACAATGGCTGCGCAGTGTTACCGCATTTGTCCGCCTGCCGGAACTTGCGCGGGCGATTCGCGGCAAAGGTACAAAAGAATAATGACGGACGGCCGCACGGAAAAAAAACCGATTAAAGTCCTCCTGCTTGATGACCGCCAGGACAATCTAATCCTGCGCTCTGCCATCCTGCGCAGCAACGGATATGAGGCTATTAGTTCAACCTCAGTTGAAGAAGCCGAGACCCATCTGGGGGAAATCGATATTGCCGTGCTCGATTATCACCTGGGCGTGGGGAAGTTTGGTACTGAGGTAGCGCAATCACTTCGTGACAAGCGACCCGAGGTCCCTATCATTATTCTTTCCGCCACCTTGGAAAGAAAATTCGGCGGCGTGGAAGATATGCATCTGCTCAAAGGTTATAGCTCAGTGGACGACCTGCTGGCTGCCCTGCGCTCTTTTGAAGCCAAGCGCCGCGGAAAAC
Source organism: Candidatus Angelobacter sp. (assembly GCA_036488825.1). Taxonomy (GTDB): domain Bacteria; phylum Acidobacteriota; class Terriglobia; order Terriglobales; family Acidobacteriaceae; genus Angelobacter. The sequence goes on from DASXGZ010000017.1 coordinate 145,740, forward strand.
CCGTGGTCGTGGACGCGCGCAACTTCTTCTATTCCCGTATCGCCATGGCCATGGGCGACGACATTGTCCTGGAAATTCTGGATCGCGACGGCGTCTGGCAATACGTGAATGAGTTTTTTGCGCGGCTCTATGAGAAGAAGCGTACCTGGTTCGCCGGTAAAAACCGTTTTGAAGAATTTCCTGAGCTCAGCGGCGAATGGAAAGACATTATCCGCACTGTCGCCGACACGCGCGAAACCTACGTTGACCGCAGCTTCCGCTGCCTGCCCCATCTGCCCAAAAAGAAGACCCGCTGGAATTGGAATATCCTGGTCTTCCCGTTGAAGTTGCATGACAACCGCAACGGCGCAGTATTGGCTGCGCGGGTTATCGAGAAAAAATGAAAGAGAAATTTTTCCGCTGCACCGTGGTGTTTGTCATAGTGGCCGCTCTGGCAGGCTGCCGCGCTCACATGGTTTCATTCAAGCTGATTAACACCAGCGCCCAGCCCATTTCCACCATCATCGTCGACTATCCCAGCGCTACGTTTGGCAAGGATAGTCTCGCTCCCGGCGAAACTTTTTCTTCTCCGGTCAAACTTACGGATGATGGCGCGCTGAAGGTCCAGTTCACGGACGCCAACGGCAAAAATCATGCTTCTACCGGGCCTGTGTTGCATAAGAATGAAGAGGGATCGATTGCAATCAAGTTCGACCAAAATACAGTTACAGTCGATACCAGCGCTGTTGCACATTGAAAATAAGGCAGTGATGTTCTCTGCGTTCATCTGCGCAAATCAGCGGTGAAATTGTTACTGACGTTCCGGTGGCAGCGCGCTATTGATCGCATCTCTCACTGCCTGCACCAGTTCTTCTCGCGACTTATGTTGCTTTGGATCAATCGGCCGATGAAATACTAGCGTCGCCGTACCGCTCTTTATGATTGAGCTTCCTTTCGGCATCATCTCATACGTCCCCAGGATCGTAATGGGAACAATGGAAAAGCCGGTTTCCGCGGCCAGATGAAATGGCCCTTTTTTGAAGGGCATTAACCGGCCATCGGGCGAGCGGGTCCCTTCAGGAAAAATCGTCATATTGATATGGTGTTTCATCACCTCGCCGGCGCGGCGGATGCTGCTGATGGCCGAATCGCGATTGCTGCGCTCCACCGGAACAATTTCCGCCAGGTCTAGCGCCTTGCCTAAAATCGGAATGCGCCAAATCTCTTTCTTTGCCAGCACAGACGTGCGTCCGGGAATCAGCGGAACAAGAATAGGCGGATCCAAATTTGAGGCGTGGTTTGACATGAAGATATATGTGCCTGCTGGATCAATCTTGTCCAGGCCAACCAGCTTTACTTTGGCTCCAGCAATTTTTGGCCCGGCAAGCGCCAGCCCCATGCCCAGCCAATACAGGAACGTCACATCGCCAGTGATAAGAGTCCAGGGAAAAGCGATGAGCGCGGCCGGAGGCACGACCACAATCCAGAAAAAAAGCGCAAGCAGGCTGCGTATAAAACCAACAACGGTCGCCATCATGAACGAAACACGCCGCGCAAATCCTCCAGCTTGCGTGGCAGCTTTTCATAAATCCCGCCAAATCCACCATTGGAGAGGATGGCTACCACGTCACCGCTGCGCAGCTCTGGCGCAATGGCCTCAACAATGGCGTCGGCATCGGCGATCTCTCGCGCGGGCTTGCCTGCATCGCGGATTCCCTGCACCACTGACGCTGTTGTCAGCCGTTCATGTTCCGGAACAGCCTCGGGCTTAAAGATAGGCGTAATGATTATCTCGTCCGCGACGGCGAGGCTGCTGATGAGTTCTCTTTCCAGAACTTTTCGGCGCAGCGTGTTTGAACGTGGCTCAAAAATCGCCCAGAGACGCTTACCCGGATAGCGCACACGTAACGCCGTAAGGGTGGCCGCAATCGCCGTAGGATGGTGGGCAAAGTCGTCGATAATCTTAATACCATCAACATCTGCCTTGATCTCCAGCCTGCGTTTCACGCTTTTGAAGCTCTTGAGCGCTTCAGCAATCGCCAGCGGATCAATATCATAGTTTGCCGCCATCGCGACCGCCGCGGTTGCGTTGAGCACGTTGTACTCGCCCGCCAGCCCAAACTCAAAATCCACCGGTTCTTTCCCATCGCGGAATACAGTCCACAGTGTCTTCTCAGCTTCAAACCGCAGGTTTGTGATCCGCCAAAATGAGCCTTCTTTCATTCCGTAGGTTTCCACTGGGCATAACGCCTTGGCCACGCATTCCTTCACGTTATCATTCGCGTCATAGGCAATGATCTTGCCTTTTCGGGGCACAAGGTTTACCAGCCGTTTGAATGCGAGTTTTACCGCCTCCAGATCGGCGTAAATGTCTGCATGGTCGAATTCCACGGAAGTAAGAATGATGGATTGAGGGAAGTAATGCAGAAACTTGGGACCTTTATCAAAGAAGGCAGTGTCGTATTCGTCACCTTCGATGATGAAGTGCTTTCCCTGGCGCAGGGCAAAGCTACTGCCAAAATTTTCCGCAATTCCGCCGACGAGAAAAGATGGATCTTTACCCGCTGACTGGAAAATCCATGCCAGCATGGACGTGGTTGTCGTCTTGCCATGCGTTCCCGCAACAACGAGCGGCTGGCGCGTGCGCAGAAACAAGTCAAACAGAATGTCCGGCATGGAGCGAAAGAAAATCCGCTCGTCCAGAACATATTCCAGTTCCGGATTGCCCCTGGAAATGGCATTGCCCACAATCACCATGTCCGGCCGCGGTTTCAGATTGGCCTCAGAATATGGCTGCATGATTGGTATGGAGATTGACGCCAGAAAATCCGACATAGGCGGATATGCCGCCGCGTCTGAGCCGGTGACCTTATACCCGCGCTGCTTCAGCAGCCCGGCGAGCGATGCCATGGCCGTTCCGCAGATTCCAATGATGTGTACGTGCTGTTGTTCCACGATTCAAGATTAACGGATTTTACGCGTTTTCGCGGGCGAGAATTTTACGTAGCAGTTTTCAAGGTAGAGGCTTCAAGGATTTTAAGGTGCATGCCTGAGCTTTCCGCCTTCAGTTCCGCCAGCACGCCGATGGGTAGCGTGATATTGCCGCTGGTCACGTGGCCCGACTTAAGCCCATAAATAATGGGAACATTGAAAGGCGCAAGCACGCGCATGATGACCTGTTGCAAAGTATATGTCTCGCCCTTAGGCGGAAGGCAGTCCAGCATTTCGCCAAAAATAAATCCGCGCACGCCCTCAAGCTTGCCGGCCAGCCGTAATTGCATCAACATGCGGTCAATTCGGAAGGGCTTCTCTGCAATGTCTTCTATAAAAAGTATTGTGTCATCTGTCTGAATTTCAAAAGGAGTCCCCAGTGACGCCGCCAGCATGGAAAGACATCCGCCGTAAAGCCGGGCAGTCGCGGTCCCAGAACGCAATACTTCAACACCGGGAATCGGGGCATTCCAGTTGTCGCTACCCTCCAGCGCACTTTTCCAGCTAACAGGATCAAACGTGCCGTCGGCAATATCCTTAGCGGCCATTGGCCCATGGAAGCCCACCAACCCACTCCGATCATGGATTGCGGTCAGCAATGACGTTATGTCGCTGCATCCCAGCAGTATCTTCGGACGCGCGGCAATCATCCCGAAATCAATATTTTCCAGAAGATAGTTGCTGCCATAGCCGCCACGCACGCAGATGAGCGCGGCAATATCATCGCGGCGCCAGAATTCATGGAATTCCCGGGTGCGCCGCTCCGCGCTTCCGGCGAAATAAATGTCGCGATCAAAGATATCTGTTGAGTACACCGGCTCATAGCCCATCTGGCGCAGCCGGTTGCAGCCGGCCAGAAAAGCTTCGCGGTTGAAGCTGCTTGCGGGAGCAATCAGGCCGATCTTGTCGCCCGGGCGCAGGGCCGGCGGCTTGATCGTCTTAAGGTTAGCCAAGAAATTCTCCCTGGCAGATTAATTGCGCCGGTCCGCGCAAAAGCACTTTGCCCCCTGTCCAACGCACCACTTGCGCACCTCCCGGCGCATGCACTTTCACTGGCGAGATCACATGGCCGGCGGCTATCGCTGCCACCGCAGCGGCGCACGATCCAGTGCCGGAAGACTGTGTCTCACCGGCGCCACGCTCATAAAATCGAACGTCAATCTCATTGGGGCCCTTCAAACGCACAAATTCAACGTTAACGCCATCCTTAAAATCATGGTGGCGGCCTATCTCAGCACCCTCTGCCTGCCACACAGGCGAAAAGTCTTTCACAAACAGCACGTAATGCGGGTTGCCCATGGAAACCGGCGTTCCATGCACAGGCGCAAAACCTACGGTCATGGAAAACTCATCTCCCACTTTGGGCTCGCCCATTTCCATTTCAAATTCAAAGCGGTGCTCATCCCGCGAAATCAGCTCACAAATCTTCACGCCCGCTCCAGTGCGGATGGCAACTTTGCCCGCATGTCCCTGGCTTACAAGATACGCCGCAACGCAGCGGGTTCCATTGCCGGAGATTTCTGCCTCACTGCCATCGGCATTGACAAGCCGCGCATGCATGTCGGCATCATCTGCGGGAAAGAGCCACTCAACCCCATCGGCGCCTACCCCGTTATGGCGATCACAAATCTGCTTGCTGAATTGATGCAGGTCTGCGGGAGCATCAAGGCCATCAATGATCAGGAAGTCATTGCCGCAGGCCGACGCTTTGGTAAAGGGCACCTTCATCTTAGTCAATGTCCAGCCCTGCTGTAGTTTCCAGGCTGCCCAAGTCTGCTGACTGGCGCAGCCGGTCCATCAACTGTTTGTGTTCATGGCGCGTACCGTCCACGCGGAACACAAGCTTCTCGTTTTCTCCCGACCTGCTCAGCCGCATGGCCTGCATCTCCTTGCCCTGGTCTTCCAGAATCGCATTCACTTCTGCCACCAGATCGTCGGCTGTTTTTCCCGAGAGGATGGAGTAGTTCATATAAAGAGGTTTTAAATTGAATTGCCGTTCCAGAAACCCAAGCACATGCAACGCAAGATAAATCAGCATGGTGGAAAATATGGCCATCAAATAAAGCCCGCCACCAGCGGCCATTCCAATAGATGCAACCACAAACAGCGTTGCTGCCGTGGTAAGCCCGCTTACTCCGCCTTTATCGTGCAATATTGACCCCGCCCCGATGAAGCCTATGCCGGGAATAATCTGGGCTGCAATGCGCGTGTGATCCCCAATACCCCATTCTCCGGCCAGTTCTGTGGAGAGAATCGTGAACATGGCTGCTCCGAAACAAATAAACATATTAGTTCGCAGACCCGCAGGCCTGCGCTTGAGTTCACGCTCCAGGCCAATGATTCCGCCGAGCACGGCAGCCAGCACGAGCCGGACCATGGTTTTGGAAAGCAGATCAGCCAGGGTAATCTGCGGCAGAATAAGAGCCAATATTTTCATGAGCGTCCGTGCTTGATCTTATGACAAATATCAGTGGCTTGCGCGATAGATCAATACCTTTGGCTGCGTGGGAGTGCCGATTGTGGCAACCGCCGCAAGCCCCTGCGGGAACCGCTGTACCGCCTGGGCTACGTCATCTCCGGGAAAGGCGATGATGTAATCCGCCGACTCCGCTGGCCGTTTGAGCGCATCTTCCCAGTAAGGCGGATTGCTCTCTCTCAACATGCGGCGAAAAGGAATGCCCGCCATCTGCATGGCGCCGGGATGCGCGCCACAATTCATCATCAGGGTTGCCGAGGGTGGCAATTCTTTTAGCTTTCTCGCCAATTCCTGCTCCAACGCCATGCGGCTTCTGCCGTTGGCCTGCGCCTCTCGCAGACAGATGGGTGTACGCTGCCACAGTGAAAAATAGCTCACAACCATGACCAGGGCTGCCGCGCCCGCGATATGCCGCCGGGAGAAGAAGTTGGTGAGAAATTCGCAACCCAGCGCAGCAAAGACGGCGATCGCCGGCAATAACTGCAATCCGTAACGGACGTTGTAATAACTGAATGGCCACCATTCCGGATGGTAAATAGGCACGCTGCCCCACGCGATGCACAGCGCATAAAAAGGCACAGGCATCCACAAAATGGCCCAGGGCAAATAGCGACGCGAAAAATAGAGTGATGCCAAGAAGGCGATGAAAGCGGCGGCAAACAGCAGGATTTCAGGTATACCTTCCGCGACATTGAGCCGGGAGACTTTCAAAAATTGCAAGGCCGCGTCGCGCAAAGAGTTTTCGCCCGGATAGGTGGGCATTGTGGAGGTCTTGCTGCGCTCTTGAATGGCACGCGCTGAGTATGGCCCATTGGCAAACTCCAGCGCATTGCCATAGGCGAGCTGGTTGTAGACAAAAAAAAGACCGCCCGTAATTCCAGTGAGCAGCACGAAGCTAATAAGGCCGAGACGTAAAGGCCGGACAAACGACTGCAATCGCCAAAGAACGATCACTGCGGAAAAAGCAACAACTGCTGACAGAAACCAACCGTCATAACGAACCCACATGGCCGCAGAGACTATCAGACCGCACTTGAACAATGATTTCCCGGCGAGTTCTGGCTGCTCACGCGCCTGGCGTACGAACTCCGCAAAGTAAACTGCCGACCAGACAAACAGGGCCAGATACAACGATTCAGTCATTGCTGTTGCCTGCATATAGATGAGGTTAGGATTCAGCGCGTAAATCAGCGCAGCAATCCAGGCTGCCATCGGCGAAGCCTGATCGCGTGGCGTTAGTCCGCGGACCAGCCGAAACACCCCGAGCGTTCCGGCGACATACGCAATCATGGACGGGATCGACCCACCCACGCCCGTCTGCCACATGCGGTTATTCACAATAAATGGGATATCGAGCAGATGTGGCAGCGGCAGCCAGACGGTACCAAGTTGAAGCAGTCCGGGAGTTCGCGAATCAAATACCCGCCGCGCAATGTTGATGTGCGCGACTGCGTCGCCATAAAGAAGAATGGCGCCCTGATGGTAATAAAAAATCAGGGCGCCGATGGAAATAGCAGCAGAGATACCCGTAAGCAGCCAGTAGTCACGGCGCGCCGGAGCGGTCGTTCGTTTGCTGTTCACGCTTTCGGGAGCGTTGATTACGCTTTTGCCTCCTGGCCCTTGCCCAGGTATTTATCCAGCAGCAGCGCCAGCTTTTGCCGCGTGGCCGCCGGAATCTTGTCTTTATCAGTCTGGATTGCGTACTTCATGGCAGAACCGCAGGCGCATTTGCGCTCTTTCGGCATGATTCCAACAGCGTGTTTCACCACCTTGGCGGCATTCTCAGCGTTTTCGCGGACAACTTTCAGCACCTGGTCAACTGTCACGTCTTCATGGCCGGCGCGCCAGCAGTCATAATCAGTGACCATGGCGCAGGTGGAGTAGCAAATCTCGGCTTCGCGGCAGAGCTTGGCTTCCTGCAAATTAGTCATGCCGATTACGTCCGCGCCCCAACTGCGGTAAAGATTGGATTCCGCGCGGGTAGAAAACTGCGGTCCTTCCATGCAGATATATGTCCCGCCCTGCTTGCCCACCACGCCAATGTCTTTGCAGGACTGGGTGAACGCCGCAGAAGCCTCAGGACAGATGGGATCACCGAATGCAACGTGCGCCACAATGCCATGGCCAAAGAATGTCGAGATACGGTGGATCGTTCGATCAATGAACTGGTCAGGAATTACAAAGTCGGTGGGCTTGTGCTCTTCTTTGAGCGAACCCACGGCTGAGAGCGACAAGACACGCTCAACGCCAAGGTCCTTCATGCCATAAATATTGGCGCGGAAATTAATTTCTGAAGGCATGATGCGATGCCCGCGGCCATGCCGCGCAAGAAACGCCACCTTGCGCCCTTCCAGTGTGCCAAGCACGTAAGCGTCCGATGGTTCGCCAAATGGAGTTTGCACAGTGACTTCACGGACTTCCGTTAGTCCGGGCATGGAATACAAACCGCTGCCGCCCATAATGCCGATTTCAGCTTGCTGCAAGAGAGTCTCCTTCGAGTGGGGTAGCTTTGATTATAACCATAACGAACCTCGATATTGCAGCGCAGTGAATGCCAGGTACAGAGCCTTAAGCGCCGCTACCAGCCGCGACTGGGTGCGCCACGGCAATGGCGGTAAACCCAGAGCTTGCCGCCTTAGACGCATGCCTGCCAAGCGTGTGCTTAATACGACACCTTATCGTTGCAACTCACAAAGAACTGGATGCCACCCCACTCGCTGACTCGCAAATCATGTGAAAACAAATGCACTGTTTGTGCGTTTACTTTCCATAAAGGTTACCTTCGCTCTGGGGGCGCGCCAAAGCAAAAAAACCGCGTAAAAAAACGCAAGCACATATATCAAACAAGACCAGCATGACTCTACTAAACCAGAACACCCCAGGTATAACCCAGTAACAAAATCTTCCGCTTCGGAGGGAATTTCCATGATGCGCGTTTTCCGTCTTTTGTTGGTCCTTGGTTTGCTAGCTGCATGCTGTTCCACGCCGGTTTTGGCGGATGGGGGCCAGAAGCCGCCAACCTGCATACCGGGCGCTAACTGCGTCCAATAAGATGTTGCCGGAATTATTCAGCCTGATGACTGCTAAAAGCAGTTTGTAGCCTTGGCGTGGCTGGTTTAAGCTGACGCAAAGGTGAAAAATCTGGATACTGTGCTCGGGCTGATCCCGCCGGTCCTTCAAACCTGCCTGGCATTTCTGTTGGTGCGCCGCCGGCTTTACAGAGACTTTCCCTTCTTCCTGGCTTACACGCTTTTTGCCGTAGTCGCGGAAATCTATAAATTCCTGCTCGTCCGCAACCAGATCAACACATTGAAGTATTTTTACGTGTATTGGGGATCAGAGGCCATCTATGCGGCGCTTGGTTTTCTGGCCATCCATGAAGTTTTCCGGCGTGTGTTTGAGAATTTCAACACTCTGCCCTGGTTCAAATTTCTTTTGCCGATGGTGGGTTTGTTGATGCTGGGAATCGCAGTGCTGATTCCCGTTGTTCATCCCGCAGTCCAGACTGCGCCAGTGCTGGAGACAATTTTTTCATTGCAGATTGCTGTCCGCTGTTTGCAATTGGGGGTGTTCTTTCTTATTTTTCTGCTGGCGCAAATATTTAATCTGGATTACCGGCAATACGCGTTCGGAATCGCGGTAGGCTTTGGAATTGCCGCGACAGGCATACTCTCTGCTACGATCCTGCGAACGGGCTTTGGATTAAAATTCCTAATCTTCTTTCAGTATTTTCCGATTGTGACATACTGTATAGCAGTAACGGTATGGCTGGCTTCATTTGTCCGACCCGAGCCCAGTGATCCTTTTCGTAACTTCCGACACCTGTTTACACCTGAGCTGTTCCTGGAACGATTGCAAAGGTATAAACGGGAGGTAAGGGGCATCTTCAGGCCATGAGCGCATACGCTTTTCTCTTGATTGTGCTGGCACTTCTCTGTGCAAGCGCATTGTATTTTTTTCTTGGCCGCCTCTCCCGCTTCCCCTGCCGCACCATTCGCGATGTGCCTGCTTTTCTTCAGCCGGTGGATTCCGCAAGCATGCTGGAGTTGCTAAATCCAGAAACCGGAGAATATATGCGTTCAGCCATGACCAGCCTGGCGTTACGCCTGGAACATAAGCGAAACCTGCATTTTCTGCGGGAACATCTGATTCGCATGTCGCACAACGCCCATATTCTTCTTGAATGGTCCAACGCCGAACTTAAAAGAGAAATTGTTGGACAAACCGATGAATATGGCGAATGTTACCGCGATTGCGCGCGACAGTTGCACACTGCTGCCGTGGAATTCCGTCTTTATGCGGTGTTGTCCTTGTTCAAGATCAAACTGTGGCTGATCTTCAGGACCCAGCCATGGCTGCCCTTTGCGCCACCCAGTCTGTCAAATTTGAATGAAGTAGGCGGACTACGTTTTTTCACTCTGCATTCGAATTTGACGCGCGCGGTTTCAGAGCTGGGACGGCATTATGGCTCTGAGTTTCGCGATGAGCTCTTGAAAGCCTGGGCTGTTGCCGCGTAATTGGTGCGTTGCCCAAGGGGCTATTCAGGTATGGGAATGCAGGGCGTTTGGGATGAGGATTTCACCCCAACTTCTTTCTCAATAACTCATTCACCAATTCCGGCTTGGCTTGTCCTTTTGAGGCCTTCATTGCCTGTCCCACAAAGAAACCAATCATCGTGGTCTTCCCCGAATGATATTGTTCTACCTGTTTGGGGCTCGCGGCGATCACTTCATCTACAATCTTTTCCAGTGCTGCAACATCCGTGATTTGCTGCGGCTTCTCTCTTTCGTAGACTGTGGCGAAATCTTCGCCGACAGCAAAAGCTTTGTCATAAAGGTCTTTTAATATCTTGCCGGAGATTGCGCCCGCTTCCACCAGATCGGCGGACATGGCAATGCCCTTCATGGAAAGAGGGGATTGCTCTATCTCCAGCCCCTTAGCTTTAAGGCGTCCCAGCAACTCGCCCTGCACAAGATTGGCTACGCGTTTTGGGTTCTTTGCCGATTTGGCCGCTTTCTCAAATTGATCAGCCAGGGCTTTCGTCGCGGTGAGGACGCGTGCGTCGTAATCAGTAATGCCGTAGTCGTCCACCATGCGTTTTCGACGCGCTTCCGGCAGTTCTGGCAAAGTTCTCCGGATTTCCTGCTGCCAGTCTGCGCTGACGACCAGGGGACGCAAGTCAGGCTCGGGAAAATAACGGTAATCATGCGCCTGCTCTTTCGATCGCATGCTGTAGGTCTTGCCTTCGCTGGAATTGTATAGCCTGGTTTCCTGCTGGATTCTCTCTCCAGCCTCAATCGCTTCAATTTGCCGCTCCACTTCATATTCAATAGCTTCACGAATGAAGCGGAAGGAGTTTACATTCTTGATTTCTGCCTTGGTGCCGAGTTTTTCCTGTCCTTTAGGGCGCACGCTCACATTGGCGTCGCAGCGCAAAGAGCCTTCTTCCATGTTGCAATCGCTTACACCGGTGTACAGGATAATTTCCTTCAACAACGTGAGGTATGCAAAGGCCTCGTCCGCGGAGCGCATGTCCGGTTCGCTGACAATCTCAATCAATGGCGTACCGCTGCGGTTAAGGTCAATCGACGTATAGGTTCCAGAATCCGCCAGTCCGTCATGGATGCTCTTGCCTGCGTCCTCTTCCATGTGTAGCCGGGTAATGCCAATTCGCCTGATTCCGCCGCCTGTTTGCGCAATGTCAATGTACCCATGCTCGGCCAGCGGTTTATCAAACTGCGAAATCTGATAGCCCTTGGGCAGGTCAGGATAAAAATAATTCTTGCGGGCGAAGATTGAAGTCTCACGAACCTGGCAATTCAACGCCTGTGCAGCCAGCACCGCAAACTCAACCGCCCGCTTATTTAATACAGGCAATGCGCCGGGCAGTCCCAGACATACCGGACAGACGTTGGTATTGGGAGGAGCGCCAAACTGTGTGGAGCAGCCGCAGAAAATCTTGGTCTGGGTAAGCAGTTGAACATGCACTTCCAGCCCGATAACTGGCTCGTACTTCTCGCGCAGTGCAGAGGAAGCTTGTGTGCCGGCTGACATGGAAAGATTATAGGGCCAAAATTACTTAGCTATTTGGGTGAAGGCGTGGCGCTCGCAGGCTTGTCCATGGGAATTTCAAAGTAAAAAAGATCTTTGGATCCGGCCTTGATGCCGGATATGTACAAATGCGCGCCTGGCTCCGGTGGATCCCCCTGCATGTCAAAAAACAAATAGCCGCTATGGGTTGCGTGCGGAGTAACGGGAACACTGAGGAACTGCGCCGATTCGTATTCTTCCTGCGTGTCTTTGCTGATGGCTTCTTTTTTCTTCCCGACTGGGAAGGGTAGATGCATACCGGGATGGCTCTGATCGGCGCGATTGGGCCGTACCAACATGCGGTATATGTCGGCATTGGTGGCAGGCTGTAGCTTGTCTCGTTTCGCGGTAACGTACTCGATTTTCAGCGAATCGAGCATCAGCGTCTGGTCACTATCGTTTGAAATAAAGAGCCGGACCGGATAAAGGCCGTGTTCCCAATAATTGACTTTGAAGACGCGTTTTACGTCTTCCTGGTTATATGGTTCAGCCGCAATGGTGACGTTTTCGTCACTGTGCGTTTCATGCAGAGCGTAAGTGCTGGCATGGGCTGCCGGAGGCGGATTGAAGTGCTTTTCGCCGAAAAGCAGCGTAGTCAGCACGGCTATGCAAACGATAATCCGGGCAGCTTTCACAGATTTGATTATATCCAGTTGCCGGGCAGGTTTGCACAACCGCGCTGTTTCCATAGAATGTCCCAAGTCCTTCATGTATGTCTTTTACAGTCTGTTTCTGGCCGTGGTGGCGCTGCTTTCGCTGCCCTGGTGGGCCGTGCAGATGCTGCGCCTGAACAAGTATCGGGCGGGGTTCACCGAGCGTCTAGGGTTTGTGCCCCAGCGGCTGCATGATGCCCAGCAGGGTTCCATCTGGGTACATGCCGTGTCGGTGGGTGAAGTGCTTGCCGTAAGTCAATTGGTAACTGAGTTGCGCCAGCAATATCCGGAAAGACAAATCTTTGTCTCAACCACAACCGCCACGGGACAGGCTCTGGCGAGGCAGCGTTTTGGCGAGAATCGCGTGTTTTTCATGCCGCTGGATTTTGGCTTTGCCGTGCGGCGCTATCTCTTCGCGCTTAAACCACGATTGATTGTTCTGGCTGAAACCGAATTTTGGCCCAATCTGTTACATCTTGCCGGCAAAGACGGAGTAGGTCTGGCGACGGTCAACGCGCGCATCTCAGACAGGTCATTTCCCAGATATCGAAGGTTTAAATGGTTCTTTCGTCGCGTGCTGTCTGAGATGGATTTATTTCTGGCCCAAACCGCGGAAGATGCGGCAAGGTTGCGCGCGATTGGCGCTGCCACGGAGCGCGTGCGGGTCAGCGGTAATCTGAAATTTGATGTTCGCCCAAGTTCGGAATCTTTATTGGTAAAAGACTTGCGCTCTGCGATCGACAAGGATTCGCCGGTGATTGTCTGTGGTAGCACCGCCGAAGGGGAAGAAGAGCTTCTGCTGGAGGCGTTCAAATTATTTCAACAGCAATTTCCCATGGCCATCATGGTGCTTGCGCCCAGGCATCCCGAGCGGTTTGAAAAAGTGGCTGCCCTGATCTTATCTGCCGGCTTGCCGTATGTGCGCCGCACTTCAGGGTCGCCGTCTCAGGCAATCACAGGAGGCATTTTTCTGCTGGATAGTGTAGGCGAACTGGCGCCGATATACTCGCTCGCTGACATTGCGTTTATCGGCGGCAGCCTGGTCCCAGCCGGAGGACACAATATTCTGGAGCCCGCGCAATATGGCTCGGCCATTGTAGTGGGGCCACATACTTTTAATTTTCGTGAAATAGTCAGCATCTTTGAACAGGGCCGCGCAATAAAAGTTGCCACCGCTGATACTTTAGCCACTCAGTTGCTCGATCTCTTGAATAATCCAGATGAACGCAGAGATATGGGCAACCGGGCAAAGGAGCTGTTTGAGCGCCATGCAGGAGCCACGCGCCGAACGCTGGAAGCTCTGGGGCCTCTGCTGGCGCAGCAACCGCGAGATGGCCGATGAATCCAATTTCCGCAATCTTCGGCGCCGGTGTAGCGATCCGCAATGCTCTATATGATCGACATATTTTCAAAATTCATAAGCTTGCCCGGCCAGTGATTAGTGTTGGCAACATCTCCGTGGGCGGCACTGGAAAGACACCATTTGTTATTGCGCTGGGTGAGTTGCTCAAGCAGCGGGGCATTGCGTTTGATGTGCTATCACGCGGCTACGGCCGCAGATTAACCGAAATCGCCGTAGTTGATCCTGATGGAACTTCCGCCAACTTTGGGGATGAGCCGCTCCTCATGGCACACAAGCTAGGTGTGCCGGTGATTGTTGGCGCTGATCGTTACCAGGCTGGCCTTCTGGCCGAAAAACAATTTTCCAGCAAGCTTCATCTGCTGGATGATGGCTTTCAACATCGCCGGCTTCATCGTGATTTTGATATTGTTCTGCTACCGGCTGAGGATTACCGCAGCACTTTGCTTCCCGTAGGCCGCCTGCGCGAGCCGCTTAAGGCTTTGCAGCGCGCCAATGCGGTTGTGCTTCAAGACAGCCTCGAGCTATCGTCTGGACCGAAACGTGTTTGGAACGTGCACAGGAAGATCGAAATTGCTGAGAATAGCGGCAGGGTGATTGCTTTTTGCGGCATCGGACGTCCACAACAGTTTTTTCATGCGCTAAGGGCGGCGCACCAGGAAATCGCAGGCATCATGATTTTCCGGGACCATCATCACTATGCAGAGAGCGATATTAGTCGCCTCTTAGAAACAAAGAAAAAACTAAATGCCAGCGGATTTATCACTACAGAGAAGGATGCTATCAATCTTGGCAGACTCGCCACTCAACTTGTGCCGCTCCAAACGGCCTCGCTGCGTATGGAACTTGAATCGCCGGAACAAGTGATCTCGGAGATGCTTCAGACCTTAGAACAACGTTGTGCCTGCAAATTCTAGCTCCGGCATGAGAAAATCGTGAGTCGATGCAAAAACCCTCAAACTCGGCTGACCGCCTTGTCAAGATCGTTGAGCAGTTTCCCAAGCTCAGTATTACAGTTCTTGGCGACCTGATTGCCGATGAATTTATTTACGGCGAGATCTCACGGGTTTCCCGCGAGGCGCCAGTGCTGATTTTGCGCCATCGTGAGCGCACGGTGGTACCGGGAGGCGCGGGCAATGCCATTTATAACCTGGCTGATCTGGGCGTAACCGTACTTCCGGTAGGAGTTATCGGCGATGACGAAGCCGGGCGCATGCTGCTACACGCATTTCGCCAGAAGCATATTTCCGTGAGCGCCATTCGCCGAATCAAAGGCCGCGGGACTGTCACCAAAACGCGCGTACTTGCCGGGACCACGCACTCGCCGCGACAACAGGTAATCCGTGTAGACCGCGAACCCGATGTTGCGCTCGATAGCCCTGCCATTCGTGACATTACCTTTCAAGCCCGTGGCTATGTTCGCGCTTCCGACGCTTTGCTGATTTCTGACTATGGTTACGGCGCAGCTACTCCTCAAATATTTGACAACATCCGGTCACGCGCCTCTCTGAATGGTGTGCCGGTCACGCTGGATTCCCGTTATCGAACATTGGAATACAGTGGCGTGAGCGCGGCAACTCCGAATGAGGCGGAGTTAGAAGCTGTTCTCGGCACAAGCATCGGTAATGACAATGCGCGTCTCTTGGCTACCGGCAAAGCGGTGATGCAGAAGATGAAACTGCAATCACTGTTGGTTACACGCGGCAAAGATGGCATGGTGATTTTTTCCCGATCCAACAAGCCCATTGCCATTCCCATTTATGGATCTGATGAGGTTGCGGACGTGACCGGCGCCGGCGATACAGTTATTGCCACATATACTGCGGCCCTGGCAGCAGGGGCTGATCCTGAATCTGCGGCGCGGCTTGCCAATTATGCCGGAGGCATTGTGGTGATGAAGCGCGGCACGGCGACCGTATCCCGCGCTGAACTCATGCGTGCGGTCATGGAGGGCTAACTGCCTCAGAAAGCCCAAAAAGTCTTCGCCGTCTCCGAACTGGCAGAGCAGGTTGCGAAGTGGCGCTCAGAGGGAGAGCAGATTGTTCTCACCAATGGCTGTTTTGATCTTCTTCACGTGGGGCATGTGCGGTATTTGCATGCCGCCAAATGGCTTGGCGGAAAGCTGATTGTCGCCGTCAACTCTGACGCAAGCACGCGCAAACTTAAGGGAGAAGGACGGCCACGCGTCCCGGAAGCTGAACGGGCGGAATTGCTGGCAGCGCTGGCTGATGTGGATGCTGTCACCATTTTCGACGCACCTGATGTGAAGGAGCTTATCCTGCTTTTGCGTCCGGACATCCATGCCAAAGGCACTGACTATACTGAAGACAGCGTACCAGAGCGCGAAGTGGTGGTTGCTTGCGGCGGGCGTGTGGCGATTGTAGGCGACCCAAAAGACCACTCAACCACAGAGTTGCTGAAAAGGCAGGCATGGCAAAAATCCTGATTGTCCGTCTTGGCGCTATGGGCGACATCCTGCATGCTTTGCCGGTGGCCACCGGTATTCGCGAAGCATTGCCTGATGCCACTCTGGGCTGGCTGGTAGAGGAGCGATGGTCTGAGTTGCTTACCGCGCAAGGAAGAAAAGCCAGCCCTAACTCTGTCAGCGCGCAAAAGCCGGTTGTCAACAATGTTCATACTCTCGATACCATGCGCTGGCGCAAGAACTTTTTGCGTCCCTCGTCCACAGGCGAAATTCTTGGGGCGCTCAGACGGGTGAAAAAGATCGATTACGATTTTGCGTTGGATTTTCAAGGCGCAATTAAATCAGGCTTTTTCGCACGCTGGGGTGGCGCAGATATGATTGCGGGATTTGAAGATCCGCGAGAAGCAGGCGCGCGGTTTTTCTATCGGAAAAAATTTGCCAGAAGCGGCGGTCATGTTATTGAGCAAAATCACGCTCTGGCGGCGCAGGTGCTTCCGGCAGTGCTTGGCGGGAAGGAACTAAAACTTTCTGCTCCACAGTTGCCGGTTGATCCAGCAGCGGAAGACTGGGCAAACTGTGAGATCGCTCGTCTGGGTATCGCCAGCTTCGCCATCCTGAATCCCGGAGCGGGATGGGGCGCCAAGCGATGGCCGTCACAGCGATTTGGCGAGGTCGCTAAGGCCCTGGCTGCGCATAATATCAAGACACTGGTTAATGCTTCTCCTGATGAAGCCACTTTAGCGCGGGCCGTAGTTGGGGCCAGCGGCGGTAATGCATTTGAGCTACGTTGCACCATTGGGCAGCTCATTGCGCTTACGCGCCGTGCCCACATTTTTATTGGCGGTGACACTGGCCCGCTGCATCTGGCAGCGGCGCTGGGAATTCCAGTTGTCGCGCTGTATGGCCCAACTGATCCGGCGCGTACCGGACCCTTCGGCACAAAGTCCATTGCTTTGCGTCATCCGGAAAGCGAGACTACGTTTTCTCATCATAGTGAAACCGAAGCAGGGCTTTTGAAGATCAGCGCTGAAGAGGTTATCTCAGCGGCCAGGCATTTGCTTGGGAGCAGTAATGCCTAGCTGGTCGCGGATTGCCACACGGTCACGAGTGCCGCTCGGTTTTGCCTTCGCCGCAGCCTATCTCTGGTTTGCCTGCCCAACCTGGATTTCGCTTTTAACTGGATTTGTCATTGCCATTGCCGGGATCATTGTTCGAGCGATTGCTTCCGGGCATATTCAAAAGAACGCGGCCCTTGCCACAACTGGCCCTTACGCCTACACACGCAATCCGCTCTATCTTGGTTCCATCATCATTGCTCTGGGCTTTATTGTCGCGGCGCGCAATGTATGGATCGGTGTGGCAACGCTCGCCATGTTCGCTTTTATTTATCTTCCGGTGATCAAAGCAGAGGAGAGCTATCTGCGTTCCGCTTTTCCGGACTATCAAACTTACGCCAGCCAGGTGCCACGTCTTCTACTTCGCTTTACGCCTTATCGTACCGCCGCCGATAATGATGAAGCCTTCGGACGTTTTTCCCCTGTGCTCTACATGCGTCATCGTGAATACAATGCCGCTCTAGGCTCGTTCTTGATGCTCGGCGCGCTTGTATTGAAAATGCTGGTAAAACATTGATCAGATTTCACAACTGCCTGCCGCGAACCAGGGCTTTGGTCCTGATGGCCTTCGTCTGCGCAACAGCCATATTTGCGCCATCGTTGCAGCGGGCAAAGAAAGCTGCGCCGCCGCAGGCCCCTGACACACCTTCGCCAACTCAGGTAGAGCAGACAGCCATGGTTGCGCCTTCCATCTTGCCTCCGCGTCCGGAGTACCAGTTTCCTCTTGGACAAACCTACGTTTATGGCGGCGAATGGCGCGTTTTCAATGCTGGAGTTGCCACTTTGCGCATGGAGCAGGCCGGGCAGGAGCATCGCATTGTTGCCACGGCTGATGCTGCTGGAACTATTGCCCTTCTTTATCACGTTCAGGACCGGCTGGAAACGTTTTTTGACCCTTCGACCTTTTGCGCTCACAACACCTCGCGGCACATTGAGGAAGGCTTCCGCCGGGTGGAGACGAACATCAGCTTCAATTACCAGCGCGGCAAGGCAGTGCTGGACCACAAAAATATCAAGAAAAAGGAGAGCAAGCACGAAGAACACGACATTCCCAATTGCGTAACGGACATGCTCTCGTCCATTTATTACGTCGCATCACTGCCTTTGCTGGCCGGAAAAACATATAATTTCCCGATTAATGACGGTGGTGCTACACAGACCGTTCTGGTCCACGTGGAAGCCCGCGAACAAGTAAAAACACCTGCGGGAACGTTCAACACAATCCGCGTGCAACCTGAAGCCGCCTCTGGACTCCTGAGAGACAAAGGGAAAATCTGGGTCTGGTACTCTGATGATGCGGCCCGCATTCCGGTGCAAATGCGCGCACGAATGTCATGGGGCACGCTTACTTTTTCTTTGCTGCGCGTGGAGAAGAAATAAATTTTAATTGGCCGAGAGGATGATCTGATTTGGAATCGGCTGCTTGAGGCGCTCTTTTCTGCCATAATAGTTTTGCCAACAGTTAAGGGGGACCATTGAGCACAGAGCCTACAGCCGATCCGGAGTTGGTCGAGGTATTTGACACGATGCAGGAGTCTGAGGCCATGGTGGTCCATGGGCTATTGACTTCCGCCGGCATTGAATCTGCCATCACCAATATCCAGGCGCCTCAGGATGTCTTCCCTGGGGTAGGCGGGATCTCCGTTCGCGTAAACCCTGCTCAGGAGCAGGAGGCGCGGCGCCTGATTGAGGACTACAGGGCCAATCCCGCGTCCGAAGAAGATCCTGCATTGGCTGACGAAAAAGAGGACAATGCGAGCCAGGCGTAACGCGACAGGCTGTGCTTTAAGATTTTTGTACTCTACGATGCGGGCCCCGATCCTGCAATCGTTAATGCCAGGTAGCCGCTTGAATATGTCTGGCCAACAAGACCAATGCAGGGTGGCTTCGCTGCAATTTCTAAACCGGTGCTTCAGTGTTTTTTGTGAAGCCGCAATGGATGGAATGTGCGCATCCTGATTATTGAAGACGAACCCAAAATTGCGCGCAGTATCGTTCAGGGATTTGAGGCGGACCACTTTTCTGTCGATTTGGCGGAAGACGGCGAAATGGGACTGCATCTAGCGACAGAGAGCCACTACGATGGCATTGTTTTGGACTGGAACCTGCCCCGGCTTGACGGCCTAACCCTGCTGCGTAAGCTCCGGCAGTCTGGATCGAATACACGCGTGCTGATTCTGAGCGGTCGGCGTGAGATTGCCGACCGTGTTGCAGGACTCCAGGCGGGAGCGGACGACTATTTAATCAAGCCGTTTTCCTTTCAGGAGCTGTTGGCGCGAATGCAAACCTTGCTGCGGCGTGCTGAGGAAACTTCAGAAACGCTTACGGTTGGAGACATGGTGCTCGATCCGCAACGGCACACAGTTGAGCGGGCCGGCAAGCCAATCAAGCTTAGCCAGCGGGAATACGCGCTGCTGGAATACCTTATGCGTAATGCGGGCAGAACCGTAACGCGCACCATGGTAGTGGAACAGGTCTGGAACCTGTGGTCTGAGGGACTTACCGGCGTGGTGGATGTTTACATCAGCTATCTGCGCGCCAAGGTGGACCAGGGGTTTTCTTATCCTTTGATCCATACCAAGCGCGGGATCGGATTCATGCTGGCTGCGGACCCTAAGAAGGAAAAAATTGAGAAGTAAGAAACCAGATACAAAATCCTCAATGCGGGAGAACCGGTGGCTGAACTTCTTTTCCATCCAGCAGAAATGTGGTTGTTCCAAACAGATCAGTGCGGAAAGTGCGAATGTGGTTGATCTGCAATCGATCCAGCACTGCTTGCCTTGGATGTCCGAACGAGTTGCGGTAGCCGACTGAGATCACAGAATAACGGGGACGCACGGCTGCCAGCAGTTCCGGCGTGGTTGATGTGGCGCTGCCGTGATGGGCCACCTTTAAAAGATCAGCGGCAGGTGATTCTGTGGCCACAAACCGCTCCATTTTCTTTTCCAGATCACCTGCCAACAGGGCGCTGGTATTCCCATATCGCAACAGCAGAGTCAGCGAATCGTTGTTCTTCGGCTGCGCTTTTGGTTTCCAGTCAGCGGGCGGCGAGAGCACACGCACGCTGGCTCCGCCCCATTCCAACGCATCTCCCGCTACGTGTCTTTGAACAGTTACGTGATTGGCGGCCGCGGTGGCAAGCAGATTCCGCAAAGCAGGCGTATCAGGGTTGATGCCAACCCAAAGCTCGGCTGGTTGAAAGTCCTGGATTATATGCGGCAAGCCGCCAATGTGATCGCCGTGAGCATGTGTAAGCGCAACCACGTCCAGTCTCTCAAGACCACGCGACCACAAGTAAGGGGCGACTACATCCTCACCAAAATCAAATTCACTGTGGACCGGGCCGATGCTTCCTCCGCCGTCAATGAGCATGGTGCGCCCTTCCGGCGAGACAACAAGAAGTGAATCCCCTTGCCCTACATCGATTGCCGTAATCTCCAGCTTCCGGCCTTCGATGTTTGGAGAGGACCGGTAAATGGCTACAACACCGCTTGAGACAAACAGCAATGCCATGCCTGCAAATGCCACCGAGCGTCGCTGCCGGACGGTAATCAGCACCAGAAGAATGCCAGTCGCTGCTATCAACGCAAGAAACGGAGCAGGGTCGGGGATTCTCCATTGCGCCACATGCAAGCGGGAGAGCGCGTGCAGGCAAGCGAGAGTCCAATGCAGAGCGGCGGCAGCCAGCAATGCAGCTAATCTCGCAAAGGGTATTGAAATATAGCTTAAGGCTATTGCGACCGCGCCTGCGTTGAGCATGATGCCGGCAAGTGGCAGAACCAGAACGTTGGCCGGCAATCCCAAAATGGCAGCGCGATGAAAATACGTGCGCATCGGCAGAACAAGCGTTGCCTGAGTGATTGCGGAAATTATGACAAGCTCAAAAAAGGCCAGTGCCGCGGCAATCGTACCGACGGTAATGAACCGGGAGGGCCGCAGACCCACGAACCGCGCCACCCGCCCCGCTATAAGCCGCAAGTCCAGGCGGAACTGGGCAAGCCGCGGCTCAAGGCCCAGATCGTAACTGGTGGAATCAAGATGATGCAGTGCGCCGCGGTATCGCGTTGAACTTCGCTCCAGTAGTGGCAAGCTGATGCCGGTGATAGCCAGAAGAGCGAGAAACGTCAATTGAAAGCCAGCATCAAATAGCGCTCTGGGCGAAAGTGCCAACATCATCAATGCGGCAAAACCGGTGGCATTCAGGCCGCTGCGGCCCCGATACAAGAGCCGAGCAATCAAGAACAATGACAGCATTAAAACTGCCCGGACGATTGGTATGCCCATGCCTGCGATGTAGGCATAAAACAAAGAAAGCGTAATGGTGACGGCGGCGGCCGCCCATTGCGGAAGATGCAGTCTGCGCGCCACCCAGAATATCGCGAAAGCTAGGACCGCCACGTTCATGCCTGAGACGACTAAAAGGTGATATACGCCTGTCTGCTGAAATTCTTCACGGACATTGCGCAGCAGCAGAGAGTCGTCGCCCACGATCATAGCGGCGAAGAGCGCGGCATCTTCGCGACTCCATAGGGCCAGATTGCGAATGTGATCGAGAATGCTGCGGCGCATCCGGCTGCGCCAAAAGCCCAGGCGGTTGCCTGATGTACCCGGTAGCAGTTCAATGTCTTCTGCCTTCACAGAAGCTAAGGCGCTGATGCCATGGTCGTGAAGATAGCCTTCATAGTCGAAAGCCCCGGGATTGCGAAAGTTGCGCGGCAGGCGAAGCCTGGCCGTTAAACGGACACGATCACCATAAGCCAGGCCTGGAAGGTGCGGTGATTCATCTCCATCACTATCTTCGTTTGTGTCGCGGGAAAAAGTCGTGGCACGAATACCGACTGGCTGCTCGAATTCAAAATCATTGAGTCTGATTATCTCGGCTTGCAGATCAAATCGCTCGCGTGGTCCGCCTCCAGCAAGAATCGAGCCATCATTGGTGACATGGGCAATGATTTCCACACGTTCGCCGTCAAGCAGTTCTGCTGGCGGCACAATAATGCGCGAAACTGGTGTGGCAACGTGTGCAAACGCGCCAGCACATACCAGTGCCAGGATTGCCGCAATCTGTCCAGAACGTAAGCTTTTGATTGCCAATGCGAAGATCGCGCAGAGAACCAGCCCAAGAGCTGACCATCCCCAAAGCGCTGGAGAGCGCTGAATGTGTCCAGCAAGCCAGATTCCCAAGGCAAATGCCATTGCTGCCAGGAAAAGAGGAGCACGGGGTTGAGGTGGGGTCGGCAAGCGATCAAGTTCGCGAAAGAATATAACTCAGGGACAGAGAATCGCAAAGGCATCTTTCAATTTGAAGATGGAAGGCGCTCCACCAGCGGAAGGAGAAAGCCGCAGAGCTTTAGCGCGCCAGCCGCACGACGCTCTCTATGTGGAAGGTCTGAGGAAAAAGGTCGACCATGTGGACTTCTTCTACGTGATAGCCGGTTTCAAGAAACAGGCGGGTATCGCGCGCGAGGGTGGCAGGATCGCAAGAGACATACACGACCCGTTTTACCCGGAGCGCCGCCAGCAGTTGAGTTGTTTTTGCGCCCAACCCTGCGCGTGGTGGGTCCACCACCACCAACTCCGGCTGCATATTGATGCAACGAGGCAGAAAATTTTCTGCTGGACTTATTACCGGCACTACATTCTTGACTGCATTCGCTTGGAGGTCAGCCGCGGAAGCCGGGGCCGACTCCACGGCAAATACTTGATCGAAGCGCTTGGAGAGGTGTGAGGCAAACAATCCGACGCCGGCATATAGATCAAGCGCGATGCGTCCGTGGAAGTCACCCACCACGGTCTGCACCAATTCCTTAACAAGATAGCGGTTGACCTGAAAAAAGGAGCCGGCGCTCACGCGGAAAGATTTCTCTCCCACGTGATATGTCAGAGCAGTTTCGCCGACCGTGTATTTCGGCTGTGTCCTGGGGGCTTCCAGACCTGTGTCTTCGGCAAAAAATGCGATTCCCTTTACTTCGGGAGCTTTAGCTTGCAGAGTGGCGGCAAATTCGTGCATTTCCGGGGCATCTGGCGCAAGATAGACCTCCAACACCATCTTGGCGTCTGCATGGTCGGCGAACAACTCAATTTCGCTAATGCCAACAGGAACCTTGCCAGCTTCTCCCAGTTCCCAAATGTGGGTCAACACTCGATTGATAGCAGGTGAGCTGATGGGGCATTGTTTTATTGGCAACAGCTCATGCGACCCCATCCTGTGGTAGCCCATCGCGAAATCCGCTCCACCGCGGACTTTAAGCCGCGAGCGATTGCGATATCCCCAGGGCTCGCCGGAGTGAGTAATGATCTCACCCTTCCACTCCAGCTTGCCATTGCGCAAGAGTGTTTCCTTCAGGATGGCGCGTTTGTTTTCCAGCTGCGCCGTATAGCCTGCGTGCTGATAGTGGCAGCCGCCGCACGTTCCGAAATATGGGCAGGGCGGCTGGATCCTGTAGGGCGAAGGCTTGAGCACCTGGTCGACGGTGGCGCGGGCAAAGCTGCTCTTTTCCTGAATAATGGTGGCGCTTATTTCTTCACCCGGCAGCACAAACGGCAGAAACACCGTCTTCCCTTCAGGAAGGCGGGCGAGACCATCACCGCCGTAGACCAGCTTTTCGATTGTAAGATTCACAGATAAAAGAGGCTGAGACGTGGAATTTTAGCTTTTTCAAACAGACGCTTGTGAATAAATTGCTTTTGCAGTTGCTCGATTTGCACTCCGGGCATTTTACTGCGGTACGGCGCAATCTCACGGTCAGCCTGAGTGCGCACCATGAACAACTCATCTTCAGTGGTAGTCATGGTCAGGGCGGCGAGAATCTTTTCTTCCATTACCGTAAGTCTCCGCTCCATATCTTCCAATCGTACGTGCGAAGGCGTATTCAGCATCGAAGCCAATTCAGTAAGTGTAACAGCGCACTCTTCCGCAACCAACAGCACCGCCGGAGCCGTTTTCACCTGCCTAAGCTTTTGCGCATTGCCGGAAAGAAACCGCGCTATTTCTTCGTGTTCCAGTCCCGGCGCGGCAGGCTTCTCCGGCTGTGCGCCGACCGCGGCTTCCTTCATTTCCTCAGCCGCCGTGAGCACCGCCTGTGCACACCAGGCCAAGCCATTGATCTTCTGGGTCTTTGACGGGCGGCGCTCGTATTTGTCAAAAGCCTCATCAATCCCTCGCAAAACAGCCTCCAGGGGGATACCAGCGTCTTTCCAGGTCATCATCAGGGCCCAATCCAATGTTGAGACTGTCAAAAGGGTCCCGCGCCGGCGACAAAAGTGCTCTTCAATCTCGGTAAAGTAATTAAAGTAATTTTGCACAACCGGCCATCAGGGAGCGGGCTTCTGTTTTTGTCCCGGCGCGTTGCGCTCCCAGATAATGCGCAGGCCATTAAGGGTCAACAGATCGTCAATGTTTTTGATGTATTTTGAGTTATCGCCGATCAAGGTGGCGAGCCCTCCAGTAGCCACCACTTTGGTATCAGCTCCCAACTCGCCGATCAGGCGCTCCAGAATGCCATCCACCAGGCCCAGATAGCCGAAAAATAATCCGGCCTGGATGCTGCCCACGGTATTTGTGCCAATGACCTTGGCGGGCTTTTTTATGTCAACAAAAGGAAGCCGGGCCGTGTGCTCAAACAGAGCGCGGGCAGAAATGCCGATTCCTGGAGAGATCACTCCGCCCAGATATTCTCCTTTTCGGGAGATCGCGTCAAATGTGGTTGCTGTTCCCAGATCCACCACTACGCAGGGGCCGCCAAACTTCTCAAAAGCCGCCACGCCGTTGACGATGCGGTCAGCTCCGACCTCCTGCGGGTTTTCATAAAGCACAGGCATGCCGGTTTTAATTCCCGGTTCCACAAAGAGCGGTTTGAGATGGAAGTAGCGCTCGCAAACTTCGCGCAACGTGGAATCCATAGGTGGGACGACGGAAGAAATGATGATGCCGCGCACTTCAGTCGCTTCCACTTTGCCAATGGCAAACAGGTTGCGGAACAGCACGCCATATTCGTCGACTGTATGCGTCATCACAGTGGCTACGCGCCAATGGGCCAGCAGACGCGGCGGCGATTTCTTAGGGGCGAAACCGGAAATGCCTGTCTCATAAACTCCCAGCACTGTATTGGTATTGCCGACATCAACAACCAGAAGCATCGTTCCTCCCTGCCGCCGGACGGACGCTCCCGGAAATGACGATGCGCAGGCCCTTATCAGTACGCACGCGCAGAAAGCCGCGTGGATCAAGGCCATCGGTTATGCCTTTATAGCCGCCATCTTCATCCACATGGACAAGCTTCCCTTGAGCATAGGAAGAGCGGGATTCCACGCGGCGCATAATCGGCTCAAAGCGAAGGGCAGGCGTTCGGATGGGGCTGGTCATGGCGCGAAGCAGCGCCCGGTATTCACGATCCAGCGCACGGATCAGCGCTCCCGCAACTTCCACGCGAGAGAATTCCCGGCCGCCCTCCAGATACATGGAAGTAGCTGAATCTTGCAGATCATCCGGAAAATGGCGCTGGTTTACATTTACGCCTATGCCGATGACCGCGTGATGCACCTTATTTCCCTCAGAACTAGTTTCAGTAAGGATGCCAGCGAATTTTTTGTCTTTCAAAAGAAGATCATTGGGCCAGCGGATGTCTGCTGCCAGGCCGGTTGTCTCTCGAACTGCGTCCTGCACGGCGACACCGGCGATCAGGGAAAGCCACAAAGATTCCTGGGGCGTCATGGGAGGGCGCAAAAGGAAAGAGCAATAAATCCCGGTGCCCCGTTCAGAATGCCACGAGTGATCGCTGCGCCCACGCCCGGCGGTTTGTTCTTCCGCCAGAAAAACGGCGCCTTCCGGAGTGTCATCCGGGTGCTGGCTGGCCAGTGCCGCTCCACGCAACGCGATTGAGTTGGTGGAGTCGGCCTGAACGCAGTGATGAATATTGCCGGAAAAGATGGTGTTGCGCACCATGGGCGCGAGCAACTCCGGCAAAAGGTACTCCGGATTGGGCACGATAGCTATTTCCCCGAGGCCGGCGCAGGGGCTGCCATGTGCGCCTCAACATTTAGATCGATCTTTACATCATTGCCGATCATTGCTGCGGGTGCTTTCGTGATCCCAAAATCCTGGCGATTGACCGTGAGATAGGCATGCGCTCCCAGAACTTTGCCGCCCTTTCCCGGGTCAATAGGACCTTTTAAATCAAACGGCAAATCAACATCCTTTGAGATACCGTGGATAGTCAGTGTCCCATGCGCGACATAATCATTCCCTTTCTTTTCAACGGACTTGCTCTGAAAGGTGATTTCCGGAAATTTCTCAACATCGAAATAGTTTGGTGAGCGCAGGTCATTGTCTCGCGAGGTATTGTCCGTATTGATGCTGGCTGTCTTGATGGTGACATTGACGGAAGACTTGGAGATGTCTTTGTCGTCGAGGGAAATTTTGCCATCAAACGTCGTGAACCGGCCATTTACGGTGCTGACCGTCATATGCGTGACGGCAAAGTTGACAGAGGAATGGTTCGGGTCAATCTTGTATTCATCCGCAGCCAGAGCGGACGCACTCATGGCGGCGATCGCCAACATCAAACCCAGGATTTTGCTCATAGTTTGGAAGTTCTCCTTTTTTGGTGCTGCCATCCTTAGAGCTTTGCAGCCTTGCCTATGATACAGAATCTTTCAATGTTTGCTGAGGGGGAGCTATCCTCTTGAAAAGATTGCAATTAATCTTTTACGCATGGATTTCTGAAAAATCCTGCGGATCAAAAGCTGACTGTTCTGGTTATCTTAGCTTACGCCGGAACAATCCTCATGCTCAGGTCCACGGCCTGCGGCGAATGCGTGAGTGCTCCTACGGAGATGTAATCTACACCCGTTTCAGCGTAATCGCGAACATTTTCCAGCCGAATCCCGCCCGAAGCTTCCACTGGTATGTGCCGGGAGTGTCCCGTGGCGCGCAGCACCGCCTGGCGTACCTCTTCCACTTTCATATTGTCCAGCAGGATGCTTTCTGCGCCGTTAGCCAGGGCTTCATCCAATTCCGGCAGTGTTCGGACTTCGATTTCAATAGGTTGCTCTTCCCTGCGATTGCGGAGCGCCTTCTGTAACGCCGCAGCCACGCCTCCCGCCAACGCGATATGGTTGTTCTTGATCAACACCCCGTCAGAAAGATCCAGCCGGTGGTTTTGGCCGCCGCCACAGCGTACCGCATATTTATCCAGCACACGCAGGCCTGGGGCCGTCTTGCGTGTATCCAGGATTCGCGCCTTGGTCCCATGAATGGCGTCAACATACTTGCGCGTAGTGGTTGCGATCCCACTCAGCCGTTGCAGGACATTAAGGATTACACGCTCGCAGGAGAGCAATGCCCGCGCATTGTGCCGCACCACGGCAATGGCCTGGCCTTTATGCAGCCGGACACCATCAAAAATCTCGCCGTGGCTGATGACCTCCGGATGGCCAATGACATTGTGGTCCAGATGCTCGTAAATTTCCAGAATGCGAGCGATAGCGCCCACGCCGGCCAGTATGCAATCCTGCTTGGCTAAAATGGTTGCTGCCGCGCGCTGCTCTGCATCAATGCAGGCGCGCGATGTGGCATCGCTGGTTGCCCGGTCTTCGAGCAACGCGTGTTCCAGAATCGCGCTCAATCTTCGGCTATGCCATTCCATAAAGTTCTTATTAAGAGCTTAACCCAGCTTTGATAAAGAGGTTTTACCCTTTTCAATCAGTTCTTGTAACTCGCCCTGCCGCCTGCGAATGCCTTCAACAACTTTCGTCGGGGCCTTGGCCAAAAATTGCTCGTTGCCAAGCTGGCGTTCTGCATTGGACAGTTCGGTTTGCAGCTTGGCCAGCTCTTTGGTCAGGCGCTCCCGCTCCGCGCCCACATCCACTTTTTGCTCGTAAATCAATGCAACTTCAAATTTCGGGGTGCTTCGCGAACCAGCCACCTGCGCCAAAGAAGTTTCGGCAAACTCAATTCTGTTTACACTGGCCAGGCGCTCCACCATTGCACGATTCTCCGTCACCAGCGCGCGTATATCGGACGCAGCATGGAATTTTATAGGTGTTTTCACCTTTGGCTCGACCTTCATTTC
Source organism: Candidatus Angelobacter sp. (assembly GCA_036488825.1). Lineage (GTDB taxonomy): Bacteria > Acidobacteriota > Terriglobia > Terriglobales > Acidobacteriaceae > Angelobacter. The sequence continues at coordinate 173,901 of DASXGZ010000017.1, forward strand.
TGCCCGCATATTGCGGACCTTTTCAATCAGGTCCTGGAGCACGGCCATCTGCTCTTCCGCCTGATCGTTGAGCCGGCGCTTTTCAGCTTCCGGATAGCGCGCCAAGGCAATTGACTTCACCGGCGGCTTGCCCTCATACATCGCATGCCAGATTTCTTCCGTAAGGAATGGCATGAACGGCGACAGCAGGCGGAGGGAACCTTCAAACACATCGCCCAGGAAAGCCAGCGCGTCTCGGGCTTCTTCCGGGGGACCGGAAAGGCTTGGCTTTATGATTTCCAGATACCAGTCGCAGAACTCACCCCAGAAAAACTTATAGATGGTGTTGGCCGCTTCGTCGAAGCGGTAGTCCGTTAGGCTTTGGTCCACTTGGCCGGCAACGTGATAAAAGCGCGAATAGATCCAGCGGTTTTCCAGTTTGTTAAGCTGGCCTTCTGTGGCGCCGGCGGTCAGGCTGGCCCCGCTCACGCGATCCAGGTTCATGAACATGAAGCGCGCTGCGTTCCAGATCTTATTGGCGAATGCGCGATAGCCATCCGTGCGGCTCTCAGAAAATGCAATATCTGTTCCCGGCGAGGCCATGGAAGCCAGCGTGAAGCGCACAGCGTCCGTCCCGTATTTCTCCGTGACCTCAATGGGATCAATCACATTGCCCTTGGTCTTGGACATTTTCTGGCGATCCGCGTCGCGCACCAGGGCATGGATATAGACATTATGGAAAGGAACGCTGCCCTTGGGATGGCCAACCATAAAGTGGCAGCCCAGCATAATCATGCGCGCCACCCAGAAAAAGAGGATGTCAAAGCCGGTAATCAGAAGAGTGGTGGGATAGAAGACGTCAAGGTCTCGCGTCTTCTCCGGCCAGCCGAAGACAGTAAACGGTAAGAGTCCGGAAGAGAACCAGGTATCGAGCACGTCATTGTCCTGCTCCAATCTGGTGCTCCCGCACTTAGGGCATTTATCCGGCGTGGCGCGTGCGACCGTGATCTCGCCGCAATTTTTACAATGCCATGCAGGAATGCGGTGCCCCCACCATAACTGGCGAGAGATGCACCAGTCATGGATATTGCGCATCCACTCGAAATACGTTTTGGTGTAATTCTCCGGCGTGAAGGTGATCTCACCTTTTTCCACGGCTTCAATCGCACGGTCTGCCAGTGGCTGAATCTTGATGAACCACTGCGTGGACAATCGTGGTTCGACAATGGTTTTGCAACGGTCGCATTTGCCTATGGCATGGGCGTGGTCTTTTATGCCCGCGAGCAGCCCAAGCGCTTCTATGTCGCGCAGGACTCTTTCCCGAGCCTCATAGCGGTCCAGACCTTTATACGGACCGCCATTTTCATTGATGCGCGCCTGCTCGTCCATAACGTTGATCTGCGCCAGGCCGTGCCGCAGCCCAATCTGGAAATCATTGGGATCGTGCGCCGGAGTGACTTTTACCGCGCCACTGCCAAATTGCGGATCAGCAAATTCGTCCGCGATAATTGGGATTTCGCGTTCCATTAGCGGCAGGCGCAGCTTTTTGCCAACCAGATTTTCATATCGCTTGTCTGCCGGATTCACCGCAACTGCTGTATCGCCCAGCATGGTCTCCGGACGTGTGGTAGCAATGGTGACAAACTGCTTTGGATCGTCCGTCAGCGGGTAACGGAACTGATAGAGCTTGCCGGCAAAATCCTCATGCACAACTTCCAGATCGGAGATCGCGGTCATGCAGCGCGGACACCAGTTCACGATGTAGTTGCCGCGATAAATCAACCCCTGTTCATGCAGGCGAACGAATACTTCCGTCACGGCACGAGAGAGGTTCTCATCCATGGTGAAATATTCGCGGTCCCAATCCACGGATGCGCCCAGCCGTTTCATCTGCGCCTGAATCGCGCCGCCATAATGCTTCTTCCAATCCCATACGCGCTGGAGGAAGGCTTCGCGTCCCAGCCCCAGGCGCGTTTTTCCTTCACTCGCCAACTGGCGCTCTACCATCATCTGCGTAGCGATTCCTGCATGGTCCGTTCCAGGGAGCCATAGCGTCACAAAACCGCGCATGCGCCGCCAGCGAATGATGACGTCCATCTCCGTCTGGTTAAGCATGTGCCCCATGTGAAGGCGTCCGGTGACATTTGGAGGCGGCAGGAGAAGCGTGAAGATGGGCTTTTCGGCCTCGGGAGAGCCAGGTTCCGGGGTTGCGACGGAAAATAGCTTTTCTGCGACCCAGTACTCAGCCCAGCGTGACTCAATGGCTCCGGGATCGTAAGTTTTTGGGAGTTCGTGTGACATTCGCGCCTGAAAGTTGAACTTCGATATTACAGGCGCACTGCGAATATGAGCAAACTTTGGCGGGCGCTGCGATCATTATGCAAAGATAATGGGATATTTGTGCACATAAAATTTGCGCAACCAGAAGAAGCCATAACAGCTTTCCTGGTTGCGCAAATCGGTTTTATGAGTATTTACTTCTCGCAGCGGAGCTTGCCATCGTCATTAATGATGTCGCTCTTGCACTTCTGAAAATCATCCAGCTTGGCATCGCGTGAGCCGCCGTCTCTGGTCTGGCAATGCGCTTCAAGATCATCGCCATGAACGCGTATTCCATCACAAGACTGTGTATATGAACCTGCCGGCCCATTTCCTGAATAACTGCCCGCTTGATAGCCCGGCCGTCCGATACCGGCATAATCGCCGGCTACACACTTCAGGTTTCCGTCTTCATTGATGATTTGTCCGTGGCATTTGCGGTAATCGTCGAGCTTGGTATTGTTCCAATCACCGTTTACGGTCTTGCAGCGTGCTTCCAGATCATCGCCGTGGCTCTTGATGTCCTTGCAAGTCTCGGTGTAAGCGCCTGGGACAACACCAGCATATCCGCCTTGATATCCTCCAGGTGCGCCATAAACGCCTGCAACGCAGCGCAGCTTGCCATTGTCATTCACGATATCGCCGCGGCACTTGTTGTAATCATCCAGCTTGGTCGATTTCCAATCGCCGCTTGCGGTCTGGCATCGCGCTTCCAGATCATCACCATGTATGCGCATTTCCTGGCATGACTGCGCATAGGATCCGCCTGGCACGCCTCCCTGGCTCTGGATTCCAACGCCACGGCTACAGCGCAATGCGCCATTGTCATTGATGATGTCACTGCGACAATTTCCTATGTCCCGCAGCAGCGCACTCTGCCAATGGCCGTCTGAATCCTGGCAGTTTGCCGAAAGAACATCATTCCGCATATCGATGTTCTTGCATGTCTGTTGATATGAACCCGGTGGAATCGACTGTGCCTGAGATGAAAACCCCCAACTCAATGCAAACATCGCAGCAATTACTGAAAACCTCAAAATACCACGCATATTCTTCTCCCTTCATGAGCGCCCTAAGTCTTTGGGATTAGATTCATTTGGGAGTTGCGCAGTTGTGGCCGGGAATTTGCGAGTCAGAGTTCCTGCATGGCAGCTTAAACTCTGGATTCGTCGTCTCGGTTGCAAAAAGCAGAACGGCGCATTTACGCCCGCTTTCAAAGGAGGATTATTTTTTTATTTCTTTGATCTCAATTCGCGCATGATTTCTTCCACCAGCTCAGGTTTCAGCCGCTCCATCACGCGATGCACGGCCTGCGCAATGGTGTGGTGTTCTGCGCCGGTTTCCACGGCTGCGGCGACTGCGACCGCTTCAACCCCGGCAGTCACTGCCTGGTGAACGGCTGCGGGTTCTGAAGCCATAGGCTCAGGTGCTGACGGAACTGAGGCGTGTTCGGGAGTTTCAGCCGGAGCGGATCCAGCCTGGACAGTCTGTTCCGGCTCAGGGCTTTTTATAGGCGGCTGATATTCAAACGTTGGCGCAGCTTCTGCGGGGGGTGATGGAGGTTCAAATGTAGGCGCCGCATAGGCACTGGTTGCGGGTGCGGCTTCAGCAGCAATCGCTATAGGTGTTTCAACAGTTGGAGCTGGCGCGGGCACAGCTTCATTGGCATGGCTATAAGCAGCCATCGCTGCGGCCACACGCGCTTCAAAATCCGAGTCGCTGACTTCGGTAGAGCCACTTGCAGAAGAAACGGCGTCATTCTCTATCGTGGCTTCGCTGGCCTGCGCTGAAGTTTCCTGAGCCACAGCCGCCGGATTCTCATTCACAGCAGAAGCAGCTTCTTCATGGTTGGCCGAAAGTGTGGTCATCTGCTGCTCAATGGGCGATAGCAGTCCTGGTTCCACATGATCGGCAACAGTGCTGCGGGTAGTCTCTTCTGCCGTCTCCTGCAATGCCGGCTCCCGTGGAATTTCCAGATCACCTGTGGGAGGCGCCGCAGTATGCATTACTTCGTACGCATGCGCTTCCGGTTCCGGCTCTTTAAATACAGGGATAAAATTCGGATGTGGAGGCTCAGGCACAGTAGCTTCAACGGGTGCGGCACTTATTTCTGTTTCCGGAGCCACGGCCATCTCTGGTTCAGCGCTGTCGGCCGCAGGAGTGGCGAAGATTTCCGGTTTTGCTTCCACTGGTTCTGCTGTGAACGTCTCGACGGTTGCCGGCTCTGCTTCTACCGGCTCGCCGGCAGATGGTTCCACTTCCACCACTGTAGGTTCGTAGTCTCCGGCCGGAACGGGCGGAGCAGGCACAATGACCGAAGTTTCAAACGCAGCGGATGGGCTGTTTACCGCAAAGTGGTGCGGAGAAATCGTTGAATCAGGGCCCAGCATGTCATTGAATGCAGCGGAACTGGCCATGTGGTCTGGAACTTCCACCATCGGTTGGCCACTGGATTTTCCCCCAGAATGTTGCGTATGTGCTTCCACCTCAACCGGCTCTTCCCGGAACTGGGGTTCGGGTGGCGCTGCCTGACTTATGATTGGCGGAGGTGCGGTCTGACGAATGCGCTCTTCAAATTTCCTGATGATGGCCAGAAGATCACTGGCTTCAAACGGCTTGATGATTACTCCATCAGCCTTCACGCGATTCGCGTCTTCAGGCTTATATGGCTCCATTTTGCCGACGGTCAGCAGCACCGGCGTTTTCAACGTATCCAGAGAGCCGCGCACCTTCTCGCAGACTTCCAGTCCGGAATATCCCGGCATGTAAACATCGAGAATGATGATGTCCGGCTTCTGCTCCGCGATTTTCTTCACTGCGGCGGCGCCGTTGCTGACAGCCACAACTTCATAGCCGGCTTCCGTAAGAATTTTCTTGCCCATATTCTGGGCGGTCATGCTGTCATCGGCAAATAGGATTCTTAGCGACACGTCTGAAAACACCTTTATGAAGCTGCGCGCCACAAATTTGGCGCGGTCAACTCGTCAATTTATTAGCGAGTGGCGCATACCAGAAGCCGAACTGCTAAATCGCGCGCCAGCGCATCCTCAATTAGAGCGGGAAAACAGGGCTAACTTACTGATAATTAGCTTTGAAGTCAATGGAAAGACTGCCTCAGTACCTTTGGAAGCATAGCTCTTTGCTCAATCAAAGGTACTAGTCCTACCGGCTTGCAGAAATCACCTCGACCTAAAAAGGAATCAGCTTGCGCAATCCCTTCTTTTCTTTTTTCTTGCTGCTGGATTCCTGCTTGGTATCTACCGGAGCAGCCGTTTTGTCCGCAGGCGCTGCCTGCGTTCCTGTTTTCTGGATTTCGTTCACCTGTGCCGGAGCTGGTGCTGGCGCAGCCCCCTCCTGCGTGGGTTCTGAAGTCTTGGTACCGGGCGCCTGTGCAGTCCCATCAGTCGCGGCTGGAGTCTTGGTTTCTACCGCTGGCGTAGCCCCCTCCGTTGCGGATTCTGGAGTTTTGGTCTCGGCTGCCGGTGCAGTTCCATCAGTTGCGGGTTCTGAAGTCTGTGTGCCGGGCGCTTTCTCATTCTCGCCTGGCTTTTCCGTGCCAGTACCTACGGCTTGAATGCCGATGTTCTGGCTTGGCTGCGCGACAGTCATCTGTTTTGCCAGATCGTTCACCATTGCCGGAGCGCTCTTAACGGTTTCGTCGTTAAGGTTTGGCTCCCCCACCTTGGAAGCGGACAACACGCTGGGATGCTTCTTAAAGTTGCCAGTCATCCTGTCTATCATCTTTTGCTTCTCGCGACTGGACTCTTCAGCCTTGCTCTCGGCCAGCGCTTCCGGTGTAGGCTCCGGAACAGGAGCATTCAATGCTTTCAGTCTCTGCCTGGCATCTCCCACACGATCGGTTGCGGGATAGCGCGTGATAATGCGTGAGTAGGCGTCAATAGCTTTTTTCTCAAACTGCGCTACCAGCTTTTCTTTCTGCGCGTCCGGGATCTTCTGCTTATTGATTCCATTGGCTTCTTTTTCGTACAGCGAACCAAGCTCGAAGAGCGCTTCATCCGATCCTGAGTAGAGCGGATAGGATTCCGTCAGTGACTCCAGCCGGGCCTGTGAAGCAGCCATATTGTCGCGAAGGTCATAGAAATGGGCAATGCGGTACTGGCGCTCTGCCAGTATTTCCTGCACTTCGCGCAATTTTTGTTTTGCCTGCGGCACCAGCGGGCTATCAGGATATTGCTGAATTAAGCTCTTGAACTCGTCTGACGCGCGCTGTGCCTGGACAAAATCGCGGTCCGGTTTTTCCATCTGCCGATAGTGAATGGTCGCCACTTTAAGCTGTGCTTCAGAAGCTTCCGGCAGGTTGGGAAAGAACGTCTGGAAATCCTTGTACTCCGCCTCGGCCTGGCTCCAGGCCGCTGTTCCGCCTTCGGCGTACCAGGCATCGCCCAGCGCCAGCTTGGCCCGTGCGATGTACTCTGAATCGGGATAGGTATTGATCAGTGTGTCCAGCAACGTCCTGGCTTCCTGATAATGCGCCTTCTTCATGGAATCCATGGCGCGATCAAACAGGCCTTTGTCCGGCTGCTTGGAATCGATGTTGGCCAGTGGGTTCTGGACTTTATGATGGCATCCGCTTGAGGCCAGAACAGCGCCGGCCAATGCGGCAGAAATAAGAATTTTTCGCACCATTTACCTACCTCAATTTTTATGCCTGTCAGACGCGTTGCAGTGTGGCTTCAGTAGCCAGCTTGAGCAGGCGTTGCGTATTTTCCCTGGGATTTCCCTTGGCAAAGACGGCATTCCCCGCCACCAGCACTTCCACTCCGGCCCGAACAGCTTCGCCGACCGTGTCGGGAGCCATGCCGCCATCGATCTCAATCCTGAAGTTGGCGTTCCGGGCCGTGCGCATCAGGGCCAGCTTGCGGACTTTCGCCAGTGACGATGGAATGAACTTCTGTCCGCCAAAACCCGGATTCACTGACATCACAAGTATGTGATGCACTATATCCAGCACTTCTTCCAGAGTTTGCACCGGCGTGGCTGGATTTATGACAACTCCCGGATTTGCGCCATGGCTGCGGATCAGCTCCAGCGTGCGATTCAGATGAACACAAGCTTCCTGGTGGACAGATATCCAGTCCGCGCCGGCATCCACAAATGCGGGAATGAACTGGTCAGGGTTTTCGATCATCAAATGGCAGTCCAGCGGGAGGTTTGTTACCTTCCTCAAGCTGGCAACCACCGGAGGGCCAATCGTAATATTCGGCACAAAATGACCGTCCATCACGTCAACGTGCAGCACTGTCGCGCCGCCTTCCGCCACCGCCTGGATCTGGTCTGCCAGGTGGGCAAAGTCCGCCGACAAGATGGAGGGTGCTAGCTCAATCAAAAGAATCGTCTCTTGTACCGAAAGTTATTCAAATTCTAACACGCTGACCAGAGCGCCTTTGCGCATTAAAACGAAAGCAAAATACCTTAATCCCTATTGACCGGGAATCTGCAGACTAAGAACGCTTCAGCTGACCCGCCTTGCATCCAGGAACCGGGAGGCACCGCGCCCCTCGGTCTCAGGTTTCGCACCGGTTCCGAACTCCTCCGGTGAGCGGCCATCCCAGCGCCGAGTGCTAGACCCGCTCACGACCGGCTACTTTCTGTTCCTGTATATACTCAATCTATGGCCGTGGTTAACCCTAAATCGGTAAAAGTGAACGTCACCACCGGCACCGGCATGGATATCGAGTGGGACGACGGCCATCACACCCACTATGCCTTCCAGTGGCTGCGTGACGCCTGTCCGTGCGCCACCTGCACGGAAGAACGAAATAATCATCACCGCCAACCCGGAGAGCCGCCCAAACAGGCAACCAGTCTGCTGCCCATGTACAAAGAACCAGCCAAACCCAAGGAAGTGAAGCCTGTTGGCAAGTACGCGCTAAACATTGCCTGGAATGACGGCCACGCCAGCGGCATCTATTCCTGGGATTATCTGCGTGAAATGTGCCAATGCGACGAATGCCGGGCGATAGCTGCCAGCTAATAGCCGTGGATCTTATCCACCAAATCCTGCAACGGTTGTCCCGCCAGATATCGCTTCAAATCAGCAGCAAACACTTCATAATGCCGCTCCCAGACATTCTCCGTCAGAAAAGCCGTATGCGGCGTGATCAGTACCTGTGGCAGCTTCCATAAACGCGACCTGCGTGGCAGCGGCTCTTCCTCAAAAACATCGAGCGCAGCTCCCGCAATTCGCTGCTCGCGTAAAGCACTAATTAACGCAGCTTCATCCACCAGCGCGCCGCGAGAAACATTAACTAGAAAAGCAGTGGGTTTGAAGAGATTCAGTCGACGGGAATCAATCAGATGTCGTGTGCGTGGCGTAAGCGGGGCTGCCAGCACCACAAAGTCAGCCTGAGCCAGGGCGGAATCAAATATCTCATAGCCCACCACCTCATGTGCTCCCGCCGCACCTCGCTCCGGATGCTCGCGCACCCCGATGACATGCATCTTCAACCCGGCTGCCATCGAAGCCACTTCCGACCCAATACTTCCCAGCCCAACTACCAACAGGTTTGCTCCACGGACTTCGCGCGGTCGCGGCTGCTCTTTCCAGATGACTTCCATCGCCCACTTGCGCCGGTCCTGGTAACGCACCGCTGAAGGCAGACGCTTGGCCAGCGCCATCAGCATGGCAATTGCATGTTCGGCCACCACCGGCCCATGCACCCGGCCGGCATTGCTGATCGCAATCTCATTTGCCCTTAATTCCGGATACAAAAATTGGTCCACGGCAGCCGTAATGGAATAAATCCAGCGCAGGTTTGTAGCGAGCCGAAGCTGCTCCGGCGCAAGCGACCAGCCAATCAATATGTCAGCGCCACGCAATGCTTCTTCGTCATTGCGCTTTCTTGCCGAATAGGCAACTTCAATTTGGGAAAACTCTGAGCGAAGCCGCTCCACAAACCATCCTGGCGGATGCCACATTTCAAATTCATCATGGAGCAGGATGGCGATCTTGTGCTGAGGCATTCCTCGCTACGCTCCCGCCGTGGTCGATCCCGCTGTTGTTGTTGATCCAGAGTTCCTCGGTTGGCTTGATTCCAGTTGTCTGTTCCAAAGCACTGATGCATCGATCTCCGCAATGGATCGTCTTCCCGTCAGCGCCATAGCGCGTTCCAGTTCGTCACGCAGGATCGTAATCACGCGCTCAACGCCTTTGGCACCGCCAGCGGCAAGTCCATAGACATAAGGCCGTCCAATGAATACTGCGTTGGCTCCCAACGCCAGCGCCACCAGCACATCTGTCCCTCGGCGAATACCGCTATCCAGCATTACCGGAATGCGTCCGGCCACCGCTTCAACCACGCGCGGCAATGCATCAATGCTGGCAGGGACCGTATCAAGATTGCGTCCGCCATGGTTGGAGACAATCACACCGCCAGCCCCATGCTCCACCGCCCTTTTTCCGTCTTGCGGGGTGAGCACGCCCTTCAAGATCACCGGCACGCCGGCGACAGAGCGCAGCCACTCCAGGTCACTCCAGTTAAAAGAAGGATCAAACAACGGATCAAAAACGCGGCCGCGCTCAATCTTGAATTCAGGAACCGCGCCGCTCTTGCCCAGGCCGCGCAGGTGCACGCATTCCATGCCTTTGGGCAGGCCAAAAGAGAGCTGGCTATAGCGACAGCCCAGCACCGGAGTATCCACGGTGAGGCAAACCGCCCTGCATCCTGAAGCTACAGCCCGCTGTACCATGTCCTTGGTGAAGGCACGATCGCGTTGCACGTAAAGCTGAAACCAGATGGGCCGCTGCGTGTTCCTTACAATCTCATCAATCGCTGTCGTAGTAAATGAACTGATCACAAAAGCCGAGCCTGCCGCGCTGGCCCCGCGTGCTGTCGCTACTTCGCCTTCGCGATGGTACAGACAGTGATATGCCACCGGCGCCAGCAGAATAGGAGACTCAAGCTCGCCGCCAAAGAGATTCACCCGCGTATCGAGCTGCGAAACATCCCTCAGGATATTGGGTGCAAGCTGCAGCCGCTCAAACCCGGCGCGATTTTCGCGCATGCTGATTTCATCCCCACCGCCGGAGCGCACATAGTCATACGCCATTTTTGAAAGCCGCCGCCGGGCCAGCGGCTCGAATTTCGTCACGTCGGCAATAGGCAGGCTCTCAGCCGCGCTGGCGCGGAGAATTCTTCTCCATCGGCTCATGGTCACTCCCTTATTTCTGATAGCTGTAAATTGTGCTTTAGCTTACGCCTATATGGATTGCGCTGCGAGGGAATCATTGCGCGCTATAGCCGCCATCAATGGTCAAAATGGTGCCGGTGGTCCATCCCGATTCGTCGCTGGCAAGATAGACTGCGGCGCTGGCTATATCCGTGGGCTGGCCAAAGCGCCCCATCGGGTGCATGGCGAGGCGCTGCCGCCGGATGCTTTCATCCGCATTGAACCGGGCCACCATTTCTGTTTCTACGATTCCAGGAGAGATGCAGTTCACACGGATGTTTTCCGCCGCGTGGTCCAGAGCCATCGCCCTGGTCATGGCCGCAACCGCGCCTTTCGACGCCGCATACGCCACGCGGTTGCGCGCCCCTAGCGTACTCAGCACGGAACCGATATTGATGATCGATCCCTTTCCAGCTGTCCGCATGTGTGGCAGTACCGCGCGCGACATCATCCATAGGCCGCGCACGTTTATGTTGAATGTTTGGTCAAAATCCTGTTCGCTCAGTGACTCAGCCGTTCCCGGCAGGAGCACGGCTGCGTTGTTTACCAGAATGTCAATGCGTTGAAATTTTGCCAGCGTCGCGTTGATTAGCCTATTTACGTCATTAACGCTGTTTACGTCAGCGGCTACCGGCAGGCACTCGCTGCCAATATCGGCAGCAGCCAGTTCCAGCTTCTTTTTATCGCGGCCGGCAATCACCACTTTCGCGCCTTCGCAAACAAAAGCCTGCGCAATGGCCTTGCCGATCCCGCTGCCGCCTCCGGTGATGATGGCAACTTTTTCTTTTAATCGCACGAAAAGATTTTACGTGAACACTCTTTGGCTGGCAGGGAATTGAGCAAAGCCCAATGCCCGGCGCTTCGCAAGTCGCGGCAGCAGGATCACTACCTTGCGCTGCGTTTTCATCTTTTTAGCGTCCGTACACCAATACACGGAACGTTCCCGGGATCGGTGTTGGACGCCCGTCGCTCCTGGCCGGCTGCGAGAAGTCTGCCGTGTCTACAAAGACGGTGTGCTTGCGCGTGTCCAGACCCAGGGTCTTGGCCCCGAACGCCGTTGTGACGGTTTCAACTTCGCTGTACTTGTCCGGCGAATCCTGGTGAAAGATGTGGATCTTGCCTTCGCGCGTGGAAGCAAAGATCAGTCCCGTTTCAGGGTCGTAGGCGGCAGCGTCCACTCCTCCGGAGATCGGGAATGACTGGATAACTTTGCCGCTGTCAGCATCTAGCACTACTAGCATTTGCGGTTTGCGGCCGGCGCTGAAGAGCCGGCGATGCGCGAGATCGATGGCCAGGGCGGTCGGCGCTCCGGCGGGCGCGAGCGGCCAGCGCGACTTGATCTTGAGTGATTTCGAATCGATCGCGACCAACTCGTCTTTGTCTTCGATGTTCACGTACACGGTGCCTTTGCCGTCGGCGACGGCGAACTCAGGACCGCCGCCAAGATCAATGGTCCCGACGACCTTGCCGGTTTTGGCGTCAATCACGGTGGAGCTATGCGGATCGCCGTTCATGGCGAAGACGCGCTTCGATGCCGGATCGTAGACGACACTGTCAGCATCTTTATCGGCATTGGCCTCGCCGATTTTTTTGAGTGTTTTGAGGTCGAAGATCACGACTTTGCCATCTCCGCCGTCCGTAATGAACCCGCGATTGAATTCAGGAGCGAATGCGACTCCATGGTCCTGCTTCAGGCCGGTGATGGTGCCTTTGATCGCACCGGTGTCGGCGTCTATCACGATGATCTCAGTACCGTGCGAGAGGTAGACGCGGCGCGACGCAGAGTCAACCGTGATGTAGTCGAAATATTCGCGCGTGCTGCCCTGCGCGGCTGGGAAGCTGTACTTCGCAATCTGGTGATAGCCGACGGCGGCCAGCGCGAGGGCGCTGAGAACAAGAACGAAAATCGCAATGGCAACGCGCTGCACTTTGAGTGCTTTCACAGTAAAGTCTCCCGGTTTTCAGTAGTGGGCTCCAATTCTATCCATAAATACGCTTGGCTTGGCAAGTAGCGTACCCGCGATTGCAGACAAATCAAGTGCATCGTTAGATTAACCGCCCGTGTTTGACCCTTTGTTTCATGCTTCGCTAGACTGAAAGTTCACCTCCACAGCCAAGGTCGGCTGTGCGAGGACATCACTTATGGCCCAAAACATCCAAGTCACCCTTCCTGATGGAAGCAAAAAAGAAGTTCCCCAAGGCACCACGCCGCTGGATATCGCGCGGTCTATCAGCCCCCGGTTGGCAGAGGCCGCCCTGGTGGCGAAAATAAAGCCATCAGTCAGCCATCAGCAGTTAGCCCATGAACAGAATGGCGGGTCTACAGGGCAGCACGGCGGAGGACACGAAGGCGGGAAGATTCCGCCCAGCATGCATGCACAGCAATCAAAAGATGGCTGGCAGTTCGCTGACCTTTCGAAGCCGCTGGAACATGACGTGAACCTGCGCCTCCTTACAGACCGCGATCCTGAAGCTCTGGAAGTTTACCGCCATTCCTCTGCGCATCTGCTGGCGACCGCCGTTCTGGAGCTCTTCCCTGAAACCAAGCTGGGCCATGGCCCGCCCACTGATACCGGTTTCTTCTATGACTTCTATCGTCCCACGCCTTTCACTCCGGAAGACTTGGAGAAGATCGAGAAACGCATGGGCGAGGTCGCTGCACGCGACGAGAAATTCGAACGTGAGCTCATCCCGCGCAATGAAGGGTTGGCGCGCTTCAAGGCCGAAGGCGACTTCATGAAAGTCCACTTCATTGAGCAGTTCACCAGGCCGGGCGAGCCGATCTCCACGTATCGCAACGGCAAGTTCATTGATTTCTGCCGTGGGCCGCATATCCCTTCCACGGGCAGGGTCAAGGCTTTTAAGCTGACCAGCATCGCCGGTGCGTACTGGCTGGGCGATGAAAAAAACCCGCAGTTGCAACGCATCTATGGCACGTCGTTTTTCAACAAGAAAGACCTTGAGCAGCACCTGCACGCGATTGAAGAAGCCAAAAAGCGCGACCATCGAGTGCTGGGCAAGCAGCTTGATCTGTTCAGCATCCAGGAACTCGCCGGGCCGGGACTGATTTTCTGGCATCCCAAGGGCGGCCTCATCCGCAAAGAGATGGAGGACTGGATGCGTAATGAGTACCTCAAACGTGGCTATTCACTGGTGTACACTCCCCATGCCTTCCGCGTGAATTTGTGGAAGACCAGCGGACACGAGGGCTACTACGCGCAGAACATGTTTACCCCCATGGAACTGGACGACGCCGAATATCGCATGAAGCCCATGAACTGTCCGGGACACATCCTGATCTACCAAGACGCCATGCGCTCTTACCGCGATCTGCCGCAGCGTTATGGCGAACTCGGCACTGTATATCGCTATGAGCGCTCCGGAGTGATGCACGGCTTGCTCCGTGTGCGGGGCTTCACTCAGGACGACGCCCACATCTTCTGCACTCCTGAGCAGATTGAAGAAGAGGTAGTAGGTTGCATTGAGTTTGCGTTGGCCGTGCTCAAAACCTTTGGCTTTTCCGAATATCAGGTGGAACTAAGCATCTGGGACCCACAGGACAAAAAGAGCTTTGTGGGTGGTGAGGACAACTGGAACCTGGCCATCAATTCGCTGGAAAACGTGCTGAAGCGGATGAACATACCGTACAAAACCATCCCCGGCGAAGCCGCTTTCTATGGCCCCAAGATTGACGTGAAGCTGGTGGATGCCATCGGACGTCCTTGGCAGCTTTCCACCGTGCAGTTTGACTTTAACCTGCCTGAGCGATTCAAGCTGGAGTATGTAGCGGAAGACGGCTCACGCAAACAGCCGGTCATGGTGCATCGCGCGCTGTATGGCTCGATTGAGCGCTTCTTCGGCGTGTTGATTGAGCATTATGCCGGCGCTTTTCCGGTATGGCTCTCACCGGTGCAGGTGGCAATCATTCCCATCAGCGACAAACATAATGACTACGCCCGAAAAGTTACTCAGCAATTGCAAGCAGCGGGCGTGCGCGTGCACATGGACGATCGGGCAGAAAAGATGAACGCCAAGGTACGCGATCTTACGATGCAGAAAATCCCGTTCATTCTTGTGGTCGGGGAAAAGGAAGCTGAAGCCGGCACTGTGAATGTGCGCGTTCGCGGTCAGCAGCAGCCCGAAGGCACCGTGCCGGCCGAGCAGTTTGTGGAGCGCGTGAAGAGGTTGATTGCTGAGAAGGCGGTCAATCTGAATTAGCCGCAGATTTGCGCTGATGAGCGCAGATTCGACCTCCAATACGGAGGAACGGGTAAGCAGAGAAGAAAGCACTGATGAATCTTTTCAGCTTCCTCCGTTGCTCTGCGTTTAAGATTTTTGTTTTCTGCCGATGAACCCGAAGGTCTACTAATCGATGACTGCTAAATTTTCCGGTTTTTCCCCAGATACCCTCACATTCCTACGCGCTCTCAAGCGCAACAACCGCCGCGAGTGGTTCCAGCCGCGCAAGGAAAAGTACGAAGCGCTTATCAAGGCTCCCATGCTGGAAATGGTTGCTGCCCTGAATGGAGAACTCGCCCGCTTTGCCCCGGCTTACGTCACGCCTCCGGAAAAGGCAGTTTACCGCATATATCGCGACACGCGTTTCTCGCCGGACAAGACGCCTTATAAGACGCATATTTCCGCTATCTTCCCCCATCGCAGCGCGGTCAAGCGTGAAGGCGCGGTGTTTTATCTGCATTTCACCGAAAAAGAATTGCTGGCGTTTGCGGGCGTCTATTCACCTGACCGCGATGAGCTTCTGGCCTATCGCACGTTGCTCCAGGAAAACCACGAAGAATTGAATGTAATTCTGGCTAACAAAACATTGCGCAAGATGTTTGGCGGTCTTCAGGGTGAGCAATTAAGCCGTATGCCCAAAGGCTTTCCCGTCGACCATCCTGCTGAAGGTTTGTTGCGGCAAAAGCAGTGGTATCTGGAGTCGACATTTGATATCGCTCTGCTCACTACCCCGCGCGTGGTGCCGGAACTGGCCAAGCGCTTTGCCGTGATGGCGCCAATGGTTGAATTCCTGAATCGGCCATTCGCCCATAAAGAAAAGCGCAAGAAGATGCCGTTCATGGCTTTCTAAGCTGCAATCGCATTTAAGAATGTGCCGGTCCTGGGATGCTGCTCAAACCGATCCAATGGGCGTTCCCTTGCCCTTTCACCTCCCTTATGTAAGCATTCTCGGCTTACACCCATTGGAGGCACATTGCGCCATTACTTGCTCTTGATACTTCTGACTTCGATCTTCGCTGCAGCCCAAACGCCTGCCATCCAAACGTCCGGTTCTCCGCAACATTTCAAGCTGCCGGCCACGCCCAAGACTGTTGCCTGGGGATATTACGATGCAGCCGCGCCCCCGGTGCTGCACATACATTCCGGTGACACCGTGGAGTTTGACACGCTCATCACTAATAGTCCGACTGGGTTGGAGAAAGCAGGCGTCGCGCCTGACCAGGTGCAGCAGAGCCTGCGCGATATTTATAAGGAAGTCACAAATAAAGGCCCTGGCGGGCACATCCTGAATGGGCCTGTTTTTGTGGAAGAGGCTGAACCCGGAGACACGCTGGAAGTCCGGATCGAGAAAATTGATCTGGCCATTCCTTACGCTTACAACGCCTTTGGCCCCACGCGCGGCTTTCTGCCGGAAGACTTTCCCTATCGCAAAATGAAGATCATTCCGCTGGATAAAGACCGCATGATTGCCCGGTTTGCTCCCGGCATTAAAATTCCTCTGCATCCTTTTTTCGGCAGCATGGGCGTTGCGCCGCCTGAAGTTTTTGGCCGCATTGACAGTGCGCCGCCCGGAAACCACGCCGGCAACATGGACAACAAGGAACTTGTGGCCGGCACCACGCTGTTTCTTCCCGTACACGCGCGCGGCGCCCTTTTTGAAATTGGCGATGGACACGCCGGTCAGGGCAATGGCGAAGTGGATATTACCGCTCTTGAAACTTCTCTCGTCGGCACGCTCCAATTCATCGTGCATAAAGGGACTGGCCAGAAGTATCCGCGCGCTGAGACGCCTACGCATTACATCAGCATGGGCTTTCATCAGGAGCTGTACGAGGCCACCCGCATCGCCATACGGGAAATGATTGATTTTCTGGTCAACGACAAACATCTCAGTCGCGATGATGCCTATATGCTGATCAGTGTCGCCGGCGACGTGGACATCACCGAACTGGTAGATGGCAACAAGGGAGTGCATGTCATGATGCCGAAGTCCGTGTTTGTCAAGTGATTGTTTGCGATAATTCAAGAAGGCATCCTTGCCGGAGAGGACGGAACGATGCGGCATCTGGTTCGCTGGCTCATCAATGCCATATCGCTGCTGATCGTCGCGCACTTTGTTCCCGGTTTTGAGGTGCATGGATTGGGCGCGGCGTTGATTGCGGCCCTGATTTTTGGCTTTGTGAACTCCACGCTCGGGCTTATCCTGAAAATCCTGACCTTCCCTTTAACCATTTTGAGCTTCGGGCTTTTCCTGATCGTGATCAACGCTATCATGCTGAAATTCGCGGCCGCCGTTTCTCCCGGTTTTGTGGTGCTTAACTGGAGCGCTGCTTTGGTCGGAGCATTCCTTCTCACCCTGATCACAACTTTCCTGCACTGGCTGATCAAAGATAGCCAACCCAGGAAGCAGAGGGATTAAGTGGCTTCGCGCAGCTTTTTCACAACCACAAGAACGTCATTTTCCTGAAACAACCGGATAGCGGCAATCCCTGCCGCTCCCGCTTCTATGCACTGCTGCGCATTCTTCAACGTAACGCCACCCAGCGCCACCACGGGCATGGGCGGTTGAGCGGCATCCTGGCGATTGCAAACTCGTCGCAACTGCACTAGGCCTTCAGGATTTGTCAGGCCGCTTTTTTCAAACACCGGAGCAAACACCGCAAAGTCGGCGCCATGGGCTTCTGCGCTGGAAATCTCTGCCGCGGAATGAGCTGAAACGCCAATCACTGGCTCTGCGGCACCGGCTCGCATAAGAATGGCCCGGACCTCACTGGCCGCAAGATCATTACTGGGCAGATGCACGCCGTGAGCGCCACACGCCAGAGCTACGTCAGTTCGCGAGTTGATCAATAACCGCGTTCCCGATCCGCCCATAGCCGCCATCGCCTTGCCGGCCAGTTCCTTCAGCGCGCGAGTGCTCAGGTCTTTTTCGCGCAACTGGACCCAATCCACTCCGGCCGCGGCGCACTCGGCAATCTTTTCCAGCAAACGCCGTTCCTGTTCCCGGCTATTGCCCGCGAATTGCAAGCGGTCTGTGATGTAGTAAAGCTTCATTGCCTGTCGCCAGCATTGTAATTGTTCGTTTCGGGCAGACATTGAGTGCAAGGCAACTTAGCAGACTAAAAAATACTCTCTTAGATGTGCCCCTCACGTTGCAAATTGTGTGGTTGTTCGCGCTGGCCATCCCTATTGCCTGCATTGCCTGGACGGTCACTCATGAAGAAATTTTCCGCGAGCCCCGCGAATACTGCCTCCGCCAAAGTGAAAGCAATCCTAAAGCGTTTTGCCGTAAGTTTTATTTTCTCTTTACCTGCGAGTTCTGCTTCAGCCATTACGTAACGGTCCTCTTCCTCTTCATCACCCACTACAAGCTTCTGTTCGACGACTGGCGCGGCTACCTGATTGGCGGCTTCGCGCTGGTCTGGATTTCCAATCAGTACATGAGCATTTACGCCCACCTGCGGCTCGATATCCGGAAGGACCGCGCTGAAATCAAGCATGTGGAAAAGAAAGTAGAAGTGCTGGAAGAACAAAAGGCAGCGTAGGCCTTTAACTTTGCGATTAGCAGATCCAAGCGTGTCCTTTCTGAAAATCTCGGAACACTTTGTGCGCTGAGTGGTGAGCTCGCGCCTCACTGTGTTTAGATAGATAGAGATGATCCAGCTCACCGCAGCCGGCAAGCGCTTTGGTCCAAAGGTCCTTTTCCAGGAGCTCGACTGGCTGATTACGCCCCATGACCGCGTCGGGCTGGTGGGCGCTAACGGCACAGGGAAGACCACGCTGCTCAAAATTCTTGCCGGGACTGAGTCACTTGACTACGGCACGATCACGCAGCAGCGCGGCATTCAATGCGGCTATCTGCCGCAGGATGGTCTTTCCCTCTCCGGTCGCACGATTTTTGCCGAGTGTCTCTCCGTCTTTGAACAGATTCACCAGATGCAGCGCGAGCAGGAAGAATTGGCGCACCGCATGGCCGATGTTGATCACGCCAGCGCGGAGTACGCGCAGATTGCCGAGCGTTTCCATCGCATTCAGGCGGAGATGCAGGCGCGTGACGGCTACACCATTGAGGCTGAAGTAGGCGCCGTACTCAACGGCTTGGGTTTTAAAAAAGAAGACTGGGAGCGGCGCACGGAAGAATTCTCCGGCGGATGGCAGATGCGTATTGCCCTGGCCAAGCTGCTGCTGCAAAAACCCAACCTGCTCCTGCTGGACGAGCCTACCAACCATCTTGATCTGGAAACGCGAAACTGGCTGGAACAGTACCTGGGCAATTATCCGCACGCCTATGTGCTGATTTCACATGATCGCTATTTTCTCGACGTCACGGTCAAGAAGACCGCCGAAATATGGAACAAGCAGGTCTTCTTCTATACCGGCAACTACGAAAAATATCTTGCGCAAAAGGCAGAGCGGCGGGCACAGCTTGAGGCCGCTTACCGCAACCAGAAGGAGAAAGTTGACCAGCTTGAGGCGTTTATCAATCGCTTCCGTGCCCAAGCCACCAAAGCCAAGCAGGTGCAGAGCCGGATCAAAGAGCTGGAGCGGATGGAAAAGATTGAAGTCCCGCCCGACGAAAAGGCCATCCACTTTTCTTTTCCGCAGCCGCGTCCCAGCGGACGCATGGTGGCTGAGGCGAAGGACCTGGGCAAAAGCTACGGTCTTAAACATGTTTTTTCAGGCGCAAACTTTGTTATTGAACGTGGTGACCGCATCGCTCTGGTTGGCGTGAATGGCGCGGGCAAATCCACTTTGATCAAACTGCTTGCCGGATCGGAGCAGCCCACCGCAGGTGAACTACGCCTGGGCCACAATGCTGACGTGGATTATTTTGCCCAGGACCAATACAAAGCGCTTGATCCACAAGCCCGCATGCTCCACGATCTTTTCCAGACCGCCCCACGTTCAACGCAGACTGAATTACGCAGCCTGCTGGGCTGCTTTCTTTTTTCGGAAGATGACGTTTTCAAGACTATCGGCGTGCTCTCCGGTGGAGAGCGTAATCGCTACGCGCTGGCCCGTATGCTGCTGCATCCATCCAACTTTCTGCTGCTTGATGAACCTACCAACCATCTCGACCTTCGCGCCAAAGACGTGCTGCTTGATTCGCTGCAGAAATTCACGGGCACAGTCGTCTTCGTATCGCATGACCGTTACTTTATCGACAAGCTGGCCACGCGCGTTTTTGAAATTGGCGAAGGCCGCGTGGAGGTCTTCCCCGGAAATTATGAAGACTATCTTTGGCGCAAAGAAGGAAAAGCCGCCGCACTTCCCGAAGCTTCCCTCATTTCACCCGGCAGCATTATGTCAAGCAATACTGTTTCAGCAAACCATCCCGCTATCGTTGATAATCATGATGGAGCGGCAAAGCAGAGCAGCCCGGAAGCGAAGCAGAAGCGCCTGAATCCAATCAAGCTCAAACAGATGCAGGAGCGTCTTCAGGAGCTTGAGGAAGAGATTGCGCGGTTTGAAGCCGCCATTGCCACGGCTGAAACCGCGCTGCAAAACTTTGTCAGCGTGGAAGAAACACAACGCCAGACAGACTTGCTGAATCGCTCAAAAACAGGCCTTGAGCACGCGATGGATGAATGGGAAGAGTTGGGTCAGTTGCTGGAAGCTCAGATGGAAGCATGATCGCACCCGTTCATTTGCTGAATTTTTAGATAACGTTTTTACGGCTGCGGCACGGCCCCCGCGTGTTCGCTATTGGGATGAACTAGTGGTTTCATCCTAATACTCACAGCCACAACGCGCCAGCGTTTACCGCGGCAAGCAGAGTAGGTCAATGAGTGGCCTGAGTTGCCTGTGAAGGCAGCTTAGTTGAGACAACCCCGCACAGTCAGGTGTTCTCCTATCATGCAGAACATCGGGGTTTGTGCTGAAGCGGAGCTGCGCCTGAGTTGGCTCTGAATAGTCTGGCCCCTTTCGTATAACGTACGGCATTTTTAAACAACGCTTATTGTTATGGGGTCCCCGATGAACTTATCTCGCCCGTGTCTGGCAGCAACTCTCCTGGCCTTTTCGCTTTGTATCGCTTCCACAGCTTCAGCGCTAACGTGCACCTCCACGGTGGACAAGACGGTTAAGATCTGCGCCCCGGGCAGCGGCGCCACAGTGAATTCGCCGGTAACGTT
Organism: Candidatus Angelobacter sp.; assembly: GCA_036488825.1. Taxonomy (GTDB): domain Bacteria; phylum Acidobacteriota; class Terriglobia; order Terriglobales; family Acidobacteriaceae; genus Angelobacter. Next base: position 194,762 of record DASXGZ010000017.1, read on the forward strand.
TTCCGCTGCTGCGCGCGATGCCGAGCATACCGTCACCGCGATGATTATGTATATCGATTCGGTGCAAAAGGCCAAGAGTGCAAATGCATCGCTCAGCGCCATTCTTTCCCTCCCAGCGGGAAAGCACGCCATCGTGATTCGCGCCTGGGATTCGACAGGCTTTTTCTTTTCGTCATCGGAAAGCATTACAGTTGCTGCGTCTCCGACTCCTACACCAACGCCAACACCTGTTCCAACGCCTACTCCCACGCCAACTGCAACGCCGACTCCTACGCCAGTACCAACGCCTTCGCCAACACCTACTCCAGTTCCTCCATCCGGAATTAGCGCCGTGAATCACGTGATTTTTGTCCTTCAGGAAAACCGCAGCTTTGACAGCTACTTTGGAATGCTGAACCCATACCGCGCTGCTCATGGCTGGAACATCGGCGACGACCATCGGGAGTATGACGTGGACGGAATTGATGACAAGCTGACTTCAATTTCCAATAAGAATGACGAAGGACAGGTGTTTCCGCTTTTCCACACTACAAGCAGTTGTCTTGATGATATGAGTTCGGCTTGGCTGGAAAGCTTTGGGGATGTCAGCCGTTTTGATTTCACCACTACGCGCCCCATCCTGATGGATGGCTTTGTGCATACAGCGGAAGGTTTCGCCAAGTCTGGCAGCGGTAGCGGCGCATTCACAGATACAGCCGGCCAGCGAGCCATGGCTTTTTACCAGGACACGAGCACCACGGGCGCGGCCGAGCTGAACTATTACTATTTCATCGCGTCGCAGTTCGCGCTCTCTGACCGCTGGTTCTCGCCGGTTGCAAGCAAAACGATTCCTAATCGTTTGGCGACCATGTCCGGTGGAACAACGCAGGGCTACGTCTTTGATCCCGGCAATGACGATCACGCTCCCCAGCTTACCGCGAAGACCATCTTCCAATTGCTGGATGAAAACCACATCTCCTGGAAGCTCTATTACTCCACCACGAACGCCAATGGCAGTCCATCCACAACCTTTACGTACTTTGGTTATAGCGGCAAATACATTTTCAGAAACCCCGACGGAACATTAACGGTTGATGCAACGCACATCGCGCCAATCAGCCAATACTTTACCGACGTGCAGAACAACGCTCTGCCGGCCTTTGCTTATGTCGAAGCCAATTTCGGCCATGGCGACGAACATCCTGGCTCGGGACAGTCCATTCTTTCCGGACAGGCACAGATGTCTAACATTATTAATTCGCTGATGGCGAGCCCTTCCTGGTCAGATTCCGTGATGTTCTTCAGCTTTGACGAAGGCGGCGGCCCCTATGACCACGTTCCTCCTGTCCCGGGACACACGAACCAGAACACCAGCGCCTCCCTTGCAGGACTTGAGGGTGACATTTCGCCGATAGCCGTGAACCCTGATGGATTTCTGCCCTGCCCGCCCACGACTGCGGGTGTTTACACCAACCATTGCGATCTGCGGCCTACAAGTCCTGGCGCGCATACTGCGGATGCAGCAGCTGCCGGACATCAGGGTTTTGGAGCGCAGGTGGGCTTCAGGGTGCCAAACTTTATTGTTTCACCCTTCGCGCGCCGCCACTACGTTGGGCACACAGCCATGGACCACACTGCCGTAATACATTTTGTGGAAGAACGGTTTAATCTGCCGGCGCTGACCAAGCGGGATGCGGCGCAGCCTAACCTGCTTGACTTCTTCGATTTCACAGGGAAGCCGTGGGCCACGCCACCCACTGGAATTCCAACGCCGCCGGGCGTCGGCTCAACCTGCCATCCGGCGACCATGCAATAGCAGAAGACCTGCGGACTGGTAGAAATGGTGTTTGGATCAAAAAGAATAACGTTCGCTGCCCAACAGATGCTCAGCGATATTGCGGCGTAGTTGAATCGCGTTTACTGGCTGATAGATGGCGGAAAGTTTCAGCCGTGTCATGAGGCGATCCAGATCATTGCCGGAAGAGCATGCGCTGAGCACGTTCTGCGAAGCAGCCTGCATTCTGGCCATTGCATCGCGCAGAAAAACTGCGCAGATATCGCCGGCAACACTCTTGCCAGTGGCTGCCAGTTTCCGGCAGCGCAGCAGCGTGGACTCCATGGCAAAAGTTTCCATGAAGAGATCAGAGAGGCTCATTACCACTTCCTGCTGCTTTTCCAGCTCCGCGCCATATTTCTGGTGGGCCGCGCCGAGCGTGAACAAGGAAATCTTCTTGGCATTCCGCACCAGCCGCAGTTCCGAGTCATCTTGCGAATCATCTTGGACATGATTATCGGACAGCTCTCTTTGTGCCGCATCCAGCAAAGGCAGCAAGCCACGACCGGAACGCTTCAGCGGCATCCCGGAGATTACCAGGCGGTTGATCTCGCTGGTACCTTCAAAGAGACGATTGATGCGGGCATCACGATAAGCTCGCTCCACCGCGTAATCCTGATGGAAACCGTATCCGCCGTGGATCTGCACGCCCTCGTCCGCAACGTAGTCCAGCATTTCCGCCGCGAATACTTTCACCATGGAACACTCAGCGGCATATTCTTCCGCCGCCTTCAATTCCACTTTCGCCGAATCACCAGAGCCATGGCCTGCACTACTTAGCTGAGCCTCAATCAACCCGACCACGCGCCACGCCATGGATTCGGTGGCAAAAATTCTGATCGCCATTTCAGCCATCTTGTGCTGGATGGCGCCGAAGCTTGCGATGGCCACGCCGAAAGCCTTCCGCTGCTTGGCGTACTTGATGCTGATACTTAAAATATTTTTTGCCGCGCCCATCACCGCGGGACCAAGCTTGAGCCGCCCGACGTTCAGGATGTTGAAGGCAATTACATGGCCCCGGCCAATTTCGCCCAGCACATTTTCCACCGGCACCTTCACATTGTCAAAATAAATTGCTGTGGTGGAGCTGCCGGTAATGCCCATCTTGTGTTCTTCTGCGCCGCTGGTCAGGCCGCCAAACGCGCGCTCCACAATGAATGCCGTAAACTTCTCACCCGCCACCTTCGCAAACACAATGAACAGATCAGCCGCGCCGCCATTGGTGATCCACATTTTCTGGCCGTTCAAGACGTAGTATTTTCCGTCTGGACTTAGATCTGCGCGGGTGCGCGCGGCAAGTGCGTCTGAGCCGGCCAATGGCTCGGTGAGCGCATACGCTGCCAGCAATTCACCTTTAACCAGCCTGGGCAGATATTTTTCTTTTTGCAGTTCGGTGCCAAAGAAAAGAATCGGCAGCGACCCGATTCCGGTATGCGCTGAGTGCCAGCCTGCGTACGACGCGTCGCGTCCCATTATTTCCGCCACCACCATGACAGAAGGCAAATCCATCTCCATGCCGCCGAATTTCTCCGGCACGGAAATTCCCAAGAGTCCCAGCTTGGCGGATTTCCTTAATACTTCCAGCGCCACGCCCGGCTTCTTCAGGCGGATAGCAGGCAGGTTCGGCTCTACTTCATTGGCCCAGAACTCTTCCACTGTTCTGCCAATGGCGATGTGCTCTTCGCTCAGATCTTCGCGGGTAAAGATTTCTTCCGGTGATATCTCTTCCAGCAGAAATCCCGTGCCTTTCCGAACAGTATTCATGGTAGTGGCCGCCATAAAAGCTCCTCTGCGTTAGCTGGCGCGCTCAAACAAGCCGGCTGCTCCTTGTCCGCCGCCGACGCACATTGTCACCACACCATAGCGGTGCTTCCGCCGCTCCATCTCATTGGCCATGGTGCCCACCATGCGCGAGCCAGTCATCCCGAAGGGATGCCCAATGGCAATCGAGCCGCCGTTCACATTCAGCTTTTCGGGATTGATGCCCAACTGGTGGAAACAATAAACAACCTGCACGGCAAACGCCTCATTTAACTCCCAGATATCAATGTCATCTATTTTGAGTCCGGCGCGATTGAGCAGCTTGGGGACGGCGTAAATCGGACCGATTCCCATTTCGTCGGCATTGCAGCCAGCCACTTGAAAGCCGCGGAAAACCAATTGATAGGGAATGCCAAGCTGGTCAGCCCGCTGACGCGACATCAGCAGCGTGGCTGAAGCGCCATCCGAAAGCTGCGACGAATTACCCGCAGTAACTGAGCCCTGGCCGCTGGTCTGATCAAAATGCGGCTTGAGGGCCAGCAAGCCTTCCAGAGTTGTGTCCGGACGGTTGCATTCGTCCTTATCAGCACATACTTCTTCCTTGCCGATGGCCTCGCCGGTCTTCTTGTCCAAAAGTGACTTGGTCACCTTGATGGGAGCAATTTCTTTGGCGAAGAAGCCTTCCTGTTGAGCACGCGCGGTGCGCTGCTGACTCAAAAGAGAGTATTCATCCTGTACCTGCCGGCTCACGTTGTAGCGTTTGGCAACCACTTCCGCTGTGTCGCCCATCACCATATAAATGCCAGGCATGGTTTGCTGCAAGCGCGGATTGGGGCTGCTGTCGCGGACTGCCATGCTAATGCTTTCCACTCCGCCGCCAATCCCGGCATCCACGCCTTCATGGATGATCTGGTGCGCCACCATGGCGATGGCTTGCAGACCGGAAGAGCAAAACCTGTTAACGGTAGTCCCCGCAACTGTGGGCGGCAGACCAGCCAGCATGGCGGCGACCCGCGCCACGTTGTGCCCTTGCGGACCGTGCGGCTGGCCGCAGCCAAGCACAACATCTTCTATCTCATTGGGATCAAGTTTCGGCGTTTTGCGCAGTACATCCTGAATGCAGTGCGCCGCCAGATCGTCAGGCCGGGTTGCGTTAAATGATCCGCGAAATGACTTTGCCAGCGCCGTACGCGAGCTCGTAACTACAACAGCTTCTCTCATCAATCTCCTCAAAAAACTTCTTCTACTCAATATAAACCAGCAAATACTGGCCATTCTGCTGCCTGTTCACATGGTGAGCACTACTCGCCCAGAGATCTTCCCTGCCCTCATCTCTTCCAAAACTGCATTGGCTTCGGTTAACGGACGTGTTGCCACCTGGCAGTGCAACTTTCCCGCGGCGGCCATGTCCAGAGTCTCACGCAGATCTTCTCGCGTGCCAACGGCTGAAGCTTTAATGTTCACTTCTCCAGCCGCCATCATAATGGCAGGAAAAGAGATTTCATTGGCAGGCAAGCCGACGGCAAGCAGAGTGCCCGTAGGGCGGACGCAATAAAACGCAGTATCGTACGCAGCTTTGGAGCCGGATGTCACCAGCACCATGTGGGCGCTCCCGCGACGGCGCATTTCTTTCACCACATTCGTTGTAGTCGCATTGAAGGTATTGGTCGCCCCCAGCGATTTGGCCAGCGCCAGCTTGTCGTCGGAAACATCAACGGCTGAAACTTCAAGCCCCATATTCACCGCAATCTGGATGGCGAGATGCCCAAGACCTCCAACACCAAATACGGCCAGGCGCTGTCCTTTCTGCGGCTTTGCCTGCTTGATGGCACGATAAACCGTCACGCCCGCGCAAAACATGGGCGCGGCCTGCACCGATGAAACCGCATCAGGAATTTTTGTGGCGTGGCTGGCCGGGGCTTTCACAAATTCCGCGTAACCTCCATCCACGGTCAGGCCCGTGATTTTCTGTTTCACGCAGAGATTTTCATAGCCTTCGCGGCAGAAATCGCACTCGCCGCACGTCCAATAAATCCAGGGCACGCCCACCCGATCGCCAATCTTCAACTCACGCACGCCAGAACCGGCCTCAACTACTTTGCCGGCTATTTCATGGCCGATAATTAACGGCAGCTTCGTTATGCCCGCAAACTGCTTCCAATCACCATCGGCAATAGACAAATCAGAGTGGCAGACGCCGCAGGCTTCCACCTGGATCAATACTTCATTGTCGCCCGGCTTGGGCCGCTCCACTTCTTCAACCGTTAAAGTTTTCTTTAGTTCGCGCAGGACTGCGGCTTTCATTTATTTCTCCTCAGGGATTGGGGCTTGGGCCGGCTTTGCCGGCGGGGCGCTGGGCGTTCAGGTTCCGGCTCACCCGCCGTGAGCGAATCGTTAACCACCTTTGTGATTTGTTCCCGCAGCCAATGGTTCGGGGGATCATTCTCCGCGCTCTCATGCCAGTACATGTGAATCTCAAGCTGTTGCAGGCTTTTTAACGGAAACGGATACAGACGGTTGTTGAACCTGTCATTCAGCATCAGCGCATAACGTTCGGGAATGGTCAGCAACATGTCAGTCTCACTCACGGTCCTACAGGCAGCAAAATAGTGCTGGCAGCGCAGTACAATCCTGCGCTTGCGTCCTTTGCGATTCACCTCCGCGTCCACCAGGCTTGGCCCCAGACGCCGTGAAGAAACAAGGATATGGTCCTGGCGAAGGTAAGTATCGAGATCGAGTTCCTGCCCCATGGCGGGATGCCCAGCTCTCGCCATGACCACCACTCGGTCAGAAAATAACGGCTGCTGGCGAATGCTGTCACTCAATGGGATTGGGATGTCCAGCGCCAGGTCCAGCGTTCCACTGGCCAGCTCTTGTTCAATCTCACGCCGCTTTACCCGCAGAGTAGTGAGGGAAATATCCGGGGCCGCTTTGGCTAGGATTTTGGCAAGAGGAGGAAGAATCGAGGACTCCATCAATTCCCAAAAGCCGATCTGAAAATTGCGCCGCGTATGCTCCGGATCAAAATTGCGGTTCTCATAGAGATTGACTTCAAGGATTTGCAACGCCTGGCGCACTTCATTGATCATGTTCCGGCTGAAAGGCGTAGGGACCATATTTGCGCCTTCACGGATAAAGAGCGGGTCTTTCAGCAGTTCGCGCAGGCGCTTGAGCGCATGGCTCATGGCCGGCTGCGTGAGCTTTACCTGGCGGCCTGCCCGCGTAAGATTGCCTTCGCGATAGATGGCCTCCAGAACCACGAACAGGTTGAGATCGACCTGGCTGAGATGCACGATACAAATTTTATACTATTCGGATGATTCATTTGAGGAATCAGGGCGAATCGACTAGCCTAATAGGTAGGCAGTCCCTCAAGCTTTACGAAGGATAGATATGGATTTTGATTACAGCGATAAAGTGAAAGCACTGCTGCAACGTCTAAATGCGTTCATGGATGAGCACATTTATCCAAACGAAGCCCGCTACTATCAGGAAATTGAAAAGAACCGCTGGACGCCTAGCAAGGTCATCGAGGAGCTTAAGCCCAAGGCGCGTGCTGCCGGACTGTGGAACCTGTTTCTTCCGGACCACGAACAGGGCGCAGGGCTCACAAACCTGGAATATGCGCCGCTGTGCGAGGTCATGGGCCAAAGCATTATGGCTCCGGAGGTGTTCAACTGCTCCGCCCCGGACACCGGCAATATGGAAGTGCTGGCGCGTTACGGGACTGACGAACAGAAAGATCGCTGGCTAAAACCTCTGCTTGCGGGTGAGATACGGTCCTGCTTCGCCATGACCGAGCCAGCCGTGGCGTCATCCGACGCGACCAACATTCAAGCCAGCATCCGACGTGAAGGCAGCGAGTATGTGATCAATGGAAGAAAGTGGTGGTCTTCCGGCGCTGGTGATCCACGATGCAAGATCGCGATTTTTATGGGAAAAACCGATCCTACCGCCAAGCGCCACCAGCAGCAGTCCATGGTGCTGGTGCCTATGGATTCGCCGGGGCTCAAGATCGAAAGACTGCTGACGGTTTTCGGCTATGACCACGCACCGCACGGGCACGGGGAACTAAGTTTTGAGAACGTGCGGATACCAGAATCAAATATGCTGCTGGGTGAAGGACGTGGATTTGAGATCGCACAAGGCCGGTTGGGGCCCGGACGAATTCATCACTGCATGCGCTGCATCGGCGTTGCGGAGCGCGCGCTGGAGACGATGTGCCGGCGCGTAAAATCGCGCGTGGCATTTGGTAAACCACTGGCAGAACAGGGTACGCTGCGGGCAGACATCGCGAAATCGCGCATGGAAATCGAGCAGGTCAGGCTGCTTACGTTGAAGACGGCCCACATGATGGATACGGTGGGCAACAAGGCAGCAAAGGCTGAAATCGCCATGATTAAAGTTGTGGCGCCGAACGTAACTCTCAACGTGCTGGACCGCGCCATTCAGGCACACGGCGGGGCAGGCGTGTCCCAGGACACGTTTCTGGCCGGGGCATGGGCCAATATCCGCACGTTGCGGCTGGCTGACGGCCCTGATGAAGTGCACACGGAAGCGATTGCCAAACAGGAACTGGAAAAAGGTGCGCCGCACGTGGTGAAAACCGGCAGGGCGCATGCCAGCGATTAAGTTAATCGAAGTCCTCTAGCCTCTAAGCTCTTAAAAAATTTTGGAAGGCTTGCACGATAGTTGTGGGAAGGTCCTCATGCGCCTTTTTTCCCAGCAACTCATGACCAGCGCCTTCAATCTCCAGTAGCACGGTCTGTGCCGGCACCAGCTCCAGCGCCGTTTTCATCTCCAGATGTGAGCCAAAGGGATCACGGGAGCCATGCACAAATAACGCAGGCGTGTTGAGCTGGGGAAAGTGCGCTGTACGCAACTCAGTTGGCTTGCGCGGAGGGTGCAGCGGATATGAAAGCAAGAGCAGTCCTGCGGCAAGCTGAGGCTGCTCCGCGGCAAGGATGCTGGCCTGGCGTCCTCCATAAGAATGTCCACCTAGAAATACCTGCCCCGACACTCTGGACCGGACAGACTCCACAGCGTGGCGCAGACCTTCACGGTCACGAGGAGCGAGGGCAGGAAATGGGGGTCCATGCGGACGGGACTGACGAAATGGCAGATCGCAACGCAGGACGAGATAGCTCGCCTCTGCAAATGCATTCGTTAGTGCGATTAATAACTTGCTTTGGCAATTTGCGCCCGCGCCGTGGGTAAGGACCAGCGCATGACCATTGGGCTGCGCAGGTTCATGCAGAAAGCCGCGCACCGCCGGCTCGGAAGATCGCTCAGAAAACTCCTGAAACATGCTCACTGCGCCACCTCCACATCTGCATGCCGCAGCCGTTTCATTTCTTCATGCATCGGGCAGGAAAACCCACGCGGTTCTGAGAAGTGCTCAGCTTACGCCTTGCTTATGCTTTTTTTAGCGCGTCAATTGCAGCAGCGGCATGCTCGTCCGGCTTCAGGCCGGTAAGCACCGCGGCAATCCTGCCTTCAGGATCAATCACGAACGTGGTGCGCTCAATCCCCATATATTTCTTGCCGTACATGCTTTTTTCCTTGAGCACGCCAAACTTTATAGCCACAGCCTTGTCTTCGTCGGCCAAGAGAGAATAAGGGAGATCGTACTTTTCCTTAAACTTCTTCTGGGCGGAGGGCTTATCGGCGGAAATTCCGAGCACAACCGCGCCTGCCCGTTGGATTTTCTGGAATGCGTCGCGGAACCCGCACGCTTCAATCGTTCAACCGGGGGTGTTCGCCTTGGGATAAAAGAACAGGACCACGTTCTTTCCGCGATAGTCTTTTAGCGCGATTGGCTTGCCTTCTTCATTAGCAAGAGAGAACTCCGGGGCTTTATCATTAACTTGCATGGGTTTTCCGTGTTTATAAGATCAATGAATTTATATAGCAGAAGACAGTTCCTTGCCAGCGCATTGCTTGTGCTGGTATGTGCCGCGGCTTTTACCAGTGCCGTGGCGCAGCGCCGTAAGGCCCATAAACTCCGCGCCACGGCAGTGGTTGAGGTCACCACCGACTCAGCCGGCGTTGTTGCTACCAAGGTAATTCCAGTTACCATTCTGGATGAAGGCACTTTTCATGATGCCAGTATTTACAAGACTTCGCCGCAGCCTATGGCCCTGGATAATGGCATTGTTTATGAAGCACAGGTCGCTGGCATACCTGTGGGATATGCCACTATCCTGAGCAGTGCCAACAGCAACGGCTGGATCGCCCTGGGTAAATGGCAGGCCGCGAACGCGCCAAAGAAGGCAGAAACTCCTGCGCCAGTTACCGCCTCTGATGACCGGCCAACGCTACACCGTGGGGACAGTAACTCATCAGCTGCCCCAGCCAATTCTTCTGCGACATCTTCGTCCACCCCGGAAGCGAGTCCAAGCCCGACGCCCGAAAGCACTCCTGCTGCCTCCTCTGACGATGCCGACCGGCCCGTGCTAAGACGCCGTGCACCAGAAAAAGGTGAAGGAGAAAACACTTCATCATCAACGCCGTCCACAACACCCACGCCCGCTGCGGGAGCCGTTCCCAAGACCAGAACGCCTATGGTCGTCCCCGGCACCCGGACTTTAGTTGCTGTCTCAGATACCGAACCTACTGACGTCCGATCCTTTGTATTCAAATGGAAGGCGGGCGAAGAAGAGCAGATGGAACCCAAGATGCGCAAGCTCGCGCTGGCGCAGCTTCCCAGAGAAAATGCGCAGCTTACCCCAAACTCGCTGCAAAACGTTGTCATGCGGTCTTTTGATCTGGACTTGAGCAATGATGCTGTCATTGTTTTAAGCGCGGAAATTCCCGGCAGCTATCTGGCTCCCGGCAGCAAGACTGCACCGAGGAAATTTGTTTCACGTTACGTAACCGTAATCGCGCGGGTGGACTTTGAAGGCGTCCCGCAAAAAATCGCTTCCAGTGTTACCGACTCCTCACGTCTGGACGTGGCGCCACGACTGGAGCTGATTGACGCTGTGGACGTGGACGGTGACGGCTTGGCTGAACTGCTCTTCCGCGAATACAGCTTCGACGATAAAAGTTTCATCATCTACGGCGTTGGGCGCAGCACAGTGACAAAGGTATTTGAGGGCGCGAGCATGCCGCTAGGGTCGGACAACTAGCCTCCGCTCACCGCAGGCACAATCAATATTTCGGCATCTCCAGGAACTTTAGTCTCCAGGCCATCCGCAAAACGGATGGCCTCTTCACCTACAAATATATTGATGTGCTGGCGGACTTGGCCTTGCTCATCGAGAATCCTGTCACAAAGTCCTGGGTGAAGCGGCCACAACGATTTGAGCGCATCAGCAACAGTTGGCGGGGAACCTTCAATAGCAAATGAACTCTTTCCGTCAGCAAAAGTAGCCAAATAAGAAGGTATGCGTACGGTGACCGGCATACCTATCTCCTTGCCGTGCGCGTTCTGCCCGCAGGCTTTCGCTTAGGAGCAGTCTTTTGCTTAACGGATTTCTTCCTTGCTGGTCCCCTCTTCTCCGTGCCGCGCCGCCGCGGTGAATGCCCATTTCCACTTCCTACCAGCGCAGCTCTCACGCACACAACTGGCGGCAGACCTTCAATAATGGTTTGCCAGGATTTTCCGTCGTCACTGGAGCCGTAGACCTTACCGCTTCTTGTACCGAAATAAATCCCTGCCGGATCACAGGTGTCCGTGGCCATGGAGTCACGCAGCACGGTTTCTAAGGCGTTCTTTTGCGGCAGTCCGCGGGTGCGCGGCTCCCAGCTCTTGCCGGCATTGCGGGTGCAATAGACGCGCAGCTTGCCTTCAGGCGTGCAGCGATACTCGTCTGACTCAATCGGAACGATGTACACCGTTTCAGGATCGCGCGGATGGACCACCATACAAAAACCAAAGTCAGATGGCACGCCATTGGCGATGTCTGTCCAGGAATTTCCGCCATCATCACTCCTGTAAAGCCCCCAATGGTTTTGCAGGAACAGCCGTTCCGGTTTAGCCGGGTGTTGCACGATCTTGTGTACGCATTGGCCAAATTCCGGATACTTTTCCGGCAGAAACTCCGCGCGAACACCTTGATTCCGTGCCTGCCAGGTTATGCCACCGTCGTCCGTGCGGTAAGTGCCTGCCGTGGATATAGCGATAAACATGCGCTTGGAATTGGCTGGATCCGGAAGAACCGTATGCAAGCACATGCCGCCGCCTCCGGGAACCCAGCGGTCGCGATGAGGATGGTTGAGCAATCCCTCGACGGGCCCCCAGCTCTTGCCCGCGTCGTGCGATGCAAAGAGCGCGGCGGGTTCAACTCCGCAATAGAGCGTGTCAGGATCGTCGGCGCGCCCCAGCGCGATCTGCCAGATGTTCTTTAATGCCAGCTTTGATTCCTGTGGGAATTTTACGGAATAAGTTTCCGGTTCGGTGATGGTCTTGCCATAATCATCTGACGAGCAAAGCACCGTCCCCCAGCGGAAGCTTTGCTGCGCCCACCACAATCTGTGCCGTCCCTGGCGTTGGTCGAACGCCATGGCATAAACAGGGGAGCCGATGGAATAAGGCCCGCCCACATCCCACTTTTTGCGCGCCTTATTTGAGCGCAGCACAAAGGCACCCTTCATTGTGCCCACCAGCAGGATTACATCCCCATTTTTTGCCGAAACATGTTTGACTGACGGCATGATTCCCTCCGGAAGAATTGAACGGGATATTTTAGCGGTGCAACCCGGAGATTTCCATTCTCGATACCCTTCCGGCTAATTCATCTCTTTGGCATCCCAAGCTCGCACATAGACCAGAGTGAAATCTGAGCCGTTACCCCTGGGCTTGATGGCTACGACGCGCTGATTGTTTTCCGTACCTACCTTTATTTCTTCCTTATACTCATGGTCTGGACCACTGTGATCGTCGCAGGTGACCTCAGCGTCCTTGTCACGATGGTGAAAATTCATATTGAAGCTGCCAGTGCAATCGACGACCTTGCCGTACTTGCCCATTTCCTTGCGATAAAAGGCGAGGACTTTATCGGAAGAATCATCGCTCTCATACTTCAAGGCCACCACTTTCAGGCCGAACAGAGAGCTGGAAATATTTACATTGGCGCTATGATGGCCGTCATCGTCGTCCTTTTTGGAGCGGGCGCCGGGGTAAAGCGAAAGCCCGGTATCTTTCACGTTGCTGGCGTTTTCCTTCACGCTTAAGGAGCCGAATGGCGTGCGGATATCGACGTCATCATTCTTGCCGTCACCTTTATCATGCGTAGTGATTGAGCACCCACCGAGTACGATGAGACAAAAGAACCCTAACAAAGCTGCAGAAAATGCCGATCTGCGCATAATTATTCCCTTTCAGTAAGCGAGCCACTGCCATTGCCACTCGCCTGATAATACGCGGTGAAAGATAAAAAAGTTCCTTTTTTCTGGCGTACAAGCACTGGCTGCGGCAGATTACAGAAAGAGGCAGCTTACTCCAGGAACCACTTAAAGGGGTGTTCTGGCCCTACGATGCAGCCGTTGGAAAGGGCCAAACAATTTACTGGCATGTTTCATGCAAAACCAATACCGAAGGACGCGAGGAGACCCGGAATTATTTTGCCAGTTGCTCTTGCCACTGTGCGACAGGCGGTTCTGCCGCTCTTGTGCTATAACAATCGCTTTCTCGTTGAAGGAGCCTTCATGTCCCGTGCCGCCCGTCTTCTTACTATAAAGCTGTATCTTGCCGCCGCGATTGCCGGTATTTTTTCAGCGCCACAAGTTCAAGCGCGACCAGCTCAAGCGCAAGCGCAGGTGCAAAAACGTTCGATCACAGAGAAAGATATTTTTCAGTTCAACTGGATCGGCGATCCGCAGATCTCGCCCGACAGATTGCGCGTAGCGTTTGTGAAAGTCACAGTCAACGAGAAGAAGGATGGTTATGACACTTCCATCTGGAGCGTAGACACGCGCGGCAATGAACAGCCGCGCCGCATGACTGACGGCAAGCACGATTCATCTCCGCGCTGGTCTCCTGATGGAAAGTGGCTGGTCTTTGTGCGCGCGCCCGAGCCTTCCGCCGCGCCTGCCGGCCCTGGAGCGGGACGCGGCCCGGCGCCTCAGCTTTACCTGTTGCCTGTAAGTGGCGGCGGTGAAGCATGGAAGCTTACTGACCTGGTACGCGGCGCAGGCGGGCCGGTATGGTCGCCCGACAGCAAAATGATCGCCTTCACCAGTGACACTTCGCCTGAAGACCTGGCCAAACAGCACAAAAAGGAAAACGCGCCCCGAGGCAAAGACATTCAAGGAAAGCCGGACAACAAATCTTCAGCCGACAAGCCGGAAGCCGGGCCGGCCGCAGTGAAGTCCGCAGACAGCGAGACAGACCACGAGAGCGACGTTCGCGTTATCACGCGGTCGGTTTACCGTCTAAATGGCGTTGGCTATCTGGATTCTAAGCATCCGCAGCATATTTGGGTGATTGCTACCCCGCAAAGCTCTGAGGATGAAGCCAAGCCGAAGCAGCTAACCAGTGGCAAGTATCAGGAAGACGGAATTATGTGGTCGAACGATTCCAGCACTGTTTACTTCACCACTACGCTGGTGGATGACCCTTCCTATACCCAGCCGAGTTCTGATCTTTATTCTGTTCCAGCCGCAGGCGGAACGCCAGTGAAGGTGCTTACCGTCAATATGGCGACGCGAGAAATGTCACTCAGCCCGGACGGCAAGCGCGTGGCGTTTTGCGCCTCAGTGAATGAGCCTGTGCTTTCTTACACGCAACCAGACTTATTTGTGATGGACCTAACTTCTGACGCGAAGCCGCGCAACCTGACAGCAAACTATGACTTTGACGTTTGCAGCGGCGTGGGCGGCGACCAGGCCGCTCCACGGGCGGGCGGCCCGGACCATGTTGTGTGGAGCGCCGATGGCAAGAGCCTGATTACATCAACCGCGCGCGAGGGCAAGGCCAACCTGATTCAGGTTGACATTGCGTCAGAGAAGGTCACGGAGATTACGCATGGCAATCAGGCTGTGGAACGCTTCCGGGCGACCAATGATGGTGCGGGGCTAGTGGCGCTGATCTCCACGCCCACAAATATCGGCGATCTTTTCTGGGTGGACCGGGCCGCCCCGGTCGGCCCACGCCGGTTTACTCACATCAATGACAAGCTGTTCTCCCATCTCAACCTGACGGAGCCGGAAGAGATCTGGTACACCAGCTTTGACGGCAAGAAAATCCATGCATGGATACAGAAGCCGCCGGACTTTGACGCGTCAAAGAAATATCCGCTCATCCTGAACATTCATGGAGGTCCACACGCGGCCTACGGATTTGTCTTTGACCATGAATTTCAATGGATGGCGGCCAAAGGCTACGTGGTGCTCTATCCCAACCCGCGCGGCAGCACGAGCTACGGGCAGCAGTTTGGCAACATCATTCAATATCACTATCCGGGTGACGACTTCCGCGACCTGATGATTGGCGTGGACGAAGTGCTGAAGCGCGGCTATGTGGATGCGAAGAAACTCGGCGTCACAGGCGGCAGCGGCGGCGGCTTGCTGACTGATTGGATCGTCGGACACACCGACCGCTTTGCAGCGGCTGTGGCACAGCGCGATATTGCAAGCTGGGCGGCATGGTGGTACTCCGCCGACTTCACATTATTTCAGCCGTCATGGTTCAAAGCACCGCCTTTTGAAGACCCGCAGGATTATGTGAATCGCTCGCCCATCACTTACATAAAAAATGTCCACACGCCGCTGATGCTGGTGCAGGGTGAGGCCGACTATCGCACGCCGCCGGGAGCGGGAGGCGAAGAGATGTTTCGCGCGCTCAAATTTTTGAAGCGTCCGGTAATCATGGTGCGCTTCCCCGGCGAATCCCACGAGCTTTCCCGCTCAGGGCAGCCGTGGCACCGCGTGGAGCGCCTGGAGCACATTGTTGGCTGGTTTGATAAGTATCTGCAGGGAATGAGCAAACCGGAGTATGACGACGTGGCTTCAGGAGGGAGTCAGCCATGAGCCAGCCGCAAAGTCCAACAATCCTCATTTAACATGGATACTGAGACTTCGATTTTTCTCTATGGTTAGCCTTAAAGATATTCAGCACGCCCGCACTTTGCTGCAAGGCGTTGCAGTTCGCACGCCGCTGGTGTTATGCAAGCTGCCGGATGACCGGCAGATTTTTATCAAGCCGGAGAACCTTCAGCCGGTTGGCTCTTTTAAGTTGCGCGGGGCTTACAACAAGATTTCCTCGCTCACGCCAGAAGAGCGCAAGCGCGGCGTGGTGGCTCATTCCAGCGGAAACCATGCACAAGGCGTGGCCTTTGCGGCGCGAGCGCTGGGAGTGAAAGCCACCATCGTGATGCCAAGCAGTGCCCCGAAAGTAAAGCTGGACGCAACACGCGCTCTGGGGGCTGAACTGGTGCTGGTGGGGGCGGCAAGTGAAGATCGGATCAAGAAAGCTGAGGAACTGGAACGAGATTGCGGGCTTGTGCCGGTGCCTCCATACAACGACGAAAAGATTATTGCCGGTCAGGGCACTATTGGGCTGGAAATTCTTGAGGACATGGCCGATGTTGAGCTGGTCTTGGCTCCGGTTGGGGGCGGAGGACTAATCAGCGGCATTGCCACGGCGATCAAGGAATTTAATCCCAGGGCCAAAGTGATTGGCATTGAGCCGGAGTTTGCCGCCGACGCGCAGGCTACTTTGCGGTCGGGAAAGATACAATCCATTTCAGGCGAGAGCGCCGCTCGTACCGCAGCCGACGGCCTGCGTTCTCAAAGCATTGGCGAAATCAATTTTGAGCACATCCGTAAATATGTGGACGGCATTATCACTGTGACGGAGGATGAAATCCGGCGGGCGATGCGACGCCTGCTGTTTTCAGCACGGGTGCTGGCTGAGCCAAGCGGCGCTGTGACCACCGCCGCGGCAATGTTCCACGCGGAGGAATTACCGGCCTCAACCAAAACGGTAGCCATTCTGACCGGAGGCAACATTGAGCCGCAGTTTTTTTCTGAAATGGTGCTGCAAACCGTGTAAGGTAAACAATGGTGACACACTGGAAAATATTGACCCTGCCTGTTCTTCTGGCGCTGCTGACGGCAACCGCTTTTAGCGCCGATAAAGAGCGCGCGACCCTGATTCGCGAAGATTCTCTCTATGCATCGGCGGGCGCAAATGCGCAGAAGCTTTCCCGAGTGGGCCGTGGGAGCGATCTGACGATTCTGGAGCGCGGCAATGCTGACGGTCAGCCGTGGGTGAAGATATCCATGGCGGCGGACCAACAGGCGCAAGTGAGCAAAGAAGTCACCGGCTGGCTTCCCGCAAAGGCCGTGATTACCGCTTCCACCCCAAACGGCGATCAGATTGTTTTTGGACAGGCCGTGGATTCCGAGCACCAGGCGGAAGAGCGCGGCGGCCGCAAAGGCGCTGCCCAAGACGCGTTGCGGCTCTATTCCCGCGTGCCTGAGCTTTTTCCCGGTTCACCTCTGGCACCGGAAGCCATGTGGCGCGCCGCGGACATCCGCTGGGAACTGGGAAAGGCTGATTTCCGGGCAGGCAAGCCGCCGGAAGAAAAATATCTGCAAGAGGTGATCGCGAAATTTCCGCAGTCGAAACAGGCAGATCTAGCCGCATTTGATTTGCTGGAAGAAAAGATGTGCCCGGAATGGCGCGGGCAAGCTGACTGTCCTTTGAAGGAATCTGCGCTTTATGAGCAGTATGCGCATGAGCATCCGCAATCGCCCAAGGCTGCTGAAGCACTGTATGACGCAGCCTGGCGGCAGGCCGCCCTTGTGGATATTTATCGCATTCAAAATGACACCACCAAAAGCGAAGCTGCGAGAAAGAAAGCTACCACTTTGGCCCAGGAGCTACAAAGCCTGTCGGCACAGAGCGACTGGAAACCACGTGCGGTGGACCTGATTTATAAGCTGGATAAAAAAATTCCGGTCTTTAGCGCTGCGGTGGATGCAGGAGAGACGAAATGAGGTTGAGAATAGGCGCGCTTTTGATGACTATTTTTTTGTTCCCCCGAACCATGCCCGCCCAGGAAAAGGAACAAGGGACGCTCATCGATGAAGTAACCATGTATGTCTCCCCGGATTTGACCGCGCAGAAGCTGGCGCGGGCCACGCGTGGAAGAGATGTTCCGCTTGTGATGGAGCGCACTACCATTAACAATCAGCTATGGGCGCACGTTCTGGTTGTGGTGGATGTTGATCGTGACCGCGAGACTACCCGGCAGATCAGCGGGTGGGTCCCAGGAAAATTTGTAGCTAGCAATTCCACTCCCAATGGCGACCAGATCATTTTCGGCGAAGCCGTGGATTCGGAACAGCAGGCAGAGCAGCGCGGTGGACGCAAACACGCGGCGGAAGATGCCATGCGGCTTTATTATCGTCTATATGAATATCTTCCCAACTCGCCGTTGGCGGGTGAGGCCCTGTGGCGCTCCGCCGATATCCGCTGGCAACTGGAAAAAGCCGACGTGAGGATGCGCCCTTCATCGCGCGAAATGGACCCTTATCTTCGGGTTCCGATTGACGATGAAAATATGAAGCTGGTGATGAAAAAGTTTCCACACACCAAATGGTCAGACCTGGCCGCGTATGACATGATCGACAACAAACTCTGCGGCTCATGGAAGGGCGAGACCAAGTGCCCGGAAAAAGAGTCTGAGCTGTATGAGAAGTATGCGCGCGAGCATCCGGAGTCACCTAAGGCGGCGGAAGCGCTCTTCAACGCCGCGTGGCGACAAGCGGCGCTGGTGCAGATGTACGGCGCCCAGCACGATAAAGAACGCGACAAGGCCCACAAAAAAGCCACCGAACTGGCGCAGGAAGCCGCGTCCAAGCCACCTGAAGCCGGCGCAACTGCCGGCGACTGGAAGCCCCGCGCCATGGAATTAATCTACGCGCTGCAACAAGGCATTCCGACCTATACCGCGGAAGCTGACCAGAAATAACCGGAGGAGTTTTGCACGACTATCTGCTCTCTGTTTTTTTAGGCATTGTTGAAGGTCTTACGGAATTTTTGCCGGTCAGTTCCACGGCGCATCTGCGCATTTCTGAGGCACTGCTCAATATCCATCTCGACGATCCGTTCTGGAAGATGTATTCCATCGTGATCCAACTGGGTGCTATTCTCTGCCTGCCCATTTATTTTCGAGCGCGCATTGGCCGTTTTCTCTCTACGTTTCCGCGCGGCGAACACCAGGACCGCACCACGCTTACGCATCCACTCTCATTAGTAATGATTGCATTTGTATTCACGGCAGTTCCGGCGCTGCTGTTGACTAAGTTGATTGGCAAGCATCTGGAAAGCCTGACCGTGATGGGCGTCTCACTGCTGGTGGGCGGCGTAGTTATGTGGATCGTCGACGCCCATTTCGGCTCGCCGCGCACCGTTGGCCGCCACATGACTGAGCGCATGGAAGATGTTTCATTGACTCAGGCCATATGGATTGGCATCTGTCAGGTGGCTTCAGCAGTGTTTCCTGGCACGTCGCGTTCAATGTCAACCATCGCAGCCGGACAGGTGGCCGGCATGTCTCGCACGGCGGCGCTGGAATTTTCTTTTTTCCTTTCAATGCCAACCATGATTGCCGCAACAGGCTACGACCTGCTGAAGACCTTCCATCCCAAACACGGCGCTGAAGCCCTGGGCCGCATGCCCATTGACGGCCATGAGTGGACCGTGCTGCTCATCGGCTTTGTGATTTCCTTCGTCGTGGCGCTGGCCGTGGTGGCCTGGTTCATGAACTGGGTGCGCCAGCGAGGCTTCACCCCGTTCGCGATTTACCGGATTGTGGTGGGCATTGCGGTGCTGGTGTGGGTGATGCGGGGATAAGTTTCTGCCTTCCCGCTTCCGGAAATTAATCCCAGCCACGTTGAAGACCGGCGGCTTCGTGTGCGCTCCGGTATCCTGTTCTTCCCCGTTTCTCCCTCTTTCCTGTAATTTGATAATATGCAACGTGATTGCTACCGATGTGGGCTTCCGATTGAAGAACAGCTCGCGTTTTGTCCTTCCTGTGGCGCGCCACAGATAAGAGTTTCCAGAGTACCGGAGACCCAGCCGCCCATTGAAAGTCCTGAACCCCCTGCCGCTGGCAGTTCATCCCCTGTGAATGTTGTGATCGCCGCTACGCCCGCTGACCTGCGTAACCTGACCGGAATACAATGGAGGCCTTTCCTGCGCACCGCTACTCCGCTGGCCGCGCTTATCGGGGCATTCACGGCAGCTTTTCCGCCGTTGGGCCTCTTCATTCTGCTTCCTTCCAGCCTGATTTGGTCCATCTCCCGTTATAGGCGTCAGCGGCCCTTCGCTTTGCGGGGTGGACAGGGCGCGCGCATGGGTGCGCTGATGGGATTGCTTAGCTTCGGTTTTTTTCTGGTCATGGTTTTTCTCAATCCCACCGTATATCGCGACATAATGATCCGGATCATTCACGAATCCGCCACGCGCAACTCTGACCCGCAGGCGCAACAGATGCTGCAATGGTTTGCCACTCCTGATGGCTTGTTAGCGTGTGCGGCTTTGTTCCTGGCCATTATTCTGGGAATTTTTCTAATCATTGGCATCGGCAGTGGGGCGCTGGCGGTTGCGCTGAGCAAATCCCGCAACCATCCCCCTATCTGACGGTTGGCGCATCGCGCTCCCTTCAGATATCATGCGGTTGACAATGAATCCTGCCTCCACTCGCCTCCCTAACCTGCACGTAAAAGGACGCCTGATGTCCGGCTCAGAAATTGAGCGGACGCTCGTGCGGCTGGCGCATCAGATCGTCGAAAAAAACAACGGTGTGGAAAACCTGGTGCTGGTTGGCATCAAGCGGCGGGGCGTTCCCCTGGCCGCCCGTCTGGCCGCCTTGATTCAGCAGATTGAGAAAAAGCCTGTTCCGGTAGGCACGCTCGATATCACTCTCTACCGCGACGATCTCTCCACCGTCGGCACCAGCCCGGTAATTAAAAAAGCCACGCCACTGGGGACCGATATCGTGGATAAAAACGTGATTCTGGTGGATGACGTGCTTTACACCGGACGCACTGTCCGCGCCGCCATGGACGCTCTGTTTGATCACGGCCGTCCGCGCCGCGTGCAACTGTGTGTACTTATTGACCGCGGCCACCGCGAACTTCCCATTGAGGCAGCCTTCGTCGGCCGCACTGTGCAGACCAGTGACACCGAAATTATCGAAGTCAAACTTTCTGAGATCGATCAGGAAGAGCAGGTCCTGCTGGTGGAACGAATTTCCTAGCCAATGGCGCGCACACGCTCGTTACTCGAACTCGAGCACCTCCCGGCAGATGAAATTTCTTCTTTTCTCAAGCTTGCGCGGCGCATGCAGGCTGGCCGGCCCAAGCCGCTGCTTCGGGGCAAACGCATTGCGCTGCTTTTCTATGAACCTTCCACCCGCACCCGTGTCTCATTTGAGTTTGCCGCCAAACTGCTGGGCACGCACACCTCGGTGATCAATGCCACGGCGTCCAGCATTGAAAAAGGCGAGTCGCTGGTGGATACCGGCAAAACCCTTCAGGCCCTTGGTTCGGATTGCATTGTTGTCCGCCACCCTTCTTCCGGCGCACCTCACATGCTTGCACGTAATCTTCAGGTGCCTATCATTAATGCTGGTGACGGAATGCACGAACATCCTTCACAGGGCCTGCTTGACGCTTATACCATCCTGCGGCACAAGCGCTCACTCAAGGGCTTGCGAATTACCATGGTCGGCGATATCCAGCACAGCCGCGTGGTCCGTTCCAATGTCCATCTGCTGTCAAAGTTTGGCGCGCAGATTGTGCTCTGCGGGCCGCCTGAATTGTTGCCGGAGTACGCAGCATCCCTTGCGCCCGGAGTGAAAATCAGCCGCCATATTGAAGAAGCCGCTCGCAAAGCGGATGTGGTGATGATGCTGCGCGTGCAAAAAGAACGCCTTGCCGGCCTCAAACTTGATGCCGATAACTACATTGCTCATTACCAGCTCACGCCGGAACGCCTGAAGCTGGCTAAGTCCGACGCAATAGTCATGCATCCCGGCCCGATGGTCCGAGGTATGGAAATTCAAAGCGAAGTCGCCGATGGCCCCCAGTCAGTGATTGAAGAACAGGTCCAAAATGGCGTTTATGTGCGGATGGCGATTCTGGCCACGTGCCTGGGGGTGGTGTGATGAATTCGCCGCAGATTAACGCAGATGAGCGCAGATATAAACATTCAGAATTGACTGAACAGATTATCGGCATCTTTTATGAAGTCTACAATGAGCTTGGAAGTGGTTTTCTTGAGAAAGTATATGAAGAAGCCATGGCTGTGATCTTTAAAGAACGCGGAATCAATTTTCAGCAGCAAGTCCCCATTCCGGTTTGGTTTCATGGTCAAACCATCGGAGCCTACGATGCCGATCTTGTTGTAAATGGCGTCGTGCTTCTGGAACTGAAAGCTTGCAGAGCATTTGATCCTTCTCATGAAGCACAACTACTTCACTATTTGCGGTCCACTGAAATTGAAGTCGGTCTGCTCTTTAATTTTGGTCCGAGACCCCAGGTAAAGCGCTTCGCTTTTGAAAATCAAAGAAAAAAGATCAGCGTTCATCTGCGTAAATCTGCGGCGAAATAGTTTTGATTTTTGTATGCACACCAAAGGAACTCTCGCAATTCGCAACGGCCTCCTCCTCGACCCTTCCAAGCATCTCGAAGGCAAGTACGATCTCTTGCTTAAAGATGGCCGCGTCATTGAAGTTGCGTCCACTGGCAAGCTGCGCGGCAAAGCCGATGAAACTTTCAATGCCCGCGGACTCATCGTAGCGCCTGGCTTCATCGATATCCATGTGCACCTGCGCGAACCTGGGCAATCGCACAAAGAGACCATTGCCAGTGGCACCATGGCGGCGGCAGCCGGAGGATTTACCTCTGTCTGCACCATGCCGAACACCAGCCCTGTCAATGATTCAGTCGAGGTCACCCGCTGGATGCTTGATCCCGCACGCGGCGCTCACGTCAATGTCTTCCCTGTTGCTGCTGCGACCATCGGCAGCCTGGGCGAACAACTCACAGATTTCGCTGCGCTCAAGCGCGCAGGCGCGGTCGCCTTCAGTGACGATGGCAAACCTATTCTTGAAGATAAAGTCACGCGTCAATCTTTGGCAGCAGCGGCTGCGCTGAATATGCCTGTAGTGCAGCATGCGGAAGACTGCCGCATGACCGAAGGCTCCGCCATGAATGCCGGTCCCACCGCATTTCGCCTTGGCCTGCGCGGCTGGCCCGGCGAAGCTGAGAGTGCGATTGTGGAACGCGATATCCGCCTGGCTGCTGAAACTAAAGCCCGCTATCACGTCGCTCATCTTTCAACCGCCGCTGCTTTGCGTGCCGTCCGCAAAGCCAAGCGCGACCACCTGCGCGTGACCTGCGAGATCACTCCTCATCATTTCACGCTGCTCGATGAAGACGTAGGCCAGTACGACACAAACTACAAAATGAATCCACCGCTGCGCTCGCGTGAAGACCGCGAAGCCCTGCTGGCCGGACTGGCGGATGGCACGATAGATTGCGTCGCCACAGACCATGCCCCCCATGCCGCGCATGAAAAAAACCAGGAATTTGACCGCGCTCCCTTTGGCATTACAGGGCTCGAATCCGCGCTGGGCTTGTGTGTTTCCGTGCTGCATTACCGCCACAATATTCCGCTGCGACGCATCATTGAACTGCTCTCCACCAATCCCGCGCGCGTAATGAACCTGCAAGGCCGGGGTACGCTGGCTGTGGGCGCTCGGGCTGATGTCACCATCTTTGATCCGGCAAAGAAATGGACCTACCACGCGGCCCAGTCTTTCTCGAAATCAAAAAATTCTCCATTTGATGGAAGGCAGATGCAGGGCAAGGTAATGGCGACGATGGTGGGTGGGCTCTTAACATTCCGAACGGAGTGAGGAATCCCTATCGCCATATTACCGCCGACTGCGTGCAGATCAAAACCAGACTAGCCGCGAATGCACGCAAAAAATGCGAATCAACTTCAAAACATTACGTTCTGCTCTGGCTTGATTCGTGTTCATTCGCGCCAATTCGCGGCTAAGCTCCTGATCTGCGTCTATCTGCGGAAATCTGCGGCAGAAGTAGGGTTCCCTCGCTCCGCTTCGGGATTTCAGAAAAGCTACTTAATGATCCCCATCCGCGTTCCCACCTTCTTCAGCACTTCCAGCGCTTTCGTTAGTTGATCTTGCGTATGCGTGGCGGTCATGATGGTGCGCAGGCGCGCTTTCCCTTCCGCCACAGTCGGGAATGCAATGCCCGGTGTAAACACGCCTTCATTGAATAGTTCACGGCTGAAGTCCATGGTCAGGCGTCCGTCACCAATGATGATTGGTGTAATCGGCGTCTCGCTGGCCGGTGTGCTGATCCCGCCGATATTGAAGCCCAAGAGTCCCAACTCTTTCTTAAAGAACCGGGTATTCGCCCAGAGCTTATCCATCAGTTCGGGCTCTTTCTCCAGCACATCGAAGGCGGCAATGCAGCTTGCAGCCACAGATGGCGGATGAGAAGTGGAAAACAAAAATGGCCGCGCGCGATGATAAAGAAAATCAATCAGATCCTTTGACCCACAAACATATCCGCCCAGCGCGCCAATGGCTTTGGAAAGCGTTCCCACCTGAACGTCAACCCGTCCGTGGACTTTAAAATGATCAGCGGTTCCGCGGCCGTTGCGTCCCAGTACGCCGGAAGAATGCGCGTCATCAATCATCATGATGGCGCCGTATTTTTCCGCCAGATCGCACAGCGCGGGCAACGGGCCAATATCGCCGTCCATGGAAAACACGCCATCGGTAATAATCAGCTTATGTCCTGGTTCGCCTGCAACTTCCTTCAACAGCTCTTCCGCATGCGCCGTATCTTTGTGGCGGAAAACTTTGATCTTGGCTTTTGAAAGCCTCGCACCATCAATAATGCTGGCATGGTTCAGCTCGTCAGAAATAATAAAATCATCTTTGCCCAGGATGGACGAAACGGTACCTGCGTTCGCTGTGAAGCCGGACTGGAACACCACGCAAGCTTCAGTATTTTTGAAGCGGGCAATCCTCTGCTCCAGTTCCATGTGGATGGACATGGTCCCGCTGACGGTGCGCACCGCGCCCGAACCAACACCATATTTTTTGATCGCCGCCACGGCCGCTTCGCGCAGCTTGGGATGCGTCGTCAGCCCCAGATAGTTATTCGATGCCAGATTGATGACGTGCTTGCCATCGACGGTACACTCCGGCGCCTGCGCATCCTGAAGCACACGCAGATTGAAGTGCGTGCCCTTCTGCTTGAGTTCGTTCATCTGGTCGGCAAGATAAGAAAGCTGGGGGCGCGTTGTGGTAGTTGGCATATCTCACTCCTGAAGTAGATCTTTGCCGCTGATATACGCAGATCAGCGCAGATAAAAAATCTTTTTGGCCGCGAATCAACGCGAAACACGCGAATTAAACTCTAATTTCAGCCATGAAGGCACCGAATTTCAATTGAGCGGCAAGCACCCTTTACACAACAAAAAGTAAAAACTTTTCAAATTCGTGTTCATTCGCGAAAATTCGCGGCTAAAGTTACTTCTGCACTCCATTCGGGTACAGCAAAATTTTGCTCGACTCGCCCGTTCTCAGACGGTCCATGCCTTTGCTGAAATCGGCCATAGGCATCCGGTCCGTAATCACAGGGTCCAGATCGAGTTTGCCGGCTTTCAGCAAAGCATTCATCTGGAACCACGTCTTGTACATTAGGCGGCCATTGATTCCCTGCACCACCGCGCCTTTAAAAATGATGTCATTCGCCAGATTTAATTCCATCGGTTTCGACGGAATCCCCAGCAGTGACGCCCTTCCGCCCAGCCGCAAAATCTTGAAGCCCAGGCGGATCGCGTCCGGATGCCCAGACATTTCCAGGATCACGTCCACTCCGGTGCCACCGGTAGCGCTCATCACCTGCTCATAGACATTATCTGTAGCCGGATTGAGCACATGGTCGGCTTTCATCTTCTCGGCCAGTTTGCGCCGATGGTCATTGATCTCCAGCGCAAACACCTCGCTGGCGCCGCAGGCACGAGCAACAGCAATGCAGAATAAGCCAATCGGCCCGCAGCCAATGACGGCCACAGTCTTGGCGGCAATCTCACCCGCCAGTACGGTGTGAACGGCATTGCCCAGCGGATCTAGCACGCTGGCGTAGTCCGCCGGAATGCCAGGATCGATCTTCCAGATATTTGATTCTGGAATCTTCACGAACTCAGCGAATGCGCCGTTCGCATCCACGCCGATGATCTTTACATGCTGGCAGATATGCGCCTCGCCGGTGCGGCACTGGTAGCATTTGCCGCAAGCCACGTGCATCTCGGCGGAGACGAAGTCGCCTTCCTTCACCGCGGTCACGTTCTTGCCCACGCCGATCACATGCCCGCAAAACTCATGGCCGGGAATCAGCGGCGGCTTGATGCGGTTCTGCGCCCACTGGTCCCAGTTATATATGTGCAGATCGGTGCCGCAGACTGAGGCGACCTTCACTTTCACCAGAACGTCATCCGGGCCAATCTGTGGGACGGGCATCTGCCGGACATCCGCTCCCGGCGCGGCCTCCGGTTTTACTACGGCAAGCATGGTTTCAGGCATTCAATTCCTAAAGTATGACGAGATGATGAAGGGCAAACTCCTTATTTTAACAAACGAATAAGCTCACCAAGTCAATGATTACCAATGACCGAACGAATATCTCGTGGGCTATTGCAATATAGCAACAATTTGTAGCGGTGACTTCTCCCGGGACACCAAGAGACAAGAAACGTACCGGCCAGAATATGCCGGATGCTAACATATTTTTATGGACATGACTTGGGTGACCGACCGGATTGCGGTCGGAGGCGGAATATGGAATGACGAAAACATGGCCGAACTGGTGAAACGGGGCGTAACGCATATCATCGATATGCAGATTGAGTTTGACGACCGCCCTTTAGCTAAGGGATACCCCGTGAAAGTGCTTTACAATCCCACGGAGGATGACTTCCTTCCCAAACCTCCTCAGCTTTTCCAGGCCGGCGTGGATTTTGCGCTGGAGGCCCTGGATGAGCCGGACAACAAAATTTATATACACTGCGCCGCCGGCGTTCATCGGGCGCCCATGATGACCCTGGCTATCATGCGGGCGCTGGGATGGCCGCTGGAGAAAGCCAAAGCTGTAATGCAGGAACGGCGTTACGTGATTGATTTTGCCGACTGTTACGTGGCGAGCGTGGAAAATTTTGTCAAAGTCTATGAAACCGCGAATGGCAATCCGAGGTTGAAGTAGCGCTCCCTTGTTGCTAGTACAATCTTTTCGCCATGGCAGTGGAAGCAGTCCAGCACGTGAGAAGAATGCGCGGCGGAGCGCAGGGCCACCTGATGCGCGCCGACGATGGCCACTTCTACGTGGTGAAATTCCAGAATAATCCTCAGCATCTGCGCGTGCTTGCCAATGAATTGCTGGCCACGCGCCTGGCGGAAAGCGTTGGGCTGCCTGTACCGGTAACCGAAATTGTTGAGGTCAAGGGATGGCTGATTGACAACACGCCGGAGCTGCGGTTTGATCTCTCCGGGCTATCTTCGCGCTGCAAACCCGGCCTGCAGTTCGGGGCGCGCTATGTTTGCGATCCCGCTGAAGGACAGGTGTTTGACTACCTGCCTGAGAGCATGCTGCCCAAGGTTAAAAATCTGCCCGCATTCGCCGGTATTCTTGCGGCAGACAAATGGCTGGGCAATGCGAATGGGCGGCAGGCGGTATTCTGGAAAAAGTCTAACGAACGGAAATACACAGCCACGTTCATCGACCAGGGTTATTGCTTTAATGCAGGCGAGTGGGATTTTCCTGACTCGGCCTTGCGGGGCGTATTTGCGCGCAATTTTGTCTATCAACAGGTGTGTGGATGGGAATCGTTTGAGCCTTGGCTTTCCCGCATTGAAAACTTTGCTCCTGCGGCTATCCGTGATATCAGTGAAGCCATCCCGCCGGAGTGGGCCGGGCATGACTGGGACGCGCAGAAAAGGCTGGTTGAAGCCATTATTGAACGCAGAAGCAAAGTGCGCGAGTTGATCACGGCATTTCGCAACTCAACGCGCCAGCCCTTTCCTGCATGGGACGGACAAGCAGCGGAAAAAGCCAGCGCCAGAAAGTCAGCGGTGCAATGATGCCGGAAAAAATCCAATGCCGGTTTTTTATTCTGCGCTACGCTCCGGACGCGGTCAAGAATGAGTTTGTGAACATTGGCCTGGTACTGCTCCCTCCAGCGGACAATCCCCAAATACGCTTCACCCATGATTGGTCGCGCGTGCAATGCCTTGACCCGGAAGTGGATCTGGACGTGCTGCAGGCATTGGAAAGTGATTTGCGCGAGAAACTGCGTGACATGAATGGAGACCGCGACTTTATTCTCCGCCGTATCCAGGATTCCTTCTCCAACGCCTTGCAGCCTTCGGAGTTCCAGGCTTGCCTGGCCGAAGAACCAGGGGCAGAAGCGGACAATCTGGCGCGCATCTATCTGGAACGTCCACAACGGCGCCGGCAGAACCGCGACGTGAGCGCAAGACAAGCGATCTGGCGGCGCGTACGCTCAGAATTTGAGATCGCCGGCGTATGGCCCCTCATGGACGAGAAGATTCCCGTCTCGCAGTACACGCGCAACGGCGATCCGTTGAAGATCGATTGCGGTTACAGCCCGAACGGCACGGTAAAGCTCTTCCATGCTGTCGCGCTCGGCGCGGACGTTAATGCCGCGAAGGTTTTGGCTTTCACTTTTCCGCAACTCGCAGTGGGGATCAGGAAAACGCATGGCAAGCAGGCCATTCTTACGGCAATTGTCGAAGATGATTTCCATGGAGATGATGAATCAGTGAACTTTGCCCGCGAAACTCTGGAGTTAAATGAAATCCATATTGCTCCGGTGAGTTCAATGCCCAGCCTTGCGGCTGAGGCAGCGCGGGAACTGGGCATTCGTTAAAAAAAAGCCCCGGCCAAAGCGGCCGGGGACTGATCTACAGATGACTTCCAATCAATACGCTTTGAACCTGTCTCCTTCAAAAATTCTTGTGCGCACTCCGTCAATTACTGCAGGAATTGGCGGATGCGTGGCCCCTTTGATGACATAGATCGAAATCGCGGTTTCTGTTGGGTTGTCAGCGCTTTGAGAAACGGCAACACCTTGAATTCCGGGTTGACCCAGCAGACTGGAGACATGCGATTCCTTCACCAACGTAGCCCGGGCGACCTCCTGCTCACCAATTGAGGGGTGAATGCCGCTAGAACTCGCATCGAATACCAGGCGGGTGCGGACACCATCAATGGTGGGCGGAACTTGCAGAATTTTATTTCCCGTAACCTGGATCAGCAGCGCACCCTCATTCGGGCTATCTGCGCTGGCGCCGACGTTCACGGATTTGATGGCCTTGTCTTGCATCAGTTGAGCGATACGCCTTTGTTGCACCGCCTCCACGCGCTGGCGCTCCTTGGGAACCAACGCGGCTTGCGTGGTCCCAACTTGTGTTGAATTCGCCGTGGCAGTGTGGGCGCAACTGACTGCATGATCTGGACCGCCAATGAGGCTGAATGCTGCCGGACCGCCAAACGTGTTAATCACATCCTGAATCGGGTTGGCCACGGTGCTTGCCGCATTGCCGCCATAGAGAAGAGCGACCGGCCTGGAAGTGGCAGTCTCCACAATCAAAGATCCGGAATCGCCGCCGGCGCTAAAGCTGCCGCCATCAACGGCGACCTGGTTGGTAAAGATGGCAGTGAAGGCCGGTGTAGTATCACCACAAACGGCGTCATAATCAATTTGGAAACTCCCATTAATGGACTGTACGGTTGAACAGGTAAGCCCGCTCGTCCGGCCACTCTTGGAAACGGGCAGCCCTATACCAGCAACCGGCATGGGTTGCACGCTGGAAGGTTGTGCCGGAGCGATGCTGGTGGCGCCAGCAGGACCAAGGTCAAGAATCGTGCCGCTCAAATCAACCTGCCCAGGCACGATTTCTGCTATTGCCGCATCGACGTTGCTGGGAGCATGTCCACAGAGCGGCGCCTTTGAGCCTGGGCATTGTCCCGGTTCGTTCGCGGCCGGCTTGAGCGAGGCAGCTTTCGTCAGGTGCGCAACAGTAAGCGGGGCCGGAGCAGTGGGTCCCAGGCACGCTACCTGAAGCGGCTGAATAACGCCATCGCCGGGCGCTCCGTTTCCGGATTTGTCCAGGACGTGATTGTTGCTGAGAATCACCGGGTTTGTGACGCCAGTCGCTGTCCACAGACTGCCAAGAGTGCCGATGCAGCAAAATTTCGGGCCAATGTCAGTGGTGTTCCCACCCGATGTTCCCAATTTCACCGGCGCGGCCTGTGCAGAAGCCGTATCATTGGGGAAAACCTGCGATGGCGTTGGAGTAGGCGTAGGAGAAGATGTTGCCACAGTGGAGCTTGAACCACCCCCACATCCCACCGCGCAAACCAGAACGATGGACCCAAACAGAATGCTTAAACCTTTTGACATAGTGATTCAGCCTTCTCAGCCAGTTAAAAATTGCTGCGCCTTTAAGTGGACAGCGTTGGATTAAATTTTACGCCTGGAGTTGTCGGGTTAACCAGAGCACCGGAACGTCCGTAACGTTAGATGCTGATATCCACGTGAGTACCTAGGATATGTAAACCTCTGAAATTGCACTGCTTTTGCCGGGCGGCAGAGGGCACATATGCCTGGTGCGGGAGCTTTGTAAATTCCGCGTAAAAACAAAAAAGCGGCAAATACGCATACATTCGCCGCCGGTTTTTAAATTTGGGTTATGAACTCACCCAATATCTTCGTTAAAGTTCTCCAGGTACTCGCGTACCGCAACCATAAACTGGTCCGCATCAGCACCGTCAATAATGCGATGATCATAGCCCACGCTTAACCGGATAATGTGCCGGACTGCGATGGAATCGTTACCATCTTCATCGGTCACCACTACGGGCTCTTTAAAGATGCCTCCCATGCCGAGAATGGCTACCTGCGGCTGCAAGATAATGGGAAGCCCAAACTGCGGCCCGTAAATCCCAGGATTGGTGATGGTGATTGTTCCGCCCTGCACGTCGCCGGGCGTCAGCTTTTTGGTGCGCGCGCGCTCGCCCAGGTCAACGATGGCGCGTTGCAGTCCCACAAAGCTCAGGTTCTCCGCTGCCTTTACCACGGGCACAATGAGTCCCCATTCCAGGGCTACGGCAATTCCAATGTTCACGTTCTTGTGATATTGAATGCCATCGCCCACCACGGAAGAATTGATGACCGGCTTAACGCGAATGCCATGCATCAGGGCCTTGGCGATAAAAGGCAGGAAAGTTAGCTTGACGCCGTTGCGAGTTTCCCATGCTTTGCGGTTCTTCTCCCGGAATTTGGCGATGCGAGTCATGTCCACCTTAAACACTGAGTGGACGTGCGCGCTGGTGCGCTTGGATTCCACCATGCGCTCGGCAATTTTCTTGCGCATGGGCGTCATAGGGACAACTTCTCCTGGGACGGTCTGAGTTGGGGACGGCAAAGATGGAATTGACGCGGGCACAGGCTGTGTCTGCGCCTGTTGCGGCTGTTGCTGTTGTGGTGGCGGCGCTGGGCGCGATTGCGGCGGTGCCACAGCCTGTGGCCTGGCTCCGCCCTGGCCATGCTGCTGGATAAAGCTCTGAATATCGTTCTTGCTGATGCGTCCACCCAGGCCGGTGCCGGGGACCTGATTAAGATCGACGTTATTCTCACGCGCCATGCGGCGCACCAGCGGTGAAGAGCGTACATTCGCGCTCTCAGCGCCATTGCCGCCCGGAGCAGCAACTTGCTGGGGCACAGCTTGCGGCCTTGGGGGCTGTTGCGGCTGTTGTTGCTGCGGCACGGATTGTGATTGAGTGGGCTGCGCTGGCGCCTGCTTTGGTGGAGCAGCCTGCGCTGAACCTGCGCCGCCGATGACAGCAACAACGCTGTTCACCTGTACGGTGGTGCCTTCCTTGACTTTAATCTCACGCAGCACACCGGCTGCGGGCGCGGGAATCTCCGCGTCAACTTTGTCCGTTGAGATTTCAAAAAGCGGCTCGTCGCGCTGGACCTTGTCGCCAACTTTCTTCAGCCACTTGGTAATCGTCCCTTCAAAAATCGACTCACCCATCTGCGGCATGACCACGTCAGTACCTGCGCCGCCATTGGAGCCGCTGGGAGCGGAACTTTGTGTCTCTTGTGGAGGTTCCTGTCGTGCTTCTTGTTGAGGCTCTTTTTGAACTGCGGCGGATTTTTCCGTAGCGGGCGGTTGCTGACCGGCAGGCGAGCCATCGGCCTGGGGAGCAGCTTTGATTTGAGCAGGCGGGGGCTCCGCTGCTTTCGCCGCTGCGCCGCTGCCATCGGCATCAATCACGCCGACCACGGTATTCACCTGCACCGTAGCGCCTTCATTCACTTTTATTTCCTTCAACACGCCGGCTGCGGGCGCGGGAATTTCGGCGTCAACTTTATCGGTGGAGATTTCAAACAGCGGCTCATCCCGCTGGACTTTGTCGCCGGGCTTTTTCAGCCATTTGGTGATTGTGCCTTCAAAGATCGATTCGCCCATCTGGGGCATAACTACGTCGGTTGCCATGGGTTCCTTCCACAAATGTGTCTTGGCTGGTAGATCAACCCATGATTATAAATCAGCAGATGCGATTTGCGATTGCCATTGGATTGGTGCACTCCGCTGCGGCAAAGGACAAAATGGAACTTCAGTATCACAGCCGAGAACAGAGATTCAGGCTGCGCAGTGATCTTGACGTTACCCCAAGGCTATTTAACTTTGTTGCGGCGAGGGCGCCATTAACATGGCCCTGATGCGTTCAATGTGTATTTGGGTCTCCTTGGCGCGTTGCGCGTAAGAGCGTGCGGTTCGTGCGTTGCCCTGTTTTTGCGCCATGCTGTTCAGCAGATTTTTGCGTTCTTCAAACATTCTGAGTGAAGTCCACAAGGTGGCTTCAATCGCCTCTGACTGGCTGGTGAGCAGAGCGGTGGACGTGAATGAATGTCCGGTATGGCAGCGGTATCTTTTCATTTTGTCGCCGGCCAGTTCCCAAAGAACGCCACCGCAGTTGGGACAGTTATAAGGCACCTGTGTTCCCAGGCCGTTCACCTGGCTGACGTCGCTCAACACGCGCTCAGCGATTATCGCCTCAGTACGGATATCGTCCGGAGTCGGCTTTATTTTGCCGGGACGTTCACGCGTAAGCCGTTCCAGAAGGCAGCCCATCCCGGAAAGCGGAACACAATGATCAACCTTGAGATTGTCTAACGCACTTTGGGGCATCTGGGGATAGGTAGCGTCTTTTGGGTCCTGCACCACCGCGATTCCACCGCATTTTTTTATCGCAATCAGGCCCGCCGTGCCATCATTCAGCATGCCAGTCAGTAAGACTCCGATCACTCTTGGGCCGTGACTGGCAGCGGCTGAACGAAAGATAGGATCTATTCCTGGTCTATAGCGGTTCTCCCGGGCTCCTTTTGTTTCCAAAAGTTTCTCTTTTTTGATGAGCAAATGGTAATCAGGACGCGCGATATAGATTTTGCCATGCTGGAAAATCTGGCCGTTGGAGGCCAGGGCACACTTAAAACCACTGTGCTTGCTCAAACGGCGCAGCAGCATTTCCGCAGTGCTTTGTGGCGCCAGGTGCTGCACGATAAAGACCGATGCCGGCAAGCCATTGGGCAATTGGCCTAATAGATCATCGAGTGCTTCCAGCCCTCCCGCAGATGTCCCGATCACAACAATGTCGCGGGTTTTACCAGCCATGAGATCTACTCCGAATAGTCGCCTGGAAGCGCTGCCTATACTTCAGGACCACTAAACATTGTAAACGGGCACCTAGTTCCATAGTGAATCCGAAGTAGAAGGCATGAACTAAAACATGCATGGCCGCCGTCAAGAAAGTGCCATTCAGTGCCGGCAAACTTGTGCGGATCTTGCAAACAGGGTCATCTGCTGGTGAGCCACTCATATTGCTCTTGATTCAACGGCACAACGGAAAGCCGTCCCTGCCGGACGAGCGGTGAGCTTTCAAAAAGCTCGCTGGTTTTAACTTCTGCCAGCGAGACCGGATGCGAGATCAGCTTCCCCGCTTTGATCCTGACCTTGGGTACTTTGGGATCGCTTGCGTCAACCGATTCCACGGTGGCAGTGCCGACAGCGCGTTTTTCATCGCCGGTATGGTAGATCACCAGCTTGTCACCCTTCTGCATGTTGCGCAGGTTTTTCACGGCGACAGGGTTGGTCACGCCGTCCCAGATGGTGGATTGCTCTTTTTGCAGATCGGCAAAGCCGTAAACAGTGGGTTCAGTTTTGAGGAGATAGTAGGACATGGCAGCAACATTATTCCACTACAGAAGAAATTTCACCACGGAGGCGCGGAAACACGGAGAAAAGTTTTAAGAAATTAAAGAGCAACAGGGCTGCCTGAATCCTGTAACTTGTCTGGCTGTCAGGCTGAGCGAGATCGAGCGAGCTTATGCGAAGTGAGATCGAGGCGAAAGCATCCCGAAAACATTAAGTCTCAAATACAGCTTCAAGGCATTCTCCCTGGAATCAGCCGCTCTTCGTTAATGCATATGTTGCGACAAAAAACCGTCTATAATTTCGCTCGCCATGGCAAATAACCCAAAAAAGTTTGTAAGCATTTCATCCCTATGGATCGTACTTCTCGTGATCGTTTTCACAAGCATGTCATTAGCCCAGACGGCCACGCTCGCACAAAGCGCCCCCAAATATCCAAATTATCCCAGTGAAACCCCGAATGAACTGAAGCCGGCCACGGCCACCTTCGACTATGAGCGCCGGGAAGTGATGATCCCGATGCGCGATGGCGTGAAGCTGCACACGGTAATTCTGGTCCCACGGTCTACGACCAAGGCGAAGCCTGAGCCGATCCTGCTGACGCGCACTCCTTACAGCGCCGATGAGCTTACCAGCCATGCCCAGAGTTCCCATCTTGGCCCCGTGCTCTGGGGATATGACAACGCGACCGAAGTAATCGTGGAAGGTGGTTATGTCCGCGTGGTGCAGGACGTGCGCGGGAAGTATGGGTCTGAAGGGGATTATGTAATGAACCGCCCGCTGCACGGGCCGCAAAATCCTACGCCGGTGGACCATTCAACGGACACCTATGACACGATTGATTGGCTGGTGAAGAACGTGCCGGAATGCAACGGCAAGGTGGGTATTCTGGGCATTTCCTATGACGGTTTTCTGCCGCTGATGGCGCTGGTGAATCCGCATCCGGCGCTCAAGGTTGCGGTGCCCATGAATCCCATGGTGGATGGCTGGCGCGGCGATGACTGGTTCCACAACGGCGCATTCCGCCAGCAGAACATGCCTTACATCTATGAGCAGGTGGCCACGCGGAAGAATGACGCCAAGTGGTGGAGCGACCATTTTGACGACTACGATCTCTACATGCAGTCCGGATCGGCAGGCGAGTTGGGCAAGCTGCACGGGCTGGAGCAGATTGGTTTCTGGCGGAAGGTGCTCGCTCATCCCAGCTATGACGCGTTCTGGCGCGACCAGGCCATGGATTTGATTCTGGCGGCGCAGCCGCTCAAGATTCCGGTGATGCTGGTGGACAGCCTTTGGGACCAGGAAGATATCTATGGCGCAATGGCGGTTTACAAAGCGATTAAGCCAAAAGATAAAGACAATGACAAAGTTTTTCTGGTCATCGGGCCGTGGCACCACGGACAGGAAATCGACGACGGCAGCACTCTGGGCGCGCTGAAATTCAACAGCGATACGGGATTGTATTTTCGCCAGGAGATTTTGAAGGCGTTTCTGGACCAATATCTGAAAGGCGAGCCAGTTAAAAAGGTCGCGCCTGTGTCAGCCTTTGAAACCGGAACAAACACATGGCGCTTCTATTCCTCATGGCCGCCCGCTAATACGTCAACGTGTGAACGGTGCGCTCCCAAGCCAACGCCGCTTTATCTCACTTCCGGACTCAAGCTCAGCTTTACCGCGCCCCAAAGCGTTAGCGCAAATGAAAAGCAGGGCGGCACGGCTTATGAAGAATACATTTCCGATCCGGCAAAGCCTGTGCCGTTTCGCTCGCGGCCGGTGCGTCCGGTGGGCTATGACATTGATAAAGGACTGACCTGGCCGCTTTGGCTGGTGGATGACCAGCGCGAAGATTCCGGCCGGCCTGATGTGCTGGCATTTACTTCTGATGTGCTCACCGAGCCGGTAAAAATCAGCGGCCAGCCTGTGGCCAATCTGGTGGCATCAACTAGCGGCACCGATTCTGACTGGGTAGTGAAGCTGATTGATGTTTATCCCGATGAAGTTGCCGGACAGGAGCGCATGGGCGGCTACCAACTGGCCGTGGCAATGGACATTTTCCGTGGCCGCTATCGCGAGAGCCTGGAGACCGCCAAGCCAATCGCCGCTGACAAACCGCTGGTTTATCGCTTTGAACTGCCCACAGCCAACCACGTTTTTCTGCCCGGGCACCGCATCATGGTGCAGGTGCAGTCAAGCTGGTTCCCGCTTTATGATCGCAATCCGCAGACCTTTGTGCAGAATATTTTTTGGGCCAAGCCCGGAGATTACAAGAAAGCCACGCAGCGGATTTTTCATGAACCGGGACAGGCGAGCTTTGTGGAGTTGCCGGTGGTAAGTGGGCCGTAAAAACGAGTTCTAAATCTAGCCGCGAATTAACGCGAAACGCGCGAATCAATTTATTTTCACATAGATTTTTGATTCGTGTTCATTCGCGAGCATTCGCGACTAAGTCTTAGTATTTATGCAGCTTGCGCGCTTCCCGCACCACGTCTTCCACCTTGGGCAAGAAGAAATGCTCCAGCGGCGGAGAGAATGGCACAGGCGTATCAAGGGCCGTAATCCGCACGATGGGGCCGTCAAGATCGTCAAAGGCTTCTTCATTGATGATGGCCGCAAGTTCGCCGGCCAGGCCGCCTGTCTTTGTGTCTTCGTGGAGAAGAATCACTTTGTTGGTTTTCTTTACGGTCTGCGTAATGGCTTCGCGGTCGAGCGGACAGAGAGTGCGCAGATCGATAATTTCAATCTCAATTCCTTCTTTGGCCAGAATGTCAGCGGCTTCCTGCGCGGTGTGGACCATCGCGGCATAAGTGATGATGCTCAGGTCGTGGCCTTCGCGATGCACGCGCGCCGCGCCGATTGGCACGATATGGCCGTTCTCCGGCACTTCTTCTTTAATGCGCCGATAGAGAAATTTATGTTCGAGGAATAGAACAGGATTGTTGTCGCGAATCGCGGACTTGATTAATCCCTTCGCGTCGCTCGGCGTGGCTGGCGCGACCACTTTCATTCCCGGCGTGTGCACAAAATACATTTCGGGGTTCTGCGAATGAAACGGCCCGCCGTGCACGCCGCCGCCGCAGGGACCGCGCAGCACCAGCGGAGCAGGAGCGCCCCAGCGATAGTGCGACTTGGCCACCATATTCACGATTTGATTGAAAGCGCAGCCGATGAAATCCATGAACTGGAACTCAGCCACTGGACGCAGCCCGGTAAGCGCCGCACCAAAAGCCGCGCCGACGATGGCCGACTCTGCGATAGGTGTATCGATCACGCGTTGCGGCCCAAAGTGGTGGACAAATCCGTCAGTCACTTTGAACGCGCCGCCGTAGATGCCGATGTCTTCGCCGATGCAGAAGACCGTGGGATCGGACTCCATCTCTTCCCAGAGTCCCTGCCGGATTGCTTCAAGATATGTTGCCTGGGCCATAAAACCTTTTGCCGCTGATTTACGCGGATGAACGCAGATCTTTTTCCGAAGTCCCGAGCGAAGCTAGGGGACCCTGCACTCTAAAAAATTGCTTCCCTAAACGTACTTTTTGTAGTTGGGTCCTAAAAATCCTTACTGACTATAGTGATCCCTCGCTTCGCTCGGGATTTCAGAGAGAAGCTAATTGCCAATTACTAATTGCTTACTTGAAATGTATCGCCGCCTCGCTCTCCTTCAATTTGCCCTCACTCCGTCTGGCTTTCTGCGGCATTCCGTACTTGGGCTTAATGTGGTGACAGCCATCTTCGCAGAAGACGCCTTCGGCGGCGGTGTGGCCTTCCGGCATGGGAGAGTTTTCGGCAAATTCGCGTTCGGCATCAATTTCTTTCTCAATGCCCGCGATCATTTCTTTATCCTGTTCCGCCGTCAGCCACTTTTTTTCAAACAAATATTTCTGGAAGCGGTCAATGCAGTCGCGCTTGCGCCAGAACTCGTGCATCTCTTTCGGGACGTAAGCCGCCGCATCATGGATGGCATGGCCTTTCATGCGCATCAGCTTGGCCTCGATTAACGTTGGGCCTTCGCCGCGATGCGCGCGCTCCACGGCTTCATAGGTCGCGTCATAAACCTGGCAGGCGTCCGTGCCGTCAATGATTACGCCGGGCATGCCGTAGCCGATGGCACGGTTGGCCAGGTCTTTCACGTTGACCTGATATTCAGTGGGCGTGGAATAGGCCCAGAGATTGCTTTCAATAATCAACACCAGTCCCAGCTTGCGCACAGCGGCAAAGTTGATGCCTTCATAACTCACGCCGGTTGACTGTCCGCCATCGCCGATCCAGGTAAGGCAGGCCAGTTCTTTGCCTTGGAGCCTCGCGCCCAATGAGACGCCGGCCATCACAGGCAGAAGATCGCCAAGCATGGAGATGGGTGAGACCATGTGGCGTTTTTCGATGTCACCATAGTGCGAAGTGCCGTCTTTGCCATGCGTGGGCGAGCCTGCCTTCGCCATGTATTGCATCATGATGTCGCGGGCGTGGAAGCCGCGCACAAGCTGCGCGCCCTGGTTGCGGATCATGGGAGCAAACCAGTCGTCGGGGGCGAGCGCGTAAGCCGAAGCGCAGGAGCAGGCCTCCTGTCCCAGGCCGAAATAAACGCCACCGACAACCTTGCTCTGCTTATAAAGATTTTCCAGAGCCACTTCCATGCGGCGGTTCATCACCATCCAGCGGTAAAGCTCAAGGTGCTGTTCTTTATTTAAATATTTTGATTCGCGGATGGGCGGCACCGGCGTGTTGAGCTTGCCTTTGATTTCGTAATGGATTTCAGGGCCATCAGAGATTTCGAGGACCTCAAATTCCGGCTGTTCCAGACGCCAGTCAGGGATACCATATTGATTCATCTGAACGGCGGGAGCTTTGGCGGCTGGGCGACCATTGCGGCTGCCATTCGCGGCCGGCCTGGTATTGGAGCTTTTCTGGGATTTTGTTTTGGTGGCCATACGACCTTACCAGTTTAGCACTCAGTCATCAGCACTCTGCATTCAGCAATCAGCCAAAAAATTGTTTTTACCGCAACGTACGCAAAGGTCTCAAAGAAGATCAGAAACCCAGACTTCTTTCCTTGGCATTCTTCGCGTTCTTGGCGTCCTTTGCGGTTCAATGGCCAGTGGCTGATTGCTTTTGGAACCAACGCCTACGGCGCAGGGGCATGAAGTCAGGCGGCGGGCGTCTTTGACTTAGGCTTTGGCTTTCCCTGGCCATTTTGGTTTGCAGCTACTTCAGGCTTTTTGCCGGCGCGACGCGCCTCGCAGGCTTTGCGGATATTTTCATACCGCTTTTCCAGTTCATCAAGCTCTTCGTCGGAAAGTTTCTGAATATCAATGAGATCGTCATTCGCCGGATGGTGCGAACGGATGAGTTCGTCCAACTTCAGGTGCAGGGCCTTGGCGTCACGGTTTTGCGTATTCTGAATGAGGAATACCACAAGGAACGTGACGATGGTGGTACCGGTGTTGATGATGAGCTGCCAGGTATCAGAGTAGTGGAAGTACGGGCCACTTACCGCCCACAGCAGCAGCACTACAACAGCAGCAAAGAATACGTACGGATGTCCCACGACCTGGGCAGTACTACTGGCAAAGCGGCTAAACCAGAAATTGATACCGCCGGTCTTCCTGACCTGCTCGTGCGCTTCAACATAGGGTATGCGGTGATCAGAGGGCATATTACAACATTGGATGAAAGTTGCTGCCCCAGAGTTTGTGCAGTCAAGCAAGAAAGATATCTTTTTCACCGGCCAGCTTGCGAGTCTCGTCCGGAGCACG
Source organism: Candidatus Angelobacter sp. (assembly GCA_036488825.1). Classification (GTDB taxonomy): domain Bacteria; phylum Acidobacteriota; class Terriglobia; order Terriglobales; family Acidobacteriaceae; genus Angelobacter. Next base: position 234,388 of record DASXGZ010000017.1, read on the forward strand.
GCCCGGAGTGTCCTGGTTGGCGGGAGCCGGTTCATCTTCAAAAGGGGGTGCGGAACCGAATAGCGCATCCAATGACTCCAGCCAGAGCATTTGTGCCTCAAACACACGGCCGAAATTGCGCGCCACCTGTTGTGCAAGCTCTTCAAGGGAAGGAAGCTTACGGTCACGGCTGAGAAAGCTATTCGCCATCTCCATTTCCAGTGAAGTCACTGGTTTATCTGAAATGCCGCAGGGAATGATCATCTTGAAATAATCCAAGTTGGTGCTCACGTTCAGGGCGAACCCATGGGAAGTGACCGCACGCGAAATATGAACGCCAATGGCTGCAATCTTTGCCGGCACTTCATTCTGCGTCCAGACACCTGTGAGCCCCGGGACACGCTCGGTGACCACGCCCAGATCGCCGCAGATGCGGATCAGCACTTCCTCCAATTTGCGGACAAAATCTACAGCGCCAATACGCGGTTCAAAGGCACGCAAGTCGAAAATGGGATAGCCAACGAGTTGGCCGGGGCCATGAAAAGTTACGTCACCGCCGCGATCAGTTTTATGCAGTTCGATGCCATTCGCCGAGAGAAATTCAGGCGATGCGACAATGTTCTGCGCTCCGGCATTCCTGCCCAACGTGATCACCGGAGGATGCTCCAGCAGGAGCAGCGTGTGGCTAATGCGCTTATCTTTCACCAACTGGACGAGCGTCTGCTGCAAATCTAGCGCAGTTGAATAATCCACGCGGCCAAGATAGAGGACGTTGATGACGCAGAGGTCCACTCGTTAATTCTAGCAGTCAGCGATCATCAATCCATACTCAGCATTCAGCCAAATCAATTCACCGCAGAAGACACGAAGGGCGCAAAGATAGGAAATAAACCTGGTTCAATTCCTGTGATCTTTGTTCTTGCGTCCTTTGCGATTAGATTCTTAGCTATTGAGTGTGGAGCGATGAATGTCTCTTATGCTATGCGTTCTTCGTCACTCATGTCGTCCATGTAAAGCGCCGGATCGCGCTCGAATTTGTGCAGGCACTCAATGGAGCAGAAATAAAGCGTCTCAGAATGATGGTCGTGGCTAGCTGCAGCGTCAGCAACACTGATTTCCATTTTGCAGACTGGATCGATAGGCATGGCAGGATACCTCCTATTGTTTTGATACCGTAGAGACACGGAACGTTTCCCGAGGCAGCTAGCAATGGCAAATAGCAATTGGCCAGCTAAAGCCGGGATTGGCTTTCTTGTGAAGTTCCGAATCCGTGAAGCCCTACAGGCAAGAAAGATTTAGCCGCGAATTCACGCGAATAAACACGAATTGAACAGAGAAATTACTACGCGAATTGTTTCCCTTTAATGGAAGGCAGACGTATCCGTGCAAGATGAAATGGCAACTACTTGCCCATCGACTCGGATCGGCATTGCTGTAACGCAAAAGACCGTCCTGGCGATAGTGTTCCCTCACCGCTCTTCAGGCCATCATCAAGTGATGGGCCCGCTCCTGTCGGGTTCGGGATTACAGAGAAAAGCTATGCGTTAATTGCCTCGCCTTCCACGGCGCTGAAGGCGTCAAGCATGCCTTCTGAAACCGTGGGATGCGCATGGATGGTAAACATCATGTCTTCAACCGTGGCTTCCAGTTCAAGAGCAGTCACGGCTTCCGCAACCAGCTCTGTTGCTATGGGGCCAATGATGTGGACGCCCAGGATCTCGCCGTATTTCGCGTCTGCCACAACCTTGATAAAGCCTTCATGGTTATTCATGATGGTGGCTTTGGAATTGGCGGTAAACGGGAACTTGCCGACCTTCACCTGATGTCCGGCTTCTTTGGCTTTGGCTTCAGTCAGGCCCACGCTGCCGATCTGCGGTTCACAGTAAGTGCATCCGGGAATGTGATTTTTGTTCACCGGTTTGGCGGGCTTGCCGGCAATGCGCGTGGTGGCCACAATTCCTTCCATCGCGCCGGCATGGGCAAGCTGCGGCAGCCCGGCAACAATATCGCCAATTGCGTAAATGCCCTTTTCGCCGGTCTCCATCCACTCATTGGTGTGGACGAAGCCGCGTTCGACCTTGATGTTGGGCGTCTTTTCCAGGCCGATGCCTTCAGTATTCGGCCCGCGGCCTACGGCAACCAGAACTTTTTCCGCTTCCAATTTCTGCGTGGCTTCGCCCTGTGGGGTAAAGCTTACAGAGACGCCGTCTTTTGTCTTCTCAACTTTTTCAACCTTGGTATTGACGAAGCAGTTGATGCCTTTTTTCTTGAATGAGCGCAGCAGCTCTTTGCTGATTTCCTCATCTTCCACCGGCACGATTCGCGGCAGCATTTCAATGACTGTAACTTCCGCGCCGAACGAGCGGTAAATGGACGCAAATTCCACGCCGACGGCGCCGGAGCCGATGATGACCATCGATTTGGGAATGGCAGACAGGCTGAGCACTTCAATGTTGGTGAGGATGCGGTCGTCAGCCTTCAGGCCGGGCAGCATGCGTGCGTAAGAGCCGGTGGCCAGAATAATGTTTTTGGCCTTGATCTCAGTTGGGCCTTTGCCCTCAACCTGCACGGAATGCACGCCATTTTTTGCCGGGCCGGTGAGACGGGCAAAGCCGAGCACGCGATCAACCTTGTTCTTGCGCACCAGAAAATCCAGCCCTTTGGTGTGCTTGGTAACGATTTTGTTCTTGCGGTCCTGGATATTTTTCCAGTTCAGCTTGCCCGCGCCCAGGCCGTCAATGCCATAGACTTCGGCGTCTTTGAGATGGTCATAGATTTCGGCGTTGAAAAGCAGGGCTTTAGTGGGGATGCAGCCCACGTGCAGGCAGGTGCCGCCGAGCTTGTCTTCTTTCTCAATAAGACAGGTTTTCAGTCCAAGCTGGCCGGCGCGGAAGGCGGCGGTATATCCGCCGGGGCCACCGCCGATGATGGCAACGTCATAAATAGTGTCTGGCACAGTAGCGCTCCCTATAGTCGGAAAATCGTGAGAAGGCAAACAGGTGATTGTAAATCAGCCATCCGCAAATCGGCACCCAACAGCACACGCGTGCAGCTCACGATTTACCACCTCATTAGACAAACCAAGCACCCATTAGGATTCGTCTAACCTTTATCGCTTCCGACAAGCTCCAACCGGTCAGAATCCCAAATAGTCAGCCGGCTTGGAGCAGCGCAGGTGAGACGCAGATTGGCCGCAAGACCGACTGCGGGAGATTCTGTACCGGAATGGGGGAACTATGGTTGTACTCTGGTGGATTATCGTTGGCCTGATTGCAGGCTGGGCGACAGGAAAAATCATGCGTGGCTCAGGTTATGGCGTGATTGGAGACATAGTGCTGGGAATTGTGGGCGCGCTCATCGGCGGCTGGATCATGCGGGCTCTGGGCGGCACTGGCCAGGGCGGGATGATCTATACCATCCTGATCGCAATTCTGGGTGCGGTGCTGCTCACGATGCTTGTCCGCGCGATTACGGGACGGCGTCCAAGCAGCGGGAGTGGAGGGATGCGGAGAGCAGCTTAGGGCAAAAGTGCTGGGAGAGCGGCGCTTTGCGCGAAACGGTCGCGAAATTAGCCCAGTAAACGGGCCGCTTCTTTGGCAAAATACGTGAGGATTAACTGAGCGCCTGCGCGGCGGATGGACGTGAGCGACTCGATAATTACGCGGTCGCGTTCCAGCCAGCCGTTGGCGATGGCGGCTTGCAGCATGGAGTACTCGCCGGAGACCTGATAGGCCGCTATAGGCAGGTCAAAGCGGCGGCGCGCTTCGCTGATCACGTCGAGATAGGGCATGGCAGGCTTGACCATGATCATGTCAGCGCCTTCCTTGATGTCGAGAGAAATTTCGCGCATGGCTTCACGGATATTTGCGCCATCCATCTGGTAAGAGCGGCGGTCGCCGAACTGCGGAGCGGAGTCAGCGGCTTCGCGGAAGGGACCATAAAATCCTGAGGCGAATTTGGCCGCATAAGAAAGGATAGGCGTGTTGATGAAGCCGGCTTGGTCCAGCGCTTTGCGGATTGCGCCGACGCGGCCGTCCATCATATCGGACGGAGCAATAATATCCATACCGGCCTTGGCCTGAGAAACAGCGGTCTTGGCCAGGAGTTCCAGGCTCTCGTCGTTCAGAATTTCATATTCAACTTCGGCAGCCGTCTGCGTGGCCACGGCGCTTCTTCCGCCGTTGCCGCTTCCACGCTTTGCCGACCCAGCATTTCCGCCCGCAGCACTCTTCTTCTGCACAATGCCGCAGTGCCCATGGGACATATATTCGCAAAGGCAGACGTCCCCGACCACAACCAGGTCGCGCACTTCGCGCTTGATGGCTCGCGTGGCGCGCTGCACAATTCCATCGTCCGCCCACGCGCCAGTAGCGACTTCATCTTTTTTTTCCGGCAAGCCAAACAGGATAATTCCGCCCACGCCCAGGCTCTTGGCTTCACGCGCTTCTTTCACCGCCTCATCCACGGAGATGTTGGCCACGCCCGGCATGGAACTGATCTCCTTGCGTACGCCCTCGCCCGGACAGACAAACAGCGGATAAATAAAGCTGGTCGGCGTAAGGCGGGTCTCGCGCACCAGTGATCGCAAAGAGTCGGTCTGGCGCATACGGCGCATGCGGGTGACTGGAAAGGACATTTAGTCAGAGTTTATCAGTATTTCTGCATGGTTAAAGCGGGTTTTTGCTTAAGTCCTGCTTTCCCCTGAAGGCCTGCTTCGCGATACCATCATATCTGCATGGCCCCCACTCCGCTCCAGTATTCCTCTTCCCGCGTCCTGGAATTCGATCACTTTCGTGACGTTCTGGGCGCATACGTCAGCTCGCCGCTGGGCAAGGCGCGCGTGGCGCAACTGGAGCCCACGGCTGACCGCGACTGGATCAACCGTCAGCAGCAGCTAGCGGATGAATCGCGCCGCTTTTATGTTGCCGGCGGACGCTTCGAATTCACCGGCCTCTTCGATGCCCACAACCTGCTGGCCAAGGCGCGCATTCCCGGCGCCACGCTGGAAATCGAGCAGATCCGCGACCTCGTCCTGCTGGTGGATAAAGCTTCTGAGTGGCGGGAGATGGCGCTGCATCCACCGGACGCGGTAAAGCCGCACTGGATCGGCATGCTGGAACTCACGCAGCAGATTGCCGACTTCACCCTGCTGCTGCGCCACTTCCGCAACAAGATACAGCCGGACGGCACTCTCGATGATCGCGCCTCGGCTGAGCTTACGCGCATACGCCGCGAAGTTGAGAAGCAAAAACGCACGATACAGGAAGCGTTGCGCGGCTATCTGCGGCGGCTGGCAGAAGGCGGCGCGGTGCAGGATGAGCTGGTCACTATCCGCGGTGAGCGCTTTGTGATTCCGGTAAAGACGGAGCAGCGCAAGCGCGTGAATGGTGTGGTGCACGGCGCAAGCTCCAGCGGACAGACCATGTTCATTGAGCCGCTGGAAACTATTGAGCAGAACAATGACCTGGTGCGGCTGCTGGAAGAAGAGCAGGCTGAAGTCCGGCGCATTTTGCAGGAGATGACTGAGCGCCTGGGCGAGCACAGTGCAGAGATCGCCACGGCCACGGACGTGATGGCGGAAGTGGAGCTGCAAATTGGCAAGGCGCGTTTTGCCGTGGACTATGATTGCGTCCGCCCGGAGCTGACAGAAAATTTCACTGAGCTGCGCGCCGCTCGGCATCCGCTGCTGGAGCGCAACCTGAAAGCTAAAGGCGGCAAGGTCATCCCGCTCACGCTTGAGATGGACTCAGCCCATCGCCAGTTGATTATCAGCGGGCCCAATACGGGCGGCAAAACTGTCGGCCTCAAAACTCTGGGACTGCTGGCGCTCATGGCCCAGGCCGGCGTTCCCGTGCCAGCCACCACGGCGCGGCTGCCGGTGTTTGACGCCGTGCTAGCCGATATTGGCGACTACCAATCCATTGAGCAGAACCTTTCTACTTTCTCCGCGCACGTCACCAACATTGATTTCATCGCGCGCACCGCAACGCCCAATTCGCTTGTCCTGCTGGACGAACTGGGCTCGGCCACCGATCCGGAAGAAGGCGCGGCGCTGGCCGTGGCCATTGCAGACCATTTCCGCCGCAGCGGCGCGCTCAGCGTGATCTCCACGCACCACACGTCACTCAAGGTCTATGCCGCCAACACCCCGGGCGTGCTCAACGCGGCCGTGGGCTTTGATGAAAACACTTTGCAGCCAACCTATGAGCTGCGCGTCGGCGTGCCGGGAGCTTCGGCGGGCATCAACATTGCGCAGCGGCTCGGATTAAATCGGCAGATCACAGATGCAGCGCGTGAACGCCTGACCACGCAGACACAGGACGTCAGCAAGTTTCTGGATAAGCTGCACTCTGAGCTGCGCGATCTTGAACGCGAGCGCGCGGCGGCGCAAAAGCGCGAGCAAGACCTGGGCCGCGAGCTGAAGCGGCTGGAAGCCGAAGGCCAGCAGGAACAGCGGCAGCGCACGCGCGAATATGAGCGCAAGATGGAATCTTTGCTCAAGGATTTTGAATACCAAGCGCGTGAGGCCATCAGCGCCGTGCAGGACCGCGCCGCCGCGCAAAAGCTCACCAAACAGGCGGAGCAGCGCATCGCCAAACTGCGCCGGGAATTCAAAGAGCAGTTTGACGCCGGCGTGGTGGCGCACAAGACCGGCGCAGACCAGGGCGATCCCAATGCGCGTCCGCATGAGGTCAAGCACATCTCAGAGGGTGATACAGTCAAGCTCAAGTCCATGGGCCGCACCGCCGTGGTCAAGCGCAAGGTGGACGAGAACACCTTTGAGGTTGAGATCGGCAATATGAAGATGAAAATCCCGCGCCATGATGTGGCTGAAGTGTTTTCTTCGGGTGGATCAGGCGGCACCGGAGCTGGCAGAGGCGCGGTGAATCCGGTGGCGGCTGCACGTGCGCGGGGAATTTCCGTGACCTTGAAAGAAGATTCCAACGCGCCCACGGAACTCAACGTGATTGGCCGCAACGTGGACGAGGCCACCAGCGAAGTGGAAAAGTTTATCGACCGGGCATTCCTGGCGGGACTGTCGCGGGTGCGGATCGTCCACGGCAGCGGCATGGGGATTCTTCGTAAGGCGCTGCGCCAGTACCTGCAAAAGCATCCGCATGTGGCGACTGTCGCCGAGCCGCAACAAAACGAAGGCGGAGCCGGGGCGACGGTGGTGGAGTTGCGGGAGTAACGAAAAAACAAAATTTCACCACGGAGGCACGGAGACGCGGAGGAGAATCGGAAGGCAAAATCCAACACTGGTTAACACGGATGACACTCAGTCGTGTCCTGCGACTAGACAAGTGTCAGGGCACGAATTTATTCGTGCCGAATGGGTTATTAAGAGTTGGGCTTCAGCCCCTGCGGTTTTCTTTTCATTTAGCGGATCCTTTTGATGCGCTCCGCCTTTCGGCTTTGCTTTTTCCGATCACGCGCGATCACCCGATCACGTGCGATCCCGGCGATCCTCCCTCCTATCTCTGCGTCCTTTGCGGTTAAAGCTCTTGCTTTTCACTTTTCGGCAATTTTCTTCAGCACCGTGCTCAGCTCAATCACCTCCAGATGTTTCGGACATTCCTTCCAATTATGCTTCCAGCACACAATCCCGTCGCAACCATCAATCCTGTGGCCGTGGCGCAGAAAATTTCGGCTTTCAAATTCAAACTCAAGCTTCATCCGCTGTAGCTGTCCGCGTACCACCTCCCTGAGCGCCTCGCAGTCGGGGAACGCCGTCTGGAACCGCAACACGCTAAATCCCAGTTGCCGCGCCACCAGGCCAAACGCAAATACCACGCCCAGTTCATTCAGCGGCTCGTGCACCATCTCCGGCAGGTTCAGCAGGGGCCCATAAAATGGACGGCCATGAAATACGTCTTCTTTACGTGTGCGCTGGTGGTTGCTGCGTACCTTTACCTTGTGGCCCTTCTCCGTCTCCAGGCCAATCATCTTCAGCACGTCCTTCCATTGGCCTTCGATCTCTTGCCTTCTCGCAAAACGTCGGAAGGCGCTAGGCACGCTGGTCCAGTTCCCGTAGCGCGTGTGGAACGGCATATCGCTGAAGCGTCCACGGCTTTCATACTCCGTCACCGTAGGGATTTTTCCCAGCTTGCGCGCCACCGCAGCCCAGTCCAGCAGCACCGTGGACTCCTGCTGCCGAAAGCCCGACCCGCTGGGTCGCAACCCGGCTGCAAATAGTGCTTTGTACAAAGTGCCAAAGTGCTTGTAAATCGTATCTTCGGAAATGCGCGTGATCTTGTGCAGATCGCGCCGCGTTGGATTGCGTTTAAGTTTTCTTGCACACGAACGGATGGCTTTGAGGATTTCTTCTTTCGACATGGTTTTTTCTCTTTGGAAGGGATTTTTAGAAAATTTGGAACTGGCTTCAGGCGGTTGTTGGTTAAAACAAAAAGCCACCGAGTGCGGTGGCTTCATTTTCAGATTTTGATTTTTTCGACTACGGATTGTCGGTAGTCCAACTTCGCAGAACAGGAAGGCATTCAGACAGCTAAAAATACAAAGCCAATTACTAATTGCTAAGTGCCAATTGCCCTCTTCCAGACACACCTATAGCGCACAGGTTGAAGGCGAGAAAAAACAGAAGCTACGGCTAACTTGCGGGTAGCCAACGGCTTATGCTTGATGGCGTCCTTCTGGTTGCAGGCCTTTGATCTCGCCCAGCAAACCGCAATTTGCTGGCGTCCCCTTTTGGGTTATAAGGGGCAAGCCGGCGCCGCTCCCGGCTGTAAAACTTAGACACATTATAGCAAATACAAGGCGAATAGAGCAAGCGGAAAAATGAGGAGTGTGGGAAGCCTATCAACGGTCATTCTTGCGAGGCTCACGCACGTATGGATTGTTCACAGCAGCGGCATGGGCACCGGGGGAAAAGCGCTGGGGTAATCTCTGCAAAAATATGCGTACCTAGCGCGGTTTCCGAGCCACAACGAAGGCGGCTCGGTGCTACGGTAGTGGAACTGGGCTTTCTTTCGCGGAGTATGGTAAGGAGCTTTTGACTTTTGTAGGGCCATAAGCAGACCGAACTTTACCTAGTCATATTTCTTTATACCGCGATGCTGTAAGCCATTCGCATATTGTCGATCCAAAATTTTCTTTTCAAAGCTTTCTATATTAGATTAATATTGGCGCGATTTATTATGGCGAGCTCTGTAAGCACGAACCCTCTGCTTTTTATACTCACTTTCAGCCCTGACCTCATAAGCCAATTTTCAAGTCTTCTAAATTTCTGTGTTCGAAATAAAGAGGCTTTAGGCACGATAGCTGCGCTAATAGGAGTAGCAGCAAAAGGTGGGCCGTTCCTGGTTAAGTACTTTAGGCTACGCAAGGACAGGAAAACCTTGCACACAAGGATAGGCGCAGAACTTTATACAGTTGAAGAGATCAATAGAGCAACCAGTTTTTATATTGAGCCTGATTGTCAGTCAATTGATCCGAGTGGAGGGGAAGATTTCCGCAAAGTATATGCAGTGCGTCAGAATGCGTTCGAATCGCTAGATAAATTGTTTGGATCCTCAACAGAGCATAGGCACACCCTAGTCCTGGCAGACTCGGGCATGGGGAAAACGTCCCTGCTTCTTAACTACTATGCCAGGCACTGGAGAAATAACATTGGTAATTACAAAATCGCAATTCTTCCTCTCGGCCGAAAGAATGTTGATGCGAGAATCACGGAGATCCAAGACCGATCTGATACCGTACTTTTCTTAGATGCATTTGATGAAGACACAGTCGCTATTGACAATCACCGGGAACGGCTTCGGGTCTTACTTGACCTGACTGAGGGTTTTTATCATGTGCTAATCACTTGCAGAACTCAATTTTTTGAAAAAGATACCGAGATACCTAAGGAAACCGGGCTCGTTCGATTTGGTGTGACTGCGGCCGGTCAAGAGCGTGAATACATGTTTTACAAGCTATATTTATCACCATTTTCAGATGGCCAAGTGAAGATATATTTAAGACGAAGATTTCCGTTCTGGAGATTTAGGCAACGAGAGAAGGCATTGGAAATTGCCGCGAAGATGCCAGATCTTACTATCCGGCCAATGTTACTCGCTCACATTCAAGACCTGCTCGGCTCCACAGACGAGCTTCGATATACAGTGCAGATTTATGAAGCGATGATCGCGGCATGGCTCATCAGAGAGCAGGCATATGTAAATCCAGCTAACCTGCGGCGTTTTTCGGAGTTTCTGGCCGCAGACATATATTCGAATCGTCAACAACGAGGATCGGAACGGATCCCATCCGACGATGCCTTGAAGCTAGCTTCACGGTTAGCGATGCCGTTACAGGGGTGGCAATTACGTGGACGCTCACTTCTTAATCGCGATGCAGAGGGCAATTTAAAATTTGCGCATCGTACTCTTATGGAGTACTTGTTCGTGCGTCACTTCTCCGCATTTCCTAATACAATTGCGAAAACCGAGTGGACTGACCAGATGAAGCGTTTCTGGTGGGAACTCGTGATTATTGCTTGGCGCAGAAGAAACGATGATCGTGAGACTGGGGGACCTTTTGGGAATCTCCACAAAATGCCCGCTCTACAGATTTGGGACGAGGGCCGGATATTTTCTGATCTGAAAACAGCAGATCTTGAAGGTTTAGAGGTACTTCATTTGCCACCATTTATAAAGAACCGAGTGTCTCCAAAAAAATTAAGCGAACCTGATCTTCTCGAAGGTATAAGACACGGTGCGACCTTAAATGAGTCATACCGCCGTTGGTATAAAAACTTTCCAGGATTCTTTCGGCATAACGAGTATGAAGGACCCACGGGCACTCAGGCAGCAGTAGTCGATCATATTACGGGGCTGATGTGGGCTGATACAGCTTCGCAACCATCCTCTTATCTAAATGCATTACGCCATGCAGAAGATTTGCGCCGGTCAAAATGGGCGGGCTATTCAGATTGGAGATTGCCCACCTTGCCGGAGAGCCTCTCTTTACTTGCGACATCAAGTTTGACAGTTCATTTAAATCCTCATCAATATCCCTATAGTTTGTTTAAGTTTTGGGAGAATAATCTTTGGCTCAGCGACGCGGATGAACATGCGGTACCTCTTTCGATCGATTATGGATCTGAAAAATTGGTTCGCATAGGTGCGAAGGAGGCTTGCCTCCGAGTTGTGAGGCAAGTTATTTAAATTAGCATCGGAGGTTCGCCTTACCGGATTCCTCTGCCGGACCCATCCTTTGCGCAGCAAAGGATGGATGAAAATGAATCTAAATCGATCAGTTCATGCTCTGAACGAAAACAATCAGGACAAGATCACGTATCAAGGCATAGGCTCAAGCGCCGGCAGGCGCGAATGAAAATAGCCCGGCAGGAACTGCCGGGTTCGCATGCGTGATGGAGGAAAGTCCCGCCAGGGACGGCTGATCAATCATCCTGCAATGACATGCCATGTTTTTCCAGAAAAATCTCCCATTCCTTCTGAAAGCTGACTTTGGCATGATGCCGTGGCTGGTTGGAAATGTATTTGACGGTTGCTGCAATCTGGGAAGCCCCAATGCTGAAAGCACCATAGCCTTCCTGCCAGGCAAAATTTTGACGCCCGGTATCGTGCATCCACTTGGACGAACCTGCTTTCACCAATTGAACGGCCTTGGCCACCGCCATGGTTGGCGGCAGAGAAAGCAGAACATGGCAATGGTCGGCAATACCGCCCACGGCCAGAGCTTTCATCTTGTTCGTCCGCGCGACGCCGCCGATATATGACCAGAGCCGGGGTTGCAGATTGCTGGGAATTAAAGCCAGCCGGTTCTTGGTGGTGAAGACGCAATGGATAAGGATGCTGGTTCGTGCGTGATAGGACATAAGCGGTTTATTGTAACTTCAGCCGTCCCTGGCGGGACTCGTCGTTTCTATCCATCGGTCCCCGGCACGTATTCCTCAGCGCGCTACCGCGCCCTCGGAAATGTACCGGGCTATTGTCAGTCCGTCCCTGGCGGGACGGTATTGTCTGTATTCACGCTGCGGTAAAGCGGCTTTCGCCTATGGCGAAGGCTAATCCGAAGGCTGGTGTATCACCATCTTCAATCGTCGCGAATGAAAATAGCCCGGGAGGAACTGCCGGTTCGCATGCGTGATAGAAGAAAGTCCCGTCAGGGGCGGCAAATCACTCACCCTGCAATGACATGCGGTGTTTTTCCAGAAAGATCTACATGCGCGTCCTATTTCAACTGCGGAATCGCCTCCAACTCCTTCTCGTCAATCTTCTTCACGCCCAGATGTTTTTGCAGCCAGCGATCACGGTCAAGACGCGCGGCAGCGTTGAGAGCGTGCGGCGCATCATAAAACTCCATCTTTTTATCTTTGGAGCTGAACCGGTCAAGATATTTCTGGGCCTGCTGTTTGTAAGCCGCAAGGCCGGCGCTGTCGGCGTCGCCGGAGGCAAATTGCAGAAAGATGCTTTCACGGTCAGTATGGCCGAGGAAGTAAACCGGGTCGTCAAACGCGTATTCGCGGAAATATTCGCGGACGTTGTCCTCGCCCACTTCCTTGATCTGCGCAATGCGTTGCGGGTCTTTGCTGGCAAAAGCCTCTTCCTGGTCAGCGTATCCGCTGGCCATGAGGACGTAACAACAGATGCGAGTTTCAACGCCGGCCAGGATTGCGCCAACATGCGCGTCCCAGCTATGGCCGACGTAAGCGATGCGTTTGCGATCAATGTCACGGCGCAGATAGAGCAGGTCAATGGCGCGGCGCAGGTCGACCACTTGGTGCGCGGCGGCGTCACTTTGCTGGCGTGCCTGTTCCAATGGGCCGCCTTTTTCCGGCGTCCATTCATGCCGGACCTGCGGTGCATCAATCAGCAGCGAAACCACGCCGGAGCGGGCCAGGACGAGCGCTTCTTCAAGAAACTCGTCTTTATTGGCCAGCGGGGAGCCCTTCATCAGCCAGTGTCCCCAGATAATGGCGGGAAACGGGCCGTTGCCGGAAGGAATAAGAAGATACGCCGGAACGCGATCACTGCTGGCGCCTGCATAGTTGAGTTCAATCAGCCGGACGTTGCCGCGCTTCTGCACGTCAGTCTCGCGGGTTTCAAGCGCGGCGCGGCTGTCATTGTCAAAGTGAGGCAGCAGGTCAGGATACGCAGGCTGCGGCGGTTCCACAGATGTGGCCTCAGCAGACGACGGTTCAGATGCTGGCGTCGGCGCGGTTGCTGGTGTCGGCTGCGGTGAAGATGTTGGGGACGCAGACGGAGTAGCCGGCGTCGGCGTGGCATTGGGCGGTGGCGCTCCGTGCCGATTGAGAGTTGGCCTGTCCTGTGCGTCGGAAGACCGGGACAGGGCAGCCGCACAGAGAAATGGCAGAAGCATGAATGCTAATAGAATCCGCATGAAATAAGGTCCATTTATAAAGCGCACTCTTTACACTTTATCCTGAACCCCACATTTTTGCCGAGGAAAAGGTGATAGTTGCTCCAGCCAAGTTGCTCCAGTGAATGGCCGGTGCTAATCTCAAGCCCTCATGGAACCCATGGAAGCCACAGGCACGGCGCGCGGCTTTGGGCCGCTCAATCCGGAGACGTTTTTTGCCGCGCAAAAGCGCAATCGCCGCGCCACGTGGCGGATGTCCGCGCTGTGTACGTTTGCCGCCATCCTGATGGGCATTCCGCTCACGCTGGTACTCACGCCATTGCTTTATGTAATCGGAATGATCGTACTGGAAACCATCAACCATTTTTCGCCGCAGCCGGAGTTATTGCAGTATGCCAACAGCCTGGCGCATCTTGGAGGCCGCGTTGCCGACTATGTGATCAACCAGAAAGGCACGCTGGAACCCGGTGAACTGGCCTTTGGACTTGCGTTGATATTGCTGCCGGGAATGCTGGCCACCTTTGGATTATGGGCGGGCATGCTGGCGCTATTTCGGCACGGCGGTGTAGGCGGCACGCTGGCCAGCCTGAATGCGCGCGAACCGAATCAGGCAGACCTGAAAGAGCTTCAGCTTGCCGACGCGACACAGGAAATGGCCATTGCCGCCGGATTACCCGCGCCAAAAATCATGCTGGTGGATTCCATCGGCGCCAACGCCGCCGCTATAGGCTCGTCTCCCGCTGATGCGCACATTGTTCTCTCCCGCCGACTGCTGGATGATCTTGACCGCGACCAGTTGCAGGCGATCCTGGCGCACCTGATCGGCTCTGTTGGTAATGGTGACCTGGGCGTTGCCTTCATGGTGACCAGCGTTTTTGAAACCAGCGGCCTACTGCAAAACCTGATCAATATTCCTTTTGACGGCAAGTCTCGTGCACGAGTCTGGCGCGTAGTTCGTTACATGCTGAGTGGTGGAACACCGGAACAGAAAGCGGTTGAGGCCGCAGCTATTGCGGAGTCACTGGCCACTTCACTGGATTCAGACGACGCGGGCAATTATTTAAACAAGGGCAATCCCGGGCTGTTCACAAAGATCTATCGCTTCCTGCTGTACCCTCTGATGTTCACCAACATGACAATCAACATCACCTTATGGATGTTCCTAAACGTGGTGTTGGGACCAAGCATGGCCATGCTCTGGCGGACGCGCCGCTATCTGGCGGACGCTACTTCAGTGGAACTCACGCGCAATCCAGATGCGCTGGCCCGCGCGCTGCAATGCCTGAGTGAAGACCGGACGACATCATTAGACGGCGGCGATTGGGCTACACATCTTTTTATTGTGAATCCTAAAGGTGATAGCGGTCTGCGCGGGCAGCAGCCCAGCGAGCAGCAGATGGGCAAAGCAATTCAGGCATGGGCATCAACGGCGCATGTAATGTCGGCACAGGATGCCGCAAACCTCTATGACACTCCGGTTGCGGCCGGGACCGCGGTCCCGATCGCGGGAAATGACTGGCCCACCGTGCGCCAGGAGATGATCTCTACGGTAAAAGCGGCGGCAACGGGAAATCCTCAGGCCATGGCGCGCATGCGGGCAGTGGCAGAAATCATGGGTGAAAGATTGCCTCCCGGGCTGGGCGAGTTGCCCAATTTTGCTGATATTGAAGCAGCCAGCCACGGCGACATGGCCGCAATCGCTCGCTTGGAGCAGGCAAAACAATCGCGTCAGGCAGCCCAGCCCAGGCAGCGTGAACACGGCCAACTACAGAGCTTTGCTTCATTTCATCCACCGCTGGCAAAACGCGCCAAGCGGCTGCAGAAGATGGGCTCACATCTCATTGCGCCGGTACGCGGCTGGGGCGTGGCGCTTACAATTTTTATGACGCTGCTCTACGCAATCATTGTGCCGCTGCTGACCGTGGCAGCCGGGCTCATGCTGATAGTGATCGCCATGTTAATTGGCATGAATCTCTTGCTGCTATCGGTATGGCTCATGGCGATCCATTGGATTTTTGTCTGGCTGAACGGCAGGTGAGCGAAGATTGCGGGATCGAAGCCAGGTTCTTCAATTATCAAAAAGCAGGCATTTTCAGTCAGGCCGCAATTTCACCCGGCGAGAGTTCGTCCACGTAGCACCAGATCCATGCTTCACCCGGCTCAATGGAGCGAATCAGCGGATGTTTGGAGCGATGAAAATGTTTTGTGGCGTGCTTGTTCTTGGAAGAATCGCAGCAGCCTACGTGTCCGCATTCCAGGCACAGCCGCAAATGGACCCAAGTATCGCCGGTCTTGATGCAATCTTCACAGACGTGCGTGTCGGTGGTCTTGAACTTGATTTGTTTCAGATGAGAACAGCTTTGCGCCATCGTATCTCCTTAGGCCGCACCGGCGGCGGGTTCTTGTGGCCTTTCCAGCGCCGCGCGGTCCCACTTGGCAACTGTCGCGCCTGCTTCATAGGTGCTTTGCAGGAACTCTAAGATTGCAGCGGTGGGCGAACTGGAGCGCCGGGCATCTTCATGCATCAATAAGAATTCACCCAGTTGTTGATGATAAAAAGCTGCCTCCGGACGCACTTTTTGTGCGGCAAAGCCCTGCGGCGTGGGCGCGGCATAGCAATAGAAGGCTGCATCGGTCACGTCGCCGCCCCCAGTCCACCAACCTGCGCTGATCACTTCATGCGAGTAAGCTTCCTGCATGATCTTGCGCAGCACCGGATCAGGATCTGTGCGCTGCGGCGCGGGACGCCCCGAGAAGCGCGTGACCGCCAGATCAAAGCTGCCCCAGAAAAAATGTACCGGGCTGGATTTGCCAATGAAGCGTGAACGAAAAACTTTGAAGACATCATCCACCGAAACCAGCGTCCGCCAGAAACGACGCGCATATTCTTTGTCATAGGAAGCGTGTGTTTTGTCCTGATCGAAAGCGATAGGATTGGCAATCTCCACCGGCATGTGCCAGATGCTCACATCGATTTTGAGTGAACGCAGCGTGGATATGAATTCCTGGTAGAAGTCGGCCACGGAGCGCGGGCCCAGCGGAATGATCTTGGTTGCCGGGTCACACGTTTTGATGATCAACTGGTGCTCGAGCAAATCAAATTCAATTTCAAACACGCGATCGCCATAAGGAATCGCCGAAGTGGTCAGGCCGCGCGCGCTTACATAGAGAGCCACGTTCCACCAGTGATTGGTTTTAGGCGTGAGCGCCAGCCGCACTTTGCCGACAATCTGCGTCCACATATGCAGCGTGTCTCGTGTGTCCTGCCAGGCTGAAAGAGGCAGCGCGGGCCAGCAAACGGGGAAATCGGAAACAGCGGTGTTGCGGTGATCTGTCATTGGGCCGCTCCAGAAGGACAGTATAGATGTTTGGATGCGAGGCTGTCTCACAATCACGGCGATGCGGCGTGAATCTTTGGCTGAGGCTTATTCTTATTCCGTTTTTGAGAGAATCGCCGTGTAGCCCGGTCCTTTGTCGAGGATAATCTTTTGGATACGCCAGCCTGTCTCGGCAAGTATATCTTCCATCTCTTCCTTCGATACGAGCAAATAATCAAACCAGTGTCCGATGATGTTGTCGTACCGCACCCGTAAGCGTAGCTGTCCAGGCATCAGCCCGCGGTTGCGGTTGAGGCGCTGATACCGGAGATGAGCTGGTTCGCGGGTAGAATATGGGTTTACTGTCTCAGCGATAATAATGCCGTGCTCGTTAGTGATCCTGAAAAGAATTTTCAAGAGATGCTTTGCTTTTTTGAAGCTACCAAACAAACCAAAGTTGTTGCCCATCATAATTACCGTATTAAACAAACCAGGCTTGAATTTGCCTAATTCGATAATTGGTCTCAAAAAAGCCTTCTTGACACCGCGCAGTTTGCATACCTTAATCGCGCCCGGTGAATTATCAATAGCGATCACATCAAGCCCTTCACTTTGTAAATATAGAGAGAAGCGTCCTGCACCACAACCTATGTCCAACACTCGGCCCGAAGCCATTCGAATCGCCTGTTGTTCCCGTTTTGTCCACACTGGGTAGTCTGAAAAATAACGTTGTGGCCACGGAGAAGCGCTGATAAAACCATCATCTCTTTCAACAATTTCCATGCATGCATGTCCAGCAGCGTTGTAAGCTGCCAGCAACTCTGCACCGTAACCGTCTTTGCTTCGCTTCATTGCTGAACCGTAGTGCCGCTACCTATAGATTTGTTATTTGATTTTAACTTGCCTATGGGATCGCTATTACTGAATCTCGCGCACCTGTTTCTGCAAAGCGCCAAACGCGGTGGTCAACAACATCGCAATCCCCGCAAGGATGAACATTCCTTTCAGGCTCCATGCAATGAGAAAGCCGGCGATGCCAAGCGAGACTGGAATCAATCCAAAATTTACCAGCATCAGCACGCTCATCACCCGGCCGCGTACGGATGCTTCTATTCTTTGCTGGATCCACGAAGCAATATGCACGTTGGCCACTCCTGCGCTCAAGGCCATCAGCAGCAACGCGGCAGAGATCATCCACAGTCGGCTCAGCATCCCGATTGGTACAAGCGCCACGCTGATTACCACGCATGCGCAAAGAAGAAGCGGGCCGCGCCGCCGGATTTTCAAGATGCCGGCCAGCAACGATCCCAGCAGGCCGCCTGCAGCCGCAGCTGAAACCACAATGCCATATGCCATTGGCGAGCCGAACCTTATTTTTGCCAGATACGGCAGTCCGACAGCCATTGGCCCAGCAAGGCAGAAATTTAATGCACCAGCAAGCAACATCAGGGAGCGCAACGGCACGTCGCGGCGGACATAAGCAATGCCATCCATAATGGATCGCCACACCGGTGGCTTGACTTTTGAAGTTTGCGTTTGCGGAGGGTCAGGCAACCGCCACAATGCGGCGATAATAAATAGGAAGCTGATGGCGTCAATGAAAAATGCCCACGCCGTTCCCAACGCTTTGATCACAATTCCCGCTGGCGCCGGCGCAACAATCGTCGTTAATTGCCCCGTCGTCATGAAAACTGAATTGGCTGCCACCAATTGTTCGCGCTTTACCAGCGAAGGGAGCAATGTTGATGCAGCAGGCATGGAAAATGCGTCGGCCACGCCGAAGGCGAAGCCTAGAACGTACAGCTCCCAGACTTGCAGAATGCGCAGCCAGAGCAGCACTCCGATGACGGTAACGCAAAGCGTGCGCGCGGAACCGGTATTCATCAGGATTTTTCGAGCGGAGATGCGGTCCGTCAACGCGCCGCCAAATAACATCAACACGGCGCGCGGAATAGCCACGGCCATCAGAATGGTGCCAACAGCCACAGCCGATCCCGTCAGTTGCAGCACCACCCAGGGCAATGCCACCAGATAAAACTGGTCGCCTACCGTGGAAATTCCTGAACCAATCCACAACATACGGAAATTGCGCTCCCGCAGCGGGTGCTGCGGAGCAGGTGATGTGGAAGAGGGTATTAACGTGGTGGCTGCCATAAAAAATTTCTCCTTATTTAAGAGACACGAGCGACTCTCACTTACCTTTGGCAGAATTTATTCGCTGCGTCGGACCGGAACTGCGGCTCCACAGTTTTGCCGTCAAGGAGTGAATGAGCCACGCGCAGCCATTCCGCCAATCCGGCCCAGGGGCGCTTCGTCTCGGTGGGTTGCGCATCCGCAAATTTTTTCTGACTCGCACTTCCCCAGCCCCAGAAACGCATCTGTCTTTTCGTGCGCAGATAAAGCCCTGCATAGGATCTGGTTTTTCGGATGTCTTCTGTCATGGTGGCCATGTATATCTCCTTCAAGGCTAGAGAATGCGGTCCTTCAGCGCTGTCCTGACTTCCGCGCTCGCTTGAAATAATCCGCGAACTTTGAGCGACTTAATGACCGCGCAAGCCAGCTCAGGCGTAACATCGTCAGCCAGCCGGAAGATGCCAGTCACGTTAATTTCGAGTTGCCTGCTGGCCGCGCGCAGTATTTCCAGGCTCTTGCGGTTGTGCACTGCCATACCTGCTACTGTCAACCGATTTGCCGCCTGCGCACCAACACCATGCTGGCGCAGCAGGTTATGGGCTGCACATTGCAAGAACGCCTCACGGCTCGCATATAGCCCCTGTTCAATCAAAACATCCACCTGCTCAAGCTCCGCCGCGTTCATGCTCAGGGCCAGCTTCTCGGATTGTGGACCGGAAAAGGCGCCAGCCCCAAACTTACCGATCAGGCCTGCCATCGCCAGGAATTGATCCTTGTGCGCATCTGTTTTCTGCCGTTGTTCATCATTTCTCATTGATCAACTCCTGATTATGTAAATGTAAATTTACATTTACATAATTGTCAAGTATGATCTTCACCAGGCTGATATAAATATTTTCCATGGCAAAAAACACACTCGAACCCCAGCAGGCACGCAGCCGGGAATCTCTGCGTAAACTACAGAAAGCAACGGCTGAAGTTCTGGGGCAGCATGGCGTGGAAGGGACCACAATTCCCCGCATCGCGCAGCACGCTGGCCTGACTCCGGGGGCTATCTATCGCCGCTTTCATGACAAAGACGAGCTTCTGGAAGCAACCATCCTGGGTATTTTGGAGCGGCAGGAAGAGCGCATGAAAGCCAGCCTGACTCCGGCTGCCGCGGGCCAGATCCCTCTGCCGGTGTTTGCAGAACAGGTGATTGGGAGCATGGTGCTTAACTATCGCGTAAACGCGTCTCTATTGCGGGCCATGCATACATTTGTCCGGAACCGGACGAATACGCCGTTTTATAAGAAAGCCACAAAATTTGAGGCTCGCTCCTTTGAACACATCGTCGGCTTATTTATGGCCCACCGTAAAGAAATCAAACATCCTGATCCGCGGATTGCGATTTCATTGGGAATGATGATGGTTTCCAGTACCTTGTTTGACTGGGTTGTTATGCCGCTCGACGTTAGCGCGTGGAAATCCTTTCTACCCAAGGACGATCAGGCGCTCAAGCGCGAACTCACGCGGGCGTTTCTTAGCTATCTGGGTGTGGAGCAAAAACGCAGCTAATCCGCTGTTACAATAGAGAAGACCCGCGCATCCAAAGATGCGGGCTTTCTGTTAATCCCATCATCATTCTGACTCTGAGACTGTTTACTTATGTTTGAGAATCTCCAGGAAAAACTGCAACGGGCGTTCAAGAACCTGCGCGGACAGGGTACGCTCACGGAAGAAAACATTCA
This sequence comes from Candidatus Angelobacter sp., assembly GCA_036488825.1. Lineage (GTDB taxonomy): Bacteria > Acidobacteriota > Terriglobia > Terriglobales > Acidobacteriaceae > Angelobacter. Next base: position 254,891 of record DASXGZ010000017.1, read on the forward strand.
GGAAGCGCTGAAAGAAATCCGCATGGCGCTGCTGGAAGCCGATGTAAATTTCAAAGTGGTCAAGACGTTTATTGACCGCGTGCAGGAAAAAGCCGTTGGCCAGGAAGTTATGACGGCGCTTTCGCCGGCGCAGCAGATCGTGAAATTGGTACACGATGAACTGGTGGAAGTCCTGGGCAAAGACACCGCCAAGCTCAAGTTCGCCTCCCAGCCTCCGTCCGTCATTCTGATGGCCGGCCTTCAGGGTTCCGGAAAGACCACCACCTCTGGCAAACTCGCCGCATGGTTAAAAAAAGGCGGACACCGCCCCATGCTGGTTTCCGTGGACGTGTATCGTCCTGCCGCGCGCCAGCAGTTAAAAGTTGTTGCTGAAGCCATCAAAGCCACGCTATACGAAGGGAAAGTCGAACACGCTGACACGCCCACGGTCGAGCGTCTGGCCAAAGAAGCGCGCAAAGAGGCCATTAATAGTGGCTGCAATTTCCTGATCGTCGATACCGCTGGGCGCCTGCACATTGATGACGATCTGATGTCGGAGATGCAGTCGCTCAAAAAAATTCTGAACCCACAGGAAATCCTGTTCGTCGCCGACGCCATGACCGGCCAGGATGCTGTGCGCTCCGCCGACGAGTTCCACAAGAAGCTCTCAATCACCGGCGTTGTCCTTACTAAAATGGATGGTGACGCCCGTGGCGGCGCTGCTCTCTCCATCCGCCAGGTTACTGGCCAACCAATTAAGTTCATTGGTATTGGCGAAAAATACGATGCGCTGGAGCCGTTCCATCCTGACCGCATCGTCGGCCGCATCCTGGGCATGGGTGACATTCTTACCCTGGTGGAAAAAGCGCAGGAAACGGTTGACCAGAAAAAGGCGGAAGAGTTCGCCAAGAAAGCTCTGGGCGGAGAAGGCTTCTCGCTGGAAGACTTCCGCGATCAATTGCGGCAGGTAAAGAAGCTTGGCTCTTTGCAGAGCGTCATCAAGATGCTGCCCAGCATCGGCCCATTTGCCAACATGCAAAAAGCCGCCGATCACGTGGATGAAGGCCAGATCACGCGCGTAGAAGCCATCATCAACTCCATGACGGCGAAAGAGCGCCATCACCATGAAATCATCAATGGCAGCCGGCGCAAGCGCATTGCCCGAGGCTCCGGCACCAGCGTGCAGGAAGTAAACCAGCTTCTGCGCCAGTATGCCCAGATGCGCAAAATGTTCAAGGACATGGGCAAGTCCAGCTTCAGCCGCAAACTGGCCGGCATGAAGCTGCCGGGAATGATGCGGTAGTCTTTCTTTTCCTGAGCGCAGCAAGGGAAGCCTATTGCCAGGAGGTTTCCGTGGCGCAAGAATTGGTACATGTCTTAACCTTGGCTTGATGCTGGCCTAAAAGTGCTGCCGCAAATCGGCGAACCTCTCCACCTCAAGCAGTCGCACGCTTTCAGGAACCGGATTCACTGTCTCATGCTCCAGCGCCCACGTCATGTCATGCGGAATGAACACAGCATTGATCCCCGCTTCCAACGCCGGATTAATATCTGACTTGGGGCTGTTGCCGACCATCCACGTACTCTGCGCCTCAAAGCCATACTTTACGATCACGTTCCGATAGCAATCAGTATTTTTCTCAACCACAATCTCCACCGCTGCAAAATATTCCTTGATCCCTGAGCGTTCCACCTTGCCGTACTGCTCGGCGATGTCTCCTTTGGTCATTACCAGCAGATGGTGGCCTCGGCCAGCAAGATAATCCAGCGTTTCCGGCACGCCTTCAATCAATTGAATCGGGTAATTTGATACTTTATGCGCAAAGCCCCAGATAAATTCATGCAGCTCCGGTGTGACCGGCTTCTGTGATAGCCGCTCAAAGCACTTCACCAGGGAATGGGAAAAGCTGTGCGAGCCATAGCCGCGCTCGATAATGGTTTCTTTTTCAACCTCGTACAAGAATGAGCGCACCTCCTGCGCCGAAAGGTGCTGATGATTGAGCCGCTCAATAAAATCGGCAATGGCCTGGTCAAAATAGACATTGTTTTCCCAGAGCGTGTCGTCGGCATCAATCAGGAGTGTCTGGGGAAGCATCGGGAGTAAATGATAAATGAGTTATTACGCGTATGCCGTGGCTACGATCACGCCAATTTTTCCACTACGCATGATAGCCACCATGACTGCGCGGCTGCGGCGATCTTGCTAAAATCGAACGCATGAAGACTGCACGCTGGCTGTTGGCATTCATACTTGCGATCACATTTACCGGAACCATACTGGCCCAGGCGGGCCGTCGCGCAGCACCGCCGCCCAAGACCGCTGATAAATGTCTGTTGAAAGAGAACGTGAATGAAGATATCAGCGCGCAGGTGGCAAAGTTCAAGCTGGTCTCCATGCCTTTCAGCGTAAATGGCTTGAGCCCGCAGGAACGCCAGATGGTCTATAAGCTGGTGGAAGCCTCGCAGTTTTTGGAGAGCATTTACTGGCGGCAGAGTGATCCCAAAGGGCTTGAGCTTTATAAGCGCCTGCTGGGCTGCAATCAGGTAATGAACCAGAAGATTCGCCGCCTGCTAATGATCAACGGCAGCCGCTATGATCTGCTGGAAAACAACAAGCCATTTGTCGGCAGTGATCCATTTCTTCCTGGGCACTCGCTCTATCCCGCTGGTATTACGCGCGCAGAGATAGAAACCTACGTCGCAAAGCATCCGGAAAAGAAAGCCCAGATTTACAGCCCTTACACCGTGGTCAAGCGGCAGGGAGCAGAGCTGATCAGCGTTCCCTACCACGTTGAATACAAGCCGTGGCTCACGGGGGCAGCAGCGGCATTGCGACAGGCAGCAGCTCTCAGCCCGGACAAAGCTTTCGCCAACTTCCTCCGCCTTCGCGCGGACGCCCTGCTCACTGACGACTATTACAAGAGCGACTTGGCCTGGCTGGACCTGGAGAACCCAAAGTTCGACATCATTTTTGCCCCATATGAAACTTATCTCGATGACCTGTTGGGAGTGAAGACTTCCTATGGCGCGGCAGTCATGATCCGCAATCAGGAAGAGAGCGCGGCGTTGGACAACTTCAAGAAGTACGTCCCAGATATACAGGACGCGCTGCCTTTGGCCCCGGAAGACCGTCCATCGATGCAAGGCAAAAGCACGCCCATGGAAGTAATGGACGCGCCCTTCCGCGCCGGTGATCTCAGGCACGGCTATCAGGCAGTGGCCGACAATCTGCCGAACGATCCCCGCATCCACAAGGAAAAAGGCACCAAGAAGATCTTTTTCAAGAATTTTATGGATGCGCGTGTGAATTTTGTCGTGCTCCCGATCGCCAAACAGTTGATGCGTGAAGACCAGTCCGCCCTTGCCAGCATGGAAGGCTATCTTGCCGTTGTTCTGATGCATGAAATTTGCCACGGGCTTGGCCCGGCTTATGCACGCACCAGCGCTGGCCAGGCAGATATCCGTGAATCCATCGGCCCAACGTATGCGGGTCTGGAAGAAGCAAAGGCAGATATCGTCGGCCTGTTTGCCCTGAATTGGCTTATGGATAAAGGAGTTGTCCAGAAAGACCAGGCCAACGGCTTTTATGCCTCCCATGTTGCCGGCATTTTCCGCACCGTGCGTTTCGGCGTGGCGGAAGCCCACGGCCGCGCTGAGATGATGGAATTCAACTACTTTGTCGAGCAAGGGGCCATCGCGTTCGATCCCAAGACCTCCAAGTATGCAATTGATTTCACAAAAATGCCGCAAGCAATTGCAACCCTGGCCAAAGAGCTACTGGAAATTGAAGCCACGGGAGACAGGAACCGCGCTGAGCAATGGTTTAAAAAGTATGATTCCATGCCGGCTGAGTTAAAATCTGCCTTAATGAGCGTTAAAGATGTGCCCGTAGACGTTGACCCAGTCAGCGCGTTTGGAGAGCAGATTCAATGAGGTCCACGCCCGAAGTACAAAATCCGGAAGAACGCCGTAGATTTGAACGAGTGGATATTACGCATCAGGCCCAGGTGCTGGTGCTGGATGCCAAAGGCAATAAAGCCGGTGTGCTGCGCCAATTGGCGCGCGGCGGCTTTATGATGGAGCCGGAAAAACACTACGGCGAAGACAGCAAGATTTATAGCTTCACCATCCATGAGCCCACGGAAGATATCCGTGTGCGCGTGAACGCACGGCTGCGGTTCTCTGATCAGCAGTATGCCGGCTTTGAATTTGTGGATCTGGATCCGCAGTCGGCGGAGAACATCGGGCTGATCATTGGCAAGTATTACGAACATGCCAAGGTGTAAGTAAGCAGCCCGGCACACCAACAGTGACCATGAAATTGGGACATTCCCACTTTGTGTCTTGTCTTGATAATATTCTTGTTTGCAATCGGTTGCGGCCCGCGGAAGATTGAAAGGCGGGATTACGGACCCACAACGCCGGTAGTGGGTCACTCTGATGGTTTTCTTGACACTCTCTCCATAACGCCTTTATCCTAAGATATTGCAGTGATAGTCCCAGCGTTCCCCCGACAAACTAGAGCATTTAGACCGGAGCGCCCCTTATGTTTATAAAAATAAAGGATCTTGAGCTCCGAAATCTGGAATTTGATGAGACTTTTGCGCCCGGCGCAATTGAGTTGCTGGAAGATCAGGTCCAAACCACCCCTTTGAAATCATCGGGACGGGCAGAACTGATCCGGGAAAACCGGGGTGCGCGTGAAGTTGTTGAGGACATCAGGCTGGTCGGAAGTTTTTCCACGGAAGTGGAAGTAAAGTGCGCCCGCTGTCTTGATCCGGTGCACAATAAGCTGGCGGAAGAATTTGACCTGCTGTATCGACCACTGGGCATAGATGCGACCCGAGATGAAGTCGCAATCAGCCAGGCCGATACAGAGATTGGCTACTATCAAGGCGAAGGATTGCTGCTGGAAGATGTGCTGAAAGAGCAGATCCTGCTGGCGCTGCCAGTCAAACAACTTTGTGGCCCCAATTGTAAGGGGCTATGTCCGCAATGCGGCAAGAACCTGAATGTGGAAAGCTGCGATTGCGTTGCCGCAATGCCCGATCCACGCTGGTCAGCCCTGGAAGATATTCGCAAGAAGCTAGGACGATAAGAAGCTAGGACGATAAAAGATCGCGCGCTCAGGCTTTTGCCCCGGCGTCACAAGAAAGGGAACCCCAATGCCAAATCCAAAACGGCGGCACTCGAAAGCACGGACCTCGAGCCGCCGCGCCCATGATTTCCTAACAGCCCATTCCGCATCGGAATGCCCGAACTGCCATGAAAAGAAAATGCCGCACCGCGTGTGCGCAAAGTGCGGCTATTACAAGGGCCGGGAAGTAGTGCAGGTAAAAGAAAATACCTAAGTGCAAACCCCAGTGGAAACTGTTATAGCCGTTGATGCAATGGGTTCAGATCGGCACCCCAGGCCTGAGGTGGAAGGGGCATTGCTGGCGGCGCGCCATTATGGTGTGCGAGTTCTGCTGGTGGGTCCCGAAGCAAGGCTGCGCCAGGAAGTGGCAAGCCATCCTTCAGCCAGCAACCTGCCCGTGGATGTAGTAAACGCCACGCAGGTCATTGAAATGGAAGAAAAGGCCGTGCAGGCAGTGCGCACCAAACGCGACTCCAGCATGCACGTTGGCCTGCGTCTGGTAAAAGAAAAGCGCGCCGTAGGTTTTGTGACCGCCGGCAATACCGGGGCTGCCATGGCTGCGGCCAAAATGGTATTAGGTGCGCTGCCCGGCGTGGACCGTCCCGCGCTGGCCAATGTTTTTCCCACTTCTGCGGGCAAGAACAAACCCGCCATCCTGATTGACGTAGGCGCAAACGTTGATTCCAAGCCGCATAACCTGGCGCAGTTTGCTTTGATGGGCGCAAGATACTACAGTGCGATCTTTAAAAATTCCAAGCCCACGGTAGGCATACTTTCAATCGGCGAAGAAGAAGGCAAGGGCAACGAACTCACGCGGAGGGCCCATGCCTTGATCAAAGAACTGCCAATCAATTTTGTAGGGAATGTAGAAGGCCGCGACTTATATAACGGCAAGGTTGACGTTATTGTCTGCGATGGCTTTGTCGGCAATGTGGCCCTGAAAATTTCTGAAGGGCTGGTAGAGGCTGTAAGATTCCTGCTGAAAGAATCGCTTACGTCCACCATCACCTCACAGGTCGGTGCTTTGCTGGCGCGCAAAGCGTTTGCCAATTTCGGGCGCAAGCTCGATTATGCCGAGTATGGCGGAGCACCACTGCTCGGTCTAAAAGGCGTAGCCATTGTGGGGCATGGGCGCTCCAACGCCAATGCCATGAAAAACGCGATCCGCGTGGCCAAAGAGTATTACGAGTCAGGCATCAACACCCATATCGCAAAAGAGCTTGGCCCTTCCAGCAAAGTGGTAGAGACTGCATGAGCCACACTCCGGTGGCATTCCTTTTTCCCGGACAGGGATCACAAACAACGGGAATGGGCAAGGAATTAGCTGCGCTTTATCCGGTTGCACGCCACACTTTCCAGGAAGCCGATGATGCGCTTGGTTTTCCGATCTCACAGCTCTGTTTTGAAGGACCTGACGAGCAGCTTAAGCTTACCGAGAATACCCAGCCAGCAATCTTGACCATGAGCACAGTGGTTGCGCGTGTGCTACAGGAAAAGGGGATTGTTCCCCAATTTGCAGCCGGACACAGTTTGGGAGAGTACTCAGCCCATGTGGCCGCAGGCACGCTTTCATTCACCGATGCAGTGCGCACGGTCCGCGACCGTGGCCGCTATATGCAGGAAGCAGTGCCTGCAGGGCAGGGCGGAATGGCTGCGATTCTGGGAATGGCTCTGGACCAACTCCAGCAGGTATGCGCGGAAGCAGCGCAAGGCGAGGTGGTTTCCCCCGCCAATATCAACTCTCCTGACCAGATTGTGATTTCAGGCCATCAGAAGGCAGTTGAGCGGGCTGCTGATCTGGCTAAAGAGCGCGGAGCCAAGCGCGCAAAAATGCTAGTGGTAAGTGCCCCATTCCATTGCGCTTTGATGCAGCCGGCGCAGGACCGCCTGGAGAGCGACCTGCAAGCGCTTCACTTCAACAATCCGGAGCTGCCGGTAATTGCCAATATTGATGCCACTCCAAAGACCACAGCGGAAGGTAGCCGCCAGGCGCTGGTACGCCAGGTTACAGGCGCAGTTCAGTGGGCCAAGTCAATGCAGACGCTAATCGGGCTGGGTGCGCGGACGTTCGTTGAAGTGGGGCCAGGAAAAGTGCTTACAGGATTGATGCGCCAGATTGACCGCTCACAAACCTGCCTGAACGCCGAAGACGAAGCTTCGGTTCAGAAGGTAGAAAACCTGTTTGCTGCGGCGGCAAAAGAATAAAGCATTCCATCTCAGCTCATTGATTCCAGTTAGTCTTTCCGCAGACTCTGACTACTGCTGGCCATGGCAAAGTACTTTTACCGGCGAATCAGAAACTGTCTTTGACTTCTTTTCCACCCACATGGACCTGGGCTCGGCACGATTGTTGATGGTCACTACGATAACCACGCCGGTCGGTGAGGCAAAGTCTTTCTTCGGTGGTTCCAGGGCGCAATCAATTTGATGGCTGGTGATGGCGCCGTACTCACCCTGCGGCCCCCAATCGAGCTTGAACTGGTTGATGGTATACGAAGAATATTTTTCCGGGTGCTGCTTCCAATCCGGATCGGCTTCATAAATGCCATAGGCCTTATCAAAATCTTTTTGCTCGATGGCCGAAAAGAAATTGTTAATTACTTTCTTTTCGGGATCATAGCGCGTGAAATACAGATAAGCGGCCACGGCAACCACAATGACGACGGCAGTGGCAATCATTCTCAGGCGTCTCTGCGCCGGTCGCGGATCGTATTCTTTTGCATCCATCAAAGCCATGCGAATTTCCTTCTTTAAAGAGTGCGTTTAAACAGCAGTGTTGACAGCGCAAATGCCCCAACGGCGAACCCACCAAGATACAGCAGGTCAGGCCAGATTGCAGCTATGCCTACGCCCTTGAGCAATACCGCTTTAAATCCCTGCACTGAATATGTGAAGGGATCGATCCAGGCGATCCATTGCAGCCACTTGGGAAAAGCCTGCACCGGATAAATTGCGCCGCTGGGAAAATACAGCAGCGTGTTAAGAATACCGAAAACTGCGCGAGGAATCAGCGGATCGCTCACGCGCACCATCATCACAAACATCATGGAAATGAACGCGAATGATGTGGCGGCAATCAGCAGGAGCAGCCAGATAAGATTCACCGGATTAAATGTGGAACCTACGCCTGCGATCAATGAACCCAGAATGGTGAGCACCACGCCCGCGCCCATTGCCTTCAGCGCACCGGCCACGTTCAAGCCTGCAACCAGTTCCAGCTTTGTAATGGGTGTAACAAGATAGCCTTCATGAACGCCGCGCGCCTTGTCGTCAATATAAACAATGCCGCCGCCGATCATTACGCTCACAAACATAGCCAGTGTGATGGACCCAGGCAGCAGGTACTTCATATATTCGATGTAGGGATAAAGTTCGACGACCTGCAACGTCATCTGCTGTATAACGCGAGGCTGAAAATCCGGCTGGTTCAGCGCGTCCACCAGTTGAGTCATCTGGTCTTCAAAGGTGGAGGTCATAAAATTGTCAGTGTTATCCAGCACCAGGCCGATGTGAGGGCGAGTGTGCTCATAAACATCGCGCGAGAACTGCGGCGGAATGACCAAACCAGCGTTCAAGTCTCCGCGGCGAACGGCTGCCACCATGGTGCGTTCGTCCCTGTAAACAATTGGCCGGAAAGTGCGGGCATTGCTTTCAACCGCGCGCAAAGCTTCGATCACGCGGAGGGATTGAGGGCCGTTGTCATGCGAAACAATACCGAGCTTTGCATCTTTGATTTTGCCGCCAAAGGCATTGCCCAGCACGATGAGTTGCACCAGCGGGAATACCATCGCGGCAACCATAAGCGCTGGCGAGCGAAAAAATTTACGCAGATCGCGTTCCACGATGGCCATCATCCGCCCGCTCTGAAAGAAGTTGTGCATCTTACTTTCCCCAGGCAACGGGAGATTGATAAAGCGGCGAATCAACCATCTGATCGCGCAGCTGCCGTCCGGTGTAATGGACGAACACATCATCCAGAGTGGTGCTTTGAACGGTAAGGGTTTTCACCACGACGTTGTAGCGAACCGCGGTTTCAACCAGAGCGGTAGTGGTCCGCGAGCCGTCCTCGGTAAGGATGCGGTACATATCGGCACCTTCCGGCTGAACGGATTTCACATCTGCCAGTCCTTCCAGCGTTTTCTGCCAATCCAGTGGCGGGTTGAGGAACTGAGCTTCAATCACGCTAGATCCGGGAATGCTGGCCTTGAGAGCGCGTGGAGTATCCAGGGCCACTAGTTTGCCATGATCCACAATGGCGATGCGGTCGCAGAGGCGGTCAGCTTCATCCATGTAGTGGGTGGTAATCAGCACAGTAAGATTGCGCTTCTGCTTGATGCTGGTAATCATCTCCCAGACGGCGACGCGGGAAACAGGATCAAGACCTGTGGTGGGTTCATCGAGGAAGAAGATCCTGGGGCGATGCACCAAACCGCGAGCTATTTCCAGCCGCCGCCGCATGCCGCCGGAAAGATTTCGTGCCGGAGCGTCACGCCATTGGTTCAAGTCAACCAGTTCCAGCAGTTCGTCAATGGATTTTTCCCGGTCCGCCGTGGGAATTCCGTAAAGTTTGGAGTAAATACTCAGGTTTTCCCATACAGTCAGGTCGCCGTCGCTGGTCATGGCTTGGGGAATCACGCCCATGGAGCGCCGCGCCCGGTTGGGATCTTCGCGCACGTCTGCGCCTTCAATGATGGCCGTTCCCGCAGTGATCTCCAGCAGCGTGGTCATCATGCGAATTAAGGTTGATTTGCCGGCGCCATTGGGACCAAGAAGGCCAAAGACTTCACCTTCTTCCACCGAGAAAGAGACACCATCCACGGCAGTGAAGTTCCCAAAGCGCTTCACGATATCGACCACTTGAATCGCCTGCGTCCCCATCAGCGGCCTTTCAACTTTGACTGTGGAACAAGGATTTCCGCGGTCATGCCGGGAACAAGATTCTGCTTGCTGTTATCTACGGCAAGCTTAAGAGCAATTGCTTTGATGTCCCGCTTGCGGCGATTTACATCCCGCTGTGTAGCGAAATCCGCTTCCGGCGCCTTGAAAATGATCTTTCCCGGAACAACATCACCGGAAGGTAGACGCGCATTCAATTGATCGCCAAGAGCGATGTGTACAGCTTCGGTTTCGGGAATGGCAGCGCGGACCCATGTATCGCCAAGGTCGGTAATGATCACGATTGGCTGTCCGATATTGACGACCTCACCTTCCCGCGCGGCGCGAACTGTAACAATTCCGTTTACAGGAGCAGTAACTTTTGTATAACCAAGGCGGGTTTCGGCGGCTTCCAACTGGGCTTTGGCGTTGAGTTGTTGTGCTCGTGTGGACGCTACGCTGCTCTGCGCCGCCTGGGTCAGTCGCGTGTGCGCCTGCGCAGTATTCAGATCAGCCTGCGCGGCATGGATCTGGTCTTCCGCGGCCCGCACAAATGCCTCCTGCGCCTGCAATTGCGCCGTGGCCTGGTCTGCCTGCTGCTGTGACGCGATGCCTTGCTGCGCCAATGACACGGACCGGCGCGTATCACCCTGGATTCTCTGGAGGTCAGCCTGCGCTTGCAAGAGCGTTGCCTGAGCGGCGCGCAAGCGGGCTTGCGCGTTCACCACGCCGCTGGAAGTTTCACCTGCTGTCTGCTCTTCTGTGGCGCGGGTTTGGGAAACCTGGTGGCGAAGGCTGGCCAGCACAGCTTCCGCTGCCTGGCGGTCAGCCGTGAGTTCCTGTGAGTCGAGCACGGCAATTGTGTCACCCGCTTTTACCGGTGTGCCTTCATCTACGGCCAGGCGCTCGATGCGTCCGGTGATCTTGGGGCTGACCACGACCTGGTTGGCATCTACGGTGCCTACCAAGACGAGATCGGAAGAATGGTCAGTGGAGAAAAAATAGTATGCTGCGGCGATCATCAGCAGCAAACCCAAAAAGGCAAAAAACTTGTTGCGCTGGCTCATAGCTTGCAAGCCTTCTGCGCTGATGGAGTAAAAACGGCAGCACAAATGAAATCAAGCACGGCACTGCGGCGCGCCGCGATCCGCTCTGGAGAGGCGGGATCACCGGGATGCATGAAGTGCTGTGCGGGCATGCTGATGAAGTAAAAGACGATGGTCCCAAGAATTGAAGTCACGGTCTGAATGGAATCAACCTGCCGGAAATCACCGCTGGAAATACCTTCATCGATGAGTTTCTCCAGGCGGCTGTACAAAGGCTTGCCATGGTGTTCCATGATCTTGCTGGCGGCGGGAGTAAGAGCGCGGCCTGCGCTGCGCATGAACTCGCGCTGCACCAACCGGGGATAGACCGGCGCGCTGGCGATATAGTCAAAGTGTGTGCGCGCATAAAGAACAAGGCGCTCACGGGGAGGAAGGTCGGCGCGCTCCAGTACCGCTGACACTCTTTCATGCAAGCCGGAGAAAACCTGCTCCAGCGCGGCAGCGTAAAGTCCTTCTTTGTCCTTAAAATAGTAGTAAAGCAGGGCTTTGTTTACTCCGGCACGGCGGGCGATTTCGTCAGTGCGCGCGCCGGTCACGCCTTCATTGGAAAACTCTTCCAGCGCAGCTTTCAGGATTGCAGCACGGGTCTTTTCCGGCTCGCCACGCGATCCTGACCTGCCGGATTTGAGGGCTGATGGCATTTAATTAACTGGTTAGTTAGATTATCATAGCCAAGGGCCTTGAATAGATTGCAATGACTGCAGAATTGCATTGAATACAGGCCGAGAGTGCTGCTGGGCTACAGGCTCCACGTGCGCGGTAGCTGCCGCTGAGGCTGGAAAGGGCAAATCAGCCGGTGGCTATATTTCCGCAGTCGCACCGGGATAGATTAACCGCCGTTTGAACTTGCTCAATCGCCGGACGTAATTACAATCCAGAACTGTTGAGCTACTTCCCTGCTGTAATCTTCTCCACCAACTGCGAGTAGTCAGTCTTTTCAATCCCGTAAACCTGCTTGTTAAAATCATCCACTTTCTGCGAGTAGTTCATAGAGCAGAATTTAGGCCCGCACATGGAACAGAACTTGGCTTCTTTGTAGTAATCGTCAGAGAGCGTCTCATCATGCATGGAGCGCGCGGTCTGGGGATCAAGCGATAAGGCAAACTGCTTTTCCCAGTCGAATGTGTAGCGGGCGTAGCTCAAAGCATTGTCACGGTCCTGCGCACCAGGGCGATGCCGCGCGATATCTGCCGCGTGCGCCGCGATCTTGTAGGCAATGATCCCGTCCTTTACATCTTTTTCATTGGGTAGGCCAAGATGCTCTTTGGGCGTGACATAGCAGAGCATGGAAGCACCGTGCCAGCCGATCATCGCTGCACCAATGGCGGAGGTGATGTGGTCATAGCCCGGAGCAATATCTGTGACCAGCGGGCCCAGCGTATAGAAAGGAGCGCCGTGGCACCATTCCACTTCTTTATCGACTTGTTCTTTGATCTTATCCAGCGGAACGTGGCCTGGACCTTCAATCATCACCTGTACGTCATGCTCCCAGGCTTTGCTGGTCAGCTCGCCCAGCGTGCGAAGCTCAGAGAATTGTGCTTCATCGCTGGCGTCGGCAATGCATCCCGGCCGCAGCCCATCGCCCAGCGAGTACGATACGTCATACTTCTTCAGGACCTTGGTGATGTCATCAAAACGTTCATAAAGAAAGTTCTGTTTGTGATGGTGCGCCATCCACTGCGCCAGAATCGCGCCGCCACGGCTGACAATACCCGTAATACGTTTAGAGATCAGCGGCAGGTACTGCACCAGCACGCCGGCGTGAATCGTCATGTAATCGACGCCTTGCTGTGCCTGCTCTTCAATCACTTCCAGCATCAGGTCGGCGTTCAGGTCTTCAATGCGCTTCACGCGCGAAACGGCTTCATAAATCGGCACCGTGCCAATCGGCACGGGCGAGTGCCGCAAGATGGCTTCACGTATCTCATGAATTCCGCCGCCGGTGGAGAGGTCCATCACCGTATCCGCGCCAAAATGGACCGCCGTATGCAGCTTTTTCAACTCTTCGTCCACGTTGGAAGTAATGGCGGAATTGCCGATATTGGCGTTGATCTTGCACCGAGATTCCACGCCAATTGCCATGGGTTCCAGCTCAGGATGGTTGATATTGGCTGGGATGATCATGCGTCCGGCAGCCACCTCGTCCCGAACCAGCTCCGGCTTGAGCTTTTCCCGCTCCGCCACATACAGCATCTCTTCTGTAATGAGCCCCTTACGGGCAAAGTGCATCTGTGAGACGTTGTTATCACCGGTGCTCGCCGCGTGTTCACGGCGGCGGGTCACCCACTCTTCACGGAGTCTGGTTTGCGGTTCGGCGTCATTTTGCGGCGTATTGAGGGTTGTACTCATGAGTTCACCTTATGTATCGGAAACCTTTTATTATACGCGTGACAGAAAGCGCGTGTGACCATCGTCACGCACCCTCATAAGACCTCTTGACCCCTGCCCAAAGGGGGGATACCCTTTGAGAGTCATGTCACAAACAAGCAATAAATACCTCAAGTTTGGGGCCGCGATCTCACTGATCGTGCTGACCCTGGCTTATCTGGCTTATCTCGGGGCGCAGGAGAGTAAGAGTTATTACGTTACGATTAAAGAACTGCATGGCATGGGCGACGATGTTTACAAGAAAAATCTGCGCGTTGCCGGCAATGTGCTGCCCGGCTCCATTAAGATGAGCGGCCCGCATGCTGAGTTCATCCTGGTGGAAAAGGACGAAAAACTGAACGTGAATGAGACCCTGCACGTAGTGTACAAAGGCTCTGAGCCGCCCCCGGATACATTCAAAGACAATGCGCAGGCCCTGGCCATGGGTATTTACAAGCATGATGGTGTTTTTTA
>DASXGZ010000011.1:0-7459 GCA_036488825.1 Candidatus Angelobacter sp.
TGCCAGACACCTCACATCGCTTTCCACAATCGCGTTGAACTGCGCCGCCGTCAACCACAGCGTATTCACTCCCGCCTTCTGCACATACTTCCGGATTTCTTCTGCACTCAACACCCGCTGGTACGCCAGTACGCTCCGTCCTCCCCGCAACAGCGCCGGCCACAACTCCAGCATCATGGCATCCCAACTTACCGATGAATGCTGCAACAACACTGTCTCTTCGTCAAAGCGGACATAATCGATTCCAAAAATAAATCCGGGAATACTGCGATGCGGAATCTCGCTGCCCTTCGGTTCGCCGGTTGATCCTGATGTGTAAATCACACTGGCCACGCATTCAGGATCAACACCTGTCTCAGCCCGATCCAGGTTCGTCTCCGGTAGGTCCTCAAATACAAACTCATTCCCTGGGTCAATAATTTGCACACGTTCATCGATTGTGGGCAAACCCTGTAAATCACTCCGCGCCAGCAGCGCCACTGGAGCGCTATCCTGCAAAATGAAGCGCAAGCGTTGTTCAGGGTATGAGAGGTCCAGTGGCACATAAGCTCCGCCCGCCTTCAAGACAGCTACTATCCCCACCACCATCTCCAAGCCACGCTCCACGCCAATCGCCACACGCGTATCCGGCCTGACCCCAACGCTTCGCAGGTAACGCGCCAACTGGTTCGCTCGCCGGTTTAAATCTCCGTATGCCAGCGCTTGCTCTTCGTACTCCACCGCTACGGCGTTCGGCATTCTGGCTGCGCACTCTTCAAATAATTCTGTAACGGTCCTACCGAGCGCGAAGTCTTTGCCCGTCTGACTCCAGTTTTCCAGTTGCTCCTTTTCGTGGCTGGTCAATAGAGGCAGTTCCCACACTCGCTGCTCTGGATTCTCCACGACCGCCTTTAGCAGTTCCACGTAATGACCTAGCATCCGTTCCATGGTCTCTGCTTCAAACAGATCAGTGCTGTAGTTAAAGGCAATCTTTGCCTGCCTGGAATCCTCGACCAGCATGCTGAGATCAAATTTGGATGTGCGAATATCTGATCCGAACTCGCTCGACTCAATGGATCTGAATTGTGCATCCATGGGCCTATTCACCGAGAGCATTACTTGAACGAGGGGGTTGCGGCTGATATCACGGTCCGGCGCCAGTTCTTCCACCAGCTTGTCAAACGGTAGATCCTGATGATCGTACCCGCTCAGTGCTGTCTGTCGGACTTGCCGCAGCACTTCGCGAAAGGTCGGATTTCCGCCCAAATTCGCGCGCATCACCAGTGTATTCACGAAAAAACCGATCAATCCATGTGTATTCGTTCGATTACGATTGACTATCGATGTGCCAACTCCAAAATCTTCCTGCCCGCTATACCTCATCAGCAGAACCTGGAACACCGCCATCAGGGTCATGAATAAACTGGCCCCTTCTCCTCTTCCCAGTGCATTCAACCCTTCCAGCAAATCGCCAGCCAGGGCTCTCTGTTGTATTCCTCCACGGAAGCTTTGCTGCGCGGACCGCACATGGTCTGCCGGCAACTCCAGGACTTGCGGCATCCCGGCCAACTGTCCTTTCCAGTACTCCATCTGTTGCTGGAACTTTCCTGCACGTATCCACTCCCGCTGCTCCAGCGCATAATCCCCATATTGCATTTCCAATTCCGGCAAAGGCGACTCTTCTCCTCTCCCGTATGCGTCATACAACTTCTCCAACTCCTCCATCAACACGCCCAAAGACCACTCATCACAGATAATGTGGTGCAGAGTCAACGCCAGAATGTGCTCTCTTTCTTCTGTCCGCACCAACAGTCCGCGCAACAAAGGCGCCCGTCTTAAATCAAAGGCTTTGCTGCCCTCCTCCGTTACAATCTTTCGAGCCTGCTCTTCCCGTTCCTCTGTCTCTGATTCCCGCAAATCCACTACCGGCAATCGCACTTCGAGTCTTTCTCCAACAACCTTCTGCCTAGGTTCTTCGTTTTCACCTATAACGAAGCAGGTCCGCAGGATTTCATGCCGCTGCACCATCTCCTGGAGGCTCCGTTCCAGCCGGGGAATATCCAGATCGCCTTTGAGGTTCCGGGTTACAAACACGTTATAAAAGTCGCTGCCGGGCTGGAACCGGTCAAGGAACCAAAGCTGCTCTTGTTGGCAGGAAAGTGGGAAGAGGGAAGGTCTCGCTGCCAAGCCTTCTGCTGAAGAAGAGGACACTTGGTCCTGGGCCTCACCATGTGTTGTCTGCCCGCCCGGAGCCCCAAGTCCTTCCTTCTCCAATAAACGGCGCAGGAGTTCTCGTTCTTCTTCCAACCGGTCTTTTTTCAATACAACTCTTCCTGAAGACATTTCTTTGACCCTTTCCGCAAACCTTTCACATCGTCAAACTCTGTTCCCTTGTTCCAGCTTCTCAGCCAGCAGGCGTACCGTGGGATAGAAGAAGAAATCGACGAGCGCTATCTCCTTCTGCAGTTTCTCCCGCAAGTTGAAACGTACACGCACCACCAGCATCGAATGTCCGCCAAGATCAAAGAAGTTGTCATCCAGACCAACTTTTTCCAACCGCAGCGCCTCTTGCCATGCACTGGCTACCATTTGCTCCAAAGGCGTCCGAGGCGACACATACAGATTTCCTGCAGGCGCCTGCTGTAGTGCTCTCCGTTCCGTCTTTCCGACCCTGGTCACTCCTTGAGTTTTTAACTGCTGTATCTCGCTCGCGCTCAACATCTCCAGATCGCAAATAGGTTTTGTGAGATCCTGCACTGCCGCTGCCAGCAATTGCTCAAAATGCATGGCCATTTTTTCTATGCGCCAATGATCAAACAGATCCATGTTGTAGAGCCAGACAATGTCCAATTGTCCATTGCGCTCAAGAGCGTGAACCTCCAAGTCAAAGCGCACGCGCCAATCTTTTGTTCCTAATGGCTCAACTTCCAGCCCTTTGAGCTCCTGAGTTCCTGAGGAAGCATTCTGGAGCGCGAAGATTACCTGAAAGATGGGTGTGCGGTTTAAGCTGCGGTGCAATGGCAACTCCTCCACCAGCCACTCAAATGGGACATGTTGATGCCGGTATGCATCCAATGACATCTCGCGTACCCGATCAAGAAGTTCAGCAAAACTGGCCTTCGGATCCACTGCCACTCTCATAGCCAGCGTGTTGGCAAAGAACCCGATCAGGCCCTCCAGCCGCTCGTCCTGGCGGTTGGCAATAGGCGACCCAATCACGATGTCATCCTGTCCGCTATAGCGATGCATCAGTACGGCAAAAGCCGTGAGCAAAGTCATATATAAGGTAGAGCGGCCACACCGTTTCAATGCGGCTACCCTTTCCGCCGGCAATGTGATTGCGCAAGCAGCGGCAGCATAAGTCTGCACGGGTGGACGTGGCCTGTCCGTGGGAATCTCCAATTCTTCCGGTATCCCTGCCAGATGCTCTTTCCAGAACTGGAGATCTTTATCCAGAAGTCCTTCACCTATCGCCTGCATCTGCCACCGAGCAAAATCCGCGAATTGTAGCGGCAGATCAGGCAATGGATTCTCGCGGCCTTGCGAGTATGCCTCATATAAATCCCTGAACTCCTGCATGAACACACCCCATGACCAGCCATCTGACACGATGTGGTGGAATGTTTGCAGGAGAACATGATCTTCCTCCGTCAGCTTAAGCAGCTTGAGTCGCAGCACAGGACCATGAGCCAGATCGAATGCCGCACACCGCTCGTTGTTCGCGGCCGCCATCATCTGCCGCTGCTTTTCCGTTGCGGAAAGCTCGCTGAGGTCCTCGACTGGGATTTCAAGAGTAAGGCTGGGTGCAATCACCTGCACCGGCTCTCCCCGCTCTTCTACAAAATGTGTGCGCAGAATTTCATGCCGGTCAACCATGGTCTGCAGGGCACGACGCAGTGCGTCTATGTCCAATCTGCCGCGTAATCGCAGAGCTTCCGCCATGTTGTATTCCGTACTGCTGCTTTGTAGCTCATTGATAAACCACAGCCGCCGCTGGGAGTAAGACAATGGGGCGCGCTCAGCTTTGGGATGGCGTTGTAATGCAATCCGAACTTTATGGGTTTTCCCGCCATCTTGCAGTTGAGCCGCTAATTTAGCAATCGTGGGTGATTCAAACACGCTGCGTAGCGCTATATCTACACCCAAAGTGGCGCGGATCCGGCTTACCAGCCTGGTAGCCAGCAGCGAGTGTCCACCGATGGCAAAGAAATCGTCATGCACATCTACGCGATCCCGGTT
The DNA here is from genome assembly GCA_036488825.1 of Candidatus Angelobacter sp. Lineage (GTDB taxonomy): Bacteria > Acidobacteriota > Terriglobia > Terriglobales > Acidobacteriaceae > Angelobacter. Next base: position 4,219 of record DASXGZ010000011.1, read on the forward strand.
AAGCACTTCCGCAAACAGACCACACAGGATTTCCTCTTCGCCATTGCGCGGCCCTACGTAACCTTTTCTTTCACCCCAGTCTCTTTCAGGAAGCGGCAATGCTTTGCGATCGATCTTGCCGTTTGGCGTCAACGGCAGTTGTTCCATTTCTACAAAAGCAGATGGAATCATGTAGTCGGGCAATCGGTCTTTGAGAAACTCCCTGAACGCCGCTTTTTCAGCGTCCTTTTTAACTACATAGGCCACCACTCGTTTCTCCGCGGGTTGATCTCCCTGGACAATTACGGCACACGCTCTGACGCCCTCATGTGCTTGCAAAACCGCTTCGATTTCTTCCAGTTCGATACGGTAGCCCCGCACCTTCACCTGCTGATCCAGCCGGCCCAGGAACTCCAGATTTCCGTTCCGCGCCCATTTCACCTGGTCTCCGGTTCGATAGAGCCTTTCTCCAGTACGCTCAGCGAAGGGGTTGGGAACAAACTTTTCGGCTGTCAATTCCGGGCGGTTCAGATATCCTCGTGCAATCCCCTGCCCCCCCAGGTACAACTCGCCGGCAACTCCTACAGGTACGGGCTGATACTCTTGATTCAGTACGTAGGCTTGCGTATTGCTGATCGGCTTTCCGATCGGCACTCTTCCATTTGCCTCGCCTCTGTTCAAGGAAGCATAGGTGGAGTAGGTAGTGTCCTCCGATGGGCCATACAGGTTGACAACCCGTTCCACGTTTAGTTCTTCGTAGAGCTGCTCCACTGTATTTGGCGGCAGTGCTTCTCCAGCCAGGTTCACAGTTTGAATTGAGCCGGGTACGCCCTTGAGTCGCAGCAACTCCGCCATCGCAGAAGGCACTGTGTTAAGCAATCTCACTCCCGACTCTTGCCCAATCTCTGCCAGGCTCAGCGAGTCCCGGACCACTATTGTTTTTCCACCCCAACTGAGAGGAGCAAAAATCTCAAATACAGAAAGGTCAAAACAAATGGACGTAGAAGCCAAGACTCCTGCCAATTCCTCTGTCGAGAACACCTCACGCGCCCACTGCAATAGCACGTTCGCACTACCATGCTGGATCGCCACCCCGCGCGGCTTTCCCGTGGATCCCGAGGTATAAATTACATAAGCAAGATTTTCCTGATGAAGCAAAAGCCCAATATTTTCTCCACTCTCGCGCGCTATCCCAGCCAGTTCCTTATCTGCGCAAATCACTTTTGCTGTTCCCGGCAACTGCACCAATTTACCTTGGGTCACCAGCACCGCAATGGATGAATCCTCCGCCATGAACTGTAGACGTTCCACCGGATAATGAGGGTCAAGCGCCACATACGCTCCACCGGCTTTTAGAATCCCCAGCAGCCCGATCACCATCTCCAGACTGCGTTCCATACAGATTCCTACCCGTACCTCCGGCCCCACTCCTGCTCTCCTTAAATAGTGCCCTAGCTGATTTGCTCTCCGGTTTAGCTCACCGTACGTTAACTCCTGTCCTTCATACTCCACTGCAACCGCTTCCGCATTTCTTCTCGCCTGCTCCTCGAATAACTCGTGCACGCACTTCTGGGGGTATGCCGACTCCGTCCGGTTCCACTCGTACAAAACCTGATGCCGCTCGCCGTCAGACAGCAAGTCCAGACAATCCAATATCTGATCGCTACTGGCGACCATCCCTTCCAGGAGGCGACGCCAATATCGCATGTAGCGCTCAATTGTTGCTTTCTCATAGAGCGCCGTAGAATATTCCACACCACCGGCAATGCGTTCACCCATTTCCCATAAAGACACAGTTAGATCAAACCGCGCTACGCGATGTGTCGCCGTCGCCGTTTCCAGCCACACCGTCTTCAACCCAACAAGATCCAACGCTCCTCTGGGAGCGTTTTGCCAGGCAAACATCACCTGAAACAATGGGCTATGGGCCAGGCTGCGTTCCGGCTGCACAATTTCCACCACTTGCTCAAAGGGAATGTCCTGATGCTGCTGCGCCCCCAAAGATTGGCCCTTCACTCGTTCCAGCAACTCCCCTACCCGAGACCTACCTGATAAATCCACACGCAGCACCAATGTGTTCACAAAAAATCCGATCAGCCGCTCAAGCTCTTCGTGTCCCCGGTTGGCAGTGGGCGTCCCAATCAGTATGTCCTGCTGTCCTGATAACCGCCCCAGCAGTGCAGCCCACCCTGCCAGGAGAGTCATATATAAGGTTGCTCCATGTTGCTTACTCAAGGCCTTCAGCCCTGCCGTCAACCTTTCATCCAACACCACCTCACACCATGCGCCTGCATACTCCTGCTCTGCCGGCCGCATGTGATCCACGGGTAATTCAAGCAAAGTCGGCGCCCCCGCCAGAGTGGCTTTCCAGTACTCGCCTTGCTCCCTCAGGACTTCTCCCTGCATCCGATCCCGCTGCCACACAGCGTAATCTGGGTATTGCACGCTTAACTCCGGCAACGGATCGGATTCCCCGAGTACAAATGCCCTGTACAACAAGCTCAATTCGTTGAGTAAGACGCCTAGCGACCAACCATCAGAGACGATGTGGTGCATGGTGACCAGCAGCGTATATTCATTCTCCTCCTGGCGAATCAACCGCCCACGAATCAGCGGACCGGCTTCCAAATCAAAACTTGCATGCGCCTCATCTTCCAGAAGCTGCCGAACTACAAGCTCTGCGTCTGGCTGTTCGCGTAAATCGTGTTCCTGCAATGAAAACCGGCTCTCTTCCGCGGCTGCAATCCGTTGCACTGCTTCGTCATCTATCACCACGAACGTGGTGCGCAACGATTCATGACGCTGCACGAGCCGGTCAAGAGCCATGACTAATGCATGCCGGTCCAGCTTGCCGATCAGGCGTACACCAAAGGAAATGTGATAGACCTCACTGATTCCTTTCATCTGCGCCAGGAACCACAACCGCTGCTGCGCATAAGAAAGAGGAAGAGGCTGCTTGCGATCAGTTTTCGTGATCGCTGACAACTGCGATTGCTTACTGCCTGAGATCTTGCCGGCTAATTCACTCAGCCGGGAATGCTCAAACACATCGCCGATTTCCACTTCCAACTCGAGCGCGTCCCGCAATCTCCCAATCATGGTCACCGCAAGCAACGAGTGCCCGCCTAATTCAAAAAAGTTATCGTTCCGCCCCACCTTTGTTACTTCAAGCAATTCCCGCCAAATCGCCGCCAACGTTGTCTCAATTTCTCCTTGCGGCTCCTCATATCCGCTTACTGAGTATGCATTTCCATCCGGAGCT
>DASXGZ010000024.1:0-101684 GCA_036488825.1 Candidatus Angelobacter sp.
GTCGGTATTCTTGATATCTACCCAGCCATTGGTCATTGCGCCGCGTCCGAACGTTGGTCCCAAACTTGAGACCGTGGGGCCGTGTCAAACACGGGCCTGGTTTTCCAGGTAGCAGACCCCCAGGCTGCGCATGGTCTTTACAACCAAATAATTAAATTCGTTGGTATCAGTGCATCCGCCGTTGAAAGCAATGCCTTCACAACGGTTCACCGTCTTGCCATTGTCGTCAGTGGTGATAAAAGTTTCATCGCGGGTCTTCTTTATGTGGCGCGCGATCTCATCGTATGCCTTGTCCCAGGAAATATCTTCCCACTGCGTGGAATTAGGCCGGCGCACCTGTGGCTTGGTGAGGCGGCGATCATTCATGATTTCCTGGAAAAGCGACGCACCCTTGGGGCACAGAGTGCCGCGATTGATGGGATGGTCGGGATCGCCTTCAACGTGCACCACTTGCGCAGTCACGTTCTTGGCTTTGTCGCCAAGCGTGTGAATGATTACGCCGCAACTGACGGAACAATAGGGACACGTGGAGCGCGTCTCCGTGGTGCGGGCAATCTTAAGTTCTTTCGCTTGTGCCAGAACCGGACGGGCGTCAAACCCTAACAGGAGAGCGGCGGCGCTTCCGGTCCCAACTTTAAAGAATTCACGTCTAGATAAGCCCATAGAGGTGGCCTCCTGCCAGGCAAATCACGTGCGATTAGATTACGAGCCTTTTCTGCGAGCCTTTGAGTCGCCGGTCCAGATTACCGGCTAGACCCAAAACAACTTGCCAACATGCTAGAACCGCAGGCTTTAAATGTCTAGAGCGTGTTTCAAATATTGACGACCTTGATTCCTGTACTCTTTCGGAAGCCTGATTTTGACGCGCTTTCAAGAGTTGCAGGGGAATAGAGAAAGCTATTTATGAAATACGCTTTATTCATTTTTCGTGAAGGGATAAAACTTAGCTCGTCAGTCACTCCCTTTCTTTCATGGTTCCTGTTATCCTGAGCGGTTTCACACCAGCGTGAGGTCGATGTATGTTGAGCATGCAGGGAAAAAACGCGGTCATATTTGGCGTGGCCAACAAACGCAGCATCGCCTGGGCCATTGCCCAGCGTTTGAGCGATGCCGGCGCAAAGCTCGCTATTACTTACCAGAATGAACGCATGAAAGCTGAGGCGCATGACCTGATTACTTCCCTTCCCGGCGCTCAGGCTTTTCAGTGCGATGTCTCCAGTGACGCAGAGATCGAAGCCTTTTACTCGCAACTTAAACAGCATTTTGGTCAACTCGATGCGGTTGTACATTCCGTGGCGTATGCTCCCGCCGAAGAACTAAAGGGCGATTTCCTGAATACGTCGCGCGAAGGCTTTCGCATGGCCCACGACATCAGCGTCTATTCTCTGATCGCCGTTACCCGCGCCGCCGCGCCCTTAATGGCTAATGGCGGTAGCGTGATAACGCTTTCTTACTTTGGCGCGGAAAAAGTTGTACCCGGTTACAACGTGATGGGCGTCGCCAAGGCCGCGCTGGAAGCCACGGTGCGGTATCTGGCGAACAGCCTGGGTGAGAAGAAAATTCGGGTGAACGCCATTTCTGCCGGACCAATCAAGACATTGGCCGCGCGCGGCGTTGGCGACTTCAGCACCATGATGAAGAACCACGCTGAACATGCCCCGCTAAAAAGGAATGTGGAACCCAGAGAAGTTGGCGACACGGCGTTGTTCCTTGCTTCTGACCTTGGCTCCGGCATCACTGGTGAGACGATCTACGTGGATTGCGGCTACAACATCATGGGATTTTGAGGTTTTCAATCCCGAGCGGGAACGAGGGAACGCTATCAGCTTCATTGCTTTGCAGGTGAACAGATGCCGCGTGTCATAATCTTTGGCCTCTACATTGTGATTGACTTGCTGATTGTGGCCGGAGTGGTGTGGTGTTCATTTCAGAAAGTGCCCGTGAGCAAGTATCTGTTTCCCTCCATTGGGCTTTTCATTGCTAATGGAATCTGGCTGGTGGTGATGACGGTGAGGAAAACGCCGCCGGGAAGCCGGTAATATCCGCCCGGGAGTTATTTCTACTTCTCCCCGATCCATGTAATGGCCGTGTCCTGTCCATTATCCATGAAAGCGATCAGAGCGTATCCTTCATTCCAAAATTGCGCGCTTACATCCTGAGCAGGAGACGTGACGACTTGAAGGGACGCGGCATAGTGTCTCCTTGAACGCGCGTGCCGACGAGAAGGAAGCCATTCGTAGTGTCGCCCCCAACCGCGGTAATAATGTAACCCTGTTGGGCAAGGTCTGAGGCTTGAGTCACCATGTTATCCAAAGTCGCATTGGAGACGGCCACCTCATACACATTGGCGTCATTCTGCATACCATAGGAGACATAGGTGACCAGACCGGCATTAAATCCGACTGCCGTAATCACATTGCCCAGAGATCCTTGCTGAGAAGCAACAGACTGGAAATCAGAGGGCAGCACAGACTGCGTGATCACCGGAGAAAACACGAGAGAAGGACTCGATTTAACGGTAGATGTGGCGTAAGCATTGTTTGCAGGCTCCATATCCATGGACGTGATGACAGTAGTAAAGGGCAGCGCATTAACATCATTCGAGAAATCACTGAGAAGTCCGGACTGGAAACTCGTGTTTAGTCCCGAAGCCGGAGTATCAAACAACGAGAAGAACCAATCACAATCTCTCGGGTTTCCATCCGGGCTGCAGTGGGCCAACGAGGTAAGCCGAAGAGGCGATGCATAGTTACCCCAGCCAATCACGATTCCTCCGTCAATATTAGTAGACGTGTCTCCAGCATAATGATCTCTGGTTGCGATCGCATCGACCTGTTGAAAGCGCAAATCGCCCAGTTGCGGAGTATTCAGGAGAAGCCGGACCGTCGCGCTGGGGACAGAGCCTGCAGGATTGTTGATGCTTACGCTGAAAGTTGAATCATTGTCTGCGGCGGAAGTTGTGGGAGTGGTATAAGACGCGTTGATAGCTCCGCTGATGGGAGCCCCATCTTTATTCCATTGATAGCTGATTGGATCAGATCCGCTCGCAGTAACAGAGAAAGTAGCTGCCTGCCCTAACCTTACGCCCTGCGTAGCGGGCTGTGTGGTAATGGTCAGCGCTTGCGGCGTGGATGGAACCGCACTTGTTCGCCCGCTGCCGCCACAGCCTGACAAAACAATTAGGGTAAGCGACGCCAACCCCATGAAAGCCGCCCTGCGGAACCTTGCACAAGATTGCCCAAAACATACAAAGGAAAAACGCGAAGAGAACCCAGATGGAGAGATGCCTGATAAAAATTTATCTTCTGATTCAGCAGTGTTCAACATATATTCCTGATATTAATTGCGAGTCGAAGGAATATAACCCAGAGTAGATGTTTATGTAATCAGGCGCTCACCTAAGTTCAAGCCGAAAAAGTTAAGATTTATCAAGTGCCAGCAGGCGTGGAGTTCACCCCTAAGTTCAGAACCTTAGCATTCCAATAAAACTTTTAGCTGCTTAGCTTGTTTGGTAAGAGGTAGCAACTATTTTTCGAATATCTCCACCTTGATGCTCAATCGCAATCTCCACGTCCCTCTCTTTCGCAAAGCGCTCAAACTTTTCTCCCCACTCAATGAGCAAAATACTTTGCGGCGTCATCAGATCGTCCAGGGCCAGGGTATCGAGCTCCCGCTGGGTATCTATGCGATACAGATCGATGTGATAGAGCGTCGCTTCTGGACCGCGATATTCATGGATAAGTGTAAAGGTTGGGCTCGTGACATCCCCGGCGTTGGCGGCCTGAAAGCCTTCGGCTATGCCTTTGACCATTGTGGTCTTCCCTGCCCCCAGATCACCACGCAGAAGAACGATGCTGCCGGGTTTTAGTTCTGAAGCGAGACGGCGGCCGAGATCGGTGGTTTCATCGGCGGAATGAGTTTGGAAAGTTTTCATCGCTGGAGATAAAGAACCTTTTCTTCCAAAGATTTCCGCGAAACAGCTACGGCTTCGCCGATGGACTTGATTATGTCCGTGGCAATCATGGAAGCTTCACCATAGAAGTCGCGCGCGACGTCCCCGGCGAAGCCGTGCAGATAAACAGCGGATGCAGTAATCAAGGCGATTACGTCAAAGCTGTTATTGCGGCCATGCTCCTCCAGTTCACGGATTGCTGCAATGTCGCCTTCATCGCGACGCCGCGTTAGCTCTTTGATTCTCTCTCCTTCTTGCCGTGAAGTGCGCCATCCTAAACCACTTTGCATCGCCGCATTTGTGGCAGCAACAATACCGGAGAGCACATCGCCTGAGCCCGCTTTTGCCATTCCCGGATTCCCGGACGTATTGATCCATGTAGTACCGCTTGGGGATGCCGTGATCGTTCGATGCCCTTTTAAAACGACGATTGCCTGATGTTCCCTGGCGACCTTTTGCGCCACATGAATGCGGTCATTCTGAACGTCATCTACCGATCCACCGATGAGGCGTGCCATCTCTCCCGGGTGGGGAGTAAGAATCAACAATCCTGGACTGCGCAATTTCTCAGGACAAGCGGCAAAAGCATTGAGGCCGTCGGCATCCACCACCAGCTTTGTCTCTGCCATTTTTGGCAGTAACTGATGAATGAGTTCATCAGTCTTTTCATGGCGAGAAAGACCGGGCCCCAGAACCACCGCATCCTTTCCGTGAAGAAGCTGTTCAATACGGCTGAGAGATGCCAGGGCCAGCGTACCTTCTTTCGTCTCCGGTAAAGGCTCCGTCATGATTTCCGGGGCAAAAGACGCGATGGTCCGCTGCACGGACTCAGGACAGGCGATTGTGACTAATCCAGCACCGGAGCGGAGCGCGGCCATCCCTGCCATTGCAGCAGCGCCTGCCTTACCCACAGAACCACCAATCACCAGAATGTGGCCGAAATCACCTTTGTTGGCTTGAGATTCTCGCGGCGAGAACAAAAAATTTAGATAGTTCAACACCATAACGTTAAGGCCAAGTTTGCTGCTTTCGAGAATCAGATCCTGGGGCGAACCAATCTCGACCACGGCAATCGACCCCTGCGTGACCTCGCCAAACACATGAACAGGTTTAGGGGCAGTAAAGGTAATGACCCCGTCTGATCTGCACATTAAACCCTGAGCATTAGCTGGCAGAAAACTGTCACTGTAAGAGCCGGAAGGAACATCCACTGATAACACAGGCGACTCAGAGGCATTGATGATTTCTACAGCTTTGCGTCCAAGCCCTTCCAACGGCGGCTTGAATCCTGTGCCCAGAATCGCGTCCAGCACCAAATCAGACTTGAGTGCCTGCTCAACTTCAGGCTTGCTGAAATCATTTTCTTCAGCAATCCACAATGCTGGAACGGCAAGCTTCTTAAACATCTCCGCCGCATCGCCGCGCAGATATTCAGGGCCGTTGGCCAGGACGATCACAGAAACTTTTTTGCCTGCCCGATGCAGTTTGCGCGCGGCAACGAACCCATCGCCACCGTTATTGCCTTTGCCACAGATTGCGCAGACAGAGTTGAAGTCGAAATGCTTGAGCGCAAACTCGGCCACGGCTGTTCCTGCATTTTCCATCAGGGCAAGAGATGGGATGCCATACTTCTCCGTGGTAGCGCGGTCAATGGCGCGCATCTCTTCAGCGGTAACAATCTTCATACGCTCAAAGAGATTGTATCAATGGCGCATGAACAGAATGCGCCATTGAATATGCAGAGATAATTGAGACCTGAAGCTTAAACCTCGCCGCGTTGCACCCGGCTATGTTTACGGCTGTAGCCGAAATAAATGAACATGCCGATGATCAGCCATACGATCAGACGGAGCCAGGTAATGCCGGGCAAGTTGTACATCCACCAGAGAGAAAACAGTATGCCCAGGATGGGTACCAAAGGAACCCAAGGCGTTTTGAATGGACGCGGCAAATCAGGGTTGCGGCGCCGCAGCACCCACACACCAGCGGAAACAATGGCAAATGCCAGCAGAGTGCCAATGTTCACCATGTCTCCCAGTTCGTTGATGGGAAGCGAAGCAGCAAGCAGCGCCACAAAGAAGCCCACGCTCAGCGTGGAAAGCCAGGGTGTGCGAAAGCGCGGATGAATTTGGCTGAAAAAACCGGGCAGAAGCCTGTCGCGCGACATGGAAAAGAAGACGCGCGATTGCCCGAGCAACATGACAATAATCGTGCTGGTAAGGCCCATGAGCGCGCCAAGCTTCACCAGGAAGCTGCCAAAGTGATTGTTCGTGGCGTCAATGCCGATGGCCAGCGGATCAGGCACATTGAGCGACTTATAGTTGACGAGGCCGGTAAGTACGGCAGCCGTAACAACATAGAGAATTGTGCAGATAACCAGCGAGCCAAGAATGCCGATGGGCATATCGCGAGCAGGATTCTTAGCTTCCTGCGCCGCAGTGGAGACAGCGTCAAATCCAATATAGGCAAAGAAGATGATGGCCGCGCCATGGCTGATACCCATCCATCCAAATTCTCCGCCAGAGCTTGGAGGAATAAACGGATGCCAGTTTGCCGCGGTAAGCTGCGGATGTTGAAACAGATACATTGCGCCGATGCCAATAAACACCAGCAACACGGCTACCTTGACTATGACAATAACGCTATTGAAATTGGCAGACTCCTTGATGCCAATTACCAATATCAGGGTACAAAGCACAATCGCCAGGAAACCAAGAAGATTGAAGACGCCATGCGCGTGCGGCAAAGTTACGGGATCAATGCCAAGAACCTTCAGCTTGGGGGCTATTCGCGCAATGTTTTCCCAATGATTGTTGTAATACACGAATTCATCCCAGTGAGTTCCCGCGATGGCAGCGGGAAGTTTGATTCCAAAATCGCCAAGCAAGCTGATCAGGTAACCGCTCCAACCGGAAGCCACAGTGGCAGCGCCGAACGCGTATTCCAGAATCAGATCCCAGCCGATGATCCAGGCAAATATCTCGCCCAGAGTCGCGTAGCCATAGGTGTAAGCGGAGCCAGCCACAGGAATCATGGAGGCAAATTCGGCATAGCATAATCCGGCAAAGACGCAACTTATTCCAACCAGCGTAAAAGAGATCACGATTGCTGGCCCTGCATGCAAAGCGGTAGCTGTTCCCGTGAGGACGAAGATTCCGGTACCGATAATTGCGCCGATGCCCAGAGTGATCAGGTTGGTGGGGCCTAATGCGCGGCGCAGGCTGTGTTCGCCAGTTTCGTGAGCTTCCTCCAGAATGATCTTTACCGGTTTGGTGGCGAGCAGGTTGGCCATTCAGTTTCTCCCGTTAATGAATAGACGCGCACGATTACAAAAAGGACTGGCCATTCTAAAACAAAACCCTCCGCCGCAGCGGAGGGCATGGTTCATGCAACTACATTACTCGCCGGTTTGCAGCTTGCTGTGCTTCTTGCCGTAGGTGAAATAAAATACCAGCCCGATCAGGAGCCAGCCAATCAGCCGCGCCCAATTCGTCCAACCCAGGCCATAGATCATGGCTCCGCAGACAAGAATTCCGAGGGTCGCAGTCACAGGCACCATCGGGGCCTTAAAGGCGCGCGGCAGGTCAGGCCGACGGTTGCGCAATATCCACACGCCCGCGCATACCAGGATAAAGGCGAACAGCGTGCCAATGCTGGTCATCTCACCGACAATATCTTCAGGGAAGAATGCCGCGAAACCAGAAGTGAAAACAAAGAACAGCATGTTGGACTTCCACGGCGTCCTGAATTTTGGATGCACGTCAGAAAAGACTTTGGGAACCAGGCCGTCTTCGCTCATGGTGTAGAACACACGCGATTGTCCCAGCAACATGACCAAAATGACCGAGGAGAAACCGGCAAGAATGGCAACAGTGACTAACTTCGCTAGCCAGCCATAACCCGGCATGTAATGCTGGATCGCGTAAGCCACTGAAGCTTCCTTGCCCACTGTGCGGAAGTCATTTACGGTGGCCATGCCGCTGAGCACGTGCGAGAACAAGACGTACAAGATGGTGCAGATCACAAGCGAACCGAGAATGCCGATGGGCATATCGCGTTTGGGATTCTTGGCTTCCTGGGCCGCCGTGGAAACCGCGTCAAATCCGATATAGGCAAAGAACACCACACCAGCGGCTCCCAGAATGCCCATCAGGCCGCCATAGTCGTGCCGGATACCTTCCGACGTAACGTATGAGGATGCTGCCGGAATATACGGCGTGTGGTTGGCCGGATTCATGTAACCCCATCCGAGCACAATGACCAACACCACAATTGCGACTTTTGCCACCACAATGATGGCATTCACAAAGGCCGACTCCTGCGTGCCCCGGATCAGCAGCATAGAGAGCACAAGCAAAATACCAATGGCGGGAAGGTTGATGATTCCATGCGCACCGGTTACCATTTGATGCTCAAACGGCGAGTGGCTCCATTGGTAAGGGACCTGAAGACCGGGATGAATGTAGTCCAGCACTCGATTGAAGTACTGGCTCCAGGAGATGGCCACGGTCGCGGCGCCGACGGCATACTCCAGAACCAGGTCCCAGCCGATGATCCAGGCGACAAGTTCGCCCATGGTGGTATAGGAATAGGTGTACGCGCTGCCGGCAATGGGGATCATGGAAGCAAATTCCGCATAGCAGAGCCCGGCAAACGCGCAGCCTACGCCGGCAAGAATGAAGGCCAGCGTCACCGACGGGCCGGACCGCTGTGCGATTGCGTCCGCGGTGCGCACAAAGAGGCCAGCGCCAATGATGGCCCCAATCCCAAGCGCAACCAGTGACCCGGGGCCCAGCGTGCGCTTGAGCGGCGTATCAATGCTCTCAGCCCTGAGACGATCAATGGACTTGGTGCGGAACAATGAGCCGGAGACATTGGTGTTCTCAATTCTTGTTTGAGTTCCCATTTAAAGAGTTCCCCCTTGTGGAACCGCGCTTCTTCGCGACCAGATGAAATACACTGGGATCCCCAGCAGCACAATAATCAGGCCCGGCCAAGTGTATTGCGGTTTGTAGCGCAATAATACGACATCAATGAACAAAGCCATCACAATATAAATGGCTGGAAGCACCGGATAGCCGATGGCCCGATACGGCCGTTCGGCATTGGGCTGGATGCGCCTCAGAACAAAAAGACCAGCAATGGTCAATATATAGAAGACCAGCACGGCAAAAATGATGTAGTCCAGTAATTGGCCGTAAGTGCCGGAAAGGCAGAGAATGCATGTCCAGATTCCCTGCACGATCAACGCATTTTTGGGCGTGTGATATTTGGGACGGACCTCGCCCGTCGACTTGAAGAACAGCCTATCTTTGGCCATGGCGTAATAAACGCGGGCGCCGGAAAGAATCAGCCCGTTGCAGCAGCCGAAAGTCGAGATCAGAATGGCGATGGCCATCAGCCCTGCGCCAGGAGCGCCAAACATCTGGAGCATGGCGGCAGTGCCTACGCGATCTTGCGGGTTCGCTGAAGGGATCTCAGGATGATCGGTTGCATATTTGATTCCACGCGCTAAAACCGTAGTGCCATTGGGATCGCCATCAAATGGCAAATGGCTTAAATAAACGAAGTTCACGGCTATATAGAGCAAAATCACCACGCCGGTTCCAATGGCGAGCGATAGCGGCAAATTGCGCTTGGGATTTTTTACTTCGCCGGCAGTGAAGGTAACGTTGTTCCATGCGTCGGCGGAAAAGAGCGAACCGACCTGCGCCACGGCCAAAATCGTCAGCACGCCGACGAACGGCCCAGCCATGGTTCCAGTGGCCGAGTGAGGCGAATCAAACCGCCAGAAGTTGCCGAAGTTTGCGGCGATGGCCTGCGCATTTCGTGCAACAAAAATTCCGGCAACAACCAGGGCAGCCAGCGCCGATACCTTGGCGATGGTAAACAAGTTCTGCACAACCGCGCCCAGCTTCAATCCAAAAATGTTGAGCACGCTCAGAAAAATCACAATCACAATGCCGCACAGGTTCTGCGTGTTCAGGCCAACATCCATGTTACCGAGAACCATCGGGCCAACATGCCAAGGTGGAACATGGAAGTGCAGATTTTTGAAAACCCAATTATCGGCGGCAACAGACGGGAAAAAATATCCCAGAAATTTGCCGAAGGCCACCCCCACGGCAGCCACCGTCCCGGTCTGGATGACCAGAAACAGCGTCCATCCATAAAGGAAGCCCCAGAGCGGCCCCAGCGATTCGCGTAGGTAAATGTATTGTCCCCCGGCTTTGGGCATCATGGCGGCAAGCTCGCCATATGAGAGCGCGCCGACCACGGTCATAAAGCCGGTGACCAGCCACGCGGCAATCAGCAGCGCGGGCGAGTTGACCTCGCGGGCAATCTCAGCCGACACAATAAAGATGCCGGAGCCAATCATGGACCCCATCACCAGAGTAGTGGCGCTGGTAAGGCCAAGGCCTTTTACTAATTCAGGCGCAGCATTGGCTGCTGACTGAGGCGGCGTGGTGCGGACATCCGCGGATGAAGACATATTGTTCTGTATGTTTTACCCCAAAACGCGCAGAAAATCCGCAACTGCTTTTGCCGGAGACTCAAGAAGGTCAGAAATTACGGCCACTGAGTCAGCGCCGGCGTCTTTTACCTCTCGGCAATTCAGGCGGGTAATTCCGCCAATGGCGACTAGGGGTTTCCGCGTAGCCTGGCGCGCCTGCTTCACTCCTTCAATGCCAATCACCGGATCAGGATTGGCCTTTGACCCGGTGGCGAAAACAGGGCCAATCGCAATGTAATCGATGGGGAATGCATCGGCTACGCGAAGTTGAGCGAGGTTGTGAGTGGAGAAGCCGATGAGAAGATTTCTTCCATCTATTACTTGGTTGAATATCCGGCGCGCCGCTGCGGGTGAAAGGTCATCCTGTCCCAGGTGGACGCCGTCCGCGCCAGAGGCAAGGCAGATATCCACACGATCATTGATGATCAGGGTGGCACGGGGTTTCGTTATACCCAGCGTCAGGCGGCGCAGCTCCGGCGCACAGGTCAAAAAGCGTCGCGGTGACTCTGCCACCGACTTATCGCGAAGCTGGATCAGCGTCGCGCCTGCCGTAATCAGCTCTTCCGCATAACGCACGATGGCCATGATTGGGTCTGGTTTCGTCGCGAAGCAGGTAAAGTCGATGATGGGGTAGAGCGGCGGAAGGAGCATTCCGTAGTTTACAGGGCGCAAGTCTCCCCGCAGAATCAGTTGCACACTTTTGGCAATTCCGGCGATTGCCATAATTTAGCCATCAACGATTTTTGCTGTTTGCTCGGATTCCACGAATCAGAGAAAAGACCGGACGGAACTTGAAATCCGTCCGGCCTCATATCCATTCGTCTTAGTGCGAATGTTTCGGCTTTGGTTTCGGTACGGGTGGTGCAGTCACAATAATTTTGGGAGTGCCGGCCTGCGCGCACGCCCCTCTGCCACCCTGCTGTATGGTGACTCCAATTCCGTGGTCGCCAACCGTGGCACTGGGTGATACCTGCACGATTTTGGTGGTATTGGGGTGAATTACGACCGGGGCGTTTTCTACCAGCGGCCAAGTCTGGGTGGGATCAGGATTCACCACGATGGCGCCATTTTGCGTATTCTGCCAGGCAAAGTATCCACCTTGTGCTGCCTGGGGATCTCTGCACTCATTGTAAACCTTGGCCACAATTAGATTTTGTGGCGTAGTAGGGGCCGCCGGGGTGCATTCGAACTGGTATTGTCCAGCTGTATTGGGAAGCACGGTGGCTGGGGTGCCCGGGCCGAGCGCAACGCCAAAGGAAGTCTCGGTAAACGGCCATGTAGGGCTGTATTTGGTAACCGACACCCCGGATTGGCCATCCTGGCCGCTGATGTTCCAATCGAATGTCTCGCCTTCATAAACCACTACGGTCGGTGAATAAACATCAAACTTTTTGGGAGCAGAACTGTCGTTTAGATGTGGGTGTTTTGCTGTCGCCATAAAGTTACTCCTTTTCTTTTGAAACGTATGAGGGCCCTGGGTGACTAGCGGAGCGGACGGTAACCCGTTCCGGTTGAAGGTTAGGTTATCGGGCCTTCAGCAATTCCTCAAATCGGGGATTGCTGAGCAGATTGTCAAAACTCGCCGTCTTGGCTACGGTGGAAATTGAATAGCCGGCCGTGATCGCTTTTTGCAGGAATTCCAGCGTCATGGGCGTATCTCCCAGGTCGTTGTAGACCACCGCCGCGTTAAACCACAGGTCCTTGTCTCCACGGCCGATCTGGAGAGAGCGGTCAAGGTGCTCAAGCGATTCTTTCTTCTGTCCCAGCAACGCATAGAGCGAAGCTACGTCGCCTTGCAGCGAGGCATCGCGAGGATTGATCTGCAACTGCTCATTGGCCAGCAAAAGCGCTTTCTGAAACGCTGTTTTGGCTTGGGCACGGTCGCCGCCGTAGTAGTAGGCGTTCCCGAGGCTGTTCCATAAATCATGGTCGCGCTCGTCGGAGTTGATGGCCTCACGATAGTTGCGCGCGGCCTCAGCATAATTTCGCGCCCGGAAATACGCGGTACCAAGATTGGAGTACGCGGCCGGCGAAGGCCGGATCTTGATCGACTTCTCAAATTCCCCAATCGCCTGCTGGTCTTTGCCAAGGAAAAGATATGCTGCGCCCAGATTGTAAAAGCCTTCCGGATTTTCCGGAGCAAGCGTTGTCAGCTTCAGGTAAATTTGCGCCGCTTTTTCATACTGCGCCTGCTGGATGTAGAAATAAGCCAGCCATGCATATCCGTGATAGTAGTTCGGGCGCAGCTTGATCACGCGCTGGTAAGTCTCTTCCGCCTCATTCAGCCGATTGAGCGAGGTATAGGCGCGGGCCAGGCCAACGGAAGCGGCGTCGTTTGTCGGTTCCAGTTGAAGTGCGCGCTGGAATTCTGTAGCTGCCGCCTCGTACTTTCCTGTTCCATTCTGCAGCATGCCAAGACAAATATGGCCGGCGGCGCCGGAGTTGGCCAGTGCAACAGCCTGGTCGCATGCCGATTGTGCGGCAGCAATCCACTTCTTGTCTTTGGTCGCCTGATATTTTGCCCACAAAGTTACACCACGTGCCGCCTGCGCGGCGCCAAAATTGGGATCGAGTTTCAGCGCCTGTGAAAGCATGGTCAACGCATTATCAATCAGCTCAGGTTTGGCCGAGCTGTCATGCAGATAGCCGACCCCCTGAAGATAATACTGATACGCGGCCGGCACAGCGGTTCCATGAATGTTGATGGCAACCTGTTCATCCGGCCGCAGCTGAATTTTCAATGCCCGAACCACGCTGCCCGCCACCTGGTCCTGCAGGTCAAAGGGATTATTGAGTGGCGCCGTGATCGTGTCTCCGGACAGTGTGCGGCCGCTTTTGCTCTCAACCAGCGTATAGCTGGCGCGCAGCAGGTCTCCGGATTTCTGCAAGTCCATTTGCAATGCGGTGGTGGCCCCGAATTGCTGATACGCTTCCTGCGGCTTGGTAATTTTTTTATCGCGTATCTGGCTGCTGCTCACCACGTTCAACGTATGGTTCTCAGAAAGCTGTGACAGCTTTGACGTCACGCTGGCTGCCAGTCCATCAGCAAACGCCCTGACCGCGGGATCGTCGCTCGCCACGCTGACCGGAAGAAATGCCAGCGTCTGCTGCACTATTGGATTTGTTCCGGCTGCGACCGCGCTATTGCCACGATCGAAGACGCGCGTCCGCAGAGCAGGAACCAGAAGAAACAGCAGCGCCAGCGTAGCAACCACACCCAGAGAGATTAGCGTAATCGCCGCCGCATGACCCCTACCAGGCAATTTGATTTTCGGCCTGAGTCCCTGCTCGATCAATCTCAGGTCGGCGGCAAGCAATTCCGCGCTGGGATATCGGTCCGCCGGCACGCGTTGCATGGCTTTACCGATCAGGTCCGCCAGCGGCTGCGAGACATTCGTATTGTGCTTGCGCAGCGGTGAAGCCGTCTCTTGCACAATGCGCGCCATCACCGGGACTGTAGAATCGCCTCGGAAGGGATGCTTTCCTGCCAGCATCTCGTAATACACTAGGCCGAGAGAAAAAACGTCAGCGCGTAAATCCGGTATCGAGCCCAGCAGCACCTCCGGGGCCATGTAAGCCGGAGTACCGCCAACCGGAGCCATCAAACTGCTGTTTTGTATGCTTTCGCCGCGGGTCGTGTCATTCTCGCCGGCAACCCGCCGCGCCACGCCAAAATCCAGCAGCTTCACGTGGCCACCCGGAGTCAGCATGATGTTTTCCGGCTTGATGTCGCTGTGCAGAATGCCTTTTTCATGCGCCGCTGCCAACGCGTCGGCACACTCCACCGCTGTCCCTATAAACTCTTCTTTGCTCATGGGAGCGGCCAGCCTGTCCCGCAGCGTCACGCCTTCCACGTATTCCATCACCAGCATTACTTCACCGTGGTGCTCAAACACGTCATAAATGCTGGCAATGTTGGGATGGTTAAGAGCGGACGCGCGCTGGCCTTCACGCAGCAGACGGGAAACTTCGCCTTCACTCGCTCCTTGCGTGCTCGATAGGCGCTTAATGGCGACAACGCGCCGAAGCATGGTGTCTTCCGCGCGATACACTTCTCCCATCCCGCCTGCGCCCAGGCGATTCTGGATGTGAAAACGCCCTAATGTAACGCCGCTCAAGTCTTGCTTTTGAGCTGCGTCTAACCTGGATGCAGACTCGTGCATGGTGGGGTTCCGTCTTGTTGTGGATAAGTATCTCACACGCGGAGCCAGATCATGGTAAAAAGCCGTCGGGACGGGTATTGGAGCGCAGCCGCCTACGGGTTTTCTGTAGTGGATCAATTTGGACGGGAGCCTCCTCCGCGTCTCCGCGGTGAAGGTTTCGATTTTGGGTTTTCAATTTCGGCGGTTTTGGCAATTCTGCCAATTCTCCACCAGAACCCGTGCTATAAAAACAAGCTGTGAAACCGAAGCCTTCCAAAAAGAAAGCCACGCCCACGGCAAAGGCCCCACCTGCATCCTCTACTGAACTCAAAGGCTGGACGGCCATCGCCGGCTTTCTCGGTATTCCGGTGGCGACGGCGCATCGCTGGGCCAGTGAAGGAATGCCGGTACGCCGGGAAGGCCGGTTCACGGTGGCTGATCGCGAAGCTGTCAGCGCGTGGCTGGGGCGCGAATCGCACATGCCGAAGCCCGCGCACGTGATGACCAAAGACGCTGACATGGCCGCAGCGCTGAAAGAGTCGATTGCGGCGGCGCGCAAACGCAAGTAAACCCTGCCACTGATTTACACGGATCAAACGCTGAATCGGAAATCTAAATCCAGCCAAAGGCCAAAAGCCAAGAGCCAACAGCTAATAGCCGATTCCTACTGCCTTTCAGCTATCCATCCGCCGCCCACGACGAGATCGTCGTCATAGAACACCACGGCTTGTCCGGGCGTAATGGCACGCTGCGGCTGGTCAAAAGTCACGCGAACTTCGCCGTTGGGCGCTGGCTCCAGCACGGCAGGAGCAGGCTCATGGCGATGCCGGATCTTGGCAGTAACGCGCATGTGCGCGTTGGCAGTAACCGGCTTTAAGTCGCCCTGTCCGGACGGAGGCGCATTTAAGTTGGCGTCAGCGCCGTGCAGGCCATCCACTGCTATCCAGTTCAGCTTATGCGCGATCAGCGTACGTGAAAGCAAATCGTCATTTCCGCCGACCGTCACCTTGCCCTCGGCGCCGTTGATGTTGATCACATACAGCGGCGAGCCGGTGGCCACGCCCAGTCCCTTGCGCTGACCGACGGTGAAGTTGTGAATGCCCTCGTGGTGGCCCAGAACTTTGCCGTCAGTGGTAACCAATTCGCCGGACGTATCCGGCAACTGCTCGCCCTGCTCATTGAGATAAGCGTCAATAAAGCGCTTGTAATCGCCGCCGGGGACAAAGCATATCTCCTGCGAATCCGGCTTTTCCGCCAGCGCCAGATGATGCTCACGCGCCAGCTCGCGCACCTGCGGCTTATTCATGTGTCCCAGCGGAAAAAGCGTGCGGCTGAGCTGCTCCTGCGTCAGACCAAAAAGAAAATACGTTTGGTCCTTGGCCGGATCAGCGGCCCGGCGCAGCAGCCAGCGGTTGCGCTCCGGAGAAAACTCACAGCGCGCATAGTGGCCTGTGGCCAGCATGTCAGCGCCAATCTGGCGCGCGGTAATCAGCAACTGATCAAACTTAAGATGGTTATTGCACAGGCTGCACGGAATCGGCGTGCGGCCGGAAAGATATTCGTCAATGAACGGACGCACCACGTCACGCTCAAACCGCTCCTCATGATTAACGACGTAATAAGGAATGCCCAGGTCTTCCGCGACACGGCGAGCATCATACACGTCATCAATGGAGCAGCAGCGTCCCTGCACCTGCTCCGGCATGCCTTCGTGTCCGGCCAGGCGGCGCTGGTTCCATAGCTGCATGGTCAGGCCCACCACATTATGCCCCTCGGCGCGCAGCATGGCGGCGACGGTCGATGAATCGACACCGCCGGACATGGCTACCGCAATGGTCTGAGTGGGCATAAAGGCCTGTGCCTATTATAGAGGCTTGCGACAATATCTCAGGCCGCAGAGCTGATGGGAAGCCTTTAGATTCAGAGTTTTCGAAAATTTTCCCGAGCACAGCACAAATTTCAGGGCACGACTTGAGCAAAATGAAGCCGTGCCGAAAGGCCACAATGTATCCGGCTTATCCGCTGGAGGTACCAAGACCCGGCTTTAACCCAGCCATAAGAGCATGAAGATCCGGCAGCCGCTGAAAGTGACAGATTCAGCCGGCGTGCTGCTTCTGATACAGAGGTGAAATCTCGCGCAGCCGCGCCACCGTTTCCGGAATTACTTTGATGGCAAAGTCGATATCTTCTTGCGTCGTCTGCTTGCCCAGGCTGATGCGGATGCTGGCTCGCGCTCTCTGGTGCGGCAGTCCCATGGCAAGCAGAACGTGCGATGGCTCGATTGCGCCCGAAGAGCACGCAGCCCCGCTGGAAACAGCTAACCCCTTCAGGTCAAGCGCGATCACCAACGCCTCGCCTTCAATGTGGTCAAACCAGAGATTCGTCGTGTTCGGAACGCTCGGCGCTCCCAATCCATTCACTCCGGCATCTTCCATCACGTTGAGAACTGCATTCTGCAAGCGGTCACGCATGGCGGACATCTCCGCTGGCCCGCCGCTCTCTAGCCATTGTTTGGAAATCTCAGCGGCTTTGCCAATACCCACAATTCCCGGAAGATTTTCCGTGCCAGCGCGGCGCTGCCGCTCATGGCTTCCACCATATATCTGCGGCTGAATCAGTGTTCCCTTCCTGATGTAAAGCGCGCCTGTTCCCTGTGGCGCATGAATCTTGTGGCCAGAAATGGAAAGCGCGTCGCACTGAATTTTTTGTACGTCAATCGGGATCTTGCCCGCGGCTTGGACTGCGTCAGTGTGGAAGAACACGTCAGCTTCCTGGGCAATGCGGCCAATCTCTTCAACCGGCTGGACCACTCCAGTTTCATTGTTGGCCATCATCAAGCTGATCAGCCGGGTATTTGCGCGGAGCGCCCCGCGAACTTCCGCCGGATCAATTTCACTTCGGTCGTTGACGGGAACAAATGTGACTTCGCATCCCATCTGCTCCAGCCGCTTGCAGGTGTTGGTGACCGCGCTGTGCTCGATGGTAGAAGTGATCACGTGATCCCCGCGCTGCACCAATCCAAAGATGCCCAGGTTATCGGCTTCTGTTCCGCCGCTGGTAAAAACAATTTCTGCCGGCCGCGCATTCACCAGCGCCGCCACCGACGCGCGGGCCTTTTCCACTGCTGCGCGGGCATGCTGCCCAAAATGATGGATAGAAGAAGCGTTACCGAACTGCTCCAGATAAAACGGCCGCATAGCCTCAAACACTTCGGGCAGGACAGGTGTTGTGGCGTTGTTATCGAGGTAAACGCGGCGCATATCTGTATTCTACGCCGTTTCCCGGCATACTCATCTGGGCCGCTGGCGCTGGGTGTTCCCCACATGCAATTTTTGTTTACTTTCTTAACCTAAAAGCCTCGCGGTATTATGAAACCTGTCGTACTGTGTGCATCTCACACAGGGGTTCTTCTTCTCGGCACGAGAAATCTGAGAAAGCATCATCATTGGAGGGTAAAGAATGAAAAAACTTTTTGGACTTTTAGGATTATTAGCCGCAATGTCAGTGGCTTCAGTCTACGCTTCTGCCCAGGAACGGGGCGGACAACGCGGTCAACAGCCACAAGCACACAATCAACCGGCAGCAGGCGCGCAACATGGCGGAGGTGAACGCGGCGTTGGCAACGGCCATATTCCGTCTCATGGCCCGGCGCGCGCGCCGGCAAATGGGCGTCCTGCTCCTGCCCCTCAGGCTGCTCCCAACCGTGGCCAATCGCAGCCTAACCGCGGCCAGGCGGAGCCTAATCGCGGGCAATCGCAGCCTGGTCGGCCACCACAGCAGCAAGAGGACCATCCGAATTTCCGCGACCAGGAAGGCCATCCTGAAACCCCACACGTTCATGCGGAAAATGATCGCTGGATCGGACACGATACCGGCCGCAACGATCCCCACTATCATCTAGACCGTCCGTGGGAACACGGGCGCTTCATCGGTGGCATCGGCCCGCAGCACATCTGGCGACTTCGTGGAGGGGGCCCTGATCGATTCGATGTAGGCGGCTATTTCTTTCAACTTGCGCCTTATGACTACGCATACGCCAATGACTGGCTTTGGGACAATGACGACATCGTGATCTATGACGATCCAGACCACCCCGGCTACTATCTGGCGTATAACCCTCGGCTGGGCACATATGTCCACGTTTTGTATCTGGGAACTTAGCCGCAGATTGCAGCCCGTACAAAACACTTCAGCCCTTGATACGCTCTCTTGAGATGAGAACGGTCAAGGGCTGAAAGCTGATTCCTGAAAGCTATCTTCTATCTTCTCTCTATCGCCACATATTTATTGGGATACGTGGGGCCAATGTAGTCGGCGCGCGGGCGGATCAACCGGTTATCGTCAAGCTGTTCGATCACATGCGCTGCCCAGCCGCTAATGCGCGATAGGGCAAACACTGGAGTAAACAAGTCAACATCCAGCCCCAGCGTGGTGTAAGTTGAAGCGGAATAAAAATCCACGTTGGCGTTGAGGCCCTTTTCTTCCTTGATGTACTTCTCGATCTTCGCCGACATTTCATACCACTTGGGATTGGCGGAGCGCCCCAGATCACGCGACATTGCGCGCAAATGCGTGGCGCGCGGATCTTCCGTGTGGTACACGCGATGGCCAAAGCCGGAAATCTTCTTCTTATTGGCCAGCATGTTCTTTACATGCTCAACCGGGTCCTCGCCTTTTTTGTCGATCTCAAACAGCATGCGCATCACAGCCTCATTGGCGCCGCCATGCAGCGGGCCTTTGAGCGCCCCAATCGCGCTGGTGATTGCGGAGTGCATGTCTGAGAGCGTCGCAGCCGTGACTCGGGCGGCAAAGGTGGAAGCATTCAATTCATGGTCGGCGTGCAGAATGAGCGCTACATCGAGCGCCTTTTCCGCAGTCGCTGAAGGCCTCTCGCCATTCAGTTGCAACAGGAAGTTGGCCGCGTGAGAAAGCGATGGATCGGGATCCACAACGTTCTTGCCTTTGCGAATCCGGTCAAAGCCCGCCACAATCATCGCGATCTGCGAAGTCAGCCGGATCGACTTGCGCACGTTAGCGTCATGGTCTATCTTCTCCGCTTCTGAATCGTAAAACGATAGCGCGGAAACCGCCGTCCGCAGGACTTCCATGGGCGTGGCTGTTTTGGGCAGCCCGCGCATTACCTGGTAGATGGCTGGATTGATTTTCCGCTCGGCCCCAAGTTTCTGCTTTAAATCTGCCAGTTCGGCCGCTTTGGGCAGCCGTCCAAACCACAGCAGATAGCAGGTTTCTTCAAATGTGGATTTCTCCGCAAGTTCGTGTATATCAATGCCGCGATAAGCAAGCACTCCGGAATCGCCATCAATGTAGCAGACCCCGGAACTGGCCGCGACTACGCCTTCAAGACCTTTTGTAATTGTGCTGGTTGACATGATTTTCCTGGCGCTTTTTGGGCTTTCCCAGTGTGAGAAAGCGGCCCAGTGCGCAACATTTCTTTATACTCCAATTGCTTTCCACTTGCCAACCGCGCCGGGAACGAAGGTAACATCACGGACGAGTGGTTCACTGCGGACAAGAGCTGATTTTTCGCGTATAAAGCGCAATTTTCAGAGAGAGGTAGGCAGGAAGCCGGTCGCATCCAGAGTTCCCGATTCAGCTATAAAAAGACTTCCAAATCCCCATCACGATGAACGGCAGAAGCGCAACAGGCACCCACCACTTCGCGGAGGCGCGAATCTTCTCTTCCTTCTCCCAGCGAAAAAGCTTCATCGCGATTAATCCACCAGCCAGCGCCGTAATCACCATGGCAAGCACCGGAGCCCCATTCTGAAGAAGTCCGGTCCCTTCCTTCATCATGCTGGTCATTCCCTGAACGAGGTAGGTAGAAGGGACAAAGTAGTGGATTGTCTTCATTGCCCCACGGAAGAAATCTTCCGGTACGGTGGCGCCCCCGAGCAGCAACAGAGGGAAATAGAAGAGCTGCACCAGTATCTGGCCTTCCTGCATGTTATTAGCGACCGCCGCAATCACCAGTCCCAGCGCCCTGAATGCGATCAGCGCCAGGGAGATGAACACCAGCAATCCCAACATGTGCTGCGGCAGCGGCATATGGTACAGGTAGTGGGCCATGTACAAAAGCACGACAATGTACGGTAAGAAAATAAGCCATCCCGTCACCATCGATCCAACCAGCAGCGGAACAGGCGTGATGGGTGTGACCTTATAGCGCCGCAGAATACCCATCTCGCGCTCCTGGATGGCGCGAATTCCGGCTCCGAAGAAACCACTGCCAAGAACGCCAAGCGTTACTGACATCCGCACGACGTAGGCCATCTGCTCAGTGTTACGTCCCATGAACGCGGCGAATGTAAAAAAGAAAATCAATGGAAACAGATAGTTAAAAAAGATGACCGCGCGCAGGCGCAAAGCCAGCCTGATATCCATTGCGATGATCGCGAGATATTGCTTCATGCCTTCAATCCCTTAGTTTCTTGCCGGTCAACTCAACGAATACATCCTCCAGAGTCGGCCGCTTCAGATGCAGGTCTTCCAGTTGCATTCCCTGCTGGTCCAGCCACTTCATGATCTCAAACAATGTCCGCGCCGGGCGCGACGAATACACCGTCAGCGACTTTCCGTCTTCGCCCACTTTGCTTTCCAGCGCGTCGGGCCATTGCGGCAGTGCGACAGCATTTATTGGCTGGCCGCAAACAATATCGATGCGCGACCGCTCCGCGCTCTTTTGCTGCAATTCACGCGGCGTTCCAATGGCCACAATCTTACCGGCATCAATGATGGCTACGCGGTCGCACAGCCGCTCCGCTTCTTCAATGTAGTGCGTGGTCAGCACCACGGTGCGCTTCTCTGCCTTCATCTCCTCTATCAGCCCATGGATTTCCAGCCGGATTTGGGGATCAAGGCCGGTCGTCGGCTCGTCTAAAAAGAGCAGTTGCGGATCGTTCACCAGCGCCAGAGCCAGCGCCAGCCGCTGTTTTTGCCCGCCGGAGAGCGTCTCATAGTAGGCCGCGCGTTTCTCCCACAACTGCAATCGATTGAGCAATCGCTCCGCGCTGATGCTGCGGGAATAAAACGATCCAAAGAGCTCCAGCGCTTCCTGCACCCGGATCTTTGCAGGCAGGTTAGTCGCTTGCAGGCACACGCCGATGCGATCTTTCAACTGCTGCTTTTGCCGGTCAGGATCAAAGCCCAGCACAGTGGCCTCACCGCCAGTGCGCGGGCGTAGCCCTTCCAGAATCTCAATTGTGCTGGTTTTGCCGGCGCCGTTCGGTCCAAGCAGGCCAAAGACTTCGCCTTGAGCAACTTGAAAATCGATGCCCTTTACGGCTTCAACCTTGTCATAACGCTTCTGCAATTGCTGGACATAGATCACTGGCTGTTCAGTCATGAATATTTCTAGGGTATAAACACAAACCAGTTCTGTCTAGCTGGCGTGTTTAAACACGCATGAAGCAATTGGTTTCGCGCCAAGCGGGAGTTGGGTTTTGCAATCTCGTGTGGCGGGGTTTACCCTTTTGGCGCAAGCCTTGAGGTCCTTTCATCTATGGTTAAAAGAACCGTTGTGGCTTTTTTCCTTTTCTTGCCGATCTGCATGCTTCGCGCACAAACCGCCGATCCCCAGCTCCTTGCGGAAATCCAGAAGATCAAAGCCATTGATAACCATTCCCATCCGCCCAAGCTGGTAGCGCCGGGCGAAAAAGACGACGACTTCGATGCCCTGCCCTGTGATCCGCTGGAGCCAAGCGATCCCACCACAATTACACGGCCGGAAAACCCACAGTATATTGCTGCCTGGAAGGCGCTCTATAACTATCCTTATAACGACCGCAGCCCTGAGCATGTAAAAGAACTGCTCCAGACCAAACAAAAAATCATGCAGGAGCAGGGCGACAATTTCCCCAACTGGGTGCTGGACCGGCTTGGCATTGAAACTGAACTGGCCAACCGCGTGGCGCTCGGACGCGGCCTGCAACCTCCCCGCTTCCGCTGGGTCCCCTTCGATGACGCGTTGATGTTTCCCCTGAAGAATTCCATGCTGTCTCGTGAAACGCCCGACCGGAAATTCTTTTTTCAGCGCGAAACCATGCTGCTTCGCCGGTATATGAAAGAAGTTGACCATGAAACTCTGCCCGCAACCTTGCAGGAGTATCTCGATAAAATCATCACGCCGGTGTTACAGCACCAAAAAAAAGAAGGCGCTGTAGCCATAAAATTTGAAGCCGCTTACCTGCGCTCGCTTGACTTTGGTCCTACTGAGCCAATGCAGGCAGTCCAGCAGATTTATGCTCACTTCGTAAAGGGCGATATCCCTCCGAACGCCGAATATACCCGGCTCCAGAATTACCTGTTCCGCTATATCGCCGGTGAAGCCGGAAAGCTTGGCCTGCCCGTCCACATTCATACCGGCGGGGGCTGTGGAACTTATTTCATGCTCATGGGCTCGAACCCGGCCCTGCTGGAATCGGTGCTCAATGATTCTTCCCTGCGCAAAACCAAGTTCGTTCTGCTCCATGGCGGCGCTGGCCCGTTTACCAAGTATGTGAACTATCTGCTGATGAAGCCCAATGTTTACACCGACTTCTCCGAGCAGACCTGGCTGATTTCTACCCGAAGCCTGAGTGAAAACATACGGGATTTATTGGAGTGGTATCCGGAAAAGGCGATGTTTGGCACAGACCTATATCCCAACACCCCTGAGATCAACTGGGAGGAAATTGGCTGGCAGACAACGCATTCCGCGCGTGAAGCGCTGGCCATCGCGCTGACCGGAATGATGCAGGACAGTGAAATCACGAGGGAAAGAGCGCTGGAGCTGGCGCACATGGTCCTGCATGACAATGCTGCCAAGCTGTACGGTTGGAGCGGTAGCTCCAAATAACCACCCGTCTATTGAAACCAGTTGCGCAGCTCTTGCTTGAATCGCTGCCAATATGTCATGGCCTGCAGACGCGCGGGCTGCTGGGTAGGATCAATAATTCGATCGACCTTCTTGAACCCAGATGGCACCTCAAATAACTCCGGCGGGAGTGGAGCTTCAACAAACTCTATTACCTCGGTTGTTGGGACGCTGCTGGTCCAGGTTTTGTCCGGCAATGCAGCTTGCTGAAGAAAGGTAGTTTTAAGCTTTAGCGGAAATCCGGTCTGTGGGCCTGTGCGATGTACTTCAATCTTGTCAGAACACCTGGGGTTTCCGGGCTTTCCCACTCTGAAGGCTGGCAGCGTCGCCACTCCTGCTTTGGGACGCTTTTGCGGCGGCAATAGATCAGAATCAATATACCAACCGTCTGTCTCAATCGAACTTCCGTTGTAACAATTCCCCGGTTTGCTGATGCGAGTTTCTTTGGTAATCATGTGGCGCGCCACATGACCAAACATTTCTTGCTGCTCGCCGGTATCAACTGTCTCAATATTTACAACAAGGGTCTTACCGCTTGGCGTCACAGGAATCGGTTTTGCGTTTAGGCGGATACCGCGAAGGTCTGTCTGGTAGCTGACGTATTCATGCGCGTCAAGATCAAGATCGTAAACCCGGATCTTGTCAACTTCCTTCTTCCTGATCAAAGCCCGATGATGCCCCAGCATGCTGCCGGAAAACAACTGCATCTCAGAGCGAGAGTTTTCCCCGCTCAGATACTCTGTGATTTCATATGAACTCGCGCCGGACGAATGCCGGGTCGTGATCTTCAGGTCTTTGGATTCAAGATCACTGGGAGCAGGTTGAGCCATAGTCGCGGTAGATAACAGAATTGATCCAAGTAAATACGCCCAATATGGAGATGGCACTTCCTCCTCCTTGACTGCGGACGTTTAATATCTATTGCCAAGCCCAAAGGATAACAATTTCGGCGCAATTGAGGTCCGTATCTGTCTCAAAATAAGACACACCGGAACCTCTATTTTAATGTATTTCCGATAACTTATTCCTTGACTTGGAATCAGTACCACGCGAAACTCACCATGTCTAAATAGCTCAATGTTTCATCCGGAACCGTTCCCTCGACGATCCGGTCTTTTCATAGAAGTGCCGTAATTAGACGTACACTGCAGTTTTTTGCAATTTGTCTTTTAGTTTTAGCTGTAAACACGGTGAACTTTTGCCGCGTGGGCCGAACCCGACGGGTAGGGATTCACTTCTGGGATTTCCAATGAGACACGTGTGTGCTCTGGCCGGATTCCTGGGCGTGGATGCAG
Source organism: Candidatus Angelobacter sp. (assembly GCA_036488825.1). Lineage (GTDB taxonomy): Bacteria > Acidobacteriota > Terriglobia > Terriglobales > Acidobacteriaceae > Angelobacter. The sequence goes on from DASXGZ010000024.1 coordinate 24,776, forward strand.
GAAAGGGGCACTTCTCAATGGACTTCCAGGACAAGATTCTCAAGTGTGTGGATTGCGGCGCCGACTTCGTATTCACTGCCGGTGAACAACTCTTCTTCCACGATAAGCAATTCAAAAACGAACCCAAACGCTGCAAAAACTGCAAGGGGAAACGCGCCCAGGCGCTGGGACTGCCGCAGAATGGCGGTAGTTATCAGCGGGTGGAAACCAAGGCTGTTTGCTCCGGATGCCAGCGGGAAACCACTGTGCCGTTCAAGCCCACGCAGGGACGTCCTGTATTTTGCCGCGAGTGCTTCCAGCAGCGCAAAACCACGGCTGCCTCCGCTTAATTGACCCCAACCTCTCCGGAAGTTGGGTATTTTGGGCGCATGGGTAGTAGTGTGCTTTACGCGGGTCTCTTCGCCGACTGCGGGCCTGACGACTTGGCGCCGGCGCGCGCTGCCTTATGCTGTCTCTGGTCTTCGTGCTGGATCAGTAATACTTCAATGCGGCGCAGAAGATCGTCTGTGTTCATGGGCTTTACCAGCATGGAGTTGGCGCCCTGAGTCTTCCAATCACCGCCAAGCAGAGGATAGGCCGTTAGAATGGCCACGGCTGGATTGTAGTCAGTCTTCTTGGCTGCCCGGATCACATCATAACCGGCCTTCTCATGCTCCATCTTCATGTCCGTGATGACCATGTGATAGGTATTGGCCTTGAGCTTGGAAATGGCCTCTTTGGCCGAAGCCGCTGTTTCCACTTCAAACTGGTGGATTTCCAGGATGGTTTTAAGGGTCAGCAGAATGGCCAGTTCATCGTCAACCAAAAGAATGCGGCGTTTCATGGGGAACTCCAGTGAAATTCTGAAAACTTCTTACTCGCGCCATTCAGCATGCGCTTTAGGTTGTATTGCGCTGATAAGATGCAGCAGCAACTACTTTGGTTGTGAGCTGCTGAAACGGTTTAAATCTCTGTTTCCACCGTCCCATTATAATGCTCTATGTGCTGCAATATTTTGTACAAAATTTTGGATGCCGCGCCACACAGGCTGACGGAGCAGCCTTAGAGCGCCAACTTGCGACACACGGGATGTCTTCGGCCAGATCGGCTATTGAAGCCGATCTTGTAGTGCTCAATACATGCACGGTGACGGCAGCGGCAGACCAGGACGCCCGCGCCTCCATTCGCCGTATCCATCGTGAAAATCCGCGCGCCAAAATCATGGTTACCGGCTGTTATGCCCAGCGCGCCCCACAGGAAATTGCGGCACTACCGGGAGTCACATGGGTCGTGGGAAATTCGCATAAACACCAGATCCCAGAGATTGCCGCCGCGCATAACTGGAAATCGGAAACGCCTGGAAATCTTGACACCGGCACACATGACCGGCCGCGGAACTTTGTCTCGCTGGAATCTGTGGCTCTTTCCGCGCCTGCATTCACTCTGGTCGGCGATATCTTCGCCCACACCGAACTGATGGCTGCTCCGGTTTTCGCCGGGGAGAGCATTGCAGAAAAGACACGCCCTAACCTGAAGGTGCAGGATGGCTGTAATAATCGCTGTTCCTTCTGCATTATTCCCAGCGTCCGCGGCCAGAGCCGGTCAATGAAACTTGAACGCGTGCTGGAGGAAGCCAACGCGCTGGTTACCGCCGGTTACCGGGAGATAGTGCTCAGCGGCATCAACCTGGGCCGCTGGGGACGGGACTTTCAGCCGCAGCTAAAGTTTGAACAACTCGTCTGCTCCCTGCTGGAACATACTGGCATTGAAAAAATTCGTATCAGTTCCGTCGAACCCATGGACTGGAGCGATGAACTCATCGCGCTGGTCGCCAGATCGCCGCGCTTCGCCAAGCATGCGCATGTTCCGCTGCAATCCGGCAGCGACCATATCCTGCGGCGTATGCATCGCAAATACCGTCCCTGGCACTACGCTGAAAAGATCAGGAAAATCCGTGACGCCATGCCGGAGGCCGCTATCGGCGCTGACGTAATGGTCGGCTTTCCCGGCGAGACCGACGAACTCTTCGAAGAAAGCCGCAGCTTTATCGAACACCTGCCATTTACCTATCTGCATGTGTTCACATATTCATCGCGACCGGGAACAGCTTCAGCCGCAATGCCGGACCAAGTTCCCGTGCACGTGGCGAGGGAACGCAATCGCGTACTGCGCGAGCTAGCAGCAGAAAAGAACCGTGTTTTTCGCAAGAGTTTTGTCGGACGCTCTTTGGAAGTGATTACACTCCAGGCTGGTGGCGATCATTGGACAGAGGCTCTGAGCGACAATTATTTAAAGGTGAAACTACACGGTTGGCACGCGCCAAACCAGATATTGCAGGCCCGAATGACCGCCGTAAGCGCTGACGAACTCATCGCTGCACCATAATTGCGGATATGGAACAGTATGGTCAAGGACAATTGTGAGCTAGCTGATCCCTTTAATATTTAAGGAATAGAATTTGCAGTTGGCCCTAAAAAAAATTCCTGAATTGCAGGTTGAATACAACATTTCCTTTGCGGTCGCCTGGTTGGCTGTTGATGGTACGCGCGTATCCAACCTGCAAAGCGAAGTTCACAATCATGAATTCAATGCCCCCACCGGCCGATTCCAGATGCCTGCTCGCGTTTCCCGTAGTCAGTTCGGCCACATCAAACAGCGCCAGTGGCTTTAAAGAATAGATATTGGCACGGTCAGCGATGTAATTGACTGGCCTGGCTATCTCGCGATCTACAAGAGCTTGTGCCTGCTTCTGGGCATCCGCCGCCGGAATCCCCTGCTGCACTAATGCAGCCTGAATGAAACTGATAGCCGATCTCGTACCTGCAGTCTTGAGCATTTTCTTAAGTGTCGTGTTCGTCGTGTCATCGATGACAACATCAGGGATTAAGGGACGGGAAAGCCCGGGAACCGGGACAGTTAAGGTGGTGCTTACATTCCAAAATGAGAAGCCACCCAAATTCACATTGTTCGCCACACCTGCTTCTGTCTTGCCAAAACTCCTTAGAATGGGCGCAGGTGGCCCGGACTGTAGAAGAGTGTCTGGGGCTTCATAAAGAAAATTACTTCCGTTATTCCCAGCAAAGAACTGTGCGTATTGTGCCGGAGTACCCCAGGTATGGCCGTATCCGCCAATGATTTGCAATCCAAAGCTTTGGTTGGGCGCAACCAAAAAGTCTTTGTAGAGGGCCGTGAAAGCAGCCATCTGTTCGTAGCTCGCCTGATTGTTGGGGCTAGCGCCTGTGAACCATAATCCGGCGCGGGCTGTCGTCTGGGCTACGCTGCCGTCAAATAAAACTGCCGCAGAACCTGCGGCTTCAGAAGTATCCACGACTTGCCCGACAGTTTGCGGGATCGCATGCCTGGATGCGCTGCCGCCTGCCCAAAAATAACCGTCATGCAGATAGTTATTCTGGAAATGAAGATTGCCTTTGAGACCAACAGTCTCCTGCGATGTTGAATCACTGGCTGTTCCCAACGGTTGCTTTACATTGTCCTGCTCAATGTGCAGGGCGAGACTTTGCACCATAGAGGTTGGCCATGTCCTCTTCAGGTCCACAACCTCAGCCGCGTTATAGAAGTTGTGATCGACGGAGCGCGAGAGGTCAGCCGAGGCAATGGCTTCCAACGCATGCTTATCTAAATCTTCACGCTTCAAGATGTTCCCAATATCCAGAAGATCGGTTTTCAGACTGACCGAAGGCGTGGTTCCCGTACGATTATCGTGGTCCAGACCAGCGGTGGGATTCAGAATCAACAACGGCTTGGGCACACTGGAAAAATAAGTTGAGACTGGACTGCGTGGTACCGGCAGAATAAGACCGGCTTGATTGAAACGGACAAGACGTATTTCATGGCTGGCAAATGTTACATCTGCGCATTTGGTTTTTTGCAGGTCTTTCATGCAAATGGCGGGGTCAACATTGCGAACACAGGAATCAATCACACGGACAGACACAAAGCCAAGGTTGGCAAATTCGCGCGTCACGTTTTTGTTGTCGTCCTGGGACATCTGTTGCGCGATGGCCGCCTGAGAGGCGGAAAGGACATCGGGAGAAAAGATGGTTTTAGTTTTAAGCGGTATCTGTGGCGGGTTGAAATACCGGATATCGAAATTTATGGCATGCACCCACACCTGGGCATCTGCCGTGAGGTCTTCTCGGCACCCTTGTGCGAAAGAAGCTCGCGGCAGAAGCATGACTGCCGCGAGCACGCATAGGCCCAATAAAGAAAGTGATCTACGCCTCTGCAAGGGTACCTCTGCACCACTTAAACGTTGACTGATGTAACAGCTTGACTCATCGCCTGATGCACGGCCTGTTTCTGTTGATCTGTGGGATTTTGCACTCCATCAAGAGCTTTGGCTGCCGGGTAAACCTGGCTGGTAATCACATCGGCCTGCCCGCTGGAGACCCCTTGCGAAACCATGGATTGAATGCCCTGCTGCTCCGCGGTAGTCCCGGAGGTGAAAGAAACGTGGACGATCTGATCAAAGTCCGATCCAGTGGCTTGTTTCTTGTACAGGTCAAAAACTAGCTTCCAGATTGGATCATTGCTCGCAGAACAATCCTTTTCCACCGTAACCTCAAATTTGAAACCGGATTCAGGGCTAAAAACCATTACTTGAAGCACAAAAGGTTTGCATTTTTTAGCCCCAACAGGAACAACACTGATTGACGAACTCGCCACTGGATCCCTCCTTATTGCTTTCTAACGAATTAGCGGGAAAATTCCCTTTTTACTTTGCCATTGAGACATTTTTTCTATGTGTATCTTTTCGTCAAGATAGCCGGGCGTGACCTTTGAATAGACGCTTGCCCGCGACGAACAACCGAACCAGCAAGTTTACATGCCATCCCCGTGATCCAGATGGTCCCATGCTATAATTTTCAAGTCTTGCCACATTTGTGGCGCCCCCCGCAATTCCACTAAAAGCGTGAGTTTGCCGGGAGGGTTCAGGAGGATCGCATAGATAAACGCTTTATTAAGATGAATGAGCGCATCCGCGCGCGAGAGATACGCGTGATCGGCCCGGATGGTGAACAGCTCGGCATTATGACACCTCAGGATGCGACTCGTAAGGCCCGTGAACAAAGTCTTGATTTGGTAGAGATTTCGGCCACTGCAAATCCCCCTGTGTGCCGGATCATGGACTATGGCAAGTTTCTCTACGAGCAGGAAAAGAAAGAACGGGCGGCAAAAAAGAACCAGAAACAGATTGTCCTGAAAGAAGTGAAATTCAGCGTCAACGTGGACGAGCATGACTACGTTACCAAACGGAACCACGTTCTGCGGTTTCTTTCAGAAGGTGACAAGGTCAAAGCCAGCCTTCGCTTCCGCGGACGCGAAATGGCCCACCAGAACCTGGGGCGCAAAGTGCTGGAGCGCTTGGTGAATGAGGTCGGCGATAAGGGAATTGTGGAGTTCAGACCGCGCATGGAAGGCAATACCGTCCATGTAATTATGGCTCCTCCCAAGCAGGTGCCCGGCGGCGCTGGAAAGAAGCAGGAAAAGCCGCCTCAGCAATCCCCAGCACAAAGCGGCCAGAGAACGTAAGCCAGTAAAGAGCAGGTAGCAATTGGCAAATAGCAATCAGCCAATGCGATCTGAAGGGCAGCAGAATCTCTGCGCGGCTAGACAGAGCAATTACCAATTACCAAGGAATTATGCCTAAACTGAAAACACACAAAGGCGCCGCCAAACGCTTTAAGAAGACCGCGACCGGCAAGATCAAGCGCGGTAAAGCGTTTAAGCGCCACATCCTTACTTCTAAGGACACCAAGCGCAAACGTCACCTCGATACCGATACTCTGGTGAGTGCGGCCGACGCGCCAAAAGTCAAGAGAATGATCCCGTACTAATTGAGCCGATTTGCGGGCGTAAGTAAGCCCTGAGCTTGTCGAAGGGCGAGCCCGCAGGTGAAATCCTGAACCCATGGTGAGGGGAACTCAGTTAGAATCCGGGACAGCGTTCGGCCCGCCTGATGAAAATCGGTGCTGAGGCTGGATCTGAAAAGCGCTCATATCGAAAGATGGTGCGCAACGCGAGTGAAAAGGGACCTTCAACCTTCCCTCCAGCCGCGATAACCGCCGGGAATCCGGCAACAAAAAAGGGAGTAACTCATGCCTCGCGTAAAACGTGGTACTAAGCGCCGCCAGCGCCGCAAAAAGATACTTGAGCGCGCCAGCGGATATTTTCTAACAAAATCAAAACTCTATCGCGCCGCCAAAGAATCGGTGGAACGCGGACTCAAGTTCGCCTACTCCGGCCGCAAGCAGAAAAAGCGCCAGTACCGCTCGATCTGGATTGTGCGCATCGGCGCAGCGTCGCGCGCCCAGGGCGTCAGCTATAACCAGTTCATCAGCGGACTTAAGAAAGCAGGCGTGGAGCTGGACCGCAAAATCCTGGCCGATATCGCCACCAATGACGCTGCAGGCTTCATTGCATTATGCGAGACGGCCAAGCGCGCGAATGCCAAAGCGGTAGCGTAGCCGAACCAAGCTAAACCACAAGGACACAAAGATCCACGAAGGATTTAAATCATTTCTAAGTTACATCTTCGTGTTCCTTCGTGTCCTTAGTGGTTAATTTTGGCTGCACCAGAGTACAATTCCAGCCATGCTTTCTCGCAGATCTTTCTTCAAAACCGCCGGGCTGGGCGCTGCCGTAGCTGCCACTGCAAGCCTTCCCACTGAATTACTGAGCTGGGCTGAGCCGCCGCGCACCGTACAGCCAGGCGGGCCGATCCTGCTCAACAGCAATGAGAACGCCTACGGGCCGTTCCCCAGCGTGTTGGCCATGAAGAACCCGTTTCAGGACGCCAACCGCTACCCTGACCACGGTTATGACAAGCTGATTGAGGGCATTGCCGCGATGCACAAGGCAAAAGCCGAACAGGTCACGCTGGGCTGCGGCTCGACCGAGATACTCAAGATCGCAGCCAGCACGTTCACCGGTCCGGGAAAGAAACTGGTGATGGCCTCTCCAACGTTTGAAGCGATTGGATTTTATGGTGAAGCTGCCAAGGCTGAGGTCATCAGAATCCCTCTGGCAGCCAGCTATGCCCATCAGTTGACGCAGATGGCGGATGCGGTGGGAAAAGATGGCGGCCTGATTTACATCTGCAATCCTAACAATCCCACGGCGAGCGTAACGCCCCGGCGCAGCCTGGAAATTTTTATCCGCAATCTTCCGCCCAACACCTATGTGCTGATGGATGAGGCGTATCACGACTTTGTTCCCGTTGCCGCAGACTACATATCTTTCCTGCAAACACCCATTGACGAAGACCGCGTGATCGTTGCCCGAACGTTCTCGAAAATTTATGGTATGGCTGGACTGCGGCTGGGTTATGCCGTGACTTCAGCCAAAAACACCAAAGCAATGGCGGCGCACAAACTGCAGGACAGCACCAACATATTAGCGCTGCGCGCTGGCATGGTATCTCTGGAAAACGAGGATGATCGCAAAGCTGCAATCATGCGCAATGGTTTTGATCGCGATGAATTTATGCGCCAGGCTGGCTTGCGCAAGCTCCATGTAATTCCTTCCTGGACAAATTTTGTGATGGTCAATACGCAGCGGCCCATCCGCTCCGTGATTGATCACTTTAATAAAAACAATATTCGTATCGGTCGCCCCTTTCCGCCCATGGACACATTCGCCAGAATCTCCCTCGGGCAGCCGGATGAGATGAAAGCGTTTTGGCAGACGTGGGACAAATTACCGAAGTAAGCTGTATACAGTCAGCCGTCCATGCCGGGTTCGTGCTTAAGCGGAAGCAGCCACGCCTGCCACTTTCTGTTTAAGGTTTCCAAACCGCCGGACCACAAACCGAATGGCCAGCGTGGTGACAAGCGTAAAAAGGTATCCCACAAAAACTGCAACCGGAATGTAATACGGCCCCAGCATTTCCACGCCGGAAGGCTGAATGGGAAAACCGGCCAGATTAATGCAATGTTCACTGACGAACAGGCCCACATTGTGCGGGAAAAGCGGCTTCATGAGTGCCGTCACGTAAAAACAGGCGGCCGTCGTATATCCCAGCATGGCAATCACAAACACGATGTAACCCTGAATGCCGGTAAGCGTCCAGCGGAAGAGCGTGCGCAGCATTTTCCAGGGTGAGATTTTCCACGCTGACTTATTCAGCAGCAGCTCCAGGCGATACTGCCGCCCAATCTCTTCCGGTGTTCCCATGGCTTTAAGCACGGTGCGGCAATCGTCCGTGGAAGGAACGGTGACCTGCTCCAGACGGTCAAGCACATGGGCGCGCAACTCTCGCAATACTTCTTCCCGTCTGGGCCGGGGGAGATCTGAAAGCTGCGTCTCTAAAGCGGCAAAATAACTTTCAATCATTGGATTAGGAGCCATAAAACTCACGAACGTCCTTTCCCGTTCAGCACTGGTTTTAAAAGACCGTTGAGGCTAGCAGTGAAGCTGTTCCAGAACTGCGCCATCGAAACTGCTTTCTGCCGGCCAGGAGTTGTAAGCCAGTAATACTTGCGCGGATGTCCCGCATCAGACTCAACCCACTCTGATTGCAGGAACCCATCTTCTTTCAAGCGCGCAAGAATGGGATAGACCGTGCCCTCCGCCATGACCAGATTTGAATTCTCTTCCAGTCCACGGAGGATCTCCAGGCCGTAAAGCCGCTTGTCCCAGAGGCAGGCCAGAATGGCCAGTTCAAGGCATCCCTTGCGCAACTGGGCTTCCCACTTTTCCGCAAGCTCGGGTTTCGGTTCTTTTCTTAGCAGTGCCATATACCTTGTATTGCTATGTATATTGTATTACCTTGCTACATGTCAAGAAGTTTTGCGCTAAAAAGAACTGCCCTGCTTTAGCGCATTTCTGTTGGCTCTATCTGCTTGCGCAGCTGGAAGATGAGACAACTCGCGCTCCAGCCTTTCCATCTGTGATTAGTTGACCCAGCGCTGAGGAGGATTTATGCCACTTCTGGATCAGGCCGCCAAATTTGCCACCAACAAAATGCCCAAAGTCATCAATCCCAAAGCCCATGCCATTATCGATTACATAATGGCGGCTTCATTTTTCGGAATGGCGGCATTCTTCTGGCGACGGAACAAACGAGCGGCGGTTGGAGCGCTGGTCTGCGGCGCGGCGGAAACCATCACTTCTGTGTGCACTGATTATCCAGGCGGAGTTGTGCGTGAGATCAGCTTTGAGACACACGGCGCCATCGACTTCGGCCTGAGTGGAATGGTCGCCAGTTTGCCGGATATACTCCGTTTCAGCGGTGATCCGGAATCCCGTTTTTTCAGAATGCAGGGTTTAACGCTTGCCACCGTAACTGGTTTGACCGACTTCACAGGCAGCGGCGAAGGCAACCAGCTGAAAGAGTTGGACCGTCGGTCGGCATGAACAGCTGTCAGCTCTCAGCACTCAGCCAAACCCCTTTACCGCAAAGCACGCGAAGAACGCAAAGAAGCTGGGAGTTGTTTCAATTCTTTGCGCTTTGCGTCTGTTGCGGTCAGTTCTTTAACTGAATGCTGAAGGCTGATTGCCGAATGCTTCTTTCTTCCTCCTTTCCACAAGTGATTGCGTTATACTCCGCAAAGAACTTCATCCCCCCTGAGGTGCAATGCGCTCATGTCATTGAAACTTGCTCGCGAAATGGAAACTGAGACGGAAACAATGGAAACACGGAACGGCGGTGACGATTTTCCCGCGCTGGAAGAAAAAATTTACAAAGCCATTGAGCTGCTGAAGTCGGCGCGCGAAGGCAAAGCAGCCGCGGAGCGCGATTCCAATCGCCTGCGCGAGCAACTGGAAACCCGCGAAGAAGAGATGGATGTCCTGCGCGGAGAAATGATCGCGCTGCGCAAAGAGCGCGAAGAAGTCCGCGCGCGCGTGGAAAAAATGCTGAAGCAGATGGATGCCCTGGTAACCGAAAGCTGATATGGCTTCAGTCCAGCACGGCATGACCACCACACAGTTTGATCTACACGGCTATGAAGTAGTGCAGACTCTGGGGTTGGTGCGCGGCATTATTGTCCGCTCACGGTCGATTTTCGGCACCATCGGCGCGAGCCTGCAGACTCTGGCCGGCGGCAACATCACAATCCTAACCGACCTCTGCGAGAAAACCCGCAGTGAAGCGCTGGACCTGATGCTTCAGCACGCGGGACAACTCGGTGCCAATGCGGTAGTGGGTGTCCGCTATGACGCCACGGAAATCATGCAGGGCGTGACAGAAGTGTTGGCCTACGGGACAGCAGTAGTGGTGCAGCCCAAGCGGGATTGACACAACGGAGATTCGCAAGAATTCTCTTGCTTATCCGTAAACTGGCAGGATAATCAACTCAACACTGCTTTTTAAGGAGAACCAGCGTGGTGACTCAACCGACAGCAGCGGCGCCCGTCCGAGTGGAAATATACGATCAGGTCTATAACCTTCGCGGCGTGGATGCGGAATACATCCTGAAGCTGGCGCAATATGTTGACGGCAAAATGCGCAACGTGGCCGAGCAAACCTCTACTATTGATTCTCTCCGCCTAGCTGTGCTTGCGGCGCTGAATATCGCTGACGAATACCACATTCTGAAAAAGAAATACGATCTCCTGGCAGGAGAATTTAACCGCCGTGCCGGACAGTTAGCGGGCGCGCTGGATGAAGTGCTGCAGGATGAACGTCGCGCAGGCTAATTCTGACGTGGCGTAATTTGGCGCGTCAGTTGTTCACAAAAAATGCAAATATCTTCTGCGGCGATTGCAAAATGCTGGCCCGTGCTCTTGCCATCTACTCTGCTTTTCTTTAGCATCAGTCCTGATAACCGGCCTGCAACGCAGGTGAGAACGGTAACCGTTCATGAACCAACATTCAATGAACAGGGGGCCTGACTCGTATAATAACGGCTCGGTGTGCGATGTTCCGCCAGTACGGAAATGCCTAAAGAGCCGCGGCGGGTTCCCACCATCTCAGGATGGGTTCAGAACGGCCCGGTCGCACGGCCAAGTGGGTCGGTTGTTTTTATCGCTTCGCTCCAAACCGCCTCGTAGCATGTATCGCGATTAAATTTGGTCTATGCTCCTGTTGCTGACCGCCCCGTGCTAGATCCCTCTCTCCTGGCTCAAGCATTGCCCGCGAGTCACGCCTAAAATAGCGGGGGCGGGGCAACGTTTAACAAGAATATTGCATCGCAATTGTGCGATGTTTTCATGCCCTCGTCGACTAACGCTCCACTACTATTAGCTGCATGTAAGAATCGATTAGTGCTATTCTTTCCAACGCGAACCGTCTCCATTCCATGCAATTGGAAGTGTCGAATATGAACTCTCTCGAGAACTCGAAGCAGCAGCCTAAAACCTCCACAAAGCCCTTTGATCTCACCGCTGAAGAAGATGCGGCTACGGCAGAGAGTCTCGAACCATGGCGGCATCTCCTCCATCATGCTGGGCCCAAGGACCACATTGTTCAGCTTTATCAGGACGAACAATTTCTTAACCGGGCCGTGTGCCGCTTCGCCGCCGCTGCACTGGCGCATGGAGAAGGCGTAATTTTGGTGCCCACGGCAGCTCACTGGGACGCTTTTTGTCCTCGTCTGGAAGCTGAGGGCGTGGATATCAAAGCGGCACAGGCGCAAGGTCAGCTAACCATCGTGGATGCTGACGAGCTCTTGCCTAGCTTCATGGGGGAAAAAATGCCGGACGCGCCTGTGTTCCTGGGGCTTGCTGGCGAAGTGGTTGCGCGTGCGCGGGGGAGGAACCGTTATCCGAAAGTTCGCTGGTGGGGTGAGATGGTCAATGTTCTCTGGGAACGCGGCAATGCCGCCGCCAGCATGGCCCTTGAGGATTTGTTTGACCAACTTGCGCACGAACAGGAAATCGCAATTTTCTGCTCCTTTCTGATGGACAACTTCGACGGGGAGGTACACACGCGCATGCTGCCGAGGCTCGGGCAGAACCACTCCCATCTCATTCCTGTGCAGAATTATCCCCGCCTGGAGAAGGCGGTAGCTGATGCCCTTCGCGAAATCGTGGGAGCGGTGGAGGCGAGCGTTCTTGAAAAGAAGCTGCTAGCGCACTATACACCGCAGCTTGCCATGCCACCCTCTCAGGCATTGCTGCTTGCATTACGTCAGGTGCTTCCAGACGTTGCCGATGCCGTGCTCCAGCGGACCGGCACTTTCTATCATGCTTCATAACTGATCTAACGGTGACACTGCATCGAATACAAGGTTGCATCTACGAAAATGGCAGAAGAGCTCCCGGCAAAAAATCTGCCTGGAATGGAGCTTATTGACTGCGTCGAGTTCCCCGTTCTCTTCGTCGACCGTGATTTAGCACTCGTTCGTTTTAATCCAGCAGCGGCAACGCTTTTGTCGCTGGAGCCTGGTGACTGCGGAAGGCAATTGCGTTCCATCCAGATGCTCACTGGAGTGCAAAATCTTGAAGATCTATGCGAGCATGTGATCGCCAGCGGGTCCTCATCGCGAGTGGAAGTGGCGGATGGCGCCGGGTCGTGGTTCTCCGTCAAAATAGGATGTTATAAACCAGATAATCAGAATATCGATGGCGCCGTGCTCACGCTTACCAACGTGACTGCTTTTCGCGAGAGTTTAGAGCGCGCTATCGATGAACGCGAGTACACCAAAGCGGTAATCAATACCATAGTGGAAGCACTCGTTGTAGTCGACGGAGATCTTAGAATCCAGGCAGCCAATCAGGCTTTTTACGCCCTATTCCGGACCACACGCGAAACGTCGCAAGGAGCTCACTTCTACGAATTAGGGAGCAGGAACTGGGACATCCCCCGGCTCCTGGCACTGCTCGATGCAGGCTCACCACAGACTGGTTACCTTGGATCTCTGGAGTGTGAGCAAGAATTCTTGACCGTGGGACGCCGGACATTGTTGCTGAACGCTCGCGGTTTGATTCGAGCAAGTCATGGCAGGCCGCTGACGCTCTTGGTTATTCAAGACATCACCGAGCGCAAGCAGGCACAAGAGGCATTGCGTCAGAGTTCCGCACAACTACAGACCCTTATTAACCGGGCGCCTCTTGGCATTTATCTGGTAGATGCGGAGTTTCGCATCCGAGAAGCAAATCCCACCGCGTTATCGCTTTTCGGAGGCATTCCCAAGCTGATTGGCCGTGATTTCGCCGAGGTGCTTCATCTCATTTGGCCTAAAGAAGAGGCGAGTGAAATAGTGAAACAGTTCCGGAACACACTCATGACCGGCGAACCGCACTTCATTCCCGAGTTCATCCGGAACCACGACGGAGTTGGAAACAAGCATTATGAATGGCAGGTCCACCGTATTCCTGTACCAGATGGGGATTACGGCATTGTGTGTTACGTGCGGGACATTTCTGCTCATGTACAGGCTCGTGAAGCGCTTATAAAGTCTGAAAAGCTATCAGCGGCAAGCCGCATGGCTGCGACGATTGCTCATGAAATTAACAACCCGCTGGCATCCGTGACCAACCTACTCTATCTTCTTCGCTTGTCCATTATGGATGAGGTTGGTTCACGCTACCTTGCTATGGCGGAAGAGGAGCTTGGACGCGTAGCGCAGATCACGAAAAAGACACTTGCCTTCTACCGCGACACATCGGCCGCCGGACAGGTGAACTTGCCGGATGTTATTGAAAATGTTATCGCGATCTTTGCCAGCAAGATCAAGGAAAAGAATATTCATCTTGTCATGGCCCCTCAGGAATGCGAGGTATTCGGCTTCAAAGGAGAGCTGCAGCAACTGCTTGCTAACCTCATCGCAAATGCTATTGATGCGGTTTCAGAAGGGGGAACCATCGAAATCTCGGCTTTTGCAAACGGTGAGGGTACGGTCGTTTCTGTCAGAGACGATGGTCCTGGTATTAAAGAGGAACATCTGCCAAAGCTGTTTGAAGCCTTTTTTTCGACCAAGAGTAAACATACGGGAACTGGCCTTGGCCTTTGGATTTGTAGTGAGATCGCCCATAAACACGGTGCGAGGATATTGGTTGAATCCAGTACAGATGCTTTGAACCACGGCACCACGTTCAGGGCCGTGTTTCTATCTCAGTCCAGTGAAAGTCACCAAGAGATTGGCTCATAAGTATTTCTTGATAACTCCCATCCCTATTTCAAAATTACTTTAAGGCGTGTGTCTGCACCGTCGAGGGATGGAGAGCATGGGACTCCACTACAATTCGTTTGTGGCAGAAGTTTCCAACACAAGGAATATTATTGTCCCACTCGGGGCGGCGGGCCAGCGCCTTGACCAGTGGCTCGTCTCACAGCTTCCTGATGTGAGCCGCGTCCGCGTTCAACAACTAATTGAACAAAACAAGATTACATTGAATGGCAAAGTTCCGAAGCCGTCTGTGCGATTGAAAGGCGGAGAAGAGATTTTGATCACTGGCGAAGTTGAACTGCCGCCGTTGAAAGCTTTTGCAGAAGATATTCCGCTCGAAGTTGTTTACGAAGATGAGAGCATCGCAGTCATCAATAAACCGGCAGGCATGAATGTGCATGCGGGGTCCGGCAAGGATGGAGCAGGCAATCGCGGCACCATGGTCAACGCGCTCTTGCATCGTTTTAGCCAGCTCTCAGAGATCGGCGGAGAGTTGCGGCCGGGAATCGTACACAGGCTCGACAAAGAAACCAGCGGCCTGGTGCTGGTGGCGAAGTCTGACAAGGCACACAGAAAGCTGGCAGAACAATTTTCCCGGCGCGAGGTTAAAAAGACTTATATTGCGCTGGTGCATGGCTGGATGGAAAAGAGCAAGGGGACGATCAATATCGCCATCAGCCGCGATCTGGTCCGGCGCACCAGGATGACCACCAAGCGCGCCTCGCAAAGCAAGCCCGGACGCGAGGCCATTACTCACTGGCAGGTGACAAAGCAGATCGAAGGCGAATACGGAAAGTTTTCTCTGCTTGAAGTAAGGATTGAGACGGGAAGGACGCACCAGATCAGGGTGCATCTCTCTTCCATCGGGCATCCCGTGGCGGGAGATACGCTTTACGGGGCTCCCGGCAAACTTTTGAGTTACGGAGGTACAGGATCAAAACCGGCATCTCTGGAGAGGAATTTTCTTCACGCTTTCGCGATACAATTCCGGCATCCAATTACTGAGATGCCGCTTTCATTCCAGCAGCCATTACCGGCTGAGCTAACAAGCTTTCTGGGGCAAATCGGAGATTGAGGAATGTTTCCCAGACTATAATGTCTAAGAGAGCTCCTGACATGTATTTCAAAAAGGTACTTGCGTTGTTGTTTGTATTTATGCTGGTTTGCTGCTGTGCCGTGGCCCAAACTGCACCATCGGCCACCCAGCCGCCAGCTGCAGCCAACGCAGTGACCCCGGGCACGGCCCCCGACGATACCCAGCCTGTGCAGACTTTCCATAGCCGGTCAGACGAAGTAAACGTAATTTTCACGGTGACAGATAAACACAACAGATTCATCAAGGACCTCAAGGAAAACCAGTTTAAATTCCTGGACAACAACAAACCTCCCAAGCAGATCATGAATTTTTCCGCGGAAACGGACCTGCCTTTGCGAGTGGGATTGTTGATTGATGCCAGTAATTCCATCCGCGACCGCTTCCTTTTCGAGCAGGATGCAGCCATTGAATTTCTGCACCAGATCATCCGCCCAAATACTGACAAAGCCTTTGTGCTGGCTTTTGATGAAGTCTGGGACCTCACGCAGGATTTTACCGGCGACCTGGATAAGTTGACCAAGGGCGTAAAGGTAATACGTCCGGGCGGCGGCACCGCCTTATGGGACGCTGTATTTTATGCTTGCCGCGATAAGCTGATGAAAGAGCGCGAGAGCGGGCCGGTCCGCCGGGCAATTATTCTTGTTTCTGACGGCGATGACAATCAAAGCCGCGTTCTGCGCCAGGAAGCCATCGAAATGGCCCAGCGCGCCGGTGTGATTGTGTACACCATCAGCACCAATCTCAGCAACAATCCTGATGAGGGTGACCGCAGTCTAAAGATGCTTGCCGAAGCGACCGGAGGCCAGGCTTTCTTCCCTTTCAAACTTCAGGACGTGGCGAACGCCTTCCACGATATCCATGAAGAGCTGCGCAGCCAATATTCAGTGTTCTATAAACCAGAGGGCTTTGAGGCCAATGGCCAGTTCCGCGCAATTCAGATTGCGGCAGAAAACAAGAAATTCAAAGTCCGCGCAAAAAAGGGATACTACGTGCCCCGGCAATAACTTTCTTATCAATAACCAAAACGCCCGGTTTTGCCCTGGCCTTCTTTATCCAGCACTCGGTTGATCCGTCCGGCCCACCCTTCCCTGCCCTGAGTGCTCGTTAAGTCAGATTGCAACTATAATGAAGGAATCGACCCATTCCTATGTCCTTCAAACAGTGTTTTGTTTTCTTTACTGTATTCGCGATGGCTGGCGAAATCGCCACTGCACAGCAGCCTGCGGCAACACCAAGCCCCACGACCGCCACTCAACGACAGGCCGGCGATGCCAAGCCTGAAAAAGTCCCGACCGTTCGCATCCGCACGGACGAGGTCAACGTGGTTTTCACCGTAGTGGATAAAGAAGGCAGGTTTGTTCGTGATCTGAAGCAGGACCAGTTCAAAATACTGGACAATAAGTTGCCGCCCCGGCAGATCATGAACTTTGCCGCACAAACTGACCTGCCTCTACAAGTCGGGTTGCTGATTGATGCCAGCAATTCCATCCGTGACCGTTTTCAGTTTGAGAAGGACGCGGCTTCAGAATTCCTGTATGAGGTTATCCGTCCCAAGACTGACCGCGCCTTCGTCCTGGCTTTTGATGAAACCTGGGACGTGACCCAGGATTTTACCGGCGACCTGGACAAGCTTCGCACTGGGGTGCAAACAATCCGGGCTGGCGGTGGGACCGCGCTTTGGGACGCCATTTACTTCGCGTGTCGTGACAAGTTGATGAAAGAGCAGTCCAATACGGCCGTGCGCCGGGCGATCATTCTTGTATCCGATGGCGACGACAATCAGAGCCACGTCTATCGGCAGGAAGCCATGGACATGGCACAACGGGCGGGGGTCATTATTTATGCTGTCGGCACGTCACTGATGGACAACAAAACCAAAGGTGATGAAAACCTGAAAATGCTTGCTGAAGCCACGGGCGGCAGGGCTTTCTTTCCCGCCAAGCTGGATGACGTAATGACTGCGTTCACTGACATTCAAGAGGAGCTCCGGAGCCAGTACTCCATCTCTTATCGGCCGGACCAATTTGTCGCCGACGGAACCTTCAGGCCGATCCAGATTGTGGCTGACACTAAAAAATACAAAGTACGGGCAAAGAAGGGCTATTACGTGCCCAGGCAATCGGCGCAATAACTGCTTTCAATATTTTGTCTTGCTGCTCGCTAACTGCAACTGCTTACCTGCTAGCGGCTGTGTCATTAGGCGGATAATATCCCTTGCGCGCCTGGATCTTATAGCCATCTTTCGACTTGATCTGAAGGCGGCGGAATTTACCATCATTGACAGCATTGGTAGAAGTGAAACCCAGCGTGTACTGGCTTCGCAGCTCATCTGAAATTTCAGAGAATGCCTTATCCAGCTTGTCCGGGCGGCTTACGGTGATTACGCGGCCACCGGTTTGTTCGGCCAGCTTGTTCATATCTCCGTAATTCGAGGAAAAACCAGGGTCGGTGATGAGCAATACGTAGGCCACCACGTCAGCCCTTTGCGCCGCTTCAATTGCATCTGCCAATTTCAATTGGCTGCCCTGATCTTCTCCGTCTGTCAGGATGACCATGGCCTTGCGTCCGGATTGGCGACCCAGCACCTCATTTGAGGCCAGATAGGCTGCGTCAAAAAGTAAGGTTCCTTTATTCGATGAAGAAGCCGTGGGAACTGGCCCAGGACGGCCCATGGGCGCCATACCAGCGGTGTTCGTATTGATGCGGGCCTTATCCATGCCGGCGCGCAGCAAATGGTTGCTGTTGGTGAGGTCCTGCAGCAGGTCCACGGAGACATCAAAGCTGATCACAAAA
This sequence comes from Candidatus Angelobacter sp., assembly GCA_036488825.1. Taxonomy (GTDB): domain Bacteria; phylum Acidobacteriota; class Terriglobia; order Terriglobales; family Acidobacteriaceae; genus Angelobacter. Next base: position 42,719 of record DASXGZ010000024.1, read on the forward strand.
GCCAGATCCTTTTCCGTGAGCACCTTCTGCAAAAATCCGCCGGCCACCACTTTTTCCTCAGGCAGAGTCCTATTCATACTGTAGCTGGTATCGATCAGAAGACCGAGCGTGAGGGGCTGGTCAGTAAGGGCCGAAAAATACTTAATTGTCTGAGGCTTGCCATCCTCCAACAGTTCGAAGTGGTCTTTGGAAAGATTGGGAACCATTACGCCGTGCTTGTCCTTGACCGTAAACAGAACATTGACCAGGTTCACGTTTTTGCGGTAAGTCGGAATTTTTCCCTGATCGTCTTGCCTCTCCTGGGTGGTTGAAGGCGGAGCCGAGCCCTTGGGAGGATCAAGTTCCGGTGACTGCCCGTAACAAACAGGCGCGGCAATGAGCGCGAGCGCAAAAACTAAAAATAGGATCCGCATAAAGGCCCTTGGCACAGCCTTTCTTGTGTGATGTGATTTGATCTATTGTATTAGATGCAGGTGAGTTGCCTGGCATCCGCCTTAAAGGCATTACAATTGCTTGACATACGGCGGCCGGGCAAATGTGCGCAACATTCCGGCCCTGAAAACGTTCTAAGCGGTAGGAGGAGCTGATGCGTAGGTTGACCCTGGGCGTGAAAGGGCTGATGTGTGCCCTGTTTCTGGTCGCGCTATCTCTGGTAGCGCAACAAAATCTCCCTGATGCCCCCAAGCCTAAGGAACAACAGTCCCAGCAACCCCAGCAGACCGTCCCAGACACTCCTCAACCCAAGCCACAGCAGCAGGGCCAATTTCCGGGAAATGCGCCAGCGGTCCCTCTCAATACTCATACGGAGCAGCCTGAGGCCACGCCTACACCAGTCCCGCAACAGCAACCCGCTGCTGTTGGACCGGACGGAATGCCGCCCAGCCGTGAAGAGCTGTATAAGATGAGCATTTCCGTCAACTTCGTGCAAGTTCCGGTAAGGGTCAAAGACAGTTCCGGCAAGATGAAGTCCGGCCTGGAACCCACCGATTTCAGGGTCTATGAAGATGGAGTACCACAGCAGCTCAAGTATTTTACTGCGGACCCGTTTCCGCTCTCCGCGGCGGTAGTGGTTGCCACGGACCTACCTTCCACAACCATGAAAAAGGTCAATGAGACGCTTCCGGCCCTGATTGGGGCATTTAGCGAACATGATGAGGTGGCTTTATATCGCTATGGCCATACGGTGCAGCAGGTTTCTGGTTTTTCGGGGGCGGGCAATATCTCCACAGCCACAGTCAATCGTGTCAAACGTCCGGGGCGCGAAGGCGGCCCGCCTATGACAGGTGGTCCATTCGGTGGTGGGCCGAGCATCAACGGACATTCTATCAATGATCCCAATGCCGGCGGTCCCGGAGATGTACAGACCCCGCCACGCGAATTTTATGTGCTGAATGACGCTATTCTTCGCGCAGCCCAAGACCTTTCCAAGCGCGACAAAACCCGGCGCCGCATCATCTTTGTCATCAGCGATGGGCGGGAGTTGGGCAGCAACGCGAACTATGACGAAGTCAAAAGGATACTGCTCGCCAACAACATCAGCATTTACGCCGTAGGCGTTGATACAGCGGCTATCCCGATTTATGACAAGGCAAACCGCATCCGCGTGCCTGGATTTGGCACAGGAAACATTCTGCCCCGATATGTCTCGGACACGGCGGGCGACATGCTTGCCGAATTCGACCGGCAGGGGATCGAAGAAGCCTATGCCAGGATCGCGGACGCGGCCCGCAATCAATACACCCTTGGCTATACCACCCAGGCCACAAAGTCGAGCGCTTTCCGCTCAATCGAAGTTCGCGTGCTTCGTCCAAACCTGACTGTTTTTGCCAAAGAAGGCTATTACCCGTTGCCGCCGCAACCACAGCAGCAGCCGAAGCCATAGCCTATGGTTACTTTTGAGGCTAATTTTGGTGACGCAGGGGATTAGGCCCCAAGACAGAAGCGTACAATTGGATACCGCCCCGCTTCCATGCGGTTATGATATAAAAAAGTCTTTCAGCAGGATGATTGTTCGGAACCGCAAGCGTGCAGGTTTGCGCGCCCTGGCCCGAATGCTAGGAGAGCCTTGAGTTTCATAAACTTTGCCGCTCGCGAGATTAACTGCAAGATCGTCTATTACGGCGCCGGTTTGGGCGGTAAAACAACGAACCTGCAGCATATTTTCGACAAGACGGTTGACAAGCAGAAAAGCAAGATGATCTCCCTGGCGACGGAAACGGACCGGACGCTTTTCTTTGACTTCCTGCCGCTGGACCTTGGAACAGTGCGCGGCTTTCGCACCCGGTTCCATCTTTATACCGTCCCTGGCCAGGTTTTTTACGATGCCAGCAGAAAATTGATCCTGCGCGGCGTAGACGGCGTGGTTTTTGTGGCCGATTCACAGGAAGAGCGCATGGACGCCAACATTGAAGCATTGGATAACCTGCACGAAAATCTCAAAGAGCACGGATACGACTTTAAGAAAATTCCTTACGTGCTGCAGTTCAACAAGCGCGACCTGCCGAGCGCGATGCCGGTGGAAGACCTGAAACGCGAACTCAGCAGAAAAGAAGAGCCTACTTTCGAAGCAGTCGCCTTTCAGGGCAAAGGCGTTTTTGAGACGCTAAAGGAAGTCGCCCGCCTGGTGTTGATTGAATTGAAGAAAGGTTAGCTTTTCTGAAGTCCCGAGCGAAGCGAGGGAACTCTATGGTCGTAAACTCATAATTGAAGGGCTAGCGCCAGCACCCAGTTTCTGCCACAGAACTTACTCTAGCCGCAGATTTCCGCAGATAAAAAGCAGATCAAGAAGAAATAGCCGCGAATTTCCGCGAATGCACGCGAATCTAAAAAAATATGGTTCGCGTTTTTCGTGTTGATTCGTGGCTAGGTTTCTCTGGCTCTTGCCAGTCCAGAAAATTTCAGCACACATAGACATTATTCTATAGCCGTAAATCCTCAAATGGGCTGCTGATAACAATCCTGAAAAGGCAATTAGAAACGATTTCTGGTTCGGCTAAGGATTTCTTAAAAGCCATGTTGAATAGGGCCCTGTTTGTTCGGTAGTCTTGATCCAGGTGTTGTTGCGACAGTGGATTTCCCAGCGTGTTTTAGAGAAGGAAATCGGAATAGTTGGAAGGAGAAATCTATGTCGAACAACAATGAAAACCGGGTACTCAGCCGCAGAGGCGCCCGTCAACTTACATCGGGCGAACTGGAACAGATCACCGGGGCCGGCGGTCCATTCACCCGCGCAAGCCATACCGGGACCAACACAATCAACAACCCTGATACAGACATGGACTCGTAGCACCCACAGCGGCCCTCAACTCCATTGCTTTCGGCTGATTTGTGCCTGGCCGTCTGGAGAACGCACCTAAAGTGAAAGGAGAAAACTCAATGTCGAATAACGATAATCGTGTGCTCATGCGCAAAGGGGCGCGTCCACTGGCCCAGAACGAGATCGACGAGGTCACAGGCGCCCGCACGCCTTCCGTTTTGAGCGTAATCCGCACTGACAACGGCAAGGACTTCACCACCGACGAATAGCCAGTCGCGTGTTGTAATCCAGCGCGACTCGACACATTGATCCTGCCCAGGATGGGAGAAGAAATCAGGATGGGAAAGGAAAAGCACATGTCGAATAATACAGACAACAACCGGGTGCTCACTCGGAGGGGCGCTCGCCAACTCTCTCAAGAGGAGCTGGACGGAGTGTCAGGGGGCCTGATTCCAACGCGCCTGAGCGTGCTGGTAACAGGGCCGTCCAGCCATCCCGACCAAAGCTTTGATACATAACTTTTGTCACTGTTCGCTTCGGACAGGTTGATTCCCAGGCCTGGAGAAGGCTGAAAAAGGAGACCACATGCCGAATGATAATAAACGGGTGCTCATCCGTAATGGCGCTCGCCAACTCACCCAGAAAGAGATAGAGCAGATCACAGGCAGTGCGGCTACGGTTGCCACCGCTCTTCCAACCAACCCAATCAACCATCCAGACACTATGTTCGACCAATAGCTGGCAGCCTTTTAATCACTGAATGCAGCGGGGGAAGCGCGGGTTCGCAGGCCGGCGCTTTCGTCCTTACGCGGTAATAAGCAATGAAGATCATCGTGCTGGCGCACCCGAAAGACGACCATGCGGCACCCGTGCAATGGGCCCTGGAACAGGCCGGTTACCAGGCTTCATGCTGGAGCGGCGTTTCCTGGACCGAACTGGAGCGGGCATCGCTGCTTGTGAATGAATTTCCGAACATTCACCTGGGAGCGCATCGGCTGGAGCAAGGTGACGTTCTCTGGCTCCGCCAATCGGAGCATCAGCCGGTGGAACCGGAAGAAGGTGGTTCGCCATCTCCTTCTTTTTTCGACGAGCTGGCTTACATGTTTGAAAGCCTGCCGGTGCGTTGCGTCAATCCATATTCAGCCTTGCGCATGGTCCGGAACAAAGCCGTCCAGTTGCGCGTGGCCCGGAAGTCAGGATTGAAGGTTCCAGAAACGCTCTTTTCGAATTCGCCGGTGGCAGTGCGAAAATTTTTTGATCGCCACCCCAGCGATGCCATCTGCAAAGCGTTTGCTGCGCATGTATGGCAGCAGCAAGGGTCGACTGATATCTCTGTAACAGAGACTTTCTGCCTGGACCGCGAAGAGCTGCCCGAGGACGATGAAATCTTCACCTATGCTCCCGCCATCTACCAGCAGATGATAAGAAAGCAATTTGACGTGCGCATGGTGCTTATGGGAGAGCGCGTCTATTCATTTGCCCTGCGCACCACAGCAAATTCTCTCGACTGGCGTCATGACGCAGCCCTGAGAAATGTTGCCGTGGAGCGCATCGCCACGCCTGCCGCGGTGGAGAGTGGCATACTCAGGTTTGCCGCCGCAGCCGGCGTCTGCACTGGCTCGCTGGACCTTGCCGTGGACCGCAACGGAGAGTGGTGCTTTCTGGAGATCAACGAGCAGGGCCAGTTCCTGTGGCTTGACGACCTCTGCCCCCAATCCCAACTCCTCGAGAAATTTTGCGCATTTCTTACGGCGCCGCAAGGCTCCAAGCAGACGTTGGAGGAGCGCCAGGGGCTGTTTCCCTCGCTCGCCGAATATCAGCGATCTCACCAGAAAGAGGAAGCCCTGAATATCACCACTGTCTCGGCAGATGCGCCGTTCAAGTCCCTGGAGCCGTGATTTAAAGCACTCAGCATTCAGTTTGTCCGCAGTCAGCCATATCTCATTACCGCAAAGGCCGCGAAGGGCCCAAAAGAAAAAGGAAATTCATTCTCTGAATTTCCTTTGCGTGTCTTTCGTCTCTGCGGCGAGCTGCTTTGGCCGAATGCTAGGTGCTAAGTGCTAACTGCTACTTGTGATCCAGCAGCGGAGCGATCCCGCCAAAGTCCCGCGGAGATTTGCCGGCGCCGCGTCCTGCTTTGGCAGCCATGGGCGATCCGGAGTTCATCTCTCCATATTTTTCCAGCAACACCGGAACCAGAGCGCCCTCGGCTTCCTTGGTAAACGTGAACTGGCCCTCTTTCCGGTCTATACGGATGAAATCACCCAGCTTGATCTGTCCGGTCGCCACCAGGTTGGCCAGCGGAAACACCACATTCTTTTCGATGGCCCGCTTCAGGTGACGCGCCCCATACTTGGGATCTGTGCCTTCTTCCAGCAGAAACGCTTTCACCGGAGCAGTACAGGAAAAAACAAACTGACTGTTCCCGGTGGCCTGAAGAATGCGCTGCTGCACCATTCCCAGTTCGATTTCAAGTATCTGCTCCAGATGCTCGGACCGAAGGGTCTTAAAGACGACGATCTTGTCGATCCGGTTCATGAACTCAGGGGAAAACTTTCGCCTGGCCGCGTCCTGGGCTGTGCGAGTAATCTTGTCGTCAAGTGCGGCATCTACCTGCCCCATTCGACGCGTGTTGCCAAAGCCAAGGCCGCCGGTCATGAGGTCATCCATTTCATGCGCGCCGAGATTTGAGGTCATCACGATCAGGCACTGTGAAAGATCCACGCGACGATTATCACCCAGAGTTAAAGTCGCTTTGTCGAGGATGCCAAGCAGCAGTTGCCACAGGGCATCACTGGCTTTTTCAATTTCGTCGAAAAGGAGAAGCGTTAGCTTAAGTTTTTCCGTGTGCCATTGATTCAGCGCCTCCTGCGTGAGCAGGGGGTGGGTTTCACGATGCCCCAGATAGCCTGGGGGTGAGCCGATAAGTTTTGCGATTTCATGACTGTGCTGAAATTCCGCGCAGTCAATCTTGATGACGGCCCGGGGATCGCCAAAGAGCGTTTCCGCCATGGCTTCCACTACCCGGGTCTTGCCTGAGCCGGTAGGGCCAAGAAAGAGCAGGTTTCCAACCGGACGCCCGGGAGCGTTCAGGCTGGCAAGAAACATCTGGTAAATTTCCACTACTTTTTCAATGGCCGGATCCTGGCCAACAATCTTCCGGCGCAATGTGGAATCAAAATCCTGTGCATCGGCACTGCGCCGTGTAGGATCAAGTGCAGTATTAAAGCCGGTCCTCATAATTGCACGCCTCTTTCGCCGAGGGGCTCCTCCCCTATTTCGGGGAGACGTAAATGTGAGATGGAATTGCGAGCTATTAAGTTGTCATTACTAACTTGCCAACAGCAGTACACATGCATCTCAAGAGATTAGATGCAGAGTGCGTGACAAAAGGCCAAGCACTCCAGCCATTTTGATCAGAGTACCCGGATGCGTGCTAAGATGCCTGCAACGACCCCGGGAAAGAGTCCCTGAATGTTATCCAAGAATCTTCGTTTCATCTCTTCTGCGGCCCTGATTGTGCTCGGGCTGATTGTTGCCATTGTGGTCCTCACGCGTCACGGACAGATTCAAGCTGCCGCCGCTGCTGAAAAGCCAACAACAACGGTAAAGGCCCCGCCCGCGCCCGTGCAGCCCCAGGAGCTGCCGCCCGGAACCATCAGCCTTACGGCAAAAGCGGTCACCACTGCTAAGTTTGTTGCCCGTGAACATTTGTCAGAGTCTTCTTATATGACGGTGGCGGAGTATGTAGATGCCATCGCCAAGGCGAATAGTGGGAAGACAAGTTTTAAAAAGGGAGAGGTCATCCTTATTCCGGGAATCGAACCCCAGCCAATCGTCGAAAAGACTCGTCTGTTCCCCAAGGAAACTGAAGTCCGTGCCATTTACCTCACCGGCGGGACAGCGGGAAGCGCACATGGCATTGATCTGGTCCGGCGCTGGCGGCAGGCGGGGGGAAACGCTGTGGTCTTCGATATTAAGGACAGCGATGGAACCATCAACATAAAGTTTGATCATCCGCTGGCGCGCAAAATCAAGAACTACCCCATCAGCAATCTGCCGAAATACGTGCGTTTCCTTCACTCACTGGATCTGCATGTGATTGCCCGGCAGGCGCTCTTCCGGGATGACAATATTGCACAGCACCATAGTGAATTGGCAGTCCAGTCCAAAAGCCTCCATCAGCCCTGGCGCGAGAACGGCAAACTGGTCTGGTCAGACAGCTCTAATAAAGAGGTCCAGGATTACAACATCGCCCTGGCCAAATATGTGGCCACATCTGGTGTGGACGAAATTCAATTCGATTACGTCCGCTTCCCTGCTGAGGGCAATCAGGCTGACGCGCAGTTCGCCTTCCAGAAAGATCCCAAGATGCATCGGGACGACGTAATTGCGAGCTTTCTCGATCGCGCTTACAGTGAATTGCACCCCATGGGCGTTTTAGTTTCAATCGACGTATTTGGCATCATGGCATGGCAGCGTCAGGTGGATTTGAGCCACACGGGCCAGGATATTGCCAAGATGGCGAAGCATTGTGACGTGATTTCGCCCATGATCTATCCCTCGCATTTCTTTGGCATGGATGGCTATACCGCTCCGGGTGACGCTCCTGAGCACTTCATCAGTGAATCAATGGACCGGTTTGAAAAAGTCACAGCCAGTTCCGGCGTTGTGTTACGCCCCTGGCTTCAGGCTTTCCGCTGGAGAACCAAGACCTATTCGCCCGAGTACATCCTGAAGCAGGTAGGAGCTTCCAAGGCGCACCATGGAGATGGGTTCCTCTTCTGGAACGCTGCCAATGATTACTCCAAGCCTTTCATTGCGATGCCAACGATGATGGGGAATCCTAAAACCTATCTGTATACCCCGCCAGCGGCGGTTGCCCAGAGCACTCCTGGCTCAGCAGTCCCCGAAAAAGCGACCCAACAGCAGGCTGGGACACCTAACCGACAATAGATCGCACCCCGGCAAACATTTGTAATCGGCGCGGTAAAAATTTAGCCGTATCTAATGTTAGCCGGGGAAATTTCCATCAGATATAATGTGCCGTCGCCTGAGTTTGCTAATCTAAATAAGGTGAAAGCCTTTGACGGGTCCTTTATGGACTTTGCCATGGCTTGAATGCATCAGGCAACGGGACATTCACAATCTGAAGGAGCCCTCATGGCGATCCAAGCGACCGAAAAGATCTGGCACAACGGGAAACTGATCCCCTGGAAGGATGCACAGATCCACGTAATGGCGCACGTGGTGAATTACGGTTCTTCGGTTTTCGAAGGAATCCGTTGCTACGCGCCAGGCGGCGCTCCGGCCATCTTCCGGCTCAATGACCACATGCAGCGGCTGCTGGATTCGGCCAAAATCTATCGCATTGAACCTGAATACTCTCTGGATCAGCTTTGTGCCGCCGCGCTGGAACTGGTGGCCGCGAACGGGGTATGGCCCTGCTATCTGCGACCCATCGTAATGCGCGGATACGGCGAAGCCGGCGTAAACCCGTTCAATTCGCCCACTGAGGTTTACATGACCAACTATCCGTGGGGAAAATACCTTGGTCACGGAAACGTCAGCGACGGCGTGGATGTCTGCGTCTCGTCATGGTCGCGGATCGCACCGAATACGATGCCCGCCATGTCCAAGGCCGGCGCCAATTACATGAATTCCCAGCTTATAAAGATGGAAGCAATCGTAAATGGCTACGTGGAAGGCATTGCCCTGGACGTAAATGGCTTTGTGAGCGAAGCCTCAGGCGCAAACATTTTTGTCGTGCGGAAAGGCAAACTCTTAACACCGCCGCTGGGGAACTCAATTCTCCCCGGCATTACGCGTGAGAGCATCGTTACGCTGGGTGAGGACATTGGCCTGACTGTAGTGGAGCAAATGATCCCGCGGGAAATGCTTTACCTGGCCGACGAAGTCTTCTTCTGCGGCACCGCATCAGAAATCACTCCCATCCGTTCCATTGACAAGATCAACGTCGCTAATGGCGAAACCGGCCCGGTCACACTGGCTTTGCAGCGCGAATTCTTCGGCATTGTGAACGGTACTGCGCCAGACCGGCATAACTGGTTTACTACTGTTCCGGTAAATGACCGGTCAAAGCAGCCGGTGGGCGTTTAAGCTAAGAAAGATTTTTTGAATTCAGGGGCCGCGCGAAAGCACGGCCCTTTTTTCTTTTATTCGGACTGTCGGCTCTGGAACGTTAGTTAAACCGCGCCACCAGTTCCAGTTCACGCGGAAGCAGGGTATTGAGCCGATCTTGCAGCTTCTTCATCTCAGGGCAAGTGGCGCGGTCAAATGCTACGCCAGCGCGGCCGCTGCTGTGCGACCATACAATCTTTCCGGTTGCGTGAATGGATGCAGGCGGTTCGGGCAGGACCAAGCTCATATTGACCGAGGCCCCGTGCGGCAGCGGCTCGCTGGTATTCAGGCATAATCCCGTCTGGCTCACGTTGAGTATGCTCGCCTGGTGCAAGGTCCTCCGCCAGCCGCGATGATTCAGCGTTCCGGAAACCAGCTTTACCGGAAGCGTATGCCGGTAAGTGGCTATTCTCTGCTGCGCCATGCTGCTGTAAGACGCTTTCAGGCTCCTCACCAGCATGTCTACACTCACTGGCTTGGGTATCCGCAGTTGAATGCGTTTATGGTTCGAATCATCGAGACGGCCAGTCGGCATTAACCCAACACAAACTCCGCGCCAGCGCGTTGAAGGCTGTAGCAGGGCCAGCTCACCGGCCCGAGGCACCTCGAAATCACAAATGGCAAGATCAAGCCTGGTGCTGCGCACAATCTGTTCCGCTTCAGAAATACTGGAAGCGGAATGAAGGTTCATTCCAAAGTCCTGAAGAACTCTCTTTATCATGATTGACTGCCGTTCAGACAGCAGAAGCAATGCAGAAAAAACATTCCACGGTGCGAAAACCTTCGCCTGCTTAGGCAGAATATTGCGCGCTAGATTGTCTGTGCTCATTGTCGTCCCATCAGGACCTTTGCTTCAAAAATCCTGGCATTCTGAAGCAAAGCGGAAGTTGAGCGCCGTGCGCCACATCACCCTGTTGCGTGACCTGCACACGACCTTGTAATAGGAGGGTCTCACATCAAAATGAGAGCACTGCACCGAATTTCTACTTATGCGGCAATAAAATTCATACTAGAGGTGCAATCAGTAGAGGGACCGGCGCCTAGGGAACATTTCTTAGTCCTAACTTTCAGTCCTTCGAGCAATCGGAAACGCGTTTGTTTACTGGAATATTTTGCACGCAGCACCGTCCCTCTGCTATATCCCGCGAACTAAACCACTGGCCACAGAGAACTTTTGTGCAGGGCTGAAAGCAAATGCTCACTTTCAGCCCGGTTGAGTCCTGGCGGTTAATAGGCGCGGAACCGATCTCCCTCAATGATCTGAGTTCGAATTCCATCTATTGTCGCGGGAATAGAAGAACGTGGCATTCCGCGGACTATATAAATCGCTAATGCCGTTTCGGCCGGATTGTCTTTGCTAATGGCAACGCCTACACCCTGAATTCCCGCCTGTGACATCAGATCGGCAACGTGGGCTTCCTTTACCGCAGTTGCGCGATCAACATCCAATTGGGTGATGGAAAGTTGCTGCCCCTGACTACCTTCGGCATCAAATACCACCTTCGTGCGAACGCCATCCATGACTGCAGGGATTGGGGCTTTGAGCGCTCCGGTTACATGCACCACCAGTGAGCCTTCTCTGGGCGAATCTTCACTGGCCCCCAATTCCACGGACGCAATCGCCGGATCATGCATTAGCATTGCGGCATTTACCTGCCGGGCATTTTCGACGCGCAAGCGCTCTTGCGAAGAAAGCGCATGAACCACGGCGCTCAAAGGCCCTACCTGGGTTGCGGGTGATACTGATGCTGTTGGCTGGCAACTTACAGGGTGATCACCGCCGCCCACAATATTCAAAACGATCGGCGGCCGTGCATGAGACGAAAATTCATCGATAACATCCTGAATGGGATTTGCAATTGTATTTGTCCCATCGCCGGCAAATACCATGGCCACGGGGCGGGCATTGACCGTGGTGACAATCAATGAACCGGAATCGCCAGCGGCACTGAAGCCGCTATCACTGATCACAACCTGCCCTACGAACTTGCTGGTAAAGAGCGTTGGACCTCCACAGAACGAGGCAAAGTCCACACTAATGGTTCCGTTGATGCTGCCGATGGTAGAGCAGGTCAAGCCGGTTGTCCTGCCGCTCTTGGCCACGGCCAACCCCAGTGCAGGCGCTTCCAGCGTGGAGGAAGGCGGCGCTGCAGCAATGCTCGTTGGCCCGGGAACACCCAGGTCAAGAATATTGCCGGAGGCGTCCACGGTTCCGGCCACAATTTGCGCCAGAGCTGCGTCCACATTGCTTTCCGCAATCCCGTTGCTGGTGGGCGTTGGGAGCAGCGCGGATTGTAGGCTTAAGTTAGCCACGGTGTTTGGAGAAGCAAAGCAAGCCGCCGCCCCGGGCTGGTTAACCGCCTCACCCGCCAGTGCCTGGCCTGACCGGGCCAGAACATGGCTATTGCTTAAAATGAACTGTCCACCATTGAAATTCCAGAGGCTCCCCAGCGTACCGATGCAACACGCATTCGGGCTAACGTCCTGTCCATTTCCGCCGGTTGTACCCAATTTGATTGGAAGGGCCTGTACGCCAGCAGTGTCATTGGGGTACACCACAAGCAACGACGCGGTCGCCGAAACTGCGGAGTTGGCCTGCGATATGGCTTTAATGGTGAAGCCATTTGTGGCAGGAAAGACAGCAGGCGGCACATAAACGCCGCTGGCAGTGATGGTGCCGATGATCGAATTACCACCTGGAATTCCATTCACGCTCCAGGTCACCGGGAGGCCCGAGCCGATTGCGGTAAAAGTCTGAGAACCACCGAGGGCCACGTTGGCAGCGCCGGGCGAAACAATTAACGCTGCTGGCGATGGAGTGGGCGTCGGGGCTGGAGGCGTGGGAGTTGCGGTGGGCGATGGTGTGGGACTGGCAGTTGGCGTGGGGCTGGGAGTTGGTCCGGAACTCAGCAGCGTGTTATTGGCGCCGCCACCGCCGACACTGCCGCACCCGACTATGCCCAACAAGCTACAAACAACGATGATTCCCCACGACCGGCGTATGATCGAGCTGAATCCATATCCGGGGACACTGCATTTCTTTGCACTTCCGTTCGCAGAACCTTTTACAGCAGACATGACTATGTCCTTCTCCCGGAAGCCTTACGCTGGAGAATTGAAAAGCGTGTCCTTCGCGTCTTATGCGCGCAGCCATATACCAAGGCATATTCATGGACACAAATATTTTTAGGTCAATCGCTACGGTTGATAAGAGCTGGTTGTCCCTTCAATCCGCAAAAATCCAATTTTTCGGAAATCACCAGCCCGATGGTGAGGGGTGCAAGTGTAGCTCATTTAATGGTGCGAAAAGCAAGGAAATTAAAATTTTTAATCTGTTTAAACTTGTGATTCTTTGAAAAGTTTTACCTATTGCTTTGCCCTACGTGCCCGCCATTCTTCAGCCGTGATTTCCCATATTTCCGAAGGAAAACGGCCAGAGACGTAATCACGGTCTTCCATACCGATCATGCGCATTCCTTGTTTCGCAGAGATTCGACAGGACGCAATGTTGTCTTTGGCCTTGGGAACGCGCATAAAAGGCATTTGAAGGACATTGAACCAATAATCGGTCACCGCGTCAGCGGCCTCGATCATTAATCCTTGCCTTTGCCATGGCAGTCCCAGCCAGAAGCCGCGGTTGTCGGTCTCGCTGCGGAACAAGCTGATGGCTCCGATTAGCTGGTTTGGGGCGCTTTTCAATCGAAGCGTCCAGGCCCATTCGTCGCCGCGTGCGACAGCAGGCAATGAGACATCGCGATAATACGTATAACAACCATCCGGCGGATACGGCCAGGGCACAGCGTTTCTGATATAGCGAACGATCTCCCAGTGCGGAAACAACGCCTGTGCCTGCTCGGCATCGGCCAGCTCCAGCGGACGAAGAATTAGGCGCGAAGTATGGAGAGTGGGAGTCATTGAGATCCTCAAATTTAAAGTTTCAAATTTGAAGTTTCAAATTCAGCCAGCTTTCGCTTTCGGTTTCTCCAGTTGCTCATGCTCGCGATGCTCGGTGATCAAGCGCGCGCCGTGATTATAGGTGATGTAAGCCCAGGCCCATTCGCTCAGCACGAACAACCGATTGCGGAAACCGATGAGAAATAACAGGTGAATAAAGAGCCATGACAGCCACGCGAAGTAACCGGAGATGTGAAATTTTCCGAAATCGGCGACGGCGCGTGAGCGTCCAATGGTTGCCAGACTGCCTTTATCAAGATATTCAAATACCTCTCGCGGCTTGCCTTCCACCGCACGCTTGATTTGGCGCGCGACAAACTTGCCCATCTGGATTGCCGCTGGCGCAACGCCCGGCACAGGCTGGCCGTTGTGGCGTTTGGCGGACGCCAGATCACCGGCAATAAAAACTTCGGGATGTCCGGGCACGGTGAGATCAGGTTGAACAATTACGCGTCCGGCTTTGTCTATGGGAACGCCAAGCAATTTTCCCAACGAAGAAGCCGAAACTCCCGCGCCCCAGAGAATGACCGATGCAGGAATCCTTTCTTTGCCAACTGTAACCTGGCCAGGTTCGATATTGGTGACCATTGCGCTGGTGCGGACTTCCACGCCCATATCTTTAAGCTGGCGTTCAGCGCTGGCGGAGAGGTCTTCCGGATAGGCCGGCAGAACGCGCGGTCCGCCTTCAAGCAAAATAATTCTCGACTGGCGCGGATCAATGGAACGAAACTCTTTTGTTAGATGATGGCCGGCAATGTCAGAAATTGCGCCGGCCAATTCCACGCCTGTGGGGCCAGCGCCCACAACCACAAAGTTTAACGGCGGCGGAACACGGTGGGCGTACAGCTCCCGCTCAGCCGTTTCAAAAGCCATCAGGATGCGGCGGCGGATTTCCGTGGCATCTTCTAAGGTCTTTAACCCAGGCGCAAACTGCTCCCATTCCGGGTGACCAAAGTAGGCATGGGTCGCGCCGACGGCCACAATCAGGTAATCATAGGGCAGGTCATAGGGCAAACCGAAGCCATCCAGCCGGACCGAGCGGTTTTGCAAGTCAAAGCCAACAACCTCACCCAAAAGCACTTCAGTATTCCTGGCCCGCCGCAGCACCGTACGCACCGGAGAGGCAATTTCAGCGGGTGAAAGCACTGCCAGCGCCACCTGATACAGCAGTGGCTGAAACGTATGGTGGTTTTTGCGGTCAACCACAGTCACGTCCATAGGGACGTTTGCCAGCGCTTTGGCGGCATTCAGGCCGGCAAAACCAGCCCCAATGACCACCACTCGGGGTCTATTAACGTGCTGTGTCATCGGTAACATTGTAGCCAGCCTGGACCCAACGTACACTGCTGAAGGTAAAAGCTTTAATGGCCCCTGTGTTCGAAAGTGGGACCGGCTTGGGGTAGCCAGGAAAAAGCAGCTTTTTACTTGCGCTCCCCGATTGTGTTCCCGGATGCTCCGTGGTACGTTGCAGCCAATCAGCAACGCAACATATTTAGATTGGCGTGCTGCCAGCCGGGATTCTTTAAAGCCGGAATAGTTTTGGCCATGTTCTTACGCCCAGTGTTTTTAATTACTCAGTATTTAGAACCCAGTGTTCTTTAGACCCAGGATTCTTGGTAAGAGTTAAATATGCACATTGATGATCTGCTGCGAATTGCGATGGAGCGCAAAGCCTCCGACCTTCATTTGAAAGTTGGCAACTATCCGCATGTGCGCGTGGATGGCGACCTTGTACCGCTCACAGACCAGCCGCGCGTTTCCGCGGAAGACATGCTGAACATGGCTTTCAGCATGATGTCCAACCGCCAGAAGCAAAAATTCAAAGAAGTGGCCGAACTCGACATGGCCTACGGCGTCGCCGGCCTGGGACGTTTCCGTGTGAACGTGTTTCAGCAGCGCGGCAACGTCGGGCTTGTCCTTCGCGTGATCCCAACCAAGATCCGCGCGCTGGAAGAGCTCTACCTTCCCAAAGTGATTGAACATATTTGCGAAGAGGCCCGCGGCCTGGTGCTGGTAACCGGCGTGACTGGTTCAGGTAAGTCGACCACGCTGGCTGCCATGCTTGACCGTATTAATTCGAGCCGCTCAGAGCACATTATTACGATTGAAGACCCTATTGAATTCCTTCATCGTGATAAGAAAGGTTTTGTCAACCAGCGTGAAGTGGAAGTGGACACCCCATCATTCGGGTCTGCCTTGCGAGCAAGTTTACGTCAGGACCCGGATGTCATCCTGGTAGGCGAAATGCGCGATCTGGAGACGATTTCCACCGCGCTGCACGCCGCCGAAACAGGCCACCTTGTTTTCTCAACACTGCACACGTTAGATGCAGTCGAAACCATTAACCGCATCATAGCTGTATTTCCTCCACCGGAGCAGAAGCAAGTGCGTATGCAGCTTGGCGCCACATTACGGGCCGTCGTCAGCCAGCGACTTGTAAAACGTGCAGACGGCGCAGGCCGCGTCCCAGCCACCGAGGTCCTGATATCCACAGCGTTTGTCCGCGAGTGCATCATGGTCCCGGAAAAGACACGCCTGATACATGAGGCCATTGGCGCCGGCACCTCTCAGTACGGTATGCAGACGTTCGATCAGTCCCTCTACGATTTGTACTCGCAAGGCCTGGTCAGCTATGAAACCGCACTGGAGAACGCCAGCAATCCAGACGACTTCAAGCTCAAAGTGCAAGGCATCCATTCCACAGCCGATGCCGCACGCGAGCAGATGGAGCAAGCCGGATTTAGCGCCGGAAGAGCTTAAGCTCTTACATAAACAACCACCAACGACATACCCAAGGGAGACGCGAAAGAAGCGGCTCCCTTTATTTTTGAATTGATCGTGGAGCGCAGGCGCCCTCGCCTGCGAACAATACCCATATGGCACCGCCCGCCCTTGGCGATGTTTCTTTCGATCAGTGTAAATCAGTGGTAAGGGTTTGCTCGGGTGTACGGCCGGGGAAGCGTTGCCCCTACCCCCTCCATGGGTCCCCATTTCTAAAAGACTTACACGATTTCTCCCCAGCTATCCCCAGAAGGCTTTACTGTAAACAAAGATGTTAGCTAATTCCTCCCCATTTGATCCCCATTTGCGATTCGGCAGAGGGCCGTGCTTGTCTCGCTTTGGGTCTGATTTGGCTAATGGCCAAGGGCTAATTGCTATTTGCTATTTTCAATGATCTCCTGCATCTCGGGCGCTGCCATACATTACCCGATTTTGCAGAGCGAAACAATAAACCGGCCATGCTCAATTTTGCGATAAGAGAATTTTTGCTGCAAGCGCAAGAAGAACAGGTGCGCTCTGAGTTAAAGCGCGCGCACCCGCGGTATGTCGTTAGGGATAAAGTGTAGGGAAGGGTGAGCCACCCTTCCCCGTCCTGTTTCCACCAAACCTGAAAGAGACAATCAGGGTTGAAAGGCCACAGTACCTCTAAGTGGGTTTGGATTCGGAGTTACAGCGACCGTCCCTGTTGCAGCGCTTCCTGATCCCGTAAAAAACCACGTTACTGTTCCAGTATTTGTGTTCGTCGAGGAGCTCGCCACACCAAACCCGGTTGGGCTGCATGTGCCACCGCTCGTATCAATGGTGCACGTCGCGTTTGTCGCGCTGTTGCTTTGGCCGGTGAGACTTACACCGGAAGGATTGCTTGCCGCCCCTCTTGTAATCGTAAAGGTGATCGGCAGAGCGGCCGGTGATACAGCTCCGACAGAAACAGTAGCCGTGAACGTGGCCGTGCCACCCGCCACCTGCGTAGTAAAGCTTGCGGTGTTAAGTGTGAGAGAAGCGGTAATAGGTGGGACTGTAACCTGCGAGACTGGAGTAAAGTTATCTACCGAGCAAGCCGGGCAGTCCATCCTTGAGACTGGTTGACCGGAGATGCTAACCAACTGTGAAGACGAATTAATGGGTAGCAGCCAGGCCTGAGCACCGCTGATTTGCAGCAGATTGGTGTTCGAACTTGAGACGTCGCCAGCCGGGTTGTCCTCGGTGGTTCCATCACTCCAGTCTTCCTCGTACCAAAGATCGTAAGGATTTTGGCTTCCCGTAAGGAACAAGGTTATGGACGTCATACCGACACAACTTCCCGGCCCACCAGGAAGACCAACATAGTCCGAGTTGTCAGCGCTGTGAATCAGCTTATCGAAAGAAAGCTTACTATTCACACCCTTCACACCCGAGAGCGATACAACCCCGGATGTTGAGACAAGAACATTGCCTTCATCGTCAGGTACCTTATCGTCCTGGAGCTGTTTCAGGTTTATTTTGAGCAGGTCTCCGCCACCAATCGGGAATGTCTTTACGTATTTTCCGGCGTCAGAAAACAATTGCAGGGTCAACGTATCATCCTGATCGGCGGTGTTTTCGACCATGATTGTTGTCTGGAAGCTTCCGTCGGTACGCCAGACGGATTGAGTTGCTCTTCCCGGATAGGCGAAGAACATGGGGCCGATCGTGAAGCCGCCGCTGCGGTCATCGAAGTTGAACAATTCAGCCACGATGCTTGCATGATCAGTGTGCGGGTCCAATTTCAAACTGCCCTGGCGAAAATCAGCCGGCACAAGACCCGATTTGCGCGCGGCACTCAAGTCAATAACGCGTGACTCGCCTGCCGCCAGATTCAGGGCCGGCAGAGCTACTGACTGAGGCGCGCCATTGCGGGTGAATTTCAAGGTGGGCGTCACATTCACAGCGATGTTATCAATATTGCGCATCACGGCAACCGACTTGAAGCTGATATTCGCCGGAAAGCCATCTTCCGCCGGTTGCTCGCCCAACAGCAGGAACTGCGTTCTCACCGTCCCATTGGGATACTTCAAAGTCTTGTCGAGGAAATGGATGTACTTTTCGAACCCTGATTTCTTGTTAATAAGGTGGCCTTCCACCAGGACGTCCCCAGGGTACTCGGAGTATTCCACGTGAATACCTGCGCCGGTTTCGCGGCTGCTGGCGACCAGGTCATTGATATTCAGCATCCGTGTTTCCCGTGGAGCGAGAGTAATTGGCTTCTGGATTTCCGAATGCCCTTTTACGAGAAACGTCAAGTTAGCAGTACGTTGCTCGCTGGTCGTATTGATCAGCGAAACGGTACCTTTGGTTTCGTTGTCTGGCGCCCACAAGGCGGCATCAAACGATGTTCCTTCCCAGTATTCCTCCGGGCTTTGGGCATAAGAGTTGACATATAGGTTATGGGTTTCATCGCTGGATAGTACAACCCCGCTTACTCCGTCATATGGACTGAATGTATATCGCATCACCGCAGTCCCGCGGCTGTCTGCAATTCCATGTAAGCGCAAGAAACTAGTGATATCTACGGTTGCGGATGAATTTGGCTGGAGGGTCACCGGATCAAGGGACAACTCTCCTTGTTTCACGATCAGCACCGGGGTGATGGTGACCGAAACGTCGGACCTGAAGTTCTGGAGCAGGAACACAGATTGGAAATCACCCGCGCGGAAAGTTGCAAAACGCTCGTGAATGGGCCGCGATTTGGCGGCAGTCGGAATGCCGTTGCTCAGCGGCAAAACCATAACATTGCTTGGTACCAGCCGGGGCGGCGGGGTGCTTTGAGCTGCTACTCCAGACACCAGCAGCCATGCGGGAATGAGTAAACGCATAAGTATGCTTGCACTTCGGCTAATCACTTTCATAAGCTATCTCCTTCAAACTATCGGCACATACTAAATTTATATAAATAGTAACGATAGTCGCCGATAGCAATGAGCGGGACAATAATAGTGATATGTGTGGCCCGTCAAGCATATAATTGTTTAATGATACTAAAATTTTTATAATGGTCCCATTTTGGAAAAGCTACCGATAGCCGGCCATCCATCTTAAATATTTTGGGAACCCGTCGCAGCTAGATATAGTCCGTAAGTGGGTGAAATATTAACTATTCTTAATACTTATTAGTCGGATTCACTTTAGGCCCCGTGCTATGCTGGGCCAGCACAGTATTCTGGTCGCCTCCTGTACTTCGGGGGGCTCCAAGAGGGGAAATCACATGAAAAAGTGGCTTATCAAAGGTCTCGGTATGTCATTGCTGTCGGCGCTTCTGTTTGTATCGGGCGCAACCTTCGGGAATTACGAGGTAAAAGCCTCCCAAAAGAGGACCTACCACTCTGACATGACTCTCCCGAACGGAATGCAACAGCTGCTGAATCAGCGAGCGTCGGAAGGTTGGCGGTTCGTCGCGCTGTCAGAGGGGAACCAGGACGGTAATACCGTCCTAGTCGTGGTCTTTGATAAAGAATAGACACGGATGGTCCATCCGTCTTCTGCTATTTTCGGTTTCAGCGGCTGACGGGCACTTCATTACTTGTAACTGCTGCCATCGTCAGCTCTTCCTGGCTTCGGCCCGACTAGACAAGTGTTCAGCGGCACGACTTCAGTCGTGCCGCAACACTGCGAAAAGAACCATTCCTTGCGCCGTCGGCTCGGGCGCAGCGAAGGGGAGCGCGCTAAAGAGACATTTCGATCTTAAGCTGCATGCCGCCGGGTGCCCCATTCTTTCGCGGTTTTTCCGAAAGGGTAGGATTAAAACTATTTTGAATCAGCAAATACCGGAACCCAGCAAGCAATTGCCTGCAATCCTCATGGTCTTTTATCCATATTTTACTTTTGACAAACTTTAAGTTTGATATAGACTCCATTCCGATCTCAACACTAATAGATTGAGCTATCCTAAACAGAACCTGGAGAAAAGTTAATGTACCTCCGTCTTGCTACAATAGTCGTTGGAATACTATGTGCCGCTTCCTCTGTTTCAGCTCAGGTGCAGCCATGCCCTTCAGGCAGTCTGGCGAATGTTTTGGGCGCAAGCTGTTCGGTAGGTTCGCTAATCATAAGTTTCGGTACTGCCGTTACCGGGACGCCGTCAGCTATTGGATTTATTCCGGTGCAATCCGGCACTCAATCCGGGTTTAAACTGATTACAAACTTCGCTAATGGTCCTGCTGTCGGAAATTCTTTCGGACACCTTTTGCAGTTTGCTTATACGGTACAGGGCGCTCCAAATTTTGAAATCAGCGCCATGAATCTGGCAATGGACGCCACCGCTCAGGGATCGCCTCAAGATACAGCCTTTGCGGAAATCGGTGATTTTCAGAATTTTCAGAATGCCGGCTTTGTGAGCACCGACACAGTTCTGGACGTTGAAAACGGGGCGGTTGTCAACAACCTGCTCACTGATAATGAAATTCTTCCCGTGCCTTCCCTGTTAAGCGATGGTAACACGAGCTTTGCCCCACTGAGCACGGAACTATCCGAGTTCGCCACGGGTTCAGCCAGTGTATCTCTCAACTCGGCAACATTTTTGTTCACAGTCGCGCCACAGGTCGCTGCTCCGCGATTAGCACCTGTCAGCTACACCAATATTGACCTGCCTAACATACCAACCACGGAGGCTTCAGGCATCAACAATGACGGGCAAATTGTAGGTGCATATATTGACGCTCAGGGCATACAGCATGGCTACGTAACCGGGAAACGCGGTGGGTTCACGACCATTGACTTTCCAGGAGCCACTGCCACTAATTGTCTGGGAATCAACAATCGCGGGGATATCACGGGTTTTTACGACGATCTGAATGGTAACCAGCATGGGTTTACGCTTATAAATGGTACTTTCTCCGCCATCGATTTTCCAAACTCTCTCTCCATATTCCCCTTTGGTATTAATGATAAGGATCAGGTCGTGGGAGAATACCAATCTGAGGATGGCGCAGCTCACGGCTTTTTGCTTGATAATGGCCAGTTCACCACCATTGATCAGGGACGCCTCAAAGGCGTATTTGGGGCCACTTTGGCTAACGGCATCAATAACCATGGAGACATAGCGGGATTATTTTTCGATCCCGATACCTTGCGCGGCTTTGTTGAAAATAGCAATGTTTTTCAGATTTTTGATATACCGGGCCAAGGCTTTACTGAGGCTGAAGGAATCAATGATGCAGCGGATGTTGTGGGATCGTACGACGATACCAATCTGGTTCAACATGGATTTCTACGCACAAATGGTAAATTCTTTACCGTAGACTTCCCGGGCGGCAACAGTCCCTTTGTTTCAGGGATTAATGCGTCCGGGAAAATGGTTGGCGGCTATGCTGATGACGCTGGAAAGTTCCACAGCTTTCTGGCCATTCCGACAAGTGATGATGGCCAGCAGATACAACCAATCTCCAACGCGAGTCATGCCATCAGCCTTCCGGTCTGTGGAAGCCCTGAATGGCAGAAACGCCTGCAGCATAGACATAACACGGCAGCCTGCAAGATAAGCCACTAGCCAAGCTCCGTAAGCCCGGATGCCCCGTTTCCCCATCCTTTCTGCACTTTTGCGGAAGGATGGGATTCTATTTAATAACCTTTAATGGTTTCAGCCCCCAGGAGACAATGTCAGGTGCGAGTTTAGCGGTTAGCGCGAGATGAGCGCAGCGACTTCGAGGGGGCTGCGAAGTCGTGCCGTGAAGCTGCGAAAAAAAAATTCCATGCGCCGCAGGCTCGCGCGCAGCGCAGCATTCTAAAGAAAATTTCAAACTCAAAGCTGCATGCCTTGGCCCGAAGCAGCCAATCGCTCAGGGCGCTAAAATCCTCATGCGTACCCGCAGAGGATTTTTTGAAAGTCGCAACGTTCAACATCAACAACATCAACAAGCGGCTGGATAATCTTTTGCGCTGGCTTGCCCAGGCTGAACCGGACGTTGTGAGCTTGCAGGAACTCAAAGCCGCGCAGGGCGAATTTCCGGCGGCGGCGCTTCGAGCAGCAGGCTATGAAGCAATCTGGCAAGGCGAGCGTTCATGGAATGGAGTGGCGATTCTTGCTCGCAACCAAACGCCTGTGCTGACGCGAGCGAGCCTGCCGGGCAATCCTGACGATCACCAGGCCCGCTACCTTGAAGCGGCCGTGAATGGAGTGCTGATTACCTCGCTCTATCTGCCTAACGGCAACCCGCATCCCGGGCCTAAATTCAACTACAAACTGGCATGGTTTGAGCGGCTGCTGACGCACGCCGCCGGACTCATCTCGGCCGGCGTTCCCGTGATACTCGCCGGTGACTATAACGTTGTGCCCACGCCACAGGATATATATCCGACGCGGTCATTGGATAACAACGCGTTGATCCAACCGGAAAGCCGCGCGCTGTTTGCCCGCCTGCTGGCGCAAGGCTGGACGGACTCGCTGCGAAAGCTGAAGCCAGAAGGACCACTCTGGACGTTCTGGGATTACAAACGCGAGCGCTGGCCCAGGGACAAAGGCATGCGGCTTGATCACCTGTTGCTCTCACCGGCGATAGCTGACCGGCTTGTTGAGGGCAGCATTGATCGATGGGTGCGCGGCGAGGAAAACGCCAGTGACCACGCTCCGGCGTGGATCGTACTTGATCAATAAGTTCTTCCAAATTATGGGGTATTCGGCCTTCGCTTCCGCCAACAAAATCACCAGGAGGCAGCCGCCCAGATCTCCTCACATGTGGAATACAACTTTAATGGTGGTTTCCACCTCCACCGGATTTCCTTTTAAGATGTACGGCCGGTAACGCCATTGTTCCACGGCGCCCTTGGCGGCTTCGATCAGGAGTGGATCGTCGCCCTTGACGACCTTAAGATCATGGATCAGCCCATCTTTGCCGATCGTGGCCTGCAATAAGACCTCGCCCTGAATGTGGGCTCGTCGCGCCTCAGGTGGATAGATCGGCTGGACATCATGCAGTTTTAGGCCTTCCGCGACGCCCGACGAAACGCGCAATTTGTGGGGAAGATTTCCGCTGGAGCCTTCACCGGATGTGCTGGCGGCATCAGTTGGCAATGCCGGTGCATTTGCAGATGAATCGGGCGGGGCATTGGCATCTATGACTTTATCCTTAAAGGCAAAGTCGAAAGGCATTTTTGTGTTTACCTTCACCGGCTTCCCATTGTGGATGTATGGCTTGAACTTCCACTTCTTCATCGCTTCCTGCGCAGCCCTGGCCAGGTCCGGGTCCCCACTAATGATGTCTGCGCTCTCCACATCGCCCGTTTCGGAGATGAGTAGCTGAATCCATACCTTTCCTTGCACGCCGTTCTTTGCCGCCGCCATGGGATAAACCGGCTTGGGGGCGTTGATGACGATGAGATGGGTTGAATCTCCCTGACTGGCGGGCGAGGTTGCGGCAGGCGTCGGGGATGAAGTGGGCTGCTCTCCGCTTTGCGCGTAGGCTGGGAAACATATACCGAACAGAATGGTTAGTGCGAACATCCCTGGAAGGTGAACTTTGGCCATTGCGGGATTTTATCGTTAGTACGGCATCGTTGCCAGAACTTACAGTTCTGAAACATGACGGAGGCTGTTCCCGCTTTTTTCATGTGAAGCAATCGTCGGACCGAGTTGGGAATGGATAGGCCCTGGGGCACCCCTCGACAGCGCCCAAAAAAACTTTTGGTGGAAAAGCGCATCCAGCGCGCATAAGGCCGGATTACTGGCCAAAGACATGCCATGCTTGAAGTAGCAAGGCAGATCAAGCTGGTACCGAAATGCGGGCGGCCTCAATCAACAAACTCGCGTTTCACCGAGTTGCGGTGGCAGTTCGTCCCACAGTAGTAGAATCTGAAGCTCTGCAACGAACCGCGAAATCTATGCACCTAATCGTTCTTGCCGCGTCCTTCGAAACCTCTGGTACCGCGGTTGCCATGTGCTGCGCCGGTGCCGCGCTTTTGTTGATCGGAATATTGGCGGCCAAAAACGATATCGCCCAAGCTCATGGCATGGACAGGATCATTGCTCTGGCCAATTTGTGTTACGCAGCGCCGCTGGCAGTCTTCGGCGCATTGCATCTCTTTGGCCCGCAATTCGTCAAAGACCTTGTTCCGCCCTACATGCCAGGGCGCATGTTCTGGGTATATTTCGTTGGCTGCGCGTTGATCGCCGCGTCCCTGAGCATCGCAACCAAAATCGGTGTGCGTTGGTCCGGCCTGCTGGTGGGAATCATGATGTTCATGTTTGTCGCCATGCTCTATTTACCCAGCGGGCTGCGCCACCTGCATGCCAGAATTACCTGGACCATCGTCTTCCGCGAGAGTTCATTCGGTGGCGCCGGCTGGATTCTTGCAGCCATGGCAAAAGACGGGTGGCGCGGCAAAGCCAGGAGCACGCTAATTACTGTGGGGCGCATCGTGATCGCGCTCGCCGTAATATTTTTTGGCATTCAGCATTTCCTGCACCCCATGGGACTTCCCGGAGTCCCGCTGCAAAAACAGATACCGCCATGGGTCCCGGGGCGCGTACTCATTGACTACATTACGGGCGCAGCCCTTCTTGTGGCCGGAGGAAGCATTCTGCTGAACAGGCAAACGCGGACAGTGGCGGCCTGGGTCGGTGCTTGGATTTTGCTGATGGTCCTGGTCATCTATGTTCCCGTCATGATCATGGCGTTATCTGATCCAGACATCGGCACCAAGATAGAAGGGATCAACTACTTTGCCGACACGCTGCTGTTTGCCGGAGTGATCCTTGCGGTGGCAAGCGCGACGCCAAGTTCACGCACGGAACCTTCTGTTACAGATTCAATGGCGCGCTCCACTCCGTTGCACGCTAAGGAGTAGCTGCACTCTTACCGCTTCTGTAATACCGGGTTAAACGTCTAACTTTTTTAAGAGATTGTTGCGCCACCGATGCGTCCATGCCTAACACTCGGCAACCAGAGCTGTTCCATTTTAGGAAATTTGAATCCTCTAATGACTTGTGTTCCTGGGTAATCAATTACAGCCGTAACTTGTAGCTGCTCTCTAAAGAGCGCAGACTTCGCTCTGTCTAGCAAGAAAGGACATTCATTATGGGCGAGTTTACAACCCTTCACAGTACCTATGACTATCCATTGGTAGTGCTATCAGTGCTGATAGCCATTGCGGCCTCTTATGCTGCGCTCACGCTTGCGGCGCGTGTGAGCATGGCGCGAAATCAGGCACGCACAGCCTGGTTGTTTGGCGGCGCTATCGCCATGGGTACAGGAATCTGGTCGATGCACTATACCGGGATGGTGGCATACCGCCTGCCCATACAGGTCTATTGCCACGTCCCGACCGTAGTGCTGTCGTTGCTGGCTGCCATCGCAGCCTCCTTTGTTGCGCTTTTTACGGTCAGCCGGCCCAAAATGAACGTATTTCACGTGGTTGCAGGCAGCCTGCTTATGGCTGCAGGTATCTCGGCAATGCACTACGTTGGCATGGCTTCCATGCGCTTGTCCGCAATGCACCACTACGACAATGATATGGTGCTCGGCTCGATTGCTATCGCCTGGATGGTGTCATTGGTTGCGCTGGGTCTCATCAAGATGAACCTGGTGCTCGACTCGACAAACGGTGAGTCGAGCACAACGTCGCAACCGAAAGTGGAAAAGTCGAGCAAGCTGCTCAAGGCAGTTGCCTCCGTGACAATGGGTATTGCAATCCCGATCATGCATTACACGGGCATGACGGCTGTCAGCTACCAAGCTATGCCGGGATCGCCCGACCTGTCCTTCTCCATGGAAATATCCGCGCTCGGCTACACGGCAATCTTCATCATTTCGGTAGTCATGCTCGTCTCTACATGCTTGCTTAGTTGGTGGCCAACATTGATGGAGTCGCCGTCGGAGCTCTATGCCAAGGATGGCGCGGCAAATAAGTAACCACTCCTTTGTCGCCAAACTGGCTATTTGCAGGAGCGTTCTCATCCGAGGCATGGCGCTCCGTCATCGCCGAATGCAACGAATGCATCGCCTGCCCGGAGCGAGTGGAGTGGATCCGAACGCGCCGCGAAACCGACTCAGCTTCAACCAGCGAGAGTTAGCCTTTGCTGGATTTGAATGAAATGGAGATATTACGTCTCGAACCAGACAGCGCCGCTTGTCATGGTGGTAAAGTTGGCCTCATGGGCGACACCACAAATCCCCAAAGCTTTGAGGAGATTGTAGAGTGGGCATACAGCACCCTGCCCCAGAAGATCAGGCGTCTGCCAGACTTCCCTGGCATTCAAGTGGTTGACGAGCCTCCTGCGGACGTATTGGAGGAAATATCGAACAGAGAAAAATGGCGTGCTGGAACTGAGTTATTGGGATTGTATAGCGGCATATTCAGGACGAAACGGTCTTTCCTCCAACTGAAGTATGCCCCCGACCTGATATTTGTTTTTCGTGGTCCCATTCTGCGGTGCTCAAAAGGTGATTTGCGGGCCGAAGTGAAACGGGTGGTCTGGCATGAAGTTGCACACTGGCTCGGCTATGAAACCGAGGAGCAAGTGGAGGCACTGGGATTATGAGGCTTGATGCCCTGATACGTACCTCATGGGCCGAAATTGGAAATGTTTCGTCTGTCCTGGGGTCTTTCAGGGATCTCCAAGCTGAACCAAGTCGGAACAACTTACCAGCGCTGACCTTCCGAGATACGCTCGCAGGATTTCACCTCGCGTGGTTGATTTTTGAAATCGGTCAACCAGCAGTCCTCAAGGACGGAACAGTAGCAGGCCTCAGCTTCAACTTTGAATCGAGCATCGCGATCAAGAAGCTCGTACAGGGCAGGGTCGGCGTCACTGGCGCGGATGGAGAAGAAATCCAGACTTTCCCTTGCAGGAAGCGTGTTGCCGGAGGCGGTATCAATCCATACCGACCGCGGTTTGGGTAGTTTCCCACAGCAGCGCTCCAGAAGGTCCTGCGAACCGCTGGCTGCCTCGCCATTCCACTTCAGCCGCAGCCATTCGATGATGGCCGGACCAGTGCCTCCATTCCTCAGTTGAAAATGGACCATTTTTACGTTGTCACTCATATTGCCTGTGCTATAGCGCAGAATCGGCAATGTGGAAGCCTTAACCTGCTTCTCATTGGCGGCGACGAGTTGCTCCATTGTGCGCCCGTGATGGATGGAGACAATCAGGGAAACGATAGAAATAAAAATCGCCGAGCCGGCAAGGATAAGGTCGAACCAAGGGATCCCGGTACGATGCCCGTGCGAGTGGCTTTCGTGTTCAATCATCGGATGCAGTCCTTCAAAGCAGCATAGATAATAATTGTCTCGGTCAAGTTTGTCGCGCTTTGCATACGGACGCGCGCATGAAACGAGTGGTCTGGCATGAAGTGCACACTGGCTCGGCTATGAAACCGAGGAGCAAGTGGAAGCTTTGGGATTATGAGCTTCCATGGCAATGCCGCAGATGCTAATCGCGGAAAAGACGTAGTGCATGCATTGTTCGGCGCGGTGGGCTACCCTCCACACATACTAATTCCGCAAATAAAGCTGTGTTCGTGTGTCGCACTGATTTGGTTGTAATTCATTTTTCCCGTTGCGTGATCTTGTCTTGCGAAATAACGATAGTTCGTAAATGCAGCGCCGGAGATGATAAAACTTCACCTAGTTCCCTTTTCCGTATAGCTCCATATTTGTTAATCAGTTGCGAAAGAGCGACATCCGCCCATTTTGTGTTTTCAGGATTTTTTTGCATCCATGTGCTGGTTAGGGTTTGCTTGTTTAACATTTGACGCTTCACTAACCACATCTTACAAAAGGATTTAAGATGCATCTTAAAGCTCGTGACCACACTATCGCGAATTATTGCCTAGCGTTTATTCTGGTGATCATTTTCGCCCTAGCAGTGGTGATTGTTATTTTGCCTGCAAGCGCAGTCTTTGCTCAATCTTGCATTGATCCATCGCCGCCACCGCCATGTGATCCTGATGCACCTCCCGAAATCCGCTTTGGAGATCAGAATGGTGGCGCTGGTACCTGTGCCTCTCCCATCATCATTGATATAACCGGCGATGGCTTTGCCCTGACGGATGCCACACATGGCGTTAAGTTTGACATCGCCAATACTGGTAACCCCGTTCAGATCGCGTGGACCGCCAATGCGAACAACGCTTTCCTGGTGTTTGATCGCGACGGCAGCGGCTCCATTACCAGCGGCGCTGAATTGTTTGGCAACTATACGCCGCAACCAACGTCAGCGCATCCCAATGGATTTTTAGCTCTCGCGGTTTATGACCAATCAGATTATGGCGGCAATGGTGACGGAATCATTGATAATCGTGACGCCATCTTCTCGGATTTACGTTTGTGGGTAGATCTCAACCATGATGGAATATCACAACCCAATGAACTTTTCAGATTACCGGATCTCGGAGTGTTTTCTATCAGCCTCGACTACCGGGAGAGCCGCCGTACAGATCAATATGGAAATCTATTTCGTTACCGGTCAAAGATAAACGTTAGGGCGGGCGAACGAGATCAGTCGCCTGCAACACGAGAGGCCTATGACATATTTCTTACGACTAAGTAATTGGCATCCTTCGCGCGCGCGAAATGAAAAGGAATTAAGATGACTATCGTCTTTCAAACAAACTATAGCCTTCACCAACGCAGCATAAAGAGCGCTTTTCCAAGTGCACGGAATGCCACTATTATTTATTGTGCGTTAATGTTTTTGCTTTTATTGTCATGCAAATCCTTTGCTGCAGATCGGCCAATGAAAATAGTGAATCCGCTGCACGAGACCGGGCTTGTAGTTTTAGACTCTTTATCGCCTGAATTTGGGACGGAGGTCCAAAAGCTGCTCACTCCTGAGGCCCTTGCTAAGACTTCTTCATTTCTCTCCGAATCCGTTGTAATAGTTAACAACACGAATCAATATGTTTGGGGCTTTACGGTTGTTTACCGGTATCCTGATTGGATTTCGCCCGCCGGAAATGCTTGGAAGCACCGAATCAGCCCGTCCGGCGGCGGCCCTGCCGATCGGAGCCGAATGCTTGCACCCGGAGCGCGCTTTTTGATAACTCCTGTTTCGGACTTTTTAGCCTCGTCAGATGCTAGTGGGAACGCGACTCTCCAGCCATATCTGGATGAAGGTATGGATCGAATGATCGCTCAATTTAAGGCGCAGCATCCGAATCCCGGAGAGAGAGTTGAATTGACGATTGATTCCATAATTTTCGAGAACGGCTTACTGACGGGCCCCGACGCAGAAGGAATGCTGGAAAAAGTGAATGAACGGATCAGGGCGGAAAAAGACTTGGGTGCATCCTTGCAAAACTTAAAGGGAGATGGCTTTAGGGCAAAGCTGCTTTTGCATGCTCACAAGGAGATGGGCAACGAATATTCAGGGCGCATCAGCAATGTAGCTCAATCCCTTCTCGCTGTGATGAATGAAAATGGAGAGGATGCCGCGCAACAAATAGTGCAACAAATGCGAGCCAGGAATTGGTTTGTAGATAGCGAAAAGGTGAGGAGAAAATGACGACCGGACGCACTCTCTCTTGTTTATTAATTGGCATTGCATCGCTTTTCAGTGCAGTGGCTTGTCATCCACAATCCAATTCGGTGCTTGGTAATATCGATTGTGGAGGAAGCCAGGCAACTTGTCTTCAGCAGACAACAGGACCCAGTGGGGCCGTGCGATGCACTTGCACCGCTAACTGTCTCTCCAGTTCATGTATTACATCTTCCGTGAGCTCGACGAGAGCCCTTCAGTGGGGTATGCCTCCACTCAGCCCTTGCATATTTAGCGCCACAGGTACTGCACGAGGCGGGACTACTGTGACAAACAATCCTAGTACTCAAACAGCGGTTTTCACGAGCACTACGATAACCGGGCTTGTGATGGGAAATACGTCTAGCAAACAGGTCGTTGACTGCTTTTTGGGAACTGTGGAAGACGATCCTCTCATTGGGGCGCTGTGCGCGTAATGCTTGAAACTCCTGGAGGGTGTTCATCGTTCGCAGGAGATGCTCCATGTTTTTAGCTTCTGCGAAAGTGAGGATTTGAATTCATTGTCCCCTCATGCCCTTTGAGCCAACGAGATACCTGTCAGGCACGACTTGAGCGTTAGCGCGAGATGAGCGCAGCGAGTCGAAGCTGCGAAGCCGGGCAGTAAAACGCGCCCCTACACTGCCCATCCAGAGCAAGCACGAGCACGGCCCCTTAAATAAAAGACGCGGTCCCTTGCGTGTTCGTTAGTTCTCTGGCAGCAGGGACACTGTCCTTTTTCGCACTTGATTCGCCTGCTGAGATCGTCTATAGTCTGGCAGCGCCTGAATAGCCATTAGCTCTTAGTTAAACCAAAAACCAACCCCATTGCTCACTGCCCTACGCCAATTAAGGCGAAATTGCTGAAGTGCACGCCAATTTGGGATGACCCTGGGATGACACCGCTCAACTCTACGCCAATCTGGGATGACCCAGGGAGGGGGAGGGAGGAAATTGCCAATATTGCCAAAATTGGTTAATCGCCGAAATTTGCGGTCAACCCCGGGTTGAATCGATAAGTGCTTATTTGTCGGGTTGACTGGGGGGTAGGCGCACAAAGCGCGCGGATCGCCATGATCGCCGAGATCGCGCGTCATCGCTCGAGACGGAAAGGCAATACTTACATGGTGATCGGGAAATCGGGTGGATCGGAAAGGCAAAGCCAGCTCTCCTTTTCGTCCTGCGGAGAGGCATCTTCTCGGCTGCAAAATCTTTCTCATTGCCAGCTACGACAAAAGGAGTATTGCAATGGCAGACGACACTCTCAATCTAATAAAAGAATTGGTGCAAACCTGCAAAGATGGTGAGACCGGTTATACCCATGCGGCAGGTGTGGTGACGGACCCCAAGTTGAAGGCATATTTCAGCGAACAAAGCCTGGAAAGGGCCCGCTTTGGCCAGGAACTCCGCGCGGAAGCAGAGCGGCTGGGTGACAAACCTGAAGCTTCCGGCAGCGTGTCTGCTGTTCTGCATCGGGTATGGTTTGAAGCCAAGGCGACAATTGGCCTGGGTGATCAATCCATCCTGAACAGCGTTGAACAGGGTGAGGACAGGGCAAAAAGGGACTATGAGCAGGCCCTTGCCAGCCAGCTTCCGAACGAGTTGCGCGGCATTATACAGCGCCAGGCAGACAGCGTCCTCAAGGCCCACGACCATGTGCGCGACATGCGCGATGGACTGGCCCAACCCGGCGAGAAAGTAGCCTAACCGAAAAGGCATTTACCCAGAGATCGCAGAGGAAAGCTGAGATGGTTGAGGAAACGCAAAACCATTAAGTGACCCGCTATCGGCGGTATAATTATCTTCTCTGATGCCTGGCGATGAACGTCCAGTTATCGAGGGAGGGTAAATCCGTGTTCCGCAGAATGGTTCCTTTAGGTTGGGCGTTTCTACTTTCCGTGACCTCCGCATTTGCCGTTCCGCAACAGCAGCAGGACCAGGATAAGTCCGGGCAGCAGCAGGAAGATCCAGAGCAAAAGCAGAAAGATCAAAAGCAGCAGGATAAAGACAAGAAAAGTGGAGACGATGACAAGTTCTACCATGGTAAGGGAATCAATGACCTGAATGCGATTGGCAGCCGCAATGTAGGCTGCAATCGCGGTCTGGGAAACTGGTATACCCTGGATGCACAGGTGAGAATGGGCCAGGAATTTGCCCAACAGGTGGAACAATCATCACATCTGATTACCGATCCTGTGGTGAACGAATACGTCAACCGGCTGGGACAAAACCTTGCGCGCAATTCCGATACGCACCTGCCATTCACCATCAAGGTGCTGGACGTGGAAGAGCCCAACGCTTTTGCGCTGCCTGGCGGCTACATGTTTGTGAACGCCGGAACACTTCTGATGGCCGATAATGAGTCCGAGCTGGCGGGCGTGATGGCGCACGAAATCGGGCATGTGGCCGCGTGCCATGCGGCGCGTGAGGCCACCCGCGGGGCCCTGGCCCAGTTCGCGATGATCCCGGTGATAATCATGACGGGAGGCATTGCCGGGATTGGAATCAACCAGGCTGCGAACTTCGGAATACCGGCCGTTTTCAGCAAGTTTGGCCGCAACTTTGAGGCCCAGGCTGATTATCTGGGCGTGCAATACGCCTACAAGGCCGGCTATGATCCGAATGGCATGATCGACTTTTTTGAAAAGTTGCAGGCCCTGGAGAAGAGACGTCCGGGATTTGCGATGAAGCTTTATGGCGACCATCCGCAGACGCCAGATAGGATCGTGCAATCGCAGCGTGAGATCGGCACCATTCTGCCGCCACGCGAGCAGTACATCATGGATACATCGGAGTTCCAGCAAGCCAAGAAGCGGCTGACCCTGATCATGAAACACAAACTCCCCAAAGACGGCAAGGAGCAGGAGAATCCGGAGCTGCGCCGCACCGCAGGCGATAAGAAACCTGATGAAAACGGTAGTGGCGATCGGCCGGTAATCAAGCGCAACCCGGAGAATAAGTAAACATAGCTGCCGGGGGGCGCGCCGTCTCATTCAGCGCTTTTGCGGAAAGAACGGAGTCATCTGCGGTTAAGGGAAATATTTCTGTCTCACATGCTAGAAAGCGTTTGTTGATTCAGCACGCCGCAAAGGAACCCATGGCCGCACTGATCGATGCCATCGACATCAAGCGCAAAATGTTTTTTGAACTGGACGGCACGCCGTTCCACTGCCTTGACGTAGAGGTGAACACACCAACTGCCCGCGGCGGCCAGACTCTGGTCCGCCTGAAAATGCGCAACATGCTCACCCGCGCCGTCTTTGACAAAACCTTTAAAGCCAGCGACAAGTTCAAAGAACCCGACCTGGAGATGGTTCCGGCATCTTACTTATATAGCGATGCGGACGGTTTTTACTTTATGGACCAGGAGAGCTTTGAGACGCTTACACTCTCGCAAGAGATGATTGGCGACGCACAGGATTTTCTTGGCGAAGGCCTGATCATCCAGGTGCATAAGTACAATGGCAATCCCATCGGCTTGCAACTGCCCGCGCATGTGGAGTTGACGATCGCGCAGACGGAGCCAGGCGTGCGCGGTGACTCTTCCGGCGGCAACGTGACTAAACCCGCCACGCTGGAAACCGGGCTGGAAATCCGCGTGCCTCTTTTTATTAAGCAGGGTGAGAAGGTCAAGGTATCCACGGAGACGCGGGAGTTTGTGGCTCGGGCGTGAGGTAAATCGGGATCGGGATATTGCGCGTGATCGGGTGATCGCAAAATCAGAGACCATCAAGGGACAAGGGAGCCTTCCTTTCTCTCGACTGGTGCTTGGTGAAAGACCCCCGCATTTTAGATAGGGATTATTCGCGTTCATTCGCGGCTAAACCTTCTTCTGCTATCCTTCCCTTCGTGCCCTTCAAGCGCCCTAAGAAAATCTACGAAGACGAGAACTCTCTGTATGAATACGCCGTCCGCTCGCTGGGACGCCGCATGCGGACCGTTGCGGAGTTGAAGCGGCTCATGCGGCAGCGGGTTCCCGAAGGCGAGATTGGCACGCTGCTGGTTGACATGGTGATCCTACGCCTGAAAGAGCAGAAATACCTGAACGACACGCAATATGCCACTGCCTATTCGGGCTTTCGCCGGGATAACCAGAAATTTGGCCGCCGCCGGGTGACTACGGAATTAAAAGTCAAAGGCGTCCACAGTGACGTAATTGAAAAAGTTGTGGACGAAGCCTTTTCAGCAGTCAACGAAGAAGAGCAGGCGCGGGCGTACCTGAAACGCAAGCGGCTGAAAAAGCCGGAAAACGACCGGGAAACCGCTCGCATTTTCCGGGGGCTGATGCGCGCGGGCTTTAGCGTTGGTATTGCCATCACGGTGCTCAAAAATTGGAATGTCGATGAGGAAGTTTTGACCGCGCTGCAGGAAGAAGCGGAGGGGTGAAAATAAGGCTGCCGAGCCCATTATCACGAAGATCCAGCTCAACTTCCGAACGCAGCCACCACCCAGAAATTTGCGTAGCCATGTTCCTGATCGGGGCGGAAGCAGACGCCAAATTTTATACGGTGAAAATTCGGGTCCACGATGCGCGTCATCAGTTCATCTGGCAAATGGTGTGGCTCAGACGAGGTGAAAACCACTACGGAGCTTGCATCGGCAACGTTGCCGGCCAGTTTTGCGGCGTTGCCATCTGTTGCGCAGGCTAGTTCGTGCAGCTTCGTGTCAGGCTGGACCTCAAGTCTTCTAATCGCGCGGCCATTTTGCGTTCCGTTGAATGATTCCGCAAAAGCTGCGCTGAACTGTGCTTCAGAGTACATGGGAACAAGAAAGATGAAGTCCTGAGTTACGTAAATCTTGCCCGCGTGCTCCGCCACGCCAATTCCAACGGCATTGTATTTTGGATTGAGCATATTGGCGCGATGGCCTGGAGAACCCATCAGCGCCAGATCCACGTCTTCAATATATCCGGCGATAGCCACATTTTCCGCCGCTACGGTAAAGCGCACTCCAGTCGCACCCAGCCGCTCTGAAAGCGCGGACTCGCCCTGAAACTGATGAGAAAGCCTGTTATTTTCACGCAGCAAGCCTGCATGTATGCGCGCCGCTGCCGCTATCTGCTCATTCCATTCAAGCATCGGCAGGCCGTTCCTCGTGCGCTCGTGGTTCAGATCATCAAAAATGCGCTTTTCCGCGGATGACATGGAGGAGCCTGCCAAGGCAGAACTTACCCAGGCGAATAGTAATAGATAAACAAGAGGTTTTATCCGCAACGTCATGCCGATTGATGATGTCCTCATGCCGCGCTATTCCGCCGGGAAAAATGCCGCTACAACCCAGAATTTAGAAAAACCATTCTTGCCGCCGGTTTCCAGACACACGCCGATGTTCATGCGCTCAATTGTTTTATCTCTTGTGAACTTTTTCAGATCGTTCGGCAGCGGACCTGGCGCAGACAAAGAAAACACCACCAGGCCGGAAGCGCCGGGTAGATTTCGAATCAGCCTTTCCGTGTCCAGGTCTTGCGCGCATGCCGATTTCTTCAGATGAGGATCAATAACAACATCCACTGGCCCAAGCCTGTGCGCGCGCCTGGCCTGGTTGAAGCTGGCAACAATGGCCTCCCGAACCTGCTTTTCGGTATAGGAACCCAGAGTGTGAGCAAAATCCTGGGTGACAAAAAGCTCATCCCCCTGCTCAACAATGGAGATCCCAATAGCGTTGTAATCCTTGTGGAGAATATTGGCACGATGTCCCGGCGACTGCATCAGGGCCTTGTGCGCAGCATCCACATTGGGTGCTTCCGCAACATTTTCCGCCACCGAATTGAAACGCAGACCGGTTGTGCCAACCCGCTCTTGCAGAAGCGGCTCGCCGGGGAACTGATGCGAGAGGTCCCGATGCTCGGCAAGAAGTTTGGAATGCGCCAGCGCCGCTTGTGCCAGCCGGTCATTCCATTCCAGCTTGCTCAGACCGGCCTTTTCCCGCTCATGATTCACCAAGTCAAAAAGCTGCTGCTCACGCTTGGACTGCGCATGAACGTTGACCAACAAAACACAAAAAGCAATCGCGACAATGGCCCGATTCATTCAATGCAATTGTACGTGAGAAGCTGCTGCGTTCGATCCCAGCAAAAATCCGAATTTAGTGATACAGCCAGCGACGGTCCAGCAAGGTTTGCTTTCCGCCGCCGGCAACAATGGAGACAGCCAATCAATAACTATGCCCGCTTCGCTTTCAACTCACCCAGAATGCGGTTGATTTCGTCTTCTTTTTCCATAGCGGCAAAACGGTCTTCCACGCTGGCTCCCGCAGATGAAAGCAGTTCGGTCTTAGCTTGTCCAATAGCCTCCTGCCGCATGACCTTATGCTTCATGCGATCAAATGTTGCCCCGTGATTTGGCCCGGACACGGCAGACTGCGCATCTGCGGCCTTACCCAAAGTGCGGGCGCGACGAGATTGGGAAATCAGCAACTCACTCCGTGAACGCGCTTCTTCCAGCTTCTGCGTCAGCTTGTTGAGAGCGTTCTTCAATGTCTCCACTTGCAGCGCCTGGTCGGCCACCTGCTGGCGGAAATTTTCCGACATTTGCTTATAGTGCAGCCCGCGCTCAATGGCCGCGCGCGCCAGGTCATCCTGCTTTTTGCCTACGGCCATCTCCGCTTTGCGGCCCCAGTCGGCAATCTTCTCTTCATTCTCTTTCTGCTTTTTCTCCAGTAGGTGCTGGTCGGCAATTGCGATGGCCACCTGTGTTTTTACCTGAAGCAACTGGTTTTCCATGTCCAGGATGACCTGCTTAATCATGATTTCCGGATGCTCAGCTTTGTCGATCAGTTCGTTCAAATTAGCGCGGATCAATGTTGAAACTCTTTCCAGTAATGCCATAACGCCTCCAAATCCTTTTTGACTTGCTCCACTTGACCTGTTTACGAATTCAGTTGCCCCGTCCTCATGTTGCGTGGCTGGAAACGGCCGCGACGCGCCCGAACGGAGCCAATCGTCAGCCCAATGGCCAGACCCGCACCCAGCCATATGATCCAGACGCCAGCCAGGAGCGCAGCCACAATTCCCAGAATCGCTCCCAGAACCAGACCAACGAGCGAAATTTTCTTCATAACCTTCTCCATCAACGCAGTGCATTTTCAGAACCGCCGGCAGGTTGTCTGCGCTGCCCAGACCTGCCGGCCACCACCGCTAAGAAACCCGCAGCTGATGACCAGTTACTTGGCTGCGGCCTTGGCCTTGACCGAGGGCGAATCATCACCGCTCGGGAGTTCCGGTGAAGGCTTTGGCGTTTTGTCGCCGATCTGCTTCACCTTGGAGAACAGCTCCGCCATGCTCATCCCAGAGAGCGCTTCAAACAGCGCCGGAACCTGTGCCGCGATTGCCGCCATATCTCCGGTAATCTTGCTGGCTCCAGCAGTTGTGCCGTTGCCAGTAGAGACGATGGTGATCTTGTCCACGTTGGCCAGCGGCGCTGCCATAGCGCGCACAACTTCCGGCAAGCCGGTGATTAACTTATCCACCACCGCTGCCTGGTTATATTCCTGGTATGCCTCGGCCTTGATGTTCATAGCTTTGGCTTCCGCCTCACCCTTCTTGAAGATGATGTCGGCTTCAGCTTCACCCTGCATGCGGGTGGCGCTGGCGCGGCCTTCAGCTTCCGCAATCAGGCGCTGCTTCTCAGCTTCCGCTATGTTGAGCACGCGTTGTTTCTCAATTTCCGCCTGCTTCAACACGGTAGCAATCAGCTCATTCTGGTGGCGCGCGATCTCGGCTTCCTGCACCTTGGTCTGTTGTTCTTTCTCAATGAGTTGCACCTTGACCTGCTCCGCAATCACCTGCTGTTGCTGAATGTTCTGCTGAATTTCGTAAGCCTTATCAGCCTGCGCCTGCTGCTTTTTGACCAGTTCAGCATATTCGGCCTTCTTCACTTCCAGATCGCGCTGCGCTTCTGCCTGCTTAGCCTGGGAAAGCGTTTCCGCCAGCACACGTTCCTGATCGGCCTGGGCGCGGGCAATGGCTGCGGCGCGCTGCGCTTCCGCCATTTTGATGGCGGTATCGCGCTCAGCTTCAGCGGCGGCGACGTCGGCATCGCGCTTGATGCGGGCAACGTCGGGGCGGCCCATGTTGGCGATGTATTCATTCTTGTCGCGAACTTCCTTGATGGTGAAAGAAACTACTTCCAATCCCATCTTGCTCATGTCGCCGGCGCAGGTGGCGCGCATGCGGTCGCCCACCATCTCCGGCTCTTTCACAATCTGCTCCACGGTAAGCTGGCCGATGATCCCCCGAAGATGGCCTTCCATCACCAGGCGGATCAGGCCTTCACGCTGTGGCGGCGTCTTGCTGAGAAATTGCTCGGCGCCGGTGCGGATGGAAATATCGTCTGACTTGACCTTGATCTGGGCCACGGCCTCAACCGTCACCGCGACACCCTGATTGGTGTATAGGTCCTGTTGCGGCGCAACATCGAACGACATCAATTCAAGGGACAGAAGCCGGCAGCTTTCAATGAGCGGCCAGATTACAGTGCCTGCGCCTTTGACAACGCGCGGCGTCTTGCCGCGCCCATACACCAGCAACGCTTCATTGGGACCGACTTTACGGTACAGGCGGGCCAGCATGCTGATGACGAGCATGATTGCCAAAACGGCCATACCGGCAAAGATCGCGATTGTTTGCCACTCCATAGATCCTCCTGGGAATTTCACAAACTCTTCTCCTCTTCCGCCGGCATGACTCCGGCCCTTTCTGCAAGCTCACTCCAGCGACGCACGTATGCTATTCCGTGATCAAAGCGCGTGACCACCACTTCTTCACCACGCTTTATTTCTTCGCCTTCTTCACTGCGGGCGGCGCAGGCTTTGCGCGCGCCTTCCTGCACAAAAATAATTTCGCCCGTGCCACGGCTGCGAATGATCCCGCTTACCTTGCCCAGCACGCCGACCATTTCAAAATCCATGGGATCAAGACTGGACTCATGCGCCAGAAAATACTTTGCCGCAAAGACAAATACAATTCCCGCCCCCACGCATCCGGACAAAGTAGAAAATGCAAGTCCGGCAAATACCCAGATGTGGCGCAGATGGACCAGCAGGTATCCTGTCCCGCCGAACCATGCCAGGAACACCGCAATGGTCATGGGATTGAAAAATCCGAGGCTCGAGCCGCGCGCGCCACTGGCTCCCGAATGCCCTGCTCCATGCCCAAAATGATGCGGCACGTGGAAATGGAAATGCAGCGTGCCGCTCAAGAACGAAAACGCGGTATAGGCAAATCCTACGACGAAACAGATTAGATAAAAGAGTTCCCAGTTCATAAACTAAGCCTCGCTTATCTCCGGCGCGCCCTTCTGTTGCTGTGGGCGCAACACGTGCAACAGCTTTTCCGCCAGCTCAGGCGTTTCCAGAATCGCTTCCATCAGTACCAGGCAGCTCCGTGAATCCTTGTGCTTGGCGAGATTCAGCAGCGCACGGCTTACCTGGGGATCTCGCCGGAAACGCTCCGCGCCCTGAATCAGCCAGAGATCCAGCGTATCTTCCGCGGCGCTCAGATCGGACAGCAATTCATTGTGAAAGCCTTCCGGATCATCCACCAGATATCCGGGATGAACGTTGAAAAACTTTGCCAGCAGCAGGCGCGTCTTGTTGGTAAGGTGCGGACGCGCGCCATTCTCAATTTGCGAGAGATAGCTCTGGCTGATCTTCATCTTCAGCTCGCGAGTGACAGCTTTTACGACTTCCTGCTGGGTCATCTCTCGGCCAAAGCCGCGAAGGTTCCCTTCCATCAATCTCAGGTAGCGTAATTTTTCGCCAAGCTTCATATCGCTAATCGCAATAATGGTATTTCAATATGCGATATATGTCAAGAAGAATTTGGCCTTAGTTTTAGGGGGTGTAAGTTGATGATTACAAAACAATTGGGGTTGCTGGCGCAGGACTTATAACGGGAACTGATACGTCTCTCGCAGACCAGAAAGGTTGTATGTTGCTATAAACCGCGAAATTCATCTTCTTTTGCTTGTTTATTCGTCATGGCTTTAATTCTTATCTGCTCGATGTATTCCTCAGGCACTCCGCGTTCGCGAAGGCCGCGAATGATGTAACTTACATATTCGGGAGATGTTTTAAACCTGCTACAGGATTGCGGACAAATGAAGGTAACTGCTTCCACTTGAGTACCAGCGAAATCAACATTTATTTTATCCGCGCTGTACAGGCTTCCTTCAATCTGCTGGAGTGTTCCTGTGTCTTCGCGATTGCCAAAAACACGGTCTTCAGGTGCTCACGCTTGGGAACCAGCTTGCAGAGAACAATTCTAAATAATGATGTGCGAAAACGAACAGCGCTGCCTTACATTACTGCACAACAATAGGCACGGTAAGCGTATGGGTTCCGCCTCCGCTTGACCCGGTTGCCGGCGTGGCAGTAATCATGAGAGATTGCGGGCCGCGTGCGGTAGAACCACTGCCACCGCAGGAGACAACGCTCAGACAGACCACCGCAAGAACGACCGTGGTCAGCATGGCACGATTTTTACCGCAAAAAACGATTGCGAGCACGCCAAATCCGCACATCCATGCCGTGAACCGACCCACTG
Source organism: Candidatus Angelobacter sp. (assembly GCA_036488825.1). Lineage (GTDB taxonomy): Bacteria > Acidobacteriota > Terriglobia > Terriglobales > Acidobacteriaceae > Angelobacter. The sequence continues at coordinate 82,853 of DASXGZ010000024.1, forward strand.
GGCGTAGCGCGGCTGTTTGTGCCGGCGCCGTAACAGTCACCACAATCTTGTCGCGTCCAACAGGGCGGATGCCATTGCTGAGGTCCAGATTGGGGTTGTGATCGAAGCTGCATGTTATTCCCGCAGTGCCAGCGCACTGTAAGCTGGCACTGAAATTCGACAAACCGCTCCCTGCAAGCGCCCATACGACAAATGTCGAGCTGCCTCCTGAAGGAACCGATATGCTAGCGGGAGCATTTGGATCAAGCACCACGGCATCATCATTCGCTGGGACAGTAAATCCTGTCCCGGTGAGAACAAATACTTCCTGGCCGGAAAAAGTATTGTCTCCGAGGGTGAGCTGGATTGTATTTTTGCCCGGCACTGCTGCCCCCCAAAAAATATTGGTCTCCTTCGTTTCTCCAGGCCCCATAATAACGGGCTGCGGCGGCATTGTGCTTTCCGAGGTGAAGCCGGCAACAAGGGGCGAGAACGAGGCGGTTGTAATAGTCAATGTTGCCGTTCCAGTATTCTTGAACACCACGTCAGTCAGTCCATTCGAAAAACCAGTACTCACTCCCACCGCTGACGGTCCCAGGTCAATTGGTGCTGGAGGCGTTGTAGTAAGCTGGCCCTGGCATAAACGCCCAGTGAATAGAACCAATAAAAGTGTTAAGACGACCTTAAAATTGCGCTGCATTATTCTTTTCCTCAACAATAATATTTAATTTTGAAGCGAGTTTTTCCTGTTCGTGAAGTAGGTGTAGCAATTAAGTATCAACATACTACGCTAAACTAAACAGGAACTATACTCATTTTTAGTATCAAACGAGCCAACCAATTTTTACCCAATGAGATGCTATTTATTTTATAAACATTGATCCATGGGACGCAGGCGGGAATGCCTTTTGACATGCTCAGAGCAGACTTGGCAGTCCAGTGCTTACTTGATCCGGGTGATCGGAAGAAAAAACCATCACACTCCAGCAGATCATCTGGACAATGAACTATGTCAGGCAGAGGGTCGCAAACCCAGATTTTGAGACAGTTAACCCCGGGGGTTGAATCGTGTAAGTCTATATTTTTCGGGGTTGACCTAGTTGGGGGTGTGTACCCTGTCCGCAAGCGTGGGGAGCAGGCAGAGGGCCACAGAATCGCCGACATCGGATCATCGCCGACATCGCAGGTCATTGGAAAGATGGAAAATCGGGGATATGTAATCGCACATGATCGGTGATCTACGACCGAAAACCTTTACCACAATGGACACTAAGGAACACAGAGGAAAGTTGGAATCCTTAGTGCCCCATCGCTTCTGGATCTGGTTTGCCTTTGGGGGCTTTTTTCATCAGGAAGATGAGCGGCAGGCAGGCGGCGAACATGATGGCAAGGAGAAAAAAGACATCGACATAAGCCATCATAGAGGCCTGACGCATAACCATGCCAAAGACACCGGCATTTGCCTGACGGGTGGCGGTAGCAGCGTCCATGCCGCGGGCCATGAAGGCGGCCTTCATTTGGGCCATCATATTTTGTGCAATCGGATTGTACGGAGTTACGTTTGCTCCCAGAGTATTGGTGTGGATTTGAGAATGGCGCGACGAAATAGTGGTCACGCTGGCAATGCCGACGCTGGCCCCGATATTGCGCATCAGGTTGAATAGGCTGGTGGCGTTACCCATCTGTTCCTTGGGAATCAGGCCGTTGGTGATGGTGGTGAGCGGCACAAACAGCAACCCCATGGAAGTACCCTGCAAGAGCTGCGGCCAGAAGATGTCCCAGTAGCCGGCGTTGAGGTTCAGATTGGAGAGCTGGTAGATGCTGTAGGATGCAACGATCAAACCGGCGGCCAGCAGTTTGCGCGCCTCAATTTTACCCATGAGCATGCCTACGATCGGCATAAAGAGAAACGATCCCAGACCGCGCGGAAGCATGGCCATGCCGGCCTCCAAAGCGGAGTATCCCATGAGCTGTTGCAGCCAGAGTGGAAGCAGGACGGTGCTGCCATAAAGCACAAAACCCAGCACGGTCATTAAAAACACACCTGTGGCGTAGGTGCGGTTTTTGAATATCCTGAGCTCGACCACGGGATGCCCAGCGAGCAGTTCACGCACCACGAACAACACAAGGCCAATAACGCAAAGGATGCCCAGCGTAAGAATGAGATGCGATGCGAACCAATCGTCTTCCTGGCCTTTATCAAGAATGATCTGGAGCGCGCCGATGCCTAGCGCCAGATAGCCGATGCCCCAGTAGTCCACGCCACCCGCACCGCGCTTAATATATGGCGGATCGTGGATGAAAAGCAAAGACATGATTACGGCCACGATCCCAATGGGAATATTGATAAAGAAGAGCCAGCGCCAAGTGTAACTGTCTGTGATCCAGCCGCCGAGCACAGGGCCGAGCATGGGCGCCACAACGATGCCCAAGGCCCAGAAAGCCATGGCTTTACCGCGTTTCTCAGGCGGGAAGGCCTCCATAAGGATGGCTTGCGAGAGCGGTTGCAGGCCTCCGCCAGTTGCTCCTTGAAAGACGCGGAAAATGATCAGCAAAGGCAGGTTCGGAGCGATGCCGCACAGAAAGGAGAAGATGGTGAATCCACCAACAGACATCAGCAGAATATTGCGACGGCCAAAATAATTGCTAAGCCATCCGGTGAGCGGCAACACGATGGCATTCGCGACCAGGTAGGAAGTCAGCACCCATGTGGCCTCGTCCGGGGTAACGGAAAGGCTGCCGGCAATGTGCTGCAACGACACATTTACCACCGTGGTGTCCAGCACCTCCATAAAGGTGCCGAGCATCACCGAAATGGCGATGATCCACGGATTGATGGCTGGCTTTGTAGATTCTGTCATTGAAGTTGCTTCAATGTTTCATATAAAAAGCACTGGTCTGTTGCCCATGCTGCAAGTCGCTCTCGGGCGGCAGTTGTGGACGGTTTAGCAATTGTTAATTGCTATTTCGTATACACTGTCGGCTCTACTGACATGCCCGGACGCAGTTGATGGTCAGGATCCTGACCTTTATCAAAGCGGATGCGGACCGGAATGCGCTGCACCACTTTCACATAGTTGCCGGTAGCGTTTTCCGGCGGCAGCAAGCTAAAGCGGGCCCCAGTTGCACCACCAATTGATTCAACTGTGCCCTGATAATCCCGGCCAAAAGCGTCAACTTTAATTTTGACCTTCTGCCCGACTTTCATGTCCCTGAGCTGCGTCTCCTTGAAGTTTGCTGTGGCCCAGATGTCATCAAGGTTCACGATGGAAAACAGCGGTTGTCCGACCTGGACGGTCTGGCCCGGTTCAACGTTGCGCTTGCTGAGAACACCAGTCACGGGAGCTACGATTTTTGTGTATTTAAGATTGAGTTCGGCCTGTGCCAGAGTGGAGATGGCACGTTGCACTTCCGCGGAAGCTGCGCCTGCGCGTGCGCGCGTTACTTTCAATTGTTCGGGAACAGTTCGCGCGGCTTCAGCCTGCGCCTGCGCCTGGGCAACACGGCTTTCAGCACTGGCAATCGCCGCAGTTGCGGCGTCTACGTTGGCTTTAGCGGAATTGTTGGCCGCCACGGCGGCGTCATATTGCTGGCGCGAGACTTCATCTTTTGCGACGAGCATCTCCATACGCTTCAGGTCAGCAGACGTCTTGGCATAATTTGCCTGAGCGTCATTCAGTTTGGCTTGGGCATTTTCAATGTCGCGTTGCGCGCCCTTCACGCCTGCGTCGGCGGCAAGAAGCTGGCTGGAACTGGTGGTTTGGGTGAGCGGAACGCCGACGTTGGCCGCAATCGCATTGGCCTGTGCATTGGCCAGATCCGCGCGTGCTCGGTCCACTGCTACTTGATAATCTTTGGGATCAAGTTCCACTAGCAAGGTGCCAGCCTGCACCACCTCATTGTCGTCGTGCAGCACATTCACAACGCTCCCGGTAACGCGCGCGCTGATTGGATCGATGTGGCCGTCTATTTGCGCATCGTCAGTGGATTCACGAACGGAGTAGTACTGCCATATGAAAAAGCCAGCTGCAAGAAGAACGATGACCAGCGCAGCAATAATCCACTTGGCATTCGGATGCGTGGTGAAGAACCCAACTCCCCGGCGCTCCGTGAGCGAGCGGCGCTCCTTGCCAGACCGGCGCTCCTCGCCTTCAGCCCCCTTCGTTTCGACGTGGCGCTGCTCGTTTACATCCGGGCGGGCAAGCTCGCCACTTTCCCGGTGGAGAGGCTCCTTTACGTCTTCTTCTTCATATTGCGATATCTTTTGGTCAGCCAATTTTATTTTCCTCCCAGGAATGCTCGCGTCCGCTGCTCTGCTTCGCCCAGGGCGCGCACCAGCGTCAGCTTGGCTACATTGTTCTGATACAGCGCCTGAATATGATTTTCATTGGCGCCCGCTACAGCTTCCTGCGCCTGTACAACTTCAAGACTGCCGGAAACACCGGCTTTGTAGCGGTCCTGCGCTTCTTTGAGTTGCTCGGCAGCCAGATCAATCTGTTGGTTGGCCACAGCAACCTGGTCGTCAGATGCCTTCACATCAAGCAGCGCGGAGCGGACTTCAAACTCCACGCGGCTGCGCAGGTTCTCCAGTTGGAAACGGCTTTGGCGAAGCAGTGACGCTGCCTGATCAACATCTGCCTTCACCTTGCCGCCTTGAAATATCGGTATGCGGACGCCAGCGGAGAGACTGTAAGTGGCTTCCGCGCTTCCCGGCGCAGGCCCTATGTAGCCTGTCTGTCCATCCACTTCAACCGTCGGCAGCGCCTCGCCTCTTGCGGCTTTCACCGCCAGCTCGGCTGAGCGCACCCGGGATTCCGCCGCCAGATATTCTGGACGCACCTTGTATGCGCGAGCCAAAGCTTCCTCCAGGTTCAACGGAGGAAACGGAGCGTATGGCACTTTGTCTGTGAGTTCAAACTCTTGTGCGACAGGCAGGCCAATGGTCCGCGCCAGTGACATTTTCTGCTGTTCATACTGGTTCTGTGCAGCCAGGACGCGCTGCTGCTGCGTCTGCATTTGCACCTGCGATCGCAAAACATCAATCCCTGCTGCTACTCCGGCTTTTTTCAAATCCTGGGTTTGCTGGAAAATTGTTTGCGCCGTGGTGAACTGGGCTTTGGCTGTTTCCAGCCTTGATGAACTTGCAATGGTTAACAAATATTGGTTGCCCACCAGCAAGACCACCAATTCGCGCGCGTCCTGCACGCCAAACTTTGCAGCTTTCTCATTTTCAGAGGCGGCGTGGACCTTATGCAACGCATTAAAGTCGAGCAGGGTTTCGCTCATGTTGGCGTGAGCGTCAAAAATCCCAAACGGCCCGACTACCGGCGACGTAAGTCCTGCCGGCAACGGAATGCCGAAGGCAGCCAGGTTGATCTGATTGATAGCTTCGCTGACATTTCCTGAGATGTTCGGCAACAAGGAGCTTAGCTGCCGGCGATACTGTGCCCGCGCCTGATCTGTCTGTTGTTGAGAGAGCAGCAGCCCCAGATTGTGCTTAAGCCCGCGGTCCAAGGCGTCTATTAAAGAGAGTTGGATCACTCCGGGGACCAGTTTGTCCACCGTTCCGCTGCCGTTGAAGGAATCAAGAGAGGGTGGAAGCGTAACTGTGACAGCCGGCGACTGACGGTCCATTGCCGGTGGCGGCCCTCCCAAGGTTGGAAGCTGAGCAGCAGAAGGAAGCGCAAAAAGGGTAATAAATGTAGCGATCAGAAAAGCTTGCATCCGCATTCTTGTTTTCTCATTAAACACACCGATTTTTAGATGCACACGCCAGATTCAGGATTTGTGGCGTCAAGCTGCGTTCCAGCAACTCGAAAAATGTAATCTTTGCAGCCTTTGAATTAATTAACTAATTGGTTAGTTAGAGTATCAGGCCAGCGGGAAGGATGCAATATTTTCTGCGAGTCATTTGGCCGGAATTGACTTCATTACGAATATCAGATCAGCGATTCGCTTGCGAATGCTGGCCTTTAAGCAGCCGTCCATCGCGAAAATCCGTTCTCGAGCAGTCTGTCACTTTAGATCTAAACTGACCTACGACCATATTGTCGGGCGTCCTTGAAGAAAGGAAAAAGGCGCCGAAAAATCCGGCGCCCTGGTGATGCAAATTTGCTGAATAAAAGTTCTAGCCTATGCCATTCGGGCAAGGGAGAGCGGAATGTGGCAGGACGGTTTCATCCGGGAAGCTGAATGAGCCATCAACTGCGCTCGAACCGGCGCCCATCTCAAACCACTGCAGCAGTGGAATATTCTGCGGATGGTAGATGAAATCGAAGCCTTTCTCCTTCACCTCAATTGCGGCAGTTGCGTTGGCCAATACCTCGATCGGGTCACCCTCTTCAAGGTTGTTCTGGCATACAGCCGCATTGGCCGGTTCGCCAGGGAATTGCCAGTTCGGTGTTGAATTGGAGACGAACGGGTTGCCGAACGATTCCGCCAACTCATGGCTGAGCGCGGTCACGTCCTGGAAGCCGGCGCCAAAAAGTCCCGGCGAGATCCAGCTTGCGAACTGGCTGATGAAACGTTGCTGCGGGAACAGACCGTCAAAATTGGCAAAATAGGTATGGAAACCCAATACGCAGCAGCTACCTGGCGTCTGGGGATTAGCCTGATTGAGATTGAAAAGGAAGGTGTTCGGATACAGCGACATGTTCATCGCATTCGTGCGGAAATTGCCGAGGTTGATTTCATTTATCTCTGTATTGTCAAAAAAGGCGTTGAAGAGCGGGCTCAGCATCTCTATAAAGGTGCTGCCATCCGCTGCAGTTCCCGTGAAATAAGACCGGGCCTGGACGATGGTGCCGTTCCGTAGCTGGACATTTACAAAGCGTGGGACCTGGATGGTGACTTTGTCTACCACTTGCGGAACGATCACGGAATGCCAATTATTCTTCATGACGTTGAAGAACTGGGCGCGGTGAACGGCGTCTTCAAACTGAATGTTGTGCCCGGTGCGATAGTCGAGTGGCTCGAAATTCGGAGACTCCAGGAAGACCTTCTCGAATGGCGCGAATGGAACATCTTTGAAAACCGATCCATCCGCATTGAGCAATTCCCAGGAAACTTCCAAAATCAGGCCCGGGAAGACCGTCGTGCCGCCGAGCTTTGGGTCATTGCCTGCCATCGTGAAGCGGAAATCATTGTCAACATCAGGACCGGCCTGGGCAACAAACGCACCGTCAAATGTGGCAATGGTATCGAGTTGGTCGACGGGCGATACGTTTGGCCTGCGATCGCCTGTGTCGAGATTATCATCATTGCCAGCCAGAGCGGCGGCGCTGGCTTTGGCGTTGCGGTTAAAGCTGGCGAAATTATTTCCGCCTACGACCTTTCCGCTATCAGCGTCAATTACCACTGAACCGATCGAAAAAACTGCTACATGTTGAGCATCCACGACACCACGGTCACCCATATCTGGCCGGCCGCTGGCGATGGCTGCACGGGCAATGGCATCATCGCCTGCCTGCTGCGCGAAAGCGCCAGCAGTAAAGGTGAGAGCAAAAATGAAAACTAGAAACGAGCTAAATCGGAGAGAGGGTCTCATATCTAAGGCTCCTGAAATTCAGAGTTGCAGAGGGCCCAACAACAATACGCCTACTCTGGCCTACTCCGCAATGAAAACCGCAAAAAAATGTCCTTGATGATTAAAGACAAGGAGTGCAGCTCAGCTTCGCCATGTGCTCTTTTTGGCTTATAAAACTATGTGCAATAGTTTGTCGCTTACTTGGACCGTATAGTGAAGAAATACTTCGAACTTGAATGACAAAAAATGGCACCGGATTCTTCCGGTGCCATTTTGTTAAGAAACTAATGTTCTTAGTGGCAAAGAGTAGCTGGTGCAGTCAGGGCGGTTAGATTAGGGTAGCTATAAGCACCGTGAAGAGCATCTGACGGGACCGTTTGTGCAAACCATTGCAATAGAGCCTCGGTTTGCGGATGGTAGGTGGTGGGCACTCCCGCAACCTTCAGGGTAACAGGAAAAGTTGCATTCGCCAGCACTTCTACTGGGTCACCGGTTTCCAGGTTGCCCTGGCAAACACCAGGCTCGCCCGGGAACTGCCAGACCGGCGTAGCGTTGTTGACGAAAGGATCGTTGTAGGTTTCAGCGATCTCATGGCTGATCGCGGTCACGTCGTTAAAGCCACCACCAAAGATTCCGGGAGAGATGTAGCTGGCGTAATCGGTGATCCAGCGGTGCTCAGGCGTGGCGCCATCGGTAAAGTAAGTGTGGAAACCGAGTGTGCAGCAGCCGCCTGGAGTCTGCGGGTTGGCACGATTAAACGAGAACAGGTAAGTGTTGGGGAACAACGGCAAATTAATGGCGTCAGTTGTCACGTTGCCCGCATCAATTTCGTTGTTCATAATCACGCCCAGTTGCTGATTGAAGAACAGGTTGAGCATCAGCACAAACCGGTTGCCATCAGCGGCAATACCAGAAACGTAATTGATTGCTTGAACAACCTGAGTGCCGACGCGCACACTCACGAATTTCGGAACGGTGATTGAGATGTGGTCGACCACTTGCGGGGCCAGTTCGGTGTGCCAGTTCCGGTCCATTGAGCTGGCAAACTCGGCACGCTGAATGGCATCGGAAAACTGGGTAGGCTCGGCGGGAATTCCCGAAGTCGCGTCATGCTCGTACTTGAATTTCTGGAAGTCGGGGGAATTCAATGTGGGCACCACAAACGGGGTGGCATCCACGGTATCAAAAACTGTGCCGTCCGCATTCAGCAACTGCAGTGACACGGCCACGATCTTGGTTGGAACGGTGGTGATATGGCCAAGGGATGGATCATTGCCAAGCATGGTATAAGGAAATGTCACGCCATTAAAGGTGAATGACCGGGTAAAGTTCGGTACTGAAATTACGTTAGCAACGCCGCCAGGATTGCCGGCAATGGCGTTTGGGCCGTTGCTGGAATCATCGGCAACGAGCTCTGAGGGGACATGATTGATCAACTGGGGTGTAATTGCGTGGGTTGCGTCGGCAGATGAACCTGTCGGGCCGACCTGGGCCTGCGCTGCGCTAGAGAGGTTTTGGGCAAAAGAGCTTCCTACCATGCCGAGGGCCAGAACTACACCCAGGCAAATCGATTTCCTAACCATTTTTCTTTACTCCTGAACGAGGGATGGGAAGAACACGCGTGTTACAAAGCCTCCACGCGCTGAACGCTGTCACCCGGAAAAGAAATCACGAGCACAGCGCGAGTAGTACAAACATACTCTGCCGCAGGTTGTCCTGTAAATAGTAAAAGTGCAAAAACTTGCGATTTTACTGGGTTTTTTGAACGTAACCTCCTCCGTAATCCAATCCTTATTCGCGTTTCCCGGGGGATTGGTTACGGCTTGCAGTGATGGTCTTAATCACTTTTGACACTTTTTGCCTACTCCCCGAAGCCGTAGCTGTGGCATTCCGGACAATCTTTAAATTGCAGCATGGCTCTATATCGACTCGACAACTAACCGCTTTTCCCTGAGAATGGCTGTCGGAGTTTCTTCCGGGGCCTCCAGTGTGCATCAAATTGACGTGGACAGTTCGCAAACTTTAAAAAAATCAATCTCGTCTAAGCTTCCTGAATCCCTGCGCGCGTTGCGCCATCGCAACTATCAACTTTTTTTTGCCGGGCAGCTTATCTCCTTGATCGGGACCTGGATGGACCAGGTGGCCGAATCCTGGCTGGTTTACCGCATCACCGGGTCGGCCTTGCTTCTGGGTACGGTCGCTTTTGCCTCGCAGATACCGGTTTTTCTGTTGGCGCCTCTCGGCGGCGCGCTGGCAGACCGCGTTGACCGCAGGAAAATTCTTGTAGTCACGCAATCCAGCATGATGGTTCTCACCTTTGTTCTGGCGTTCCTGACCTTGTCGCATCGCGTGCAGGTCTGGCATGTGGTTACGCTGGCCGCGCTGACGGGTGTAGTCAATGCCGTTGATCTTCCCGCGCGCCAGGCCTTCGTCGCTGACATGGTTGCGCGCGCAGACCTGGTAAATGCCATCGCTCTCAATTCATCCATGTTCAATGGCGCTCGCGTGATTGGTCCGGCCGCCGCCGGCATTGTGGTAGCCAGCATCGGCGAAGGATGGTGCTTTTTTGCCAATGGCGTTAGCTTTCTGGCTGTAATTGCGGGCCTGTTGATGATGAAAATGGACCATCCCCGCAAGGCCATTGAAGGCTCTCCGCTGGAAAACATTATTGAGGGCTTTCGCTTTGTCAGCAGCAGCACGCCGGTGCGCGCTCTTATGCTGCTGCTTGGGCTGGTGAGTTTTACGGCCATGCCCTATGCGGTGCTTATGCCGCTCTTTGCCGACCAGATCCTCCACGGCGGCGCCCAGGCTCTGGGGTTGCTGATGGGATGTTCCGGCGTCGGCGCGCTCTGCGGTGCAGTGGTGCTGGCCACAAGAAAGACAGTTCACGGCCTTGGCACCTGGGTAGCGATTTCCTGCGCATCATTTGGCGTGGCCTTGCTGTTCTTCTCTTTTTCGCGAACTCTCTGGCTTTCCTGTTTGCTGCTTGTCCCGACCGGATTCTGCATGATGATCCAGATGGCTTCTTCCAACACGTTGATCCAGAGCATGGTGCCGGACCGTTTACGTGGACGCGTAATGTCCGTTTACGCCATGACATTTATGGGCATGGCCCCACTGGGCGCTCTGCTGGCTGGAAGCCTTGCCCACAAGCTGGGAGCGCCGATGACCGTGGGAATTGGCGGAGTGGCCGCCGTGATCGGCGCGATTGTTTTTGGATTGAAATTACCTGCGCTCCGTCCCGCGGCCCGAGAAATGATTGTGGCCCAGCAGATGGCCGGCGGCACGCCTGCCCAGGAAATGACAGGCAGGGTCTTTACTAAAAGCGGATGATTCCTTCAAGGGATTTTTTTGTTATGTGCGCGGCACTGAGATATGTTCATGCACGATCCGCAACGCACCATCACTCTGCCGCTCAAACACGTGTGTGACACGCGCATTCTCCAGGTGCTCTTCTGAAAGCGAGCTGCCTATAGAAGAAGTTTTGGTAACGTGTTTTGCATCCAGGCGGATGGTATAAAGCGCCAGCGCATGGTTTGGGCCGATCAGTTCAACGTCAATCTCGCCCACCTGGACCGTTGTTTTGGTCGCGGCGTTCAGATATTCACGTTGCCTGCGCAGCAGCACCAGCCGCGCGCGCTCCAGCTTATTGGAATCTGTGGCAAAAATCCCGGCGTGGTCATCGTAAAAATTCTGTTGCTGGACCACATCTTTGGCTGAAAGAGCCTTCCAATAAGCGCGAACGGCGGATTCGACTTCAACTTTTGTGAGATGAACGAGCGGATTGGTTGCGACCATGAGCTAACCAGACTTTACCTTAACCAATCGTTGGCGACAACCGATGAAGCGGTGGAAAACTGAATCGTTCTCAAGAAAATGTTTTCTTTAACAATGCAATCTGTCCGGAATGATAGACAGCATGCTGCGTCGTACTCTGGAACAGCCGGTAAAAGTTGTAGCTCCGGCCCGGGACGGTCTCTTCCAGTCGCGCATCGTCAAACTTTTTGATCGCTTCGACGATCTTCTGATGGCCGGCAAAAAATGATTGCTTGGCGGATTGCCATGACTGTTCATTCGAATTGCCTGTTGGCGGCCAGTCCAGCTCTTTCGGCATCCCCGGCCAGGGAGGTATCGGGGTTCCCTGCACTGCTCCGTAAGCAAAATTGCACCATGCTTCTAAATGTACAACCAGTTCCCAGATGGAATGAGCATTGGGAATGGGATGTGCTTGCGCCTGCTGTGCGGTCACGCCATCGAGAATTTCACGCAGGGAATTTCCATACCACGCCTCACCGTTGATGGTTGAGGTTAGTTGATCAGCGATGCGATTGCATTCTGTATTCATGGGAAAACCATAAACCACAAAAGCCAATAACCACAAAGGACACGAAGTAACACGAAGACTTAACCTTATCGGTTCAAAACCTTCGTGTTTCTTTGTGTCCTTTGTGGTTAATCTTGCTTTTACGTCCGCACGTATTTTCCCGCTTCAATCAGCCTGCTGGCGATCTGCTGCGTGAGCGCGATGACGTTAAACGGCTCATGCTTGAACAAGCGGCGAAGGATCACCAACTGCGTGCGCAGCATGTCCCCTTCCGAAACCGCGGCGACAACTTTCTTTGCCGCTGCTTCGACCTTGTCCATGGAGTGTGTCAGGCTTACCTGTGCCAGCGCAATCGCCAGCGCCGACTTCGCTTCACCCTGGCGCTCAATCAATTTCTGCGTGCGCAGTACGACCGAATCCATGGCGTAAATCTCAATCACCATGTCAGCGATGGCTGCGAGAACTTCCTGCTGCTGCTCAATAGCAGCCATATATTTCTGCACAGCGGCGCCGGCCAGCATGAGCCCGGCTTTCTTCGCGTTGCTGACTAATGTGCGCTCCGCTGCCAGCGGCCCTTCCAGCGGCTCCGCCGAACTGGGACCAAACATAATTTCATCCGTCAGTTTTTTGATCGCAGGCATAAGCGGCAACTGGCCCTTCATGGCTCGCTTCAACAGCCACCCGGTGATGATCATGCGGTTAATTTCATTCGTGCCTTCAAAGATGCGGTTCACGCGCGAATCACGATACGCCCGCTCCGCCGGATACTCTTCCACAAAGCCATAACCGCCATAAATCTGGACAGCTTCATCCACCACATAATCGAGCATTTCCGAGCCAAACACTTTTAGAATGGAGCACTCCACCGCGTACTCTTCAATATTCTTTGCCGTCTCCTTGTAAACGTCCGGCGAGTTCTTGTCGATGTCTGACATTGCCGAATCAATCATGCCGACTGTGCGGTATGACATACACTCGCCGGTATAGATCCCGGCAGCCATGTTGGCCAGCTTTTCCTGGATCAGGCCGAAATCAGCCAGCGTCTTGCCGAAAGCTTTGCGCTGCTTGGCATAACCGATGGAATTATTCAGCGAATTGCGCGCGCCGCCTACCACGCCTGCGCCGAGTTTATAGCGCCCGATATTCAGCGTGTTGAATGCGATCACATGGCCTTTGCCTATTTCACCTAGTAAATTTTCTTTGGGCACGCGGCAGTCATTCAGAATGATGGGCGTGGTGGAAGACCCGCGAATACCCATCTTCTTTTCTTCATTGCCGGACTGGAAGCCGGGAAACTTACGCTCAACAATGAATGCGCTGAACTTTTCGCCATCGACTTTGGCGAAGATAATCACTACATCGGCAAAGCCTCCGTTGGTGATCCACATCTTTTCGCCGTTCAATATCCACTCTTTGCCGTCCGTAGAGAGCACGGCCTTGGTGCGCGCATTCATGGCGTCAGATGCAGACGTGGATTCAGAAAGCGCATATGCGGCGATTAATTCGCCTGTCGCCAGCTTGGGCAGATACTTTGCTTTCTGCTCCGGTGTGCCAAAATAAACTATAGGCAGCGAGCCGATGCCGGTGTGCCCGCCGAATGCCACGCTGAAGCTGCCGGAAACGGACATATGCTCGGCAATGATGGCCGAAGAAATCTTGTCCATGTCTGAGCCGCCGTACTGCTCCGGGATGTCCACGTTCGCAATGCCGATCTCGCAAGCTTTCTGGATCAAGCCGCGCGTGACGGCAAATTCCTTGTGCTCAATCTTTTCCGCGTTGGGCAGAATTTCATTGCGGGCAAACTCTTCTGTAGTCTGCGCGATCTGCTGGTGCTCCTCGCTCAGGTCTTCCAGGGTGAAAACCTGGTCGGTTGCATGCTCTTGAATCAAAAAGCTTCCGCCTGCCAGCTTGGTTTTGTTTGGGACTGTTGCTGTTGCCATGATTTCTCCTAATTTTTAACCACAAAGGACACGAAGGAACACAAAGGTTATTTCCAACCTGTGCCTTCGACCAATCGTTTGATACCATCCTTCAGGTGTAAAACATTGAAATTAATGATTAGGCCCAACTGCTTCTTGCTGAGTTTCATGTAAGAAAGAACTTGAGCAATATGAATTCGCGAAATCTCTTCAACTGATTTCAGCTCAATCACAACAAGATCATTTACAAGCATGTCGATACGGTAGCCTAGATCGAGTTTGATTCCGTCATAAACTACCGGAAGTCCGACTTGAGTCTCTACTTTTAATCCAGCCTTCCGGAGCTCATGCGTCAAACACGCTTCATAGGCACTTTCAAGCAATCCCGGTCCAAGAGCCGAATGGACTTTCATCGCGGCGGTAATCACGACATGACTGACTTCATTGGCCGTTACTGGCTTGATTACCAGTTTTGCTGCTGCGGCTTCCGACATACCAAATTCCTTTGTGTTCCTTCGTGTCCTTTGTGGTAGCTCTTTGTTAACTCAGGTTTTCAAAAATCCCCGCCGCTCCCATGCCCCCGCCGACGCACATCGTCACAATTCCATATTTCCCGTTGCGGCGCTTCAGTTCACGCAAAATCGTCGCCGTAAGTTTTGCGCCGGTGCATCCCAGTGGATGCCCCAGCGCCACCGCCCCTCCGTTGGGGTTGATCTTGTTTGGATCAAGCCCGCCTTCCTTGATCACAGAAAGCGCCTGCGCGGCAAATGCTTCATTCAACTCGATTACGTCAATATCTTCCAGCTTGAGCCCGGCCATCTTCAGCACTTTAGGGATGGCATATACCGGGCCCAGCCCCATTTCTTCCGGCAAATAGCCAGCCGTAGCAAAAGCCACTAAATGCGCCATTGGTTTGATGCCGAGTTGCCGGGCTTTGTCACTGGACATAACGACAGTTGCCGCAGCGCCGTCCGAAGTCTGGGAAGAGTTTCCCGCCGTCACTGTCCCTTTGGCATGGAAAACCGGCTTTAAAGCCGCCAACGCTGCCAGGGTCGATTCAGCCCGTGGCCCTTCATCAACCTTAAAAATGATCTCCATCCGCTTGGGCTTGGAGCTGTTGGGAGTGGTAAAGCTTACCGGCACCGGCACAATCTCATCTTCAAACTTGCCTGCCTGAATGGCGGCAATGGCCTTTTTGTGGCTGTTTAATGAGAACTCATCCGCCTGTTCGCGCGAAATGCCAAAGCGTTTGGCCAGCCGCTCGGCGGTAAGTCCCATGGATAAATATGAATCAGGGTAGTGGTCCACCAGCCACGGATTGATGGAAACCTTGTTGCCGCCCATGGGAATCATGCTCATGGATTCGGTGCCGCCGCCGATTGCGACCTCGGCGCGTCCTGATGCGACGGAGTCCACCGCCAGCGAAATGGCCTGCAAACCCGAAGAGCAGAACCGATTGATGGTCATGGCAGAAACTTCCACCGGCAGCCCCGCGCGCAATGACGCGATGCGGGCCACGTTCATGCCCTGCTCGGCCTCAGGCGTGGCGCAGCCGATAATCACATCTTCTATTTCTTTTTTGTCGAGCTGCGGAATCCGGTCCAATGCGCCTTTGATGGCGACCGCGGCCAGATCGTCTGGACGCGTGGCGCGCAGTGTGCCTTTGCCTGATTTGCCGACTGCGGTACGAACTGAACTTGCTATTACGACTTCACGCATTGCGAACTCCTAAGTGGTTGCGAAGCCAAGTTCGTCAGAAGACCAAGCGGTTAAATGCGACTTAGCTTCCTCCAGAAGATGACCTAAATCCACTTCAATTTCTTTGAACTCAACTGCCTTCTTGAGACTCTTGTGCTTCCAGTACCTTCTGCCGTCTCTATCCTCTGAGGCACAAATCCATAGCGTGTACGTATGGTATTTCTCGTTCTCCAAGAAAATCTGAATCAATTTCCGAATTGAATCTTGATGCCACTCCATCGATCTTTCCGGCCAATTGTGATAATTCTTGGACAACTTTATATGCCACTCTTCAGAGAACCTGATAAGCAACGGATCAATTCGCAGCAATGGAGCTTCTAGCACGCCCCAGTCATCCGGCCCTCCGTTGAATCCGTTCGGCATCTCCTCTACCTTAACTTTGTCCTGCCCCTCGGGCTCAATTCTCTCTCACGTTTCCCACCCTTCCGGCGTTGCCTCAGAGTGGAATAGCTTCGCAATCACATCTCTTATACTTTAAAGTCGACCTTCTCAGTCTTCGCAAAATCGATTTCAGCCTTTGCCGCTACATTTGCGGTGTAGGACTCGCGGTCGCCGCGGGTATTGCTTGTTGCGGCGCACTCGCTGGCGTAGCGCTCGGAACCATTGCAGGCGTTGCAGTCGAAATCGGCGTCGGCTGCGGGGTTGCATCTTGCGCCGGCGTTGCTGACGGACTCGGCGACGCGACCGCAACAGGCATCGGCGTTGGGGTCGGCTTGGGCTGCATGTTCACTGCGCTCTTGTCGCTCAACTTTCCATCCGGCCCGAATGTCACGCTGATCAAACTATTCTGCCCATCATTAGCCGGATCTTGTGGAACCGCCACTGCGTATTGCCACGTCGAACCAAGAAACTTGTCGCCCTGCTTACTCACATCACAACGCGCGTAATCCGGAGCGCCCATAATGATCTCGACTTCCGACTCGCTCATACCTGCGTGCACCGTGCTGAACTGCCGCATCCAGCGGTCGAGCGAGAGGTCTGACGTGTACGGCACCCGGATGCTGGTGCGAAACTGGTCATAGTTCCTGTACTTCGCGTTCCGCGCCACGCAGCGCTGCTCTTCTTCTTTGGCCGCTTTCACTTTCTTTTGAAAGAGGGCATTCTCTTTTTCCAGGAACTCATAGCCGATTACCATCAGCCACGCTCCCAGCAGAATAAATACGCCTAAGATGACAAGTCCGCGTTTTTTCACTAGTTCCTCAGCGGCTTACCGGTCTTCAGAGTGAACTCTGGCCATTTACGCGCAAAATCGGCGCGCAAACGGGAGCCAGTGCTGGCATTGATGGGAACAATCGACGCGGTTGTAGCCGAAACTAGTGTAGCCGCGGCGGCATTAAAAGTGACGGCGTTGAGAGATGCCGTGGGATTAACCATGCGAATGGAGTACTGGATAGAATTGCTTTGAGCGACACCACTGGCCGTCATTAACACGGCTGCGGCCACAATACACACCAGCATGCATACTCTTATCATAACTTCTCTGCCATCTACTTTCGCCTCGTCCGCATTGATCTCTTTCTTCACTTGTGAATCAATGTCATCTAGAGGACGACAATCCCTTCAAAGAATCGGCTCAAGTAAGCGTGCTTCATCCCTGGATAAGCCTTGGATAAAAACACCTTGAACACAAGATGATTCATCAGCCATAATTGATAAGGAGCTATCAATCATATATTCGCGATGGGGCCCATTAAACTTTGCATCAACAAAGAGCCAACCATCATTCCCAATGGACTGCCTAACCGCCACCATCTTCAGCTCGTCAACGAACTGATCGGAGAACTTTTTCATTTCTCCGTCTTTTTTCCATAGACTCAGATCAAACTGTGGAATTCCGCTATAGCTATGCGCGATATTCAGTCTGGTCCGCTCCAAGAACACCACATCCTTGTTAACAAGTAACTTCACATATAGAAGCGATCCACTTTTGATATCCAACGCTATATCTATAAGAGGGACAATTGTGCGTTTTATCCGCCAGTGCAACAGTCTTGCACCATAATGGCTTTCTTCTATTGTGTATCGTATTGATGAAATGCCATGCGCAATGTGCTCTATTTCCCTCTGCACTTCCTGTCTGGCGTCCCGCGTCTGAATTATTCGCAACATTTAATCTAGAACTAATTGTAGGCGGTCACCTGTTAGTTTCTTAATGGCTTGCCCGTCTTCAGCGTAAATTGGATTCTCTCCTGCGTCTTCTTCTCTCCACAGAGCGACTTAAATCCTTCGCGCTCCAGATCGAGGATGTACTGCTCGCTGACCGGCATTCCCGGCGTAACGTTTCCGCCGCAGATCACCTCCGCCACTTTGGTTGCGACCTTTACATCATGGTCGCTGATGTATTCCGCCTGCCTCATTAGATGGATTCCCAGGCGCAACGTCGCAAGCACGTTTTCTCCGGGCGCGGGAATGTCCATTCGAGGGACGGGCGCGCGATAGCCGGCGCGGGCCAGTTCCAGCGCGCGATCTTTGGCATCCGCTAGAATGCGCTCGCGATTCATGGAAATCACGTCGCCTTCAGAAAGAAAGCCCAGAGCGCGGGCCTCATATGCCGACGTAGAGACTTTGGCCATGGCGATGGTTTCAAAGATCCGCTTCATGCCTTCCATCACTTCCACTGATTCTCCACGACCATCAGGCCGCACGGCTTTCGCATTGTCCAGTGCGCGCAGCAGCATTTCTTTGCAGCCACCCCCACCGGGCAGCAGTCCCACGCCGACTTCAACCAGCCCCATGTAGAGCTCAGAGTGTGGCTTGCGAGCGGCTGAGTGCAGGTTGATTTCGCAACCACCGCCCAGCGTCATGCCATATGAAGCCGTGACTACGGGGCGCGAGCAGAATTTAATGGCCTGCGTCATGCCCTGGAACTGCTTGATGGCCATATCAACTTCGTCCCACTCTTCTTCCTGAATGGCCAGCATCAGCATCATCAGGTTGGCGCCGACAGAAAAGTTTGCTGAGTCCCCGGTGATGACGAATGCCTCAAACTGGTCGCCGATGCCGCCGGTCTTGAGCGACTGCGTGACCATCTGCACAATATCGCCGCCCAGGGCATTCATCTTGGTATGGAACTCGATGCAGCCCACGCCATCGCCCAGATCAATGAGCGAAGCACCGGCATTCTTTTTCACCACGCCATTGGATTTCTTTGCAGTTGAGACAGACCACACACCTTCCGCAACCTGCACCGGTTTGTACTGTCCGGTGCGCAGATCGAAGTAAGCGCGGCCGGAGGGCGATGAAGGATCGTCCTTGTACCAGCTTTTTGCGCCAGCAGCCAGGAGTTTCTCGGCGTTGGCCGCTACCGGTTTGCCTTCCTTCTTCATG
>DASXGZ010000034.1:0-201181 GCA_036488825.1 Candidatus Angelobacter sp.
TCATATTCAAACCTTGTGGTGGGCGTCGCGACCCCGCAAAGCGCATCTTTACAGGTATTTTCCGGGACTGACAGCGGCCTCTCGCCTCCGGCCGTTTTCCCGTTAAAAGGTGCGGCAACAAACATTCTTTTTGGCGACTTCGGCGATTCCTTCACTGATACGGCTTTTCTTTCCGGCGGCAACGTCTTTATCCTTCATTCTTCCAATTTCCAGATGGAAGCGCTTTCGCTTCCTGTGAACGCCAGCGCAATGGCGCTCGGTTCATTTATTTTTGATCGTGCTGGCGGTGGCCTGCAGATCGCCCTGTTGACATCCGATGGAACGCTGCACATTGCAGCGCATACAGAATTTGATCCGCGCCCGCTCACCCTTGAAGAACATCAGGCGCGCCTGACGGCAGGACGCCGCGGATTTGGTAATCCGCTGGATCCGGCTCGCACACTACCGCAGAACGGCTTCAAGATTGTTGAGAGCATCGCTTCCGCCGCGCCTTTCAGCTCAGGGCAGCTTCCTGTGCTCTTCCGCACGCGCATCTCTGATCATGGCTCCGATGACGTAATGGTCCTGAATCCATCCATGGGGCAGATGGCCGTGATCTCGCATCCTGATCTCGCTCCGGGTGCGATCAATTTCCTGCCGGCACAAGTTTCCACCCGTCCTTATAACGGCTCGCCGGTTGCGGCGTTGCCGATGCGCACGAACATCGATAATCGTCCCGGCGTTGTGGCCCTGCACTCAGGCCAGCTTGCTCCTGCCATCATGCATCCACTGCCCGATCCAACTTTTTTCGTCAATCGCACCGATGATCCGGTGCCAGGAGCAGTTGCGTCGACTTGCAACAACGTCAGCAACGCAGATACCTCGAGTTCATGCAGTTTGCGTGAAGCAGTCTTGAAAGCCAACGACCCATCTAACCCCGGAACCGACACGATTGTCTTGGCCGCAGGAACGTTTACACTTTCGCGGCCCAGGATCAATGGCGTTTACGATGGTAACCAGGGAACGCTGGAAATTCTGGATTCAGTCAACATCGTTGGAGCGGGCCAGAATTCAACCATCATTCAGGGCGGCCCGAGCGCCGGAAACGGCGTGGATATCGTTATCTCCGTCAATGAGGACATCAATCCAACTTCCAATGCCAGCGCCAGCATTTCCAATCTCACCATTCAGTTTGGAACCAACCGCGGCTCCGTTGCTGGGACAGACGGCGATGGCGGCTGCATGGAGTACGATACCGGAACCAGCGGTAACGCAACGCTGAGCCTGACGAATGTCACGTTGGCGCACTGCAATACCACGGATGGCAACGGGGCTGGAATCGCCATTTTCAACGCCACGGCCCCGGGCGGCGGTACCGGCCTTGCGACCATCAGCAACAGTATTTTTCAAAACAATTCAGTAGCAGAGGCCGGCGCAGGTTCAGCCGGCAGCGGCGGCGCTATCTGGGTGGCCGACCTGGCGCGCATGTCGCTTTCCAACTCACAGGTCATCAACAACAGCGCCACGCAGGTAAATGGCGGCGGCCGGGGTGTTGGCGGCGGCATATTCATCTTTTCTGCCGGAGGTGGTTCAAGGCAGACGTTGATTCACAGCAGCACCATTAGCGGAAACAGTGCTTCGGGAGAAGGCGGCGGAATCTGGAGTTCATCGAACCTGCAGATCGACAATGCAGGAGTTGGATCTACCCCCACAGTAATAAGCGGAAACGCCGCAGGCGCAAATGCTGGTGGAACCCATGTCGGCGGCGGAATTTATCTCAATACGGCTTCGCCTGATTCCACAACACTGACAAAAATTACTGTCACCGGCAATACCGCTACAGGCAACGGCGGAGGCATTGCTACGGGGAACGACACCGGCGCTGGGGCTCTGACGATGAGCTTCAGCCGCGTTGCGGGTAATACCGGGGCCGCTGGAAGCAACAACCTGGATAACGATCACACCACGGTTACGGCAACTGATAACTGGTGGGGCACGAATTCGCCTGCTAGCACAATCACAAATCGTAACACTGGCGCAACCACGTTCGATCCGTTTATTCAGTTAACGCACGTCGCCAGCCCGTCGACCATTAAGATCAATCAGAGCACCACGCTCACCGGCGACATGAGTAAGGACAATCACGGTACACCGATAGCGGTTGCAAATCTTAATGTCATTGTTGGCCTGCCGATTACATTCCATAATCCGCTTCTAGGGACGATTCCTCAGGCGCAGCCGGAAACACTGAATGCGTCCGCGCAAGCCACTGCCACATTCAACGCGGGCGGCACCAGCGGACATGGTTCAGCCGATGCCACAGTTGACCAGGCAACAGTCACGGCCCCAATCATTATTCTGGAACCACTTCAGATAACGAAGAGCTTCAGCCCGAGTCCGGTTGCGACAAATACCTCCAGCACGCTCAGCTTTGCCGTTACCAATCCAAACGTGATTGCCGTGGATGCCAGCTTTACTGACACTCTGCCGGCTGGTCTGGTTGTTGCGGCTACTCCTGGCGTAACGAATACATGCGGCGGTACGGTAACAGCGACGGCCGGCTCCGGTAGCATCAGCTTTAGCGATGCCAGCCTGCCCGTGGGCGCATGCACCATCACGGTAAAAGTTTCAAGCCCTACGGATAACGTTTACAACAACAGCGTTACCATCAATTCAACAGCGGCGGGCACGGGCGCACAATCCACTTCTTCTGCCAGCCTTGACGTCATTAATCCGCCGAGCATTACCAAGGCGTTTGGCGCGGCCACCATTCCGCTGAACGGTACCACCAGCCTAACCTTTACGCTTTCCAGCACGAATGTGAACCTGACGTTGAATGGCGTTGCCTTTACTGACAGCTTGCCGGCCGGTCTGGTGGTTGCCCCCACGCCGAGCCTCAACAACACTTGCGGCGGCACAGCTACAGCAGCCGCTGGCTCCTCATCGGTAAGCCTTACTGGCGCGACAATGCTCCCCGGCGCATCATGCACAGTCTCAGTTAACGTGCAGGGTACAACGGCGGGAATTAAGAACAACAGTGTGACGGTTACTTCCATCAATGGCGGCACAGGCAATACTTCCAACGCTTCCATTACTGTGGTAGCGCCTCCGGTGATCACCAAGGCATTCGGCGCGGCCAGCATTCCGCTGAACGGCACCACTTCACTCAGCTTTACCATCCAGAACCCCAACACCACGACAACGCTAACGGGCGTCGGCTTTAGCGATACGCTGCCGGCAGGCCTGATAATTTCAACTCCGAGCGGGGTGACCGGAACCTGCGGTGCTGGAACAATTACTGCCACGGCGGGAACGAACGTGATCAGCCTCTCCGGGGCAACGATTGCGGCGAACGCTTCCTGCACCTTCTCAGTGAACGTAACCGGCATAACTGCTGGGTTGCAAAACAACACAACCGGGAACGTAACTTCGACTGAAGGCGGTACGGGCGGAACGGCCTCCGCGAGCATCAGCGTGGAAGCGCCTCCATCGATTGCCAAGGTATTTAATCCATCCACCATCGCCAGGAACGCGACTACTTCGCTGACTTTCACCATCACCAATCCTGCTGGCAACGTCAATCCTTTGACGGGCGTGGCGTTTACTGACACTCTGCCGACTGGTCTCACCGTTGTCAGTACTTCCGCAACAGTTTGCGGCGGAACGCTGACGACAACTGCGCCAACGGGAATTGCGTTGACGGGGGCGACCATCGCTGTCAATAGCCAGTGCCAGTTCAGCGTTACGGTGACTGGAGCGGTTTCAGGCCAGTACACGAATACCACAGGAAATGTGACATCAACGAACGGCGGAACAGGCAACACGGCTACAGCCAATTTGATTGTCGCCACGCCCCCCAGCATTACTAAAGCATTTGGCGCGGCGAGCATTCCGCTAAACGGGACCACCTCGTTGACTTTCACCGTCGACAATCCAAACACAACTCTTGCGCTTACCGGCATAGCCTTTACGGACAATCTGCCGGCAGGTCTGGTAGTGGCTTCGACTCCGAACCTGAGCAATACGTGCGGCGGCACGGCTACAGCCGTGGGCGGATCGTCTTCAGTAAGCCTTTCCGCTGGAACTCTGGCGGGCAGCGCTTCATGCACAGTTTCAGTAAACGTGCAGGGCACCACGGCAGGGGTGAAAAACAACAGCGTGTCGGTCACCTCGACAGAGGGTGGCACAGGCAATACGTCCAATGCGTCGATTACAGTGGTTGCGCCGCCGGTGATCATTAAGGCATTCGGCGCGGCAAGCATTCCGCTGAACGGCTCGACCAGCCTTACTTTCACGATTCAGAACCCCAACACCACGACTGCGCTGACCGGCGTCGGATTCAGTGACACGCTGCCGGCGGGCCTGGTGGTTTCAACTCCGAACGGCTTGACGGGCGCCTGCGGCACAGGAACAATTACGGCGACAGCGGGCACGAATGTAATCAGCCTCTCTGGTGGAACGATTGCGGCTTCTGCTTCCTGTACTTTCTCGGTGAACGTCACCGGCACCACGGCTGGGACAAAGAACAATACGACCGGCAATGTTACGTCCACGGAAGGTGGCACGGGCGGAACGGCTTCAGCCAGCGTCAATGTGGTTGCGCCGCCGTCGATTGCCAAGGTATTTAACCCGACAAACATCGCTCTAAACGCGACGACCTCGCTCACGTTTACCATTACCAATCCAGCGGCAAATACTGTTGCCCTGACAGGCGTGGCATTTACTGACACTCTGCCGACTGGTCTCACGGTCGCCAATGCTTCCGCAACGGTTTGCGGCGGAACGCTGACCACGACAGCTCCCACTGGAATTGCTTTGACTGGCGCAACCATCGCTGCCAACAGCCAATGCCAGTTCAGCGTGACCGTCACAGGAGCGGCTTCCGGCCAGTTCACGAACACGACTGGAAATGTGACATCAACGAACGGCGGGACGGGCAACACGGCTTCAGCGAACCTGACTGTTGCTACGCCGCCCAGCATCACTAAAGCGTTTGGCGCAGCCAGCATTCCGCTGAACGGGACCACCTCGCTGACATTCACGATCACTAATCCAAATACCAATCTGGCGCTGACTGGAATTGCGTTTACTGACAATCTACCCGCCGGCCTAGTAGTGGCCGCAACGCCGAATCTGAATAACACCTGCGGCGGAACGGCGACGGCGGTTGGTGGATCGTCTTCTGTAAGCCTTTCCGCCGGAACCCTGGCGGCCA
Organism: Candidatus Angelobacter sp.; assembly: GCA_036488825.1. Classification (GTDB taxonomy): domain Bacteria; phylum Acidobacteriota; class Terriglobia; order Terriglobales; family Acidobacteriaceae; genus Angelobacter. Next base: position 5,195 of record DASXGZ010000034.1, read on the forward strand.
GCGCATCTTGCACAGTTTCAGTGAATGTGCAGGGTGTAACTGCTGGTGTGAAGAACAATAGCGTAACCGTTACTTCCACGGAAGGCGGAACGGGCAATACTTCCAACGCGTCGATTACAGTGGTGTCGCCGCCGGTGATCATCAAGGCATTCGGCGCGGCAAGCATTCCGCTTAACGGCTCGACCAGCCTGACTTTCACGATTCAGAACCCCAGCACCACGACTGCGCTGACCGGCGTCGGATTTAGTGACACGCTACCGGCAGGCTTGGTGATCTCCACGCCTAATGGACAGACCGGCACATGCGGCGCCGGAACCATCACTGCCACGGCAGGAACGAACGTCATTAGCCTTAGCGGCGGCACAATCGCAGCCAACGCTTCCTGCACCTTCTCGGTGAATGTGACCGGCATAGCTGCCGGCTTGCAGAACAACACCACCGGAAACGTCACTTCGACAGAAGGCGGCACGGGCGGAACAGCCTCAGCGAGTGTGAAAGTAGAGGCTCCTCCATCCATCGCCAAAGTATTCAACCCATCAACCATCGCGCTGAACGCGACGACTTCGTTGACTTTCACCATCACTAATCCTGCGGCTAACGTGGATGCTTTAACAGGCGTAGCGTTTACTGACACCCTGCCGACTGGTCTCACCCTTGTCAGTACTTCCGCAACGGTTTGCGGCGGAACGCTGACAGCGACAGCTCCCACTGGAATTGCTTTGACTGGCGCAACCATCGCTGCCAACAGCCAGTGCCAGTTCAGCGTGACCGTCACAGGAGCGGCTTCCGGCCAGTTCACGAACACAACAGGAAATGTGACTTCCACCAACGGCGGAACCGGCAACACGGCTTCAGCGAACCTGACGGTTGCCACGCCGCCCAGCATTACCAAAGCGTTTGGCGCGGCCAGCATTCCGCTGAACGGGACCACTTCGCTGACGTTCAATATCACCAATCCGAACACCACCCTTGCGCTTACCGGCATAGCTTTTACGGACAATTTACCGGCAGGCCTGGTGGTGGCCGCAACGCCGAACCTGAATAACACCTGCGGCGGTACGGCGACGGCGGCAGCCGGTTCAGGCGTAGTGAGCCTGAGCGGCGTCACGCTGGCTGCAAGCGCGAACTGTACGGTTTCTCTGAATGTACAGGGCGTTACCACGGGCGTGAAGAACAACAGCGTCCAAGTAACCTCGACCGAGGGTGGAACAGGCAATACGTCCAATGCCTCGACGACGGTGGTGGGTACGCCGGTGATCATTAAGGCATTCGGCGCGGCCAGCATTCCGCTGAACGGCTCGACTTCGCTGAGCTTTACCATCCAGAACCCCAACACTACGAATGCGCTGACCGGTGTAGGATTCAGTGACACGCTACCGGCAGGCCTGGTGATCTCCACGCCTAATGGGCAGACCGGCGCTTGCGGCACAGGAACAATTACGGCGACAGCGGGCACGAATGTAATCAGCCTTTCTGGCGGAACGATTGCGGCTTCTGCTTCCTGCACGTTCTCGGTGAACGTGACTGGAATAGCTGCCGGTTTGCAAAGCAACACCACCGGAAACGTCACTTCGACAGAAGGTGGCACGGGCGGAACGGCTTCAGCCAGCGTTAACGTGGTAGCGCCTCCGTCAATTGCGAAGGTATTCAATCCGTCCAGCATCGCTCTGAACGCGACGACTTCGCTCACGTTTACCATTACCAATCCAGCGGCAAATACTGTTGCCCTGACAGGCGTGGCATTTACTGACACTCTGCCGACAGGTCTCACGGTCGCCAATGTTTCAGCAACGGTCTGCGGCGGAACGCTGACCACGACAGCTCCCACTGGAATTGCTTTGACTGGCGCAACCATCGCTGCCAACAGTCAGTGCCAGTTCAGCGTGACCGTCACAGGAGCGGCTTCCGGCCAGTTCACGAACACGACTGGAAATGTGACATCAACGAACGGCGGGACAGGCAACACGGCTTCAGCGAACCTGACTGTTGCTACGCCGCCCAGCATCGCCAAGGCATTTGGCGCGGCCAGCATTCCGCTGAATGGGACCACTTCGCTGACGTTCAATATCAGTAATCCGGCGGTGAATACCATTTCACTGACGGGGATCAGCTTTACTGACAGTCTGCCTGCTGGTCTGGTCGTGGCCACTCCCAGCGCGCTGACCAGCACCTGCGGAGGCACAGCGACGGCAGTCGCAGGATCTTCTTCAGTGAGCCTGTCTGCCGCTACTCTGGTCCCGGGCGCTTCCTGCACGGTTTCTGTCAACGTGACCGGAGTTACTTCTGGGGTGAAGAACAACTCGGTGACCGTAAATTCCACGGAAGCGGGCGTAGGCAATACATCGAATGCCAGCATCACCGTGGTTGGAGCGCCGGTGATTATCAAAGCATTTGGCGCGGCCAGCATTCCGCTGAATGGCTCCACTTCACTCAGCTTCACCATTCAGAACACCAATACCGCGACCGCTCTGACCGGAGTCGGATTTACTGATACGCTGCCCGGTCTGGTGGTTTCAACTCCCAATGGACTTACCGGAATCTGCGGCGGCGGAACGATCACTGCCACGGCGGGAACGAATGTAATCAGCCTGAGCGGCGCCAGCATAGCGGCTTCAGCTTCCTGCACCTTCTCAGTGAACGTCACGGGCATTGCGGCGGGCCTGCAGACCAACACGACCGGCAATGTAACTTCAACCGAAGGCGGAACGGGCGGAACGGCCTCAGCCAGCATCAACGTGGTTGCGCCGCCGTCGATTGCCAAAGTATTTAACCCGACAAACATTGCGCTGAACGCGACGACCTCGCTCACGTTCACGATTACTAACCCAGCAGCAAATGCCGTAGCCCTGACAGGCGTGGCATTTACTGACACACTACCTACAGGCCTTACAGTCGCCAGTACTTCAGCACCCGTTTGCGGCGGAACGCTGACCACCACGAGTCCGACCGGGATTGTCTTGACTGGCGCGACGATTGCCGCCAACAGCCAATGCCAGTTCCCCGTGACTGTGACCGGCGCTGCTGCAGGCCAATTCACGAACACTACCGGCAATGTAACTTCAATCAATGGCGGGACCGGCAATACGGCTTCAGCGAATCTGAGCGTGGCTTCCGCGCCGACGATCACCAAATCTTTTGGCGCGGCCACCATTCTGTTGAATGGCGCCACATCCCTGACTTTCAATATCAACAATCCAAATACAACAATCGCGCTTACTGGCATCGCGTTTAGTGATGTGCTTCCGGCAGGTTTGCAGGTGGCAACGCCAAACGCGCTTACCAGCACTTGCGGCGGAGTTGCCACGGCGGCTGCGGGTTCGTCCGCAATCAGCTTGACTGGCGGCACACTGGCTGCGAATGCTTCGTGCAGCATCGGCCTGAACGTTAAGGGCATCGCCGCCGGAGTTGAACTCAATACCACCGGCCCGATCTCCTCAAATGAGAGCGGCGCAGGCGCTACCAGCAACACTGCAAGCATCACCGTGATTGGCCCGCCCAGCATCGCAAAGGCTTTTGGAGCCGTGAGCATTAACCTGAACGGCACTACAACTCTCTCGTTCACTATCACTAACCCGAATGCCACGGTCGCGCTTACGGGCGTCGGCTTTGGCGATACGCTGCCCGCTGGCATTGCGGTTGCCAATCCCAACGGACTCACCGGTTCCTGCGGCGCGGGCACCATTACCACGGGCGGCATTTCAGGCTTCTCTGTGGTGAACCTCTCCGGCGGCACAATCGCGGCGGGCGGTTCCTGCACTTTCTCAGTGAATGTGGTGGGCCAGAGCGGCGGCCATAAAGTAAATACCACTGGCATCGTGAGCTCCACGAATGCTGGTTCAGGCAATCAGGCAACTGCCACAATCGACGTCGAGGCTCCGGATCTAGCTATCGCCAAGACCCATATCGGCACGTTCCATCGTGGACAGACCGGCGCGCAATACGTGATCACAGTTAGTAATGTTGGCTTTGGTCCGACGATTGGAACTGTAACTGTGGTGGATAATTTGCCCGTAATTGGCAATCCACATAATATTGTGCCCACAGACCTGAGCGGTACGGGTTGGACTTGCGTTCTAGCCACGCTTACCTGTACCCGTGCAGACGCTCTGCCTTCAGGCAGCAGCTATCCTGCGATTACGATGACGGTGGATATTCCGTCCAATATTCCGAATAATTTCACCAACACGGCCACCGTAACAGGTGGCGGCGACGTGAACCCAACCGACAACACGGCCAGCGATCCTGTAAGCCTGGGGCCGCCGATTGTGATTACCCCACACGCTTCTGTCGCAACAACTACAGCAGGCAGCTCAGCCCAGTTCGTCTTTGATGTCGAGGATGACGATTCAACTCTTGGGACAGTTACATTTGGTTGCAGCGGCTTGCCGTTCGGGACCACTTGCGTCTTCAATCCACCTTCCACCAATCAGCCTTTGAGCACTGTAACCATGACAATTACGACGGCCGGAATTGGAGGCAAAGCGGCATCGGCGCAGCCTTTAAGCGGCAGCCGCCGCAAGTCTCCTTTTTACGCTGCTCTCATGTTCCCGGTACTCGGCTTGGTGGGAATCGCAATGGGCGGGCGCAGAAGCAAGAAAATACGGCTGCGTTTTGCTATGGTAGTAATTGCTGTCATGGCTGTTCTTACATTAGGCGGCTGCGTAGGCTTCTCATCTGGGAATGCCACCCCGGCCGGGAGTTATCAAATTACCGTTACCGCGGCTAGCGCCACAGTGCAGGCGACTACCAGCGTAACTTTAAATGTGCAGTAGAATCGCAGAGCAGCATTTTCTTAGAAAGTGAAAGGAGAGACAAGCATGTCAAGTCCGTTCGTAGGCGAAATCCGGATGTTTGGCGGAAACTTCGCACCCGCAGGCTGGGCGTTTTGTAACGGCGCATTATTGGCGATCGACCAAAACGATGTCCTTTTCAATTTGATCGGAACCACATACGGCGGTGATGGGCAAACCACATTCGCCCTTCCCAACCTGCAGAGCCGTATTCCCATCCACGTGGGGCCGGGCTTTGCCCAGGCTCAAGCTGGCGGAGCAGAATCAGTAACGCTTACCACCAGCCAGATACCCTCCCATAGTCACGTCCCGTTGGCGAATAACGCCGCCGGAACCCAGACCAGCCCGGCCAACGGCCTTTGGGCCTCCACTAATCCCAGCATCAACCAGTATTCCACTGTCGCGCCCAGCGAGAACTTTGCCCCGACTGCCATAGGCTCTACTGGGAGTTCGCAGCCGCACGATAACATGGTGCCGTTCCTGGCTATCAACTTCATCCTTTCGCTGTTTGGGATCTTTCCATCGCAGACATAAGGCGCAAATCAAACAAGCTAAGAGACTAAAAGGAGAAGATCATGTCAGAGCCTTTTCTGGCCGAAATAAAAATTATCAGTTGGAATTTTCCTCCTAAAGGCTGGGCCTTCTGTAATGGACAGCTTTTGCCGATCAATCAAAACCAGGCGCTTTTTTCAATTTTAGGAACCACCTACGGCGGCGACGGGCGCGTCAATTTTGGCCTTCCCAATCTGCAGGGACGCATGCCGGTGCATACGGGCAGTGGTATTACACTGGGCCAGCTCGGCGGTGAAACCGCGCACACGCTCAATATTTCAGAAATGCCTGCCCATAACCACGTCCCGGTAGGCAGTTCCACCATTCCACCCACTTCACCTACGGTTCTTAGCAACCTGTGGTCGGCAAACAATGCCAAGCCCTTTGCCGGATCGTCAAACGTAGCCATGAAACCTGCGTGCATTCTGCCGACGGGCGGCAGCCAGCCGCATGAAAACATGTCGCCATATCTGGTGTTGAATTTCATCATTGCGCTCCAGGGAATTTTCCCGAGCCAAAACTAGCAAGGAGAGCAATCATGTCGAATCCATTTGTAGCGGAAATCAGAATTTTTGCGGGGAACTTTGCTCCCAAGGGCTGGGCTTTATGTAATGGCCAGCTTATGTCCATCAGCCAGAACACCGCTTTATTCTCTCTTCTTGGCACTACCTACGGGGGAGATGGAAAAAGCACCTTTGCCCTGCCCAACCTTCAGGGCTCTGCGCCTTTACAACAAGGCCAGGGGCCGGGCTTAAGCCTGCGTGACCTGGGTGAGATCGGCGGGGAGCAAAACGTTACCTTACTGCAATCCGAAATGCCGGCGCATAATCACACAGCTCAAGGGGCAGCCGGAGCTGGTGTTGGTGATCCCACAAATAATGCCTGGGCCTCAGGAGCCAAAGGTTTTGGCAATGTTTATTCGCCTTCGGCACAAGCCACTAATGTCCAAATGAACCCTTTCGCCCTTTCCGTAGCGGGCGGCAGCCTTCCTCATAACAACATGATGCCCTATCTCGGCCTTACGTTCATCATCGCGCTGCAGGGAGTATTCCCACCACGCAGCTAGAGAAAGGCGCATAAAACCAGCAGGGCTTCGGAGCTTAACTCTGAAGCCCTTGTTGCTGCTTAGATCGTCCAAAATATCCATTTTACGGAACCTTCAATATGACAGAAATTTTGGCTGCTACCCTATTAACAAGGGCTTCGATACTCGGAAACGCTGCTAAAGAGCCATGCATTTCCTGAATAAAACCTGTTTTTACATATCCTCATTTAGTGCTAAAAACGCAGCGATAAAAGACTAAAGGGGCGGTCTAAAAAGGCAGCTATTCTATGAATTAATGTATTTCTCCTAGAGTAAACTCTGTTTTTCCATACACCCTAGCGGTAGCTCATCACTATCCCTTAGAAAACATTAGTTTTACGTAAAATCTGGGGGTACACAAAAAATGGTAATACAAGTGCATTTCGTCACTGTATGAAAAATGCTACCTCAACGTTCGTAATCGTGCTTATTGCCCTGGTTGGACTGAGTCTCCCGATATTTATTCAGGCTCAAGCAATCAGTGGCGATCTCCTTGGTGTTGTGACGGACTCGTCTGGAGCAGTCGTCTCAAACGCCCAGGTAGTTGCAACCAATCTTGGTACTGGTGTTAAGACAACCACCAAGACCAATGCGACAGGCGAGTATCACTTCGTTAACCTACCCGTAGGGCATTATTCACTGGAAATGACTGGAAATGGCATGGCCGGTGGATACAAAGATGTGCAAGTCCAGTTGAACAAACAGGAAACGTTCAATATCACCGCCGCTGTTTCCTCAAGCACTGAAGTTGTTGAGGTGAACGCAGAAGCTCTAACAATCGATACCACCACCGCCCAGATCCAGAACACGTTTGAAGATAAAGAACTTCAGGACCTGCCGACGGCGACCATCGGATTGGGTGTTCTCAACCTTTCGTTGTTGAATGCAGGCGTCGCCACCAGCGGCGGAATTGGAGCCGGAACCGGTCCTTCGGTTTCAGGTCAGCGCCCGCGCAACAACAACTTCACCATTGAAGGCGTAGATAACAACAGCAAGTCGGTCACGGGCCCGGTCGTTACCATCCCGAACGATGCAGTCCAGAACTTTACCGTTCTGCAGAACCAGTTCTCTCCGGAATTTGGCCACTCTTCTGGCGGTCAGTTTAACCAGACCATCATCAGTGGAACCAATAAATGGCATGGCCGGTTGTATGAATACTTCCAGAATCGTAATTTGGATGCTATCGACGCACAGAATGCACGCACTCAAACCGGACCAAACTTCATCAATCCCGGGTTTGACAATAACCGCTTCGGCGGCCAGGTCGGCGGCCCCATCTGGAAAGACAAGATTTTCTTCTTCACCAACCAGGAATACAATCCTATCCATCAGGTAATTGGCAGCAGCTTCATCTGCGCTCCTACGGCGCGCGGATATTCTCAAATTGCTGCGACTCCCGGAGTCAGCCAGACCAATCTGGGTGTTTTGAAGCAGTTCGAAGGTACTGCTGCCGCTGCAGGAGGGAGCAACTGCGCTGCCCTGGGAGCGACCACCACCGGAGGCTCGATTGGCGCCGAATTAGGCGAAATTGACTTCACGCCTAAGACATTCAATAACACTTACACTACTGTGAACAGTCTTGATATCAACCTCTCGCAAAATGATCAGATCCGGCTGCGCTACATTTATCAGAAGAATGACTCTACAGACTCTTCTGGCGTCAACATCCCCACATTTTTCACCACGGTTCCCGTTCGTGATCACGTAATCACCGCTAGTGAATATCACACGTTTGCGCCTACCCTGAGCAATGAATTCCGTCTTGGATTTAACCGTAATACCCAGACGTTCACGGCTGGGAATTTTCCGTTCCCCGGTCTTGCTGTATTTCCGAACCTGACTTTTGATGATACGCAAAACCAAGTTGGACCTGATCCCACCGCTCCGCAGTTTGGCATCCAGAACGTGTACCAGGCCACCGACAATATCGTTTGGGTAAAAGGCAAGCACACGATGAAGTTCGGCGTTGAAGGCCGAAAGTACATCTCGCCCCAGGGCTTTACCCAGCGCGCGCGTGGCGATTATGAGTACGGAACCACGGAAGAATTTCTTTTTGATCAGGTGCCTAGCACCTTCGGGCAGCGCTCAACAGGCAGCAATACCTACTATGGTGATCAATCCGCCATTTACGTTTATGGCAACGATGAGTTCCGTATCACCAAGAACCTCACCTTTAACGTCGGTCTGCGTTATGAGTTCACCTCGGTACCGTTCAGTGAACGGCTGCAAAGCCTGAATTCAGCAGCCAGCGTGCCCGGCCTGATCAACTTCCAGGCCCCGCAACCCCAATACAAGAACTTCTCTCCCCGTATTGGTTTTGCCTATTCGCCCGGCACTTCCGGCAACACCTCGATTCGTGGTGGCTTCGGCATGGCTACGGACGTGTTGTATGACAACCTTGGTCTTCTGGCTGTTCCTCCTCAATTCGGTGGGACTTGCGATGTTAACCAGAGTGTAAACGCTGGTCCTTGCGCATTTGCAACCGCTGGTTTCCTTGCAGGCGGCGGTCTTCCCGCCGGACAAGGCTCTGGCCTGAATACGTTTGCCAGCGTTGCTGATCAACGCGCTGCCACGGCTAACTTCTTACCGGCTCAGCAGAAACTACCCTATTCCGAATCATGGAACCTGGGAATTGAACACGTATTCAACAAGAAGTACACGGCGGAAGTTCGCTACGTAGGTACTCGTGGCATCCACCTGCCGGTACAGCAACAGATTGATATTCAGCCAAGGGTTACATCATCACAATTCCTACCGACCTTCCTTACAACCCCTGATGCAGCAACCATCGCTGGTCTGGGTACGACGCTGGCGCAACTCCAGGCCCAACCTAATATCATTCCAGCCTACGCCGCTGCAGGCTTCCAGGGCGCTATCACTTCCTTCCAGCCTCTCGGACAGTCTATTTACCACGGGTTGCAAACTCAGCTAACCCGCACCTACAGCAACGGTTTGCAATTGCTGGCTGCTTATACCTGGAGCCATGCCCAAGACAATTCGACGGCAGATGTCTTTTCGACTCTACTTACGCCGCGGCGTCCGCAGGACTCGCAATGCTTCTCCTGCGATTTTTCCACCTCCGCTCTTGACCGCCGTCAGCGCTTGAGTGTGGAAGCAATTTACAACGTGCCGTTCTTCAAAGGCTCCTCAAACTGGATGGCCAAGAACCTGCTCGGAAATTGGGAGATCGCTCCACAGTGGCAGTTCCAATCTCCTGAGTTCTATACGCCTCAGAGCGGTGTTGACGCCAATCTGAATGGTGACCCTGCCGGAGATCGTACGATCTTTAACGCAGGCGGCATCCCGGGAACCGGATCAGCCACAACCCCAATCTGTTCCGCAGCATTAACACCGGGTCTGGCTTGCTCAACCAAGGTGGATCCGACTACCGGCACAATACTAGCGGCGCCATTCATCGTTGGGTACCTTGCCAAGAACGCCAATGCGCAATTTATTGAGGCAAATTTGGGCGCATTGGCTACGACCGGACGTAACACTCTAGCCACGCCGCGCACCAACAATTGGGACATGACTGTGGTGAAGCGCTTCAACCTTACGGAAAGAACGAACCTTGAGTTTGCAGCGAATGCCTTCAACATCTTCAACCACTCCCAATTCCTGCCCGGAAGTGTCAACACCGTGAACTCGCTCGGCTTCACGACGATCACATCTTTCGTTCGCGTCACCAATTCGGCGTTTAACGATCCAACACAAACTTTCGCCAACAATGCCCGCATCCTGCAGCTTGTTGCGAAGTTCAACTTCTAAACAGTTTTACCTAACAAAAGGGAGCCGATTTGTTCGGCTCCCTTTTCCATTTGGGCTTTTATTGATTCCTCATTTCCAAAAAATTCCCTCGCTAATCTTGAAATAACCGGCAATTCCGGTGTCCTTCCGCGCTAGCGCTCCTCTGTTGATCATTGCTTTCAAACGGGACGAGTGCCACATTGGTGATTTAATGTATGGACATGGCTGACCACAGTCCTCCTGGGGCCAAACAAGGACCGCAGCTCCTGGAAACCGATGTTCCTCTTTCGCAATCCGTTATCTGGCGCCTCCAGCGCGATTTCTATGCGCAGCGCGGCCTCAAGGCATGGACGGAGGATCTGGTTCCCAGCTACATCACGAACAATCCCTTCATCGCCGAAATTTATGCCCAGATTGTATTCGGCTATCTCACCGATTGCATGCAGGGCCCACAAGCTGGGGCACGGCCCCTCTCGGCGCAAAATCCACTGCACATTCTGGAGCTCGGAGCCGGCACCGGAAAATTTTCATGGCTTTTTTTGCGTAGGATCACCGACCTCCTGCGCAAGACAAAGATTGTGCCTCAGATCTTGCGTTACAGCATGTCAGATTGCTCTGAAAGCCTGCTGGCGGAATGGCGCGCCAATCCCCGTCTCACCGAATTCGTTTCGGACGGCATTCTGGAATTCAAACTGCTTAACGCAGGCGGAGAAGATAATGCCGCTTTGAGCGCCAGCGCGAATGCTCATCCCTCCGCTACGCAAACCAATGGCCCTCTTGTGGTGATTGCTAATTACGTTTTCGATAGTCTTCCCCAGGATGCCTTCATGATTGCCAACGGGCAAATCGCTGAAGCGCTGGTGAGTACTACAGATGCCGGCATAACTTCGGGATCCGGTATAAGCGGAGATCAGCGCACTGGGACCCTGAGTCCGCTGCATCTCTCTTTCAAAAACGTCACCTTATCTCCCGACCGTTATGCTGAGAAATCATGGAATGCCATCCTGGAGCACTATCGCGCGAATCTGCCGGCTGCGACGGTCCTTTTCCCTTCCGCCGCTCTCAATCTGTTGCAGCAACTCCGCAATTCCTCTGACGGCAGAATGCTGGTGCTGGCCGCTGACAAAGGCTTCACTCGCGAAGATGATCTCGTTCTCAGCCAGGGACCTCCCACTCTGGAATTTCATGCTTCCGGACACTGCTTTTCCCAGCAGGTCAACTTCGATGCGTTTGCCAGATATTTCTGGACCATCGGCGGAGAATCTCTTCTGCCACAAAAGCATTTCTCCAGTCTGAGCGTCTGCGCCTTTATCGCGCACAGGCCCGGAGATAATTTTCCGGCTACCAAGGCTGCATATGAAGAAAGCCAGAGCACGTTCGGCCCGGACGACCTTTTTGCCCTGATGAGCTGGCTCAACGCGCATCTTGAAGAAGTCTCTATTGTCCAGGCGCTTGCGCTGCTGCGCCTCACCCACTGGGACACTACGGCGTTTCTGCGGCTCTTTCCCATAATTGCACGCCAGCTTCGGAGCGCTTCAGCCGAACGCAATGATCTGCTTCAGGCCATCCGGAACACCTGGGCGAATCACTATCCGGTAACGGGCGCGGAAAATGTGCTGGCCTTCAATTGCGGCGTAGTCCTGCTGGAACTCCGGTTTTTTGCCGACGCTCTGGGGATGTTCCGTGCATCGGAACGACAACTCGGGCGCACTGCAGCCACCAGTTACAACCTTGGGTTATGCTCTTTGGGATTGGGCAACTCTGCTGAGGCGCTGAACTACATGGTCGAGGCATCCAAGCTCGATCCTGAGTTCGAACCAGCCAGGAACTCACGTCTTAAACTTGAGCGGGAACAAGCTGGAAGCTGACACAAATCATCCGCTACAACTTAATTGTCCCACACGCAAGCTGCTCAATGTTTATGCGCACAAAAACAAAACCACTCTGCATTTGCAGCAACGCTATCCGTGTCTCCGGCCATCTATGTAGACACGTAAATTGTTTTTGAGGGGGAATGAATTATGCGCCATCGCACCATCACTCTGTTTCTGCTGTTCAGCTTATTGTTGGCCACCGCTGCCTGGGGCAGAGAAGACCGGCTCACCAATACCGGGGCCGCACCTGCTGCGGAAGGCAAAGTCATCACCGACAACGATCGCAACGGCAATACAGGCGTGGACATTCAAGTAAAGCATATGGCAACGCCGCAGTCGCTCACGCCGCCCAGGCAGGCATATCTGGTTTGGATACAGCCGCGCGGCAAAGATCCTGAATTGCTGGGCGCTCTGCGTGTGAATGAGAATCTGGAAGGCAGTCTGAAGGCGGCCACTACTTACAAAGACTTCGACATTCTCATTACCGCGGAAGACAACATGAAACCTGACACGCCGTCGAGCACCGTGGTATTGAAGGGGACTGTTGAAAGAAAGTAAGGGCTTCTGCTGATCTCTTGGCGGGCACTCTCTGGCTTTGTGGATCAAGGCCGGTTTCCCAGGGCCGCTCCGCTTTAGATATGTGCGCAGAAATCTGGTTCTGTGTGTTTGCGGCATGTGTATCTGATACTATTGCCGCCCATGATCGTAAAGGAGCAGGCAAGCAATTCCGTCGCAGAGGCACCGGCGCTGGACCGCGCGAAAGCATGGTGGCCGCTGGCTGTGCTGGTGGCCATCAATGTCCTCAATTTTTATGATCGCCAGGTGGCTGGGGCGGTGGTTGAGCCTATCCGCAAGGAATTTCATCTTACAGATACGCAGATTGGCCTGCTCAATACCGTATCCCTCATCTTATATGGGCTGGTCGGATTGCCTCTGGGACTCATGGCGGACCGAGTCAGCCGCAAAAAACTTCTTGCCGCGGGCATTGTGGTCTGGACGATGTTCACCGCCTGTGCGCGATGGGTACACAGCTATTCTTTCTTGTTGATTACACGTTTGGGCGTTGGTGTAGGAGAAGCCACCGCTGCTCCCACAGCCACAAGCTGGATTGGCGATCTTTTTCCGGCAGAGCGCCGGTCAAAGCCGCTGGCGCTTTTCATGCTGGGTGTGCCGGTAGGCGGCGCGCTTAGTTTCTTCTTTACCGGGCCTATCGCATTAAAATTCGGCTGGCGTGTTGCAATGGTGGTAGCTGCGGCGCCGGTGCTGCTGCTGGTTCCTCTGTTGCTCTTGTTGCATGAACCCGCGCGGGGAGCCGCTGAAAAACATGCTCCGCCCGCGGACGCCGGCTCCATCTGGGCTGTGTTGCGCGTGCCTACCTTCTGGTGGATTGTGATTTCCGGCGCGCTGGTAAACTTCATTCTGTATTCAATAGGATTGTTCTTTCCCGCATTCTTTGCCCGCATTCACCACATGAACGTTGCCCGCGCAGGAGTTATGACGGGAATTGTGTATGCGGTTGGCGGCATCCTGGGCGGCTCAATCGCGGGTATATGGGGTGATCGCATTATTCGCCGGAATCGCGGTGGGCGGATGAAGATCGCCTCCATCGCTGCTCTGATGGCCGTGCCGCTTTCCTACTTCGGTATTCATCAGGGCTACGGGTCACTGGCTCTGGCTCTGCCGCTGCTTACCGCCTCTTATGGTTTGCTGAATATGTATTACGGCCTGGTCTATGCCTCGATACAGGATATTGTTGCGCCCGCACTGCGTGGCACCAGTATGTCCATTTATTTTCTGGTGATGTACCTGGTGGGTGCTTCCTGGGGGACTTTAATTATCGGCAAGATGAGCGACCGCTTCGCTCTGCACGCCGCGCATCTCGCCGGCCTGAATGCAATCACGGAACCGTTTAAAGCCATCGGCCTGCAACAAGCTCTGCTGGCTATTCCAGTGCTGTCTTTTCTGCTGGCAGCAGTGTTGTGGGTGGGATCAAGGACGATAGAGAGGGATATGCAGAAGCAGGAAATCTGAACAAAAACAAACCATAGAAAGCACAGAGGCAGTGGAAAATTACACCCCCATTTCCCTCTGTGCTTCCCTGTGATCTCTGTGGTAAAGCTCTTATCCCCTCAGTTTAATTCCCAAGTCCCTCAACTGCGCTTCGCTCACTGGAGTGGGCGCGTCCACCATCATGTCAATGGCTTTTGCAGTCTTAGGGAAGGGAATTACTTCACGCAAGCTATCTGCCCCAGCCAGGATCATTACGATACGGTCCAATCCAAGAGCAATGCCGCCATGCGGAGGTGTGCCATACTCCAGCGCGTCAAGAAAGAAGCCGAAGCGCGAGCGCGCTTCTTCATCGGTCATGCCGAGTGCGGTAAAGATCTGTTTCTGAATGTCCTGCCTGTGAATACGGATCGACCCCGAACCTAATTCTGTGCCGTTTAACACCACGTCATAGGCCAGCGCTCTGACCGATCCGGGTTCAGATAGCAGCTTGTCCATGTCCTGCTCATGCGGCGAGGTAAACGGATGGTGCGCCGCGTTCCAGCGGTTTTCCTTATCGTCATACTCGAACATGGGGAAGTCTGTAACCCATAAAAATTTGAAGTCACGCGCGGTGTCGCCTGTGCGCTCAAACAATTTGTGCTTGTCGGCGTATTTGCGCGCCAGCTCCAGCCGCGCTTCGCCGCCGGAAGTGTATTGCGCTTTCTGGTTGGCAGCGGAACGAGTCTTACTTTCCATGGCAATGCCGACCACCGGAACCACTAGATCGTCCGGGCCTGCGCCGCACAATTCGCGAATCTTGGCCGCTGCCTGCGGGCGCTTCTTTTCCAGTTGCGCGAAATCATAAAGCACGCCGACAAAGTCTTTATTGCGCCTGGCCAGCTCTTCAGACAGAGCGCGCAGCTCTTTCTTTTCGCGATCAGAAATCTTGCCAGCATTGGGAATTCTGATCCCAACCATGTTCAGATTCCCATCAATGCGCAGCTCAGCCAGATCTTCATCGCTGAAGGCCGGACGGATATCGGTCATTGCGGGCAGGCGCATATCGGGCTTATCGATCCCGTATTGCCGGATGGCCTGGTCATAGGTCATACGCACAAAGGGCGTGGGCAGGTCAATCCCAGCCGCTTTGAATGCGGCATTCAAAAAGCTTTCCACAACTTCAAATACGCGGTCAGGCTGAGGGAAGCTCATCTCCAGATCAATCTGCGTGAACTCGGGCTGGCGGTCAGCGCGAAGGTCTTCGTCGCGGAAGCAGCGCACAATCTGAAAATATTTATCGAACCCGGAGATCATCAGGATCTGCTTGAAAAGCTGGGGCGATTGAGGCAGCGCATAAAACTCGCCCGGATGCACGCGGCTCGGCACCAGATAATCGCGCGCGCCCTCCGGCGTGCTGCGCGTCATGAATGGTGTTTCAATTTCCAGGAAGCCGCGGCCGGCCAGGTCCTGGCGAATTGCAAGCGCCACGTTGTGGCGTAACTGAATATTGGCCTGCATGTTCTCGCGCCGCAGGTCAATATAACGATACTTAAGCCGCACTTCCTCATTCAGGCTGCCAGCCTCACTGGGCAGAAATGGCGGCAGCTTGGATTCATTGAGCAGCTTGAGCTCATCCACTGTGACTTCAACTTCGCCGGTTGCGATGTTCTTGTTCACGGTGTCGGCGTCGCGTAGACGCACCTTGCCAATGGCGGCAATCACAAACTCTGAGCGCAGGGCGCTGGCCTTCTCATGTCCGGCCGGATTCACGCCTTTATCAAAGACCAATTGCGTCATCCCGCTACGGTCGCGGATGTCGATAAAAATCACATTGCCCAGATCGCGCCGGCGGTTGACCCAGCCCAGCAAAATAACCTGCGCTCCTGTGTGCTCAGGACGCAGCTCTCCGCACATGTGCGTGCGACGAAGATCACCTAAAAAATCAAGCGGCAAAGAAGTACCTTTCCTGTTGCGATAAAACTTTGATTATAAAGGTTAGGCCGCGAATGAACACGAATCGGCACAATGCTCTCTATTTGATTCGTGTGTTTCGCGTTGATTCGCGGCGAATCCGGAATTAACGCGATCTTTACTTGAGGCGCGCGACGATCCTGGCAATCTCGCTCTGCGCCACGCTGGCCTGTTCGCCCGTATTTAGGTTTTTCAGGGCATATTGCCCGGAATTGACCTCATTTTCACCCAGGATCACCACGAAGCGTACACCCAGCTTGCCGGCCGTTTCCAGTGACTTTTTGAGCTTAAAGCTGTCATCGCCTGTTATTACGATCACACCCTCGCGGCGAAGCTCGCGAGCAAGCTTGGCCGCATGCAGGTTCATGCCCGCGCCAAGCGGCGCGATGTAAACGTCGGCTGGACGCGCAGCAACGCCCACGGATTCTTGCAGAGTCATCACTAATCGGTCTTCGCCGATGGCAAAGCCAATGCCGGGCGCCGGAGGTCCGCCCAGCGATTCAGAAAGACCGTCATAACGTCCCCCACCGAGAATCGCATTCTGCGCGCCCAGAGCGCCGTGCGTGAACTCAAACGCCGTGCGCGTGTAGTAATCGAGGCCGCGCACCAGCCGGTGATCGATTTCAAAAGGAACGCCCACTGCATTCAGAATCTTTTGTACCTCGGCAAAGTGCGTGCGGCAGCTTTCATTCAGATAATCGTTCATGCGCGGCAGCTTCTCGATGATCGGCTGGTCGGCTGGAACTTTGCAGTCAAGCACGCGCAACGGATTCGTTTCTGCGCGGCGCTGGCAGTCAGCGCACATGGTGTGGACTACGTCTTTCAACGCATCGCGTAGCGCCTGCAAATAAATTGGACGGTCCTCAGAGCAGCCTACGGAGTTGAGTTTCAGCGTCCAGCCCTGAATGCCGAGCCGGTCCAGCAGCGCTGCTAGCATTTCCAGAAGTTCAGCATCCACGGTTGGTGATTCGCTGCCTGCCGCACTCGGCCCAATCACTTCCGCGCCGATTTGATAGAACTGGCGGTAACGTCCTTTCTGCGGGCGCTCACGACGAAATTGGGGGCCGATATAGTAGAAGCGCTGCAAACCGGGACGCTCCCACAATTTGTGTTCAATATAGGCGCGAACTACACCTGCCGTGTTTTCCGGACGCAATGCCAGCCACTGTCCTTTTTCGCTTTGGGCGCGCGCACGGTCTTCCCAGGCAAACATCTCTTTGGAAACTATGTCAGTCTCTTCACCCACGGAACGCTGAAAAAGCTGCAGGTCTTCAAGAATCGGTGTGCGAATTTCCTGGAAGTTGTATAGACGAAAGATATCGCGCACAGCCGTTTCAACAAAGTTCCAGGTTTCTGTCTCGGGAGGCAGAAGGTCGCGGGTGCCGCGCACGGATTTGATGGAGACAGCCATTAGCGATTAGTAATTAGCAATGAGCCAGAACCGGATATGACGGGTTTTTGCAGCCATGCGGCATCAGCCTTGCTTTAGACCAAATTCCTTTCGGTAAATCTGCGTGTAATCAAAATAATTTCTGCCATACATCATGATTGTCTTTTGTGTCTCTTCATCGTCAATCTTCTTTTTGAATTTGCCGGGGACACCCATCCAAAGCGAGCGAGGCTCTATTACTGTACCTTCAGGAATCACTGTTCCGGCGGCAATGATGCAGCCTTCGCCAATCTTTGCATTGTTCAGGATGACGCAGCCCATGCCGATCAGGCAGCGGTCGCCGATGGTGCAGCCGTGCAGCGTGACCGAATGCCCGACCGTGACCCAGTCGCCCATGGTGACGCCGTATTTGTGGCGCATGCCGTGGAGCACACTGCAATCCTGCACGTTGGAATTTTTGCCGATGCGAATGGCAAACACATCGCCGCGGATGACGGCGTTCATCCACACGCTGGAATTTTCCCCGATCTCCACGTCGCCGATGATCTGCGCAGACTCATCGATATAGCACGAGTCATGAATGCGCGGGCTGATTCCCTGATAGGAGCGGAGCATAAGGTTGAATTTTTA
The DNA here is from genome assembly GCA_036488825.1 of Candidatus Angelobacter sp. Taxonomy (GTDB): domain Bacteria; phylum Acidobacteriota; class Terriglobia; order Terriglobales; family Acidobacteriaceae; genus Angelobacter. The sequence continues at coordinate 23,222 of DASXGZ010000034.1, forward strand.
AAGGTAACATGCGCAGCAGAGCACAGCAAATTATGAAATATGGCTAGATGCTCCAAAAATAATGTCATCCCTTAACTGCAACAAGAAAATGTCACCCTCAAACGATGGTGAGTAGCAGCCGCTGTTCACATTTTTGCTCTTAACCCTCGCCTTAACTCCTGAATTTATGTTTTCCAATGTTTGTATTGGTGTTATTATTGGCGAATAAATAACGAATAAAATTTCTAAATACATTCGCCCCATAACTTTCAAACCAGGAGAAGCCAGGATGTGCATCCCAGAGCTGAAACAAATTGAGCAGAAGATCATTGCAGACCGGTATCGAGAGCATCTGGCGAATGCCATGGCTGAAGCCTGCAACAAATTAACCCCGGATGAGCGGCTCCTGCTTCTCATGCGGTATGAAGCCGATTTTTCATTGCGTGAAATCGCGAAACTATTAGAAACCCATTGCAGCGGGGCCGTCCGACAGTTGCGCAAGGTGCAGGGAAAGCTGCGCGACTATATCATCTATGGCCTTTCCACCGAGCCGGACATGAATGGAAGGACCATTGCCGAATGCCTGCGGGACATGGTGGAGAATCCCTATCATGAGATTTCGATTCTGGACTGCATCAAAGAAAGCATGGTCCAACGCAAGCCGCCGGCACCCGCGCGCCAATGGGTCAAGCAACCAGCATTGACCCTGGTGAAGGCTGCAACATTCAAATCCAACTGCGCCACGCGCATAGCGGACTCTGAGTAAGAGAGCAAGAAAGCAAGAGGAAGGACCATTGACTGACAAAGAGATACGGCGAAGAGGAATTTTTATGACTATAACAAAGAAGAACTCAGAAAGCGTTCGAAGTGACGGCACATATGAAACGCTATCAGTAGGTCAGCGAGGTGGGACACTTTCCATTGATCTTGCGGGCGTAAAAAAGCTGGTGGCAAAATTGGAAGTGCCTTTTCAGCCGGCGCAAGTGGAGTGGCGGGTAATGGCCACCAGCCAGGATGGCCGTCGCGGCCTGATTATGCCTTATGCTGACCAGCGAGCTTATATTGACCGCCTTAACGAAATTTTTACTCCGGCTGGGTGGACGCGAAAATATACAGTTACAACAAGCGCAAACTTTGAAAGAGACGATGACAAAAAGCTGGTGGCAAAAGTGTTTGTCACCTGCGACCTGACGATCCACGGCATTGGCTCACATTCAGCGACTGGAGAAGAATGGACCGACGACGACCATGCCGGAACCAGCGCTGAAGCCCAGGCATTCAAGCGGGCCTGTGCATGCTTCGGGCTTGGCAGATATTTGTATTACTTCACTGAGACATGGGTTGACTTGAATGATCGGCAGCAGCTTTTGGAAGAGCCTCAACTTGATGGATGGGCAACGCCTGAAGGCTGGAATAAAGGCATGCGCCCACAGGCAGTCAGTAAAGACCGCGAAGCAAAACCCGCGCCTAAACGCAGATCAGCCCGGCCCAGCCGGCGGGAGCACAACGTACAGGGAGCTGCGCACAAATTAGTCCAGCAAATCGAAGCAATGGCTGAGCCGCTGGGTAAAAAGCTGTATCGTGGTTTGCTGAAAACTGTTGGGCACGTGTGGAAACCTAGTGATATTACTGATACGGCATTGCTGGAGAAGGTCGTGGCGGAAATGCAAATCGCTGAACAGGAAGTGACCCGTCTGGAGACTGTCCGGCAGACGATCAGCGCTGAAGACCTGAACCCGATTCTGCAATCCTTAAATCTCAAGTCACTGGACCAGGTGGATAATCTGGATGTTATGCGCAAGCTTAGCCTTGCATTGGAGCAGAAAGCCGGCAGCTTAGGCGCTGCATAAATTCCAAAAGTTTCTTCGCCAAAGCGTTTATTGCATTGACGATTGCATTATGTGAACTGCAAACCGCATGCTTAAGGTATAGGGATCTCTCGCTTCGCTCGAGAAAGATTTAATGCAGCTCCACGCCCATCAGCTCTGTCACCATGGTCCACTGTTCCCAGGCATAGCGCCAGATAGAGACCGAATGCAGATGCTCAAAGGAGTGGAAGTCGCGTTCGTTCATCGCCTGCTGTTCGTCCAGATAGACCTGGCTTACAAAATCACAATCATTGCAGCGGACAATATAAGGATAGTTTTCGGCCATTCAGCAAACCACTTCTGGGGGTGGGGACATTGTTGAGTTTTTCTTAATCCTATGCACTAAGGTGGTTTACTTAGGGCACTCGGATATTTGGCCTATCGACTCAAAACTCTAAATAGCAACCGCGGACCAGTAGAGGCCGGATAGAAAACTGAGTCAGGGAATGGGCAGGCTGATTTTGATTAGGACCGCATGATGCGGGCCTTGATTTCCGGTTCCCAGATCACGTTGGAGGGTTCGAGGCTTTCAACTCCCACCTGTCCTGCCAGAGATGAGCCGGCTTCGCCGATCCACAAAACTTTATAGCGCGCACGGCGGTTCTGGCGTTGTACCCAGATGGTCTGGCCCACTGCCTTGATGCCCGGCGGCGCTACCAGGCGCGCACCATTGGTTGAAATCTCATAGGTGCAGCAGTTCTGTGATTCAAGGCTGGTGATGTCTGGAAACACTTTGACTGGGACGGCCAAATGCAGGCGCTTTTCATGGCGTTTATCTGTAGGGGTGGCTACAGCGGTACGCCCGGTCGATGCAGAAGGTAGGCCTTGGTTGGTTTCCATAGACACTATGGAGTATCGGCGGGGAGCGAACTTTGGTCAATATTACTTTCGTGTGCCGCAGGATGCAACGTTTTCCCGCGTGGCTGCGTTTTCGCCCGTGCTGCAATAAAACCAGTTACAATAGTTTCTTAGTCCCTCCTAAACGAGAACAAATATGATTCATTTTCCCGTGCCTGAGGCACTGACCTTCGATGACGTGTTGCTGTTGCCCGCGCATTCTGACGTGGTCCCGGCAGAGGTGAATACGCAGACGCAGCTTTCGCGCAACATTCGCCTGAATATCCCGATCATCAGCGCCGCCATGGATACCGTAACAGAGTCACGCTTAGCGATTGCCATTGCGCAGCAGGGCGGCCTCGGCATTGTTCATCGGAACTTATCCATTGAGCAGCAGGCCGATGAAGTGGACAAAGTAAAACGGTCAGAGAGCGGCATGATTATGGACCCCATCACGCTCTCACCCGACCACAAAATTGCGGACGCGCTGGACCTGATGCGCCGCTATAAAATTTCCGGCGTTCCGGTTACGAAGAACAAAAAACTGGTTGGCATTCTCACCAATCGCGACCTGCGGTTTGAGACGCGCACGGACATTTTGATCAGCAAGATCATGACCAAGGACAACCTGATCACGGTCCCAGTGGGCACTACGCTGGAAGACGCGGAGAAAATTCTGCATGAACATCGCGTGGAAAAGCTGCTGGTGGTGGATGACAAGTACAACCTGAAAGGTTTGATCACAGTCAAGGACATTCAAAAGAAACTGAAATATCCCAACGCGGCCAAAGACAAGCATGGGCGTTTGCGTGTGGGCGCGGCGATTGGTGCTACCGGTGATTTTCTGGAACGCGCGCAGGAGATGGTCAAGTCCAAGGTTGATGTGCTGGCCATTGACAGCGCGCACGGCCATTCCAGCCGCGTGCTTGATGCCATAAAGACTATTAAGTCAAAATTGCCGGAAGTTGATTTGCTCGCCGGCAACGTGGGCACGCATGAAGGCGCGTGTGCTCTGGCCAAAGCCGGAGCGGATGCGATCAAAGTCGGCATTGGGCCGGGATCGATTTGTACCACGCGCATCGTAACTGGTGCGGGTGTGCCGCAGATTACTGCGATTGCGGAAGCCGCGCGGGCCTGCCGTGACGCTCAAATTCCGGTGATCGCCGATGGCGGCATTAAATTTTCCGGCGACATCAGCAAAGCCATTGCAGCAGGCGCCAGCGTGGTGATGATCGGCTCATTGTTTGCCGGAACGGAAGAGAGTCCCGGCGAGACCATTCTGTATCAGGGACGTTCCTTCAAATCTTATCGCGGTATGGGTTCGCTTTCCGCCATGGCATCAGGGTCAAGCGAACGCTACGCTCAGAGCGCGGACGATTCTTCCACTGACAACATGGACATGCGCAATGGCGAGCGCGGGAACAGAGTGGACAAACTTGTACCCGAAGGAATTGAAGGCCGCGTCCCGTATCGCGGCACGCTGGCGGAAATGGTCTATCAGCTTGTAGGCGGCGTGCGCTCCGGCATGGGCTATTGCGGAACAAAATCAATTCCAGAACTGCAACAGAAAGCGCGGTTCATACGCATCAGCGGCGCTGGACTGCGCGAAAGCCACGTACACGACGTGATCATCACGCGTGAGGCGCCAAACTACAGGTTGGAATAAGGAAAGACATTTGTCATCTTCAGCGATTGAAAGGCCAACAGCACCGCCGCGAAAGCTGCGCGCGTGGATCCCCACGCTCCTGTGGTTGTGTGTGCTGGCGGTTTTTTCCACGGATCTGTTTTCCGCCGAGCATACCGGCAGCGTTCTTGCAAAAATTCTGGATACGCTCTTTCCTCATCTTTCCGCAGAATGGTTTGAGCGAATCCATTTTGTGATCCGTAAGTCCGCGCATTTTTGCAGCTACGGATTGCTTGGCGCACTCTCTTTTTTCTCCTGGCGCGCTACTTTTCCAATGCGGCAACGATGGCGTTTTCTCTGGGCTGGCCTGGCAATATTGACTTCGTTTGCGGCAGGAAGCATGGATGAATTTCACCAGAGCTTTGTGCCATCGCGGACCAGCACATTTCATGACGTGCTTATCGATACTGCTGGCGGTATCTTTTTTCAGATTGTGATTGCACTGTGGCTGACGTGGAAAACATCATCGCGGCAAACGTAAATTTCTCTCAGCAAGATGCCATCCCGAAGCCGTAACCAGGATAGTGTATTCGAATCTCAAAACTTGAGCGCTGAGGGGTCTGCTTTTGCACTTTTGAGGCCGAAAATGGATCATGTTTCGGCTTGGAATGGGGAAAAACAAATAACCCCGCACTCCAGTGCGGGGTTATTCGGTTAGCTGTTGGGATTGGCTGAAGGCGCGCTGGCCTTGTGCGAACCACAACTTCGCTTAGGACTTAAAGACTCACGCCTTAAGCCTCAGCCACCTCACGTTTACCACTACAATCAGAACTCTTCATATATTTGGATCGCCCTCCTTTCCCGTGTAAATGCAGAATATCGCCAGATAACTAAAAAGTCAACATTCCGATTTGAAGCTTTGCGGTGCTGCGGCGGGGCCGTGCAATTCGGTGCGGCGTTATTTGCTCCAGAGCTCGGGCCGCCAGAAGGGAAATAGATCTTTCAGTTCAAGGTCTTCCCGCCACGAGCCACGCGTGCCGTAGCCGACATAAACAGCGGACGATTCAACGGAAATTCTGGAGCCGGAAGGAACCCTGGAATCTGCGCTGTCGGGATTCCTGCAAAGATAGACGCGCCCATGATTCAAGAACAATGCCTTTATCCAGCACACGATCCAGAACACTAATCAGGTCATCCGTGTTGGCGACGAGTGGGTACATTTCAACCTCTATGTATCAGATGCTCAAAACCCGTTTCGCGAACGGGGATGAAGGGTTTACTGCCGGCTTTTACCAGTCAGCGCATCCGCCGTCACAAATATCGGCTCAATGTCGGTAGGCACGGACTTCAACCGCTCCAGCGCTTTCTGCACCTCCGGACGCAAAACCATCATCTCACTCATTAACTTTTTTGCCCCGGCATAATCGCCCGTCGCTTCCAGGGTAAGCAGTTCGTGATCGAGCCCGGTCACAGCATCTTTAATCTTGCTCAGGTCCACGCTGAAAGTGCCGTCAGAGTTGGCGACGAACCCGCCTTTATCCAGAAAATAATTGAACTGCATGGCCATGCCTTTGGCGTGAGAATCCTGCAGGCCAAAGCGCAACGTGCGGAATGACGAAGCAAGGTAGGTGGTGTAAAGCTTGCGCTCCGCATCCGGCCCATGCGGAAGCGGAGCCTGAATTGCGCCCTTGTCGGCCTGGGTCATCAGGTATTGCAGCGCAAACAGCCCGGTCACATCGGCCTTGGCTTCTTCAATGGCGCTGTAAAGCTCCTTCAGTTCCAGGCGCGGATTGGTGTCACGACCATTGATCTTGATCTGGTGTGGCCCCAGGCCATGCGTGAGTTCATGGGCAACGATATGAGTGAAGAACAATTCAAAACTTAAATCCTGCTGCGCCGCAGGTTGCAAAACCACTTTGGATATCGGCTCCAGCGTGGACTTGAATTTAGCCTCCTGAATGTTCTTGAGCATCACGCGCTTGCTGCCCTTCTGCTGAACTACTTTGTCATCATTGGGCAGGTTGTAGGCCGCGGTTTGGACGCCGTGGTTACCATCGCCTGCGGAAAACACTTCATTGACTACGCGGATAGGCGCTGCGGCTCCTAGTTTTGCGACGCGATACTTGGGGTCTTCCGGCAGATTGTTTTCGATCTCCTGCAAATGCTGTCCAAGGAAGGCAAGGCGAGCTGACTCTTTTTCGTCACGCACGTTGATATAGGCCTCAAACGCGGCTTTATAGCCGAACAACTCGTCGTTGTAGGTTTCATAAGGGCCGATGGTTACGTCAACAGGCGCGTCCAGGTCCATCCATGCCATGTCGCTTTCAAAGTAATCGTTGGAGCTGAATGCGGCGGCGCGAGTGGTGAGAAATTTCTTGAGCGAGGCATTGTCGGTGAGGGCCGCGGCCTCTTGCAGCAGCTTGGCTGCGCGGGCCAGATCGGGTTTGTATTCCACGCTATAAGGGACCAACTTGAGTTGCTTGTTGGCGTCACGCCGCACAACCGTGAAGAAGCCTTCTGCCTGGTCTTTATGGTCGGGGTGTGCTTTTATCCAGCTCTCGAATTCCTCTTTGCTCATGTCTTCAGGATAGAAATTGGCGCCGGGCGGCTTACGGGCGGGAACGCCCGGCAGGAATGCCTTATGCTCGTCGATCTCTGACCACGGGCCTTTGTTGATCCAGAAGTAATGCAGTTGCGCTTTGCCGAGCGCGGTCTTGTTCTGCTGCAGCTTCTGGTAAAGCGCCAGATCGCCGCTCCAGAACTGCTGCATAAAAAGGTGATTGACCACGCGTCCGGCCTCAACCAGTTTGGCCAGGGCTTTTTTGTCTCCGGCGGAAAGGCCGGAAAGGTCAACGTCAAGATGCACGGGCGCAAAGCGCGCAGCCATCTGGTTGAGTTCATCGGCGTTAGGAAAAGCGTTCGGCGAAGAAGAAGCAGCAGGAGTTTTCTGAGCAGTAGCCATAAGGATTGATACCAGAAGAAATGTCAGGAGTCGGCGCATAAGCGTTGGAGTTCCTCGCTAATAAGATAAATAGGTTCCTGCTTTGTTCAAAGCACCAGGGGCCCTGACTACCAAATTCCCTTTGTGCAACCAACTCTAAAAATCTCATCGGCCGGCAGAGCCAAGCCCTGTGGGTAGCACCAAAGTATAGGAATATCCTATCGCGATCGTTTCTCCGCTCTAACTTCCTCAAAAATAAGGGTATACACTCCAGCTACAAACCATAGAAACAAAATATTGGAATCTATTTATCCGGCATGATGAACTCTGGCCAGCTCTGCATTGAGTGAATGCATGAGATCAATGGAGGAGTTCATGAGCAATGGCAAGGCGCAGTCCCCTACCGTTCCAGATGAAACAGGAACTCAGTCAGTCCCCCCGCAAGCGCAGCATTCCGTAAGCATGGTCCCCAGCAACGGAAAGCAAATCAATGGAAAGAAAGATGGTTACAAAAATTATGACCGCACTCAGCCGGCCGACCGCAGCCGGCGTTCGTTTTTGGGCAGGGCCGGCGGCCTGACTGCGATGGCCATGGCAGCCGGCATAGTTCCGCTGGAACCTTTGCTCGGCGGAAAGGAGACGGAAGCAGATGCATCAGTAATAACCTACAAGGAGGGCGACCGCTCCAGAGATAGCTTCATATTCCGCAAGCAGACGGCCCAGGCAGAGAGAATCAATCCCGGGACGGCGCCTGACAATGGCGACAGCGCACTCTACACCGACCACAGTGGCACATGGAGCAAAACGCTGCAGCATGACAATCTGGGAATAGTAAACCAAAGCTCATTTACCAGCTTCGTCAACGCTCTCACCAGCACCAAGTTCGCCGACTTCCAAAATATTCTCGTGGGCAACCCCGGTGGAACCAATGTGAATGCGCAACTCAACGGGCCGCAGACCTCGCTGGCGTTTGATCTGGAAGGATTGGACTCGCACGCCACAGTGATCGATCCCGCGCCCACCACGGCCAGCGCGCAAACGGCAGACGAGCAAGTGGAGCACTACTGGGCGGCGATGCTGCGCGACGTCAACTTTACAGATTACGATGGCAACGCAACTGTGGCCCAGGCAGTCACGGAATTGAACAATCTCACTTACATCAAGAGCACCGCAAACAACGAATACCCGTTTCCGGTGACAGCGAAAAATCTGTTCCGCGGCCAGATCGTAGCCGGGGATGGAAATGTTCAGGGCCCCTATCTCTCGCAGTTCCTGTTGCATCCGGCCTCTTTTGGCGCCCTGCCTCTCAGCATGATGTTCAAGGTCTTTGCACCGAACCAGAATTTTATGACTAGCGTGGCTGAGTACATCAACGTGGAGAACGGGTTTCCGCCCAGCGGCTCGCTGGTCTTTGACCCAACGCCCCGGTTCTTGCGGAATGGCCGGGACCTGGCCTCCTACACCCACGTGGACGTGCTCCACGAAACGTACTTTCTCGCCTTCCTGGGTCTGCTCGGCCTGAATGCGCCGCTGAACCCCGGCAATCCCTATATCGGCTCCAGGACGGAGCACGGGTTCGGCACGTTGGACGCGGCAGACTGTTCCGCAACGCTGCCGGAGGTGGCGACGCGCGCCCTCAAAGCGTCCTGGTTCCACAAGTGGATCGTCAACCTGCGCCAGCGTCCCGAAGATTACGGCGCCCTGGTGCATGCACGCCTTACCAACCGGGTCCCACTCCCACAGGCTGCAGCACATTTGCACGCCGACGTTCTGAACTCGCAGGCAGTCGCCAAAACGTTCGCGCGGTTTGGCACTTTCTTGCTGCCACAGGCTTTCCCGGAGGGGGCGCCGACTCACCCGTGCTATCCCACGGGCCACGGCACCGTCGCCGGTGCATGCATCACGGTTCTCAAGTTTTTCTTTGACGGCAGCCAGAAGATCCAGCCTTTGCTCCGTGCCGCCGGCACTGACGTGATGCAGACCAGCGAAGACGGCCTCTCTCTGGTGCCTTACACCGGCACGGACGCCGCCACCCTCACCATCAATGGTGAGCTCTCAAAACTGGCACACAACATTTCCTTTGGCCACGGTATCCATGCCGGCATTCATTTCCGCAGCTCCAGCCGCGCTTCCATTCTGCTGGGCGAGCAGGTGGGGATCAGTGTGCTCAATGACCGAGCGCCGGGCTACAACGAGCCGTTCAGCGTCAGCATCACTAAGTTCGACGGCACAACTCAAACATTCACCAACGCAGGCAATGATCCATTCGCTGCTATTACCGATACCACTTGTCCCGTTCTTGCTGTAACTACCCCGTAACTGTCAAGAGAAGCTCTTTGACGCAACCGGATATTGGGGCTAACAAATGTTAGCCCCAGTATCTCAAAATAGTGCTCATGCCTGACATTACCCCTTCATGAGATAACGACCTATCTTGTTTTGGCCATCGCGGTCGGTAGGAAACCCGCGTTGTCTTGCTGCGCTTTTATTGTTTACGGCTGCCTGTTGCCTTATTCTTGAGTTGCACAAAGAGTACTGCCTGAGCGCAATGGCTTCATGCACTCCTGGGCAGTTTGGAATCTTCACTCGCGGCAACCTGCGCATTTTCCATTGTTCGCAATCGATTGGTTGTCCCCAAATCCAGCCCCGTTTGCGGGCAGCCGAGTTCAATGATCTTACGCGCTTCGGTTTTGCTGTCATGGATTGCCTGGAGGATAGCAAGCGCGCGAGGCAGAAAAGACTCGCCCAAAGGCGTTAGGCGCGCTGCCCGAGGTAGCCGGTAGAATAACTTCCCTCCCAACTCGTCTTCCAGCTTAAGAATCTGCTGCGACAACGAGGGCTGTGCAACATACTGAGATTCCGCTGCGCGGGTGAATGTCCCTTGTTTCACGATGGCACAAAAATATCTAAGCTGATGAATTTCCATAAGCGGTGCTCCTGGATTGACAAGCACACGCAGATACCGGCCTGTATCTTGCGTAGGTAAAAGGTGTTGATTCAGGCCTTATTTACATGCCTGGCCTGAGATTGAGCGCTCATCGGAGATTCGTGCTTGCTGCAAATACTACGAGGGTGCGGGAGCAGCCTGCCTGGATGGAAGCAGCGTCCTGCCGGTGTAGTCAAAAAAGCGCGGATGGTTCTGATGTGAAAAGTGATGAACTGCGGTATTTACGATGGTCATCTTTTTCTCCAGTTCTCCAGCGAAGGTCAAGGGACACACTTGGTGTCCGCGACAGGGAATCACAGCATAGGCGAAAATAAGGGAAACCTCAATCAAATTTTTAGGGCGCTTTCTGTTCCATTTTGGGAATTTATTACGCCATTGGGTGCTGATAACAGCGGGCGCTGCCGGTTAAAGTTAGCGACCAGCAGTTAGCAAAGCAATTGGCAATTAACCTGAGAAGTTTCGCAATATCTGAGAGATGTGTGCTGCCAAGGTTTGGGAAAAACAAAAAAAGTCATTTTATTAAGTGCAAGCCGCGCGTGGACGACTCCGTTCGATTTCGCGCGCGCTTTCCAATGCGCCGGCCTCGGCGTTGCGGCCTTGCGATAGACAGAATCAGGTTGTTGCGGACTTGTACGGTGTTAGGATGGTCAGGCCCCCGCGCTTCCTCCCAGATCGCCAGCGCTCGTCGGAACAGTGGCTCGGCCTCATAGTACTTTCCTTGTTCGTGGTACAGCACGGCCAGGTTATTAAGGCAGGTGGCAGTGTCGGGATGCTCCGGTCCCAGCGCCTTATCCCGGATTTCTGAGCGGTAGCCATAAGGGTTGATACCAGAAGAAATGTCAGGAGTCGGCGCATAAGCGTTGGAGTTCTCAGCGAAAAGGATACCAGTTTCTGATAAGGCGAGGGGTGGGTGCGCAACGCCGCCCCCGGCGGGTGAGGCAATCACCGTTCACTGTTCTATCCACTTGAGGGACTTCAAATACGCACATAAAAGAGCGCACAAGAGTGTTATTGGTCAATGGCAGTTTGGCATGGTGTTTAGGCGGATGCAAGCGGCCTCTAACGACATGACCTGAATGCCGAGGCGGCGCTCAATGGTGTCTCTCCGTGCAAGAACACCGCGATCACTCGAAACCAATACGTTGGCAACATCTTGGCAAGCCGCCACAATATGTTTGTCTTTTCGGGGCGCTAATTCCTCGCCAACTACGTGATGGTCAGCCCTCGAGGTCCGATATTTGTTCATAGCATGCAGCTTGTTGAGTTCGTGGATAATGACGTCCCCTCTGAAACCATAATCCTGAATAACTCTTTGATATTCCTCAACGATTAACTCGGAAAACACGAATTTCCAGCATCTCTGAATAGCCAGCATATAGAAGCCATGTTCCGGCTCCTTCCCCGCAATTGCAGGAACCATGATTTGTGAATCGACCACAGCGCGAATCTCAAGATTCGTGGGCACTATCCAAGTCCGCTTTCTCCACCCATTTTTTGAGCAGTTTTCTTTCAACTGCCGAAAAACTGGGAATCCATCCTCGGATTGACCAATTAGAATCAACCTCGAGTTTCTGAACTAAAACGTCATCCAGTTCTCGTTGCAAATGGTAAATTGCTACATCGTTTGGGGTCAGCCCAAATGCAGCTGCTTCTGACAACGCAAGAGGAACGGTTGAGCTATGAGTGGTGAGCACTATTTGTTGACCGAAACGAACACCGTCAGCGAAGAGTCTAATCAAATCAATATGGGCTGCTGGATGAAGGCTGATTTCAGGCTCCTCAATCAGAATGGAACTGCCTTTAGGAGCAGCAAAAATCTGTGCTATGACTGGAAGGATCTGCTGCGAGCCATATCCAGAAAATTGCAGGCCTAAGGGTGTACCGGTATTCGGATCGCTGAATCCTCCTTGCAGTTCCTTTTGTCTGGCCCAACCTGCTGTAAGACTTTCTAGACCAAACACGTTGGCCCATTCATTGATTTTGGCGGTTATATCCCGGTATTTCGGACTTGCAAAAAGGTATGAGAGCAAATTGAGGGTATCTTCGCCCCATCGTCCCACGGCATAATCATGCTTATTATATTTTTGATCTTCACTTCTTGGAAGCCGGTTTGGTCCGACTAGGTAGATTCCTCTGCTCATCCATTCCCTGAGATACCCCATTGCGTAATAAAAAATTGTGGCTTTTTGCTGCGCTTCTGGGAGCGGAGTGCCTGCCTTGTCTATCTGAGAACCAATTTGAAAAAGTTGAGATCCAAAGACCGTTTCTCCGCCTGAGATGGGGCTGTATAACCCACTGACATCAGCATTTTTAAATTCAAGAGTGTTAACTGAATTTGGCCCAGGTTTGTATGTAGACGTGGCCTCGGCATTCCTGCCCGTTTTAACGACGTGTTTCCACGATCCAGTCTTAGGAAGGTGATGAATAGAATAGCTGATTGGTCGACATAAATTAATGTGTTCTTGGGAAACGTCCTCTTGTTTTAGCTTGAACAAGTCTAGAAATGCGGTAATTCCCAATTCGATCTCAGCATTGAGATTTCCTGTATGGAGCGCTGCCTCTCCATTGGCGCCGAAGTCAACCCATTGTCCTCGCCAGTTAAATCCACTTTGAGTCCCGCCTGACCTCGCAGCGGTTTGGGACAAGAGGCCCAGGGCCTCAAGTACCGCCGACTTTCCTGAGGCATTCGGTCCGACCAGAATGGTCAGCGGTGCCAAACGGAACTCGGCCCCTTCTTCTCCAAAAGCTTTGAAATTTCTGATCTTTAACTTTTCAAGCATTTTCGATCCGAAGCATACGAGAAGGAGGCTGATATGTCAAAAAGATGAGAGCCTCTTATCGATGATCTAACGATGGAAGTTCTCAATCATGTGTTTTGTACAAGAATGCTGCCAAGTACAAGGAACGCGGTTTAGGAAGCCCACGGGACTGGCTCAACTTCGCCCACCCAGCCGTGTTCCCGTGTTCGATTGGAATAGACGCCCATATAGCCACATGCACTCAGGACGGCAAGCTCAAGGTACCATTTGGCAAGTCGATAGGCGTCGTAATAAGGCAGACCCTTCGCTTGTTGGGTACGCTTTGGCGGGTGTACGATTCGATTCCGTATTTCGACGAAGGCTTGGGGTCCATCGGGCCAGTTCCGTCCTTTGGCAGACTGCCTGAGCTCAACCAAGCCGGGAGGAAGCGCTAGCGGAATTGAGAGGGTGGTCAACAGGAGTCGCAATTGGTCGGCAGCGGGTAGGTTCGAAAACCTTTTCTCTGATAATAATTGGCGCTCCCTAACAAGAACATGCCAAGCTAGACGTTCAAGCGCGGCTTGAAGAAGGACACATGCTCCGTCTGGCCCAATAAGATTCGTATCTGCACGAACATACCAGTAAACGACATGCTGAATCGCAGCCTTCCAATCTGCAGAGGCTGCCATCAGCTTCATAAACTTTGAAAACAACTCCAGGATACATTTGCCATGGTGTCTATCGAGCCAATTCGAACCCTCACTCCAACGACTCACTTGCCGAGTACCCCATTCCTCCATTGCTACGTTTCCTTGTTCATCGAATCCATAGGTAAGTGCCGTCGAGACCCAATGTCCGTGGCAGAACGAAAGAAACGTGCATAACTCATGCAATTTGGTGTGAGCTTCGGAACAGGAAAAGGATCTATCGCCGCTTTTGCGCATGCATATGTGGTGAGTGAAAAAATATTTGCCGTCTTGAACCGACGGATAATATTGCAATGTCTCGTCCGTGACAGGGCTAAAATCAACTATCCAATCGTTGTAGGATAAACTGAAAATACTCGGGCCTGGCCGCCCAATCCAATAGTGGCCCAGGTTGAGCACGCCTGCATTAACTCTTACTAAAGGAGAGGCGTGATCAACCTCGATAAGGGACAGACGCGGCGCGAGCTTTACAGATACTGAGAGTGGCCGTGATCCCATCCTCACATTTGAAGCGGCTAAATAGCATTGCACGGGTTCCCGTACATTAGGGATCGAAAGCCAAAATGAGCCTTCGTTGAAACCTTCATAAATGGGGTCAACCGACTCAAGAGGCTCGATGAGGATCGAATTGTTGATTCTTAAGTCGAAATACACCTTGCATGGAAATACCTGGGACTTGTCAGCATGCCGGATTTCCAAGTTTGTTTCAGATAAGAGTAGACCTGTTGGTGTTTCAGTGGCGCTCACATAGAAAACATATCAAAACCGGCAAGCGTTCGTGTTATCAGCTTGCGTCCATCTCTTTGAAATCAGTGCGGGCGCTCCGCTACGTTGCGCGGGCTGTGGCGCACGGTAAGGGGGCGTTGAATCGAGCTTTATGCGGCCATGAATTGGCCGCTCTTTCACCGAAGGCAATCCACCTCTTGACACCCGGCGAAGCGCCGGGTGTCCTCTTCTTTTTTCTTTTGTGCAGAGGCGGGCGCGATAATGGAAGCCCGCAAGGGCTTCCGCGTGACGGGTCTGTACGTGCATGCCCGTACGAGCTACCACAGCCGGGGGCGGCTGTGCTACACGGCTCTTCTTGGGCAGACTGATCCCTCCATTTCCTGATCTTTTTTTTGCGAGGGCTTCTTGACTCAGTGGGCAGTTGCGCCTTCTGTCGAAGATCAGCAAAATAACAGCATGTTCGGCCGCAAAAAGCCGTCTCCGCAGCAGGTGACCAGTGGGCGCTTTGAAATTGAGCGCGACGGGAGCGTCGCGTATCTTGAGTACACGCAGGCCGGGAAGATACTGCAACTCATTCACAGTGAGGTGCCCGCAGCGATGCGCGGCAAGGGCATCGGCTCTGAGCTGGCGCACTCCGCGCTAGAGTTGGCGCGCGAACAGGGATTGAAAGTGGATGTGATCTGTCCTTCGGTCGCGGCTTACCTGGAGAAACATCCGGAATACGCGGACTTGATTCTGTGAAGCCATGCCACGGTTAATGATGCCGGTCGAGCTGCACCCCAGCTTTATACACAGCAACAATGTCCCGCGTGGCTAGAATATTTTCATCCGGATGGCCGTTCACCAGCAGCAAGTCAGCGCGAAGGCCGGGCGCGATGCGTCCGCGATCAGGGATGTTAAACGCCTGTGCGGGAGCCGATGTGGCAGTGGCCAGCGCTTCCGTTGGCGTAAGTCCTGCTTCCACGTACATCTCCAGCTCTCCATGCAGGCTTGCGCCATAGGTTGTGCCGGGATTAGGAGCATCAGTGCCGGCAACAATCAGAGCGCCAGCGGCCTTAAGTTGCCGCAAAGCCTCAGCGCCAGCCTTGCAGGAGAGTAAGCCAAGCCGCGCCGTGGGGAAGGTTTCCTTCAGAAGGTCCACATTCTCAGGGCTCAGATACGGCGCAAGATGCGGATCTTTTACCAGCCGGCTTCCAGCAGATTGCGGGCCGCAGACAGCGTGCATCACGCTGAGCGTTGGAATCACGAACGCGTGGTGGGACGCCACCAGTTGACCAAAATCGCGCGGAGACGATGTGCCACGGAACAGATGGGCCAGGCCGTCAGCGCCGGCTTCAATGGCGTTGCGCGCGCCGGAAGCCGAACCAATATGCACCACGGCCAGCCGCCGATTTCTGTGGGCGGCAGCAATCACCGCAGCCAGAGTTTCACGGCTAAGCGTGGGCGGTGGACTCGTGCGCGGTGTATCCACCCCCGCCGTATACATCAGCTTGATGTAATCTGAGCCTTCACGGATACGGTCCTCAACAAATGCTTCTGCTTCTGAAGGCTTGATGAGCGTCGGAATTTTATAGCCATATTCCGTGCCATGGCCGCCGGGAACCGTGGCGGGATTGCCGGCGGAGAAAAATGACGCACGATTGTCACGGTATTCTGACTTCAGCTGCTGCGCCATGAGCGGCGGCATCATCATATCGAGCTCCGTGGTTACGCCAAAAATCAGCGCTTGCTCCAGTGTTTCTGCTCCATGGACGTGCACATGAGCATCAATCAAGCCGGGTAAAAGCGTTTTACCGGCGCCATCCACAATTATGGCATCGGGTGCAGAGATGCCCTGACCGATCTCTTTGATCTTTCCTTGCTCAATCAGCACGTCCGTTTCCGCAATGACTTTGGCGCCATCAAAGACGCGCACCTTCTGGAACAACACCGGAGTCTTCTGGCCAAAAGCTACAGCAGAAAGCAACAGATAAACGGCGCAGCCCAGGAGCGTCTTCATTTCTGCTATCCCACGATGAAAGATTTGGTTGATGAAACAGTATCGTAGATGGACATAGTCATTTTGGGAAGCTTACTTCAGATAATGCATTGCCTGTTTCGGCAGGCCGATGAACGACCGCCTGCCTGTAAGTTCCGGACATCCTGTGCTTAGCGGCTTGCATTCCTATCCGCGTGGCCACTGAAACCATCAGTCATTCGATCATCGAAAGTGACATTCCGGCGCGGCTTGACCGCTTGCCCTGGAGCCGCTGGCACTGGCTGGTGGTGATTGCACTGGGCATTACCTGGGTGCTCGATGGTCTTGAAGTCACGCTCGCTGGAGCCGTCGGCGCAGTGCTCAAGCGAACAGACACGCTCGCTCTCTCTGACGCTCAGATTGGCGCGAGCGCCACTTTTTACCTGATCGGCGCTGTCACAGGCGCACTACTTTTTGGTTATGCCACTGACCGCCTTGGCCGCAAGCGGCTGTTTACGATTACGCTGCTGGTCTATCTAACCGCTACCGCCCTGACTGCGTTCTCGTGGAACTTTGCTTCTTACGCACTTTTTCGCGCACTTACCGGCGCGGGGATCGGCGGAGAGTATTCCGCTATCAATTCCGCGATTGACGAGCTGATTCCTGCTCGCGTCCGCGGCAGCGTGGATTTGATCATCAACGCCAGCTTCTGGATTGGCGCAGCTATCGGCTCGGCAGCCGTCATCGGCCTGCTTGACACCGGCATTGTGCCCATCAGCCTTGGCTGGCGGATGGCTTTCGGTATTGGAGCCGTGCTCGGCACGATTGTGATTTTCCTCCGCCACGCCATTCCTGAAAGCCCGCGATGGCTGATGACCCACGGCCGTGAAGCGGAAGCTGAACAGATCATGCTCAACATTGAGCACCGCGTCGGTGGTCCTGAGCGCCTGCCGCCGGCAACCGAAAGCATTCGTATTCAGCCGCGCAGCCACACTCCATTCCGTGAAATCTGGAACGCCATCGCCATTCGGCATCGCGCGCGTTCATGGCTGGCTATGGCCCTTATGACGTCCCAGGCTTTTTTCTATAACGCCATCTTCTTTACCTACTCGCTGGTGCTGGTCACTTTTTACGGATTGCCGGCGCAGAAAGTTGGCCTGTATCTTTTTCCATTTGCGCTGGGAAACTTTGTTGGCCCGCTTCTGCTGGGCAGGCTGTTTGATACAGTTGGCCGCCGCACCATGATCACTGTTACTTATGCGCTTTCCGGCATTCTGCTCGCCCTGAGCGGATGGCTCTTTCAGCACGGCCTACTCACGGCGCAAACGCAGGCGCTGGCCTGGACAGTGATCTTTTTCGTGGCCTCGGCGGCCGCCAGCTCCGCTTATCTAACCGTGAGTGAAATCTTTCCGCTGGAAATCCGCGGCCTTGCCATCGCTACTTTTTACGCCATGGGGACGCTCGTGGGCGGAGTGGCCGCGCCATTCATCTTTGGGCTGCTCATCCAGACCGGCTCACGCACAGCCCTCTTCAAAGGGTATCTTGCCGGGGCCGTTTTGATGATTGCCGCTGCCGTGACTGAGGCCGTTATCGGGGTGCGGGCTGAACAGCAATCTCTGGAGTCGATCAGCGCGCCGCTCTCCAGCGCATGAGGCGAGGGCCAGAAGAACATCTGGGTCCGCTATTTTTCTATTGACATATTCGCTTCAGATTCGCTAATATGTGAGAGATTCGGCCGGGAGCGGCGCCGGCGGAACTCTTGCCAAAAAGAGCCTAATCAGGCCAATTGGCAGGACCGGGGAAACCCGAAAAGGCCTGCAACCCTGCGTTCTGTGTGCCATCGTTCGGTTCCCAGATTCGCGGCCCTGATATGCCGGGAAAGTGTCCGTATAGGGCATTTTTTAGGCTAATTCAGCTTCAGGGCCCAAAGTGTGCCAAAAACAGCTATTGGCCATTGGCTCTTAGGCTTTGGCTCTCGTTGTTTAGCTGCACCCATCTCTTCGGATTATCCGCTGTCATCGGAACAAAATCGCAATTGGCAAATGGCACTTAGCCAGAGCAGCATGCAGCAAAGTCTATACCTGCCATTAGCGAGTGTTGTCGAGAGATTGCTGGCGAGAACGCCTTGCGCTCGAGATTCTGCAAAAATCACAGCCAATTCAAAAACGCATCAGGCCCAGCGCAGGTGAGGGTGCCTGCGCTCCAGGAGCGTTTATTGCGACAATCAAAAAATTCAGCCCTAAGAACAAATCAGCCGTCACAGGAAATTCAGCATCACAATTTAGAATCAAAAATCCTGATAACGAAACCAAGATTTAGCAACCAACGCAAACCCACGATCGAGCACAAACCCTAAGCCAAAATTTTTAGCAATCGAGACCAAAGCCATCGAGAAGGTGGCTTTTTTTATTGGAGCCCACCATGAGAGCAAAGACCAACACAGCAACCAAGTACGCCAGCATGACCAAAGAAGAGATCTTGCAGGCAATCAAACAAAGCGCGGCGGAGTTGGGGCACGCGCCCAGCATCGGCGAACTGGTAAAGAGGACGCGCATCAGCAAGCAGTGCCTTTACCGGAATTTCGGCAACTATCGGAACGCGCTGGCGTTGTGCGGGCTGGAGCGCACCGGACCGGGGTATCAGACGGACATGGAAGGGCTGTTCCGCGACTGGGCGGGCGTGGCGCGGAAGGTGGGGAAGGTCCCGACGATGGGCGACTATGAGGCGCACGGGAAATACAGCATCCAGCCGCTGCTGCGGCGCTACGGAATCTGGGGCGACGTGCCCGCGGGCATGCTGGAGTTCGCCAAAAAAGAAGGGCTGCAAGCGGAATGGAAAGATGTGATGGAGATGGTGGGACAGGGATGGGGACGAAAATCGTTGCTGAAGGCGGTACGAAGATCAGTGCCGAGAAAGTCCCAGGAGTTGCACGCGGAAGATGGGCCGGTTTATGGAACGCCGCTCACGCTGGGGCCGCTAACCTTCGCGCCAACAGACGAAGGCGGCGTAATCTTTTTGTTTGGGGCGCTGGCGGCGGACCTGGGGTTTGCGGTATCGCGTATTCAGGCAGCGTTTCCGGACTGCGAGGCGATGCGCGAGGTGAGGCCGGGGAAATGGCGTCCGAAGCGGGTTGAATTTGAGTTGGAGAGCCGGAACTTCCTGAAGCATGGACACGACATAAAAGGGTGCGACATCATCGTGTGCTGGATCAATAACTGGGAGGATTGCCCGGTGGAGGTGATTGAGTTGAGGAGCGTGCTGGAAGCGATGAAGAGGAAGGTGGGAGGATGAGGCAATCCCCGGTCATTCCAGATGGGCGTAGAGTTGAGTGTCTTTGGGCTTGGGTTTGCTTTGGCTAAAGTCAACTGGCCAAGAGTTAATGGCCAGTTGCTATGCTGTTTATCAAAATATCTTGGCACATTTTCTATAATTTACGAAGATATGGTGTCAGTGCCAAATCCTGAAGAGAAAAGATTAGTCGATCCACCTGCAATGGGTGAGCGGCGCGCGCGCTGGGGATACGGGTATCAGGACAAAGTCGCCACTGAGCGAATCCTTGAGATATTAAGAACTGAACTCCATCGCGGCACATCATCCTTCAGGGGTGTTCGACTCGCTGATCTGCAAGCAGGTCGCGTAGATGACTTCGTTCTCGTTTGGGACACTGAAGTTCAAGGTAATTCGATCAAATGGGGTGAGGCCGCGACAGCGGTGAATTGGGGCGAGCTGATCGGGACGAACGGTCTGCTTAAGGAGCTTGCAGATGGGTATATGCGGTTGTCAAACCATTGGGAGGGGAAAAAAATTACGGTCAGACTGCAGACAAACCGCTCTTGCGCTTCGGAAAAGCATCACGCCCAGCTCATTCCCAATCTCAGTGTTGCTGAATTTGTGCAACATTATTGGCCTCAAGGGCCGGAGCGGGTGGACGCACCATTTGTGACAGACGCATGGGCCAAGATTGAACGTCACATTGGACTTCAGGGTGAGGATCTATCCAAGTTTGTCAGGGGATGCCAGTTGCTTTTTGATTTCCCCCAGCCACCTCTCAAAGGTTTAGACGGCGAGGACACGCAAGCATACTTGAAGCAATTTGACGCTTTGCATAAAGCAATCGCCGTCTGGCTGACAAACCACCCCTATGAAGACTTAATGGATCGCCAATTCCTGCTGGCTGCAATTGGGCTCCCCGCACAAGCTGGGTCGCTGGTTCAACGGTTTCCTCAGCCCCAGATTCCGTATAAAGCCAATGATCTCGCCTCCAGTAAATTGAAGACTTTGATTGAGACGACTAGGGGCGGTTATATTGCCATAACGGGCCCCGCAGGTGTTGGCAAGTCCACTCTCGTGCAGGATGTTCTTGCTGGTTGTCCGTTTTTTGTCCCGTACTACGCGTACCTGCCGGATGGGCAAGGAAATCCGAGAGATCGCGGTGAAGCGCTGACATTCTTTCAAGATGTCGCTGCGCGCTTGCATAAATTTTTCGAGCATCGGCTGAGTCTTGGCGTCGCGAACGTTGCCCAAGGGCGAGAAGCCTTGCGGGACTATATGAAAAAGACAGCAGAGTCGTACAGTCGGGAGGGCGTCAAGACGATACTTCTAATTGACGGGCTCGACCATGTTGCACGTGAGATTGGGCTGGATCGCAGTCTTTTATTGGAGCTACCTCGGCCAGATGAAATTCCGGATGGATTTTTAATCATATTGAGTTCTCAACCTCAGGCATTGCTACCAGGAATCGTGGAACGTCACGTATCCACCGCTGTCGCCCCTAGTTCGGGACAACGCATCGAAATTGAAGGGTTGAATAGACCTGAGGTCCACGAAATTATTCAAAAGATATCGATAAAGGCTACAGCAGAAGAGCGAGATGCCTTATTCGACGCGTGCCAAGGTAACCCACTGATACTCACTTATCTTTTGAGATTACTTGAAAGTAATCCAGCCACTACCGTCGATGCCGCAATTACAGCCACCGGACACTATGCCGGCAACATGGATGACTATTATCGTTCCGCGTTAGCGGTTCCACTCAGTGACAGTCAAACCCGTCAGATCCTCGGTCTTTTGAGTCGGGCCGTGCCCATAATTCCCATTACTTGGCTTCAAAGCTGGCCCGAAAGAGGGTTGATAGAAAACTTATACACACAATTATTGGCCGCTTTTGTTCGATTGGACAGCGGGAATCTGTATTTCATTCACAACAGTTTTGTTGCATTCCTAAAAGATGAAACACGTTCTCAACTACCCGGAGCAGACCTAGAGCAGGATGAACGTCAGTACCACTCAGTTTTAGCAGAGCGTTGTGGAGAAGTCACCTGTTCTGATCCATTAGGAAGGATCAAGGTGTTCCACCTTCTGCGCTCTGGTCAAAACAGAAAATTATTGTCAGTCCTTTCGTCAGAATGGCTTCGTGGGGGCATTGACGAATTTGTTCCATATTCAGAATTGGGATCACTTATCCTGTATGGGTTCGCTGCTGCGTGGGAATTGGGAGACTACGGCGAGATTATCCGTTTAATCCTTTTAGATTACGAATTAGGACAACGAACAGGTCGCATCGAACCTGGAGACCTTGCCCGTAAGTTCCTTGATCTTGATCGTTCCTTTCTTGCGGTGAGTCAAATTCGCACTAATGGCCGCGTGCTTGTTGATGACAAGCCTACCCTTGAATTTGCGTTTGACTTATGGCGTTATGCTTCTAAAAACAACAATCCCGAATTAAAGAACTTCGCGCGCAACATATATCTTCAGTCGAAACCGGTCGGTGTGATTTATCAAGTTCAACCTAATGATCTTAGCCGTCATGATCTGACGGAAATCCTAGAAGCGTGGTGCAATGTTGCTCCAGCATTCGAAACAGCACCAGAAATAGTGGCTCAGATCGCCCGCTTGCGTTTTGAGCGCCCAGCGCAATCATATGTACCAAGTGCCATTGCTGTTAGGGCAAACCTTTTCTATACAGCCTTGAAATCAGCTCTCCAAATTGGTTGGGGTGCTGAGGCTTGCAACCCCTTATTTACCGCACTGATGAAATTGCGTCAAAGAACATTTACTTTTGTTGCTGCATTACTTATCTGTCACTACTCTCCCTCCGAAAGACTGTTGAAGTACCTCGATAAGAGCCATAAGTTTCTCGAACCAGATCCAGACATTGATTTGAAATGGGGTGAAGCACTCTATGAAAGCGGGCAGCATGAAAAAGCATGCGCGGTGATCGCAGCTCTTAAACATATTCTATGCGATAACTTCAAGACGCGGCACAGCCTTGGTTTGACCGATATCCTTTTCACAGTAACTCTTCGAAGATTGCAGGAACTGTTGAAAATCGAAGAAGGTCCTTTGCCCTTCATCAAGGATGATTCTGAAGAAGCTGCAGCTCGTATCGGCGCAGCGGCAAGGCAGCTTGGATTGCTCGCTGCAAGGTTACAGAAAGGCGAAAGCATCGAGGGACTGCGTGAAACATTTCGATCAATACTTCTTTTTCATAATCGTCCAGTCCAGTTTCCCAACTATGATCGGCGCAATGAGTATACGATTTCGCGAGCGAAACCGGGTATTTACGATCAGCTTATCTGCCTTGCGATGAGGATAGGTTCACCTGCGGCCGAGGCGTTAAAGAGCGAGTTCTTGGATTTGATTCACGGACCTGCAAGCAGGCAATTCCTCCCGCTACACAGACGCATGTTCGCGGCTGCTCTGGATGAAGCCGGAGTAGTAGATCAGAAAACCGCATTAGAGATTGGACTATCAAGGACAGACGACGCAACTGACGATGACCCTACTGAACGTGAAACAGCATGTCTTGAGATCGCCACGTTCCTGCATCAGATCGGGGTAGAAAGTTCTGTGCGTGAATGGTTGCTCCGCGCTAGCAAGGTGTCCGCGGGAGCTGGAAGCCATAAGGATTATCACATGGCCCACATCGCGGAGTGGCTTGCAGAATCTCTAGAGATGACATTGGACAATGCAAAGCTGGCAACACTGGAAAAGCTTTTCCGGGCAATCGCAGTCGCAGGTGGCGATGGAGGTGCCACTGCAGCTACGCGCTTGTTGAGATCAATATTTGTGCTCAATCCCATCCGGGCTGCTTCATTAGCCATTGAGTTGGTGGATCGTGAGATTCTAAACGTTTCAACAACGCTAGAAGCCCTCCTGATCGGCGCCAGTTCGGGAGGAGCATCCGTTCCACTGCTCATGTCTGTGTACTGTGAACTACTCTCGCTGATTCATCCCGCTGACACTTCCGACGCTGCGGTCGCGATACTTAGCACTACAAACAAAGACGAGCGCGTTCGGGGCTCCAGTGAACTGATGAGAGCGGTGCGCACAAACAGTATGCCCCCTCACCGCATTGAAGTGGCACGTGCTCTTGAAGATGCGATTCGGAATGACGGACTCGGAGATGTGGTTCTGAATGCAGGTCTGATGGCTGGATCAGATGACTCCTCACAAAAGAGCACCCTTTATAAGCTGAATAATGGCTCATTAATCACGGTGGGACACGTGGCCGCCCGCCTGAGCTTAGCGGACCAACAGGATCAGTGGAATCCTAATCCTGCAGAAAATCCTGAGTTCAATTGGTTGTCGGCAATAATACAAGCAGTCATCAAAGACAAGAATCACCTGAACTCACTATTGTCGAGCTTTCCCCTTCCCGATTATCGGACTGCAGCGGTGCTTGCCTGGAAAGCGCAACGTTTGCTTGATTTGGGGGACCCGAAGGGTGCTCGCGAAGCGGCGGCAGAAGCGCTTTCGTACGTGAAGGATCTCTCCTGGTTTGTGCGGTGGGACGGAGCGCAGCGACGGGTTGTGTATGAAGCACTTAAAAGAATTGATAAGAATGCTGCGTTGGAAGAAGCTCGTCGGGCATTTGGAAGTGATTTGGCGTCAGGCAAATTATCAACCCTCTATTTGCTTGATGACATTTTGGAAATCTTTCGGTTTCTGGAGCTCGAATGGCCGGGCACAAAGGTGCTGCATATTATCGAGGACTATTTGGACGGCGTGCTGGCAGCAAATCGCGAGACCCAGATCTTTAAAGCTCTCCAAAATATACCTGTGGTCGGAACGGCCGACGAAGCCCTTTGTCATTTTGTGCTTCAATTTGTGGCTTTTCCTGTCGTTGATGTCGGCGTTGCTGCTCGTCGCGCTTTGGGGCGATACGCAACTCAAGGCGGAGAAGGTCTCGTCCAACTCTTCAACGGTGGAACCAAGTGGGACTCTGTACAGCTTGAACACCTTCTTGTATGTGCTCAACTCGGCCTCAGAAAAAATCCGGCAAACTTTGTCATCTTAAGAGATCAAATACTTGGATTGAATGTTAATGAATCGCTCGCCGTGCGCACTGTTGCGAGGCGTATCTGTACTGAGCAGAACTGGGATTGGCAAGAAGTCCGTGATCTTGCGTCCGAGTCGCCAATAATAGTCTTTTCACATACAGATAGCGACCTGGACCTCAATGAAGCTCGCATGCTTGTGGACGGCGACGTGAAGATTGCCTTCGCGCTGTTTCCTCGGATTACAAAGTTGCTTGAACGATCCGGAATCGATATCACGACTCTCCGTTCAGACTTCGAACGAATATATGGGGTAGTGAAAGAGAATTATTTGTGGGCCGATGATAAGCGCTTCAAACGCTGGATGGAATTGGTGCTGGCGAGATTTTGGTTAAACACAAGGGCACTGATGGGTCGTGAGAGCGCGATGAGACTGTTAGGCATTTATGCATTGTCCGACCAGGCACCAGCAGATATAGAACTAGCATATGATTATTTGTATCCGATTTATGATCATGCTCTAGAACTTGTGCAGCCCCTTGAACGGCCTTTGGGCTTCGATACGATGAAGTGGGCGTTTATGGGAGATGATGGAAAACGTTGGCTCCAGGGGGAAGGGGTCGTTGATTGGGCAAGTTATCCAACACGTTTACAAGACCTACACATTATTGGCGAACGGACATTGTTCATCCG
Source organism: Candidatus Angelobacter sp. (assembly GCA_036488825.1). Lineage (GTDB taxonomy): Bacteria > Acidobacteriota > Terriglobia > Terriglobales > Acidobacteriaceae > Angelobacter. The sequence goes on from DASXGZ010000034.1 coordinate 48,518, forward strand.
GCCAGAGTGGGAATGGCCAAGGGAAGAACGGTATCGTGGGCTGCTGGACACGACATCGGGCAGGGCTCAAAATCGGGACGAGTTCGCCTCGCAAGGAGAATTAACGTACAACTTGTATCTCAGCAGCACTGGCCAATCGGATAAGCAACTTGTCATCTGGAATTCAGAGCAGCAGCTCGTAGGGTCACCATACCGGTGGTGCGCTGTCAGCACTACCTGCGCTAGAGCGCTGGGCTGGTTTCCTTCTCAAGACTCTCCGTTTACCTGGCACGATTCCGCTGGTGCGCTCATGGTTAAATCTATGTTTTGGAGAGATGGTTGGGTTGGACTTGAGCCGCCGCGATTCGAAGGGTTGGGTGAAGGTTGGGTGGTCTTGGCGACAGATGAAGCGCTCCAACAGATTCGCCGTGCATATCCATCAGCGCAGATGCATTTATGGGTCGAGCGGCATTCCCATGGAGAAAAGCCATATCACGGCTCATGGCATCTTCAGCGATCAATCGGTCAGATGTGAATTGCTTCGAGAGCTCAGCCCATGACTACTCAAACCAGATGGTTCGCCGGTGAGCCTGGAAGACAACCTAAATTCCTTATTTTCAGGACAATTCGATCTTTTCGGAGTCTATATCTTTTAATGTGGGGAATAAGGAACCATCACGGTTTCGGCCTCGTATTACAGGTCAGCAATTAAGAGATTGCCATGATCGCCGAAATTACCAAAGAGTGCCACAATTGAAATATCGCAAGCAAAGATCGCAATTATGTGGGCAATTGAAGATCGTATAAGCAATGAAGCGATTGCCCATCATCGGGTCATCGGAGCATCGGACATCGAGGCACCGGAAGATCGGTGATCCACGGCAAGCCGGGATAGGTCGGATAAGATAAAGAAATCGCAGAATCGGGCAGACTGTCCGATCTTAAGAAGGAAGCGAACGACTGGATGAGAATGGCGTTGGACACGATCGGGCAGGTGCTGAGCATATTGTGGGCGAACAAGCTGCGCTCATTTTTGACGATGTTTGGCATTGCCTGGGGCGTGGGGTCACTGCTGTTTCTGGTGGGCGTGGGCGAAGGGTTCAGGTCAGGGCAGCGCAAGAACATGGCGACGATTGGCGAAGACGTGATTTTTCTCTGGGGCGGAGAGATTCCGGTGGTCCCAGGCCAGACGCAGGAGATGCGCACATACTACCTGACGCACAAGGACTATCTCGATATCAAAAATGAAGCCACGCTGGTGGGTGATGTGGCGCCGGTGATAGGGCGAGGAGATATCCGGTCGCAAAGCGATTTTGCCACGGCGAGCGGATCAGTGACGGGAAGCACCCCGAACTTTAACCAGATACGTTTTCTGCCGCAGGGTGAGGGTCGGTGGCTGAATGAGGGCGATGAAGAACAGCGGCGGCAGGTGTGCGTGCTGGGCTTCCAGATGATGCGCAACTTGTTTCCCGGCAGGCCGTCGATTGGGAGCACGATCCTGCTGAATGGGATACGGTTTGAAGTGGTGGGCGTGCTGGCGAATATCGGGCGGCAGGAAAATAATTTAAACAATGTGCGGGTATATATCCCGTTCAGCACCATGCATCAATATTTTCCGATGAAGGATGAGCACACGCCGGATGATATCGGCAACATAATGATGAAACCTGTGAGCCGGGACAAACATGCAGGAGCAGTAGAACAGGTCCACAAGATCATTGCTCGTAATCATGGCTTCGACGCTAAAAATAAAGAAGCATTCAACGGCTGGGACACCGTCCAGACGCAGGATACGGTCGGCAAAATTTTTGACGGCATGGACCTGTTTCTCGGCGGCGTAGGCCTGGTCACGCTGGTGCTCGGGGCCATTGGGATAATCAACATAATGCTGGTTAGTGTGACTGAGCGCACGCGCGAAATCGGCTTAATGAAGGCCCTGGGCGCGACGAACCGCCGCATCCTGATGCAATTTTTTCTGGAAGGCGTATTCCTTACGGTGTTAAGCGGCGGCACTGGTATTGCGATTTCCGCTGCCGTAATGGCGGTGTTGGCTAAGCTGCCAACGCCTCCCGGATTCGATCTGCCGCATATTGTGCCGGCATCGGCAGCAGCGGCGGTGATTTCACTTTCGATAGCCGGCATTGTCGCTGGACTCTATCCGGCGCGAAAAGCATCATTATTGCAGCCGGTGGAAGCGCTGCGGAGGGAATAAGCAAGATGGTCCACGATCTATTAGGGCAGGCGTATTCATCGATCAAGCACAACCGCCGCCGCACCGCGCTCACCATGCTTGGGATGGCCTGGGGCATCGCGACCGTGGTCATTTTGCTTGCTTACGGAGCAGGCTTTGGCCGTGCCATCACTGCAATATTTTCCAACTTCGGCATGCAGATGATGGGCGTGTTTCCCGGCCGGACATCGTTGCAGGCCGGTGGCTCCAAGGCGGGCACGCAGGTGCGTTTCACCATCGATGATGTGCAGCATCTCCAGGAGCAAATTCCGCTCATACGGCATATCACGCCGGAAGCTTCATTCAAGGCCAACGTCCAGCATGAAAATCGCACGCAGCAGTTTGATGTTGGCGGCTTCACGCCGGACATCATTCCAGTTCGAGCGCTCAAAATAGAGAGTGGCCGTTTTTATAACGACGCTGACGAAATGCAGCGTTCCCGCGTGGTGGTTCTGGGATCGGATGCCAAAGACAAACTGTTTTCCGGCGAGCCTGCCCTGGGAGAAACCGTGCGCATCAGCGGCATCAGCTTTGAGGTGATTGGAATTCTCGAAGCCAAAATGCAGGAGGACGACGACAACGTCAATAAAATTGCCTACATTCCCTTCAGTACCATGGGCGATATCCGCGACACCAAATATCTTGACGGCATGTGGATGGACTATGAGGGCCTGGAGTACGACAAAGTTGAAGGCAACATTCGCAGCGTGCTAGGCGCATCGCACGGCTTCAACCCCAAGGACCCGCGTGCGGTGTTTGTCTGGAATACCATGAAAAACCTTAACAACTGGCAGATCATCACCATGGCGCTGCAAGTTCTTCTGGCAATTATCGGAACGCTCACGCTTGGCATTGGGGGCGTTGGATTGATGAATATCATGCTGGTTTCCGTCACCCAGCGCACGCGCGAAATTGGCGTGGAAAAAGCCCTGGGCGCGCGACGGCGTGACATCCTCACGCAGTTTCTGGCTGAGGCCATGGCCATCACGTTTGCCGGCGGCTTGCTGGGGGTGATTGTGGCCTATGCAATTTCCTGGGTCATCGGCACCATTCCCGTTTACAGCGTGATGGCAAAGAACGCTGACGCTGGCGACATTCATCTGGCCATTTCAGCTACGCACCTGCTGGTTTCCACCGCGATCCTGATCGTAGTGGGACTCATCAGCGGCATGCTGCCGGCCATCAAGGCATCACGCCTGGACCCGATTGAAGCGTTGCGTTACGAATAGCAGATTGGAAGGTCAGCCGCCGCCAAGAAGAGCCAACGCACCGGCAAAATTACCGACGTAGCTCACCGCGAAAAGAAACTCAATCTGCGATCTTGTGGGCCGTGCCTTCCAGCACCGGCTTCCAATGCATGCCGTTGTCGTCTGACGTTGCCACTTTGAAAACTTCGGTCTTAGGATCAGTGAATTCATTGGTGGTGCGGATCATTGTGGTCTTACCATTGGATTGGAAACTGGAATCATAGGTCCACAGATTGCCTTTGATCTGGACCGTGCCTGCTGTCGGCTCGGCTCCGGGGTCGGACAGCGTCGTGTAGCTGTACGTTCCGGCCTTGCTGTTATAGGAATAAACCGTAAGCTGGCGACGGTCGCTCCCTGCCATCTTGACCAGTTGTTCGCAGATCAAAAATGAATCTTGGGGCGACCAGCGGCAATCCAGTGTTGTCGTGGCTTTCTGTCCACTGGCAAAAGTACCTTCCGTCTGCCACTTGCCCAGAAAGGCGCCCAGCTTTTTTGTTGGTTCGTCAGTCTGCGCGGTCTGCGATCTTGCTGCCGCGCCAACCAGAAATACAGCCGCCAGCATTACGGTAAAAACCCGTTCAAAATGCATGTTGATCTCCTGATTGTATGGCCAGCTAAAGCAGTTCCAGAGTTACTGTGTCCCGGAAGCGGGTGGAGTAGGCATGTATGCCTGCGGTATTGTTTTAAAAAAGAAATCGGCTTCAGCCATTGAGGTGAGGCCGTCAAGGCACATCATCTCTGAAACCGCTCCAATCTTACTATGTGGATGCCCGCCGGATAGTTTGCGAGTACAGCAGCGTGCGCTCCCTGAACCCGAGCCGCCGGTAAATTTCCATGGCGCGTGTGTTGTCTGTGCGAACAGTTAGAAACGGCCTCTCGCCGCGCATACGGATGCGTTCTATCAACGCGCGCATGAGTGCCGTTGCATAGCCACGGCCTTCATGGCCCGGCGAGGTGGCCACCGTGGTGATTTCGCGATAACCGGCAAAGTGCAGCCGCAGTCCGCCCATGGCCACCAGCCTGCCTTCATCGCGCAACCCCAGAAATTGCCCCAGCTTCTGTATGCGCGGACACAGCGAGCGCCCGGGCCGGGTTGCCGAATAAATAATGCTCATCTCAGGAATATCGGCAGGCGTGAGCTCTATAACTTCGGGCTGCGTATCTGAAGCGTGCGCGGCTTGCACTGCTTGCGAACCCTCTGCCGGTGTGCCCCCCGCCGCGCCGTCTTCCTGCACCATCTGTTGTAATTCCACGGCCCGCAGCACTTCCCATCCTGCTGCCAGCTTCGGCGGCGTATTGAAGTAAAGCGTGACTGCGTCGCGCTGTATAAGCTGGGTGAGGGAATCAAAGGCCATCTCCGTGTTGGCGGCCAGCGCTCCCAGCAATGCCATTTCCGGTTGAAACCGGCGCGCCAGCGCGTTGCTGTGCGCCACCTGCGCCTGCTTGGTGGTCAGCGCCGTCCAGATAGGGTTATCGAGCGGGAGCATGAGGCATAGAGTTTATCCCATCGGCGGACAACGGAGAGGGCGCGGGTCATTTCTCAGCCCAGATTCCGGCTCGTGAAATGTTTGCCAAACGGATCGCCGCCAGAAAGCAGCCGATTGGCTGCTTCTGGCAAGGCATTTTTACCAAATACGCACTCTATCCGGCGGCGCAAGATAGAGTTTCTGTCCAAGCTTTACCTTGAAAGCGTCATACCAGGCGTCAATGTTGCGTACGGTAGCAGCGCGGTATTGGCCGGGGGAGTGACTGTCAGACATCACTTGCGCTCGCAGCGCGGCATCGCGCGTTTTTGATCCGTAATCCTGCGCAAAGGCGATAAAGAATTGCTGGTCGCTGGTGAATCCCTGCTGCTCCGGCCCAGGCTTGCCGCCGAGCGATGCGCGATAGCCGTCATAAGACGCCGCGATGCCGGCAACATCGGCAATATTTTCAGCCAGCGTCTGCTTACCGTTGATTGAGAGGTCAGGAAACGGCTTGTACGTGTCATACTGCGCGGCCAGCTTTGCCGTGGCAGCGTTGAAGTGCTCCAGATCAGCTTCCGTCCACCAGTTGCGCAGGCGGCCTTTTGCGTCAAACGCGGAGCCTTCACTATCAAACGTATGGCTGATCTCGTGGCCAATCACCGAGCCAATGGCGCCATAGTTCACCGCGTCTGGGGCCTTGGGATCAAAGAACGGCGGTTGCAGAATGGCCGCCGGAAAGTTGAGTCCATTTTGCAATGGAAGATTCACGGCGTTGACCGTCTGCGGTGACATGGACCACTCTTTGCGGTCCACCTGCGCGCCCAGCCGCCCAACTTCGCGGTGATATTCAAAAAGGTTGCCGCGCCAGAGATTGCCGAACATGTCATCGGCCTTCACCTCAAACGCGGAGTAGTCATGCCAGTGTTCCGGATAGCCAATGCCCACGTAAAGGGTGTTGAGCTTTTCCACGGCTTCAGCTTTGGTGGCCGGGGCCATCCACGGCAGCGCTTCAATACGCTTGCGGAAAGCCGCAGTAATATTGGCGACCATCTCCTGTGCCTTTGCTTTGGCTTCCGGTGGGAAATAACGCTCAGCATAAATTTTCCCGACGGCATCACCGAGCCAGCGGTCCACCGTGAAAACGCCGCGTTGCCAGCGCGGACGCTGCTGCGGTATGCCGAGGAGCGTCTTGCCAGAAAATGCAAAGTCTTCATCGGCCAGCGCCTTGGGCAATACGTCGGCATAATATTCAATCAGGTGAAATGCCAGCCAGTCCTTCCAGACCTCAAGCGGCACAGAAGCCACCAGCGCAGACTCTCCTGTAAACGCGGTGGGCTGCCAAACGGTGAACTCGGCCTGCTGGCTTAGCCCCGCGCCGCGGAAATACTCTGGCCACTCCAGCCCCGGCGCTTTGGCGGCGAAGTCCGCTTGCTTCCAGGTGTTGTTCGCTTTATGGATGTCGTCGTTCTCGGCCAGGCTGATGTGCTTCTCCGCGATGGCATGTTCCAGGTCAAAGATCCGCTTGGCCCGCGCATCTGTATCAGTAAAGCCGGTAAGCTTCAGCATGGCGGAGATATGGGCCAGATACTTTGTCCGGATATCGCGCATGCTGGCAGCGTCAGAAAGGTAATACTCGCGGTCCGGCAGCACGATTCCACCCTGAAGCAGATAAGCGGCATAGTGTTCCGAGTCATTAAAGCCGGGCGCTACCCATAAGCCGAACAGGTTCGGGGTATGAAAGTTGGTGTTGTTCAGCGCGTCAACATCAGCGCGCAGCGTTTCTCCCAGGGCGTGCGCCAGCTCATGCTTATCTTTGATGGCCGCGATCGCGTCAAGATGCGGGCGCAGCGGCGCCAGGCCTTTGGCTTCAATGCCTGCCTCATCCATGTACGCGTTGTAAAGATCGGCAATCTGCCGTGTGCCCGAGCCTGCCGCCGCTTTTGACTTTGCGGCCTCTTCAATGATCGCGGCGGTGCGCTTGTTCGTGAGGTCGCCCAGCGCGGTAAACACGCCCACGCGGGAACGGTCCGGCGGGATTACTGTTCTCTTGATCCAATTGCCATTGGCATAGTGGTAAAAATCATCGCCCGGCTGAACTGAGAGATCAATATTGGCCACTGCAATGCCGTGGACTGCCTTTGCAGGAACATCGGCGCGTTCAGGAGCATAGGCCCGGGCAAAAAGGACGCTAAGGGAAAGGACAACCAACCCGCACAGCATGGCGCGCGCAGAGGAAAAATTGTGATGTCTGAATTTCATGGGGGAAACAAGGCTCCGATATACCTTTTAATAGTATGACGGATCGCCCCAAAAGAAGGTAGCACGGTGCCGGCAAAGGGCGGCTGGGTTTCCACTCGCCCTTTGCCGCTTGACGGTACTAAACTGCCCAATTAAAAAAGCCTCTTTGCGTGAATTAAAGAGGAATGCAGGGAAATAAGCAAAACTCGGCTCTTGGCTCTTAGCTAGGGCTTGCCTATTATTAGCGTTTTCTTATCTGCATTTTTTGATATCGCCGACTTGCGCTTTGCCGATTGACAATGCTTTTTTTTGCATATATTGTGCGTGCTCTCTATGCCATCGCCACCGAAGTCTCCAGGCAAGCCCTGCCCTGTCTGCCGTGGAACCGGCAAAGATAGCACCGGTAAAAAGTGTCTCGCTTGTGAAGGCACTGGCGAACTTTATCCACGGCCCAAGAAAAAGAAGTAATCAATTATTGGCAGATTGCTTCATTTTGCGAGCAGCCTCAGGTTGGGCAAAAGCCATATTTCCTTTACCAATTTGCCGGTGATTCCTGTTCTTAGATTTCAAGGGAGTTGCGTAACGCATTGAGTATTCATACACTCTCTATTCCAAGGAGAAAACTTTGAAGAAATTTATTCTCGGCCTGATAGTCGGCTTATTGCTGCCGGTAATCTGCGGATATCTCTACATCAAAATGGGCATGATGCCGGTGGCGACCGCGTCAGCGCCGCTGCCGATGGAAGAAAAGATCGCAAAAACCGCTCTGCGGGCGCGCATGAATAAAGATCCGCTACAGCAGTCTCCCGTCCCGGCGGATGAACCCAATATGACCGCGGGCGCGCATGTTTATGTTGAGAACTGCGCCTTCTGCCACGGCTTTCCCGGCGAGAAAGCCAGCTTCGCCGCCAAGGGCATGTTTCCGCTGCCGCCACAGTTATTGTCTGAAGATATGGTCACGGACGATCCGCCCGGCAAAATCTACTGGAAGGTGGAAAACGGAATTCGCCTGACCGGCATGCCCGGTTTCAAAGACATGCTTACGCCGACGCAGATGTGGCAGGTCTCGGAAATGCTGCAGCATGCAGACAAGCTACCGGACCAGACGAAAGCCGCCCTGGCGAAACCGGCGGCGCTTCCTGTAGCTCCGCCAAGCCCGACTCCAGCCGCCATGCAGGGCAAAAAGCCAGTCAAGGTAGGCCATTAAGCAGGAGTAGCGGCAGGTGAATTGGCAGAAGCTGAGGGCAGCCGCAGGTGAGTGCGGCCGCCTGAAAAATTAGAGTTTCTCGTGGAATTCGCAGCCAGAGCAGGAAATAAAGATTCCGCCAGGAACGTTGCGTTCGCGGTCTTTTACGCGCTTTACAATCCGGGTCGGCTTGCCGCATTTGGGGCAGTCGGTGCTCTTGGTGGTGTCCATTATTTTCTTGCGGTCCGCCGTTTTGGCGATCTTAGCCATGGTTGAATCTTCTCCTGAATGTTGGGTTTCCGCGGCCTTTACTTGGCGGCGGCCAATGCGGTAGTGGAAATTTGAGGCGTGGCAGCGCTATGCGGCGTCGCACGCTGACCGCAACAATATGATTTTACACTGAGAGGCCGGTTTCCGTCTCAGCGGCCGGAAGAACATAAAAAATCGAGCTTTACATGTAACCCCCAGTTAGATTATCAATCAATACACTTGAGCAAGTCACAACATAGGGAGAAGCATGAAGAAACTAACACTGGTATTGCTCGCGTCCATGGCGCTCAGCGCTTTTGCCGCGGAAACCAAGGTGCAGGGTTACCTGGTAGATCTGGCCTGCGCTTCAGAAGATGGTCAAAAGGCAGGGTTTGGGACCAAGCACTCCAAAGAATGCCTGCAGATGCCGGAGTGCACCAAGAGCGGCTACGGCGTGCTGACCGACGATAAGAAAGTCATCAAATTTGACGCGGCAAGCAATACAAAAGCCAAGCAGTTCATCACCGACCTGAAAAAAGCCAAAGACATTAAAGTCAACGTAACCGGAACCGTAAAGGGCGATAATATTGCCGTCAGCAAGATTGAATTGCAATAAGCCATCCAAAATAGCCGTCCCGTTCATACAGAAGGCCGCTCGAATGCGGCCTTTCTTTTTGCATCATGATTTTGCTTTCGCGTGGTTCAGCTTAAATCGCACGTTACTTTTGGGCATTGTCCGCAAGTTTATGATTCTGTGTGGCTTATTGCTACAGCGGTGAGTCGATAGCCGCTCTTGCCGCTGAGCCGCTGGCGGGGTCGCACGTTCAAAACACAGTACTTAGCCTGTTTGGCCGGCTTGGCCAATCAACTGCACTTATAACCGCCGAGGACTCCCCACTCAAAAGAAAATACTTGGAGGCCCCCTATGAAACGGTACTTACTTTTTACAGTTGTAACTGTAGCGTTGGTGCTGGCGACAGGATGCGGCGGAAGCAACAACGTAGTATCCGTTGGTCCGGCAAATGCCACCATCAACACCACCGATGGTCTTAATGACCAGATCGTAAAGTTTGAGCTTTCCGTCAGTTCGCTCACGCTAACCGGAAGCGCAGGCACCAGCAACACCGGAAACCTGCTTTCCAAAACGTCTGAAGTTGAATTTGTCCACGAGGCAGGCTCTTTTGAACCGCTGGCGCTGGTGAACATTCCTCCGGGAACGTATTCCGGAGCATCGCTCACGGTTGGGAACCCGGAACTGGTAGTGCTTAACAACGCAGTGCCGCCTGCGCCGGTAAAAATTCCGGCAACTCTGAGCAGCACGAGCGTGACCGTAACTTTCAGCGCGCCTATTACCGTGACGAGCAGCAATTCGTCCGTCATCAACTTTGATCTGGACCTTGCCAGTTCCGTGACTTTGACCGGCACGCCGCCCACATCTGCCACGGTAAATGCAACGTTCAATGTGACTACGGCCACAGCCAACAACTCTGACGAAGACAGCGGTGAAATGGACGACGTTCACGGCAGCGTGACCGCCATAGCAGCCCCGAATTTCACCATCCAGACTGAGACCAGCAGTATCACTTTTGCAACCAACACCACGACGCAATTCAAGGACGGCATCACGTCCCTGTCACAGCTAAAAGTGGGTGACATTGTTGAAGTGGATGGAACCACCAATGCTGACGGCAGCAAGCTAGCGACCAAAATAGGCGTGGAAGAAGGCCAGAGCGGCGAAGAAGCTGAAGGCGTAATCACCGCGGTAACCGGCTCGCCGGCTACGCAGATCACCATTGCTCATCAGGTTGATTCTTCCGGCAGCACAACGCCGCCGGTCACGGTGGATATTGCAATCGGCGCCGGCACCACGTTCTCTGTCCGGACAGACAAGCTGAATCTGGGCGGCACCACGCCGGCCTTTGATGCCAGCCATATCGGCACAGGCCAGCGTGTTGAAGCCGATACAGGCAGCAGCACGGCCACTCCAATGGCAGCCGACAAACTTAAGCTGCGCGAACAAGCGCTGGTGGGAACAGTCTCCGGTGCAACTGCGTCAGGCTTTACCCTGACGCTGAACGCCAACTCCGCTTTTGCGGCTTTGACCGGTCAATCGACCATTGCCGTATCAGTGGTCAGCGGCTCTGACCTTAAGGTCACACCCACGAATACCAACACCGTGCGCGTGCGCGGTCTCATCTTCTTCAACGCCGGGGCGTACAGCATGATCGCGTCGCGCGTTGACGATAACAAATAACCAGCTCCTGGATCTAAAAATTGGGCCTGCTTCGGCAGGCCTTTTTTGTGTGCCTATGGTGGCCTAATTTGTCTGCGCGGTCTTGCAGCAGTTCTTCTTCTCTTGCAGTATCACGTTGCGTGTCTGTCCCAGTGCATGGTTAAGCGACTGCTTAGGTATCGAAGTGACCAGCGGCTTGATCAGCCAACCCAGGCCAATGGGCATATCGCGCGTGAGAGAAAGCGCTTCACACTGTAAATAAACGCCGCCATCCTTTTCCTGGAAACGCCAATAGGTGTTGAGCCGCCAGAGATAGCCGTGGCCTGAACCTACAGGCAGCTCTTCGCCATCTGGTTTGTCAGGGTCCTTCAGCTCCGCGATCCGCGTGCTGATGGAATTGGAATACACTCTGGTCGGGTCCACGCTGCCCCAGTGGACGTCATAGTCGGTATTGAAAACGATGGTTGTAAATTTCTTCTGACGCAGCCGAAGAAACATTTTGTAATCATTACCATTATGGGCGATGGTCTTTGAGGCAATCACGTCCGGCTTGTAGAGCTCGGCGCGGCGGTCATAATCCTTAACTATGGGAAGCGTCTGGGCCATCGTGACGCCAGGGATAAAAATCAGTCCAACCCAATGGTGCAACATGCCGCCGGGAATGTCAGCGCTTACGCCCGGGGCCTTGGTCTCCAGTCTTTCCACCAGGATCTCGCCCTGTTTGAGTTGGTCATAAGCTTTGTTTTTGTCCTGAGCATTCAGCTTATCGATGTACAAAAATGGTCCGCCGGGCCGCAGCTCACTGGCAAAGCGAGCTTCCGTGGCGGAAACGTAGCGGTCAAACGCCAAAGCTGTTTTGGGCTTTAGCTCAGCCGAATGGGCAGTGGCGGACCAGGCGGCAAACAAGACAAGTACAACAATCCGGAGGCGATTTTGTGTCATGCGATGTCCCATACGTCTTTAAGTAAGATGCACGCTTCAAGGCTCGATATCAAGCCAGATTACCGTTAGATGATGCGGTTGATATGAAATTTACCACCGGTTCAGAGGGAGTTCAGGACTGCCTACAAACAGCAGAATACGGCTTCCTTAGAAACTCTTCCTGCATCGAACTTTTAGAACATGCCGCGCAAATCCAAGTCCACCGACATCAGCTCCGCCGCAGTTCCCGCCGATGCGCTCGAGCATGCTTTTCCTAAGCTCCACCTTCCTCTGCAGCCGCCGTATCCTCCGGCTGAAGCCAAATCGGTAAAGGATGTGCCGCACGAAGCAGGATGGCTTTACGAACCTAAATGGGACGGCTTCCGCTGCCTCGCTTTCCGCAACGGCGATGAAATCGTTCTGCAATCCAAAGCCGGACAGCCGCTGGGCCGCTATTTCCCTGAGATCGTCGCCGCTTTGCTTGCACTGCCCGCGTGCAAGTTCGTGCTCGATGGTGAAATTGTTATACGCAGCGGCGCAGGCCTGGACTTTGACGCCCTGCTACAGCGCATTCATCCCGCTGCCAGCCGTATCCAGCGCCTTTCACAAGAAACGCCATCCACATACCTGGTTTTCGATCTGCTGGTGGATGCGAAGGGCTGCTCAATCACCGCCAACCCTCTTTCTGCCCGGCGCATGGCGCTCCAGGAATTCGCGTCGGAATATCTGGGCGAGAAGGCCGATGCGCGGATCCAGCTTTCGCCCGCCAGCTCTGATTTCACCACGGCGGAAACGTGGATGCGCGAAGGTGCAGCCAGCGGATGGGATGGCGTTATCGCCAAGCGGCTCGACTGTGAATACACATCCGGCGAGCGCACCGGCATGGTCAAAATAAAGCGCATACGGACTGCGGACTGTGTCGTTGGAGGTTTTCGCTGGGCCAGAGTATCGGCAAAAAACGCTGCTACCAAAGCTGGAAAGAAGCCGGATTCTGCCACTTCTGGTTCTAAGAAGAAATCGGACAAAGAAGTTGGCTCTCTGCTGCTTGGCCTGTATAACGATCGCGGAGAACTTGACCACATCGGCTTCAGCTCCAGCTTTACCCGCGAAGAGCGTAAGAAGCTTAAATCCATTCTCCAGCCTTATATGGGCGGAGAAGGTTTTACCGGCAAGGCGCCGGGCGGCCCCAGCCGCTGGGCGCGGGACGCCGCTGACACGGAATGGTTTGGCCTGAAACCAAAGCTGGTGGGTGAATTTCAATTTGACCACTTTTCCGGCGGGCGCTTTCGCCACGGAACAAAATTCCTGCGCTGGCGTCCCGACAAGAAACCATCCCAATGCACAATCGATCAGGTCATCCCGCGCAAGAGCAAGGCGGCCTGATGCTCGGGTAAATGCAACGGAGTGCCATTTTGGTACATGCATATCGCCCCGCGTGAAAAGGATCTTTACTGCTCTGCATAGGGGGGACCCTGAGTAATTTCGATAACTGGAAAATTTTGGCTGATCATGTTGGCCTGCTTACGGCTTGAACTACACTCCATTTGTCTGTGAGCACCAGAGACAGACGAAAAAAGGGTATTCGAGCATGTTTGAACTCGAGATCGGTGAAGCGGTAATTGACTCGTCAGGGCCTGTGCAACCGGACCGTCGCCTGAAAAATTGTTCCCATTGCGCGCAGATTGCTTTTCGCGTCCTGCATCTGAGATCGGAAAAGGCGCTTCGGGAAGTTCGTTTGTGCGGTGCACATTTTATTGATGCATGTGCCAGGTACCCTGAGGTGCGTCGTTCCGTTGGCGGTATGCGGACACCAGTCTAGCGTCCGTCATAGGAATGCTCCCAGCCCTGTATTTGGAAAAAACTGCAAAGCATTTTTTGGATCTTCTGCTCAACTCCTCCGGACGAGAACCCGTTTTTTTAGCAACGATCATTTTTACGAACGATCATTTTTAGAAACGATTGGTAGTAAAATCCTCTCGACAAGCTTTCAGGAATAGCGCGCCCGCAATTGGCACTGAATCCGTTTGCCTGTATCCACAGCAGATTACAAAGGAACTTCAAATGGCCGAGGAGCAGTTCTCTAATTACGAGGATTTTTTCACCTTTTATCTGCATGAGCACAGTGACGCGCGCAATCGCGCTATGCATGCGGCAGGCACCACGCTTGGCCTGTGTACGCTGATTGTCCCCTTTGTGATTGGGCATCCCTGGTACGCGCTGCTGTGGCCGGTGGTGGCTTACAGCTTCGCCTGGACGGGGCATTTCCTTATTGAAGGCAATAAGCCAGCAACTTTTGGACATCCCTTCTGGTCATTTATCAGCGATTTCAAAATGCTGGGGCTGATGTTGACGGGCCGTCTGAAAGCCCGAATGCTGGTTACGCCAGGTCAGGCGAAACGCCGTTCAGCCTAGTAGTGAAACGCTATTTAACGGGCGTCAGACTTGGCCTCTGCTGAAGCGCCTGCGGGCTTGGTCTGAAATGTCAATTGCGCCGTCTGGGCCTGCGTCCCTGTACCCTGGCCCTGTCCGGATGCCGCCCTGAAATAGTAAGTCGTGTTAGGCTTCAGGTTTTTAATGCTGACCCTGTGAGTCAGTCCGCCCCAGGGCATGCCCGCTGTTTGGTCAAGATGGCTGGGATCGGTGCCATACTGAAGGGCTGTTCCCGCATTCACGTTGGTGGACCACGCGATTTCCGCAGTCGTGTCGGTTACATTTTCCACCACCGGCCCGTGAGTGATCTCTACCGCGCCAGTCGCCACCCCAATGGGTAATGACGGAATCTGCTGCACTGTCGGTTTTTGACCGGCTGATTGCGTGGGAGCCTGCGCCGTAGGCTGTGCCACTTGCAGGAATAATGCGCTTGTTGAAGTTAAACCTAACCCCAGTACCAGTGCGGCGGCGATGGTGTTCATCGGAGGTTTCTCCCTTTGTCCATCCGGTTAGATGGCGGTTGAATGGAAAGGGGTGTTCTGGTACTGAGGAAAGTGGGTGGATCGGCTGACGCACAGCATGATTCCGGAGTTGCTCAACGCATGCTTCGCGGTACCAGCAGCAATGCAAAGCCAAGTCCAGGCAGAGGTTACGATTGCGCATTCACCTGCTCTTAGGCAGAATAGCCGCGGAGCATTGCATGAGAATCGGCAGGATTCTGGCCTGGTTGGCCGTCGGAGTGGTGGGAGCGTTTGCGCTGGCGACAATTGCGTTCCGTCGCCATGAAGCCATCAGCGCCATGTGGCTGGTGACGGCGGCGATTTGCAGCTATGCGCTGGGCTACAGGTTTTATTCAAAATTCATTGCCGCCAAGGTGCTGGCGCTGGATGCCATGCGCGCCACTCCGGCGGAACGGCTGGAAAATGGACGCGATTTTATCCGCACCAACAAGTGGGTAGTTTTCGGCCATCACTTTGCCGCCATCGCCGGACCAGGACCGCTGGTGGGGCCGGTGCTGGCCGCGCAATTCGGCTATCTTCCGGGAACGCTTTGGATTCTGGTGGGCGCGGTCTTTGCCGGATGCGTGCAAGACTTTGTAATTCTTCTCTTCTCCGTGCGACGCGACGGCAAGTCGCTGGGCCAGATGGCACGGGAAGAAATTGGCAAGACTGCCGGGACCGTGGCATTTATTTCGGTCATCAGTATTCTGATTATTCTTCTGGCGGTCGTAGCGCTGATCATTGTGAATGCGCTCAAAGACAGTCCCTGGGGAGCATTTACCATTGGCGCAACCATTCCCATCGCGCTGCTGATGGGCTTGTATCTGCGCTATCTTCGGCCGGGCCGTGTGCTGGAAGCATCCGTGCTTGGCTTTCTTTTAGTAGTTACGGCGATCTTTGGCGGACAGTGGATTTCCCAATCCACCCATGCCGGTGCCTTTACGTTGGCGGGGACCACGCTGGCGATTTTGATTATTGTGTATGGCTTTGCGGCATCTGCTCTGCCCATGTGGCTGCTGCTTGCCCCGCGTGATTATCTGAGCACTTTTGTGAAACTTGGCACCATCGCCATATTGGCATTGGGAATTCTTTTGGTACGGCCCACCTTGCAGATGCCCGCGCTTACGCGCTTTATCGATGGCAGCGGCCCGGTCTTTGCCGGCAATCTTTTCCCCTTCGCATTCATCACGATTGCCTGCGGCGCCATCAGCGGCTTCCATTCCCTGATTTCCAGCGGCACCACGCCCAAGATGATTGCCCGCGAACCGCAGACGCGCATGGTCGGCTATGGCGCGATGATGGCGGAATCATTTGTTGGCATCATGGCCATAATCGCCGCCTGCACGCTCCAACCGGGAACGTATCTGGCCGTAAATAGCGGAGCGGGAATGGTGGGAGGAAATCCGGCAGCCGCGGTTGCGACGATCTCTAATTGGGGCTTTCCCATTACCGCCGACCAGATGGCCATGATGGCGCATAACGTGGGCGAAAAAACTTTGTTCTTCCGCACCGGCGGCGCGCCTGCTTTCGCGCTGGGCATGGCCAAAATCTTCTCTGACAGCCTGGGCGGAACTGCCGTGATGGCCATCTGGTATCACTTCGCCATCATGTTTGAGGCCCTGTTTATATTGACGGTGCTCGATGCCGGAACTCGCGTTGGCCGCTTTATGTTGCAAGATGCACTCGGGCACATCTGGAAGCCGCTGGGCCGGACCAGTTGGTATCCGAGCATTCTTGTTACCAGCGCACTTATGGTTGGCGCGTGGGGTTATTTTCTCTGGCAGGGCATTCGTGATCCGCTGGGTGGGATCAACTCTTTGTGGCCGCTCTTCGGCATCTGCAATCAGCTTTTGGCGGCAGTTGCTCTGTGCGTGGCGACCACGATTATCGTCAAGATGGGCCGCGCCCGCTACATATGGGTCACGCTTGGCCCGCTTTGCTGGCTGGTGGCCATAACATTTTCTGCGTCATGGCATAAAGTTTTTGATCCCAATCCGCTCATCGGATTGCTGGCGCATGCCCGGCAGTTGGCAGCGGGACCAGCCGTTGCCGGTATTCAGCGGCGCATCTTTAACGATCAACTGGACGCTGCCGTATGCGCGTTACTGGTGGTTCTGGTAAGCGTGATCGTGATTGAGTCTGCCATGCAATGGATCAGCGTAGTCTCCGGACGCAAGCAGCCTTCAACCCAGGAAGCGCCATTTGTTACCACGCAATATGCGCAGGAGACGATGTGAAAAGATCGGATGATCTGGTGATCGCGCGTGATCGGGTGATCGGAAAAACCAGAGTATTTTTCAGAACTCTACGCGCGGCTCTTCTGGAGATTTTTGACGAATCTGCTTACACCCGCTTTCTGGAACGCACCAGCGCTGAGCGAACCAGGCAAAGTTATCTCGATTTTCGGCGTGAATACGAGAGCTCAGCCGCAAGACGGCCCAGGTGCTGCTGAGATGGCTAGATTTTTTCGCAGGGCACGTCAACGTCAGCAACATATTGGATATTTTGCCATTTGCTTTATTCTTTTTGCGTTCGCGGCCGCCTTCGTAAGAAAAATAGGTTGGCTGGCTGCGCTTGGTCTGTGGCTGGCATGCGTCGTCATCCTAGAACTGATCTACCGATGGGTGCTTGCATTGGGCATTCGCAATCGCAAAAAATGGTGGGCCCAACCACGCAGCTATAGATATTGGCGTTTTTATCGATTGGTCCTTTACGGCACGGCTGCAGCTATTGGTTCGATGATTCGCTCTCCAGTGCTGGGTTACATTCTGCTGGCACTGCTCGCCGCAGGCCTGCTCTGCGCCGGCATCATTCGCTGGCTAACAGTGAGAGAATCCCAAAGCTGATTTTCCGGTCGCGCGATTTCCGATGATCTGCGGTAAACTTCCTTCATGCGGGTGTTAGGCATCGATTGCGGCAGTGAGTACACCGGTTTTGGCGTGGTGGAAGAGACAAGCGACCGGAAGCTGGTTTGCCATTGCACAGGGGCCATCAAATTGAAATCCGGCACGGCCATGTCCGCGAAGCTGCAAAAGATTTTCACCGAGCTTACGGCCATTATCGCCGAGCACCGGCCTGAAATTGTTGCCATTGAAGATATTTTCTACGCCGTAAACGTAAAGACCGCGCTCAAGCTGGGACAGGTGCGCGGCGTGGCCATGCTGGCCGCTTCTTCCTCTGGATTGCAGGTGGCGGAGTATTCGCCGTTATCGATCAAATCAGCCGTGGTTGGTTACGGCCGTGCAGATAAAATTCAGGTGCAGCAGATGGTTACGCGATTGTTAAATCTTGCCGCTAAACCTGAGCCTACAGACGCGTCCGACGCCCTGGCCATTGCCATCTGCCACATTCACACCGCCGCAACCAATGATCGTTACCAGGCGGCCACGCGATGAAACCGCGCAACTTGGTCATTGCCTTCACGCTTGCGCTCGCGCTGTGCCTGGCGCAGGGCCAGAACGCCGGGCCCAATCCGCCCCAGAATCCCAGGATCCCCACCATTACCTATGATCGCGTGTGGGAGGCATACACGCCGCAGAATGTGAACATCGTGGTGGAGGCCATGGGGTCCACGCACTATCTTTCACGCAACCCGTTCAAGCCGCCAGACCAGGCACACAACCCGTTCAATCCGCCGGACCAGGCTGTGTCTAATCCTGACTTCACGCTGGAATTCACTATGTCGGCGGCAAACCGGAACAAAATCTTCCGGCTGGCCCAGCAGGCAAATTATTTCAACGGCGACTTTACTTACAAAAAGCACACAGTTGCCAGCAGCGGCAAAAAGACCCTGACGTATGCCGACGAGGCCCGCCATTTTGAGACCACCTACGATTATTCTGAGAACAAGGCCATCGAGGAGATCACGAACCTTTTTCAGGACATCTCCAACACCATTGAGCATGGCCGCAAACTGCAATACCTTCACCGCTTTGACAAGCTGGGTCTGGAAGACGAACTGAAAGACATGGAATCCGCCATGGAAGGCCATAATTTGCGAGAGTTGCAGGTGATTGCGTCCACCCTGGAAAGCATCGCCAACGATGCGGCTGTGTTGAACATCGCGCGGCAAAGGGCCAAAAGGCTGCTGGCCAAGGCCGGTTCTAAGTAAAGTCACACCGGGATTGTGAGAGAAATAGTTAAGTTACATCAATAACACTTAACATTAAGAAACTAAGTATCCAGAGAGCGATCTAATAGAGTAGGCATTCTCATAGGAGGATTTTATGCTGCGCCACTGGATGCGTCGCTGGTACCTGAGCGGAAGTATCCGCAAGTCGCCGATCCGTAGATCCTCGATCCATAGATCAGGGCTGCTCCTTTCCATGGTGTTTACGCTGGTATTTGCGCTGGCCCCGTTTTCTCATGCGCAAGATACTGACGACCAAGACAGTCATGACTCAAATGCGCGGATCGTCCGGATCAGCTATGTTGAAGGCGACGTTCGGCTGGACAATGGTCATGGGTATGAAAGCGCCACCATGAATGTCCCTTTGGGCGAGCATAATTGGCTACAGACAGGAACAGATGGCTGGGCGGAAGTTCAACTTGAAGATGGAAGCATGATCCGGCTGGCCCCGGAAACGGTGATCGCATTTACCGAGTTGGGGCGCTTGTCTTCGGGCGGGACCGTGACGACTATTGATCTCGACCAGGGTGAAGCCGAGTTCAAGATTATTAAACATGATGACAGCGATTTCCAGGTCACAGTAAAGAAGAACACCCTGGCTCCCATAAATTCCGGTTCCTTCCGCGTGACCAGCATCAACTCTGATCCACTCGAGCTTGCCGTATGGAAAGGCCAGGTGAGCGTGCGCGATGGAGAGAGCGGCAACGAAGTTGCCGTCAAGAAGGGCGAAACTTTTGTAATTGATCCCAATGACTCGGCCCGTTATGCGCTTGATAACGGAGCTGACGCCGATCAGCTCGACCAGTGGAGCAACCAGCGCGAAGATGCTTTGAGCGCCTATGCTTCTGCCGGACAAGGCGACGTGCAGTCACCGTATCAGTATGGCGAGAGCGATTTGGATTATTACGGCCAATATTATGATGTTCCTGGATACGGCAATGTATGGCAGCCGAATAATGTGGGCTTGAACTGGGACCCCTTCAGCAATGGCTATTGGAGTTATTCTCCAGGCTTCGGATACACATGGGTTTCATCTTATCCGTGGGGCTGGATGCCATACCGCTATGGACGCTGGGTATTCGTCAACGGACGCGGCTGGTTCTGGGCTCCGGGTGGCTGGAACCGGTGGAACAGCCGGCCGCTCCTGGTGAATGCGCCTCCAGGATTCCATGCTCCCATTCCTCCAGTGGACCGCAGGATCGTCAATCGCACGCCGGGCCAGGTCATTCGTCCGGGAGAGCCGCCAGTGAATCGAGGAGTTGGCGGCAGGATCTCTGTCCCAGGTGGACGAGTGGCAAATGGCGATGGCAATAATCGTGCGCTTGACCATCCGGAGGGAAGCAGAGGCAGCAGGCGCGTCCTGACAAATGACGACGTGCAGGGAAGAGTGCCGCGCCCCGATGTTCCGGCGCAGGTAACTACGGATGTCGACCGCAAACCGAACACGACTGAGCAGCCGCCAGCAGCAAATACGGGCCGCAGCGCGAATGATTCAGGCCGTTTCAGTGAAAACCGTGATAACACTTCACGCGAGCCGGTAAGGCGTTCAAACAGTGATGCGGCTGCGCCTTCTACTCCACGAGCAGACCGGCAATATACGCCGCCGCAACGGTCGTATGCGCCACCGGAGCGTCAGGAGCGCCAATACACGCCTCCGCCACAAGCGCCAGTCGTGCATCAAGCTGCTCCGCCGCCACCGCCTGCAATGCATCAGTCCCCGCCGCCTGCGGCAGTGCAGCGGCAGTCCGGGCCGCCGCCGGAATCGCACGCAAGGTCTGATGAAGGTTCAAGACCCAAGAACAGGTAAGTGCGCTCAACCATAATGGACACAAAGGTTCACGGAGATCAAACTTCGTGAGCCTTTGTTCCTTAGTGGTTAATTCTTTAATTGGCGGAATACCGCAGCGCTGGTTTCCACCGGCAGTGCTTCAGCCCGGATATCCGCGCGGACTCCAGCTTCCTTCAATGCCTCGCGAATCGCCTTCTCGTCATAGTCCTGCTTCAGGTTATTGAAGAGCGTTTTGCGTTTCATCGAAAAAGATGTTTTCAGAAAACCGATAAACTCTTGCGGATTGACCTGCAATTCATTGAAACGCGGTGCAACTGTCATGCGCAATACTGACGAATGGACTTTTGGCGGTGGCGAGAATGCGTCCGGCGGCAAGGTGAAGAGGTTCTCCACTTTTGTATAAAGCTGCGCTGTAGCAGAGAGCAGCCCATAATCGCGCGAACCAGGGACCGCAGCAATCCTGTCCGCCACTTCACGCTGCACCATGATGACGACTACATCAAACTGGTCATGAAATTCGAACAGCCGCAGAAGAATGTCTGAAGTAATGTAATACGGCAGATTTCCCACCACATGCGCCCGAGATGGCTTGAGCGGACGCAGATCATTGAGCGGGCCGATGGTCCGGTTGAGCACGGTGCGAAAATCCAGCTTGAGCACGTCGGCTTCAATGATCTCAATATTGGGTTGAAGGCGGTATTTAAAGCGCAATTCGGTGGCGAGCATGCGGTCTAATTCCACTGCGATCAGCCGATGCGCCCGCCGCGCCAGCACTTGTGTGAGCGCGCCTTTGCCGGGGCCGATTTCAACCACCACGGAGTTGGACGCGTCGCCCAGCGCGTTCACAATCTGCTCCGCCGCGCCCACGTCGGCAAGGAAGTTCTGCCCCATTCGGGGTTTTTTCGTTGCGGCTGAATTGGCCCTTTTGGTTTCCGCCATTTAGTATTTTCTTAGCATGCTTGTGCCGTGTATCGTTCGCGTTACCACGGAGGCCCCGTGAAAATTGTCTTTGCTGCTTCTGAGTGCGTGCCATTCGCCAAAACCGGCGGCCTGGCTGACGTTGTTGGTGCTCTTCCCCAGGCGCTGGCTGAGTTGGGCCATACCGTTACCGTTTATCTCCCTAAATATAAACAGACCAAGTTACCAGATGCCAAGGTGCTGCTGCCCAGCATTACCATTCCTTTTGACGATCAATACCGTTTTTGCTCCGTGCTGGATGGCGGAAAGCGCTCTGGAGTGCAATTCTATTTCATTCACTATCCGGAGTTCTTCGATCGCGATGCCCTGTACGGCACTCCGGCCGGTGACTATCCAGATAACGCTGAACGTTTTGCGCTTTATTGCCGCGCTGTGCTGGAAGCATCAAAAGTCCTGGGCGTGCCGGATATCTTTCATTGCCACGATTGGCAATCCGCGCTGGTCCCCATCCTGCTCCGCACCAGTTATGCCGATGATCCGGTTTTTCGCAACACGCACACGCTCTTCACCATTCATAACATCGGGTATCAGGGGCTTTTTCCGCCGGACACGCTGCCATTGCTCATGCTTCCCTGGGAGCTTTTTACCATTGACCAGATGGAGTTCTGGGGCAAGGCCAATTTCCTGAAGGGCGCGCTGGTATTTTCCGATCATCTGACCACAGTGAGCCGCAAATACGCGCAGGAAATCCAGACCAGTGAATATGGCTTTGGTCTGGAAGGCGTTCTGAAATCCCGTGCGGGATCACTGACCGGAATTCTCAACGGCGTTGATTACAACGAGTGGAGTCCGGAAAAAGACAAGTTTGTGGTGCGGCAATATTCAATAGAAAGTCTTCAAGGCAAGAAAGAGTGCAAGTACGACCTGCTGCGTCAGTTCGGAATGGAAAATGCTCCGATTGAAACGCCGGTGCTCGGCATTGTTTCGCGCTTCGTCGCGCAAAAAGGTTTTGATCTGATTGCAGATATTGCCAGTGATCTTGCACGTCTGCCGCTAATCATCACCGCTCTAGGCAGCGGCGACAAGGAATATCAGGACATGCTGCTGAAACTCCAGAAACAGCATCCTGAAAAAATTGCGGTCAGGGTGGCGTACGACAACGCGCTGTCACACAAGATTGAGGCCGGCGCTGACATGTTCCTGATGCCGTCGCGCTATGAGCCCTGCGGCCTGAACCAGATGTATAGCCTGAAGTTCGGCACGGTACCCATTGTCCGCGCCACTGGCGGCCTTGACGACACGATTGAGCCCTGGGACCCAACCACCGGCAAAGGCACCGGCTTTAAATTCAGCGCCTACTCTGGCGTGGCATTGCTCAACAGCATTCAGGAAGCACTGCGGGCATTTAAAGACCAGACGGGTTGGAAAAAACTAATGGTGAATGGCATGAAAAAGGATTTTTCCTGGAATGCGTCCGCACGCGAATATGTGAAGGTATATGAACGGCTGGCGCCCAAACCGGGACCGTCAGAGAAGATCTTGGAGTTCAGCAGGGTGTAGTTTTTTCTGCAATCCCTCAGCCGCTGGGTTTTGCGGCTGAGGGAACCCTATAGCAACAAGAAATTCAATCTGTTTCGCAAAGATAGGGATCTCTCGCTCCGCTCGAGATTGCAGAAAAAATTTTTTGTGTTTAAATGCTTTTTTTTTGTCTGGCAAAATACCAATACACCGGCACTCCCGCCAGAATTACCAGCGTTCCTGCGAATGAATTAGTCAGATTGTCAGTAAACGTGTAATAGAGCAGCACAGTCGCAGCAACGATAAATAGCGCGGGCACCACCGGATATCCCCACGTCCGATAAGGGCGCGGCGTGTCCGGTTCGCGCTTGCGAAAAACAAAGATGGTGCTGGCCGCGATCATATAGAAGAGCCATTCGGCAAAGATCGCCAGTGAAAATAAATCTTTAAAAGCTCCGCCCACCAACAGCAGCAGGATAGCCATGACGGCCTGAACCACAATCGCCAGTGCTGGTGTATGAAAGCGGGGATGTACTTCGCCGAGTTTCTTAAAGAAATAGCCGTCGCGTGAGACGGCAAACGGGACGCGTCCGCCGCTCATGATTGTGCCGTTGAGTGTCACAAACATGGAAAATGCCATGCCTGCTGAAACCAGCGCAGCCCCAAGCGATCCAATCGCCATCTGCGTTGCAAGTGATGCCGGGACTTTTGAGCCTGCAACCGCGGCGGCGGGCATTACATATTGCACAGCGGCATTAATGCCCATATAGAGAGCTGCCACCAGCGCAACTCCGGCGATCAGCGCGATAGGAATATTTCGTCCGGGGTTGCTGATTTCACCACTGACCATATTGAGGTCATTCCAGCCGTCATAGGCCCAGAGCGCCGCCACCAGCGCGGCCATAAATCCGGCCATGCCGCCTTTGGCGCCAAGAAAGCTGGTGTGAAAATTCCCCCAGCTTCCTGTTGAAGCCGTAAAGCCGATAAAGATGATGGCAACGATCATCCCAACCTTCAAAGTTGTAAACACGAGTTGAAAGCCGCCGGCTTTTCGTACCCCGATATAGTTCAATGCGGAAATCAGGACTGTGGCGGCAATTGCCACAAGCGTGCCATTTGTCACCGCAAAGATTTTTGCTCCCAGATGAATGGAGAAAATATTGACGGCAAGAAAGCTCAGCCGGGGGAATGTGCTCAGTACGTCCACAATTCCGGTTGTAACCGATGCGATTGACGCGGGCTTGGCAATCAGGAACCATGTCCAGGCGTAAAGAAATCCGGGTAGCGGACCGTAGGCATCGCGGACGTAAACATACTCTCCACCAGCCCAGGGACGAAGCGCACCAAGTTCGGCATAAGTGAGCGCGCCAAAGAAAGAAAGCAGGCCGCCGACGATCCAGACCAGGTAAACCATCCCTGCGGAGCCAACGTCTTTCATCATCTCGCCGGGAACGCGGAAAATGCCGCTGCCGATAATGGTCCCGGCCACAATGGCCACGGCATGCCAGGCGTTCAACTCGCGCAGCAGATCAGGCGCTTGTTTGGGCGCGGTTTGCATCCGTCTCGGCCTCCAGAAGACTTGCCAGATATCCCACAACAAATGTCGTGATCGAGCCAAATGTTACGTACCAGGTCCAGGCAATATGCGTCCATCCCCAGATATAAATGTTGAGCGCCAGTCCGCAGAGCATACCAACAATCGCGCCATTTTGTTTGGCGCGACGCGTGAGCAGTCCGAGCAGGAATACTCCAAGTAATCCACCATACGCCAGTGAGGCGATGGTAAGTCCGTTCTCAAGAACGTTGCCACCATAACGCGACGCCAGCGCCAGTATGAATAGCACTAAACCCCAAACAATGGTTGCGACCCGGGAAAGCGTGAGCCGCTTGCTGTCAGAAGTTTTTGGTTTCCATCGCAGATAAAAGTCAATCATGGTGGTGGAAGAAAGCGAATTCAGCGCCGCGCTGAGGTTGGACATGGCTGCTGCCAAAATCGCGGCAATTAGCAGTCCGGCAATGCCATGCGGCATATATTGCACGATGAACGTGGGGAAAACGTAATCATTTGTTGCGAAATGCCCGCTCGGAGGAAACATGCCATAGAACACCCACAGCCCAGCGCCTACCAGCAGAAACAACGTGAACTGAATCAGGATGACGCCGCCGCTGAACAACAGCGCCGTTCGGGAATCGCGCTGGTTGCGCGCGACAAGCAAACGCTGGACCATAAGCTGGTCAGTGCCGTGCGTGGCCGTATTGAGGAACATACCGCCGATCAATCCAGCCCAGAATGTGTAAGTTGTAAAGAAGCTGTGCGAAAAATCAAGCACCTGCATTTTGCCTGCATGCGCCGCAATGGAATGGATGACAGGCCAGCCACCGGGAACAAGATGCAGCAGCGTGACGAAACCAATCATCGTGCCGCCTATGTAGATGCCAAGTTGGATTACATCTGTCCAGATCACGGCGGCCATGCCGCCTTCAAATGTGTAAATAAGCGTCAGGGCCATGACGATGGCCACTGAAGCAGCCCCTCCCGTTCCCAAAGCAATGCTGATCACAATGGCTACGGCCCACACGCGCACTCCTTCCGCAGCGGCCCGGGTGGCCAGAAAGATGCCAGCGGTGATGCGGTGCAACTTTTTTCCGAAGCGGCGGTCTATGAGCTGATAGGCGGTAAACATCTCGCCACGAAAATATTGCGGGATAAAGACCAGGCAGACCACGATCCGGCCCAGCAGATAGCCAAAAACGAGTTGCAGAAAACCAAAGTTGCCACCATAGGCAATGCCGGGCGTGCCGATGACAGTGAGAGTGCTTGTTTCCGCGCCAACAATGGAAAGCGCAATGGCCCACCAGGGAATATTGCGGTCGGCCAGAAAATAATCGCGCAGTGACCTTTGGGACTTGCGGAACCTTAGCCCAAAAAAAGTGATACTAACCAGATAAACGGCGATAATGGCCAGATCAACAATTTGCAATCGCATGAATGGTTTGTCTGCTGAATCATTATTCGGGAAAAATGCCTGAAAGCAAAAGTAAAAGTTGTGGGAAGATGAATTAAAGTTCAATCATGCCACTGTACCTGGGTATCGATGCCGGAGGCACCAAGACAGACTGCGCTATAAGCAATGGCGCGGAACTGCTGGGCCAGGCCACGGGTGCAAGCTGCAAACTGGCGCGCGTGGGCAAGGAACGCGGACGCGAAAATTTGCAAGCCGTTATTCGCGAAGCGTGTGACACCGCCGGTGTTCCCACAGCCAGCGTGCAACATGTGTGCATTGGAATGGCGGGCGCTTCCCTGGCAGAAGCGGTGCACTGGGCGCAACAGACCATCCGCGAACTCATGCCTGAGGCCACAATCTATGCCGCCGGTGACCATGTAATTGCGCATCGCGCCGCCTTTGGCACATCACCCGGCGTGCTGGTGATTTCCGGCACCGGATCAATCGCTTTTGGCCGCAATCAGGGTGGAGAGACCGCGCGCGCCGGCGGCTGGGGACCAAACGTCTCTGATGAGGGATCAGCTTTTTGGGTGGGCAGGGAAGCCGTGACCGCGGCACTGCATGCTTTTGATTTTGGCAACAGCGACGGACTGCTTATGACGATTGCCGATTGCTGGAAGGTTGCGCCGGAAGAAGTGATCCGGATGGCCAACGCTTCCGAGCCAAGGTTTCCCGAACTGGCCGGACCGGTGGTGGACGCCGCCGAGCAGGGCGATGCCAGCGCTCGAACGATTACGGACAGAGCGGGCAAAGCGCTTGTCAATCTGGCGAGCGCGGTGATCAAGCGTCTCTGGCCTGAAGGAGGCATTGTCCCAGTGGCGCTGGCCGGGGGCGTGCTTCAGGGATCGCCTTTGGTGCGGCAGGCATTCAAAGAATGCATGAAAGTTGAGCAGCCGCAAGCCGCCGTTAGCTTTGCTTATGTGCGTCCGGTGCTGGGCGCGTTGGAAATTGCCGCGCAGCGTGGAGTGCGGCGATGAGTGAATGGCCTTCCGCAGATTCTTCAATGGACGAGAAGGAAGGTTTGCAGGAAGCTCCAGAAAAGCCTGAAGCGCCACGAGTCCGCGGTGAAACGCCGCGAAAAATAATGCTGCCGGCGGATGCCGATCTGGAACGGCTGGTGCATGATTCTTCTCCTGAAATTCAGATTGCTGTAGCCGCCGATGCCCGCCTTTCGGAAGACCTTGCTCTGGCATTGCTCAAGTATCGTGACCTGCCGCGCGAAGCACTGGAAGCACTGAGCAAAAATGGCCACATAGCTAAACAGCGTAAAGTGCAATTGGCAATCGTTATTCATCCACGCACGCCGCGCCACATTTCCGTTCCCACCATCCGCCACATCTATACCTTTGAACTGATGCAGGTGGCGTTGCTGCCTGGGGTGCCGCCGGATGTGAAGCGCGCGGCGGAAGAGGTGCTCATCAGCAGGCTGGGCAGCATTTCTTCCGGCGAACGCTCAACTCTGGCCAAGCGCAGTTCCGGCCGCGTGGCAGCAGCGCTGCTGCTGGATAAAGAAGAGCGCATCATGCAGGCTGCGCTCGCCAATCCGCAGATGACGGAAATGTTCATTGTGAAGGCGCTGAAAATTGAGCATGGGACAGAGCTGCTTGCGCCTGCGGTCTCTCGGCATCAGAAATGGTCGTATCGCAATGATGTGAAGGCTGCGCTACTGGGCAACAAGAACACTCCCTCAGGACGGCTGATCCATCTGGCAGCGGAGCTGCCAGTGAGTGTGATTAAAGAAGTGCTTCGCAATGGCAGGCTGACTCCGCAGGCAAAAAATAGTTTGCTGGCGGTACTGGAGAAGCGAGCGAAGGCAAAGATTTAAAATTTTAAATTTGAAAATCTAGGTGTAAGCCTGGTATCCATCGTCCCGTCCCGGCACAGTCAACTCATCCAATTTCAAAAACTCCTGCACCACTTCTTCTTGCGAGCGTTCCATCTCCTCCACTGAGCCCACGAAAATAGCGCGCGCCTCATGTAGAAAAACAATCCGGTCGGCCAGCTTTTTAGCCAGACGCATGTCATGCGTCACAACAATGCTTGTGAGCTTAAGCTGTACTTTTAGCTTCTGGATCAGATCGCCCAGAAGCTGTGCCATCAGCGGATCGACCATGGTGGTGGGTTCGTCATAAAGAATGCACTCCGGCTGCGCTGAAAGCGCGCGCGCAATGGCCACGCTGCGCTTCATGCCGGTGGACAGATCAGAAGGCAGAAGGTCGCGCATGGGCTTGACCCCTACCATGTCCAGCAGGCCGTCAACAATCTGATAAATCTGGTCTTCATCCAGATCGTGGCGCTCGCGCAGCGGAAAGGCCACGTTTTCGCCCACCGTGAGCGAATCAAAAAGCGCGCCGTTCTGGAAGACCATGGTGACTTTCTTGCGGATCTGCTCCAGCTCCGCTTCGCTGCATTCGGTGATGTCTTTGAAGGCTACGATTACTCGGCCTGAATCAGGCTTAAGGAAGCCCATGATGTGGTGAAGCGAGACCGATTTTCCCACGCCGCTGCGGCCCAGAATACAAAGCGTTTCACCCGAATACACCTGAAAGCTCACGTCTTCCAATACTTTGTGGTCCCCAAACGCTTTATAGACGTGCTGGAACTCCACGTAAGGTTGTGGATTTTCCTGCGGATGGTTGGAATGATTGCTCATGTGCTCTGGCCGGAGATCCGGCGGCGTGCCCGCGCCAGGTCTTCCGGGGTGTTTAGATTTTCAAACATATCGGCGGCGAAGGCAAACTGCCGCAGCTCGGATTCTTTAATGATGAGCGTCCTGTCGTTGGGGAAGAGCGGCACGATTTTGTAATTGCCCTGCTGCAGGGCCTGTTCCGCGATGGGCAGAAAATCGCGCGAGTAAACCGTGCAAAGAGGTTGCGTGTAGTCGTCGATCTCCGGAGTGGTGACGACTGCGCCGTGAGCAATGGCCCGTTCGGCCAAATAGGAAAGAAATTCCGGAATAAGAAATGGTGTATCAACTGCGATCACGAGGTTGAAGTGAGTTTTCGAGTTCGCCAGCGCCGCATGGATTCCCCCAAGAGGGCCGCATCCGGAGAAAACATCTTCAATCACAGGGGCCAGTGCGCCATAGAGTTCATGCCGGCCCAGAATAGCCACGTCATGGCAAACTTCGCACAGGGCAGCCAGCGCATGCTCCAGCAGCGTGCGTCCGTTCAGCGTGAGAGCGGCTTTGTCCTGACCCATACGGGTGCTCTTGCCGCCCGCAAGAACGAAACCAGAGAGCTGGGAGTGGACCATTTGCAAATGATTTTAGCTTGCGGGTCGTTAAATCAAAAAAGCAAAAATAAAAAACCAAAAATAAAAAACCAGGAACACAAGGCGCAAAAGAAATCCGTCTTCCTTTGCGGCCTCAATGTCCCTGGCAGTATGCGTTGCCTTGACGGGAAGCTACTGCACGGTGATGCTCTTCGGAGTTTTGTAGATATTGCCCTTACTGTCCCAGGCCTGGAATACAACGGAATGGGTCGCCTTGGACATAGTTATCGTGGCGGCAATCTTGCTAGAGGAAGCGGAAGCGACACTGACATTGTCAACGTAGACTCGCATGAAAGTAATCGGATTCGGCCCAGCAGCGCTGGCGGCAAGACTCACGCTTGGCCCGGTCACGGTGCTGGCCGTGGGCGCCGAGACGGTGATTGAACCAGTGCTTGCAACCGGAGTGCCCGTATTGCCCACAAAGAACTCGCTCATATCCGGCGCGGTGTTAGCGGCGGAAGGGAAATTGGATGTAGTGCCCAGAGCTTCCAGCATGGTGCGCAGAACGCTGGGATGGTGGTAAGTAGTTGTCGACTTATAGCCGGCTTTAATTTGTGGCCCAATCATTGCCACAAGAATGTGCCCACCGCAGCCCGATAACACGGTTGCGCTGCAACGGTTGTCAGTGCCCAGGTCGGCTTCATCGGCCCAGATGATCAGGATGCCGTCTCCGCCCGGCTGGAACGGAGGACTAGCAAGCAGCGGGCCAATGGTGTTCTTCAGGAAATTGTCAGCGACGGTAAAGCATGCATTCAAGTCAGCCCCGCAATTGTGCATGTCATTGTTGCCGTCCGGAGTGATGAAGGCAAAGTTCGGCAGCGTGCCGTTGGCAATGTCTTTGGTCAGTTGCGTTGTGGAATCATGGTCCTGGAGCAGGCTGCTGTTGGCCATGTCAGTGTAGTAAGGCAGCGGGGCGTGGCGCTTCATATATGCGCCGGAGTACAGCCCGGTGTAGCCGGCAAACGGGAGGCTCTGGGCATAAGACTTGAATGTTTTGCCGTTAGTCAGAAGGTGACGCTCAATATTGTCTACGTTGAAAACAGCCAGAGTCGAATTGTTGTGAGTCAGGTACTGGCCTGAGGTCACGATCAGATAGTTCTCAAGCGAGCCGTGCTCGTTGGAGTAAAACTGGGTGGCTACGGCGCCCTTGGCCAATAGGCCGTTCAGGTAGGGCATGGCCGCGCTTCCGACCACTCGTTCATAGCTGCGGTTTTCTTCCGCCACAATGTACACGTGATTGGAGCGGGGGACCTGTGCGAACGCAGACACGCCGGTAAACAGCGCCAGCGCCATGGATAACTTTCCTACGATGGTTGTGATTTTTGAACGATTCATGGTGGGTGAACTATGCGGGAAAGACGATTTGAGAGAAATCAGTCAGGACTCTTAGGGTTCTTGAGAGGCTTACCCGACACCAACCAAGCAGAGTAGCTGGATTAAGGCCCTTTTACAGAGTTAAGGTGCTGTAATACAGAGAGTTATTCCGATTCTGGACGCAGTAGTAGGTAGGATTAAGGTTGTACAAATTTAGAGAAAGCAGAGACTCTGGATTGAGGTGAAACCGTTAAGCAGAGTTGCTGAATCAGGGTTTTACTCTCTAAATTCAGGTATGTTGCTGAACTTGGTAGCGATTTGTCTGGGTTTCAATTGATTTCCAGCCCAATGATCCTGCCGAAACCGTCCACTTCGAGCGTTCCTTTTCCCTCCAGAACGGAGTCGCCATTTAAGTCTGGAACTGTTATGAAGACGCGTTCATCCACCAGGCTGGCGGATTGTGTTTTGCCAAGAAACTCCAATGACCTGCGGCCACGGCACGCACCAGGCAAACTGAAAGCCAGATCGGCGAGTTCACCCGTCTCCGTGACGGAGAGAGCCACAGCGACAGAATGGCGCTTCTCCGCTCCGCGCTCTTCCTCGGTGGGATCAAGTGATGGCTTAAAAGACACGTAATAGTGGAAACGGTCACTTTCCGGGTTATAGACGCCACGCGCAACTCTGAGAGACATAAAAAGAGAACGAAACTTTTATCATATTTCTCCTGAAATCTCGAAACGCCTTGGGGTGTGGCGAAGACAGTAGAATCAAGGCATGAAAGTCTTCCTTACCGGCGCCACCGGCTTTGTTGGGCGAAACATGCTGAAACGACTATTAGCGGAAGGGCACAGCGCACGAGCGCTGGTTCGGGAACCACGTAACGCCAACTCTTTGGCGCAGTCTGGGGTGGAGTTGGTCGAGGGCGATGTAGTTGAAGGTACGGGGCTTGACCAGGGCATGCAGGGCTGCTATGCCGTCATCCATCTGGTGGGAATCATAGGAGAGAAGGGAGGCAATACTTTTGAGCGTGTACACCATATAGGTACGCGCAACGTGGTGGAGGCAGCAAAGCGGGCGGGCATCAGGCGCTTTTTGCAGATGTCGGCGCTGGGTGTGCGGGCCGATGGAGTGGCGGCGTACCAGACGACCAAGTGGAAGGGTGAGGAAGAAGTCCTGCGTAGCGGGATTCCTTATTGCATCCTGCGGCCTTCACTGATTTTCGGAGAAGGTGATGGATTTGTTACTCAAATGATCCAGAGTATGCGGTCGGCCCCTCTGTTTCGTCCTGTGCCGGGCGATGGCAAGCCTAAATTCCGGCCAATCTTCATCGACGACGTAACAGCGTGCTTTGTGAAGGCGCTTACCGCAGAAGCTGCAATCAACCAGACTGTAGAACTTGGCGGTAGGGACGAACTGAGCCTGAACGATGTTCTGGCTGAAATCGCGTGGTGCGCCGGCACACGCAAGCCCGCAGTACACATTCCCATGCCGCTGATGATGGCGGGAGCGGCTGTTGTCCAGAAACTCTTTAGCGATCCTCCGGTTACTGTCGATCAGCTGCGCATGCTGCAGGAAGGATCCACGTGCGATATCGAAGCGATGAAGAGAATTTTTGGCGTGAATCCATGCAGCTTCAAAGGCTGCGGGCGTAGTCAGGGATTAAGCAGTAGCAGCCATGACTAAGGGTTGATTCCAGCAACAATGGTGGCCTGCCAGGGTTAAAATAGAGGCAGCAGAGTCGGAGAGTTGGCCGGATATTCTTCTCTTGGTGGACTGTCCGTAAGTTGTTGATTTACCAAAATTTTACACTTGGATACAGTCGATTTCAGGTGCTCTGCATCTAATTGGGCATACGCCACCAAACATAGGAGCAAAATAATTATGAAGAGAAATCTTTGGGTGGTTCTGGTATCCCTGGCGCTGTTGGCAGTGGGCTGCTCGCACGGGGGAAATCGCCCGGATGCGCAAGTCGCCTCCGATGTGCAGAACAAGATCAACGGGGACAGTGCTATTCCCGATAAGCAAGTCAGCATCAATGCCAATCATGGAACAGTAACGCTCAGCGGCACTGTAGCCAGCGATGCTGCTCGCAACGCAGCCGCCAATGATGCAGGACAGGTAGATGGCGTAAAAACCGTCATCAACAATCTGGAAGTGGCGCCCGCAACAGCCGCGGCCACTCCTGACCAGACTACGCAGCAGCCGGACCAGACGGCAAATTCGAATCCGCCGCCAGCGCCACCAGTAAAGGAAGAGCGTCGTCGTCCTTCTCCCAGCACACGCGCGCGCAGTTCTCGCTCGTATTCCGGCAATAACGGTTCATCCAGCAGCGATAGTGGCGATACGGGTTTGCGCACCACGGTTCCTTCCACCAGCAGCACCGGAAGTACCGGAAGCAGCAGCAGCAGTTATGACTCAGCGCAGTCAACCGCGCCACCTGCTCCAACTCCAGTGCCAACACCAGAGAAGATTACAATTCCTTCAGGAACTCAGTTAAGCATCCGCCTCAATGACGAGGTGGATTCAGAAAAAGCGCAGGTTGGCGATGTGTTCCACGGATCGCTTTCAGCTCCTGTCGCCATCGGCGATCAAACGGTGATTCCTACCACGGCCGATGTTGAAGGGCGCGTGGTTGACGTGAAGTCGGCCGGCCGGTTTGCCGGACAGTCCGTGCTTACTCTGGAGTTGACCAAACTTACGATGGGTGGCAAGAGCTACAACCTGCAAACCAATCAATGGACAAAGTCAGGCAACGGGCGCGGCAAATCTACGGCAACCAAAGTTGGCGGGGGCGCAGCGGTGGGTGCGATCCTGGGCGGCATCTTTGGCGGCGGTAAAGGCGCCGCCATTGGCGCGGCCGCAGGCGCAGGCGCTGGAACCGGAGTTTCTGCGGCAACCAAGGGCCAGCAGATCATTTTGCATCCTGAAGCGATCATTGCCTTCCAGTTGCAGAATCCAGTAACAGTCACGCCGGCAGCAAACCGTTCCGCGATGAACCAATAAAATTATATTTTCTAACTGAGCGCCGTCCTGCTGGGCGGCGTTTCCTTTTTTGCGTGACAAGCGCGACTACCTAATTCCAACAAGCGTTCGATTTTTGTTGCAGCTGTAAATTGAAGGAGTAGTGTGTAAGCATGAGACCAGATAAGGTAAGTTCTCCCCCTACCCTAAGACCTAAATCAGTCGTCAAAGGCCCCATTCGCTGCCATAAATGCCAAATGCTGTGCCAGGATGCTGAACAGTATCTCAACCATGCCTGTGTGCCCGGGCAGGTTCCAGCGCCAGTGCTAAGACCAAGAGGGTGAACGGCTGTAAAGCATTTTTTCTGGCAACGACGAAGCGTGATGACGGCCTGAAGCAGCATCAAACATTCTGATGGCCAAGACAAAAATCAGCGCTCTCATTCACACCTGCAATCATGCCCGTTCACTCGGCCGCGCTCTGGATTCATTGCGCCCGTGCGATGAAGTTCTTGTGGTGGACCACGGTTCAACGGATGAAACGGTAAAAATCGCAAAAGAGCACGGAGCCAAAGTGGTGAACGGTGTTCCTGGCGTGGACCGAGGCGCTTATGCGCGGGACACACGCAATAAATGGATTCTCTGCCTGTTGCCGCAGGAAGCTCTTGCCGAAGATCTGGAAGCCTCACTTCTCGAATGGGTTGAGGCCGAACAGGATGAAAACCAGATGGGCTTCAACATGGCAATCCGCGAGCAAAATGGAGCAGGATGGAAGTCCCTTGAGCCCGAGATGCGTCTGGCCAACTCTAAACAAATTAACTGGACCGGAGACCTGCCGCCTGACAACCCCAATGCTCCTGCATTGGCGGGGCATGTTTTGAGAATACCGGAAGAACGGTGAGGGCAATGGGTATGAGAGCAATGGGTAATTGAGTAATTTGGTAAATAAGAAAATTGAAAACCAAACTTTGATGAGTATCGATTTGCGAATCACTCGATCAAAGGTGCTGGTCCCGCAGTTTTTCATTTACTCAATTACCAAATTACCCAATTACCAAATCTTTCATATAATCTCCTTCGAACCTCATCGGAGCGGAGCGAGCCCTGAATACTCTTGATTTTGCCGGAAACTTTTATTTCCTGGCTGCGGCGTTTTTTCTTTTCGGTCTTGTGTTTGGCAGTTTTCTGAACGTGTGCATTTACCGCATGCCGCGGGAAATTTCCGTGGTCAGCCCGCGCTCAGCGTGCCCAAATTGCGAAGCGCCGATTGCAGCCTATGACAATATTCCGGTGCTGAGCTGGCTGATTCTGGGCGGGAAGTGCCGCAAGTGCAAAGCTCCTATTTCGCCACGCTATGCCGGCGTGGAGTTACTCACAGGCGTACTGTTTGCTGTTTCCTTCCTTGTGTCGCCGGCGACAGCCCAATTGCTGCAACGGCAATGGCAATTAGATGTCGCCCCGAACGAGTTTGTGATTGCCGGCAAGATGTGCGTTCTGTCGTTTCTTTTGATTGGGCTGATTTTTACTGACGCGGAAACCAAGCTGCTGCCAGACCTGCTCACGAAACCAGGAATTGCGCTGGGCCTCTTCTTCAGCCTGGTTGTGCCGCTGGAAGGGCCTGCACATTACTTCCTGCCGGATATAGAAAATTGGCGGGTGCTTTCTTTCATCAACTCCGTGGCCGGGCTGGTGCTGGGATCAGCATTTATCTGGGGCGTCGCTCTGCTGTATGAAGCTGTCCGCGGCGTGGAAGGCATGGGGCGCGGTGATGTGAAATTGATGGCGCTGATTGGTGCATTCCTGGGAGTAAAACTGACGCTGCTGGTGTTGTTGCTGGGCTCGGTGATCGGCAGTTTCTTTGGTGCTTTCCTGATCCTCTGGGTGTGGCAAAAGCGCCTGCGCCGCCGTCGCAGGACGCACCGCTCTGAGGCTGGTGGCGTTTCTCGCAGCCGCGCCTGGAGCTCCGCCACTTTGATCTATCGCAATTTTGAAATCCCTTTCGGGGTATTTCTGGGCACGGCAGCGCTTATTTCCGCCTTTTGGGGGACTACGCTGGTGCAGTGGTACCTGCGCATCTCCGGCTTGCGACCTTCTCACTGAAATCGCCTGATATGAGCCATTCAGGACTTTGCGGCCCCAGAAGGAGCTATTACTGGCGAAGCTCGAAAAGGGTTTGGAGCGAAAGCGACATAAACTAAAGTCCGATACGGCGTTTACCCTATCGTTTCCGCCGTTTGAAAGCAGGAGAATCATCCTGGCTGTAGCTGTAGAATAATAGAGAAGAACAATCCAGAGGTTGGTGCCGGTTATGAAAAAGTTTTGTCTGGTTTTCGCGATTTGCCTGTTCGCTGCCGCAGCGTTTGCGCAGGAGTCCCTGGGTGACGTGGCCCGCGCCAATCGTGCCAAGAAGCATACCAACACGAACACGGTAAAGCTGGATGACGACTCCATGCCGCACAGCACCGGGGCTTCTCTGGATGCCACCACGAAAGCAGACGACAAGAATACGGATGAAAAAAGCCCGGATGCCAAGGACGCCAACACAAAAGATGCGGCCAAAAAAGATCCGGCAGAAGAGCAAAAACTAAAGAACGAAGAATTGAAAAAGCAGATTGATGCGCAAAATAAAGAAATTGCCACGTTGCAGCGCGAACTGGATATAGCCCAGCGCGAGGCCAAGCTCCGGGCTTCTGCCTATTATGGTGATGCAGGAACAATGCTGCGCGATCAGGCCAAGTTCGCGGAAGAGACCCGCAAAGAGCAGGACGAGATCAGCACAAAAAAGCAAGCTTTGGATACAGCACAGGCTAAGCTGGCTGATTTGCAGGAGCAGGCGCGCAAATCGGGAATCCGCAGCGAGTAGCAATCCTACAGTTAACTTGTGCGATACATGGACCCTTCAGTGCATCCATCCTCACGCTTGCTCCTCTAGAATGGAGTGACTCTGATTACTTCAATAAAAATGACATTCATGCGAAAAGCCGTGTTGCCGACCTTTTTTGCCCTGGCTGCTTTCTGCCTGGGTTGCAGCTCTGAGCCGCAAAAAGCCCCGGCAGAAGCAACACCGGCTGCCCATCTTGAAACCGGGCGCTTTGCCTTGCAGAAGATGCTGGCGCCGGCCCGTGGATGGTCAGGTGATGCGCAACTGGTGCGCCTGGAATCGACCAATCTGAAAGGCAGTGACGGCCATGATGGCAAAGCGAATTTCTGGCGTGCGCTGTTTGCGTCCGCTGGGCGGCAAAAATCGGAACCATTTACCTGGGCCGGAGTGGCGACGGATGACGAACCGCGCGGCGTAAATCATGGCGTGGAGGATAGCTACAATCCTTCAAACCGCTCTTCACGTTCTTTTGATCTGAACTTCCTCAAGTTCGATTCAGACCAGGCGTTTGAGGTAGCGCAAAAGCACGGCGGCAAGCAGGTGCTGGAAAAAGATCCCAAAGTACAGGTGGGTTATCTGCTGGACTGGGACGCGCAATCCAACCAATTGCGTTGGCATGTGATTTACGGCAGCCAGTCCATTGGCAAGCTCACAGTGCTGGTGGACGCCAGCAACGGCGAGTTCCTGCGCAAAGAATAGTTACTTTCCCAGAATCCAATCAATCTGGCTGATGGCCTTTTTGGCGTTGCCGGCGAACTTACCCTTGGGCTGGGACTCAAGATATTTCCGGTAATAGAGACGCGCGGGATCAAGCTGCTGCATTCCCTGTAATGCCTGGGCCAGCCGGAAGAAGATCAGCGGATTATCCGGGGTGAGGCGCAAGGCGTCCTCAAAACGCTCACGGGCTGCGTCAAAGTGGTTGCCGGAAAGATACGTTTCACCCACATCGATATCATGCGCGGCCACGCGTGAGGGATCGGCATTGGAAACACTGGTATTGCGCATGGCCACATTCGGAGCAATGCGCTTCAATCCTTCTTCGGCGTCTTTGGATCTGGGGCCGTTCGGCAGGATGGCAAGATACTTGTGGTAGTTCTGGTCGGCCAGCGAAAGCAGGTCCAGCTTTTCCTGTGTATAGGCCAGCCCGTAGATGGCTTCGGCATCATCCGGCTTGTAGGTGAGAGCGTGATTGAAGCGCTCCAGCGCAGCGCGGTAGTTCTTTAGCTTGAGATAATACTGGCCAACCTCAACGTCCTTGGCCGCTTTGTGCGGGTCCCAGGGTTGCAGAACGGACTCGTCTTCTTTTGCCGGTGCAGGCTCTTCCCTCGGTTGAGCGTCAAGGTTGATCTGTGAATCGCGGCTGGAACTTTCTCCGGTGGCGCTACCGCCTGTGGGATTGCTGCCGGGTGCGTCGCCGGGGAAAGGAGGTCGCTCATACGTTTTGTCGCTTCTTTTTGGCGAGGGCTCATTGGCCCCTGGCGCATCTCCGGGAAAGGGCGGACGCTCATACTTCTTATCGCCTGAGTTGGTCTTGGGCGCAGGCTCGGTTCCCGGAGCGTCGCCGGGAAAAGGCGGGCGTTCATAGTTGTCAGCAGGCTTTTGCTGGCTGGCTTGG
The DNA here is from genome assembly GCA_036488825.1 of Candidatus Angelobacter sp. Classification (GTDB taxonomy): domain Bacteria; phylum Acidobacteriota; class Terriglobia; order Terriglobales; family Acidobacteriaceae; genus Angelobacter. Next base: position 86,599 of record DASXGZ010000034.1, read on the forward strand.
GGCGTTGGTGAAGGCGTGGGGCTCGGAGTAGGCGTAGGCGTGGAGCGCGGCTGAATGTGGGGCTTGTCATCCGGATTATCTTGCGCGACGGCCCGCTGCGAAGGCACTGCCAGAGCAGCCAAACACAGTAAGACGGTAAAAATATAAGAGCGGAACTTCATAACTAATATTCTAAGGGAAGATCGAATGGCGGGTGGAATCTTGCATGGCTGTTTATATGGGTAAACAGCCGAATACTGACGTTACTTTAGAAAGAAACATCCTACAGTGTGCAATGGATTACAGGTAGTCGAGGCAGTACTAAAACAGCAAGAGATTGGAGTTCTCTGCAGGGAAAGATGAATGTGCAGGGTTGAGATGATCTTTATCAAGGCAAAATTAAAGGCCGCCAGAAATCTGGCGGCCTCTGTTCTGCGCAACTGTCCCGGGGGAGGAGAGACTACCTGCTCGGGTTAGGAGCGGTTGTCTGCGCAGAGCTTGGTGTTTCGGCGCCCAGAACGTTCGTCATGAGGCGAACTTCCACGCGACGGTTCTTGGCGCGACCGTCAGCGGTGGTGTTGGGGGCGGCATATTTGTCTTTGCCCATTCCGATCAGATAAATCTTGTGTGCAGGGATGCTCTTGGAAGAGAGATACTGCACCACGGAATCAGCACGGCGCTCACTGAGTTGGTAATTGTATTTTGCGGAACCTACGGAATCGGTATCACCTTCCACAACCACCAGATAACCCTTTGTGTTGGGGACTTCAGCCAAAAGCTGGTCCAGAGCTGTCTTAGCCTTGGGGGTCAGGTCGGCCTTGTTGAAGGCGAAATGAACTGAGGTCTCAGCCACGGGGCGATAGTTATCCAGATTGGCGACCTGGTTGGCCAGAGCATCAGCGCGGGTATTGGCCTGAGTTGCCAGAGTCTGGGCCTGATCTGCACGGCCGCGGGCATCCAGCGCTTTCTGGTCGGCCTCACCGGCCTTTGTGTTTGCGCCTGCGATACCAGCGGTTGCGCGAGTATCGACATCGTGAATGGCAGCGTTGTTCTTGGCCGTTCTGGCGTCAAGTTCGTTGGATTTATCGACGATTGGCTGGGTCTGCTTGCGCACATAATTCTTTGTAGTGCAGCCAGTGGCGATCATCAGCGATGTGCCGGCCAGCAGAACCATTAAGCTTGATTTCACAGTCATGGGGGAAGCTCCTTAAGGACCCGAACGCGGCGCAGGGTGTTGCCGCCTATAAAGTCACCTGAGAGAAGAGCAACTGTCATGCCATTGCCGTTCCCGGTACCAGCTTATTATAAATGATTTATAATCAGGTACTTGGATCATTTTAGCAAACGCTGCTCGGGCCGGCCAGAACTCCGGACAGTAGAATTTTTACGCACCCGGAACCTTATAAGCAGAATCTAGGTAGTAAGCCCCATCTTCCCCCAATGGATCTGACAGAGAAAATCCGGACCCTGCCGCTACGGCCGGGAGTTTACCTATATAAAAATGCCGAAGGCGAGGTGATTTATGTAGGCAAAGCCAAGAACCTGCGGGCCCGGGTGCGTTCTTATTTTCAGGAAGGCGTAGGTGAAGCCGACGCCAAAACGGGAAGCCTGCTGCGCGAGGCGGTGGATGTTGAATACATCGTAGTCGATAACAATAAGGAAGCGCTGGCGCTGGAAAATAACCTGATCAAGCAGAAGAAGCCGCGCTTCAACATTCTTCTGCGCGACGACAAAACCTATCCTTATATCAAGCTCACTTTGGGAGAGCGCTATCCACGAGTTTATGTGACGCGGCGGCTGCGGAAAGACGGCAGCAATTACTATGGCCCATATTTTCCAGGAAACCTGGCTTACCGGATCGTGGACCTGATCCACCGCAGCTTTCTGGTGCCTTCCTGCAAAGTGGACCTCACGCGGTACCATCTGCGGCCCTGTTTGCAGTATTACATCAAGCGGTGCCTGGGGCCATGCGTACAAGACCTGACCACACCGGATGCTTATCTGGAGGCCGTGCATGACGTACAGCTTTTGCTGGAAGGCCGGCAGACCGATCTGGCAAAGTCATTGCGCACCCGCATGGAAGAAGCCGCCGTGCAGCAGGAGTATGAACGCGCGGCGCGGTATCGTGACATGCTTTCCACCGTGGCGCAGCTCCAGGAAAAGCAGCGCATGGCCGCCGCCGAAGGCGACGATCAGGATGTATTTGGCTATCACTTTGAAAATGACATGCTAGCGGTGAATGTGTTTCATCTGCGCGGGGGAAAAATTCTCGATCGGCGAGAGTTCTTCTGGGAAGAGCTGCCGGAGATTACTGTACCGCAGGCGTTATCCGAAGGACCAAATGGACCGCAGGCACCCTTGCCTGCCGTGTTCGCGGCCGAGGGCGGCCACGGTCCACAAACTTCTTTGTTTCATCCAGGCGAATTTTTCTCCGCGCTGATGAAGCAGGTTTACATTGACCAGCAATATGTCCCCCGGGACATTCTTGCACCCGCTGACTTTGAAGACCGCACGGAGCTGGAAGAACTACTTTCAGAAAAGCGCGGTAGCCGCGTGGAAATTTTGGTGCCCCAGCGCGGTGAAAAGCGGTCGCTTATCGACCTGGCCGCACAGAACGCAAAACAATCCTTTGACCAGCGCTTCCGCGTAATGAAGCCGCAAGCCAAGGCGGTGCAGGAAGCGTTGCAGGACGCGCTCGGCCTACCTGACGCTCCCAAGCGCATTGAGTGCTTTGATATTTCCCACATCCAAGGCTCGGAAACTGTGGCGTCCATGGTGGTGTGGGAAGACGGCAAGATGAACAAGAATGAATACCGCAAGTTTATCGTACGGACCGTGACCGGCGTTGACGATTTTGCTTCCATGCGCGAGGTGGTGGGCCGCCGTTATAAACGCCTGCGCGACGAAGACAAGACTTTCCCGAGCCTGGTGCTGATCGATGGCGGCCTTGGCCAGCTACACGCCGCAGCCCAAGCGCTGGACGAACTGGGCATCACCAACCAGCCGCTAGCGGCGATCGCCAAGAAGGAAGAAATTATCTACGTTTTTGGCCAGGAAGACGATCCAGTGATTCTGGACCGCCATTCGCCCGTGCTGCATCTGGTCCAGATGGTGCGCGACGAATCGCACCGCTTTGCCGTGACCTTTCATCGCAAACGCCGGCAGATGCGCGACCGCAAATCCGAGCTACTGGAAATCCCCGGCGTGGGCGAACGCACGCGCCAGAGATTGCTGCAGCATTTCGGCAGCGTCCGCGCGGTACAGCAGGCTGATGCCGCTGCCTTAGGCGCAGTGCTGACCAAACCACAGGCAGAGGCGGTATTGAGGCATTTTCAGAAGGAAGTATCGTAAAAACTTTGTGGGATTCGCCGACGCTGGTTCACTATCAGATTATTAAATCTGGGAAAGGGAAGTTCATCGAATGACGGACTCAAGTATTACTGGCGCGCAACACCAGTGGAGGCGCCACGTTGTGCTCTAACCAGTATTTCTGGATTATGTCTATGACTCGATATATTTCATTGCGGTCCGCGGGCTTAAGCAGATAAGAGTTTGCGCCGGCCTCATATGCCGATTTTACGTCTGCTGCATCGGCAGAATTGGTGAGAACCACCACGGCGATGAGACGCAAATCCTTTCTACTGCGTATCCATTTTAGAAGTTGCAGGCCGCCCATCCCGGGCAGCTTAAGATCAAGAAGAATGAACGCCGGTAAGGGGTAAATTGTTCTGTCCTGATATTCGCCAATACCCTCAAGCCATGCCAGGGCTTTATCGCCGTGTGCGACAGCTTGAATCGGATTCGCGACTCCGGCTTTCTCAAATGCCCGGCGGATCAGGATGGCGTCAGTATGCTCGTCTTCGATAAGCATGATCGGCCGCAGATCGGGTTTTTCCACTTGATTCATGATGCCGGCTAAATCCAAAACTGTTTTGTCCCAGAGTTGGATAAAGTTCCTTGACAATGAGCGCGAGTCCAGCCACAAACGACGAGACCTGAACTGCACCCAGCTTTTGATGCATTTTTGGATGTCCGTGAACGGGGTATTTGCCTGCCATTATCGATCATGGGATTAGCCGCATTGGCGGTGCGATAAATATGAATTGGAGCCGGGGGAAGGGAAGTACGTTTTAATCGCCCCCGCCCGCCGCGTGATTACTATTTTAACTCTGCCACGCTTACTTCACCAGCAGCAACACGCCCACGCAGACCAGCGCGGCAGAGATCCAGCGGCGGCGATCGACATTTTCCTTGAGCACAAACTTTGCCAAGATGGCCGAGCAGATATAGGTGAGTGACGCGGAAGCCGGCGCGACGAGGCTGGCGTCGCCCCAGGAAAGGGCGGTGAGCAGGCAAAAAAAGCTGAAGATGAGGCAGCACAGTCCGATAAGAAAAAGTTTTTCGCGGACGATATGGCCGATCATGGAGAGCAGGCCTTTCTGCATGCGAATTGCGTCGAGGTCACCAATGCGCTTCATGGCGGCGGACAACAGGATGTCACCCGCGCTGGAGGCGACCACCAGCATGCCGATTGCGCTCCAGAGCTTAAGCGGGTTCATGTTGCTCCTTGGCAGCCAGCGCCGTTTCTTTTTCACGCCGTTCCGTAAGTGAAGGCCCGCGCGCCACCAGACCCACGCCGCAGGTGATGAGCAGAACGCCGGCCCATCGCCAGGGGCTGACAAATTCATGCAGGAAGAAGCGGGAGAGAAATGCCGTGACCACGTAGCCCAGTGCTGTCGCGGGCAAAACGTAAGTAAGATCAGCCCAGGAAAGCGCGGTGAGATAGGCATAAAAGAATCCGGCCAGAAAGAGAATGCCTAAAATGATCCAGGGATTCACAAACGCGTTAAAGATGTGTGTCCAGTGGTTAAGGTGGATTTCGCCGAGGCTGTCCATGCCGCGTTTGAGCAGCACGTCGCCGGTGCCGTTGCAGCAGGCGACTGCCATATAGATGAAGATTTTCTTGAACTTCACTGAGCGACGTCCGCCTACAACCCGCGTGGCGGGATGAATGTGATTTATCTTGCCAGAAATTTCCAGAACGCAACGATGATAAATGCGGCCAATCCGATTCCATACCCAATCATGCGGGCTTTGCCGACTTTGTCTTTATCAAACATAAAGCAATTCTCCCGGGAGCCATGTGGTCTGCTGCGGCGGAGCTTTAGTCTCCTGCGACTTCAGCTCGGCGTGGTTTATCCGCGGCATTTTGTTTGGCGGCAATCATGTCTTTGGTAGCTTTATTGCGCGCGGCGCGCAGCTTCATGAATGACTTTGCTTCCTTGTAAAGCCGCTTGCGCTCTTCTCCGTTGAACACGGCTTTGCGCACAATGCGGAAGACTGCCTTGGGACGGAAGTAATATTCGTCATAAAACTTGTGGACCATCTCCATCACGTGCTCACGGGGAAGGCCGGGATATTCGATCTGCGCCACCTGGTGACCGCCGTCATCGACCATGCGCTCGGTGCCAACGATGAAGCCGTTCTTCTTGGCAAAATCGTACATCTCGGTTCCGGGATAAGCATGGGCGATGGAAACCTGAATGGTTTCCACATCAAGCTCTTTGGCGAAATCAATAGTGCGGCGGATGGATTCGCGGCTTTCACCAGGAAGGCCAAGAATAAAATCTCCGTGGACTTTCAGGCCAAGTTTTTTGGTGTCCTTGGTGAATTGGCGGGCGCGCTCAACTGTAGCGCCCTTCTTGATGTTCTTGAGGATCTGCGGATCGCCTGATTCATAGCCGACGATCAACAGCCGGCAGCCAGCTTCTTTCTGGGCTTTCAGGGTTTCATAGTCGGTGGTGACGCGCGATGTGCAAGACCACGTCATGTTCAGCGGCTTCAGCTTGCCGCACAGCTCAACGGTGCGGGCCTTCTGAATGTTGAACGTGTCATCGTCAAAGAAATATTCCTTCACAAAAGGCCAGTATTCTTTTGCCTTGGCCATTTCGCGGGCAACAGAATCAGTTGAGCGCTTGCGCCATGGATGGCCGCTCAATGTCTGGGGCCACAGGCAGAATGTGCATTGCGCCGGGCAGCCGCGCGTGGTATACAGCGCCACAAATGGATAGAGCAGAAACGGCACGTTATAACGGCGCACGTCCATGTCTCTGTAATACACATCGACCACGTCGGGAAGGGAATCCAGGTCCATTACGTCTGGGCGGTCGGCGTTGTGGACCACTTTGCCGTTCGCGTCACGGTAGGAAATTCCGATAATCTCGCTCAGCGGCTTGCCGTTGGCGTATTCCACCACGGAGTAATCAAACTCGCGGCGGCAGACAAAATCGATGGCCTTACACTCATTCAACGAACGCTCCGGCAGCGTGGTGACATGCGGTCCCACAAAGGCGATTTTCAGCTTAGGATTCGCCTCTTTCATCTTGGTGACCAGCTTGATGTCGCCGGGGAATCCGGGCGTTGAGGTAAACAGCACCAGAAACTCATACTGCTTGCCCAACTCAATGGTCTCTTCCGCCGAAACATGATGCGGAGGCGCGTCCAGCAGGCGCGAGCCCTCCAGCATCCCGGCCGGATACGCCAGCCACACCGGATACCAGTAAGACTCAATCTCACGGGTGGCAGGCCAGCGCGAACTGGCCCCACCATCAAAGTTTTCAAACGACGGAGGATTCAAGAATAATGTTTTTAAAGGCATGTCTGTCCTGCTCCTTATACTAACATCCTTTCCAGCGCGCTAAAGCCCAAGGAATCCAAGCGGTTACAAGCGAAGGGCCAATGGCAAAAGGGCGCATTAGGCGGTGACGGCATTCCGCCCCGCAGCCATAGTTTTTCAGAAGCGGTAGTGGACTCCAGTGCTGAACTGAAAGTTATTGCTGGTTTGACTCGGGGTTGGGGGAAAAGGAATGAACCCAGGCAAACCATTGCCGATGACTGTGACATTTTCTGCCGGCCCCGATTCCTGAAATATCAGCGTATCGCCAAAATCCCACCGTAACGCCCAATGCCGTGCAGGGTAGTATTCCATCACTCCGCCAAGATCAAGAGCGCGCTCGGTCTGGCGACCGATGCGGGAGGAACTGGAAAAATCTGTGGGACCTGGTCCAAAAATGAAATCGACTTCGCGCAGCTCTCTACCAAAGCTGATGAATCCGGGCCTGACCTTTGCGAAAATTCCAAAGTGCTCTGTACGTACGCCCGCCTTGGCGCCGAAGAAACCAGTCATCGTATGGTCGAAAGTGCCGGACAGCCAGCTATAGGCGCCGTCGAGAGCAAGGTGCCGTCCAAAGTTTATGTCGCCCTCCACTGCCGGGCCAAAGTTCTCAGCGTTGAGTGTGTGTGCTACGGTAACGCCTCCGCCCACCTCAAATCTACCGGGTGAATCCTGCGCCAGAACAGTTGTTGAGCAAAGAAACATAAAAACTATCACCAGTATTGAAGCAGCGGTAGATAAACCACGAGTTGAGCCACAAACGGTTGTGGATTGCATTCGTCTGTCTCCTGAGTAGCAATTGGTTATATGAGCTACTCGGAAAGATCGTGTCTGGGCAATTAACTTGCAGATAAGTTTTCTTAAGAACTGCCTCGAAAATACGACGGCTTATTCTCACAAAGAAGAAATTTGCCCGGCCCAAATTCACCGTCGCAACTGTCTGAACACCACCAGTTTCCATGGCTTGCGTGAATTATTGACGCACCCGCCGGCAAAAATGATTACTAAGCGCGCCAGAAAAGTATTTGTTATTGCGTTCAGCTTTGGTGGAGCGGCCTGCCCAGTTCTTCACTCACGGCTTTTCGGAGTTCCTTGCTGAGTTCCAAAACTTTCAGCGGACATTCCGGCCAGTTGTGCCGCCAGCAGATGATGAGATCACAGCCGCTCTTTGTGTGGCGATGCTTGAGGAAGTTGCGGCTCTCATATTCAAACTCAATGCGGAAACGCTGCCACTGTCCGCGGGCAACTTCGCGCACGGCTTCGCAGTCGGGGAATTCAGACTGAATTTGATGCACCACGAAGCCCAGCTTCCGCGCCAGCATGCCAAAGACAAAAAGACGCCCTGCTCGGTCACAGGCTCGTGCGCCAGCTCCGGACACAGCAGAGGGCGGCCATAGATTGGGCGGTCGCGCAGGATGGGGCCTTTGCGGACTTTCGGTCGAACGACGCCCGAGTCTTTGGTTCATGGGCGAAGTGGGAGAACGCCTGAGGGACGGCGCCCCCATTCTTTGCGCAGCAAAGGGTGGGATTAATTCAGCTCCAATCCTCTGGCTGCTTGTTAGCCGAGAAGGCGCTCTCAGCCTACCCACAATTGCGCCAGGTCTTTTAGGTTGTCTTTGTATGTGCGTGTTACCAGGTATTCCTTCCCATCTTTTACACGCAGCCTGTACTCTCCCGTCGGCAAAGGTTGGATCTCCTCCACTGCCGAAATATTCACGATGACCGAGCGGTGGATGCGAATAAAACCGTAGGGCTTGAGCTTCTCTGCCATATATGAGAGAGACTCGCGCAGCAAGTAGGGATTTCTCCGGTGTCGCAACGAAACGTAATTACCTTCAGCTTGCACTGCCACGATCTCAGCTAAATCCAGGAATAAGATTCTACCCTTTGCCTTGAAAGCGATTCGTGGCTGATGTAGCAAATCATATTCCCTCGCAGGCTGGCTAACCGAAACCTCCGCATTAACATGAGCTGCTTGTTGAACAAACGTCTCACCTGCAATGGTCTTCTGGTCCTGGATCTTGTGGGCGCTCATGAGGGACGCCGCCGTTGCCCGCCTCTCCGAAATTCGCGCCCCCGGAGAGATTTGAGCCATCCCACGATATTTCTGATTCCCGCTTTCCATACCTTCGCATCTTGAGCATTCTTTGCTAACGTGGCGTAGCCCTCGACCGTCGCGATCAGAAAGCTGGCGGCCTCGTTTGGATTCAGGTCGCGGCGAACTGTTCCCTGGGCCTGCCCTTTCCGCAGAAGCGTAGCAACTCCTTCCTGCCAATCAAGAAATATCCTCTCCAGACGCTTGCGGAATTGCTCGTCCAGAGGAGACATCTCCTGTGACAAGAGAAGCAGTGGACAACCAGCTCGAACGTCCTGGGGCCGAGCTGGTATCCGCCGAACAACGCCGATCAAAACGTCAATGGCTTCCCCGTCACTCAGCATAGGACGCAGCCACCGGTCGCGTGTAAGCTTTGCGATTTTCTCTTCGACCACGGCATATCCCAGAGCTTCCTTGCTGTCGAAGTGGTGATAGAGCGCTCCCTTGGTGACGTTGGTGGCGGCGAGAATTGTATCGATGCTCGCACTCTGGAAGCCTGATCTATGGACCTCATGAAAAGCCGCTTGCAGCAAGCGTTCCCGTGTCCGCTCTGGATCACGGACTCTTCGCTTCCTTTCGTGAGCAGATAACATACCATTTAGTATGTAATTTAATCATTTAAAAATCAATCCAAACGCCTAATGCCTTACTCCTGACAGCTCGGGTTATCGAATTTCGTAGCATCTCGCCAGTGTATGTATGGAAAGTTGGAGGAACAGTCGTGCTAGTTGGTCTGGGGCCACACCAAAAGGTTGTTAGTTGGTCACTCTATTTTGAAATCTGAAATATTGAGTTCGTTGTGTCACGTAATCATGTTGAACGTGGAACACCACGTGCATCCTCATTAACCGCCGAGCTACGCGACGTAAATCGCCAATCATCTCGGCAAGACGACTTTCATCTGAGGAAAAGAGGATTATGAATACCCTAAGACAGTTGCGGAATCTTTGGATACCGTGGGTTACAACGCTCGTTCTGGTTTGCTTCAGCACTGCGGTCGCTCAAGACAGCCACAAAGTTCAAGGAAGCTACAGAATTATCGATTTGGGCAATTTACCTAATGACAATCTGGGTTGTGCCATGGCCCTCAATAATCGCGGCTGGACCATAGAAATGAATGGTCTTATGGACCCGGCCAGCAATTTTAGTGGTGCGAAAGTTTTATCGGGCCACGCGGCGATCAACATTGACGGATTTAAGATCGACCTCGGCACTCTTGGAGGACCGAACAGTTGGATGAACTGGGGCGGGATTAACGATCTCGGGGAGGCCGTGGGTATGGCCGAAACAGCTGTCCCTGACCCGGACGGCGAAGATATTTGCACTTTCGGCACAAAGCTTACCTGTCGCCCATTTCTTTGGCAAGCCGGCCACATGAGCGCTCTCCCGACGGTGGGCGGAAATAACGGGCAGGCCAGCGACATCAATAACCATGGAGAAATTGCAGGAACCGCGGAAACGGCTGCCACTGACTCCGGGTGTCCTCCTAACCACATTAGTTTGCCGGTGGTATGGGAAGAAGGCAAAGCTCACGCTCTTCCTACGATCGGTACCGACCCAGATGGGTTCGCATTCGCCATCAACGAGCACGGCCAGGCCGTAGGCTACTCGGGAACCTGCACCTCAGCGCTTCACGCCGTATCGTGGGTAAGAGGTATGGCCTTCCCGCTTCCTGACATCGGAGGAGGCGCTATCGCCCAGGGCATAAACGACCACGGCCAAATTGCCGGGATAATCGGCAGCGCTGACGGCTCAACCGAATTTGCCGCAGTTTGGCAGAACGGCGTACTCACCAACCTTGGCACTCTGCCGGAAGATTTTGCCGCCATAGGCACCGGCATCAACAACCGGGGCCAGGTGGTCGGTAGCACCCTGGACGCCGGTTTCAACTGGTCGCATGGCTTCATCTGGCAGGATGGTGTGATGACCGATCTTAATACGCTGCTTCCTGCAGATTCCAACCTTTTTATAACCATGGCGAACAAGATCAATGAGCGCGGACAAATCTCCGGCATGGCAACGGTGCTCAGTGGGCCCCATGCGGGAGATATCCACGCCTTTCTGGCAACTCCCGTTGAAGGAAGCATAGGCAGGTCAATTGCAGACGTCGTACCTGGACACCCGAAATCCAATTTCGCACAGGCTCCCAGTCCGTTTATGCTGGGATTCACACTTAGACAATTCCCCGCGCAATAAAATTATTTGTTTTCTGGATATGTGGTGCCCCATCCTTTCGCCGGTTTGCGAAAGGGTGGGATTAGATACTGCTTACTTTTGATCCTGTCCCGTCAGATTTTTGTGATTCTCGATATTTCTGAGCCGCAGCGGGAGCAGGCCCTCACCCCTACGCAAGCTGAAGAAAACGCTTGCTCGTTCAGGGGGTTCGGGATGATAAATATAAAAATTTTTCAAACTGTATCACTACCGCGCTTTCCGGCACACAAGGGAGTACGCAGGCGAGGGCGTCTCCGGTCCAAAGTAAACGCACACCGCCGAGGGGGCGGGCGCCACACGGGGGTTTGTCCAACGCAGAGGAGGCTCCAGCGCGGGTCTAGGTTTTCTGCGCAAGCTGGTTTATTCTTAGTCGTTTGTCACTCGAGTTTGGCAGGCGAGTTCTTCCGGAAAGTGGCGCTCGGCCGCCGAATGGCTCGAAAATTTCTGGTGCGTTTTAGGGGAGTCGGTTTGGCTGCGGAAATTCTCAAAATTAATCCTGATACGCCGGACATGCGCCTGGTTTCCTACGTGGCGGACCGGATCAAGCAAGGGCAGGTTGTCGGCATGCCCACGGACACTTTTTACGGCCTTGCCGCCGATCCGCTGAACCTGCGCGCGGTTGATCTGATTTATGACGTAAAGACGCGCAGCCGGCACAAGCCGCTTTCACTCCTGATTGAAAGCGTGGAGCAGGCGGAATACCTGGCGCGTCCGTTGCCCGACGTATTTTATGAGATCACCCGCAAATACTGGCCGGGACCGCTGACGATCATCGTAAAAGCTTCTTCGCGGCTGCCGCTGAAAGTGACAGCGAATACCGGCAACGTGGCGTTGCGGGTGCCTGCTTCACGCGTGGCGGTGGAAGTGATTCGCGCTGCGGGAGTGCCAATCACGGCGACTTCGGCAAACATCAGCGGGGCCAGCGAGTGCACCACGGCGGAAGGAGTGCGCCAGCAACTGGGCACGCGCATCAGCATGATTGTTGATGGCGGCGACAGCCCGCGGGACGTTGCTTCCACCATTATCAACATGAGCGAACCCGGACACATCAGCATCCTGCGGCAGGGCGCAATTCCTGAAAGCGACCTGGCTGAGTTCCTGCGGTTCGGCTGAGTTTCTGCCCATGGCAACCATGCATTGGAAAAAATGGCTGCTGTGTACTCTGGGACTTGGCTCTGTCTGCTATTCGTCGGCTATTTATTGGCGCGTTGTGAGCCAGGCGGGGCACGATGAAGCGCAAGCCGCGGATGCGATTGTCGTCTTTGGCGCCGCGCAATATGACGGACGCCCGTCACCGGTTTACAAAGCGCGGTTAGACCACGCAGCCCAGCTATATCATCGCGGCCTGGCGCCTATTGTCATCATTACCGGCGGCGCAGGCAATGATCCGCGCTTCAGCGAAGGCGTTGTGGGCCGCGAATATCTCAAGACCCTCGGCATCCCCGATGGCCAGCTCATTGCAGAGACGCAAAGCCCGGACACCGCAGAGTCAGCGCGCAGGGTGAGCACCATTATGTATGCCAACAATATGCATCGCTGCCTGGCCGTGAGTGACGGATATCACATTTTCCGCATCAAGCAGATGCTGGCGCGGGAAGGCATTACGGCGTATGGAGCGCCGCGCCCAAATTCGCGTCCGCAGAGCCTGTGGAAGCGGCAGGAATCGGTCTGGCATGAGATCGGCAGCTATACGCTGTGGCTGATGCACCTGACGTAAGAGTGCGGTTTCAACATAGATTTGATGGTACACAGCAATGGGAAACCAGGTGAAATTACCGGAGATGACGGAAGCCGGCGAGATGCCGAACTAAATAGTCGAAGGTTTATATGCTTGGGGAGGAAACTGAGCGGACGGAGTGAAAGGCCTACACGTTTACCAGGTCCGGGGCCGCAGTCCTGGCAAAACATTTGCCAACAATTTTTGCGCAGCCCTCGACGAAATCCCGCTCCTGCGCTGCCTTGAATGCGGACTGGAAATAACTTTCCACGTTAAAAACCGCTGCTATCGCGTTACCGACCAGAACCGGCACCGAGATTTGCGATTTCACCAGGTCTGAAGCCTGGATATAACGAGCGTCTTCGGCGACATTGTCCGCGACGACCGTGCGGCGGATAGAGGCAGCCGCTCCGCACAACCCCTGCCCAAAAAATATCTTCACGTTTGGCGTGAAGCTCCCGGCGTGGGGGCCCAGCACGAGCAAGGAAGAGTCTTTTTTGTCGACCAGATAAAAGCCAACCCAGTTATAACGGGGAATATGAAGATGGATCCGCTGCGACACATGCTGCATCAACGACTCGGCACTGGGGGCCGAGCGAGTGAAGTCTTCAAATTCTTTGGTGAGATACTTGTGGGGCATTGCAAGGAGACTTTATATCCGGCAATATCTGGCAAGTGATTGTATTTCCGGGGCCAAAGGTACAAAGGTAATAGGATTTCCCGAAATGGAACAGATAGCGGTATTCTGACGCATTGGGACGTTTTTGGCGTTTCTTGACGCTTCTAAGGAAATTTTAATTCCGTCTAAAATCTTGCGGTGAAAAACAGCAAGGTTTTAGCTGAAGCGCAAAGAGCACGGGAGAGGGCCGAGCGCACCTGCGCGCAGAGTCTGGCTATCCTTGAGGCGTCCCTGAGTATCCAACATAAATTGAAAGTGGCGCTCCACCGTCTGGAAAAGAACCGCGCCCGGAAAAACCGCGCATCTGCCGCCCGGAGATTATCAGAAGGCGATCGTTAGATCTGCAGATCCGCCGAGCTTTTTGTCTTTTATCTTTTATCTGTTTTATCCGTGCATTTTCCTCTTGACAGCTCCGGTTCCCCATCATGACGAGCACAATGTGATCCACGCTTGATGTAGCCGGATTCGACGTGAACAGCTTTTCGACAGCGTTGAGCGGGAAAGCTTGGTTCAGAGCGTATGCGGAAGAAAGAGAGGCCATCAGGCGGAGGAACTCACGGCGTTTCATTGGTTACTCCGTTGTTGAAGCGGGTTTAAACTCACGCGGGCGGGGAAAGCGTGGCTTGTTCCCGGCCTTGATGATCTACGATGCAAAAAACTCTTAGCGTGAAATGCAGTGCTGCTCAATGCTTTCCGAGGCCTCTTTGCGTGATGCGCAAACACAACAGTTGCGTTTGGTAGGATCATTCATGATCAATAGGGGTCTGCCAGGACCGGCTCTAAAAATACCATCGATAACTTCCGACCGCTTAAGACTGCGTGGGCATAGAGAAGAAGACCTGGAGCACTGTGCAGCGATGTGGGCTGATACACGGGTGATCCGATTCATCGGAAACCGACCGCGTTCACGCGAAGAAACCTGGGCAAGGCTCCTGAAGTATGTAGGTCACTGGGCATTGAAGGGCTTTGGATTTTGGCTGGTTGAAGAAAAAGCGACCGGAAGCTTCGTGGGCGAAGTCGGATTCGCAGATCACAAGCGTGACATCACTGCATCGCTCCATGGAATCCCGGAGATCGGATGGGCGCTCACGCCCGAGAAGCATGGTCTTGGGTATGCGACGGAGGCCGTGAAAGCCGCGCTCGCGTGGGCTGACGAACATTTTTCAAGTCGACGGACGGTTTGCATTATCCATCCGGATAATGCGCCTTCAATCCGCATCGCTGAGTCGAATGGGTATGTGATGTCCGGCAGCGCAAATGACAAGGAGCAGGCGGCAATCATTTTTCGGAGGACAAGCCCTTAGCCATTAGCAGTTAGCCTTTAGCTTTTGTGTTTTAGGAGCGGTCACTGGCTGGATTCATATTTTTACCTTCCGGCGCTGGAACCGTGGCTATACAGGGACTAGAGCCGGCGCTGGCGCGTCACGGTTCTTTTATTGACAGTGCCAGTTATCGACGAGTAATTGCCCGAATTGCCAAAATCTTTAGCCCTGATAAAATTCCACGCATGGTGAGCCCACACGATTTGCAACGACTGGACGCGATCCTTCTGGCGGTGATGTGCAAGAAGCTGGCCCAGGATGAGACGGCGAAGCCAGCCCTCCGCGCCAAAGCGCAAGCCTTTATAGATGAATGGCACAAACTGGTGGACAACGAGCCTGCGCCGCAGGGGAACGGAAAACAGTTTGACGCGATCAAGGACCAGGTGGCGGAATTGAAATCGCGAATGGTAGTGTTTTTGGCGCCGTTGATATAGTCAGCGCTTTTGCGCTGACGGCTATTGGCTCTTGTTAGAGAAGATCGATCCTTTTTCCCCCGTCTGATTTCGGTTGTGCGGCTAAGGTGTACGCAAAAACTGCGCTTCGCTATGCGCAGGCCTTCGGCAGAGAGGAAAAAACCTTTTTTAGCTTACCCGGCACTTATTCCTCAGCGCGTGTAACGCGCCTCGGAAACGTACCGGGCTATTATCAGACGTCCCGCTTCGCGGGACTGGAGCATCCTGCTAGGCGACTCCATTCTTTGAACAGAGCGGTGGTAAGGTTTATTATCAAAAATCGCTGGTCTGTTGACCAGAAGACGCGTTGATGGGAGAGGTTGCAGGATGCGAACTGCGAAAACGGGAAGACGAAGGGAAAAAAATCAAACAGGAGAACGCGGCCTGCCTGGACTGCCTGGGCCCCCTGGGCCTGCGGGTTCGATTGGGCTGCAAGGAGAAACTGGTTCCCAGGGCATACAGGGGCTTAGGGGTAAGACTGGTTCACAAGGCAGGGAAGGAGCTATAGGACCTGCAGGACAGAAGGGCAGAGAAGGCGCGATAGGTCCTGCGGGAAAGGGCGGAACTCTTAAAGATGTGGCACTCCAGGTCCACTACATTGACCGGAGCATTGAGAACATTTACAACGAGATGGGCGCTCACATCACACGTATGACACAACTTCAATCAGAGCTCGATTCTTTGCGCGAGAGTGTACGCCGGCTAGCAGCACGAAGCTTACCTGCTGCCAAAGAGTGACGATTCGGAATTGATATAAAAATCTGCCAATCCGCTAGTTGCAGCGAGATTCCATGCTGCCCGCAGTTTACGATCAGTGTCCCAAATCTTCCTATCTTCAGGACAACTTGCTGGAAACCCACACCTTGCTTGCGCTAAATATCTTGCGCTAAATATCTAAGGTGATCCTGCTAGGCGACTGCTCCGGAGTTCGTCAATTCGGCTCTCTGCTGAGAGTTTGGCTCTGCGTGTTTCCCCTTAAGTGAGGGTTGGGTCTCCCGTAAGTGCATGAACCTTAGAGGGGAAAGGCTAATTGACAATTTCTGTCACCCAGCACACAATCGGGCTACTCAAGTTTATTCCACGAGCCAGCGGCTCTCCCCCGGCCACTTAAAACATGGTGCGCTTGAGCAATTTCATTCCAGGACCTGCTAGGACTTATGTCGCAAAGGTTAGGCGATCTTCTGGTCAAAGAGAAGATCATTACACCGGACCAACTCGATAAAGCGCTGAAGACACAGCGCGACTCAGGGCCGAATTCGCGCCTGGGATCCACGCTGGTCCACCTGGGATTTGTAAGCGATGAGGAAGTTACAAACTTCCTGTCACGCCAGTACGGCGTACCCGCGATTAACCTGCAATATTTTGAGATCGATTCCTCTGTCGTAAAGCTGATTCCTGAAGAGACGGCCAAACGCTACCAGATTCTGCCGCTGAGCAGGGTGGGTGCGTCGCTGACGATTGCCATGGTGGACCCGACGAACGTGTTTGCCATGGACGATATCAAGTTTATGACCGGCTTCAATATCGAGCCGGTGGTGGCGTCTGAGTCGGCGATTATGGATGCGATAGAGAAGGCATATGGAGGATCGCGTTCAGAAGAAAACGTGGATGATTTGCTGGCGTCGATGGGGGAAGAGGCGGATGTAGAGCTACAGTCCGAGCAAGATGAGATGGACCTGGCCGAACTGGAGAAGTCGGCGGATGAAGCGCCAATCGTAAAGCTGGTGAACATCATTATGACCGACGCGGTGAAGCGCGGAGCCAGTGATATCCATATTGAGCCGTATGAGAAAGAGTATCGGGTGCGGTTCAGAATTGATGGCGTGCTCCAGCATATTATGTCGCCGCCAATGAAGCTGAAGGATGCCATTACGTCAAGAATTAAGATTATGGCAAAGATGGATATAAGCGAAAAAAGATTACCCCAAGATGGCCGTATCATGTTGAAAATGCAAATGGGGGGGAAGAAGAAGCAGCTCGATTTTCGCGTAAATTGCCTGCCAACTCTCTGGGGTGAAAAAGTTGTCATGCGGCTGCTGGACAAAGAAAACCTGCGGCTTGACATGACCAAGCTTGGCTTTGAGCCTGAGTCCCTGGAAAAATTTCAGCGTGCTGTTCTGAAGCCTTACGGCATGGTGCTGGTGACCGGCCCCACGGGTTCCGGCAAGACCAACACTCTTTACTCTTCCGTCTCGCTGCTCAACAAGCCAGACACCAACATCATGACGGCGGAAGACCCGGTTGAGTTCCAGCTACACGGCGTGAACCAGGTGCAGATGAAGGAATCCATCGGCCTGAATTTTGCCGCATCACTCCGAGCTTTTCTCCGCCAGGATCCCAACGTAATTCTGGTGGGTGAGATCCGCGACTTTGAAACCGCGGAAATCGCCATTAAAGCCGCTCTCACTGGACACCTTGTGCTTTCGACGCTCCATACCAACGGCGCTCCGGAAACCATCAGCCGCATGATGAACATGGGCATTGAGCCTTTTCTGGTTGCGACGGCCGTCCACTTGATCTGCGCACAGCGTCTGATCCGCCGCATCTGCGTTGAATGCAGGGAAGAAGTGCCGATGCCGCCACAGGCCAAGATTGAAGCAGGATTCACTCCGGAAGAGGCCAAGACAGTCAAGATTTTTAAAGGCAAGGGCTGCTCCATTTGTAACGGCACTGGGTACAAGGGACGAGCGGGTCTTTATGAAGTAATGGAAGTTGACGATGAAATACGTGAGCTGATTCTGATTGGGGCATCCGCCGTGGAATTGAAGAAGAAAGCTATTGAGCGCGGCATGATCACGCTGCGCCGCAGCGGGCTGGTCAAAGTAAAAGAGGGTGTAACCACGCTGGAAGAGGTATCGCGTGAAACGATGCACTAGCTCACTAAAAGGAAACTGCGGCGAGGCCGGCTAGCACGTCGAGCCGCTTGCGCAAAGGCTGAAAAATGCAACCCGAATCCATACCGCAAAGCGGTTTGGAGCGAAGCGACAGAAATTAAGGACGGACAATGAATGTCACACTGAGTGATTTGTTAAAGAAGATGCTGGATATGGCAGGCAGTGATCTGCATATCACTACTAATTCACCGCCGCAAGTGCGAGTTCATGGCCACCTGCAGCCGTTGGATATGCCGCCTCTGACTCCATCGGAAACAAAGCAATTGGCGTATAGCGTCCTTACCGACGCGCAAAAGCACCGGTTTGAAGAAAGCCTCGAACTGGACTTTTCTTTCGGATTAAAAGGGCTAGCCCGCTTCCGTGGCAACTGTTTCAATCAACGCGGCGCGGTAGGCGCTGTATACCGCGTAATTCCGTTTGAGATCAAGACATTCCAGCAGTTAAATCTGCCACAGGTCATTTCCAAACTGTGTGACAAGCCCCGCGGACTCATTTTGGTAACGGGACCCACGGGTTCCGGCAAATCCACCACGTTGGCCGCCATGTTAGACAAGATCAATGTCGAACGGCATGATCACATTATTACCATTGAAGATCCTATCGAGTTTGTGCACCAGAACAAAAGCTGTCTGGTAAACCAGCGCGAAGTCCACTCAGACACGCAGTCATTCACTAACGCGCTGCGCGCCGCGCTGCGCGAAGATCCTGACGTGGTGCTCATTGGCGAAATGCGCGACCTGGAGACAATTGAATCCGCGTTGCGCATCGCGGAAACCGGCCACTTGACTTTCGGTACCTTGCACACCAATTCGGCCGCCTCCACAATCAACCGTATTATTGACGTTTTTCCATCGCACCAGCAATCGCAGATTCGCGCTCAGCTTTCACTGGTGCTGGAAGGGATTCTTTGCCAATCGTTGCTGCCGCGCGTAGGCGGGCAGGGACGTGCGATGGCCATGGAAATTCTGGTCCCTAACGCGGCAGTAAGAAACCTGATTCGCGAAGACAAGATTCACCAGATCTATTCGTCGATGCAGTCAGGGCAGGACAAATTCGGCATGCAGACGTTCAATCAGTCTCTGGCTATGCTTTATTTTCAGAAGGCCATCACGCTGGAGACTGCATTGGCGCGTTCTTCCATGCCGGACGAATTGCAGGACATGATTAACCGGGGTGTACAAGCCCCAAAAGTTGCTGCGGCCACGCCGCAGCGTAGATAGTTTTTCCAACTCCCCCTTGGTCGGCAGGAAAAGTAGGTACGCAAAACAGGACGAGAGGAGCATTGGGTATGCCGGTATTCACATTTACAGGAACTGACCCCCAGGGCAAGCGGATTGCCGGGGAACGCTTGGCGGACAGCAAAGCCGCAGTCACGATGCAGTTGCGCCGGGAGCGAATTACGCCTGGCGCCATCAAAGAGAAAGGAAAGGAATTCAACCTTCCCAAACTGGGCACCGGCAAGATACCTGTCAAGGATACGGCCGTATTCTTCCGGCAGTTTTCCGTAATGATTGACGCGGGTCTTCCTCTGGTGCAGTGTCTGGAAATTCTGGCCGCGAATCAGGAGAACCAGGTTTTTCAGAAATGCCTTACGGGGGTCCGCACCACGGTGGAAGGCGGTTCAACGCTCTCCAACGCTATGCGCCAGTACCCCAAGATTTTCGATGATCTCACCACCAACATGATTGAGGCGGGCGAGGCGGGCGGTATTCTCGATACCATTCTTCAGCGCTTGGCTCAGTACATTGAAAAAGCCGTGAAGTTGAAATCTGCGGTCAAGTCGGCGTTGATTTATCCGGTATCGGTTATTTCCATTGCCTGCCTTGTAGTGGGAGCGCTGCTTAAATTTGTGGTTCCCATCTTCGCCAACATGTTTATCAGCATGGGCGTGGATTTGCCGTTGCCCACCAAGATCGTGATCGGGCTCAGTAATTTTGTCGGTCGTTTTTGGTGGCTCGTGCTGGCCATGGGCATCATTATTTTTGTCAGTGTCAAATACATTCGCAAAGACCCCAAAGGCCGGTTCATGTTTGACAAAATGTTGTTGAACCTGCCGGTCCTTGGTTCAGTGCTGCGCAAAATTGCAGTAGCGCGGTTCACTCGTACCCTGGGCACTCTGATCACGTCAGGCGTGCCGATTTTAGAAGGTTTAAGCATCACTGCAAGGACCTCAGGCAACGCTGTTCTGGAAGATGCGCTGATGAAAGTTCGGAAAGCCGTTGAAGAGGGAAGAACGATAGTTGATCCTTTGAAAGAGAGTGGCGTTTTCCCCAATATGGTCACGCAGATGATTGGCGTTGGTGAAGCCACGGGCGCAATGGATGCCATGCTGCAGAAGATCGCCGACTTCTATGAAGATGAAGTGGACGCGGCCACAAAGAACATGCTGACGTTGCTGGAGCCAATCATGATTGGTTTCCTCGGTGTAGCAGTAGGCGGCATTGTGGTTTCTCTATATCTGCCGTTGTTCACCATGATCGGAAAGCTCGCAGGATAGCCATTTCCTGTGACCACAACTTTTACACCCGCCTGCTTCAGCAGGCGGGTCTTTTACAGAAAAGCGGTATAGATATAGATGGGAGATATTCGATTCAACGAGCGGGCATGGCTGGCATGGCTTGTAAAAGTTCGTGTCATCGTGATTTCCGTCCTGCTTGCGGTTGAACTTCTAATCATCAATCTCACGCCGAACAATGTCTCCACCCGCCTTTTCATTACCATTGTCCTTGTCTGGTATACGATTTCCGTCTTCTTTATTGTCCTGCATTCACTGTGGCAGGAGTACAAGCTTCAAGCCCTTGTCCAGATTTTTACTGACCTGGCTTTTGCCACCGCCGTTGTTTACTTTACCGGCGGGATAGACACATTTTTTAACTTCCTTTACCCGCTGGTAATTATTGTTGCCAGCATCCTGCTTCCGCGTTACTGGGCTTATGTTACGGCGGCAATTTCGTTCATCTGTTTTGGCGCGGTGCTGGAACTCAGTTATTTTGAACGCATTCCGTCCTTTCAGGTTTCCGCCCGGGGCGATCTGAAATCTTTGCAGGTGGTAATCGCAGTCAATTTTTGTGCTTACCTGGCAGTCGCCCATCTCTCCAGTGCTCTCTCCGCCAAGCTGCGGCAGGCAGGCGTGGAGTTGCGCGACAAGAGCGGCGAATTGTTAAGCCTTCAGGCGCTGCATGAAAACGTGATTCACTCCATCCGCAGTGCGTTGATCACCACTGACCTTGAGGGCTGCATTACCCTGATGAACGTGCCGGGACAAAAATTGCTGGAGCGTACCGCTTCATCGGTGTACGGACGTCCCATTTCCGATCTGTTTGTCGACCAGCTTCCAAATCTAGGGTCCTCCTCTGCGCAATACGAGGTTCGCGGGCTCACGCCATCCGGCAAGGAAAAGACGTTTGATGTAAATATTACCGCGCTCATAGTCCCTGAGCAGGGGACCATCGGATACGTTTACACCTTTGAAGACCGGACAGAACTGCGCCGGCTTGAAGGCGAGATACGCATGCGTGACCGCCTTGCCGCCGTCGGACGGCTCGCAGCCGGCATTGCGCATGAAATCCGTAATCCTCTGGCTTCGATTGCCGGCTCAATCAATGTTCTCTCTGAGGTTACTCCGTTTAACGACGAGCAGAAAACGCTGGTGGATATCATCACTCGTGAATCCACTCGGCTGAATAACATCATTTCTGATTTTCTTGTGTATTCTCGCGAAAAAAGTTTTAAGTTTTCCCGGATTAATCTGGTCCCGCTGCTGGAAGATGCTCTGGTGTTGCTGGGTAACCGTTCGCAAACCAGGGAACTGTCCATTGTGCGTGACTATGCATTGCCTGATGCCTTCGCCGCCATTGACGCCGATCGCATGAAGCAGGTCTTCTGGAACCTGCTGGAAAATGCGGTGCGGGCAATGCAGGGCAAGGGGACCATTACTGTTTCCGTGCGCGCCGCTGGTGATTTTCTGCGTATTGGCATTCGTGATACTGGCCCCGGCATTCCGGCTGGGCTGGCGGAAAAAATATTTGAGCCCTTTCAATCGCACTTTGAAGGCGGGACCGGTCTTGGGCTGGCAATTGTTTACCAGATTGTGCAGGCGCACGGCGCCAAGATTTTTGTGCAGTCCACGCCCGGAAGCGGCGCGGAGTTCATTCTTGAAATTCTTCATGCCCGGGCCGCCATGGCCGATTTCGAAGACATGCCGGTGAATGCGGAGGTGTCGCATGGCTAGTATTCTTGTCTGCGATGACCAGCGCTCCATCTGCGAAATGCTCGATATCTCGCTGCGCAAAGATGGGCATCGCGTGGAAACCGTCAATGGCGGCGAGGCCGCGAAAAAGAAGCTCAGCTCCGCAAATTACGAGCTTCTGATCACAGATATCAAAATGCCGCAGACGGACGGCATTGAGGTGCTGCGCTTTGCCCGCCAGTCGTCGCCGGAAACCTCGGTAATTTTGATTACCGCCGTGGAAGATTATGAAGCCGCCGTGCAGGCTGTAAAGGGCGGCGCGTTTGATTACATCCATAAAGGCCCCGGTCTTCTTGAAGAGCTGAAGATCGCGGTGCGCCGCGCTCTGCAAACCCTGGTGTTGCAGCGCGAAAACTTTGCTTTAAAGCGCGATGCCGCCACGCGCAACTCTCTCGAAAACATTGTCGGCAGCAGTCCGGCCATCGAAAAACTTAAAGGCACAATCCGTACCGTGGCCCCTACCGCCAGCACCGTCCTGATTTATGGCGAAAGCGGCACCGGCAAAGAACTGGTGGCCCGTGCCGTCCATTCCTGCTCTACCCGCGCCAGCGAGCCGTTTGTTTCCATTAATTGCGGCGCATTTCCGGAAACGCTGCTCGAAAGCGAGCTCTTCGGATACATGAAGGGCGCTTTTACCGGCGCCAGCCAGAACAAGCGCGGGCTGTTTGAGGTCTCCAATGGGGGGACCATCTTTCTGGATGAAATTGCCGAGATGAGCGTTTCCATGCAGGTAAAACTGCTGCGCGTATTGCAGGAGCGTACCATTCGTCCTGTGGGCGGCACGCAGGAAACGCCGGTGGATGTCCGTGTGATCGCAGCCACGAACCGTGACTTACAGGAGATGGTGGCGAACAATACCTTCCGTGAAGACCTTTATTATCGTGTAAGTGTGATTCCCATCCAGGTGCCGCCTCTCCGTGAGCGCCGCGAAGATGTGGAACAGCTTGCCAATCACTTTCTCAAGAAATATGCCGCCGCCGCGCAAAAGAGTATCTTGCGCATCGGCCGGGAATCCCTGGAGGCGCTCAGAGGCTTTGAGTGGCCCGGCAACGTGCGCCAACTGGAGAACACAATTGAACGGGCTGTAGCCATGGAAATGGGCGATGAACTCCGGGTCGATCTTGAGGCTGACCGTCCGCGTGCACGTGCTGCCGCTGCTTCCACCAACGGGAACAGCCCGCACGTTACTACCGACGGAATCGATTTTGAAAAATATGTCGCTGGAATTGAACGTTCACTGATTGAATCAGCGCTTGAACAATCCGGCGGCGTGCAGATTCGGGCCGCAGAGCTGTTGAAGGTTTCCTATCGATCGTTCAGGCATTTGCTGAAGAAGTACGATATTTAGACCTGTTTCAGTATCGATGCGGACAGGATGGCAAGCTGGCTACACCAAAGAAGGGCACGGCATTCAGCCGTGCGTTAAGTACCTGGTGCTGGCGTTCTGTTAGCTTTTCGATATCAGCCTTTGCACAGGTGCTAGGGCAAAGGTGAATTCATGGGGACGTCGGCCCTGCTTCCGTGCCCCTCCATGCCGAAACAGATTCAGGATCTTGATCAGGTAGCGATTTGCCTGTTTCAAATCAGCGTCTGAAAGCCACCCTTTCCAGCGTGCGACCCATAAATTGCGCTGCAACCCGGAAGTAATCGCTATTTCCGGTCGGCATGCGCGAGTGAACCCGCGGACTGCACTGCGAAGGCGGGTTTGAGCGAGAGCGATTACGGCACGGCGCTGCTTCTCTGTGTCGAGGGTGTACCGGATCGACATCGGGCGGCCGGGCAGGTCATAGGTTGCTGTCCTCTTCTTACCTGGCTTCGAGATCTGCCTCTCACGCAGGATTCCGCAATCGCGCAGCGCTTTTACGTGATAGTAAAGTGCATGATGGGGCCGTTCTAGGAGCCGGGCGAGTTCGGGCACACTGCACGGCCCTATAAGTCCAACGGCATCCACTATGTCGTCACGGCCAGGAGAGGCTAGCGCCAGCAACTGCTCAACTGAATCAATTATGTACATATTCATGGTTACAATGTAAAATTTTATGAATATTTTTACAATACAGAGTAAACTCTCGGCTGCGGAAGTGAATTATGCAATTCATTGCGATCAGAATAAGGAAGTTCGCTCCGATCGCCCTCCTGTTGCTGGCATATGCAGTGGCAGCTCAAGAGGGGAATCCAAAACCGCCGGTCACTGAAGCCCGCGTTCTGCCCGAACCGGTTCGGGCCACAATCGAAGCGCTTGAGAAGACGGCAATCGATCTGACCAAAGATCCGGAAAATGGCAGCTACTCGATCGCTGTCGTCGATAAGAAAGGCATCCTCTGGCTCAAGAGTTTTGGACTCGCTGATGTGGAGCGGAAGATCGCCGCGACTCCATCAACAGAGTACCGAATTTACTCCATCACGAAGCAGTTTACGGCTCTGATGTTGTTGCAGCTCGTTCACGATCGCAAACTGCGCCTGTCTGACCCTGCTCAGGAGTGTTTCCCGGGAATTTCCGAAATTCAGCGGCTATCTTATTTGCAGTCCTCTCCGATCACACTACTGCAACTGGCGACCCACACGAGCGGCCTTCCCATTGGACCGGAAGAGTACAAACGAGGGCCCGTTGCCAACTGGGAGGATAATTTGAGAGAAGCATTGGTGCATACGTCGCTCGTGTCCGAGCCTGGCACTCATTTTAAATATTCGAACATAGGATACGCTTTGCTCGGTGCATGTCTCGCGCATGCGTCCGGCGCTACTTATCAGCAATACGTCCACGACCATATTCTGCGGCCATTGCAGATGACACACTCGGCTTTGAAATGCCGCTTGGCCGCGACCAACTGGCTACTGGCTATGTTTTGAAGGAAGGCAAGCTGAGTTCGGCCGTTCCTGACGAGATCAACAAGCGTGGCCAGGGTTATGGGGTACCCTCTGGTTCTCTCTTCAGCAGTGCCGAGGACCTGGCGACATTTTTGAGATTCGAGATGGGCGCTGGGGCCCGACAGGGTACTTCCCGCCAAAGAGCTTGATGACAATTACAATCGCGTGGTAATTAGCAGCGGAGATCTTCAAACGGGCTTCGGAGTCGGGTTCCAATCGTTTACGCCTGTTGATTGGTTCCCAAAAGGAGGTATCGCGATATTTTATGGTCACACAGGCGGCAATGCGGGATACACAAATGCAATTATGTTCGAGACACACACAAGGATTGGCCTGGTAGTGCTGCACAACGATGGTCGCGACCCCAGTGGGTTCAATCGTCTGCTAGGCGTGTTTATTCATACTCTTGACATAAGCAAAATGCAGCTCGCAGAACAATAAGATAAACAGCAAAGTTGCATTTGAGTGGGCCATAAAACGTGACACGCGCGCTTTATGGTCTCATTTGCCTTCGCAAAACTACTCGTGTGCACGGCTAATTTCTGATCTCCATCCATCAGCGCAAATCTGCGGCAAAAATACTGACTACGCTGCTTCGTCATCCTTAGTGAGCGCCGGAGTATCGTCTGGCCGGCCGTACTCTTCATGTGTGTGCACAGGCCGTTCCGGATGGTCGCCTGCATCTTCCACGCCCTCCACTACAGCCGCCTCAAAAGCCTGGTCAGTATCGGCCAGTTCCTCCACTGATTCTTCGTTGGCTTCTTCCACAGTCGAGAGCTGCTGCGGATCACCCGATTGACCGGCGCTGTCATCGCCCACCTGTCTGGGATCGGAACCGAGTTCATCAGGTCTCGCTTCCAGGTCGCCCTTCAATTCCGGTGATCTTTCGTCTATGTCTCTAGTCTCCTTCTTCTTCTTAGCCATGATCTCCTGCCCGCTTAATGTTGAGTGTAAGGTTCTTTGATCTTTGACTTAGATGCATTTGCGGGCTTCTATGTCGAAACGCTTCAGAAAGCCCGTCTTGAACCGAGGAGGGTCGCGCAGCTAACAATTCTTAGCAAAAGCCTCTCGGATCTATCGGATCGCGATTGAAACTTTTTCATCCCCAGTTTATCTAATTAACCAAGGAGTCAATTCAATGAAACTGTCAAGGATAACTTTATTTGCAAGTTCAATCCTGGCAGTGATACTGTCTGCGCCCGCATTTGCTGCAACGGACGCACACTCTGCGCTGCCTGGAACACTCAATTATGTGGAGGGTCAGGCCAACATCGGTCCCAATACCCTGAACGCCGATTCTGTGGGCTCGGCCACGTTGGAACCTGGCCAGACCCTTGATACGGGTAACGGCAAAGCAGAAATTTTGCTCACGCCCGGGGTATTCCTGCGCGTTGACGACAATAGCGCAGTCAAGATGATTTCGCCCAGCATTACCAATACCAGAGTCCAACTGGAACAAGGGCGCGCCATGGTGGAAGTGGCGGAGATACATGACCAAAACCATCTGCTTGTCCGTGAAGACGGTGTCGATACACGGCTGGTCAAGAAGGGCCTCTATGAGTTTGATGCGGACAAACAGGAAGTCCTGGTATTTGACGGCAAAGCTCAGGTACAGGATGGTGACCGCACGGTATCAGTAAAAGGCGGAAAGAAGGTTGACATGAATACGGGCAAGCCCAAGGCGCATGGCTTTGACAAAGACGATTACAGGCAGAGAGATCTCTATCAATGGAGCAGCCTGCGTTCGTCTTACCTGGCGGAAGCCAACGTGGACGCTGCGCGCGTTTACGTCGCCGACGGCTACTACGGTCCTGGCTGGATCGGCAGCGGCTGGTACTGGGCTCCGGGCTTCGGAGGCTACACGTTCATACCCTCGGATGGAATTCTGTACAGCCCCTTTGGCTGGGGATTCTACTCGCCATTAGTGGTTTATCGCGCGCCGTTCCACTATGGATTCAACCGCTGGGGTTACGGTCGGACGCGCTTCATCGGCCCAAGAGGTGGACCGGCGGTATTCCCGCATACAGCAGTCGCTGGCAGCAGGCCCGCGTTCCACGGTACACCTGCTTACCACGGCGGCGTTGCGCATGTTGGTGGTTTCTCCCATGGGAATTTTGGCGGTGGCCATAGCATGGGCGGCCATAGCATGGGCAATCACCGGTAACAACTCTTGCCGAAGCGGGACGCATCTGCGCCCCGCTTTTTTTATGCGTTGCTGATGGGAAAGCAATCTCAATGTTCGCCGTCATCTGACGATCGTTAAGCGAGCACGCCGGACACTACGGATTTTTCGGCTTCGACCGTGCGTAATTCTCCATCTCAGCCGTCCACTTCAAAAAGTGCCGCAACTGTTTTCGCTCTCTGAAGAGAAAGCCCCAGAATTCCACAAAACCAATTTTATCCATCTTCAATCCTGAATATGTTTCCATGCGCCAGCGCAGATACGGGCTGCGCCAAGGGGCCAGCCGGTGTCCTTGTGTGGCGTTCCAGAAGAAACGGAGAAGTTGGCGCATGTGGCTTAAGCCCCGCCTGCCAGAGTCACAGTCACCTCGCTCCCCTTGTCCGCCCCCGCTATCCGTGAAGCTGCTGCTTTATTTGCGGAAATTTCCAGAAAGCCGGTGCTTCCCAGAATCGCAATCAGCTCTCCCGGTGCGCCTTCTGTGTAATTAGAGCAAAGCTTGGTGACCTCGGCTTTGCCCACCGTGATTTTGAAAGCATTCGACGAACCGTCAAAAATCTGCGGGATATCTTTGGGCGAGATATTCGTGATCAGGTTGCCGAACTTATCGGTCTTAAGCACAATGGCTTTCCATGCATTGGCCGCGGTAGCTTTTGGTTTGGGAGCAAGAAAGCGCACAAAGTCGGTGATCTCTTCTCCGAACTTTGCTCCATCCACGCCTTTGCTGAGATAGGCGGCCACCGGCGCAAATATATCGCGGCCGTGGAATGTGTTGCTGACGGGATGATGAAAATAATGTTCTGAAGTGATGTGCCGGACGCTCACACGCTCTTCCCGCTCATACACGAGTGAGAGCACGCCATTGTCTGGCGCTACGAACATATATTGGCCGATAGTCGCAATGATCGGCCTGCGCGCCCCGCCCACCCCAGGATCCACCACCACCACGTGCACCGTGTCCTTTGGGAAATAACTGTATGCCTGGGAAATGGCCAGCGCCCCATCCAGAACGTCAAATGACTGTACGGCATTGGTAATCTCCACCAACTGCGCCGTGGGATTGATGCTATAGATAACTCCTTTCATTGCACCAACATAATGCTCAGTCAATCCGAAGTCGGTTGTGAGCGTGATCATTCGCTGAAAAGGCACATTTTCTCCCCAAGATGCTTCGGTACGTGTTCTCGCGAAGGTATCGCGTGGCTTCCGCTTAAGTCAAGCCGTCGTAGTTTTTGAGTAAAACACCAAGGTTGCGCGTCCGATAAATGACTGATATTGAACGCTTCTTTCTGTCTGTTCTGAAATTGGAAATTTTTAAGCCAGCAGGTACAAAAATCTGCGCGGTCAGTTACCTTCTTGAAGTGCAGTTAACTTTGTAAAGCGAACACCGTTAGCGGCGGAGATCGCTAAGTTTTCCTGGTAAAGACAAACGTAATTCTAAACCGGTCTCTGCAACGGGGCCGTCTGGCCAAGCTTTCGCCGCGATAACGGATTTCTAATCATAGTCCCTGCTGGTTGGTGGCTTACGTCCGCAGTCGCAGAAAGGCAGCCTTCATGTCCTCGAACGCCGTCAGAGTTATTCCGCAGCAGAATGGAACTGCTCCTGCTGAGTCATTATTCCTGCTAGTTGTAGATGGAGATCGCTGGGTTCGCGATCTATGCAGGGAAGTTGCCGGCAGCATGGGATTTAAGGTCTATGCCGCGGAAAACAGCCGCGCAGCCTTGCGCCAAATGGAAATCCAGCCGGTGGATGTGGTTCTGCTGGATGTGCGCCAGTCCGCACAGGACGGCCTGGATTTACTGGCGAAATTCAAATCCAGTCATCCGCAAACAGAAATCATCATGATCAGCGGCCAGGCTACGGTTGATTCCGTTGTCACGGCCATGAAAAGCGGGGCCTGTGACTTTATCCGCAAGCCGTTCAAGAGTGAGGAACTTAAGGCGCTCCTGACGCGCGCTGCAGGCCGCCTGCGGAATTCTCTGGAGGACCGCATGGCCCATGAACATCTGCAAACCAATCCCGGATTCAATGGTGGGGTAATAGGCATCTCGCCGGAAATGCAAAAGCTTTACTCCATAATTGCCAAAGTAGCCACCAGTAAACATCCGGTGTTGGTGCAGGGTGAGAGTGGAACAGGAAAAGAAACCGTGGCCCGTGTCATCCATGCGGAGGGATCGTATCGGGACCGTCCTTTCCTGCTCGTCGATTGCGCGTCGGCGGCCCCGGGAGCGCTGGAAAACGAACTTTTTGCTCCTCTTAAAATGCCTGTGGGAGCCAAGCGCCCAGACGGTATGTTTGCTCTGGCCAGCGGCGGTACCGTGTTCTTTGATGAAATCGGAGAAATGCCGCTGGATATTCAGGGTAAGTTGATTCGGGCCTTACAGGAACGGGAGTTTCATCCCCAAAGCAATACTAAATCTATACCAGTAGACGTCCGTATTATTGCGGCCACCAGTCGCGATCTGGAAATGGCAATTCAGCAGGGAACTTTCCGCCGCGACTTGTTCTTCCGGCTCAACGTGGTCAGCCTTCGCTTGCCTCCATTGCGCGAACGCAAAGAGGATATTCGCCCTCTGGCGGAGCATTTCCTGGAGCGTATAGGGAAAGCTAAACAGGTTTCCTATTCCATTAATCCTGAGGCCATGAAGTTTCTCCAGCTTTATGATTGGCCGGGCAATGTGCGCGAACTGGAAAACTGCTTGGAGCGCGCCGTGGCCATGAGCCCCGGGCCAATTCTCCAGCCAGCCGACTTTCCGCCGCATATCCGGACTGTGGCTTTTCGTGCTGTGGCGTCGAGCCGGCCGGCCAGGATTCTGCCCCTTGCCGAACTGGAAAAGCAAGCTATTCTGGAAGCCTTGCAGCAGCTCAATGGCGACAAATTGATGACTGCGCGCGCACTTGGTATTGGGAAGACAACTTTATATCGCAAACTGAAAGAGTATGGAATCACGCACTGGATTTCCGTGCCTGCACCAAGTCCTTCAATTTTGAAGTAAATGATTTCAGCAACCCCCTTGCATAGGTACGGCGCTCGCCGTACCTATGTTTCTGCGGTATGCCCGCCGGTTGCACATCAACCCTGCCAATCTGCTCTTACTTCTCGAACGATTACGGGCAGAAATTGGCGGTTGAGGGACAACTCCGCTCTGAGAAGCTGCCTCTCATCTTTGGTGGCAGTCGACGTAGTCTATTGATTTCAAGGGGTATCTATGCTTTGGACAATCTTTGCAATCCTCATTATTCTGTGGCTCCTGGGCTGGGGGTTCCACGTTGCTGGTGGCCTGATTCATCTCCTGCTGGTGATCGCGTTAGTTGTTGCAGTGATTAACCTGGTAACAGGCCGCAGGACCGTCTAGCAGTTAGAATCAACCCTGCTTTTGGCTAGAATTGAAGCCTGGTAGAGCAGAGAGGGCTGGCATGACATGCCAGTCCCGTCCTTGTATTTGGGAAACAATGGGGACCTGGGTTGGTTCTGTCTGAGTGTCCCGGGCAGTTCTTTTTGCGCTAAAGCCATGTTTGTAGAGGACATCCCAAGTTCCTCGCATGGACTCTAATCCTATCTACGCAATGGTTTATAGAGGGAGACGGGGTCGTAAACGATGGCGACAAGGCGCGTAAACATCAGCGAGAGAAATGGAATGGGAAATCTGAATGGCCATCAGGAACTCACCCGCCGTATTTCTGAAATGGGAGAATGGTTCCATAACATAAATTTGAATGGTGTCCTGACAGCCCCGCATCATTTTCTTGGCGATTTTCCCAATGTGAAATGGAAAAATGTTGCTCCCGCGCTTCCTGAGGATTTGTCCGGCGCGACCGTGCTCGATATCGGTTGTAACGGCGGCTTTCACTCCATTGAGCTTAAGAAGCGGGGCGCCAGCCGTGTTTTGGGCGTTGATGTGGATGACAGGTATCTTGATCAGGCCCGCTTTGCTTCCCAGGTTCTGGATCTGGAAATAGAATTCGCCAAGTGTTCCGTTTACGATGTTGACTCAATCCCAGGGCAGTTCGATTACGTTCTGTTTATGGGAGTTTTTTATCATTTGCGCTATCCTTTGTTTGCCCTCGACAAGGTGATCAAGAAGGTCAAGGGCAGCCTGATATTTCAGACAATGATTCGCGGTTCCCTGAAAACGCCGGAAGTGGCTGAGGATTATCATTTCTGGAACATGGAGATATTCAAGAATCCAGATTTTCCCTCCATGTACTTTATCGAGAAAAATTATGCAGGGGACCCCACCAACTGGTGGATTCCTAATCACGGTGCCATGGAAGGCATGCTCCGCAGCTCAGGCCTGGAAATCGCCGCCCATCCTGAGCAGGAAACCTGGATATGCGCGCCGGCCCACGTCACTAAAGACGATGGAAAGTTCATTCTGGATCATGAATTAGCGGGCACCCTGTAATCTGGCCCAGTTCTTTTGCAAAGGTGCATGCATGGTTGAAGCAGTCATGTTGTGGAATGAGCCGAACAATCTTTCTCATTGGGATTTCAAGCTGGATCCTGACTGGAAGATCTTTGCCGGCATGATCGTCGCCGCCAGCAAGGCCATTCGACGTGAAAATCCCGACCTGCCGATTGTGCTCGGCGGTATTTCGCCTATTGACCCTCATTTTATTAACCTGCTCGGCTCTTACGGCGTTTTGGACGCCGTGGATGTAGTCTCAGTCCACGGTTTTCCGCTCGACTGGAACCACTGGAGGCTGAACGACTGGCCTCAAAAAATTGACGAGATACGCGCCGTCACCAGCAAACCTGTTTGGGTCTCTGAGGCTGGTGTTTCCTCCTTCGGCGCTGAAGAGGTCCAGGTTTTTGGGCTCAAACGGACGGCGGAGCTATTGCAGCCGATCGTTGATCGCGTGCATTGGTACAGTCTGCTTGACCTGCCCGCTACGTGGTCGGCAACCACGCGCCATAAAGAAGCCGAAGGCAGCGCCTACTACCGCCATTACTATATGGGATTGTTGCGGGAAGATGGTTCGCCCAAGCTGGCCGCGGAAGCCTTTCCCGCCGGCATGGGCATCTGCCAGTGGTTCCACTATGAAGACCCCAGGCTGGATCTTGCAGTGGAGTGGTTAACTCGCCTGGGCGTGAAGTATCTTCGGACTGGAATCAGTTGGGCGGATTGGTTCCGGCCGAATGCAGAAGCCTGGTTTGATCGCCAGATGCGCGCTTTGGAGCCCTTTACCACTACGCTGACACTTTGTTTCACTCCCGAACATATGGGAATAGCGCCGCACTATACGAGTCCGCCAAAGCGGGCTGAGGATTTTGTGGAGTTCGTGGAGTGGTCGGTCCGCAAATACGCAGCCATCAGCAAAAACAACAATGACGTTTTAGTGGGAGCCAGGTAAGAAATGGCAAAGAACATACTGATTACTGGCGGAGCAGGTTTTGTAGGATCGCATCTGGCTGACGCTTTGCTGGCCGCCGGACACAAGGTTCGCATCCTCGACAATCTTGATAAGCAGGTCCATCCTGAGGGGCTTCCAGCCTATCTGCATCCTGAAGCAGAGTTCGTGCAAGGCAACATGCAGGACGCCGCAGCAGTTCGTGGTGCGCTGAACGGCATTGAAGTGGTATTTCACATGGCCGCTGCTGTTGGCGTCGGCCAGTCCATGTATGAAATTGAGCACTACATGGGTACCAACACGCAGGGTACCGCCGTATTGCTTCAGGAACTGCTAAACCGCAAAGTCCCGGTAGAAAAGCTGGTGCTGGCCTCTTCCATGTCAATTTATGGTGAAGGCAAATACCTTTGCGCTCAATATGGCAGTGTGGCGCCGGACCTCCGTTCCGTGGAGCAGCTTAAGACTAAACAATGGGAACCGAATTGTCCCACTTGCGGTGAGGCGCTTACTCCAATTCCGACCGACGAATCCAAGCCGCTCCAGTGCAGCTCCATTTACGCGCTCTCCAAAAAAGACCAGGAAGAGATGTGCCTGCTGTTTGGGCGCACATATCAATTGCCCGTGGTGGCCTTGCGTTACTTCAATATCTACGGAACTCGCCAGGCCCTTTCCAACCCGTACACGGGAGTGGCTGCAATTTTTGCTTCGCGACTTATGAATGGTAATCCGCCGCTCATTTTTGAAGATGGATGCCAATTGCGTGACTTCGTCAGCGTGCAAGACGTTGTCCGCGCCAACCTTCTGGCCATGGAGCGGAAAGAGGCGGACGGGATGGCATTGAACATTGGATCAGGTGAACCGATTTCCATCCGGGAAGTGGCAGCGGAGCTGGCACAGGCAATGGACTCAAAGATTGCCGCCGAGATGACGCAGAAGTATCGAGCAGGCGACGTGCGCCACTGCTTTGCCGATATTTCAGCCGCCAAAAAATTGTTGGGGTACACGCCGCAGGTGCGTTTCAGGGATGGGTTGAAAGACCTGGTGCAGTGGCTCTGCTCCCAGCAGCCACAAGACCGTGCCGCTGAAGCAGCAGCTCAGCTCACCGAATTTGGGCTGACTGCCTAAGAGCAAGAATTTCAAAGGGGGAACAATGCGGAAACAGGAAACCCGCTCAGTGCTGATTTTTGGAGGAGCAGGTTTTATTGGTTCGAATCTTGCGCACTCTTTGCTCACCAGCACTGATGCAAAGGTGCATGTCTTTGACAATCTCTCGCGTGCGGGAGTGCACCACAATCTGGAGTGGCTGAGAAAAGCAGCGGGCGGCTCCGGAAGACTTCAGGTCACGGTCGGCGACGTGCGTGACGCGCGCCAGGTAGAGAAAGCTGTTGCACACGCCACTGAGATCTATCATTTCGCCGCGCAGGTTGCGGTGACTACTTCTGTGGCTGATCCGCGCCTGGATTTTGAAGTCAATCTGGCAGGTACTTTCAACATTTTGGATGCTGCTCGCCGTTCAGGCAACCGGCCTTTCCTGCTGTTTACTTCTACGAACAAAGTCTATGGAGAGCTTGGCCTTGGCACGCCTGCGATGGATGCAAAGCGCTATGTAATGCCGCAGCCCTCAGGCATCTCTGAATTACAGCCGATGGATTTCCATTCGCCATACGGATGCTCCAAAGGCGCCGCAGATCAGTATGTGCGTGATTTTGGACGCGTTTACCGCCTCCCGACAGTTGTCTTGCGTATGTCGTGCGTTGCCGGCCCCCGTCAGTTTGGCACGGAAGACCAGGGATGGGTGGCGCATTTTGTGTATTCTGCGCTGCAAAGAGAACCGGTCATTATCTATGGCGATGGCCGTCAGGTCCGTGATGTTCTCTGTATTCACGATCTTGTTCTTGCCTTTGAAGCTATCCGGCAGAATATTGAGACTACCCGCACTGAGGTTTATAACGTGGGTGGCGGTCCGCAAAATTCTGTTTCGCTGCTTGAGTTAGTCGATGAACTTGAGTTGCTGACTGGCCGTCCATTGGAATGCATCTTTAATGAGCGCCGTCCCGGCGACCAGCTTGTTTACATTACAGACAACAGCAAGATTTATCGCGATGCCGGCTGGAAGCCGGAAATTGGACTGAAGACAACGGTTCAACTACTGCAGGAATTCTGGGAAGAGAACCGTGCATTATTCTCAACCCGCCGCCGTGCACACGCACCAGTGCTGCAACCATTTGCATTGGCCGCCGAACTATCAGGGAGGGCCGGATGAAATTCGCCCTGCTCAATCCGAAGTGGGACTTTAAGGGCTCAACCTACTTTGGATGCCAGGACCCACATGTTCCTCTGGAACTGATGTTTGCCGCCGGTCAGGTAATCACTCAAGGCCATGAGGCTCTTTTGATCGATGCCCAAACAGATAATCTGAGCATGGAAGAAGCAAAGCAGCGCGTAGATACGTTCAGGCCGGATTTCCTGGTGATTCCTACCGCGCCTTCCTATTTGTTTTGGCGCTGCCCGCCGCCGGAGTTGCGTGTCCCCATGGAATGGTTTGCGGGCATGCAGACCAACGCGATGAAAGTCGCGATCGGCCCGCATCCTTCGGCAACGCCGGCTGCCACCATCCGTAAGACGGGTTGTGATGTGGCTTTGCGCGGAGAACCCGACCAGACCCTGGCTGAACTCGCTTTCAAGCCTTGGAGCGAGATTAGCGGTTGTTGTTTCCAGACTGAAAACGGTCTTCACATAAGCTCCACTTCAGCCGTGGCAGACATGAAATTGCTTGGCCCGCTTGATTTCCATAATTACAACGTTGAGGCACACTCTCACTGTCACCATGTGTTTACCAATGACTGCGGGCTTGGCGCTGAGCTTGAATTTGCACGCGGCTGTCCCTGGGCCTGCACGTTCTGCAACAAGACGCTCTTCCGTAACCAGTTTCGCGAACGCCATGTGGAAGCAGTGCTCCAGGAAGTCGATACGCTGATATCCCGTGGCGTTGAGTACATCTATTTCATCGATGAGATTTTCGGCGTCGGAAAGAATGTGCGCCGTTTACTGGAAGGAATTGCGGAGCGTCCGGTGAAGATCGGTTTTCAGACGCGCATCGATCTGTGGAATGAAGAAACGCTTGATTTGCTGGGCCGGGCGCGTTGCATTTCGCTGGAATGCGGCGTGGAATCGATCACCCATGAAGGCCGTGAAGAACTCAACAAAAAGTGCCGCATCGGTACAGACCGTATTTCAGAGTTGCTTGTCTATGCCCGTGGGCGAATTCCGTGGGTGCAGGCCAATCTGATCCTGACGGAAAAAGACGATCGCGTTGAGATTCGCCGCTGGCAGGAAGACTTGAAGTCCAAAGGTGTCTGGGTGAGTGAGCCAGTGCCCATGTTCCCCTATCCGGGCAGTCCGCTCTACACGCAGACTTTCGCTGCTGCGCCGGATGATATGGCATGGGAGCGCGCTCATCGGCATTACACATCGATGTTTGCCGGCAAAGGATACAGCGACATCCAGGATCAGATACCGTTGCCAATTGAGGAACTCGAAGATGCATATCTTAGTCACCGCTGACACGCTCGGCGGTGTCTGGACATATACGAGAGAACTAGTGGCCGGCCTGGTACGCAGGGGCAACCGAGTCACGCTGGTCAGCTTTGGCGATATACCCACCGATGCGCAAACGCAATGGATGGACGGCCTGGAGAATCTGGATTACCGGCCTACAGCGTTCAAGCTGGAATGGATGCTCGATTCCGAAGCTGACATGCTGGCCTCCGCCGGGTATCTGGAAACGCTCATACGGGAATGCAAGCCTGATTTGCTTCACTTCAGCCAGTTCTATTACGGAGCGTTGGAGTCCAATGTGCCTCGCATTGTGGTGGCGCATAGTGACGTGATTAGCTGGTGGATGGCAGTGCATGGCAAAGCGCCGCCGGAAACTGAGTGGCTGCAGTGGTATCGTCAGGTGGTTGCGCGCGGACTGGGCGAAGCAACCATGGTTGTAGCGCCTTCCCGCTGGATGTTGGAGCAGATAGAACTGCATTACGGCAGTCTTGCCTCGACCGCCGTAATCCATAACGGACGGACCGCTGCGTTGTTCAATCCTTATGTAACCAAAGAAGAGAAGATTGTTACGCTGGGCCGGCTATGGGACAGCGGAAAAAATGTCTCTCTGCTTTTGCGGCGGGAGATGCCGGCGCCAGTGCACATCGTCGGCTCAGACCGGCACCCCGAATTCCAGAGTGGCGCGTTTGCGGTTGAGCCCATCAGCCCTAATATCCATTTGGAACCGGAGCAAGATGAGCGGCAGATCGTGCAGACCCTGTCACGCGCGGGCATTTATGCCGCGACCTCGCAATATGAGCCATTTGGACTCGCGCCCGTGGAAGCAGCGCTCTCACGCTGCGCCATTGTGGCCAGTGACATTCCTACCTTCCGTGAACTCTGGGACGGCGCGGCAATTTTCTTCCGCAACAATGATGCGGAAAGCCTCTATAGCGCATTAGAGGGCCTGGAGCGCAACCCCGATCAGCGGCTTGCCCAGGGAAATTTGGCCTATCACCATGCCCGGCAGCATTTCACCGCAGAGCGCATGGTGGAGGGCTACCACAATCTTTACCAGAGTTTTCTGCCCGCGAGGGCCCTCACCGCATGAGCCAGAAACTTAACATCGCCCTGTTTGCTCACTCCATGGTTTCTGACTGGAACCACGGCAATGCGCACTTCCTGCGCGGGCTCATGCGTGAGCTCGTCCGGATGGGATATGGCGTGCGCTGCTATGAAGAGCTGGGCTCATGGTCGCTTACCAACCTGATGAAATCGGAAGGCGAGCGCGCCATTGAAGCCATTGATTCCTTCCGCCGGACTTATTCTGAGCTGGATATCCGCTTTTACAAATCCAGTGATGCGGAGTTTCAGCAGTTTTTAGAAGACGAGCTAAAAGATACACATATCGTACTGCTGCATGAGTGGAATGATCCCCAAGTGGTAAACCGTGTGCTCGCGCTCAAGAAAAAGTATGGCTTCATCGCGCTATTTCATGATAGCCATCATCGCGCTCATACGCGTGCCGGCGAGATCCTGAAATTCCATCTGCACCTGGTTGATGGCGTTCTGGCTTTTGGAGAAGCCATCCGCCGCATTTATGCCGATGGCTTCGGTGTCCAGCGGGTCTGGACTTTCCACGAAGCGGCGGACATAGAGCAGTTTCATCCCCTGCGCCGCGACAAAATGATTGATGTGATCTGGGTCGGCAACTGGGGCGATGAAGAGCGTTCCGCGGAACTGGATGAATTCCTGATTCGCCCGGCAACGGCGTTGCGTGATTTGCGCGTGGTCGCGCATGGCGTTCGATATCCGGAAATTGCCCTGAGAAAACTGGCGGCTGCGAACATTGAATATCGCGGCTATCTTCCTAATATTCTTTCGCCTCAGGTTTATGCCGAAAGCATGGCCACCGTGCACATCCCCCGCCGCCAATATGCCAACGGTCTGGCCGGCATTCCCACTATTCGCGTCTTTGAGGCGCTTGCGTGCGGCATTCCGCTGGTGTGTTCTCCCTGGAGCGATGAAGAGAAATTGTTTCGTCCGGGTGAAGATTACGTCATTGTTCACGATGCCGAAGAAATGGCCGCGGAACTTCAGAACTTGCGGCGCGATCCGCGGGCCCGCCACCAGTTGGCAGAAAATGGATTGAAAACGATCCGGGACCGTCACACCTGCGCGCATCGGGCACAGGAATTGATTTCTATTTGCCAGGAGATTGCTGGATGAGAATCTTTGTTTTTGGCTCCAGCATCACATCGTCTTACTGGAATGGTGCAGCCACATACTATCGTGGCATCTACCGCCAGATTCACGCCCTGGGACATCACGTTATTTTTGCCGAGCCGGACGCTTATGGCCGCCAGCAGAAGCGTGATCCCGGCGATTTTTCTTATGTTCGCACGATTGTCTATAAAGATGCTGAAGAAATTCCAGCGCTCCTTCAACAGGCTGCCAAATGTGATTTGGTGATTAAGCACAGCGGCGTTGGTGTATTTGACGAGCTGCTGGAAGAAAAGATCATCGAATGCCAATCCTCCGGCACCTCTGTCGCATTCTGGGATGTCGATGCGCCCGCGACTCTGGCGCGAGTGGAATCAAGCGCAACTGATCCGTTCCGCAAGCTCATTTCACAATATGACTTTATTTTCACTTATGGCGGCGGTGCTCCGGTCATTGAGCACTATCAGCGGCTGGGCGCAGCTAACTGTCATCCTATCTACAACGCGCTTGATCCTGAAACCCATTATCCCGTTTCGCCCGATCCGTCGCTTTCCTGCGACTTATTGTTTGTCGGGCACCGCCTCCCGGACCGCGAGCGCCGCGTGAAAGAATTTTTTCTTCGTGCCGCTGAACTCGCGCCGGAACTTAAGTTCGCCCTGGGTGGAGAAGGCTGGGATGGCAAGCGGCTTCCGCCTAACGTCCAATGGATTGGCCACGTCGGTACTGGAGACCACAACCGCGTAAACTGTTCCGCGCGCATGGTGCTCAATATCAATAGAGACTCCATGGCCGGAGTGGGCTTCTCTCCGCCCACGCGTGTCTTTGAGGCTGCGGGCGCCGGAGCATGTCTCATCACTGATCGCTGGACGGGCATCGAACAGTTTTTTGAACCGGAACAGGAAATACTCGTGGCCGGCGGAGCCGAGGATATTGTTTCCTGTTTGCGAGAAGTGCCACTTTTTAAGGCGAAGGAGATCGGCAGCAACATGCGCAGGCGGGCGTTGCGCGACCACACTTACGCTTTGCGGGCAAAAGAGTTTGACACTATCGTCGCCAATGCAATATCAAAGCAACCGGCGGCCTCCCGAATTTAAGAAGCATGAATTCAGCTTCGTGCATTTGGGATGTGAATAGCGATATTGCGAAGAGCTGAGTGGCGCCAGATTTTTATGAAGCTGACCATCTTTGGACTTTCGATCACCTCATCCTGGGGCAACGGGCACGCCACCACATTTCGCGCGCTCTGCCAGGCGCTGCATCGTCGTGGGCATCGCATTGTTTTTTTTGAGCATGATGTGGAGTGGTATCAGAGCAACCGTGACCTTCCGCGCCCGCCTTATTGCGACGTACGGCTTTTTGAAAACTGGGAAGAGATTCTTCCTATGGTACGGGCCGAACTGCGCGATTCTGACGTCGCTATGGTCGGCTCTTATTTTCCTGATGGCATCGCGGCGCTTGAGGAGGTCCTTTCATCCGCTGTGCCGGTAAAGACTTTCTATGACATCGATACGCCTATCACAATTAGAAGCCTAAAAGACCAGGGACGCTCCGAGTACGTGCTTAAACACCATCTCCCTGAACTGGACATTTATTTCAGCTTTACCGGTGGTCCGCTGCTCCAAACACTGGAAGCGGATTTGGGCGTGCGGTTTGCGGTGCCGCTCTATTGTTCAGTTGATCCGGAAAAATATCGTCAGCTTCCCCCTGACCCTGCTTTCACTTGCGACTTCAGCTACATGGGTACTTACGCTCCTGACCGCCAGCCTAAAATCGATGAATTACTCTGTGTTCCCGCTGCCCGGCTTCCTCAAAAAACGTTTGTCGTGGCCGGACCACAGTATCCTCAATCCCTCCACTGGCCTGAAAACGTAAATCGCATCATGCATCTGGAGCCGCGTTATCATCCAGCGCTTTATAGTTCATCACGCCTCACACTGAATGTCACCCGGCGTGACATGGTTTTGGCAGGATATTCGCCGTCCGTGCGCTTGTTTGAAGCCGCAGCCTGCGGAGCCGCCATAGTTTCCGATAATTGGCCTGGATTGGAAACTTTTCTTACTCCGGGCAGGGAAATTCTTCTTCCTACCGGCAGCGACGATGTTGTTCGATATCTACAAGACTACGATGCAGCCGAGTTTTGCCATATTGGACGCGCGGCCCAGGAGCGCGTGCTGGCCAGCCATACCAGCGCCGTGCGGGCGCAAGAGTTTGAGCAGGCCGTGGAAATTGCGGCTGGCTCAAACAAACAAGCTGCAGCCCTGGCCAGGAAATAACCGGTCTCGTTGTAACAGGCTTAATCGTGTGGTGGAAATCGGGCT
The DNA here is from genome assembly GCA_036488825.1 of Candidatus Angelobacter sp. Classification (GTDB taxonomy): domain Bacteria; phylum Acidobacteriota; class Terriglobia; order Terriglobales; family Acidobacteriaceae; genus Angelobacter. The sequence goes on from DASXGZ010000034.1 coordinate 127,351, forward strand.
CTTTTTATTGCCTTCTTGGCGACTGCTGGCAAATGCAAAATTGCTCGTCAAAGTACCCAGGCTGAAACAACCCTGATCACAAAAATGGAAGCTACTGGCCAATGCAGGAGCAGGATATAAGCTGCTCGTACTTCTCATTTTGAACTCTCAAAAGGGGAGCTGGATAACCAACACGAGCGATATCATACACATCAAAATACTAAATAACTCGAAAATCAATTTCATAGACGATCAGTTTCGTGATCGTACCCAAGTAGTTAAATGCTGTGTACGGTAAGCGAACGGCATTGGAAATGCGGAGTACGTGGGTCACCCTCTTGCGTCTGACGTTTTTGAAAAAATAAAATAAAAGGAGGCGACAATGGAGTTCCGACGAGCTATCAGCACCATGAGAGAGTTCATTCAGAAGGCATTGGATCGGTTCGCCTTGGCAGTGCTGCTCTGGATTGAGAAAACGCCAAGTGACGGGTCTCCCCAACCGCAGCACTGGATGAATCGGCGGCTATGAAGCCACGGAAATGAAAAATCGACGACAAAAAAAAGATCAGGTAATCAGCGAGCGCCTAACCGTACATACCATGCAACGAGCACCTCTTTTGCATAATTAACCATTTTTCGCTATATCAGCCCTGAATTTTGAAGTGCCTGCAATACTGCAATCATCTTTATTCCCATCAACTAATCCGATCCGGACGAGTGCATGAAGTGCTATGATTTCGCACTGTGGCCACTACTCAGCGCGATATAGAAAATAGCCCTGACATTCCACATCGGCTTCTCCAGGAGCTGAGGCAGAACCTGGCATTGCGGCAGGTATCAAGTGGCATTGCGCTGCTGGATGAACATGTACATCTGCTCAGCGCGCTGCAACCATCACAGGCGAATGCCGCGGCGTTTGTCGGATGTCTGGCGCAATGGGTTGATATCGGATACGGTGAACCAGGGCTTATTGAACAACTCCTTGCGCGGTTTCCCAGAGACAAGCGCGGCCAACTGCCCCTAAGCGATTATCTCCAGCTTCGGATGGCGGAAGGTCTGTTAGCGCTCCTGCGCGACCATCCGGATGAAGCGCTGGCCCAGTTCGATCTCGTGCTCTCCATGCAAGAGGAAATTGGAGACAAGGAAGTTGTGGCAATTGCGCATTTCTGGAATGCCCGGTGCCATCGCAAAAAAGGTGAATATGATGAGGCGCTCAAGCGCGCCGGAGTGGGACGCGAACTGGCACAGGCCCTTGGCTTTCCAAAGATGGCGGCCGTCATGCGCGTTCTGGAAAGCTGGCTGCTTTTTCAGAAGGGCCGATACCGTGACGCTGAACGCATATTAGACCAGGCTGAAGAGACGCTGCGCTCCAGCGACGATGACATTACACTTGGCAATATATATTCCGCGCATGGGCGCATGGTGCGCCGCCAGGGACATTACCAGGAAGCACTAAAATATTTTTCCCGCGCCATTGAACATTTCCAGAAGCGTAACCGGCAGCACCGCAACCTGGCCCGCACACTTACCAACATTGCGTATGTGCAGAGACTTATATCAGTCCAGATCGGCAAGCAGATTGATGCGGAAAGGGAGCGCCGGCAGAGCTCTAAAGCGGCCATCGCGCGCGGACAAAAACAAAGCCTGTTGCGCCAGCATGAGGAGCTTCGCGGCAGCGCGTTTGCCAATCTGGATATGGCGGAAAAGATCTACCGCCATCATGACCACCATCATGGAATCGGCAGTGTGCTGGAAAACCGCGGCCTGCTTTATCTTGACGTGGGTGATCTGGATAATGCCGGAGCGCAGGCCGGCCACGCCTTTGAGCTGGGCAAGGAAGTGAATGATTCAATCTTAATGGCCCGCGCGCGGTTGCTGCAATGCGAAGTGGCCAACGGAAAGCTCGAAGAAGAGATTGAAGGCAGCACCCACTCATGGGAGCATGCACAGGCTGCACGCGATTATGCCCGTGAAGCCGTGGAAGCCGCCAAGCACACCCAGAACCACCGCCTGCTGGCGCGCGCCTACATCTGGCGCGGACTTACTGCCAGCAATCCTGCTATTCATGACATGGACGATGCCCGGCGGTGCTGCGATCTGGCAAATTCATTTCTCAAGGCCGTGGATTACGACGATCTCTGGGAAGAATTGCAGACGCTGAAACAGAGGGTGATGCCCAAGGGCAGCATTGATCCATTGTTGCGCGCATGGTCGCAGGGGATCACGGGCGAAGAAACGTTTCAGGAACTGACCGAACAATTCGCCGAGATCGTGATTCCTAAGGTCTGGGAAAAAGAAGATAGGAAAGTGGCGCGGGTAGCCCGGCGGCTCTCTGTCTCTCCTAAAAAAGTGCGCCGGATTTTGGCACGAGCAGGGAAGAGGAAAAAGAGATAAAACTGGCATGCTCTTCCTTTCTGAAGACCAGGTCCGGCGTGCGGCGAAAACGGATGACGTGATTCATGCCATCCGCGCAGCTTTTACCAGAGGTTTTGCAACGGTACACATGCCGGTGCGCACTGTGCTTGAATTAAACGGCGCAGTTCTGCTGGTGATGCCTTGCTATGAAAGCGCCTTGCATGCCGCAGGCGTAAAACTTGTCAGCGTAAGCGCAAAGGCGGGCGTGCACGCTGTCTATGAACTGCTTGACCCTGCCACCGGCATAGCGATTGCGCGGGTGGAAGCCAACTATCTTACCGATCTGCGGACTGCTGCGACTTCCGCCATCGCTACTGATCTGCTCGCGCGTGATGATGCGCAAACTCTTGGCGTATTCGGCTCGGGCAGGCAAGCGACCGCACATTTCTCAGTTCTGCCGAGTGTTCGTCCATTCCATCGTTTTCTATTGTGCGGATCAGGGCGTTCCGACATGGCTGGATTTTGCGCGAAGATGAAAAAGGACCATCAACTTGAAATTGAGTCTGTTGATGCTGAAACTCTGGCGCGCGAGTCCGACGTAATCTGTACCTGCACAACCGCACATGTTCCCTTGTTTGGCGGCGAGTGGCTAAAGGCAGGCGCGCACTTGAACCTGGTTGGAGCCTTCCAGCCAGATGCGCGTGAAGTGGATGATGCTACTGTAAAAAGTGCGCGGGTTGTGGTGGATACTTACGAGGGAGCGTTGCAGGAAGCGGGAGACCTGCTGATTCCAATGAATAGCGGGGAGATCGATCGCGCACACATTGTTGCGGACCTGCACGAGATTGCAGCGGGAAAGAAGCCGGGGCGCACTCATCGCGAGGAGATTACTCTCTTTAAGAGCGTGGGATGCGCATTGGAAGACCTGGTTATCGCGCAATTGATCTATCAGCAAGCCATTGAACGGGAAACTGAAAACAAGCGATGAAGAACACATTCGACTTTGTCATTGTTGGCGCGGGCGTGTTTGGGGCATGGACGGCGCATTTTCTTCGCCAGAACGGCGCCTCCGTCATTTTGATCGATGCACACGGCCCGGCAAATAGCCGCGCCAGTTCAGGCGGTGAGACACGTGTGATTCGCATGGGCTACGGTCCGGATGAACTTTATACCCGCTGGGCCATGCGATCTTTGCCGGTCTGGCAGGAACTTGCAGCGCGCATCGGCATTGAGATCTTCCGCCAGTCCGGGGTGCTATGGCTCAGCAATGATGCCGATCCTTATTTAAAGAGTATGAGCAATGTGCTGGTCAGGGCAGGCGTGGAACATGAAAAGCTCGATACAAATGAAATCGAGCGGCGCTGGCCGCAATTTCAATTTCATGACGTGACTTGCGGGATACTGGAACCCGCCAGTGGTCTTCTGCTTGCACGTACTGCGGTGCAGGCCTTGGTTAAGGAGTTGACGATCAGCGGCGTGACACTGAAGCACGCTGAAATGGTCCCGCCACTTGACGGCGGAAGATTGAAAGAAATAAAGACCAGGAACGGCGATTCAATCTCGGCTGGCGCATTTATCTTCTGTTGTGGGCCATGGCTGCCCAAAGTCTTTCCCGAACTGTTGCGCGACCGCATCTTTCCCAGCAGGCAGGAAGTATTTTTTCTGGGAACGCCCGCGGGTAATGCGGATTTCCGTATGCCCAAAATGCCGGTATGGCTGCATCGTACGCATGCTGATCTGCCTTACGCATTGCCGGACGTCGATGGACGAGGATTCAAAATTGCTTTTGACCGCCATGGAGAAAGCTTCGATCCTGATGCTGGAATGCGCGTGGTGGAACAAACATTAATCGATCGGTTGCGCACCTATTTGCGGCGATATATTCCAACACTGCAAAACGCTCCTGTCATTGAAACTCGCGTTTGCCAGTATGAAAATACGTGGAACGGCGATTTCCTCATAGACCGGCACCCGGAATTCGAAAATGTCTGGATCGCGGGCGGAGGCTCTGGACATGGTTTCAAACACGGCCCGGCACTGGGCGAATATCTGAGTTCGCGGATCCTGCACGATGCTCCTGCAGAACCCCGATTTTCCCTCTCAGCCAAACAGAGTATCCAGAAACGTGCGATATATTAACGTGCAGCTTGACGAGTGCTTTCCAAACACACTCAGAAACCGGACCAGTAAGTTTAGGTGACGTCTATAGGTTTGCAAAGTGCTTCCGGTTTGAGAGAAATGAGCGTCATTGTTATAATCAACCACGTTCCGTACGCACTACGTCTTCTCGGTCCCACCGAAGCTGCACGTATGAACCCACTAGAAATTGGCCAGGTAGCTCAGTTGGTAGAGCGCAGCCCTGAAAAGGCTGGCGTCGGCGGTTCGATTCCGTCCCTGGCCACCATTTTAATGGTTCTGAAATCAATAAGTTAGCGACAATGCCTCGGCCGTGTACCTCCTATGTACCGCCGACCCGTTTTTTCTACACCGAAAATTGCCCTCTCCACGGGCCGATTTGCGCATCGGCAGAAGGCGCTGCGGGATTGCTTCCGCAACGCCGCTCTGATCTACCGTTTCTCGTCTAATCCGGATAGATCTCAGAAGCGGAATTCTGGGCCGGAATAGCTTCCGGATTGCCGATCATGTGGCAAGACGCGCTATCGTAATTCTTGCTGTAAGGTATTTTCTGCAGCACATGCGGTCTCGAAGTGGGTCGGACTCCGCAATAGGAGGATGAATGGCGCAAGTATGGTTAGTCACGGGTAGTTCTCGCGGGCTGGGTCACGCAATTGTCGAAGCGGGCCTTTTGGCGGGCAACAGCGTGTTGGCGACAGCGCGGGACATTGAGTCACTCCGTGAGCTATCAGAGCGATACGGTAACCAGGTGAAGCTCTTCAAGCTGGATGTGACCGATGAGTCGTCGGCAGCCGGTGCGGTGAAGGCAGCAATCGATGCGTTTGGCTCACTGGACGTTGTCATCAACAATGCAGGATATGGCAATCTCTCGTCCGTCGAAGATACGCCTATGTCGGATTTCCGCGCACAGATCGAAACGAATCTCTTCGGGACAATCATCGTGACGAAGGCAGCTCTCCCATACTTTCGCGAAAGGAAGGCCGGCCATTTCGTTCAGTTTTCCTCGATGGGCGGACGGATTGGACCTCCGGGGCGCGGGCCTTATTCGGCTGCGAAATGGGGCGTCGAAGGTTTCTCCGAAGTTTTGTCGCGCGAAGTGGCACCCTTAGGCATCAAGGTCACGATCATTGAGCCGGGTGGCTTCCGCACTGACTTCGCCGGCAGTTCCACCAAGCTGAGCGAAGGGCATCCCGAATACGACTCGACTGTGGGAGCAACGGCCAGGTTTCAACGCGCCTATAACGGTAAGCAGCCCGGAGACCCGAAGCGGGCGGCTCAAGCGATCGTTCAGCTGACGCAGGAACAGAAACCTCCGTTGCGACTTTTGCTCGGCAGCGATGCGTACAACGGGGCGGAGAAGAACGACCTTGCACGATTAGAAGAAGCGAGAACATGGAAAGAACTCAGCCTGTCAACTGATTTCGAGTCGGAGCATGCATAAACGTCCACCGGAGTTCGACTACGAGGCAGTGAAGGAGAGTCGCGCCTGACGAGGGCATAAACTGCTCTCAGGTCCACGATTAACAATTCTGTTCCGGCCGACGTGATCCGGAGGCCAACCCTTGGAAACGCGGTTAACGGGGCTACCTCAAGGTAGCTTGTCGAAAAGAGATAAATGGCGGCAATCCGGCCATCCCGCGAAATAAGGAAATCAGTCCCCGCGTACGCTGGCGCCTCACCAGGGCGGCCCGATATCCATTGGACGCGCCCGCCATTGCCCAATTCCTCGGGTTCGGCAATGGTCTGATATTGAAAGTCAGGGTGAGTAGCTTTGATCGCGCCCGCGACGCGATCGATCTCGTCGCGGCCACGATGGGCACCACTGGTCGGATCGTAGAACACGCCAATCTTCGGCGTAGATCTCGTCGATGGCCGCGCGCCGTCGCACGGGATCGTTTTCACCGAAGACGCCGTGAAGATTGCGGATCAGCAAAGTCGATATGCTGTATGACATTGTTTGTCTCCTCTGGAACCGAACGGCTCTGTTGCGGACGAGGCCGGTCCCTTCGTGGGTCCGGCCTCGGGGCATTAGGCCTTCACGAATTGAGCGTCCAAAGTGATGGTGACGTCGTCACTCACCAGAATTCCTCCGGTCTCGAGAGCTGTGTTCCAGGTCAAGCCGAAGTCCTTGCGATTTATTTTGGTGGTCGCGGAGATTCCAATCCGAGTGTTCCCCCAGGGATCCTTAGCAGGCGGCGTTGGTCCTTCCACCGCAAACTGGACCTTGCGCGTCACCCCGCGAATGGTCAGGTCGCCTTCCACCGACAATTCATCCTTACCTGTGATACTGATGCTTGTCGACTTAAACTGCAAAGTGGGAAACTTCTCAACGTGAAAAAAATCGGCGCTCTTGAGATGTCCATCGCGCTGCTCATTGCGGGTTTCTATGGAAGCAGCTTCAATCGTGGCCTCCACGCGGTCGTGCGCCGGGTCTGATTCATCCCGGATCAAAACGCCTGATACCTTGGAGAATTGGCCTTTCACGTTGGCGATCATCATGTGCTTAACCTTGAACTCAGCCACAGTATGGGCCGGGTCCAGGTTCCAGGTGGTGGTTGCGGTTTGCGGTCGAGTGAGTGTCGCGGTGTGGCTCATGGTAATCCTCCTCTTTTCGGTTCTTTGATTTGGTTCGCAGATCCTTTACGATTGCTTTAGATGTGTGGCAACGATATTCGTTGCAACAAATATTATGGAAAAAATTATTCCGCTTTTTCCCGGGCGGCAGCCAAAAGTTCCCCGAGGGCCCGCAGCCGTTCTTTCCCAAGGTGCCCCAGTAATTTGCGGTGCATCTGCTGGACCGGCTCATCCAGCCGATTTACCAGCTTCAGGCCCTCCGCCGAGAGTCGTGTCAACACCAAGCGCCGGTCGCGACTGTCGCGCGCGCGGGAAATGAGCCCGCGCTTTTCCATGCGGTCGAGGAGCCTGGTGACATCAGGGTCACGAGTGATCAGGCGGCCGGCAATCTCGCCGCAGGGAAGTCCTTGCGGCGCACCACGCAAAATTCGTAAGACGTTGTATTGCGTAGACGAGAGATCCTCAGCCTTGAGTACTCCGATTGCACTCCGGGTTAGCACGTCAGCAGTGCGGAGCAAATCCAGGAATGCTGTCTCCTCAGGACTGCCTACCTGTCGGGCTTTGCTGGATTGGGGCACATCGCCAACAATATCTGTTATAACGACTATTGTCAAGACATGTGTCGCGAAGAAGGGGTTAGAACTCGCCACCAATCTCGCGGGGGCCGGCACTGGTTGTTCCAGCAACTTTTCGGAGAGTCGAGGAAGTTGCGAATAAGCGCAACGGTTTCCGTTAGGCGCTCTTCCATCAGCCAATGGCCGGAGCCAGCGACGACCGTTTCTAGAACATTGGTCGCAACCTTCCGCATAATCACTGCCTGTAGCGGATCAAACGACTTCTCTCCGCCAACAGCCAGTATGGGCATTATCAACTTCTCGCGCTCAAAGATCGCGTTGTCGTTTATCTACTGTCAGGCTATCGACTGATCTTCATATCGCGGTGCGTCCACCATCGACAGCGAGTTTTGCACCGTAAACGAAACTAGAACGATCCGTCGCCAAAAAGACAACCGCTTCGGCAATCTCATCCGCTGTAGCTGGACGACCTGCTGGCGCTTGCGCGGCCAATTGTTCGAGACCTTCCGCCATTGCTTCCGTGCCTTCCGTGCGGGTAGGCCCAGGACTCACTGCATTGACGCGGACACCTTTCGGACCGTATTCAGCCGCCCAGGTTTTGGTCAACAGATTAATAGCGGCCTTACTCGAACCATAGAGACTCATCCCTGGGGCTCCGTAATCCGCAGCCATGGTTGATAGATTGACAATTGCCCCTTTGCCTCTCTTCGCCATTATCGGCGCAATTTCCGCAACGAGAAAATACGGGACCTTGACGTTGAGGGAATACACCCGGTCAAACAGTTCTTCTGTCGTTTCATGCGTTGGGCCGAAGGGGTAAATTCCCGCATTGTTGATCAAAATATCCACGTGACCGCTCCCAAGCTCAAGCGCCCGTCTTGCCACTGCACGCGCGCTTGCCGCGTCTCGAAGATCAGCCGGAACAAAATCCCCTTTGCCGCCTGCCGCTCGGATTTCGGCAACAGTTATCTCTCCACGCTCTTTATCCCGCCCTACAACCAAGACGTGAATGCCAAGCTGGGCCAGTTTATTCGCGGTCGCGCGGCCAATGCCGCTAGTTCCCCCGGTGATCAACGCTGTTAACACATTGGTGGTCATTTGCATTTTCCTATTCGTGCGGCGTTATGTCTCGCCATTTGTCATGCGGCAGGGAGGTTGGCTTGCCCTGTTGCGGGTGTATTTCGCAGCGATGCCACGGACGAGAACAATGGTATAAGCCCCTCCACCAATGTGGGATGAGTCAGGACGGCATCGCGCAATGCGGTGTAGGGTAACCCCGCAATCATCGCAATTTGGACGGCAGACATGATCTCCCCGGCAGCGACGCCCAAAACAGAGAAGCCGAGGATGCGATCACTGCCAGTCTCGACTAGGGCCTTCAGAAATCCTCGGGTTTCGGAAAGCGTGCGCGCACGCAAAACCGCTTCCATTGGAACTTTAAACAAGCGGTACGGAATGTTCCGCGCTTTGGCTTCGTTCTCATTTAGCCCAACGCGGGCTAGTTCCGGGTCCGTGAATAGGCAATAGGGAACTTGCCTCCCCGTAGTTGTGTGTTTAACACCGTTGAGGTTGTCGTGCACTACACGGAAATCGTCAACGCTGATGTGTGTGAACTGCGGGCTGCCTGCAACTTCGCCGATCGCCCAAACCCCAGGCGCGGTCGTCTGAAGTTGATCGTTGACCTTGATGTATCCGCGCTCGGTTAACTCGATGCCAGCCAGTTCCAGCCCAAGTCCCTCCGTATTCGGAGTGCGGCCCGTCGCGATCAGCACATGACTACCTTCCAGCGTCTTCTCGGTTCCATCGTGGTCCATGGTTACGCTCACGGACTGTCCTGATTGTCCCGATACTCGCTTGATCCGTGCGTTCAAAAGAATGTCGATGCCTTCATCTTCAAGCAGGCTGCGAAGACCGTCACATACATCGTCGTCCTCTCTAGACATCAAGCGCTGGCTGCGATCGAGCACTGATACTTTGCTGCCGAATCGCCGGAGCGCCTGTGACAGTTCTATTCCGACATAGCCCCCGCCGATCACAAGCAAGTGTTCGGGCGCCACATCTAGTTCCAGTGCTTCAATGTGGGTGAGTGGCCGTGCTTCTGCCAGGCCAGCAATTGGCTCGATAGCGGCGCGCGTACCAGTGCTCACGATCACGTTGGCGCCGCGTAGTTGACGGGTGGTCCCATTTGGGAGCGCAACCTCCACCGTTCTCGTAGCGATGAACCGTCCGGTTCCCAAGATGAATTCCGCTCCCGTGTTCCTGTAATTTTCCAGGTACATCTCATTCAGGCCCGATACCATCTTGCGCTTGCGGTCACGGACACCCGACATATCGATCGTGAATCCGGCGTGAGCGATGCCGAACTCTTTACTCCGGCGAAAGTACGACGCCACCTTCGCGCTGTGAATAATGTTTTTGCTCGGCAGGCATGCGATGTTTGGGCACGATCCGCCGATGTACTTGCGATCGATCACTGCCACGCGCTTTCCTTCTCCAGCAAAGGTCCATGCAGCAACAGTTGACCCGGTGCCGCCACCGAGTATTACCACGTCAAATTCTTCCGGCCGCGTCTGGTTGAATACCTGCGCCGACGGGGACGTTTCCTGACTCTTCATGCGACGTTTCCTTTCTGAGTACCAGTCTTACTTTTTGGCTTGTCTCGATTTCACGAGGCCGGCCGCTGAAGCACCTTCGAGTGACAGTCCGTATACAACTCTCTGACAATTCGCTCCTCCAATGGTTGGATGAAGTGCACTCGCGTGTTTCTACGGTTACTTCCGGAACTTTCAAGTGGATTTCTCAGAATGAATGGCCTCTAGCCAACTCGGACAGTCGTGGCGGATCCAATCCGATCACGCTGAACTCCACGTTGAAAAGCGGCAGTGAACTTAGCTAGTGTCTTGGCATTCTCCTGCAACGCTGTTTGCTCCCAGCGCGAGAAGATTGGTTTGGTTTCGTGATGATAATTTCTCGGGGTCTGACACGACAAAAGCATCTCTGCTCTTGGCTTTGACGTGGATGCTAAAAAGGTGGCCGGAAATCCACAAACTCACCTCTGCGAGGAGTAATTTGAGAACCCCTTCGCCAACGCACGCTGATTGCACTGACACCACGAGTTCGTGCCAACCATGAATTAATCACAAAAGAAGGCCGCACCCTGAGTGGATGCGGCCTGTAAGGAGCGTACTAAGTTCTTCGTCAGTTAACGGATGCGGCGGGCCACCAGTTGCCATGACGTTCCGTTCCAGAAGAGCAGTCCGCGCACCTGCACTGTTCCGCCGTTGGCCACGGTTACGCGGCTATCGGTGGAAGAGGTTTTGGTTACGTGAACAACTGTCTGGCCGGAAATGGTTCTCAGCGCTGAATCCGCCGCCAGGTTGATGTCGAAGGTGTTAGCTGCGGCGTTTGCCACCACACCCGAGACGCCCTGCTGCTGCAAGTTGATCTTGTCTGGAGTGATAGCTCCGTTCGCCGGCGGGATAGCGACATCGGTATCCACTTCAATGCGCTGACCCTGGTGGATTGTTGTCGCGTCGAAGGGGAAGCCGGCACTAGGAAGTCCGCCGCCGAAGCCATTGCCAGCTTTTACACGGAACTTACTGGCGTTCAGTCCCGCAATGTTAACGGTGAAGCTGGCCCCGACTTTGGTGTCATCAAACCCGTTCCCGATGCCATCCTGTGCCGTCACTGTCAGAATAGTGCCGCTGATGGCCGTGATCAAGCCTTCAGCTTCCGCACCGGTGCTGCTCTCCAGCCCTTCTATTTCTTTGGCAAACAGGCTGCCATCGGACTTGGTGAAGCCTTCCACCGTCACGACCTGGTTCAGCAATCCAGCTACGCTAGTGACTCCATCTTTAAATTCCGTGGTAGCGTCGGTGTTGAAGGTCAGGGAAGACCCCGTCTGGCCGACTTTGAAAGTGAAACTGGATCCATTCACGGCAGTCACCGTGCCCTGGACGTCTTCAATTTCACCGTCATCATCCTGCTGGTTGGCGGCTGCGCCTGGCGCTTTGGCCGTAATGTTGAATGAGGTGGCAGTAAAGGCAATTCCATTTACGACTCCGTCGGCTGTGGTTACAGAGGCCCCCACATTCACATCAATATTCAAGACCAACGGACTCGTCCCAATCGTAAGATTTGGGCTGAGGGGGATTGTTACCTGAGCGCTGGCTGGACCATTGATGTGTACCGCGGTCCCAGTGCTGCTCAGAAATGTGAGTTCGGAGTTAGACAGCGTTAGATTGGCCGCAGAGAACGTGCCCTGAGGCAGGTTGCCGGCAATAAATGGTTCAAACTTTCCCGATGCGTGAGTCAGTTCAATACGATTATTGGCCGGGACCGTGACTGCAACAGGCGATCCGCCTCCGGCAGGAGTGAGCGACAACGCAGATACGGAAACTTCAAAGGCGATCACGCTGTCTGCGGGCGCGTCGCCAAAGCGGACTTGCGCGGACGAAGCTCCCACGCCCGGAGTTGGTGTAGGGGTTGGATTGGAAGCGACTGATGATCCGCCACCGCAACCTGCTGCCAGGGCAATCATTGCCCCCAGCATAAAAGCCGATGCCAGCTTGGCCAGTGGACTAAAAGAGGTCCTGCAAAATGTGTTCATTTGTATCTCTCCTGAAAGGGGACCAAGCTGATAGAAATTCTGAGCTTTCTTAGTCCACCGTCGAAAGTAATTCAATTTGGCTCTGGGTTATGTGACAGTGCTTAGAGCCTGCATGGAACAACTTTCTCGAACTGCGCTTTCCGGGCACACCTACGGCTGATATGCCAAAAGCATTTTGGAATAAACGAGCCTGTGTGTTCAGCTACAAGGGGTCGAATGAATGGGAGCTCTGGGAATGAGCGCCTGATTCCGCCAAAATGGGTTCCGCCAAAATTTGTTGCCTGCTCATATAGTGGCGCTGCCCAAGCCGAAAAATATAATTTGCGCGGAAACAAATTCAGTGCCGAAATTGACTGTGCAAGCAACCTTGAGGCATAATAAAAAGTGTCGAACGAACGTTCGGTAACCTGTAAAAAAATGACCCAGGCCAATATGGAAATCCGGCTGCCAATCGTGCCTTACAACGGGCGCAAAGGCAGACATGCTTTTCAATCCGGGAAAGCCGGGGAAGAGACGGATTCTCCTTTTGACCGCAGGCTCGCCAAACTACTCCATTACGCAGCTCATATCTTTTGTGAAAAAGGCTATGAAGGGGCTTCCATGCGGGACCTTTCCCGCGCGGCAGGAATGTCGCTGGCCGGTCTTTATCATTACGTCGATTCCAAGGAAGACCTGCTTTACCTGATCCAGAAACACGCGTTTCGCACCATTATTGAGCGCCTGCAGGAACGGCTGAAAGGCGCACATGGCGCGGAGAACCGAGTCCGCATTTTTATTGAGAACCATCTTGACTACTTTCTGGCCAATAAAGAAGCCATGAAGGTGCTGACGCATGAAGACGAGACCCTGAAGAATGGCCGCGGGGCTGAGATTCGGGCGATCAAGCGCGATTACTACAAAATCTGCCTGGACCTGCTGGAAGAATTACGGCAGGAAAAAGGACTAGAATTTTCAGGACGGCTGGCGGTGCTGGGGCTGTTCGGCATGATCAATTGGATATACACCTGGCACAATCCGCGAATCGATCTGGACGCCGGCGAATTGGCGGGTGAGATGAGCAATCTGTTTTTGCGTGGCGTGCTGAATCCAGGCAAGCCGAAACGCAAGAGCGCAAAGGCAAATGCCTGAACCGCAGCACCACCAAGATTAAGATTTCGGAAATTTATAAGGAGCTTGAAGCATGGCTACAACCACAGCAACGGAAACCAAGACCCTGGTCAACTATCGTGTTGAAGATGGCATAGCGATCATTGAACTCTCTGATCCGCCGGCCAATACTTATACCTATGAGATGAACCGGCAGCTCGATGAATGCATCCTGAAAGCGCGTATGGATAATGACGTGTATGTGCTGCTGCTGACGGGAGCAGGAGACAAGTTCTTTTCCGCCGGCGCCAACATCAAAATGCTCTCCACCGTCGATCCGACGTTCAAATATTACTTCTGCCTGCATGCCAATGAAATGCTGCTGCGCCTGGAGCACACGCCAAAGCTGGTGATCGCGGCCATCAACGGCCATTGTGTGGGCGGTGGTCTTGAAATCGCCATGGCGGCGGACATACGCATTGCGCGCAAAGACGCGGGCAAGATCGGTCTGCCGGAAATCAACCTTGGCGTTCTGCCTGGAACCGGTGGAACGCAGCGCCTGAGCCGCATTGTAGGCAAGAGCAAGGCAATTGAGTTGATGGTGACCGGCAACACCTTTACCTTTGAAGAAGCAAAGGACATGGGCATTGTGAATGATATTTACGAGCGCGACAATTTCATGGAAAACATCATGGAATATGCGCGCCAGTTCACGCCTCCGAACAAAGCCGCGAAGGCCGTAGGCAACATCAAGCGGTCTGTACAGACCGGCTGGGAAATTCCAATGGAGTCGGCGTTGGCTGTGGAGCGCGAGCTGCAACAGCGCTTGTTTGCCAGCGAAGACGCCAAGGAAGGACTGGCTGCATATGTTGATAAGAGGCCAGCGACGTTTAAGGCAAAGTAGCTGCTAGCTACTCGCTACTAGCCACAGATCAACAGCCGTGTGTCTTGACTCACTCTGATGAGCGGAAAACCGCGCGTCAGCTGTGGGGTATTCTCAGGGTTTCGGAAAACAAGCTAGCAGCCAGTTGCTAGCAGCCAGAGGCTATTAATGATCGCAGCAAGCAAAGCAAAAGTCGCACCCGGCAAATTACTTATTGACGGGAAGTGGTCTGAAGGGACCGGCAAATCGTTTGACACATTCAATCCCGCAACGGGAGAGGTGTTGACGCAGGTGGCTGAAGGCGGCGTTAACGGCGTTGATCAGGCGGTGGCGGCAGCGCGCAAAGCGTTCGACGACGTGAGCGGCCCGTGGCGCAAGATGTCTGCCAGCGAACGCGGCAAAGTGCTGTGGCGCATTGCCGACCTGGTCGATAAGAACATTGAAGAACTGGCCGAACTGGAGACGCTGAATAATGGCAAGCCAATCTTCGAGTCGCGCTACGTGGATATGCCGATGGTGGCCGATGTTTTCCGCTACTACGCGGGATGGGCCACAAAGATCCACGGCGAGACGGTGAACACGTTTAGCAATGCCTTCACTTATACATTGCGTGATCCTGTGGGCGTTGTGGGCGCGATTGTCGCCTGGAATTTCCCGCTGCTGCTGGCGAGCTGGAAGCTGGGTCCGGCGCTGGCTTGTGGCAACACTGTTATTTTGAAGCCCGCCGAGCAAACACCGCTTACCGCCCTGCGTTTTGGTGAACTGGCTCTGGAAGCCGGATTGCCCGCAGGTGTACTGAACATCGTGACAGGCGGACCGGAGACTGGCTCGGCGTTGGTGAAGCACCCGGGCGTGGACAAGATTGCTTTCACGGGCTCGACCTCGGTTGGCAAAGAGATTATGCGCAATTCGGCGGACACGCTGAAGCGTGTGACGCTGGAACTGGGCGGCAAGTCGCCAAATATTGTGTTTGCCGATTCGCAGATGGACTCCGCTGTCAAAGGCGCGTTGAACGGCATCTTTTATGGCAAGGGCGAAGTATGCTGCGCTGGTTCGCGCCTATTCATCGAAAAGAAAGCAGAAGATGAATTTGTAACCAAGCTGGTTGAATCATCAAAAAAAATCAGGCTGGGCGACCCGCTGGATCCAAAGACACGGCTTGGCGCAATTGTTAGCGAGAAGCAGATGCAGACGGTGCTAGGCTACATTGAGTCCGGGAAAAAAGAAGGCGCACAATTGCTGGCGGGCGGCAAGCGCGCACAGGTCAATGGTGACAATGGCTACTTTATTGAGCCGACAATCTTTGGCGGCGTGAACAATGACATGAAGATCGCCCAGGAAGAGATCTTTGGTCCGGTGTTGGCCACGCTCACGTTTGACGATATTGAACAGGTGGCCGAACTGGCCAACAAGAATGTTTACGGCCTGGCTGCGGCGGTCTGGACTAATGACATCAAAAAAGCGCACCAGCTCTCGCGCCGATTGAAGGCGGGAACGGTGTGGATTAACACCTACGGCGTAATGGACGCAGCATTGCCCTTTGGCGGCTATAAACAATCGGGTTTTGGTCGCGAACTGGGCATGCACGCGATTGAACATTACACGGAGTTAAAGAGTGTGTGGATGAATTTATAAGAACCAGCTATTAGCTCTTGGCCCTTGGCTCTTAGCTAAGCTTAGTGAGACAAGCGGTGAACCTTTGGGACCGCGATTACACATGAGAATTTAGAAGGCCAATTTAAAACCCAGGGAGCAATGAATCATGCCGGGAAAAGTAATGAAAATTGGATCGTTCAGTGATTGGGAAGGACTGTTCAAGGAATGGCGACATGAAATCGGCGTCAACCATGACGACATCCGCAATTTTAAGTTTGATACCCTGTACGGCGCGATTGAGACGGAAGAAATCACGTTTGGCTATTACAAAGGCCGCAACAAGTGGGAGAACGTTCGCCAGATTCCAACGCAGAACATGCGTGACGCACTGATGAACCTCATTGTCTATCAGGGCGATACGGAATTTGCCAGCGTGGAACAGCAGCGCTGGTTGTTTGAGACTGCGCCCAGTGACTATGACCGTTCGTCGCTCACAAGGGTGATGATTGAGGAGATGCGGCACGGCTGGCAGATGTGCGCCCTGCTGATTGACCACTTTGGCACCACGGGCAAAGTGGAAGCGCAGAAAATGCTGGAACGCAAGGCGTATGAGAACAAGCGTCTGCTGGGATCATTTAACGAAGAATGCGACAACTGGCTGGATTTTTTTGCCTTCACTGACTTTGTCGATCGCGACGGCAAGTTCCAGTTGCAGATGCTGAAGTATTCGGCTTTTGCGCCGCTTGGCAGGTCGATGAGCTACATGCTGCGTGAAGAAGCATTCCACATGGGCACGGGCAATACCGGGCTGGCGCGCATCGCCGAAGCTGGGGTAGTGCCGGGCTGGCTGATGCAAAAGTATCTGAACAAATGGATTTCCAGTGCTTATGACCTGTTTGGCACAGATCATTCTTCGTCGGCGCACTGGGCTTATACCTGGGGGCTGAAGGGCCGTTATGACGAACTGAAGAATCAGACCCCGCCTGACCTCGATAACCTGAATGACTACAACAGGCACCTCTATCGCGATGAGTGCGTGGGGCTGGTACGCCGCATTAGCGCCGGGCAGCGGCCTGGCAGCACTGAGCTATATTGCCCAGATATCAAGTTCAACCGCATGATTGGCCGCTGGAAGGGACAGATGTTCCATCCGCAGACGGGGCAACAGTTGGAAGAAAAGGAATACAAGCAGCAGATTGATAGCTGGCTTCCGAACGCCGCGGACAAGAAGCTGCTGATGGATATCATCGGTTCAGAAAAGAAGTGGATTGCTCCAAAGGCAGGCGCAAAAGATCCGCTGCTCACCATAGGCGAAGTAAGAAAGAGCGCGCTGAACGCGGTGCAGTAGGGCGGTACTTAGCAGTTAGTAATTAGTAGACGAGGGGGCCGGCAGCCCCCTCGTCGGGTTTCACGCGCAGCCAGGTTTTCCTAAATACTAAGTACCAAAAACCAAATACCGCATGTCTTACACCCTCAACGAACTCATGGCTGTCGCGGCGGCGCAGAGACAAAAGAATTATTTACAAAGGCAATCCGACACTGTTCTCCGCTTGCCTGACAGAGATCTAGGGCCGCCTTCTTTGCATCCTCAATATTCTTGAACCCTGATGCGTAATTCGCAAAACCACTTGCAGCTACCGCAAATGCTTTTTGATTGTATGCAGCCAGATACTCGTCAAAATATGATTTTGAAGCTGCAGGCAGTTCTAGCGGCGGCTGCAATGGCAATGCAGGTGGAGGAAGCGGTAAAA
Organism: Candidatus Angelobacter sp.; assembly: GCA_036488825.1. Lineage (GTDB taxonomy): Bacteria > Acidobacteriota > Terriglobia > Terriglobales > Acidobacteriaceae > Angelobacter. Next base: position 144,895 of record DASXGZ010000034.1, read on the forward strand.
GCATGGCACGCAGTTGAAGATTCTGCGACTTCAGAAAGTCATCGACATATGGCGTCCAGATTGGAATTCCACGTTTTCCAAACAGATTATGCCCATTATCTTCAAACGGGGGCGCCTTGATAAAACGCGCCTTTCCTCCACCATCAGTGAATGCGGCATAGAATTTCTGCGCGATTTCAGGGCCAAAGGTCAGGTCATTTTCAGAGTAGATCCAGAGCATTGGCACACTGGATTTGCTGCCAAAAAGATGGAAAGCCGCCAACAGGTTATTTTCGCAAGCGGCGAACTTGGGGAATGGAGGGCCGCCGCCAGAAAAGTTAATAGCGGCAACCAACCCTGCAGGAGGATCGGCGGCAAGAGCCACCGTCGCAAAGCCTCCGCCGGAAATGCCAACTGCAATGACTTTATGCGGGTCAACCTCCGGCAGCGTGCGGAGATATTCAATGGCAGCCCGAAGGTCACTGGCGGCTTCCTGTCCAACCGCAAGGTAGGCTCTTTTATCGCACACCCAGACGTTCTCACTGAAGAAGCCCCCAGACTCTCCATTGCCGCGTCGCATGACGATGACAGCAGTCCATCCCCGGCGGGCGAACTCCATGGCTTCCGCCAACTGAAACAGCGGCGATCTTGCCAGGCGTGCTTGAAGAGAGGGATTTGTGCCATGGGTGATGATGGCCAATGGATGAGGGCCCGGTTCATCTGGACGAACAAGCAATGCCTGCAATCCGCGGGGCCCCGCTGCTTTCATGGGAATGTGCAAGTCTAAAATGACAAATCCTTTGTGCGGCTGCGCTGTGGCCGACGCCTGCGCATAGCTAGTTTGCCCATAAACAGCCCATAAAAATACGCAATATAAAGAAAGAAGAGAAATGCGAGCAGAGGATTGCATGGCTTTGACTTGCGAGATAGTACCAGAATCCAGATATTTCAGCGAAGTAATAGTCAGTAGCTTTTTGCACGAGCTACTGACAACCCGAGTGCATTTAGAATAGTTAGTCAAGAACCAAGCATTCATGGAATCCAAATACACCCTCAACGAGCTCATGGTCGCCGCGGCTGCGCGCGAGATCAAAGACGGCGAAGTTGTTTTCGTCGGTATGCGGCTGCCGCTGATTGCTTTTGTTGTGGCCAAGAAGACGCATGCGCCAAACGCCATCGGGCTGTTTGAAAATGGCGTGATTCGTTCCACGCCGTCGCCCGAGCTGATCTACACCATGGCCGACCCGCCGAACATCAAGGGCGCCACGCAATGTTTGGGCATGTTGGAAGTGATGAGCCTGCTGCAATCAGGGCGGGTGAACCTGGGATTTCTGGGCGCAGCCGAGGTGGATAAATACGGCAACCTGAACTCTACCCAGGTGCAGGGGAAGAACGGCTTGGTGCGGCTGCCCGGATCGGGTGGAGCGTGCGATATCGCGTCGATGGCGCACAGGTTTGTGTCCCTGCTGGAACATGGCAAGCACCGGCTGCCGGAAAAAGTGAGTTACATAACGAGTCCGGGAAATGGAGATGGGGCTGGATGGCGGAAGCGCGTTGGATTGCAACGTGGGGGGCCTTCAGCGGTGATTACCACCAAATGCGTGCTGCGCTTTGGCGAGGATGCAGAAGCCTATCTTTCCACTTACCATCCGGGGGTGACTGTGGATGATGTGCTGTCGAATACCGGATGGAAATTGAAGGTCGCTCCAGATGCTCGCCCTACGCCGGAGCCAAATGCGGCGGAGTTGAAGGCGATCCGGGAGTACGATACTAAGGGGTTCTGGACGAGTTAGGAACTGCCGTTATCATGCCTGATTGAAGACTGCATAGGCTAATAGCAATTCTCTCACGTAGATTCTTGCGCAACTACTCCGGCAAAATCAGTAGCTGCAATTTTCGTCTTCGCAGATAGTGAACCACTCGACATCCATCCTATACCTGCTTTGCATTTGCGGCCGGATATGTATGAAATCCTGCTGTATCCGGTTAACAAGGACCTGATTCAGTTTTATCTGCCGGCGTTCTGCTTTGCGGGAATCCCGCTCGATATGCCGTAAGTTTACATATTCATCGTGGTTATTCGGCCGCACGTCGGTGCTGTATTCCCTGGCTTCTTCGCGGTCACGCCGCTCAATGCGGCGGTTTTCCTGGATGGCGTTCGTTAGCAGAGAAACTTGCCGGCTGTACCAGTCGTGAACGGCTGTTTCAGTCTCCTGCAAATTGTGTGAGCTGCGGTAATCATCGATACTCTTCATGATTTCATCCATATTATCGCGGCCAATTGCGGTCACGTCAGGTATGAGAGGTTTGCGCAGCAACTCAGAATCGTTAGAAAATGTGGTCTTAGGCTGGCTTTTATTTTCCGTCTTGAGTTGGCGTGCGGCATCACCCAGCGATTCAGGTTCTACGGCAGCCGTCTGGGCCAAAGCCGGAAACACGCCCCCGATAATTACAACTGCAACATGCATAATAAGCTTCATAGGCGCAATTGTAGTTCGCATTGGTAGACGCCAAAAATGACCGAAGTAATGCAATCAGGGGCTCAAATTACAACTTTAAGTCCGATTCATTTTTCGCTCATATACCAACAGCGCGCTTTGAAGTGTATCCATTCCGTTGACTTTTAGATCGTCCAGTGCTAAAATAAGTCTTTTAGTTTCAATTGGTTATACGCATTTAGCACAGCGAGGAGATGCCCAGAGTAATTGCGGACGAATTTACGGTTTGGAGCCGGTCGCCTGCTTAAGTCTATTTCCGAAATGAGTATAGGTCGACGCGCGCGAATCTATGTCAAAGATCATGACAATGCGGCAGGCGATTGCCGAGCACGTTCCAGACGGCACGAGCCTAGCGCTGGGCCTGCAAATGGAGCAGATGATTCCGTTTGCTGCGGGGCACGAGATCATGCGGCAGAAGAGACGCGGGCTGCGGCTGATTGGCCCAATCTCTGACATTTTATTTGACCAGATGATTGGCGCTGGTTGTGTGAAGGACGTGGTGGCGGCCTGGGTTGGGAATGTGATGATGGGCTCGGCTTACAACTTTCGCCGTGGCACTGAAGTTGAGAATCCGGGTACGCCAGGCGAAAAATTGCATGTCTTTAACATGACAAATTTCACGCTGGCGCTGGCGCTCCAGGCCGGAGCTATGGGCGTGCCATTTCTGCCTACGCGCAGCGCCATGGGCAGCGACGTGCCGAAAGGCAACCATTTCTTTTACCAGATCATTTCTCCGTTTGAGCCAAAAGAAACCCTGCTGGCAGTACGGGCGCTGGCGCCGGATGTGGCGATTGTCCATTTGCAACGGGCGGACAAACACGGCAATGCGCACTGCTGGGGGAATTTTGGAGTGATGCTGGAAAGCGTCCGGGCGGCGAAGAAAGTGATTGTCTGTGCTGAGGAAATTGTCAGTGAAGAAGAGATTGCCAGCGATCCAAACCGTACTGTGATTCCGGGCTTTCTGGTGACTGCCGTCGTGGAATGCCCGTTTGGCGCGCATCCATCACCGGTGCAGGGGTACTATAAGAGAGACGACGATTTTTTCCAGCAGTATCACGCAGAGACCAAGACCCAGGGAGATTTCGATGCATGGTCGAGGAGTTGGGTAACAGGCGTGGCCGATCGCACGGAATACGCTGCGCAGCTAGGGAAATCGCGGGTGGAAGACCTGGGCGTGAAGCAGCACGCGTATGCGGTGAAAACGGATTATGGATATTAAGTGGTGGGAAGTAATAGTTGGACTTGGAGTGGCTGGTGCCTTGGTCTGGTCCAAAACGCGAAGGCCCGCTGAACTCGGGCTTAACAGAGCGCCTGAAGTCAAAATTACTGCGCATGCTACGGAATTTGGCAAGGTGCGCTTCGGGGGTAGTAGCCTTACGACTGGGGCATCTCCTCTTGAAACTGCGCACAAACATTCTTTCAAGAATCGCGATGAAATCGACAAAAGTACACATTGCGGATGCTTTTATTGTGAAAAGAATTTTCCGCCAGCGGAGATTTGGGAGTGGGTTGATGATGAACAGACCGCCATGTGCCCCTTCTGTGGAATCGATTCTGTTCTTGGAAATTTTCACGGGTTTGAACTTTCAAAAGAGTTCCTGCATAGCATGAACGAACGTTGGTTTGCATCATGAGATGTTTTTAGCTAATTGCTAACTACTAATTGCTAACACATGAAAAAAGAACTCATAGAACTCCGCGTGAACGGCCGCAACCATGAGCTGGCAATTGAGCCAAGCGCGCTGCTGCTGGATGTGCTTCGCCAGGAAATGGACCTTACCGGCTCAAAGCGCGGGTGTGATGATTCCTCCTGCGGGGCATGTACTGTGCTGATCGATGGAGTTCCCACGCTGAGCTGCACGACGTTGGCGATGAGCCACGCGAGCGATGAACAATCAACGCCGGAGATAACAACGGTTGAAGGTATTGCGGACCATGGCGCGTTGGTGGCGATCCAGAAAGCCTATGGCGACTGGGGCGGCGCACAGTGCGGCTATTGCACACCAGGTTTCATGATCACCGTAAAAGCACTGCTGGACCGGAATCCAGAGCCTACGGAAGATGATATCCGTCACGCGCTGAGCGGGAATTTGTGCCGCTGCACCGGCTATACGCAGATGTATCAGGCGATCAAGGCGGCGATAGAGGCGGAGCAGGCAAACCGGTGATTCACCGCAAAGGCCGCGAAGATCGCAAAGAAGTTTTTTCTGAAAGCCCGAGCGTAGCGAGGTAGCCCTATGGTGATGACGATTCGATGGGTTCGAGATTTCAAGAAAGCCCGGGGCCAAAAGCTAGAGGCTAGCAGCTTGGAAGGGAATAGAGTTCCCTCACTTCGTTCGGGATGTAAAACATAATGTCTGACTTCTCCATTATCGGTAAACGCGTTGCCCTCGTCGATTCGGCGGGTAAAACTACGGGCCAGGGCAAATATACTGACGATCTGTCATTGCCTGGAATGCTGACGGGCAAGATCCTGCATTCGCCTTATCCGCACGCCAGGATCAAAAAAATTGATGCATCCAAAGCGGAAGCGCTTGAGGGTGTGGTCTGCGTTGTGACGGGGCCGGATGCACCAAACAAGTATGGCATTCTGCCAGTTGGTCACGACGAAACTGCGCTGGCAGTGGAGAAAGTCCGCTACGTGGGCGACAATGTGGCGTGTGTGGTGGCCACATCTGAAGCGATTGCGGAGCAAGCGCTGGAGTTGATCGATGTTGAGTATGAGCCGCTGCCGGCGTGGTTTGATCCGGAAGATTCAATGAAGGCGGAGAAGGACTGGATCCATCCGCAGCGGCCCAACAATATCGAAAAAGATTATCACCACGTATTTGGCGATCCGGACAAGGGATTTGCGGAAGCGGACGTGGTGACGGAGCATCGCTATATCGCAGGTGAAGTCACGCACGCAGCGATGGAACCGCATTCAACCCTGGCATCATTTGAGATTGATTCACAGACCGGGCAGCCGGGGCGGCTGACAGTTTGGTCGTCGACGCAGGTTCCGTATTACCTGCAGCATAAGCTCTCCATTGTGCTGGAGATGCCAATGCAGCAGATACGCGTGATCAAGCCGCTGGTTGGCGGCGGGTTTGGCGGCAAAAGTGAAGTGATCCCGCTGGAGATTATTGCCGCGGTAGCGGCGCGGAAGGCCAAAGCGCCGGTAAAAATCACATACACGCGGGAAGAAGTTTTCTGGGCGCATCGTGGGCGGCCGCGCACGATTATTGATCTCAAAATCGGCGCAAAGAAGGATGGGCATCTTACCTCTGTCGCGGCGAAGGTGATCCAGGATGGCGGCGCGTATTGCTCTTACGGCGTAGTGACCATTCTTTATTCCGGTGCGCTGCTGGGGGCGCTCTATGACATTCCCAATATTAAATATGACGGCTATCGCGTACTGACGAACAAGCCGGCCTGCGGCGCCATGCGCGGACACGGAACTGTGAATGTGCGGTTTGCGTTTGAAAGCCAATTGGATGAGATTGCGGCGCAAATGGATATTGATCCGGCAGAGATTCGCCGGATCAATCTGCTCAAGCCGCCATGCATCACGGTAAACAATCTGCGCGTACAGAGTTATGGCTTGCCGGAATGCATTGATAAGGTGATTGACCGCTCAGGATGGCGCGAGCGCCGTAGCAAGCTTCCGCCGGGACGCGGGATGGGCATGGGATGCAGCCATTATGTGAGCGGTGCGGCCAACAGCATTATTCGCTCAGACATGCCGCATTCCACGGTGAACATCAAGATTGATCGTGATGGCGGCGTGGTGGTTTATACGGGCGCTTCAGATATCGGACAAGGATCGGACACCATGGTGGCGCAGATTGTGGCCGAGGCGCTGGGCATTGGATTGGGGCGCATCCGGGTAATTGCTGCGGACACTGACCTCACGCCAATCGACATTGGCTCTTACTCCAGCCGTGTGACCTTTATGAACGGCAATGCGTCGCTACGTTCCGCGCAGGATGTGAAGAAGAAGATTGTGGCCGCTGCTGCCATAAAGATGAATTGCGCGCCGGAAGACGTGATGATGCGCGATGATCGCGTCTGGAAACGCGGGACCGCGGAGCCCTCGACGAATGGCGCTCATGCGGAACAGATACTGGAAAAGATTGATGCACCACGCGGCAACGTGAAAGAAGTGAGCGGGCGGGTGGAAGGGCAGACGCTGCGGGGATCATTGCAGCAGAAGCGCAAAGAAGAAGGCCCGAAAGACAGCATGAGTTTTGAAGAAGCCGTGGTGTCGGCCATCGACTTTACTGGAGCGCTTACGGGGACAGGATCGTATGCTCCACCAAAAGACGCGCGCGGCGGCACGTACAAGGGGGCAGGCGTGGGGCCGTCACCGGCATATTCGTACTCCGCGCAGGTAGCGGAAGTAAGCGTTGACGAGGAGACGGGCGAAGTTAAAGTCCACAAAGTCTGGGCAGCACATGACTGCGGGCGCGCACTGAATCCGGTCTCGGTGGAGGGCCAGATTATAGGCTCTGTCTGGATGGGGTTGGGTCAGGCGATGCAGGAAGAAATGGTTTGGAAAGACGGACTGCTGATGAATCCGGGGATGCTGGAGTATAAGTCGCCGTCAGCCACGGAATCGCCCGAGGTGGAGGCGATCATTGTGGAGTCCATTGATCCTGAAGGGCCATTTGGCGCAAAAGAAGCCAGCGAAGGTTCATTGGCTGCGACGATTCCGGCCATTGCCAATGCGATTTACGATGCAGTAGGCGTGCGGCTGCGCGAAGCGCCATTTACTCCGGAACGCGTGCTGGCAGCCATCAAAGCCAAGAACACGGAGAAAAAAGCGCTGGAGTTCACGCGCGGCGCTGATCCCTCAGAGCCGACGACATTCCGCGAGCACGGCGGCTCACTATGGTTTAAAGGTAAGGGGCCGCAGAGGCATGAGGATGATCCATCGCGGAGAGTCACGCAGAATGAAACATAAAATCTACAATGCGGGCACGGAGACCCTGAGAGGATTTGGTAAATGAGTAATTTGGTAATTTGGTAAATGAAAGGCTGCGGAGGCAGGACCATCGTGAAATCGAAACAGTTCAATTACTAAATTACTAATTTACCAATTCAAAAAATGAGTTTACCTTCCTTCAAACTTCTGCGTCCGCGCACGCTGCGCCAAGCGGTGGACTATCTGGCCCGCCATGGAAACGATCTGATGATCCTTGCCGGCGGCACGGACCTTCTGCCCTCGATGAAGCAAAAGCTATTTACGCCACCGTATGTGATGGATATTCGTGGCATTGAAGAGATTCGCGGCATTCATGTGCGTCCGGGCGCAGGAATGGAGATTGGCGCGCTCACGCCGCTTTCGGCGATTGAAGATTCTGAGTTCATCCGGCGCAGCTATCGCGTGCTGCATGAAGCGGCCATGACGGTGGCTTCCCCCATTTTGCGCAACATGGGCACACTGGGCGGCAATATCTGTCTGGACACGCGTTGTGTCTGGTACAACCAATCATTGCAGTGGCGACAGTCATGCGCGTTCTGCATCAAGAAAGATGGCGACCTCTGCCATGTTGCGCCGGGAGGAAAATTCTGCTGGGCAGCGTTTTCTGGTGATACGCCTCCGGCGCTGCTGTGCCTGGGCGCTGAAGTAGAGATTGCCGGGCCGACGGGTTTGCGGCGCATGGCGCTCAAGGACTTTTATACTAATGTGGGCGATGCGCGCATGAAGCTGGAGCGCAATGAGATGCTAACGCGCATATTCCTTCCCGAAGATTCTGCGGGCTGGAAGGGAAGCTACATGAAGCTGCGCATACGCGGATCGATTGATTATCCACTGGCCGGCGTGGCAGTGGCTCTTAAGAAGAATGGCGGCCCGGTGGAAAATGCCAGAGTGGCGATTACCGCTGTGAATCCGGCGCCGCTGCTGGTCAAAGGTGCGGAGAACGCGCTGATAGGCAAGCAGATTGATGAGCATGTAGCGGTGCTGGTTGGGGAACTGGCGGCCAAGATGGCCAAACCGTTAACCACGTCAGGGCTTACTCCGGAATATCGCAGGGAAATTGTGAAGGTGTACGCAAAGCGGGCGGTGCTGGCTTGTGCTTCATCCCGAGCATAGCGAAGGGACCCTACACGGCACCAAAGGTGTGCGGGCCTGTCCTGAAGGGATTTGCCTGGATATAAACATATATCCATCGTGCTTCAATAGTCTGGTAGTGATAGGGGTCCCTCACTTACGTTCGGGATTTTAGAAAAAATGCAGATCACTGACTGCCACATCCATATACAACCCGTTGAGATGTTCAAGGCTGGGCCGCTTGAGGTGATGAAGAAAGCGCGCGGGCATTATGAAGACATCCTGGAGTATTGCCGGTCACCCAAGGCGCTGCTGAAGTATATGGATTCTATTGGCATTGAGCGCGCCGTGCTGATTAATTATGTGGCGCCGGAGACAATGGGCTTTACCCACGAAGTGAATTCATGGGTGGCGAATTACTGCAAGGAGAACTCGAAGCGCCTGCTTTCGTGCGGCAGCGTGCATCCCCGGCACACGCTCAATGTTCAGGCGGAAATGGACAACCTGGTACGCCTGGGCATACGGCTGATCAAGATTCATCCGCCGCACCAGATGCTGTATGCCAACGATTATCTGAATGGCGTCAAGGAATTGGAAATTGTCTATCGCGCGGCAGAGGCAAACGGAATTCCGGTGATGGTCCACACTGGGACGTCGATTTTTCCCGCGGCACGCAATAAGTTTGGAGATCCGATTTACCTCGACGATGTGGCTGTGGATTTCCCTAAACTAAAAATCTTGATGGCGCATGGCGGACGGCCCATCTGGATGCAAACGGCGTTCTTCCTTCTGCGCCGCCACAAGAACATGCATCTGGACATCAGCGGAATTCCACCTAAAATTCTATTGAAGTATTTTCCCCGGCTGGAAGAGATTGCGCACAAAACGCTGTTTGGGACGGACTGGCCAAGCCCCGGCATTCCCGACATAAAGCAGAACCTTGACCAATTTCAGGCGCTCACCTTGCCGGAACCGGTGAAAGAACAGATCCTCAGCAAGACGGCGTTGGACATGTGGCCGGGGTGAACCCCTATGGGCCTTTCATCGAACGAAAATTGAACCCAGATTTTTTCCGTTAAATCAAGTTCGCTAATCAAATGTCTTGCTAAATCAAACTGGCCCGAGTACCGGGCCAGATATTGAAACTGAGCAACTCTGAAATGAACTAATTCCCAAAAATCAGACAGTTGCGCGTCTTCCCGCCACGAGATGCCAGATGATCGAGATCACGGCAAATACCAGAAGAAGGTGAATCAGCCCGCCGGCGACGTGGAAAGCCGTGAACCCCAGAATCCAAAGCACGAAAAGAACGATACCGATTAGCAAAAGCATGTTGTATACCCCCTCAAAGCTGTTGTAAGGCGTTTCGTTGCCTGCTAATAGGATTCTGGAGCCTCTTGGGCCGTTGCACCGCTAGTGAGATTTTAAAAATTGTTGCAGAGGGCAACCTTCACAATTTGGCGTAGCGCGGCAGTAGCTGTTCCCAACCCTGACAATCAGCGCATGAAATTCGTTGTAATGCTGCGCCAGCGCGCTGCGGGCCGCACGGCTCATACGTGAGACATTATGGCGAGGATCGGGAACATGGCATGGAACCACGAGAGACTTGGTTTCAGCATTGCTGAGGGCGCCCTCGATCCATGAGCGAATTTCTTCATAGCCGGTTTTTTCCGTGATGATGCCGTGGCGCAGAAACACGCGGCGGGTGTAAGCGTCCACCACAAAGACAGGATGATTGCCGGCATAAAGCAGGATGGAGTCGGCGGTTTCCGGGCCGACGCCGTTCAGGGCCAGCAACTCACAACGAAGCTTTTCTGTAGGCTGCGCAAACATCCGGTCCAGAGATCCGGAATATTGCTGGTCAAGGAAAGCGATAAAGGTCTTCAGGTTCCTCGCTTTCTGACGAAAGTAGCCGGAAGGCCGCACCAGCGTTTCCAATTCAATCAACGGCACATCGCGCATGGCCCGTATACTGAGCTGGCGTGCGCGGCGCAGGTTGCGGATGGCTTTTTCCACGTTAGTCCAGTTGGTGTTCTGGGTGAGATAAGCGCCGACGATGACTTCAAAGCGAGACTGCGCCGGCCACCAGTTTTGCGGGCCATAGCAGGCGAGAAGAGCGGTATAGTATTGCGGAATTTCACCACGGAGACGTGGGGAGCTATTTGGTAATTGAGTAATTTGGTAATTGGGTAATTGAATCGCCATGGAGCTGCCACGCTGCTCAATTACTAAATTACCAAATTAACAGATTACCAACTGGAACTCTTGCCTCCGACCTGGGCTTGCAGGTCGCAGGCTTCCCGGCAGGGACGGCAATAATAAATACCGTCCTCACACAGACGGACCTCATACAGGCTTTGGCAGAGGCCGCAATACTTGTTACAGGAGCAGCTTCTCTCCGGGTGATCGCAGATCATGCACATGAACTCTTTGGCCATGGCGGCAGATTAGCGCGATTTAGCGGCTTCGGCAACGGGTCAATGGTCGATGGCCCAGCGATAGCCCTCTGAAAATTTTCCCTCAACGGGAAATGAGCAGGGGTTCATTGACCCTGTAAAAATCGGGTGTTAACCTTGGGAGTTCGCCCTGGCCCCTTGACGGCCTCTATAACCATATCCAAAGATTTTGAAAGGGAAACATTTGTCCTCTACCGCAGAAGGCCAGACACTCAGGAAGACTGCGCTTAACGCGCTGCACCGCCAACTCGGCGCCAAAATGGTGGATTTTGGCGGGTGGGACATGCCGGTGGAATATCCTTCCAGCGGCGGGTTGGTGAAAGAACATCTGGCTGTGCGCACCGGCGTGGGCATGTTCGATGTTTCACACATGGGTGACATCCTGATCCGGGGGCCGCAGGCCCTGGATGCCGTGCAGTGGATCAGCATGAATGACGCCTCAAGGCTCCAGGAAGGCCAGGCGCACTATTCGGCGTTGCTGTATCCAGAAGGAACGTTCGTGGATGATGTGATCGCCCATAAGATGGGGCAGAACGATTATCTGCTGGTGATCAATGCCGGTACGCGGGAGAAAGACCATAGCTGGGTGCGCAAGAATGTGGGCCGGTTCCGCTGCCACGCGGACGATGTAGGCGACTATTACACGCAAATCGCCATTCAGGGACCAAAGGCGCAAGCAACTCTGCAAAAGCTGACCAATGTTGATCTTTCACAGATCAAGAATTACTGGTTTAAGCATGGTACAGTCTGCAATCTGATGAATACGCTGATTGCCCGGACTGGATATACGGCGGAAGATGGCTTTGAAATTTATGTTCCCTCTGACGTTCCCACCAGCGAACGCGTTTGGAATGAGGTAACGGAAGCGGGCAAAGAGTTCGGCATTGTCCCCTGCGGGTTGGGCGCGCGCAATACACTACGGCTGGAAGGGAAGATGGCACTTTACGGCCACGAAATCTCAGACACCATCAACGTGTGGGAAGCCGCGCTGGATCGTTACTGCAAAATGGAGAAGGCCGATTTTATTGGCAAGGCAGCACTGGAAAAGGCCAAAGCTGAGGGACTAAAGCGCATTCTGGTGGGGCTGGAAGCGGTGGATCGCGGCATCCCGCGCGATGGCTACAAGATTTTTGACGCAGCAGGGAGTGAAATTGGTTACGTCACCAGCGGGTCGCCTGCGCCTTTTTTGAAGAAAAATATTGCCCTGGCTTACGTGCCGCCGTCGCACTCTGAAATTGGACATGAAGTTTTTGTGGAGATTCGCGGCCAGAAGATCAAGAGCAAGGTTGTTCCAACCCCGTTTTACAAGCGGCCAAAAAAATCATAGCCGCAAAATCTCAGCTTCCAAGGACAGGACTAAAGCCAATGGCATATCCGAAAGATTACAGGTACACGCGAGAGCATGAATGGATCCATGTGAAGGGCAATACTGCCACGGTTGGAATCACGGACCACGCACAGGAATCACTGGGCGATATTGTATTTGTCGAGTTGCCCAAGGTCGGCGCGCAGGTGGAAGCGGGCAAGAGCTTTGGGACAGTGGAATCAGTAAAGGCCGTTTCAGAACTTTATGCGCCTGCGTCCGGCAAAGTGGTTGAGATCAATGAGGGCTTGAATCACGCGCCAGAAGACGTGAACAAAGATGCCCATGCTGCCTGGATGATTAAGCTGGAACTGAAAGACCCGAAGCAGGCGGACGCGCTGATGTCGGCCGAGGATTACGAGAAGTACGTTGCGGAAGAGAAATAGGTCTTCTCCGAAATCCCGAGCGCAGCGAGGGAACCTATGGCTGCCACGGAGCTTTGGGTAACGAACTGAATAGAACGAAAGAGTATAGAAGAACGTAGTGATCCCTCAGGCGCAAAAACCGCGCGTTTCGGGATTTCAGAAAACCGCAAAATACGCGGGTTCGGGATTTCAGAAAAAAACATGCGCTATTTACCAAAATCTCCCGCTGATCGCGCGCAGATGATGCGCGAGATCGGATGCAAGTCCATTGATGATCTGTTCGCGCCGATCCCGGCGGAATACCGGCTGAACCGCGACCTGAAAGTGCCGCGGCAGATGGCAGAGTCAGAGATTATTGACTATTTTCATAGCCGCGCGGACGCGAATGCCGCCGGCTACGCGCTGTTTCTGGGCGCGGGCGCTTACCATCACTATCGTCCTGTGGTGATTGATGCCATGGTTTCGCGTGGCGAGTTTTTGACTTCTTATACGCCGTATCAGGCTGAGATCGCGCAGGGGACGTTGCAGGCCATCTTTGAATTCCAGACCATGGTTTGCGAACTCACTGGAATGGAAGTGGCGAATGCTTCCATGTATGACGGCTCAACCGGCGCGGCAGAAGCCATGCTGATGGCTGTCCGCCTTACAGGAAGAAAAGCCGCCGTGGTGGCGCGGAGCGTGCATCCGGAATACCGCGAAGTGATGCACACCTACACGCAGCACCAGGGTTTACCGATTACTGAATGCGGCTATCTGGGAAATGGCCGCGTGGATATGGCCGATCTGGAAAAGAAGATTACATCCGATACAGCATGCGTGCTGATCCAGTCGCCGAACTTCTTTGGCACAATTGAGGATGTGGCCGTGGTAGCTGACCTGGTACACAGAAAAGGCGCGCTGCTGGTGGTGTCGATTGCGGAAGCTTTGTCATTGGGAATTGTGAAGCCGCCGGTGGAGGCGGATATTGTTTCGATGGAGACGCAGTCATTCGGAGTTCCGCTGGGTTATGGCGGCCCATACGCCGGGGTGATGGCGACGAAAGAAAAATTCGTTCGGCAAATACCGGGCCGGTTAGTGGGCGAGACCAAAGATAAAGACGGTAAGCGAGGATTTGTACTGACGCTTTCCACGCGCGAGCAGCATATTCGCCGCGAGAAGGCGACTTCGAACATCTGCACCAATCAGGCGCTGATCGCGACCATGGCGACAATCTATCTGACAATCTATGGCCGTGAGGGGCTGAAAGAACTTGCCGGACAAAATCTGGCCAAGGCGACATACGCTTCCGGTGAGTTCGCCAAAAAGGGCAAAGTGCTATTTGCGGGCGCACCGCGTTTCAACGAATTTGTTGTACAGACAAAAGACGATCCGCAGGCGATTAACCAACGGCTGCTGGAAAAGAAGATGATTGGCGGCTTCCCGCTGCGCTGGCATTATCCGGAGCTTGGGAATGCATCTTTGTGGTGTTGCACCGAGTTAAACAGCAAAGAACAGATTGACGCAGCAGTGAAGGCGGTGGGCCAATGAGCGATAAAGACATCAAGAAGGCCACGCGCCACGTTAATCAGAATGAAGGGCTGATTTTTGAGCGTTCGTCGCCGGGGAAGAAAGCTTACCGACTGGCTCCACTGGATGTTCCAGAGGTTGATTACAAGAAAGCGCTCGGCGCCACGTCGCGGGCTAACCTCGGCAATATGCCCGAGGTGAGCGAGATGGAGATCATCCGGCACTTTACCCGGCTTTCAACGTGGAATTACGCAATTGATCTGGGCATGTATCCACTGGGGTCGTGCACCATGAAATACAACGCGCGCGTGAATGAAGTGGTGGCGCGGTTTCCCGGGCTGGCCAATGCGCATCCGTATCAGCCTGCGGAAGTTTCGCAGGGCGCGATGCGCGTGATGAAGATACTTTCCGAATGCCTGCTGGACATCACCGGCATGGACGCGATCACGCTGCAACCTGCGGCAGGCGCTCATGGCGAAATGACCGGCATTTTGTTGATGCATGCCTATTTGCAATCGAAAGGGAACCCGCGCAAGAAGATATTGATTCCCGATTCCGCGCATGGCACGAACCCGGCAACGGCGGCTATCTGCGGTTACGCGGTGGAAAATTTGAAGTCGAACTCACGCGGCATGGTGGACGTGAGCGCGCTGGCGGCGCAGATGAATGAAAATGTCGCGGGGCTGATGCTGACAAATCCCAACACACTGGGGATTTTCGAACAGGAGATCCATAAGATTGCGGACATCCTGCATGAAAAAGGCGGGCTGCTTTACATGGATGGCGCGAACATGAATGCGCTGGTCGGAAAGACGCGTCCGGGCGATTTTGGCGTGGACGTGATGCACCTGAACCTGCACAAAACTTTTTCAACGCCGCATGGCGGAGGCGGGCCGGGGTCGGGGCCGGTGGCATGCAAAAAAATTCTTGAGCCGTTTTTGCCCAAGCCGGTGATTGTGGAGCGGGCAGATGGAACGCTGGCGTTTGACTATGATCGCCCGAAGTCAGTGGGACGCGTACGCATGTTTTACGGAAACTTTGGTATGCATGTTCGCGCCCTAGCCTATACGCTGGCCAACGGGCCTGATGGCCTTCGGCAGACGACGGAAGATGCGGTGCTGAATGCGAACTACATCCGCAAAAAACTTGAAGGCGACTATCACCTGCCATATCAAAGTCCGTCGATGCACGAGGTGGTTTTCAGCGACAGCATTCAAGAGCAGAAGGGCGTGAAAACTGGCGACATCGCCAAGCGGCTGATCGATTACGGTTTTCATCCTTACACAGTGTCATTCCCGCTGGTGGTCCATGGCGCGATTATGATTGAGCCCACGGAAAGCGAGTCAGTGGAAGAACTGGACTTGCTGGTGGACGCGATGAAAGCGATTGCCCGCGAAGCGGAAGAAGATCCTGAACTGGTAAAGAATGCACCCCATACCACGCGGGTGAAACGGCTGGACGAAACCGGAGCGGCGAGAAAGCCGGTGTTGCGGTGGAAGCCGGCGGCGAAAAGCGCTGGAGAATGAGATTAGTTTGTAATCCCGAGCTTTGCGAGGGAACCCTTTTCCTACCTAATCCTTTAGGGTCGCAGAATATCCGATGGGTAAGCGTTTTAGCGTATTAACCGGACCGGCTGAAACCTATACAGTTCTTAATTATAGGGATCTCTCGCTTTCGCTCGAGACTACGGAAGTCTAACGTAACATTTCTGGTGTCTAAAGCTTGAGGTACACTCTTTGTTAGCCATGTCATTTCTGAAGTCATATTTTCTCTGTCTTATCCTAGTTTTGTCTGCCGTGCCTGCCCTTCTGGGGCAAAGCGCAACGGCCGGAGCGACCGATCCGGTTTTGTTGCGCACATTGCAACAGGAGCTAGACCGCGCCATGAACTCGCTGAGCAAGGCCGATCCTGCACCGTATTTCATCAGCTATGCCGGGAATGAGGAGTTCAACTCCGTCATTATGGCCAGCAATGGCGCGTTGATGGCCAACATCAAGCGGCATGATCGCTCGGTGGATGTCTCCGTCCGGGTGGGTAGCCGCGACCTGGACAACACGCACGGCGAGAACCGGTTTAATGCCGTAACAACCGCATCGCTTCCGCTGGAAGACCGCTCCGATGCGATAGCGCGCGTGCTGTGGATCAACACCGACCGCATGTACAAGAAAGCCGCGCAGGGATTTCTTGAGGTAAAGACCAATACCAAGGTCCGCGCGGAAGAAGAAGATTCTTCGCCAGACTTCTCCACGGAGAAGCCGCAAGTGTTCATCGGTAAGGAAAGCGTGCCGCCGAAATTTGAGCAGCACGAATGGGAAGACCGGGTCCGCCGGCTCTCCGCGATCTTTAAGAGCTATCCGGACATTGAAAATTCCATGGTCGTGCTAATGGTGCAGGACAACACGCGCTATTTCGTATCGAGTGAAGGCTCGCGGCTGGTGGATTCACGGCCGCTGATCCGCGTCCTGGCTCTGGGCAGCACGCGATCTGTTGATGGCATGGAGCTGGCGCGGTCAGAGACTTTTGATGCCTCCACTTTTGACAAGCTGTCTTCAGAGCAGGTGATCAAAGCCAAGATCGATAAGATCGCGCAAGACCTGCAAAAGCTTAAGAAGGCCCCGGTGGTTGAACCATTCAACGGGCCTGCGTTGCTTTCCGGGCGAGCGGCAGCGGTGTTTTTTCATGAGGTGGTCGGCCATCGGCTGGAAGGTCAGCGGCAGCGTGGAGAAAATGAAGGCCAGACGTTTACCAAGATGATAGGCCAGCCGGTGCTGCCCAAGTTCCTTAGCGTAGAGGACGATCCGACACTCTCCAGCCTGGAAGGCGTAGAACTGAGCGGCAATTACAGCTATGACGAAGAAGGCGAAAAGAGTCGCAAGGTGGAGCTGATTTCCAACGGCATCCTGAAGCAGTTTTTAATGTCACGCATGCCGGTCAAGGGCTTTATGCAGTCCAACGGCCACGGGCGCGCACAGGCGGGGCTGATGCCAGTGGGACGCCAGGGAAACTTAATTGTGCGCTCAAGCAAAACAGTGCCAGACGCGCAGCTTCGCCAGGAGTTGATCAACGAGATCAAGAAACAAAAGAAGCCTTTCGGACTTTACTTTGAAGATATCGCCGGCGGATTTACGCTGACCATGCGCGATATGCCGCAGGCATTTCAAGTGATGCCGCTGATGGTTTGGAAGGTCTATCCTGATGGGCGTCCCGATGAACTGGTGCGGGGCGTGGACATTATTGGAACGCCGCTGAACGCGTTGAACAGGATTGTCCTGACCGGGCAAAAAGTGGATATCTTCAACGGAGAATGCGGCGCGGAATCCGGCTCCATCCCGGTGGCTGCGGCCGCCCCGGCCATGCTGTTTTCTGAAATTGAAGTGCAGAAGGTCGCGCAGGGACATGAGCGTCCGCCGGTGTTGCCGCCGCCGGGTGTTGAGAAGGCCCAGATGGCAGACCAACAATCCAACGCCAAGCCGGAGGCCCGCTAAATGCGACGACTCATTTCAACTGCTCTTCTTCTAATCGTCTCGGCGGCTGCGGCGCTGGCCGGCGACACAGCCTCCGCTCCGGTTGCTTCTTCGGTTTCATCGAATGACCATGGCGACGCGGTGTTGAAGGCCATGCTCGCCGAGCTTAAGCGGTCACAGGAAAACCTGCAGCTTGGCAAAATGCAACGGCCTTATTACATCGAGTACCAGGTGACGGAAATTCAGGACAATGTTGCCGACGCGACTTTAGGCGCGCTGCGGACTGACCAGGTGAATGACGGCCGGCTGGTGCGCGTGGTAGTCCGCATTGGCGACTATAAGCAGGACAGCTATTTTGGCGAAGGCACTGGCGCAGTGGATGTGCTGCCAATCGATAATGATGAAATGGCGTTGCGCCGCCAGCTCTGGCTGGCCACGGACAAGGCATACAAAGCGGCACTGGGCGGCTTTACCGAAAAAGAAGCGGCGCTCAAGAACGTGCAGACGGAAAGCGACTTGGCGGATTTTTCAGAGGAAAAGCCGGCCCAATCCGTGCGCGACCTGGCCAAGCTTGACGTTGACCTGGACAAATGGAAGCAAACGCTAAGGACGACTTCTGACCTGTTCCGCACAGATCCCAGCCTTGAGACAAGCAGCGCCATGCTGAACTTCCGTGTGCTGAACCGCTATTTTGTGAACACCGAAGGTACTGTATCGCGCAATGGCAAGACCATTTTCACCATTTTATTTTCCGGCTCTGACCAGGCGGACGACGGCATGCACCTGGAACGCAGCCATGGCTGGGTTGTGACCAAACCCGATGAGCTTCCTAAGCAGGACGAGATTGAGAAAGAAGCCAAACAACTCATTGGCAGTTTTGATGCGCTCAAGAAGGCCCCGCTGGTGGAAGACGATTATCGGGGGCCCGTGCTCTTCTCCGCGGACGCTGCAACGTCCGTGCTGGAGCGGCTGATTGTTCCGAACATTATGGGGGTCCGCCCTGATCTGGGGAATCCGGCACGCACCAACGGCGAATTTGCTTCTTATTACAAAGCCCGCGTGCTGCCTGAAACATTTACCGTGGTGGATGATCCAAAAACGAAAGAAATTGACCACCAGACCCTGGCCGGAAGCTATGACGTAGACGATGAAGGCGTAGAAGCGCAGAAGGTCACGGTCATCGACAAGGGCATGCTGACGAATTATCTGCTGGGTCGCGAACCGATCCGCGATTTTCCGCACTCCAACGGCCATGGACGGACACCGCTGGCCGGAGCGCCACGCCCGCAGATTTCCAACCTGATTTTTAAGGCAGCCAACAGCGTTTCTTTTGACGAACTGAAGAAGAAGCTGGTCCAGATGTGCAAGGACCAGGGCCGCCCTTACGGTTATTACGTGGAGACCACCGGCCCGCAGCTCTCGCCGCGCCTGCTGTGGCGCGTTTACGTGAACGACGGCCACATGGAGCTGGTGCGTGGCGCAGTCTTTAAACAGCTGGATACACGCGCGTTGCGCAGTGACATTGTCGCCACCGGGACCGACAACTACGTTTATAACCGCGCTGAGCCGCTGCCCAGCGCCATTATTGCGCCATCCATTTTGTTCGGCGAACTGGATATCCAGAGAGCGAACCGCACCCGGGAAAAATTGCCGCAGTATCCCGCGCCGGCGTTGAGTTCTGGGACAAAGTAAAACTTTACCACGGAGGGCACAGAGGAACACGGAGGGGCTTGGGAATTTGGTTCCATGGCTGCCGCAATCAAGGGGTTTTGTGGTCTAGTTTTCTCAAGGGCCTATTCACTTCATCAGCGCTCGTAATCGCACACCGGAATAAATAAAAAGCCCAGATTGCTCTGGGCTTTTTTCTGCATGAAAACGATCTGGTCTATGGATGATCGTGGTGATCGTCGCGGTCGTGATCGCCGTCGCCGTGCTGATGACGCCAGTTCCAGTACGCGGTCTGGTCTTTGCGGTTTAGTTTGTTATAGTCGCGATAATCCCGTCCATTGTATGTAGAGGTGTACCACTCCCGGTATCTGCGGTCTTCGTCGCTGTTCCAGTTGTGATAGTCCTTGTGAGCGCGGTCATAAACGCGCTGGTTTTTGGCTTGGTCGTCGCGGTCTTTGTGGTCGTCACGGTCCTGCGCCATCAGAGACAGCGGCGCGGCCAGAGCGCCCATCAGCAGCATTGAACTTAGAATACGGGTACCCTTATGAATCTTCATTCGTTCCCATCCTCCCGGGCGTGCGAGACATTCTGCACTCCCTCAAGTGTTGTCGTTGTTAATTGCTCCTGATTTTTAGATGCAGGTGTAACAGGGCAGGTGGGCAGGGTAAACAGAGCTGCTGGCAAGCAAAATTTGTGGGACTTTGCTTCCTTGCGCGCAAGCCCATTCAAATCGAATTGCTCGCTCAGGGCGGTCTTGCGGCGCAAGGAAGATTTCTCTTGTGGCGTCTTGCCGGCATGGCTAAAGCCGGTGTCTGATACGCAGCAGTTCGTGGAGTTGACTCCCCAAAACAAAACCCGCCGCTTCCCGCGACGGGTCTTGTCAAACTCGGTTATCGTTACTTCTGTGGGTTTGAGGTCCCTGAGTTCTGGCGACGTCTTGTCTGCATGGGCGTCATTTGTGCGTCGGTTGCCAGCTTATAGCTGAGCTGGGTTTCTGCGGGAAGGTCCTGTTTTTTGCCGGTGAGGACCTGAGTGCCTGCGCCAGCGCCGCCGCCCAGGACTGCTCCAATGGCTGCGCCTTTCCCGCCGCCCATCAGTGCGCCCAGCAATGCGCCTACTGCCGCGCCGCCGCCAACGTACATGCCAGTGCGCTTGTTCGCTCCCAGTCCGCCCGGAGTGCTGCTGCCGGAGCCTGCGGCTTGAATCAGATATGGCGTGCCGTTTACGGTGACGGAACGCAGATCAAGGTTGGTGTCTTTCCCATCATTGGATGGGACCGCGATCAACCGGGCGCGCGCCCCGCGCGGAATCAGCACGTTGCCGGAGCTGTCTTTCACGTCTTCACTTACGCTTGCGCTATAGCGGCTGTCTGCCGCTGGTTTCGCCGGAATGGCGGTGTCTGTTCTGACTTTAATTTCAGTGCCCGAGGGCAAATGCTGTTGTGCGTTGGCGCTGCCCGCTGTCAGCAGCGCAAGCAGAGTTGCAAAAAACATGGTCCGTTTCATAAGTAGCCTTCCTGATAGCTTTCAAAAGAAGAGATGCTGCCCTCTAACTGCGAGTTGCAGCATCATGCTGGGATAGCAGAGCTGCACGCCGGAACTGCTGCTGATACAGTCCCGCCAGTTCTGCGGTAAAGCCCTTCTAATTACCATGAATGCTGTATAAGGAGATTTACAATCTTCACCCATGCGCAAAATCGTTTTAGCTCTCGGCATCAGCATTGACGGCTACATAGCGCGCCGCGATGGGTCGTTTGACTTTCTTTTTATGCCGAAAGATTTTTCTATGGCGGATTTTTTCACGTCGATTGATACCGGGATTATGGGCCGCAAGACCTATGATGTTTCCAAAGCCGTAGGTGAAGGCGGTTTCGGACCAAAGCTCAAGACCTATGTTTTCTCGCGCACGCTTCCGCCGGGTGAGCGTGAGGGCAAGATTTTTGTGAATAGCTCACCCGCTTTACTGGTGGATGAGATTCGTCGGCATAGAGGTAAAGACATCTGGCTGATGGGCGGCGGAGAGATAGCCCGCGATTTCCTTCAAGCCGATCTGGTTGATGAACTACATCTCGGCGTAGTGCCAGTGCTGCTGGGCGAAGGCTTGCCGCTCTTTCCCAGCGGCTTTCCTCAACTGAGTTTTAAGCTCATGGAAAACAAAAGTTTTTCGCAGGGACTGGTTTCGCTCAAGTACAGGCGCACCCGCGCGATGGCCAAAAAATCCCGTTGATCGCGGTCCTTTATGGTTTTGCCTCAGTGCCTGCCTGTTGCTCCGCCGGCTGCTTCTCTGTAGCCTGCAGTTCTTTTGCGCGTGCCACTAATTTTTTGAGCTTGCCTTCAATCGATGCGTCGCCTATCCGCTCGTCCTGTAGCACACCGTCAGCGTCAATAGTGAAAGTATGAGGAATGGCATTCACGGCAAACATGCGCGCGACGCTTCCCTCAAATCCTCCATCGCGATACTGCAGCCAGGTCATCTTGTTTTTCTCGATATAGTCTTTCCACTTCTGCTCGTCGTTATCCAGGCTCACGCTCAACACTACCAGTGGCTGCCCGTCAAACTTCTTCGCGATTGACTGCATATGCGGCAGCGCCTCGCGGCATGGCCCGCACCACGTCGCCCAGAAATCCAGCAGCACTACCTTGCCCTTCAAATCGTCCATGGAGACGCGCTTGCCATCCAGCGTAGTTACCACAAATGGGGGCGACATCTTGGCTCGCGCCAACTCCGGCTGGCTGATGTAACGCAACGCGCGTTGCCGGTCCAGATCGCCCTCCGGCCTCATTTTGACAAAGCGTTCGAATTGGATTTTTGCAGCATCATCCTGTTTCATATGCGCCAGCGCGCGACCATCGGCGTAAACGGCGCTGGGAAAGTTTGCGTTTATCGCAAGCGCTTTGGTCATCTCGTCGTGGGCCCGGCTGAAGAAATCGTCTTTGCGCCTGATCAATGCCTCATTCATCATGAGCAAGCCAAATTGATAGTGGGCTATGGCGGCATTATTGCCTTCTGCTTGCGCCACCATTTCTTCGGCGGCATTCTCCGCGACTTTCCATTCGCCCAGCTCGCTCCCATACTTCAACAGTTTCCGCTGGCATCCCAGGCAATGCCCGCCGTCCTGCTTGTCGGCCTTTTTGAAGTTGTCCAGCGCCTCTGCGACTTTGTGCTGCTTCAGATGGTCAAGGCCTTCGTTATAGGTTTTCTGCGCCTTTTCGTCCTTCGGCTCCTCTAACTTGTCTTGTCCTCGCAAAGGAACGAACGTGCAAGCCAGTAGTAGTGCAATAGCGGCGTAACGCATAATTTCTCTCCAGCAACTCTGGAAAATAAGTTACCACGGCGAAGCACCTTCTCTGGTTGCTTTTTTCTGCTTACGGTTTGTTACTTCCGGAAAATGATTGTTTCCTCTTAGGTCTTTCTTCCCCGATTCAGGAGCCAGCCTCCCCTCCAGGGCTGTTCGGAGCTGAATTCTTGGCGATACTGTTTGGCAGAAGTGCTCCCACCGCTATAAGCCATACGAAGCCCCCGAAACGAACAATCGGGATGGTCATCGTCGCCTGGTATAGGACCAGGCCCAAAGTGGAGAGCTCCCCGGCCAGGGCTATGAATAGTCCAAACCACACCAGCCATCGGGGAAGCAGCCGCAGGAAGAGACTTGTTACTGATACTCCTGCCGCCAGCAATCCAAAGCCAACCGCGAAGGCAGTTCCGCCACACAGGAAGCTGAAAAAGTGCAACATTCTGGTCACCGGTAACGAAGCGGCCACTTCCGTAACGGAAAGAATCCAGGTGCTCAAACCGGAGAAGGCGATTGCAGCCGACGCAGCATAGCCGCCATACGTCGCTATATCGCTTCCGGCCGCGCGAACGCCGAGAAACCGCAGCCGGCTGACCACCGTTGCCGTATAAATTCCCAACGGTATCGATGATGAGAAAAAGAAAAACGCTGCTACGCGAAGAGCTTCAGGATTCCCGGCAAAGAACTGCCGGGCGGATTCGGCAGGTCCGTATGGATTCACAAAAATTGCGCCGTGTCGTAGCAGGGCTCCTGCAATGAGGTTCGCTGCGAAAAAAAGTGTATGCACGATTGCCAATGCCAGTAGAGAAGGTCCAGCGTGTGTGTGCGACTGCGTAGATAGTTTCATGATAAAATCATTTATAATATAAATGATTTATTTGTGCAATAATAATTTCTAAACCATGGAAAACGCTAAAAACCGGTATTCCCAGCCTGCGTTCCTGTTGGCCCAGATCGGCACCCACGCCGCTACAAAGTTCGGAGAGCGACTGTCGGTCCTGAAGTTGACGCCGCCGGATGCTGGAATTCTCCGTTTGCTCGGTGGAAACAGTGGCATGAGCCAACAGGAGCTTTCAACCAAATTGAAAATCCATCCCAGTCGCCTGGTCGCAATACTCGATGAAATGGAAAACCGCGGCCTTGTCGAACGGAAGCAAAACGCCGAGGATCGGCGCCAGCACGCTTTATTTCTGACCAACCGGGGAAGAGAATCGCTTGGCGAGATCGGCCGTATTGCGCGCGACCATCAGGATGCGCTTTGCGCCGCACTGAGCAGTGACGAGCGGGAAAAGCTTGCGGAGTTTCTGCAAAGAATCGCTGACGAACAGGGACTCACGCCTGGAGTGCACCCCGGTTACAGCCGCATGCAGTCAGATAAGAAACTTAATAAACGCCCGGAGGGGAAATCCGTTTTCTTGCCCTCGAAGCTGGAGCCTCGTTAGCAGGCGAGCCAGTCGAAGTAAAAACGCACAGTGAATAATTGGGCCCTCTGCTTACTTTCTTAACGGTCCCAGGGCCCAACCTTCCAGTTCTCCGATCTGCCGCATGAGCTGGATCTGTGCCCGGTCTAATTCAAAGCTGGAGTTGAGATATGCGGTGTAGCGCTCGTGTTCGGCCACACGCGCATTTTCTTCATCTTTTATGCTGGCTGCACCGCTTTCTATTTTTGCATGCGCGGATTCAATATCAGCCTCAGCCAGTTGGTGCTCGAGTTGCGCCACTTCACGCGCTGCAGCCAGTTGCTCTACTGACCGTTGCAGCTTAAGCGTCTCCGTGCTCACTTGTTCCTTTACGCCTTGTGCTTCCTTGCGTGATTTGGCGGCATCGGCTTTGGCCGCTTCAGCAGTAGCACGTTGCACAGGATTAAAAAAAGGGAAGCGAATGGCCACTCCGGCGGTCACATTGTGACGTTGAAACTTTTGAAAGAACTGGTCGTAATTGTTGAAGCGCGCCAGCACGGCATACTGTCCCACAAAATCCACCGCCGGATACAACTGCTTGCGCTCCGCTTCCGCACGGAATTGTTTTGCCTGCACCGCCGCGTCCGCCATTTTTACCGCGGGGTTATTTTTTACTGCTTCGGCGGGCAAGTCCTGGTCCTGTGCCACGTCGGGCATTTCCGGAATGCTTTCAGTAGATGTACGGATAGATGCGACTGGCAGCCCAGTCAATTGAGATAGCCTCAGCCGTAATTGGTCGGCAGCGGCCTGTGCCTGCGCGATATCAAGCCGGGTTCGCGCTCCAGCCAGTTTGGCCCGGGTGGCTTCAACCTGACTATCCAGTCCGGCTTGTATGCGCTGAGTAACGATATCCTGAAATTTCTGTGCCGACTGTTGCTGCTCCTTCTGAATGGTGAGCGATGACTCCAGTAAATCAAGCTGCACGTAATCCAGTGCCGTCTCCATGATTACGTCATTGTGTCGATCGGCATTCTGTGCCGTTGTAACGGCCACATCGCTCTTGGCGGCCTTCACGTAATTGCGCTGCGCCATATTGATGAGTGCGCCCTGGAAATTCACGTTAAAGATTGAAGGCGCGGCGCCTTCAAGGCTGAGTGGGAAGCCGTACGATGCGCCGAGCCCGGAGCCCAGCACCATCTGCGGCAAAAATACATCATGGGCCTGTGATACCGTTGCCCGCGCGCGTTGCAGGTCAGCCTGGGCCAAGCCTGTGGTGGCGCTGTTTTTAAGCGCCAATTCAATGGCGGTTCGGAAAGCGAGTGGCTTATCGCTTTCTGAAGTGGTGTCTTGTGCGAGCAAAATGAATGGAAGCGCCACGATCCAGGCTGCAACCAAGATGACACGGACCTGCAGTTTCATTTGTTCACCTGCGCGATGAGAATGAATGGCTAGAAAGACGTGATTCTATCGGGAAACGTGCGTCAGCGCATCCCGCGCCGGCTTGTATTGCGGGGCCAGGTTGGAAGCAGCCATGAACTCTGTTGCCGCTTCCTTTTTCTGTCCCTGCTTTTCCAGAAGGATTCCCAGCAGATAATGTGCCTTGAAGACGGGACCATCTTCTGAGGCATCATTCTGGGAAATGTAGTGGCGCAGCATTTGCGCTGCGCCGGCAAAGTTGCGGCCGGCATTCAGCAGGAGAGCGGCTGAATCAAATTCCGTCACCTCTCCCGGACGCGCCGTGGCCAGCGATTGGTTAATTGCGGCTTCCATTTCAGGGAACCGTCCTGTACGCCGGTAAAAATGCGCCAGCTCTACCCAGTAGCGGCCTGGGTTGCTGCTGACCGCAATCGCTTTCTTATAGGCTGCTTCTGCGCCGCTGTTACCCAGTTTCTCTTCCACGCGGGCATACATATATGTGGCCAGAGCGAGATCGTGCTTTGCCACATAGTCCGCCTGTTGTTTTGCTTTGGTCTTATCGCCGCCCAGAAACCCTGGAGCTTCAAGATAGAACTCGCTGAGGTCAGAGCGTGCGGGCAGGTTCCCTGCATCCAGCGCTACGGCGCGCTCAAATTCAGCGCGCACCCTGCGGGCCAGGCCAAAAGCTGTGAACGGATTGGCTTCTTCTGCTTTGCGGCCCACGGCGCGCCCCAGCCATAGGTGATACGAGCTGTTGTCCGGAGCAAGCGCAATCGACTTCTCCGCCATCCGAACGGCGCTGTCCCACATTTCAAGCTGGAAATAAACGCGGCAAAGCAGGTTGTAAGCCCGCGCATCGCTGGGATCCTGGTCCACGGAGGTATTCAACACTTGTAATGCTTCGGCAGCCCTTCCCGATTTAAGCAGCGCCGCTGGATCCGTATCCACGCCCGCAGCAGCGCAGATCGCAAAAAGCATCAAAACCGCTAACCGGCAAAGGGACTTCAACGCTCGACCACCTTCACGTCCATGCCATTGTGCAATGGCTGCGCATTGATCGCGCCCAGCGCCACCAGAGCTCCTTCCGGAAGCCCTTTCACCACTTCCACGCGCGTCAGGCTGGAAAGCCCGGTTTGCACTTCATGTGATTCAATTTTATCGTCGGCGATTTTGTATACGTAGCGTTTACCCTCGACATCGTGTACCGCTTCCCTCGAAACTGTAAGGGCGTTCTCGTGCCGCGCGGAAATGATGCTCACATTCACATTTACGTTAGGCAGCAGCTTGCGGTCCGTGTTGTCGATCTCAGAAGTTATTTCGCCAACGGTGCGCGTTCCCACCATGGTTACAGATGTTGGCACCCGAGTAAGAGTGCCTTCCCAGGAGCGGCCCGGTAGCGCGTCCCACGTGATTTCCACCTTTTGGCCTTTTGCCAGCCGGCCAATCTCTGGTTCGTCCACAAAGGCGCGTACCCTCACTTTGTCCAGGTTCGCTACCTGGACCAGCAAGTCTCCGCCGTTCACGTAAGACCCCGGTTTTACCGGTACCTGATATACCGTTCCGGCAAAGGGAGCAGTCACATTGGAATGGCGTAGCAGTTCTTCCGCCGCGGCATAAGCGGCCCGTGCCTCCACTGCCGAGGCCTGAACCTTGGCCACCTCGGGCGACGAGAACCGGCTGTTCAACTTGGACTGCAGCAGTTGAACGTCAGCATCAGCTTTCTTCAGCCGGTCTTGCGCCGCATCCACCTCCGCCGGCGATGCAGCGCCATTCTGCCGAAGTTTTTGTATTGCCTGAAGGTTGCGCTGCGCTTCATCGCGTTCCGCTTGCGCTTTGGTCAGATCGGAGCGCAGCGTCAATACTTCTTCCTGTGTTCCACCGGCTTTTATGCCGCTCAGAGCAGCCTCGGCGGAGCGCAACTGTGCCATGGCACGCGCCGCCTGGGCGCGGGCCTCTGCGTCATCCAATCGTATGAGCATCTGACCGGCCCTTACGTGATCGCCTTCCGAGACCAGGACCTTATTCACCGTGGCAGGAGCCGGAGCATGGGCCTCAAAACTGTTGATTGGCTCAATTTTTCCATTGGTGGAGATCACGCTCGCAATTTCCTGGCGCGTCACTTTTTCAGCCCGCACGGGCGTTACGGTATGCCGCCGGTTGATGCCGGTAAAAAGCAGCACCGCAGCCACTACAAGGACCACCGCCAGCCACACTCGACTGCTGTTACGCCCGTTATTTCGATTTTGTCTTGCCATGCTTAGATTTCTTGTTGGTACACAAGCTCGGCCCAATCAAACTTTTAAGTATATCCAAGCCAGCGCCGCGGCGCGGAAATCCGTTCGCCCACCCGCTATGGACTGAAGCATTGTCACCCTGTTTACCGAATCGTTCTATTTTAGATGATTGGCGCACTCCTGCGGTTACGCCGGAAAACCCATTTACAATAGAGACCGATGTCACATCGTACAGGCTATACCGACGACCACGCAAAATCCGGGCTGGACCATGCGTTCCCTGAAATTGATACCTGGCCCAATCAGTTCCCCGCTTATGAAATCGCCATTGATGTGCCGGAATTTACCTCTGTTTGCCCAAAAACCGGCCTGCCGGACTTTGGCGCGCTGGAAGTCCGTTATATGCCCGGCAAACTTTGCCTGGAGCTAAAGTCGTTCAAAGAATACCTGCTGCACTATCGCAATCTCGGCATCTTCCAGGAAAATATTGTGAACCAGGTATTGGAAGACACGGTACGCGCGGTAAAGCCCAAATGGGCTGTGGTGAAAGGCGTATTTCGCCCCCGGGGCGGGATCGGGACTACCGTGGAAGCCAGATGGCCACGACCGAAAAAGTAGAGGTGGTTCCTCGGTATAATCCCTCCAGCCCATGCCGCCAAAACTCTATCCCCGCCTTTTGTTGGCGGTGCTCACCGGACTGAATATCCTGAATTACATTGACCGCAACGTGCTCTTTGCGGTGCAGTCCGACGTGAAAAAAGAATTCCTGGTCAGCGATGCGAAAATCGGGCTGCTGACCAGCGCTTTCTTTTTCACTTATATGTTCGCTGCACCGCTTATTGGCTGGGTAGGTGACCGCTTTCCGCGCAAGAACATCGTGGTGGTCGGCATCCTGATCTGGAGCGGCTTCACTTTCCTTACCTGGTTTGTGCATGACTACAACCAGTTACTTTTCCGGCACGCCATTGTCGGCATCGGCGAAGCCAGCTACGCCACCATCGCGCCCACATTGATCGCGGACTCTTTCCCGCCGCTCAAGCGTGGCCGTATGCTGTCCATTTTTTTTCTAGGATTGCCCGTCGGAAGCGCCTTGGGATATTTTGTTGGCGGATATGTGGCGCACCACTTCGGCTGGCGCGCGCCGTTCATGGCTGCCGGCGTTCCCGGCTTTATTCTGGCGATCTTGCTTTGGATGCTGCCTGAGCCGCCGCGCGGCCAGCTCGAGCCGCCTGCTCCGGCCAATGTTTCGACGTTACTACGTTCTCTTACGCGCAACGGCGCATTTATCACGGCAACTTTTGGCATGGCCATGTACACCTTTGCCGTGGGTGGAATGCAGGTTTGGATTCCCACCTTTCTGGTGCGGATTCGCGGGATGGACTTAAAGACCGCCAACATCGACTTTGGTTTAATCACTATCGTGAACGGAATTGTGGCTACGCTGCTGGGTGGCTATATCGGGGACCGCCTGCTTAAGAAATATTTCGGCGCATATTATTCATTCAGTGGCATTGCCATGCTGATTGCGGTCCCGCTAATGGTTGCGGCCATTTATGTTTCCGGCAAATTCATGTTCCCGGCAATTTTTGCAGCAGTGTTTTTTATTCTCGTCGGCACCGGGCCCACGAATGCAGCGCTGGTTAATTCCGTGAGCGCCAATATCCGTTCTACCGCTCTGGCTGTGAATGTTTTCGTAATTCACCTGTTGGGCGACGCATTTTCTCCCATGCTGATCGGCAGAATCTCTGACCAGACCGGTTCGCTGCAAACTGCCTTCTGGGTGGCTTTTGCCGCCGCAGGCATTTCCGGAATCATCCTGCTCTATGGCGCTAAGTTCGCTCCGCGCTTACAGGTCCAAGAGGCATGATCTGGTTTTACTGGATTTCAGGACTGCTGCTGGTGTTGATCTGGCTTGTTCCCACCGTGCAGCTTGCGCTTCATTTCTCTGAAATTGCCGATCTCACCCAGCCCCGGTGGGCCCTTCCGCAAAACGCTCTACTCCCAACTCTTACCATTGTTGTGCCCGCCCGCAATGAAGAAGCAGAGATTGAGCCGGCCCTACGCTCGCTGCTGCAACTCGACTATCCGCACTATGAAATTGTTGCCGTGAACGACCGCTCCACTGACCAGACCGGCGCGATCATGGAACGCATTGCTGCCGAGCCTTCCGTGCATGGCAAACTGTGCGTGGTGCATGTGAAAGATCTCCCTTCCGGCTGGCTGGGCAAAGTGCATGCCATGTGGCTGGGAGCACAGCAGGGAAGTGGCGATTGGCTTTTATTTACTGACGCCGACTGCGTCTTTCACCTTGAGTCTCTTCGTCGCGCCATGCACTATGCCACTTCGACGGCGACCGACCATCTGGTGCTGTTTCCCACGGCACACCTTAAAACATGGGGCGAGCGCATGATGATCTCTTTTCCGCAGGTCATGTCCAGCTTCGCCATGCGTCCGTGGAAGGTTCGCGATCCCAAGGCACGCGACCACATGGGTGTTGGCGCATTCAACCTTATCCGCCGCACAGCCTACGACACTATCGGCACGTATGAAAAGCTTCGTCTGGAAGTGGTGGACGATATCAAACTGGGGGAAGCCATCAAGAAAGCCGGCTTGCGCCAGGATGTGGTCTTTGGTCCTGAACTGGTGAGCCTGCGCTGGGCGGTTGGCGCGGCCGGGGTAGTGGCAAACCTGGAAAAGAATTTATTTGCTTTTCTTCAGTTCCGGGTGTCTTTGGTACTGGCAGTTTGCGCCGTAACTTTCTTTTTATGCGTCTGTCCATTCCTGGGGCTTGTGTTGGCCCCTGGATGGGCGCGTGTTCCTTTCGCCGCAGCCATAGCCGTAATAGCCACAGCTTACGCTTTTACAGGACGCTACATGTACAACTCCGTATGGCTTTTTCTTACGTGTCCAATTGCGGCGATTGTCTTTGCTTTTGCCACGTTGCAATCAGCTTTTATCGCATTGCGTGACGGCGCAATTACCTGGCGGGGAACGAAGTATTCATTAGCGGAGCTGAAGAAGAAGAGTAATCCTTCCTGCTGAACGATCTCCAGGTGAAAAGAATTCTTCACCCCGCGATGGCCCATCCCGAGCCGCAGCCCAAAGAGAAGCACAGTCCCTTGAATATTGATGGGCGAGGTGAGGGAACTGCTCCGCTACTGTAAAGGAGCTAAGACGATCTAAGTAGCGAGCGTGGCTGGATCTCGACGGGCATGCTGGTGTGAAAATTGTGAGAAAAGGTGATCCTAAAGAGCAGCGGAGCCGATCCTTCGCCTTCGCATCATGAGCCCGCAGAGGCGAATAAGTATGATGTGCTCGGCTCAGGATGGTGCATCGTGGCGGATAAAAGCATGCTCATCTGCGTAATCTGCGGCCAAAAAAACCTATCGAAATAAATTCTTCAGAATAAAAATCGCGTTCGCCGGCCGCTCGGCCAGTCGCCGCATCAGGTAGGGATACCATTCGGTTCCGAACGGAATATAAACCCTGCATCGCCAGCCGTCTTTTACCAGCTTTTGCTGCAAGTCACGACGAACGCCATAGAGCATCTGGAACTCAAAGGCTGAAGCCGGGATCTTTTCTTTTTGCGCGAACTCAACAGTAGCGCGGATCATGTTTTCATCATGCGTGGCGATACCGTGATAAACGCCGCTCTTCAATAGCATCTTCATCAGCTTGACATAGTTCGCGTCAGTATCGGCTTTCTTCTCAAATGAAATCTCTGGCGACTCCTTGTACGCCCCTTTGCATAGCCGTATGCGGATGCGTTCCGCCAATAAATTCTCAACATCCTTTTCGCTGCGAAACAAATAAGCCTGAATTACCGCGCCCACGTGTTCGGCATTTTCCGGCCGGCGGTGCAGCCGATGAACAAAATCAAGGGTGCGTTGCGTATAAGGCGAGCCTTCCATATCAATACGGACAAAGTTCTTGATGCTGGCTGCATGTTGCACCACTCCGGACGCAATCTCATAAGCCATCGCTTCATCCACGTCCAGCCCCATGTGCGTGAGCTTAAGGCTTACATTGGCGTTAAGAACCTGGGCGCTCATCTGGTCCAACATCTGGTGATAGAGCTCAGCACTGTGGCGGGCTTCGTCGGCGTTGGTCACGTTTTCGCCCAAATTGTCCACGCTTACGCTGAGGCCGAGCTTGTTCATGGCCTGCGTCGCCGCAAGCGCATCTTCAATGGTGGTACCGGCTACGAACCGTCGGGAGAGTCGCTGGCCAATCCACGTCTTCTCCGCCAACGAACGCAGAGACTTGCTTTCAGATAAGGAAATAAAGGCGGCCCTTAACACAAGGCTCCTACACAGCGGAAATTAATCATTGGGAGCAAACGTATTTTTGTAACACAATACTGGGCATGGATGACAGCTTTTCAATGAACTGTATTGTAAGGAGCAGGCGCACTACACGATCTGCGTCGCTGTAAGCCTCAACGCGCTTCAGCGAGAACTATGGGTTGATAAAATCCAGTCTCCGCAGGAAATAACCAGCGCAGATTTGTAAATCCAGTGCAGCCCAATGCCGCTGCAACCTCGTCGCGGAGGACGCTACGGTAGACACCAGAGGTATGAAATGTCTGCCAACTCTTTCCGGCCTCATGGGTGATGTAGAGATGAAAAGTATACTGCCGGTCGTCCGCCCAATCCCAAACCTGAAAAACAATCCGTCGCCGCCCCTGGTCGGAGTAGAAGGATGGTCCCTGAACAACCGGGCGCTCCTTCAAGAGGCAATCATAGTCCCGGATGCTGGCCATAAATAAGCCGCCGGGACGCAGTCTGCCACGAATTTGTATTGCCGCCTGGATCAATTGTTCCGCGGTCTCTAAATGCGGAAGAGCGTTGTCCATGCAGATTACGGCATCGAAATGTGCCCCGAAACCCGTCATATCCAGCATGTTCGCGACTGAGAACTGGATATTCAAATTTCGCTGACGAGCTTCCACGCGTGCACGTTCGATAGATTTAGGACTGATATCGCAGCCAGTTACTCGAAACCCTGCTTTGGCCAGTCCGAGTGATTGAGTCCCAATACCACAAGCGCAATCAAGAATGTGAGCTGTGCTATCGAGACCGCCCTTCAGTTCGATAAGAGAGCTGAGGACGGCGGCCTGACGTTCCACTGAAGCATCCCAATTTTCAAATATTAAATGGTAGTGGTTGGCGAGTTCGTCATAGCTGTCCGAGATATCCATTGTCATGCCCGACAATTGCGTGCCAATTGCTCCAGTGTCTTCACCTTCCATGTTCTTCCAGAAATTTCTCCGCTTCAATCGCAGCGGCGCAGCCAGAGCCGGCAGCAGTAATGGCCTGACGATAGCGCCGGTCCTGCACGTCGCCACAGGCAAACACGCCGGGCACTCGCGTCATTACAAAATCGTGGGTCTTGAGATAGCCGTCGTCATCCATATCAAGCTGGCCATTAAACATTTTGGCGTTTGGTTCGTGACCAATACCCAGAAACATGGCGCTGGTAGGGAAGTCCCAGATCTTGCCGGTCTTAAGATTACGAAGTTTTAGTGCGGTAACTTCTTTCTGGCTGACATCAAGGACATCTTCCACCTTAGTATCGGTAAGAAATTCAATCTTCTCGTGTTTGCGGGCGCGGTCCAGCATGATCTTGGAAGCACGGAAATGATCGCGACGGTGAATAATCGTCACCTTGGTGGCAAAGCGGCTGAGGAACAGAGCTTCTTCCATGGCGGAGTCGCCGCCGCCGATGACCGTAATTGGTTTGCCCTTAAAGAAGAAGCCATCGCAGGTAGCGCATGAAGATACGCCGTGGCCGATCAGCTTATGCTCGCTAGGCAGTCCCAGCCAGCGCGCTGAAGCGCCACTGGCAATAATCAGGGTACGGGTAGTCACTGTATGATCGCCGCCGAAATCCAGTTTGAACGGCCGCTCATATAAATCAGCCTTCACCAGGTGTCCGCGCATGTACTCCGCTCCAAAGCGCGCCGCCTGTTTGCGCATATTTTCAATCAATTCCGGGCCCTGGATGCCTTCAGGAAATCCGGGAAAATTTTCCACCAACGTGGTGAGAGAAAGCTGGCCTCCCGGCTCATGCCCTTCAATGACTAGCGGCTTCAGGTTGGCCCGCGCAGCATAAATCGCCGCCGTAAGGCCGGCGCAGCCTGTTCCCAGAACGACTGTATCGCGAACGGAGTTTTCCATAGCATCCATTAGATTCATGACCTTCAATTTAGTTTCAGTGCTTTGCCGCCGCCGGCTTCCGCCGGGGGACCGCTGCGGGTTTGGGCTGGGAATCAAGCCAGGCAATGTCCGAACGGAAGGCATTGCGCAGGCCCAGCGCCGCGCGATACTCCGCCATGATGTCTGACGCCTGGCGGAACACCGGCTCATATGCGCTCTGGTCTACATCCTGGCAGCGCGTAAGCACCGCGGAACTTTTATTAAGCCTTTCAATCCTCACGCGAGAAGTTGGCGTATCCACTTTCAATACGTCCAATGGGGCCGCTGCGTTGGCGGAAACGCGGTTCTCCATCACCACTTCAAGAAATTCCTTGGGATCACGCGCGTGCAGCACCAGAATCTCAATGGTGTTGGTTGAATCCGTGCTCAGCGAATATTGCGCTGTCAGCAGCGGCGAATTCGCCGGAAATTCACGCCGCAGGCGGAGATATTTTGCTTCTGGAGCGTCTTTCAGGGTGGTGCGTCCGCGAGAAATCTCAAAATCAGCGCTGAAAGTGGGCTTCGCCTGAACGGCCGCCAGGGCGCCTTTAATAATGGCTTCTTCATCCGCTCCCGGAGTGCAGACATTCAGATAATTTACCTTGACCTGCGGCTTGCCCTCAGGTGACGGTGTGGTGGGCTGGGGCGTAGCCGATGGCTGGGCAGCCGGTTGGTCCTGCTGTGCCATGCATGCGGTAGCCAGCAAAAATAGGATTGTGAGCACTCTTCTCAACACGGTTGGATTGTAGCACTTGTTTTTTCTGAAATCCCGAATCCTGCGCAGCGGATGAGGGAGCCCTTTTGGTTCAATGCATTATCGACCGACATTGTAGTTCGCATGCATGTAGTGACACGACTTCGTCTTCGTTACCTAAAGCAGTCCCCGAAGCTTCGCTTCGGGATTGCGGGAAATCACAACTTGCACCCCTTACCGTTTCAAATAACTATCTACCCACCCGTTCACGGTCTTGTACCAGAGTTGGCTGTTTTGTGGCTTCAGCACCCAGTGGCCTTCGTCGGGAAAGTAGAGCATTTTAGAGGGCACCTTCAGCCGCTGAAGAGTAGTAAAAAGCTGGAAGCCTTCGGAGACATCCAGACGGTAATCGAGCTGCCCATGGACCACCAGCGTGGGCGTTTTAAACTGCGTAGCAAAAAGGTGTGGAGACCATTTGCGATAGCCTTCACGATTGTTCCACACAGTGTCGCCAAACTCCCATTCCGGAAACCATAATTCTTCGGTGGTGCCATAGGCTGATTCCGTGTTGAACATGCCATCATGCGAGACCAGGCACTTGAACCGCGTGGTATGCCCCAGAACCCAGTTGATCATATAGCCGCCATAGCTGGCGCCCAGCGCACACTCGCGGTCTTTATCGATGAAGGGATAAGTCTTCTCCGCGTAGTCCAGGCCGTTCATCAGGTCGATGTAAGGTTTGCCGCCCCAGTCTTTATTCACGCCGTCGACAAACTCCTGGCCGTAGCCGGTTGAGCCGCGCGGATTGACCATGATCACCACGTATCCATCTGCGGCAAAGAGCTCGGCATTCCAGCGATATGACCACTCGTCTCCCCATTGACCTTGCGGGCCGCCATGAATCAAAAACTTCATTGGGTATTGCTTTTCTTTGGTGAATTTCGGCGGCTTCAGCAAAAATCCCTGGACTTTGGTCCCACCCGCCCCGGCAAACCAGAATGACTCAACCGGCGGCATATCGACTTTCGCCAGCACCGCGTCATTGAGATGGCTAAGCTGCTCGGCCTTGTAGTTCATTTTGAATGCGCTATGGGTGGTGACGGGTGAAACCTTATCGTTTTTCGCTGGAGCGCCGGAACTCAGCGGATCAAGGGACATCTTGTAGACTTCGCTGGGCGCTCGAACAGAGAGCTGTGTAAAAACAAGGGTCTTACCATCACCGGAGACGCTCAGCTCATCGTTTACGCCTTCCAGCATTTCCTCGATTTTTCTGATACCTGTCTGTGTCGGTCTCGGCGTGGTCATTGCAATCTGGAGGTTGAGTTGGTAAATGGGCGTCCCGCCTTCCTTTTCCGATGTGAAGTAAATGAACTTTGAATCAGGAGACCAGACAAAGCCTTCAACCCATTGATCAAAATCTTCAGTAAGGTTTGTTATGTTGCCCGATTTACGGTCATACACCACTAGCCGGAATCGGTCGCTTTCATATCCGGCGCGCTTTTGCATGCGCCAGGCCAGCCAGCGGCCATCAGGCGAATAGAGAGGCGAGGAATCACCGCCGGGGCTGGTGCTCAATTTCCTAGGAGTGCCGCCGGTGATCGGCACCACAAAAATGTCGTTGTTCGTGCTGGTTGCGCCTACCTCGTCCCAGTTGCTGGTAAAAGCAAGCTCCTGCCCGTCAGGAGAGATGGCATACGGGTCCGGACCACCTAGGCTGAAAGGCGGCGCGTCATGATCTCCAGGTGTAAGGTCTTTGGCTACGCCGCCTTCCGCAGAAACAACAAACAGGTGGCTGCGTTTTGCGCTGTTATAGTGGTTCAAGTGGCGGAAGAGCAGATGTTCGAACACCATGGCTTTAACTTTAGAATTTGTCTGCGCCTCGTCCTTTGACTTGTTGCAAGCATCGTCAACACAGCCGGGGTACACCTCTGAGGTGAAGACAATATTCTTGCCATCTGGTGACCAGATGGCCCCATCGGCTTCCGTGGAGATGCTGGTAACTTTCCTCGGAGCGCCGCTGGGCATGCCAGTGGCAGAATCAAAGCCGCTGACCCAAACCTGCGAACCGCCTTCAACAGTGCTGGTATACAGGTAGCTCTTGCCGTCCGGCGACCAGCGGCCGCCAGTCTCGCCGGCTGATGTAGAAGGCAACTGATGCGCGTCACCGCCCGCCGTAGAAATTACCCAAAGATGCGACGTTCTTTTATTTTCCTTCAGGTCAACATCCACCGCGCCAAATAAGACCCATTTGCCATCTGGAGAGATCACCGGGCCGCCGATCCTCTTGAGCGACATCATGTCTTCAAATGTGAATGTTTTTTTGCCCTGGTCCTGGGCAGAAAGCTGAAAAAACACTCCTCCCACGGGTAAAATGATGAAGAGAGAAATAAATGAGAGCGTAAAGCGGCGCATCCGGCCTCCTTGGGGAAAGCACGCCAGTGTAAAACCTTTTGAGGTTTGAGGCCAGCATGCAATCATAAGCTCTGAAACTCTCAAGTTCAGCTCAAAGAATGGATGAAGAAATTGCATGAATTTTTCCAAGGCTGCTCTGCGCGTCATTTTTATGTTTTTTATTGCTGGATTGCTGCTGCCTGCGGCGCTTTTAGGCGAGACCAACTGCGATGAAGGCACGGGGCCGCTCAATACCGCCCAGCCGCAAGGCATGACAATACAGGACATTATCCAGAAGTTCGCGGCAAGGGAAGAGCTGTTCCGTGAGGCGCGCAATAATTACGTCTATACGCAGGACATTACGGTCCAGGAGCTTGATGGCTCAACCGTTACGGGTGAGTTCCGGCTGGTGCAGGACATTACTTATGACGATAAAGGCGGACGCATCGAAAATGTAACTTTCGCGCCGCAGAATACTTTGCGTCAATTAATTCTCAGCCGTGAAGACTACGAGGATTTTCGTTACAAAATGGCCTTCATTATGACCACCTCTGACCTGCCGGAATACAATTTGCTTTACGTTGGCCAGCAGCGGCAGGACGAAATTGACACCTACGTTTTTGATGTCGCGCCCAAAACTATCGTTAAAGGCCAGCGCTATTTTCAGGGACGTATATGGGTGGACAATCATGATCTCCAGATTGTGAAGAGCTGCGGCAAGACCGTACCTGACATCATTGCCAGCAAGAAAAAGAAAAACGCTCAGGAAAACCTCTCCCCCAAATTCGTGACCTATCGCGAACAAATTGATGGGCAATACTGGTTTCCCACGTACATCCGCGCCGATGATACGCTGCATTTCCGCATCGGGGACGTCCACATGCGGGAGATTATCAAGCTTACAAATTACAAGCGCTTTGGATCGAAGACAAAAATCATCTTCAAGGGCGAGGCCAAAGAAGATCCGAAAGACGAACAGAAAACGCCTGATAAGAAAACGGACAAAAAGCCATAACGCCGCAGATTACTTAGTTCTATAGGGCCATTCCCGCCGGGGGGATGGCCTTTTTATTTTGTATTGTTAAGCGACTCGCTATCAGGCTGCTGCTCCAGCAGTTGCAGCATCTTATCTCTAAGATAAATCCGACAGGAAAACTACATGAAGTTTCCAAAACTCACGTATGCCGTGTGTATGCCCATTGTTTTCTTGCTGTTTCCGTTCGCGCTTCTGGCAGAAACCAATTGTGAATCCGGCAACGGTCCGCTGAATACCGCGCAACCGCAAAGTATTTCTGTGCCAGACCTGATCCAGAAATTTGCCGCCAAAGAAGCCGTCTTTAAAGAGGCGCGTAATCATTACACGTACACCCAGGAGGTCACGGTGCAGACGCTCGAAGGTGACACTGTGGACGGCGAATTCAAGGAAACCACCGACGTTCTTTATGACGATGAGGGTAAACGGATTGAGAACGTTACTTACGCTCCCATGAATACCCTGACCCGCGTGATGATGACCAAGGAAGATTTCGACGATTTTCGCAATCATCTGCCCTTTGTGCTTACCACTGAAGACCTGCCTCAGTACAACATTCTGTATGCGGGCCAGCAACATGTGGATGAGATAGATACTTACGTGTTCGACGTTGCGCCGAAGAAGGTTGATAAAGATAAAGAGGGCGGACCGCGCTTTTTTCAGGGAAGAATCTGGGTGGACAATCGGGATTTTCAGATCGTGAAGACCTGCGGCAAGAACGTTCCGGACATCCACAAGAAAGACAAAGAAAATCTCAGCCCCAAATTTGTCACATATCGCGAGCAGGTGGACGGGCAATACTGGTTCCCAACCTATACCCGGGCCGATGACGAACTACATTTTAAAAGCGGCGACGTTCACATACGGGAAATTCTGAAATATACAAATTACAAGCGTTTCGGCGTGAAGACGCGAATCGTGTATGGCGGAGAAGTTAAAAACGGCGCGCAGCCGCCAAAATGATTGGGAAATGGGTGAAATCCCATTTCCCAATTTCTTAATGGTGCAGAAGCCACATAAACCAGCCAGCCACAAACAGGCCGCCTATGGCCATGGCAAAGCAGTATGCGCCGTAGCGGAGCATCTCATCGCGGGTATTGCGCTGAGTGATGCCAAACACGATGGAGAAAAAGAACGCGAACAGAGCCGCCGCGGTGAAGTGAGAGAGTTGCAGGGCCAGAATCATTGTTTCTTCCCAATCGCTATGTGATAGGCGTCAACTGCCGCCATTACGTTTAAGAGGCCAGCCACCACAATAAATTTAGTGCCATAATCGGCGTTGGCGGTGGATATTGAAGTGCCGCCCCATTCAAAAATCCGCGCGATAAAGTAAAAAAGCCCGGAGCCCAGGTCGCCCACAAACCCCAAAATGTCCAGCAGGTCACCGGTATTGGACTTATAAACTTTTCCCTGCATCGCCAGTCCAAAAGCAAACATGGCGGCCACTGCTCCCATCAGCAACAGCCCACGAACCCAGCGTTTCTGGATCAGGTGCCCAGCGCCGGGGACAAGCCAGCCAATGGCCGGGGCTAGTGCGGCAAGCGGGGTGAGTGGAACAGCAGCAGTGCTACGTTGTACGTCTGTGGTGGTTGTGTCTGTTTTCGCCATCAAATAAGGACCAGTTCGTTCTGTATTTTACCTGTTACTTCGGCTGCGCCGTTCCGAGTGAGCATGTTTACTTCACTGCGCACGCCGAACTCAGGCAGATAAATGCCCGGCTCAATGGAGAAGCAGGTGTTGGGAATAATTTCGCGGTCGTCCTTGGTTTCAAGGTTATCGATATTTGCGCCGTTTCCATGCACGTTTGTGCCAATGGAGTGCCCGGTGCGGTGCGTAAAGTATTCCGCGTAACCCGCATTGCTGATGTGCTCGCGCGTCGCCTGGTCCACTTCCCATCCGGCTATTCGCCGCTTGCCGGCAAAGGCTTCGATCACTTTTTTGACGCCTGCATCCCGCGCTCCACTGACAATATTAAAAATCTCTACCTGCTTGTCTGATGGCGTGCCGATCGCGCCTGTCCAGGTAATGTCGTAATAGACCGCGTTCGGAGTGTTCTTCTTGGCCCAGATGTCCAGCAGAACGTGGTCACCGATTTTGATGGGTGAGGAAGTTTCCGCACTGGGACCATAATGTGGATCGCCGCTGTTGGCATTTACCGCGACCACCGGCAGGTCTTCTGTGACCAGATTCTCACGGCGGAAAGCCTCGGCCAGCCACTGCTGAATTTCGTATTCGGTTGTGCCGCCATTGCGGACGCGCCGGCCAATCTCTTTGAAAGCTTCAGGAACAATCGCATCAATCGAATCACGCGCGGCGAAGTGACTGGCAATCTGCTCTTCACTCCAGGCAGCTTCAAAGCGGGCCACCAGATCGCCGGAGCTGACAATTTCTTTGCCAAAGCTACGCACCAGTTCCACGGTGCCGGCGTCCACCAGCCCGATGTAGGGAATCAGATTGTTGGGCGAATACTGCATGGCCACTGTGCGATGGCGGACAAGCATGGCTTGCAGGTTGTCCCAGAGCTCCCGCCAGGAGGAATATTCGCGCTTTGCGCCGGGTAGAGAATCCAGGCGGCCTGCCTCAATCCGATGCACCAGCTTAATCGGCTCGCCTTCACGGGGGATGATGTAAAACCAGCGGCGCGTCACCATCAGGTTGTCTGGAATGCCGAGCACTTTGTAAGCGATGGGATCGCGATGATGATGGTCATAAAACAGCCACGCATCAAGATTGCGCTCATGCAGGGCTGACTGAATAGCTTTCAAGTCCATAAAGTTATTCTTCTATTTAACCACAGTCGCCATTTCAAAAGCTCGGCTCCATATTTTTCCGGTGAAACTCGGTCAGACTGGAAAAGATCGGCCGCGTATCACCGGCGTCACCATTGCAGCTCTTATCAACACTTGCAGCATCTGTCGTTTTCTCTAGAAAATGAGATTCGGGTATTCTCTGCAGGCGGGCCTTTGCCCCTCTAGTGGATTGGAGATGATGTGAAGGCTGTTTTCCGTGTATGGCAGAGTGCACTTTTAATTGCGTGTGGGCTGTTGTTGATTGTCAGCTCGGCAAACGCCCAGCAGGACGATGAGCCTGGACACTCTATCGGTAAGGTCTCGACAAAAGGCGACCTGATCGTAGTGGAGTTAGATGACAGTGCGCTAGGGAAGGCCAACCTATTCGACCTTAGTGGCCACACGCTTCGCTTCACCCGCGAGGGTTCGCGATACCGGGTAGAAACCGGGCCCCTGCAGTGGGATTCGGTATATGGTTCTGAACTCACTGGAGATGAAGTTAGTCTCCATAAATTCGCTTTTCCCTTTTCCGGAAAGCTATGGAAATCCTTCTTTGTCGGAGCGAGCGGGTCAATCCGCTTCGGCGCTTCAGAACAGGACATCAGTCTTGACCCTTACGGTCATCGCGACGGAGGAGTAATCCTTGACCGGTTCGATCAGTTAGCAGACGCAGCCAGCAAACTGATCGACAAAGGCCCGTCCATTTGTGTGTTTCTGAAGCCGCGCTTGTCCGGTCCGCGTTATGTAAAGGAACTTAATGACCGTGTGGTTATCACGTGGGACCTTACGGAGCCATTCGGCGGGCTTCTTGATTTCACATGGTTCAAGACAATCAATCGCTTTCAGGTTGTGCTCAATCACGATGGCTCCCTCGAAATGTCATACAAGGAAATGGCAGCGAAGGACGCGATTGTTGGCATTTACCCTATACCATCAGGCGCGGTAAAACCCGTGGCTGTTCACCTTTCTTCCCTCTCGCATAAGGAGGGCCCGTTCGAAGCCATGTACGAATCGTTTCACTACCTCGCTTTGCCAAAACCACAAGACCTCTCCTGCACCATCATTAAGGCCTTTGGCGACAAGTTTGATTTTCTTGCCTACTACTCCGATTTCCGCATTGATAGCCAGGAAGCGAGCACTCCGAGCGATGGTCCGGTGGGAGGCAACATTACGGGAATTGGGAATACACAACACGAGCAGACGCAGACCGTTTTACAGAGCCGCTGCACACAGGGCAGATTCCAATTGGGGTTCGCGCAGCCTGTGTATGTTGGCTCGAACGAAGCACAGGATGGTCCTCCCGAAGGAGCGCCTGTCGGCAGCAATCACAACATAACTTTTTATTCACGCCAGCTCTCGGAGAGTTCGCCAGACGGAAAACCCCTTCCCTATAACTACGCGGTGGGGCATCTCGGGCATGAAGTGGGCCACCGCTGGTCTGCATACGTCTTTGCAAAGGTAAACGGTGCCAGAATTTCCCTTGGCCCATGGCCTCATTGGGCGCCAGGATTGCAGGCTCGCGTGGTATTCCCTTATTCACTACCCACGGAAGCGTCAACTCTGGGAGGAGGAGTTTGGCAAGACAACTTCGATGGAACGTACACCCAGCTCCGGGACGGCTACTTCGTGCCCGCGACTGGTTATTCCTATCTGGATCTGTATTTAATGGGATTGATCTCTCCCACAGAAGTGCCCGACTTCTTTATCCTGAAGAACCTTGTGCCGGAAGGGAAGGACGCAAATGGGCGCCCTGTATTCAGCGCCGAACCAACGAAAATGACGATCCAAGACGTGATTGCCGCAGAAGGACCGCGTTTACCCAATGTTGACCACTCGCAAAGAAAATTCAACACCGGGATTGTCATTGTAGTTGAGCACGGGCACAGCCCTAGCCAGGAACTCATCGAACGAGCCAACGGCATTCGGCAGCAGTGGATTGAATACTGGGAAACTACAACGGGACATCGGGCGTCCATGACCGCAAATCCAAACTGAAGTCTGCTACTCGGAGCCGGCTCTAGACATCGACAAGCGGGAGTTCATGGATTGCCGGCAATCCTGATTTTTTTGACTTCAGTGGCAACGTTACCCATTCGCCGCCGCCTTTGGCATCAGCGTCCGGTCATAAATCCACAACAGCAGCGCGGTCAGTACGCCGACCGCAATTACCGCCCACCACATTTGTTGAGGCTGATGTTTGACCTCGCCGAAGTGGTGGATCAGCTTTCCTCCGAACCAGCCAGCAATCAGCGAACCGACGCCAATTGGCAAAAAGGCGAAGCCCATATATGTGCCCTGTTGTCCTGACGGAGCCAAGCGTGAGATGTACTCATAATAGCGCGGCGACTGAATGATCTCGCCGATTGCCACAACTGCCAGTGTGGCATAGGCCATCAACACTGAAGGGTGAATGATCAAAAGGACCCAAGCCACTGCTGAAACCAGTGTGCCCAGAGTAATAGCGCGAAATGGAGCGACCTTTTGCGTGGCCACATTGACCAACACCGTCAATGCAATTACCAGCAGAGGACCGGTGATCAGCATGATTTCAGTATCGCTGTTCGGATTGATGTAGTCATGAACATAAAGCGGCAAAATAATAAATTCCTGCCAATAGACGATCCAGTAGCCGGAAAAGATCAGCAGAAACAGCATGAATCTGGGATTGCCCAGAACAGTGCCAAAGTTTTTGAGCGACTGGCCCAGACTTGCTGTTTGGACTTCTCCGGAACGCCTTGGCTCGCGAAAGAAAATCAGCACAGCAAAAAACATAAAGAATACGCTGCCAGCCGCCACGCGAAAGACATTCTCAACGCTCATGTGT
Source organism: Candidatus Angelobacter sp. (assembly GCA_036488825.1). Classification (GTDB taxonomy): domain Bacteria; phylum Acidobacteriota; class Terriglobia; order Terriglobales; family Acidobacteriaceae; genus Angelobacter. Next base: position 188,501 of record DASXGZ010000034.1, read on the forward strand.
CCATGCACCCAGGAAGCTACGAATGGCCCGGCGGCCCCGCCAATGTTCACCAGCGTGTAATAAATGGAATAGCCAATCGAGCGGACGTTTTCTTTTGAGGCGCGTGCCGTTGTGCCGACCACGGATGGTTTTACCAGCGCGATGCCAAGCGCCGGCAATGCCAAAACAACGCTGACCAGCACGATCAACGGCATGTGGTCACGGATCGGGCTGAGCCAGGAAGCGCCCAGCGATCCCAGCAGAAAATAAGAGCAACTTAGAATCAAATATGCCAGCGATAACGCACGGCGAAATCCGAGCCGGTCTGCGAGAGTGCCACCGAACGCCGCCAGAAACCAGACCAGCCCGCCGAAAAGCCCCGTGAGGCTGCTGGATTGTTGGACCGGAAATTGCAATGATTCATGGAGGTAGCGCGCCAGTGAAGCAAAGGCCGCGTAATACGAAAGCCGCTCAAATAGTTCTGTGATGTTGGCGACCCAGAATGGCCGCTCAAAGCCGGTTCTTATCTGTTCCAGGCGTTCAGAAAAGGACAAAGTATTCTCCTCGTTGGCAAATTTAAAATTTGAAATTTAAGATCTCAAGTTTTCAGCCAGCCTCTGCTCTGCCACAGGCCTACTTACACCCGCAATTCGCACTATCTTATTTCTGCTGGTTTCGCCGCTGGCTATGGTAACGGAGGACCGGGGAATTGCAAACAAATCAGCAAAGAATTCAATCACCGCCTGGTTGGCTTTGCCGTCAACGGGAGGGGCGGTCAGCGCAAGCTTAAGTGCGTCTCCCACCTGACCGGTAATGGCATTCTTGCGTGCGCGGGGATGAACTTTCACGGCAAAGGTTATTCCCTTGGTTGTTTCCTCAATGGGAATCATGCAGCGGGTTTCGGACGTGCGCCAAAGATCGCGGAGCCTACGCGCACACACGTAGAACCCTCTTCAATAGCGACTTCAAAATCATGCGACATGCCCATGGAAAGCGTGTTCATCTGGATGCCGGGCAGGTTACGAGCGGCAATCTTGTCGCGCAGGTCGCGCAGCAGACGGAAGTAAGGACGTGCGCCTTCCGGATCCTCCGCGAAGGGTGGCACGGTCATCAGGCCGCAAATTTGCAGATGGTCGAGTTGCGGCGCTGCGCGCAACAGGGCTTCCAGTTCTGGTGAGTCTATGGGAATACCGGCTTTGCTCTCTTCTTCGCCGACTTTGATCTCAATTAGCACGGCCAACTTTTTGGCGGACTCCGCCGCTGCCTGGTTTAGCTTTTCGGCCAGCCGCAGAGAGTCGACGGAATCAATCGCTTGAAATAATTCGGCCGCTTTCTTAGCTTTATTGCTTTGCAGATGGCCGATCAGGTGCCATTGAGCATCTTTGAGTTCGCTGAGTCCGGCAGATTTGCCTTCGAACTCCTGCACGCGATTTTCGCCGAATACGCGGATACCGGCAGCATAAGCTTCTTTGATCCGCTCCGGCTCTACGGTCTTGGTTACGGCCATCAGTGTGATGGAATCAGGGTCGCGACCCACACGCGAAGCCGCTCGGGTGATGCGCTCACGAATAGCATTGACGTTATTAGCGACAGGCATTTGGAAGAATTATAGGAGATCAAACCTACCACGGAGGCGCGGAGACACGGAGAAGAGTAAAGAAAGGTATCGCGGATGCGTGGAGAAACGGCAGGAACCCAGAAAGATTACCTTGATCAACACGGATTGGGCGAATATCGCAGGAACTGGCCCTGGGAAGAAACGAAGGACGCAAAGGACGCAAAGTAAAAACTTTCGCAACTTTTGCGTCCTTTGCGGTGAGACTTATTTCTTATCGCCTTCCAGCGGTTTACTGGCGAAGTGATAGAGCGAGTATGCCAGCACGCCAAACATGATTACTGACAGCAGGTTGCTGTTTGCCAGGAAGGGAATTTTCTGTCCCCAACTGATGGCGCCTTCGGGGAGCCAGTGTTTAGCTTCCGCAACTTTGATCACCATTCCCGCCAGGCCAACGATCCCTCCAGCAGCAATCAAGCCGCTGGAATAAAGCGAACCCGGGCTGACTTCACTTTCCTCAACCGTACCGCCGACTTTTTTAGCGCGACGCTCGGTCAGCCAGCGCACAACGCCGCCGCAGAAGATGGCCAGTGTGGTGGCGATGGAAAGATAAAATCCCACAGCGAAAGAGAGAGACCGGATGCCCAGAAGCTCCACCGCTACCACCATAAAGACGCCAAGCAGGATCAGTCCCCACGGGAGGCGGCGCTGAAGGATGCCATTGATGACGGTCGCCATCAGTTGCGCCTGCGGAGCGGCGGCACGCTCACTGCCGATGCCCTGGATCCATTGAATTTCAAATTTGCCGGTCTGCGGATTCAGGAAGTAATAGCCATTGGGAACCGTCGGCGAATTGATGGAGGTATATAACGTCATACCTTTGACTGATTGATCTGCTTTGGTTTGTCCAGCCGCTGCGTCAGGCCCTTTTGCCGTGGTTACGGGAACAGTCTGGCGGTCGAACTTGCCTGAATATTGCGAGACGCCTGTAGGCAGGTTATTCACGTCAATGACGATGTTCGCGGGACGGAATTCTTCCAAACCACTATTCATGAGGCCCAAGGTCATACCAATCGCGACCACTGAGACCGTCACGCCTACCATCAATGCCATCTGCTGCTTGGCCGGAGTGGCGCCCACCAGAAAGCCGGTCTTCAAGTCCTGCGATGTATTGCCTGCATTGGCTGAAGCAATGCAGACCACGCCGCCAATCGTGATGGCCAGAGCCGAGAACGCGGTGCCGGTCCAACCCATTACCAGAAACATGGCGCACGTCGCCATGAGAGTAGCAATGGCCATGCCTGAAATCGGGTTCGAAGAACTCCCGATCAAGCCCGTGATGCGCGAGGAAACGGTGACAAAAAGAAATCCGAACACAACCACCAGCAATGCGGCAAGGAAGTTATTCAGGCCATGCGTCTCGGCATTCTTGATAGGGAAGAACGTGAGCATTGCCCACATGATGAGCAGCAGAACGATCGATCCCAGCAGCGCCCACTTAAGGCTGATGTCTTTCTCTGTGCGACGCTGTCCGGCGGCCCCTGCCGCGCCTTTTGCCAGGTCTTTAGCGCCTGCCCGCAATGCGTTCACAATGGTTGGGATGGTCCGGATAAGGGTGATCAAGCCTGCAGCGGCAACCGCGCCAGCGCCGATGGGCCGTATATAGGCGCGATATATGTCGTCCGGAGACATGTCCGCGATCAGCTTGGTCCCGGGAAAAATCGCTGAGGTGGCATGGCTGCCGAAAAATTTGATGGCGGGCATAACCACCAGCCACGCAAATGCGCCGCCAGAAATCAAAACGCCCGCGATCTTTGGCCCAATAATGTATCCCACGCCCAGATATTCTGAAGTGGTGTTGGCGCGGATGGAAGATCCCGGAAACCATGAAGGCGTGTGTGTGGGAGTGCTGGGCCACAGCGCGAACATGTTTTCATTCTGGAACAGCGTATAAAGCGCGCCCAGTCCCAGACCGGCAAAGACGCGGCTGGCAAATGATCCGCCTTTATCGCCGGCGATCAGAACGTCGGCGCAGGCGGTGCCTTCAGGATAAAGCAGATTGCCGTGCTCTTTCACGATCAACTGCCGCCGCAGCGGGATCATAAAAAGAACGCCGAGCCATCCGCCAATGAAGGCCAGAAGGAAGATGCGCGCGTATTCCAGCGGGAAGCCCAGAAAGATGAGCGCCGGAAGGGTAAAGATGACGCCGCCTGCCACGGATTCGCCGGCCGAGCCGGTCGTCTGCACGATATTGTTTTCCAAAATACTGGCTTTGCCCAGCGCACGAAGCACGCTGATGGAGAGAACGGCAATTGGGATGGACGCGGAAACCGTCAGTCCGGCGCGCAAGCCAACGTACACCGTAACCGCGCCAAAAAGGATTCCGAAGAGGCCGCCAAAGAAGATGGCGCGAAACGTGAACTCAGGCCGCACCTCCTCCGCCGGCACATACGGCTGAAATTTTGGTTCTTCCACTGTTGCTGTTACGGTTTCGGCCACAAATCCCTCCTCGGGTCAAATCGACGGCAAGTTAGCATATCCGCACTACATGTTACAAATTGTTGAACCACAAAGGCCATGTAGGAATTCAAGCCAGCAACACTTGGGAGTTGTTGCAGCTCCCGGACTACTGCGGTACAGCAGCATTTCATTGCTTCCCAGCAGTAACAAAGCTATACTCTGTCTTGAGCACAGCCTTCTACGCAGTTTTTTGAGGAGGGTAGTCTTCAGTAGTAGTGCTATAGACCGGGCTCAGCGGGTCCCCCATCGCACCACACAGTTGCGCGATGCGATGAAAAGTGCGGTCAAAGCTGCCTCAGCAAGTTTGTTTTCCGTACTTTTCCCTTCAGACTGCCGAATCTGCGGTTCCCAACTCACAACCATTTCCATCCTGCCGGTTTGTGGGCCGTGCCTGGCGCAAATAGTCCCCTTGGATGGTCTTTTGTGCCGCTGCTGCGGCGAAAAATTGTTCAGCAACTTTGCAGATAGCCAGGATGGCCCTCTGTGCGGCCTTTGCCGTCGAGCGGCGCCTTATTTTCGGCGGGCGGTGGCTTATGGCCCATATGAAGGAGTGTTGCGGGAGCTGGTCCATCTTTTCAAGTATCAGGGAATCAAGCCCGCAGGGAAGCTCCTGGGCAACTTGCTTTATCAATCTGCAAGCACCATGTCGCTTCCGGAATCGCTGATTGTGGTCCCAGTACCGCTCTGGCTGGGCAAGCGCCAGACACGCGGTTTTAACCAGGCAGAAGCTATTGCCCGCACTTTCATGAGCTTTCAACACTCCAGCAGCATCCAATTAGAGACCGCAGTCCTTGTCCGCACGCGTGATACAGCATCGCAGACCGGCCTGACACGGCATCAGCGCAGGGCCAATGTACGCGGGGCGTTTGCTGTTGTGCGGCAAGACAAAGTGAAGGGCCGCAGCGTGCTGATTGTGGATGACGTAATGACTACGGGCACTACCGCCGGTGAATGTGCACGAGTTTTGCGGCGGGCGGGAGCCAAAGAGGTTTTTGTGGCCACGGTAGCACGGGCCACCAAGGAAGTTGGGAGCGTTCTGGTCAAAACCGCCGGCGCTTCTGCGGGAGGAACATAGGGCCATGCATGATCGGGAGAAACGAAACAAGCGTCACCACGGCGATCCGCCGCCGCAGCCACCCAAGCCGCGCAAAAGTCTGATCATGCAGACTCCGGTCCTGGTGTTGAATGCCTCTTATGAGCCCATCAATATCTGCGCAGCCCGGCGGGCAATCGTATTGGTGCTAAAGGGCCTGGCTATGCCGGAAGAAGAAAACGGACATTTTCTGCATGCCGCCCGTCTGGCCATGCGGGTGCCCTCAGTGATCCGGCTGCTGGAATACCGTCGTATCCCCCATCAGACGCGTGCTTTGTCGCGGAAGAACATCCTTTTGCGTGACCGCAATACCTGCCAGTATTGCGGCATTCTGCTGTCATCCAGTGATCTGACCCTGGACCATGTTATTCCGCGCTCCCGTGGGGGCTCTTCCACCTGGGAAAACCTGGTGGCTTGCTGCCATCCCTGCAACCGAAGAAAAGGGAACCGTTTGCTGGCGGAAACGGACATGAAGCTGTTCAAAGAGCCTCGTCCGTTCACGCTGCATACCAGCCGACACATTATGCGGATGATTGGGCGATCAGATACGAAATGGCGGAAGTATCTTTTTTATTAGGTACTTGTTTATTAGGTACTTGCCTTTAAAACGCAAGAATATAGTGGCTCGCTCTGGGCTTTCTTGCCCCTTTTATTCCGAATATGAGCACAGGTATACCCAAGAGTAAAAACTGCTCGATCATGTCGCGTATAACTAGTTGATAATAATCCACTTAGCGGCATCGGTGGCCATCAGTATTGGCCCTTTAAGTGCACTTATCTCTCTGCCTGCCGTTTCGTCAGAAATCTGTCGAAGCAAGAATAAAAATTTTAAGCAAGGCTTCCACGGTGTGTTGCCAACGTGCTGTGGGAGAACTATCCCAGGGAGAATTAATGGCAGAAACGGTTTTGGACCAGATTCAGGATGATTTGCGCAAACATGCAGTAACGCATTATCCCCAACGTGGTGAATTCAAGAACTTACGGGTTGTAGGCCATACCCCGAAAAATGACCACTTCATTTATGACGCGTGCCTTGACTTTGCGCAAGGCAGTGAACGGGTAGCGATTAAGGTCTATCGCGCTGGAAAATCCGGCGGGGCGGCGAAATCCGTGGCCCGGCAGGAGAACGCGAACCTTCAATACGTAAACCAGACGCTTACAGCAAAGAAGAAGCTGGATGGAATCCCACGCGTTTTAGGGGATTACAGCGACCTTTGCTCCGTGGTGACGGACAAAGTCGCCGGGCTTCCGGTGCAGTCGATCATCATGAAGGCGGCATTATTGCCCGGCTTTGCCGATAACGGCAGCATCGCCCTGGTGGCCCAGCGCGCGGGAGAGTGGCTGCGCAGCTTTCACAAGGCCACCGCCGACGCCCCAGAGCCGTTTGACAGCACCGCGCTCATTACAGCTTTGGAAAAGCTGTGCCGCAGCTGCCAAAACGAAGGTCTGGACGATGACGCGGTCAGCCTGATCATGAACGGAGCGCACAGCGCGCTGTCTCGCAACCGCAAGTCATTGCCCAGTTCGGCCGTGCTTTGTGACTTTACCCCCCTCAACGTTGTAGTTACCGAAACCGGCGTAGGTTTTTGTGACTTCGCCCGGATGAAGCGCCGAGGGAATTCATTTGAAGACCTGGCCACCTTCCTGGCGGCAGTGGAGGCGCTGGAAAAGTATCCTTTCTGCAACCGCAGCATTACGGGCCAGATACAGGAGCATTTCCTGAATGCTTACAACATTAGCCAGTCAGACGCCGCCATTCTGCGCGTTTTTAAGATGAAGGCCCTGCTGGGAATGTTTGCCCAGGGACGTACGGTGAAAGAAAGCGCAATCCGCAAAAAAGTGATGTGGGCCAATGTGATGAGGAAGTTCATCAATCAGGCGGCGCAGAGGTCTATGTCGCCGGCAGCAGCCGCGTAGAGCGAACTGCTCAATTCAAGAGAGGCCGCCTCAAATGAAGGTGGCCTCTTTTTTAACGCGTCTGGCAGATCAGCCATAACTTAATCTTTAAATCCTCCTTCTTCCCTGACCATCCACAAGTTGTCTCTGATCACCAGCAAACCTGAGTAAATCACCCGCATCGCCTCGGAATCTTAATTACTCCTAAAGCAAAATAAATTTCTCTGGGAATCACCGCTTTTATTAAAATCCGGTTACACATTCCACAGCAGTTGCTCGCCGCTTGTGAATTTCCATCTTCCGGAGTTGTACCGTGTCCCCCAGTCATACCCGCCTCGCTACATTTGCTTTTTGTGCATTTCTGTCCCTCCCTTTGCTGGCCCAGTTTCAAGCCACCACCACACTTACCGCAGAGAAATCCAACAATACCAGCGCTGCAGACAGCTTTACCACCCAAAGCGACGGGAACGCGGGGGCGGGCAGCGTAAGCAAGATGCCTACCCGCACGCTTTTGTATGCCGGTTCCACGGCAAAGATACTGGCCCATTTCATGCCCTGGTTCGGCGGCCCGGAGCACATCAACGTGGGATACATTTCCACTGACACGGCGCAGATACAAAAGCAAGTGAACGATATGAGCAGCCGCGGGCTGGATGGCGCGGTAATTGACTGGTACGGGCCGGGCACGTCGAGCGCGAACTTTGCCCGCTACAACCAGGCAACACAGTCTTTTATGCAGGAATCGGAGCTGCACACCGGATTTAACTTTGCCATCATGATGGATTTCGGCGCGCTGCAGATGTGCTCGAACACCGCAGGCTGCGACGTGACCCAGGCCTTGATTGACGATTTGAATTACGCGAATACCAACTACTTTGGCTCTCCGGCATATCTCCAATACAACGGACGTCCAGTGCTGTACTTCTTCGGGCAGGAGTTTTACACGGTGGACTGGAACAAAGTGAGGTCCGGAGTGGCGGGAAATCCATTATTCATTTTCCGCAACAGCGGCGGGTTCACGGCCGCGCAGAGTAACGGCGCATTTTCATGGTCAGGCATGTCCGCGGTTACATCGACTGATGCTATCGGGACCAATTATCTAGACAACTTTTTTCAGTCCGCTTTGACCAATGCCCCCGCTTATGCCACGGGTTCCGCCTACAAGGGATTCAACGATACGCTGGCGAGCTGGGGCACAAACCGCATTATGAGCCAGCAGTGCGGGCAAACGTGGCTGAAGACCATGGCCGAGGCCGGGAACTATTATTCGGCCAGCAACCAGATTTATGGCATTCAATTGGTCACGTGGAACGACTATGAAGAAGGGACGGAAATTGAGAGCGGCATCGACAACTGCGTGAGCGTTTCCGCGAGCACCAGCGGAAGTGTGGTTTCGTGGACCATCCAGGGCGATCCCAGCACAGTGGACCATTACGTGGTCTTTGTTTCCAATGACGGCGAAAACCTGATGCGTCTGCCCGACGCACCAGTTACCGCGAGCATGCTAGATCTCTCTCAATATTCTCTCCCCGCAGGTGATTACACGGTGTACGTGGAGGCGGTGGGAAAGCCCTCGATGCTAAACAAGATGTCGCCCGCGGTTCAGATCACGATGGGCACTCCGGGAAATCCAACGCCTACTCCATCGCCCACGCCTACTCCATCACCCACGCCCACTCCAACCCCAGCGCCTACGCCTGTTCCCAACAAACCACCGACTGCGGCGCTCAGCGTGACTCCCACTTCTATTCTTGTTGGGGCATCGGTTACGGCCAGCACAGCGGCTTCAAGCGACTCTGATGGAACCATTGTGAGCCGGAAGATAAACTTCGGCGATGGCACGGTGGCGAGCGCGACCAGCGCCACCCATCAATACAAGAAAGCCGGAACGTACACAGTTGTGGCGACGGTTACGGATAATTCCGGAGCATCGTCCACCGCAGCCGCAGCGGTCACAGTCAAGGCGCAGTATGTTGTGATCACCAGTCCCACAAGTTCTACTTTCACAGGACCATCGTTGCGCGTGGCCGGCACCGCGTATTCAGGCTACAAGGTCACGGCAACGCAGATTTATGCGGATAGCGTGCTTAAGTTCAAATCTACGACCAATAGCGCAAGCACCACGCTGTCATTGAGCGTGGGCAAACATATCATCACTGTGCAGGGTTGGGACTCTTCCGGAGCGACCTTCAAGTCACAGCTCACGGTAACACGCACTAAGTGATCCAAGCAGGGGGAAGTAGGTGAAAGCCGCTTACTTCCTGCTGCGCTTTTTGAGTGTGCCTGCTCGGGAAGAGGTCTTTTTCTTTTTGCGAGGGAACAGGAACTCGAACTCCGCCATACGGACTTTCTTCCCGCTGAATTTTACCCCTTCCATCTCCAGCCGGAATCGCTGATCCAGGCCGTGTTCGCCGGGCAAGGCGATTCTGCCGCCGGCAGCCACCACGCGATGCCATGGAAGTCCGTGCGACTGGCCCAATGTGCGGACCACCAGGCGCGCACCACGGGGAATTCCGGCCGCGCGCGCGATTGCTCCATAGCTGGAAACATGGCCGCGAGGAATCTTCATGATGGTGGCGCGGATCTTCGAAAACATTGGATTTGGCGGCTTCTCTTTAGGCATGTAGACATTTTAAACAGGCGCGGCTGGAGCATGAATATCCGCAATAGTTCAGCCTCCTATTGGCTATTGCATTGTGCTACAGCAGTGATAAGCTTCAGCCCATTGGGGAGGCGTTATGGCATTGTGGGTGGAAAACGAAGCACGCAGGGCGAACCGAAACCTTCTGTTGGTGAATGGCGTAATGCTGGCCGTGCTGATCTTGATTGTTGCGGCCAACTACCGTTATTGCGCTAATTTTGTGCTGGGATGCCAATCGGTCTCAAGCGCAGAACTGGCGGCGCTTACGTCGCCGGAACAGCGCTGGCGTAATTTCATCTCCGTAAGCGGCACAAAATCTGTAAGCACCGGCTATCGCGATGTGGAAAACCACATGGAGGGCAGCCGTGTTGTCTCCACCGAAGTTAAAGATGAATACATCATGCTGCGAGTGGGTGAAAAGCTTCTGCTGGTTAAAGCTGAGCCGGGCAAAGAAAAGCTTGAATATTCCGGTGAACTGGTTCCCACTACCGATCAAGTGCAACAAGACTTGCTGCGGCAACTGTCAGCGGAAGAACCAGATCTGGCCCGCGACGTTCTGCCATTCACGCTTAATGCGGCTGATTATCGAAGCAACGGCTATATCATGCTCCTGGTTGGGCTGCCTCTTCTTGCTTTAGTGTTGTGGAACTGCCTGAAGGCGGTGCGACGCAGCTCAGAGATACAAACTTCTCCTGTGTGGAAGCAACTTGCCGTGTATGGCAATGCTGAACAGGTTTCACAGCAGATTGAGGCTGAGCTGCAGCCGGCCATGATTCGGAAATATGGGAAACTCCTAATCGCGCAGCAATGGATTGTCCGGCGAAAAAAATTCAGCACATGGGTCTCGCCAATCGCTGACTTGGTGTGGGTCTATAAAAAAGTTACGAAGCATTCCATCAATTTCATTCCCACAGGCAAGACGTATTCCGTGGTGCTGGTGGGCCGCCATCGCCAACGGATTGAAGAACAGATGAAAGAAAAAGCCGTAAATGAAATGCTGGCTGACCTGACGGCGCGGGTTCCATGGGCGCTTTTTGGCTTTACTCAGGACCTGGAAAAAGCCTGGCGCAAAGATCCTGCCGGGGTGATCGCGGCGGTGGATTCACGATCTCAGCAGCAAAACAACAAGGCTGCGGCGGCTGTCCCGTCCGGATCGTAAGTGATAGCGGGAGATCCCTATGGTGATGAGAAGATCAAGCCATCTAGTAGTCTCTTAAATCAATAGGGATCCCTCACCGCAAAGATCGGGCAGTTCGGGATTTCGGAAACTTAGTTTCCGTTGGGACGGCGCTCACGCTCGTACGGTTTTTCCAGATATTTTCGTGCTTCGTCCATAGCGCCCTGCGTTGGATCGCCCGTCTGAATGGCCTCGCGATACTCGTTCACAGCGCGCTCGCGCTGGCCGGTGGTATCAAAGATCTTGCCCAGCATGATGTGGCTCCAGACTTCTGTCCAGCGGGGATCGCCATCACCATTCAGGGCTTCGCGAAATTCATTGGCCGCAGACTGGTAATTGCGCTGCATAAAGAAAATATCGGCAATACGATAATGGGCCAGCGAACTGTTCTTATTTACGTCCAGCGCCTTGTTGAGCTCCGTAAGCGCTTCTGCAAGATTGCCTTGCGCCGTAAGCTCCTGGCCGCGGCGGATGGCGACGCGAACGCGCAGGTCTCCGGAATTCTTGAGCACCCAGTTATTCGGATCAAGCACCAGGCGTCGCGGCTTGCCGAAAGTATCGACGGAGAAAGCCGAATCCGTGCCGACCACTTCAATGCGTTTCATCTCGGTCTGGCCGTCGGTGTCAACCTTCAATTCCAGCGGCATACGGAACAAATCCAAGTCCTGGGTGATTTCACCCACCACGCGAAAGCCTTTCTTCACGCGATAGACGGTGTACTTCATCTTGAATTCCGGAGCGCCGGTGCCATCTACCCATTGGGCGAAGAATGCGGTGAGCTTGTCGCCATGATTTTTTTCCGCAATGGCTTGAAAATCGGCCACAGAGGCGGGTTTCCCAGCGTACTGTGCCATAAATTCTTTTACGGTCTTATCGAACGCGGCATCTCCAATCACCCAGCGCAGCATGTGGAAGATCATGCCGCCCTTGTCGGTGGCCAGGGATTGGAATTGGGGAGAAAACGTATCCAGCTTGCCGATGCTGCCCAGCGGGGTGGTGTCATAGGCAAGAGCGCCCACAGCCATATCGCGTGAAGCGTCTTCAAAAGCCTGTTGCCCGGCGGTGCTTTGCACGTAGCGCATTTCTGAGTCGCGCGCGCCGCCATCTATCAGCCACCAATCATCTTTGCTGGCAGGGCTAACCGTTGCTCCCCACCATTGATGTCCAATGGCATCGGCCAGCAGGCGGTAGTTGGTTTTTTCTGTGATGTCGCGGGTGGCCAGCGCGGCAATTTCCGGGGCCCACCAGGTAGGCACGGTATCATCCGGCAGCTCCACAATTTTCAGATTCCCGCCGCCGGGCGCTGTGCCATAGAGCGATGAGAAATATTCCAGTTCCTTGCTGGCAGTGTCAGCATAGGCTGAGGCAAACTGCTTTTTATTGGGGCTGAAGTAGACTTTGATGCCGCCAAACGCGCTTTCCTGAAAATTACCGGCAATGATGCTGCCGGGGAAGTTGGGCTTTTCCCAACTGAAAGAGGTAACGGTTTTACCGGCAGCTGCAGGCTTGGCGACATCCGTGCCGCCGCTGCCTATCACGGTGATTCCAGCCGGAGCGGTTATGTTAATGGTTGCAGTAAAGCGGTCAATGCCGAAATTGGTTACAGGAAACCAGCGGCCGGGATAAAGAAGATAGATTGCATCGTCGCCGATATAGGCCAGCTTAAGTCCTTCCACGGGACTGTCATCGGCATTGGCCAGAGCGCCTTCATAGTCAAAGGTCAGGGTTGAACTGGTGCCCTTGGCCATGGTGGCCGGAAAGCTGATGCGGACGCTGTTATCCTGGGTCACGCGCTCCGCCGTAAGCGGCTTGCCCTTTTC
>DASXGZ010000036.1:0-20797 GCA_036488825.1 Candidatus Angelobacter sp.
CCCATATCTCAAATGTGGATGGATCAAAGGACATGTTGACCGTCTGGGCCACTACCTCATCGCCATTAAATTGGATGTAGTTGGTCTCACGCAGCAGCCGGATCATGCTGCAATGGCTTACCGCCGCGGCTTTAGGCTGTCCCGTTGAGCCGGATGTGTAAACGACATAGGCAAGGTTTTCCGGCAAGACCTGGGTTTGGAAACTCTGATTGCTTTGCTGCGCGATCTCATCCCAATCACGGTCAAGACAAACAACATGTCCTTTCAACTGTGGGATGCTGTGGACCAACCGTCTTTGTGTCAGCAAAACTCCAATCTCTGAATCCTCCGCCATAAATCGGAACCGATCCGGAGGATATGCCGGGTCAATCGGAACATACGCTCCCCCGGCTTTGAGAATATCCACCATTGCGAGCACCATATCTACTGAGCGCTCGACGCTGATGCCCACCAGCTTTTCCGGACCGACGCCCAGATTCCTTAAATAGCGTCCCAGTTGGTTCGAGCGGCGATCCAGCTCGCTATAGCTGATACGCTCCTGATCGCAAATCACAGCCACTTCTTCCCCACGGCGCTGGACCTGCTCTGCGAACAACTCCATCATGGTCCTGTTGCGAGGATATTCTGTGTGTGACTGGTTGAATTCCACCACGATTTGCCGGCGTTCCTGCTCATCAAGCAAATCGATGAAGTTAAGAGGTTGATCAGGAGCCGTGCCATAGGCCGTAAGAAGACGCACAAAGCGCTGGCTCAGAATTTCTATCAGATTGGGGCTGAAGTGGTCTGGGTGATACGTAAAATACATGCCCAGACGCCTTCCGGGAGCAACCACTACCGTCAAAGGATAGTGTGCGGCATCATTGAGGTCCATCAATGTGAACCGCAGACCGTTGGACGGCCCCGCCTCCCCTTCCTCTCCTCTAGGGAAGTTCTCAAAGACCACCAGAGTGTCGAATAATTCATTCAGTCTGGTCAGGCGCTGAATTTCCACCAGTCCAAGGTATTGGTGAGGGAGCAGGCGAGATTGTTCCTGATTCAATCGGGTGACAAGATCGTTGAATGAATCGGCTGAACGCAGCTTTACTCGTGTGGGCACAGTGTTGATCAAAAGTCCCACCATGTTTTCAACGCCTGCAATCTCCGGCGAGCGTCCTGCAACGGTGCTGCCGAACACCACATCCGTCTGGCTTGTGTGCCGTGACAACAGAACAGCCCAGGCGCCCTGGACTATGGTGTTGAGGGTCAAATTGCGTGCACGTGCCTGTGCTGTCAAACGCTGCGTGATCTCTTCGTCGAGATCAACGATAATTCGTTCAGGTATTTTGGGATCGCCCAGGGAAACCAGGGGGCTGATCCGTGTGCCTTCTTCCAGCCCGGCCAACGCTTCCCGCCAGGCAGCTTCGGCTGCGCTGCGGTCCCGGCTGGAAAGCCATGTCAGATAGTCCCGGTATGCCGTGACTCGGGGCAAACCAGCATCACTGCCATGATGGTCATAGAGTTGCTGCAACTCGTGAATCATTAATGGCACAGACCATCCATCTATCAGGATGTGATGAGTAGTAATCAGCAGACGAAATTCTTCCGGCGAACAGCGAACCAGAAGAAACCGAAACAGTGGCGAGACGCTCGGATTAAAGCGGGCCAGACGCTCGCGTTGTACAAGCTCAACCCAATTCCGTTCGCGTTCCGGCGGCTCAAGCATGGAGAAATCCAGGCTGTTCCAGGGCACAGAAACATCTTTTGGCGCTATTTGGACCGCTCGCTCCAGATCTTTGTACTTGAAAGCCACGCATAGGTTCTTGTGACGAGACAACAAGGCTTTCGCCGCACCTTCAAGCGATTTTTCATTGAGCTGCCCTTCCAGCCTGAGCGCTATCTGGACGTTGTAAACATCCGGCCCAGCAGCATCATAGAAAGCATGAAAGAGCATTCCCTCCTGCACCGGTGAGAGTGGCAATACATCTTCGATTTCTCCGTATTCGCTTTCCAACTGGTCAATCTCAGCTTGGGAAAGATCGACCAGAGGCAGGTCGGATGGCGTTAGTCCTCCCACCCCGGGCTGTTCGCTGTGCTGGACAAGCGCTTCCAGCATATGGAACCACCCTTCTGCGATCAAACGAACGTCTTGTTCTGAAAATATTCCCGGCATCCACGTCCAAACGGCCGTTAGTTCGGGACCGGCGGCTCGCTCCATGACCATGGAATCAACTTGCAATGGATGGTGGAAGGCCATTTCAGGGTCCAGGCCTCCACTAAAAGAATCCGAGGACGCCCAATCTGCAGTTGCCGCGACTGGAAAACGTCCCAGGTAATTGAAATCTATTTGAGACTTGGCGAGACCGGATAAGACCCGCGCAGTTTCAGGATTCAAATAACGCAACAATCCATAACCAACCCCATTGTCAGGGACCGCGCGAAGCTGTTCCTTGATTAACTTGAGTGCGCTTCCCAGCGCTTTTCCTCCCGTCCATGCTTCCTCCAGGTCCAGCAGACCGAGATCAAGACGTACAGGAAAGATGGTGGTAAAAAATCCCACCGTGCGTGAAAGATCAATGCCGTCAAAAATTCCTTCCCGTCCGTGGCCTTCCAGATCAATCAAGACCGAGGTGCTATCGCTGGAATTGCGCCGACGCTGCCACTTCAGAATACTTAGAACCAGCCCCGTAAGCAGTACGTCATTGATACGCGCATGAAATGTGCTCGCAACCTTATTTAGCAAAGGAGTGGTAACTTTGGGCGGTAATGTAAGAACAATCTGGCTGGCTTTGCCGACGGTATCGCGGCTGGGAACGAGTTGGTGGCCGGGGACTAGCTCCGGTGCGTCCGTCAACACGTTGGTCCAGAAAGATAGTTCCTTTACTCGCTCTGGATTCAACGCTTCACGGCTTAATCGCTCAGCCCAGCCTCGGAATGAGACAGGGCATGGTTCAAGCACTGGAGCATTTCCAGCGCCGATGGCTGTCCAGGCAGCCGCCAGGTCTGGCACCAGAATTCGCCAGGACACTCCATCTACGGCTAAGTGATGGATCGTTAGCAGCAAACGGCCCGGCGAATTACGGCCCGCGTCAAACCATACAGCCTGAAGCATGAGTCCGTTCTCGGCGGACAGCCGTTCTGAGACAGCTTGTGCTTCTTTCTCCATCCTCTGTCTGCATGCATCATCGTCCAATCCCGCAATATCTACTGTGTGCAAGCACGATTCCGCATTCACGGCGCCTTTCGCCTGGACCTCCAGCCTCCATTCTTCTCTGCGCCCCTGTGCCCCGGTGAAATGCAGACGCAAAGCATCGTGATGATCGACTATAGTCTGCAAAGCGCGCACAAGGTCCTGGCGCTGCAGATTGGCCGGGACTTGCAACACAATGGACTGACTGAAGCGGTGCAGCGTGCCACCTGACTCCAGGAACCAACACATGATGGGAGTGGGCGGCATTGGGCCAACTCCGATATCGGGTACAGCGGCCGCATCTTCCTTTTGGGCTTGAGAAATACTCGCAAGTGCTTCAATCGTCGGCTGCTCAAAGACATCGCGCAAGCTGACGATCACCCCTGCTTTCCGCGCACGACTGACCAACTGAAACGCCAAAATGCTGTCACCACCCAGAGCGAAGAAATTGTCGTCCACCGTGGTGCGAGGAACCCCGAGCACCTGCATCATGAGTGAACAAAGAACTTCTTCCGCGTGCGTGCCGGGCATACGCCCTGAACCGCTCTCCATGACTTCAATCGCCGGCAATGCCTTGCGGTCGAGTTTGCCGTTCGAGTTCAAAGGCAAAGAAGAGAGGACCATAATAAAAGCGGGCACCATGTAGTTGGGCAGCGTATGGGTCAGGGACTCTCGCAACTCAGCGGCGTTCAAGCTTTGGCCCGGGGCAGGAACCACATAGGCGGCCAGTTGCTTCTCATCCTTTCGGTCCGCGTGCACAATCACCGCTGCCTGGCCCACACCGGAGTAGCCCAACAGTGCCGCCTCAATTTCCGTCAACTCGATGCGATAGCCACGAAGCTTGACCTGCTGATCAGTTCGTCCCAGAAACTCTATCTGCCCATCTTCTCTCCAACGCACTCGATCGCCGGTGCGATACATACGTCCACCCAAATTACCGAAAGGATTCGGAACAAAACGCTCTGCCGCAAGATCAGGCCGCCTTAAATAGCCGCGCGCAACTCCGTCGCCAGCAATAAATAATTCACCAGGAATACCCACTGGGACCGGCTTGAAAGCGGAATCCAGAATGTAGAGCTGGTGGTTGTCCATGGCGCTGCCAATCGGTACATTGCCGGTCAACTTCTCTGGGTTGGACACCGCATAATGGGCGGCGAATGTAGTGGTTTCCGTTGGCCCGTAGCCATTGCACACCAGTGTCTCGGGGCAGTATTGGTGCAGCCGTTGGACGGTGCTGGCGGAAACAACATCCCCGCCCGCCCATATCTCAGGAACACCGGAAAAGCATTCAGGGGCTTCTTGAACCAGCGCGTTGAAAAGGGCAGCGGTTAGAAACGTAGAAGTTGCTCTTTCTTCCTGGAACAAACGTTTGTACTCGGCAACACCCAAGTCGCAGGGTGGCGCGATGATGACTTGTTTGCCTCGCAGCAAGGGGGCCCATATTTCGTACGTTGAAGCGTCAAAGGCATTGGAAGAATGAAACAGCACTCTTTCCAGACTTCCCTCTCGCCAGCTACGGTCGAATGCCAGACTGACAACATTGCGATGTGTTACGGCAACGCCTTTAGGCGTCCCTGTAGATCCCGAAGTGTACATGGCATAGGCAAGCTGGTCGGGGTCCACCGCAATTTTGGGGTCGTCAAGATCTCCCGCCGCCTGAGTAGGATCGCCATCGACAGTGATAACCTGGGCGGCAATAGGTCCGTAACTTTGAGTGGCACGGTCGAGCAGAAGTATAGACGCGCCTGCTTCTTCCATGATCAGACGCATCCGTTCAAGTGGATAGGCCGGGTGCAGCGGAAGATAAGCACCCCCGGCTTTCAACACCGCAAGCATGGCGACTATCATGTCCACGGACCGCTCCATCAGGATGGCTACCATAGTCTCAGGTTTAACGCCGATGCTGATGAGCCTGTGAGCAAGATGATTTGCCCGCTTATTCAGATCAGCGTAGCTCAGCTCTGCTCGCGACGATTGAAGAGCAATCGCGCTTCCTGCCCGTGCAACCTGCGCGGTAAAACAGTTTTGAATTGTCTGCGTGGAGGGATAGGATGCGGCAGTATCATTCCAATCAGTAAGAATCTGTTGCCGCTCACGATCATTGAGCAACAGGAAGTCACTCAGCCGCCTTTTCGGATCGGCCGTCGCCTGCTCGAACAAACGCTGAAAGTGCAACATCATCCGCTCTCCTGTGGAATGCAGGAAGAGATCGGTCAGGTAATCAAAAACCACAACAGCATAATCACTGTTGTCGTTCACTCCAAGGTTTACGTCCAGCC
This sequence comes from Candidatus Angelobacter sp., assembly GCA_036488825.1. Classification (GTDB taxonomy): domain Bacteria; phylum Acidobacteriota; class Terriglobia; order Terriglobales; family Acidobacteriaceae; genus Angelobacter. Next base: position 5,446 of record DASXGZ010000036.1, read on the forward strand.
AGCCTGACTGGTAAAAAGCATCAAATTCTTCTACTGATGCTGTGCCGGCAGGAGCTTCCGGCTTTTTGTGATCGTTGCCAAAAGCATATGAGCTATCCACCAACGGCGCCCGGCTGGGATCACGCTCTGCTTGGAGCTTGCTCAACAGAGATTCAAACGGTAAATCAGAGTTCGCCATCGCTTCCAGCGTGGTTACGCGCGTGCGCTGCAACAGTTCACTGAAGGTGGGATTGCCGGATAAATCCAGGCGATACACGATGGTATTGAGAAAGTAGCCAATAATAGGCTGGGTTTCCCGATGCTTGCGACTGCTCACCGGTGTGGCAACGGGAATGTCCTCTTTGCCGCTGTACTCCCGCAGGAACATGGCAAAAACGACGAGAATTGCGGTAAAGCGTGTAACATTTTCAGCAAAGCACAACTGCTGGAACTGCACCCACAATGGATTCGGCAGCGTCCAGACAAGACGCACGGCATTAAAAGTCCGGGTATGGGGACGAGGCATGTCTGTTACCAGATCAAGACGTGGCAGGTCCGCAAGTTTATGAAGCCAATAATCAGCCTGCCTGGCGGCCTCTTCAGACTTCATCCACTGGTCCAGCCAGTGGGCAAAGTCGCCAAATTGAATTGTCATCTCGGGAAGTGGGGACGGCAATCCGCGGGAAAAAGCATCGTAGAGAGCAAAGAACTCGCGATCGACCAAATCATAGGAAACAAAATCCGTGATGATGTGATGGAGAGTGAGCATGATCGCATGCTCATGTTCAGTGACACGAAAAAGAGTGGCCCGAACCAAAGGGCCATTCGAAATGTCAAAAGGCCGGCAGGTATGGGCTGTAACCAGGGCTTGCAAACGCTGGTACCGGTCCTCCACAGGAAACTCCGGCACTTCCACCCGTTCCAGCGAAATCCTGAGCTGGGGAGCAACAACTGCCCGGGGCTTGCCGTCAATTTCCGGGAGCGACGTGCGGAAATTCTCATGACGGCGCACCATCTCATTGATGGCGCGTTCCACGGCATCAATGTTCAAGTCGCCTTTCAGATGATATGCATGGGTATGATTGAAGTAATAGACATTGGGGTTCACCTGATGCAGAAGCCAAAGATGTTCCTGCTCGGCCGTGATTGGGTAATCCAGGGTGGGACGACGCGTGATGGCCGATTTTGACTGGCTTCGCGGCCCTTCACCCCGTAACCGCTTTGCCAGCATTTCGCGCTGGGCCGGAGTGAGCCGGGAAATCCGCTCCTGATTGGCGGTTGATTCTCTGTCGTGAACTTCATTACTCATTTTTTGGAAATCTCCCATCTCACGAGTTGGCTCTTAGCTGGATTTGCCGCTATGCGTGGAAAGAACAGTTTCAGAATTCCCCTTCTGCTCGCACCGCACTCAAGGAGCTTTACCGGTTGCGAGTTCCGGGGCTGTCGCTGCTTATGTCTCAACTCGCACTGAAATGTAATCCGCTACCGGAGGAATCGATGCTAGACCATGCTCCAGAATCTGGGCCCCTCCTTTGTTTTCAATTTCTGTAAAGCCAGCAAACTTGTAAGTGACGTACATCATGCGGTTGCGGTCATTCGATACAAATTCAGAAATCAGCCGAACGCCAGATTCCCGCGCCTTCTTAAGAATGTGGTTCAACATGATTGTGCCCACGCCCCGGCTCATAACCCGGCAGGACATAAGCAACAGCTTGATCGTCCACACTTCAGACTCGCATTCCACCAGGGCGAGGCCAATCTTTCCGTAGCTGCCAAACTTGTCAGTCAACTCAGACATGAGCAGCAGGTGGCGATCTGAGCAGCGCAATTTCTCCAATTCTTCCTGGGAAAAAGTGCGTCCCGTGGTGTTGAGTTGATTGGTGCGGTTGGTAAGTTCCTCCGCCCGGGCCAGGTCTTCAGCGCGCGCATGAGAGATAGTAAACACCATGCCGAGCGTGGCGAGGAATTCCTCCTTGGGGCCGGTGAATGCTTCTTCTGTTTGCTTGCGCCGCATTTCTCCCATGTACATCGTGCGCCGCATACGGGACTCAACCGTGATGCTCTCTGGGTTTAGTTCCGGCATCTCCAACAGATGAAGCAATTGAGTATGGTCCAGACAAAGAACCTGTGGCAGTGCAGCCTGGACTTCCGCAAGTTCAAAGGGCTGATCATCAATAAAACAGATGCTATCCAGGCCGATGTTGAGACTTTCTGCGATCATCCGTATGGAAGCCGCCTTGGATCCCCAGTTAATCTGCGGATACAGGAAATATTCTTCCAACCTCAGTTCACGCAGCCGGGTCAGGGCCGATTCTGCATGATTGCGGCTGGCAATGGAATGCAGAATGCCGCGAGCATCGAGCGCGTGGATGATTTCCCGAACGCCTTCGCGCAAATCCGCCTCATCGCCTTCAAGCAAAGTCCCGTTCCACAGGGTGTTATCCAGGTCCCACACCACGCACTTGACTTTCCGCCGTTTCGCGGTTGCCGAGGCGTTGCCTGAGGTTTCGTTTTGGGTTCCGAGTTCTATCACTTATGACCTCTCACTTGGCCGTGGTTACGCTCTCGTCAATTTCCTGGCAGGCACTTTGGGCGATTGTGATCTCCTGTATCTCATTGCTGCCCTCAATGACCTCCATGATCTTGGCATCCCGATAAAAGCGTTCCACTGGATATTCGCCGCTGCAGCCGTTTGCGCCGTGGATCTGAACAGCGTCCCGGGCAATTTCCGCGGCCGTTGTGCAGGCAAAGTATTTGGCGATTGAAGTCTCCATAATTGAGGCTGGATCGCCCGCATCCTTCAATTGTCCGGCGTTGTGACACAACAAACGGGCTGCCTTCACGCCTGCCACCATGCGCGCGATCATGCGCTGGACCAACTGGTGATCTCGTAAGAAAGCGCCGAACTGTTTTCGCCGGCTGGTGTATTGCAGGCACGCGTCCAAACATGCCTGGGCAATGCCCACACAGCCCCAGGCCACGCTGTAACGGCCGCAATCCAGAGCGGAAGAGGCAATATGAGAAAGGCCGAACCCGGGAGCTCCGACCAGGTTTTGTTTCGGAACACGGCATTGCTCCATGTGGAGTTCAGCCATCATGGATGCGCGAGTGCCCAACATGCCATGCACCGGAGAGATCACAAGCCCGGGCGTATTCCGTTCCAGCAGAAAAGCGCACGGACCCCGCTGGCTTCTGGCGAATACCAGAAACAAATCTGCAATCTGCGCAAAAGTAATCCATTTCTTGTGTCCACTGAGAAGGAAATCATCACTGCTGGCCACAGCCTCCGTTCTGATTTCGCGTGCGTCACTCCCGGCTTCGGCTTCGGTGAGAGCAAATGCAGCTATGGCCTTACCGTGCCCCAACTTTTCCAGCCACTGGGCCTTCTGCGCCTCCGTTCCCCAACGCCACACCGTCAAAGCAGCCATGCTATGCACAGTCATCAAGCTGCGTACGGATGAACATGCTCTCCCCAACTCTTCATTGAGCAGCCCAAACTCAACCATGCTGAAACCCGCGCAGCCTCGATCGGCCGGCAGCACTGCTCCCAGATAGCCCTTATTGGCCAACGCGCGTACGATCTCGGCCGGCATGAGTTCTGTCCGGTCCCAGGCCTTGGCGTGGGGTACGATCTGCGCGTCTGCAAATTCGCGGAACGCGGTTCGTAGCCGTTGCTGTTCAGGAGTCAGTTCCATAAAGGACCAAGCCGTTAATTCGAACCGTTCTGCGAGTTCGAGGTCTTTCTCTCTATCAGCTCCGCCATGGCGTCAATGCTCTGAAAATTCTTCAGCTCCAGGTCCTCATTGGCAATGGCGATCTTGAAGTTCTTTTCCAGAAACAACACAAGTTGCATGGCAAACATAGAGTTGACAAACCCAGACGCAAAAATCTGATCATCATCGGCAATCGTCCGGCCGCTGATATGTCGTGCCAGGAAAGCCCTCAGTTTTTGTTTCGATTGCTCCATGAATTTTCTTTTCCTTGCAAAATTGACTAATCTTCGTAACTGTAAAATCCCTGTCCGCTCTTGCGGCCATGCAGACCGGCATCCACCATCTGCCGGAGAAGTGGACACGGGCGGAACTTGCTGTCCTTAAATTCGTCATACAGGACCTCAATAGAAAACAGAATGGTGTCCAATCCAATGAGGTCGGCGGTTTCCAGCGGACCCATCTTGTGCTCGAAACAGTTCTTGAAGATATCGTCCACCACTTCGTGCGAGGCGACCTTTTCCTGCACCAGAAAAATTGCTTCGTTGATAGTCAACATCAGCACACGGTTGGAAACAAATCCGGGTGAATCATTCACCAGGATGGCCTTTTTGCCTATAAGACCGAGCAATCGGGTTGCTGTAGCAATGGTATCGTCGCTGGTGTGATAGCCACGAATCACTTCAACCGCGGTCTTCAGTGGTACAGGGTTCATGAAATGCATACCAAGCACATGCGCCGGTCGGCTGGTCATGGCGCCGATCCGGGTAATGGGAATAGCAGAGGTGTTGGCGGCAAAAACGCATTGCCGCGGACAGACCGCATCCAGTTGGCGATACACTTCCGTCTTGACTGCCAATTTTTCTGTCACGTTTTCAACCACAAAGTCTGCATCCCGCAAAACATCATAGTCAGCAGAAACCGTAATGCGCCCCAGACTTTCTTCAGGACCACTGCCCTGGCCCTTGTGAAATAAACGCTGGAAGCGAATGTTGTTTCTGATCTGCTCAAGAGCGGACTGAAGAATGGAGTCGGAAATATCAATCAGCAGTGTGCGCAACCCGCTCTGCGCTAATGCATGGGCCAGTCCCACCCCCATGACTCCCGCACCAATCACACCTATCGTTTCCAGGCGGGGAAGACTCCGGTTATCGCCAGATTGCTTGTTGTCAATCAGCGGCGGATGAGCGGGCATCATTTGTCTCCATTCCGGACAGTGCAGATTCATCCATGTTCTCGATCATGGTCAGCAGGGCGTCCTCAACAAACAGGGCGATATCAGCCACGGTAGGCGATCTCAACAGCGCAGCAAGGGGAAATTCGATTTGAAAGGCCTCGCGCAACTCCGCAGCCACGCGTATGGCTAAAAGCGAATTTCCGCCTAAGCGGAGAAACTCGTCATGAATTCCAATGGGATGTACCCCCAACAACTCCTCCCATATTCCCACGATCTTTTGCTCAGTGGAATTACGAGGAGCGACATATTCGGCGCTCAGATATGAGCGCGAATTCTCCGTACTGTAACCTTCCGGCTGGATACCATTGCTTGACGTACCTATTCCGTCGGCCAACGGAGCAGCCACGGTACTGGGCTTTGCAGGCTCGGCTTCCCGCTTTTCCATTGGCCGCCTGCTGGGCGTACGCCAATAGCGTTGCCGCTCGAAAGGATATGTTGGAAGCGGAACACGGCTTCTGCGTTCATGGCAGTGGACGCCGGTCCAGTCAGGTTCAATGCCTGCCAGCCATAAATTTCCAAGAGTGTTGAGAATGAAAGCACGGTCCGGCTGCGCATCCGACGCATGCGGCAGAGAGGGTAGCGCAACTCGGTCAGCCAGGCCCTTGCCGGCAAGATACTGTTCAGTAAGCGAAGTCAGCATTTGACCAGGTCCGATCTCCAGGAACACCGGCGCGGAGGGTGAGCACATGTGCTGTAAGCCTGCGGCAAACTGGACCGGCTGCGTGAGATGCCGCGCCCAGTACGTTGCGTCAGTGGCCTCAGAATCCGTAATTGGCTTGCCAGTCACATTGGAGATATAAGGAATTTTGGGAGGATTGAGGCGGATGGATCGCGCAATTCTGGTCAATTCCTCCGCCACCGGCTCCATCAACGGTGAATGAAAAGCATGAGTTGCAAGAAGCCGCCGGCACGCAAGTTCACCTTCACTGAGCAGACGCTGTTGCAATGCATCAACCGCCTCCAGCGTGCCTGCAACTACGCACAGTGATTTGCCATTGATGCCGGCCATGGAGAGTTCCCTGGTGAGCAGCGGGCGGATTTCTTCTTCAGACGCTGCAATGGCCAGCATTGCGCCGGGGGCAAGCGCTTCAATTTTCTGCGCCCTTACCGCCAGCATACGCAGGCTGTCTTCCAGGGAGATTACGCCGGCCAGGCACGCAGCCACGTATTCTCCAATGCTATAGCCCATCATGTTTTCCGGAATCACGCCCCAGCTCATCCAGAGTTTGGCCAGCGCATACTCAATGACAAAAAGCGCGGGTTGCGCCCACAAGGTGCGATGGATTTCCTGCAGAGTTGGAGAATTTTGTTCGCGCGCACGCTGCACCAGGTTGCGGAAGTTCATTCGTTCTTCCGTCCTGACTTCATTCTGCTGGCGCACTCGAGGATCGGGATACATGACCTTGCGCAGGTCAATTCCCAGAAGCGGCTGAAGAAACTTTGAGCAATGGTCCACATGCCGCGCGAACTCAGGCTCAGATTCATACAAGCCCCGACCCATGTCCAGATATTGATCTCCCAACCCCGGCAACAGGAAAGCAACAGGACGCCGCCCGGACGGTGCGACAGCAGTAAATACATGGGAAGGAGTACGGGCCTGCAAGAGGGTTGCTGCGGCGGAGGCATCGCGAGAGACAGCCATGCGCCTGTGCTCAAAACCCTTTCTGCCCTGCTGCAAAGTGAATGCCACATCGGCAAAGTTCTGTTCCGGATGTTCGGATAAATGCATAGCTAATTGGTCTGTAGCTCGCTCCAGTGCCTGCCGGCTTCTGGCAGAGACCACCATGAGCTGCCAGGGCTTGGCTGGTTCTGATGGCTTCGTCTCCGGCGCTTCTTCCAAAATCATATGAACATTGGTACCGCCGATCCCAAATGAACTTACTCCTGCCCGCCTCGGTTTATTGTTCTCCGGCCACGGCGCAAGCGTGTGGTTTACGCGGAAAGGACCGCGTTCAAAAGGAATTTTTGGGTTCGCCTGCCTGAAGTTCAAGGAAGGCGGAATGTAGCCATGCTGAAGGGCCAAAATAGTCTTAATCAACCCAGCCACTCCAGCCGCTGCATTCAGATGTCCAATGTTGCTCTTCACAGATCCAACGGCAATGCTTGCCGGTTTGAGGGCAGCCTGACCATAGACCTGATTCAGCGCAGCAATCTCAATCGGATCTCCCATTGTTGTGGCGCTCCCGTGAGCTTCCACATATCCAATGCTTTCGCATTCCGCATCCGCTGCCCCCAGCGCCATGGCAATAACTTCTGCCTGCCCCTCAACCGCCGGCGCAGTAAAACCGACCTTCCTGCGGCCATCATTGTTGACTGCCGAACCCTTGATAACCGCATACACGGTGTCACCGGCTTCAACTGCGTCCTCCAGACGTTTCAAAAGAACAACACCAACCCCATCACCGCTCACCGAGCCGCTGGCATTCGCATCGAAGCTGCGGCAGTGGCCATCAGCGGAAGCAATACCTCCAGGCTCGTACATATAGCCGCTCAGCAGCGGCACGCTAACGGTGGCGCCGCCCGCCAGCGCCATATCGCACTCATAGGTCATCACCGCTCGGGCAGCCGCATGCACGGCGCTGAGCGAGGTGGAGCACGCAGTTTGGATATTCAGACTGGGGCCACGCAGGTTAAGGCGATAGGAGACGGTCGTCGCCAAATGGTCCTTCTCAGCGCCGCCCATCAGGACGCGAAAAGCGCTCACGGAGTCTCCTTCCGTCTCCTCTCCTGCAAGTTGCCATATATAAGAGGTGAATGACATTCCGGCATAGACGCCAATCATCCCGGGAAATTTCTCTGGGTCCCATCCCGCCGATTCCAGGACTTCCCACGCGCACTCCAGAAACAACCGTATCTGCGGGTCCGTCAGTTCTGCCTCCCGCGGCGAGTAGCCCCAAAAACCGGCATCGAATAAATCGGCGTCATCCAGCACTCCTCTTGCCTTCACATAGTTCGGATGGCGCAGCAGCTCAGGGGGAATTCCGGCTTGTTCCAACTCCTGGTCAGTGAAAAAGGATGTTCCTTCGATTCCCTGGCGGAGGTTCTCCCAGAACTGCTGGAGATTGCGGGCCCGCGGAAATCGTCCCGCCATGCCGATGATTGCTATTCCGTCCAGCGCGTCTTTAGTCATTGTGTCTGCATCCTTCTAAATTTTTGGACGGCGCTTTTTTGCTTTCCCGCGCGGTCCCGCGTTTCACGGGACTTTCCGTCAAAGTTGTAACCCGCCTGAAGAAAGCGGACGAGAGAATCAATGGTGGGAAATTGAAAGAGATGTAGAAGTTCAATCTCCACCGCAAGTTCCGCCCGCAGCTTCTGGTGGATCTGGATCATGAGGAGCGAATGTCCGCCAAGATCAAAGAAGTTATCATGCACTCCCACCTGATCAACCCCGAGGGCGGACTGCCAGGCAGTCGCGATGGTTTGTTCCAATTCGGTTCGCGGAAGCACAAATTCCCTGGTCAATTGCTCCTGGCCCAGAACAGACAGCGCTGCGCGATCCACAGCGCCTTTGGCATTCTGGGGCAGATCTTGCAATGTAATGAAAGTGTTCGGGACCATATAGGGAGGCAGCTTGTCATCCAGGTAGTTGCGCAGCTCATTTTGCCCCAATCTCTTTCCGCTGCAGACCACTACATAAGCAACCAGCTCGCCATCAGGACGTACAACTACCGTCACTTTCTGAATGCTCTCGTACTTCGTTAGAGCGGCCTCAATTTCTCCTAACGCCACCCGGACGCCTTCGATCTCTACCTGATCATCCAGCCTGCCCAGAAGCTCAATCGTTCCATCCTCTCTATATCGAGCACGTTCCCCGCTCCCGCGCATACGTGTGCCCATTTCCGATGTAAATGGATTGGGAAGAAATTTCTCCGCCGTCAATGACGGACGCCCCAGGTAGCCACGGCCAACAGCCGGTCCGCCAATCCAGAGTTCCCCCGGAACGCCAAGAGCAACACGCTGGAGATGCGGATCAAGGATATATATCTGTGCGTTGCTGTTTGGTTTGAACCTGGTTCGTTCTCCTTCCGCAAACGAGGTGAAAAAGGCAGAATTGGAGATCAGGAAGGAACTTGACGTTAAACGCGACCAGATTTCCTGATAGGTATTTTCCTGGGCGTGTCCGTTTTGGCCAGGATCGGAGAGCTTGCCGGCCAATACAAGATCCATCAGCCCACGATGCTCTATCATCATACCTTTGGCGTACTTTTCCGATGCGGCTGCATAGATTACACAAGCGAGATTCTGCGGATTGATCTGGACCCCAGGGCTGGCTGCGCTTTGCTTACCTATCACCTCCCACTCCGTATCTAAACAAACCACATGCGCGTTGGTCTGCGGAAGAAGTTTGCGAAGGCTTTCCAAGGTCAGCAGCATGTCTATACCAGAACTCTCGATAATGGACCGCAGACGATCTTTGGGGTCTCGGACATCCAGAGGCAGATAAGCGCCACCCGCTTTCAGTACTCCCAACATGGCCACCATCATTTCTTGCGAGTGCGGCATGAAAATGCCGGCCCGTGATTCCGGCGCCACTCCCATGCGGGCAAGATAATGCCCAACCTGGTTGGCCCGGCAGTTCAGTTCGCCCAGGCTGATTTGCTTTTCACCAAAAGTTGCAGCCGAGTCTTGCGGCCGGTACTCTGCATGCGCATTGAAAATCTCAACGATGTTTTTCTCCCTGCGAGAGATTGGGCTGGCACAGTTCAAGCCGGACAAAACCTTCTCGTCTAACTCGCCCACCATAGGCAAGGCCCAAACTGGCTGATCGGCGTCTGCAACGATTCCCTCCAGCAGATGCTCATAATGGTGCAACATCTGACGCATGGTCTCAGGCCCAAATAAATCTCTGGCGTAGTTAATGCTAACTGCTGCGCTCTGGCTTGCTTCTTCTACACCCATAATGAGATCGAACTTAGAGGTGCCAGGATCCAGTTCGAATGGAACTAGTTCCAACTCTCGTAATTCCGATTTGCCTGCAATTCCTCTACGCAACGTAAACGCTACTTGAAAGACAGGGCTACGGCTAACGTCACGGTCCGGCGCTAATTCTTCCACAAGTTTTTCAAATGCCAGGTCCTGATGCTCGTATCCACCCAGCACCGTCTCGCGTACCTGCCGCAGCACATCGCGGAAGGTGGGCTCTCCCCCCAGGTTCGCGCGTATCACGAGCGTGTTCAAAAAGAAACCGATCAGTCCTTTTGTTTCTTTCCGCTTACGATTGGCTACCACTGTGCCAATTCCAAAATCCTCCTGCCCGCTGTACCTCATCAGCAGTACCTGGAACGCTGCCAGCATAGTCATGAGTAAGCTAGCCTTCTCTTCCCTGCCCAGGGCATTCAAACCTTCCAGCAAATCGCCTGGCAAAATTCGCTGCTCTGTTCCTCCGCGAAAAGTCTCGCGCGCCGGCCGCACATAATCTGTTGGTAATTCCAGAACTTGCGGCATCCCGGCTAACTGTCCTTTCCAGTACTCCATTTGCTGCTGGAACTTTCCTCCACTCAGCGCTTCCCGCTGCTCCAGCGCATACTCCCCATATTGCATTTCCAATTCCGGCAGCGGTGACTCGTTCCCTTTTCCATACGCTTCATACAATTTCCACAACTCCTCCACCAACACTCCCAAAGACCAGTCGTCACAAATGATGTGGTGCAGCGTCAGGCCCAAAACATGCTCTTTGTCTCCCGTCTGCACTAGCACTCCGCGCAGCAAAGGCGCATGGCCCAAATCAAATGCTTTTCCAGCCGCTTCCGCCAGGACCTTCTTTGCCTGATCTTCCCGCTCACCTGCCTTTAGCATCCTCACATCCGTCGCCGGCAGTCGCACGTCGAGCCTCTCCCCAACAACCTTCTGTCTTGGTTCCTGGTGTTCGTCCATCACAAAACAGGTCCGCAGGATTTCATGCCGCCGCCCCACCTCCTGCAAACTTCGTTCCAGCCGGGAAACATCCAGATCGCCTTTGAGCCTCCAGGCCATAGGCACGTTGTAGAACGCATTCCCGGGATTGAACCGGTCCAGAAACCAAAGCTGCTCTTGCTGGTAGGAAAGCGGGAAGAGAGAAGGCCTTGTGGCAGTAGTTATCTGCGTTGGTTTAATGACTTTGCCGTTTCCCTGTTTCCTTCCCGGCAATTTCAAACCAGACTCAATCACCTCTGCCAGCTCCGCGATTGTTGGCGATTCGAATATCGCTCGTACCGGAACTTCTATTTCAAACGCGTTTCCCATTCTGGTAGCTAGTAATGTCGCCAGCAAGGAGTGTCCGCCCAAATCAAAGAAATTATCGTTTCTCCCGACTCGCGCAATTTCCAGCGTCTCAGCCCAAATCTCAGCCAGTTGCTCCTCCACCATAGTGCGAGGGACTTCGTAGTGCTCACTACCCGGACCCAAATCCTCCAACTTTTCCAATGCATCACGGTCTACCTTCCCATTGCCCGAAAGCGGCAATGCCTGCAGACACACAATGGCGCTTGGGATCATGTATGCCGGAAGCTTGCCTTTTAGATCTCTCCGTAGCTCTTCATGGTCTCGCTCCCCGACTACATAGGCCACCAGCCGTTTACTTCCATTCGCACCAGTCTTCACCACCACCGCACAGCCTATTACTCCACTCTGCTGTTGCAGCATTGCCTCAATTTCTCCCAATTCGACGCGGTAGCCGCGTATCTTTACCTGGGAATCATTGCGTCCAATAAACTCAATCGTCCCGTCCGGCCGCCATCTGCCAAGGTCCCCTGACCGGTACATCCGCGCTCCTTCGTCTTTTGCAAACCGGTCCTTTAGAAAACGTTTGGATTCCAACTCCGGACGGTTCAAATACCCTCGTGCTACGCCCGCTCCCCCGATGTACAGTTCCCCGGTCACTCCCACTGGAACAAACTGCTCGTGCTTATCCAATATATAAATTTGCGCGTTGGAAATGGGCTGCCCTATTGACGGCAACAGCGGCCAGCGGTCACTTTCCGTACCTAAATGAAATGCACTGGCAGCGTGTGTTTCTGTCGGGCCATAGTGGTTGTTCAACCGGCAGTGCTCCAGACGCTGGAAAAGTCCCCTTATCTTGTCATCGATGCGCAGTTGCTCTCCGGCTACATTTATTTCCTGGAGTGCACAATCGAAAAGCTCTTTATCTTTAAGAGCAGTCCCGATCTGGGTCACGCCATCGGCCAGCATTTGCAGCCCAACAAAAGGGACAAACAAGCGCTGAATGTTTTTCTCCATCACATAGCGAGTTATGTCAGTGGAATTGCGCCTCTTCTCTTCATCGATCAGGACTAAAGTTCCGCCCGCGCATAATGTGCTGAATATCTCTTGAAATGAAACATCAAAACCAAGTGCAGCAAACTGCAAGGTGCGCTGTGGTCCAGCCCACGCTGATTCATTCATTTGCCACGCAATCAGGTTCATCGCGGCACGCACCGGCATGGCAACGCCTTTGGGCGTGCCGGTGGAACCCGATGTATAAATGACGTAGGCAAGGTCCTGGGCGCTCAATCCGATCGCGGTGTGCTCCGGGTTCGAATCAGGTTGATTACTCCACGCCTGGGCATCGTCCAGGTCAATCATCTTCACGCCCTTGATTTCCGTGAACAATCCGCGAAGATGGTCTTGCGTCAGCAACACCGCTGGCCTGCTGTCCTCCAACATGAATCGCAATCGCTCTTCCGGGTACGCCGGATCCAATGGTACGTAGGCCCCTCCCGCCTTCATCACCGCCAGCAATGCCACAATCATTTCCAGACTGCGATCCACGCAGACGGCCACTAACGTATCCGGCTTAACTCCCAAGCCCCGCAGATAATGCGCCAGACGGTTGGCCTCTCGATTCAAATCACCATATTTCAACTCCTGCTCTTCGTACTCCACCGCCACGGCGTTCGGTGTCCTCGCCGCATGCTCTTCGAAGAGTTCTGCAATGGTTTTGTCGCGCGGATAATCTCTCGCGGTCTGGTTCCATTTTTCAAGTTGCTTTCTCTCTGGCTCAGTCAACAAGGGCAGGTCCCACACGCGCTGTGCCGAATTCTCTACTACCGCCTTCAGCAACTGCTCATAATGTCCCAGCATTCGGCGAATGGTCTCAGCTTCAAACAAGTCAGGGGGGTAGTTGATGGTTACCGCTCCGCCCTGGCTGTCTTCCTCTACACTCATGGTGAGATCAAACTTCGACATTCCAATATCTACCGCAAAGCCGCCCATCTCCAGGTCCCCGAATTCCAATTTGTCGGCCTCGCCAAGGGACGTAAACAGCACTTGGAATATAGGTGTACGGCTAACGTCACGGTCCGGCGCTAGTTCTTCCACCAATTTTTCAAACGACAGGTCCTGATGCTCGTATCCGCCCAACGCTGCCGTTCGCACCCGCCGCAGCACTTCACGGAAGGTAGGCTCTCCGCCCAGGTTCGCGCGTATCACCAGCGTGTTCAGAAAGAATCCGATCAGTTGTTCCATCTGTATGCGCTTACGGTTTGCTACCGGCGTGCCGACCCCAAAATCCTCCTGCCCGCTGTATCTCATCAGCAGCACCTGGCACACCGCCAGCAATATCATGAATAAGCTGGCCTTCTCTTCCCTTCCCACCGCATTCAAACCGTTCAACAAACCGATTGGCAGAATCCGCTGCTCTGTCTCTCCGCGGAAACTTTGCCGCGCAGGGCGCGCATGATCTGTCGGCAATTCCAGCACCTGCGGCATCCCTTTTAACTGCTCTTTCCAGTACTCCATGTGCTGCTGGAATTTCCCACCACGCAGCCTTTCCCGCTGCTCCAGCGCATACTCCCCATACTGCGCTCTCAATTCCGGAAGCGGTGACTCTTCCCCTTTCCCATACGCTTCATACAATTTTCCCAGCTCTCTCAGCAATATTCTTAATGACCAGTCGTCACAAATAATGTGGTGCATCGTCAGGCCGAAAACATGTTCTCGATCTTCCGTTTGCACCAACACCCCCCGCAACAATGGGGCCTGACTTAAATCAAAGGCCTTGCTACCCTCCTCCGCAACAATCTTTCTTGCCTGCTCCTCCCGCTCGCCTGCCTCTAACGCCCGCAAATCCACTACTGGCAATCTCACATCGAGCTTCTCCCCAAGAACTTTCTGCTTTGGCTCTTCGTCTTCACCCATGACAAAGCAGGTCCGCAGGATTTCATGCCGCCACACCACCTCCCGCAGACTCCGCTCCAGGCGTGAAACATCCAGGTCGCCTTTGAAAACCCAGGCCAAAGGCACGTTGTAGAAATCGCTACTGGGCTCGAACCGGTCCAGAAACCAGAGCTGCTCCTGTTGGAAGGAAATCGGGAAGAGAGAAGGTCTTGAAGCAGCAGCTATCTCTGTTGATTTGACTTCTAATTTTGTTCCCTGAAATTTCAAATCAAGCTCGATCACCTCTGCCAGTTCCGCAAGTGTTGGCGACTCGAATACCGCTCGTACTGGAACATCTATTCCAAATACATCCTGGACCCTCGATACCATTGACGTTGCCAGCAGCGAGTGTCCACCCAAATCAAAGAAATTACCGTGCCTCCCGATTCGGGTAATCCCCAGCAACCCTGTCCAAATCTCTGCCAGTTGCTTTTCTACTGCACTGCGAGGAGCCTCGTGATACTTTTCCTCGCGACTCAAATCCAAAACCTCTAATTTTTCCAATGCCTGCCGGTCTACTTTCCCGGTGCTTGAAAGCGGCAATTCCTCCATGTGCACTATTACACTTGGAACCATATACGCCGGAAGCTTGCCTTTTAGATCTCTTCGTAACTCTTCATGATCGCGCTCTCCAACCACATAGGCCACCAGCCGTTTACTTCCATCCGCACCACTCTTCGCTACCACTACACAGTTCCGTACCCCACTCTGCTGTTGCAGTATCGCTTCAATCTCTCCCAACTCAATTCGGAAACCACGCACTTTGACCTGATCATCGTTCCGTCCTACAAACTCAAGCCTCCCGTCTTTCCGCCACCGCACCAGGTCTCCCGTCCGGTACAATCGCTCGCCACCTTCCCTGCTGTACGGATCAGGCACAAATCTCTCCGCCGTCATCTCCGCCCGCCGCAAATACCCACGCGCTACACTCGCTCCTCCGATAAACGCTTCTCCTATCACTCCCACCGGCACCATCCTCATCCCCGCATCCAGCACGTACATCCGCCGGTCTCCTATGGGTTGCCCGATCGGCAGCGATCTCATCCTCTCCGGCAACTCTTCCGGCACTACATAGCAACTGCTGAACACCGTGCATTCCGATGGCCCATACCCGTTCACCACTCGCATTCCCGGCATCTCCTCCTTCACCCCACGGATATGCCGCACCGAGGCCGCTTCTCCCCCGGTCATCAGATACTTCACTCCTGCCAGACACCTCACATCGCTTTCCACAATCGCGTTGAACTGCGCCGCCGTCAACCACAGCGTATTCACTCCCGCCTTCTGCACATAC
>DASXGZ010000037.1:0-162920 GCA_036488825.1 Candidatus Angelobacter sp.
GCCGGATGGCCCTGATTCTTGTGAGATCACTCGGGCCATAACCCTCGTTTTATCTCACGACTGGCACGTTCAACCATTTTGTCAAAGACCCGATAGCACTCCGCCTGAGCGGCGCTTTTCAGGTACCCCAGGCCATAAGCCTGGAGCTCCTCGAAACTTTTTTCGTCATACAGCACAGGCGCTCTTCACTGTGCTTCCGGCCCAGCTTTCTCTTCCGATCTCCAGATCTTCCAGAGAAACTTTTCTTCAAGCCTGTAGGGTCGCCACAACCTCTTTAGGCGAACCTTTCAAACTTACCGCGAGATGCCGATTTCTGTCAATGTGAAAATTGAGGAAAATTTGGGCCGAATCTTGTTTATTACTTTGAGCCGTTTTGTTCGGCCGACCACGATCCCTTTTCAGGCTTTCGCTTTGGCTAATTGCCAATTGCTATTTGCGAATTGCCGCTCCTCGCAGCACATCGCCGCCGCCTCCAAGGGAGGCAAAACTCTTATCATTAAAGATCGTTTAAGGCTTATTTCAACCCTTCGGAAATTCAAGTTCCCGAATAGAGCCTCGCGGGATTTACCTTGGAGGCGATTAACGCGGCTTCTGCTTTAGATGACCTAAACTCTTCAGTCGATTCAAACCTTGTTCCCGACTTGTCCCGGCCCCTCGCTGTACAACACAGCGGCTGCCACATCTCTTACGTCTCCATCTTTTATATCAGGGGAGTTGAAATCGTGCAAGTCTTCCCAGCCATTATTTTCGACAGGTTTCATACAGCTTGGTTCATGCCTCGATTTGGCTGATTGCTGACTGCTGAGTGCTTCCGGTTCCTGTCAAGCCAACCCGAATCGCGCAAGTGCACTCCGCATTTTTTTCTTGCTTTTTGGTTCACGTCCCGCCGACACCGCAGCTTGGGCCGATTTTCCTGGCATTTTTCTTCGGGCGGAAGCCCCCGACTTTAGTCGGGGGTGAGCGGAGCGGAAGGAGGGTGAGCGGAGCGAAAAGGAAGAACGGCCCTTCAGGGCCGTGAAAGACGCTCAAAACGACGCTTCTTCGCGCCACAGTCGGCAGCTTGATTCATATCCGTTATTGCTTTTGGGCCAGAACTCCAATTACATCCGAGATAAAAGTCTTAACCTGCTCTGTGCCCAGAGACCCAGACTCTGTCGGGCGCAAAGCGAATGCTCCAATTCCCGGCACAATCTCGTGAAATTCTCGGAAGAGCGTGGAGTCATTGCCAGGGAAAAGGATGTAAGCACCAGTTGAACGTCGAACTGCGTCTTTATACGCATGCATCCTCAGCAGATCATCCCGTTTGTAGCGCACCCCATCCTTGATCCTTCCTCGCTCTGACTCGGCGTTGTTTCCGAACAATTCTGCAACCGTATCCACGCGATATTTAGCGTCAAAATGAAGCCAGGTCGTCGTTGGCATTTCATTATTCAGCGCCATAATACGCAGAGAAAAATCCGGGACCATCTCACGCGTCCAAGAGCCTTCATGCCCCAACGCCGACGTGACAAAGGATTTGTTGTAGAACAGCGCAAGCCTAACGCGGATTCCTCCTCTG
Organism: Candidatus Angelobacter sp.; assembly: GCA_036488825.1. Taxonomy (GTDB): domain Bacteria; phylum Acidobacteriota; class Terriglobia; order Terriglobales; family Acidobacteriaceae; genus Angelobacter. The sequence continues at coordinate 1,559 of DASXGZ010000037.1, forward strand.
TCGTTAACACCTGCTATCGCAACTCGTTTCCCTTGCCTCAGTCGAAGATTGAGCCCTTCTGGCGTCCGCTCAATCAAACTGTTGAAATTTACAGGTGTGCTATTACAAAACCCGGCCACGAGTGAGCAAAGCTGGAGAAAGCACCAGTATTCATAAAGAAGAGCAACATTTTTCTTTCCTGCACCGTAAACGTCTTCGATACCGGACCAAGCCAAGGAGGCACCGAATTGAGATTGCAGATAAGCCCGGTAAATGTCTCTGTACCCCTCCTTACGTTGCAGCACAGTGCTAGACGCAGGCCAGGACGAAAGCGGACTCAATGCACTAAAAAGGTTTCCGGAAAGAGCTTCTTCTAACCTAGCAATGACTTCGGAAGTTTCCGCAAACCCTCTCGCTCGCGCTGGCGAAGATGACATCTCTCCAACTCTGACAGCCACCTCAAGCGCCAAATCCCGCCACAGCCGCAGGGTCTGTGCAACAAATTGATTTTCGGGGGTATCTTCATCTTGCATGAAGCCCTGTCGCCTAACTACCATTGGAACAGACGTCAATGTCGGATGATCCGGAATTGGCTTGCGCGGCCCAGGAGCCATGATGCTTCTCAATAGACCGCTCGATCCTCTGATGCCACGCTCAGGATTGTCCAGTGCTTCCACCCTTTGCCAGTTCCTGTCCGGGTATTTAAAAATTATCGCCATGGCCGCGCTGAAATCTTCGCTGGTTGTGTACGCTCGAATAAACTCAAATTGCTGATAGAGATTCGCAGTAGGCACGCCGGATGACGGTCTAAACTTCTGCTCACTGGAAGCGAATCGTTCTGCGATCAGATCAGTTAGCAATGCAGCTATATCGTTTAGCATTGCTCGATAGTCAGACTTATAGCTGATCTTACGAGATAGCACCTCAAACGAGACGACCCCAAGCTGCACCCCATCTGAGTAAAAAGTGGCATTTATCTGACCCACATTCAGACCCGGGCGAAATCGTCCTATCGCTCCATGCTCATAGTCGGGGTTGAAGAGCTCCGGCCTATCGCTGGTAACAAGCCTAGCCTCAATGGGCAGCTCAACGAGGAAAATGTATTCTTCCAGCTCTAGAACTTGTATTGGGCTCAGGGTCGGATCGAAGTCTTGCTCACCTCGAAAATCCCAGAGGGCAGGCTTCGAGCTGCTCGGGATGACTTGAATAAGAAGAGCCCCATTCTCGACACCATCGAGAGTAAGCGGAATGCGAACCCGATCAACTCTGCTCATGGTTCATTCTATGAAAGAGACGAACTGCTGGGCCTTGAGTCGCAAACTCATTCGCTGCAGCTTCTTGAAGCTTGCCGGCAGTTCTGCTTTTGCATTTTCTGCAAAAATGAACTTCTCCCCCATTGCAAGGCTAGCATCCGCATTATCAGGCAATTCTAAGCAGAAGTGCCCTAGAGCCCTTATAACCTTACCGAGAACCCGCTGCGACCCATGTAATCGCGGTAGTATTTTCTGATAAATCTGTGCGTCGAGCGCGTCTTTCCACTCTCCGCCTGCTGCCTGGAATAGTGCGGCAAACCTCACAGAATCAAAGAAAGTCCTGTGTCCAAACTCAAACCATCCATCGGCTAAAATCTCATGAAGCACTTTGAGCCTATCCGCAAAATGTTCGGTGTCGACACCCGAATTTTGTTTTTGCCATTCTCGGTTGCTCAAAATCGCCGCGATTCCTCTCACTATCTCGGGTGCGGCAGGCGCACAGGATTTCGGCGCCGACAGATTGAGGGCCAAATCGTCAGAGCCTACCCGAAATTCAAGACAATTTGCCCTATCTAGTACTTTCGGGGAAAACATATATGTTGTTTCGTCAACATTGACCGTCCCAAGCACAATAAGGTTCTCTGGAACGGGGATTTTCGCTAGTCCGCCCCGAAGTTTCCAAGTCTCATCTTTTTCTCGCACCAGATTCGGAATCACAGCCTTGCGACTTTCCATTCCTGACAAGAAATCACCGAAATAACGCTCGACATGGGCAAGGTTCATTTCGTCAAGAATGAGGGCATATGGGCTCGACTTATCCTTGGCTGCCAAGAGAATGAACTGGAGAACATCCGGAACAACCCAGGCTTTATGGATACCAGCGTCAAGCAGATTCTCATAACCAAGCATCGCATCGGCAGCCACCCAGTCGGGTCGGACGGGAACGAGCATGTGTTTATCTTCCCCAAGCCATTCACCAAAACACTTGGCGATCTGAGTTTTTCCAGATCCAGATAGTCCAGTGAGAATCACAAATGGCTTTGCCAAAATACTCAAGACGAAATTTCTGACAAGATTGGCCTGCGATGCGCCGAACGACACTCCTGCAGTGCTTAGTGCTGCGTCAAAGCTGCCGATGATCGTTTCGACACTCTTTTCCGGGATGATCTCTTTTGCAGAATTCGCTTTAGAAATTTTTTTAACAGAAGAAGGAATTAGTGCGGCCTGCAATTCTCCATTACTAGGTCTTACGTTTAGCAAATCGTTAGGCCACGGAACAGCATTCGTTACATTGAACTTTCGTGTATATTGTTCGGGAAATCTACCGCCGAGCCCAAGGTTCCTTTGCTGAAAATCAATGAAAAGGGATTCCCAGTTGTTAATGTTGTCGCTAAAGCCGCTGAATGCGTAGAGCCAAACCAGCAACTCCTCAAAATGAAATCCTGGTAATTCAGCCTCCCATCGACTCCAAAATTGTGGCCGGACTTGATAATTAGGTCCTTGGCGCTCCAGCAAACCCATTTTGTTCATCTCGCGATAGCCACGGCTCGAATAGTGGCTGCCCCACAATTTCACTGCTTGGTGTGCGATATTATCGCCAGCCAAGGTGGTAACATCTAGGAATTTTGGACGGACGCTGCCATTGCCTTTGGGCGCCAATCCTAGCAGTGAGGCATTAAAATATTGATCCAAGAATTTGTCTGTTCCGGCCTTCCCTTTTGCACTGGGATTTACGAATTCATCCTCCGCTACTCCGTTAACCGCCAACACCAAAGGAACGATTATCCACTCGCTGCGGAAATGACTCAGGTGTTCGATTGCCTGCTGGATTCGCGCGATAGAGAAGTACTTGGACATTTAATTCGTGGAACGCACTTTCGCTTTCTTAAAATTGAGCTTATTTCCATTCCATTTATTTAAGCTGGCCGGCTCCCGAGAAAAGTGCCGGATTATCTTTTGCCAGTCGGTTTCTGAATAATTTTTCTTCAGCTGTTCAATCACCCTGGCGTTGTAGCTGGGGTTTAGCTCAATTCCGATCGCGTTCCGTCCAATCTTATTGGCAGCAGCCAGTGTAGTGCCACTTCCCGAAAATGGATCAAGGACATACCCTCCCTCGGGCGACCCCGTTTCGATGCAGCGTCGCGCCAATGCAAGTGGGAAAGCCGCAGTATGCTCGATCAGCTTGCCTCTATCTATGCGGATGTTCCAAACGTCTTCCTCAAGTAGGGCAGACCGATCGAACGAGTAGAACCTCGATTTCGTAAGTAGGAAAATGTGCTCGTGCTGGCGATACGGACGGTCGAGAGCTGTTGGCTCAACAAAGGCATTGCCGCGATTCCAAATAATGTCGCTTCTGAGTGTCCAACCCTTCGACTGGAGAGAAAAAGCGACGCGCCAAGGGATGCCGATCAGACTCTTCTTTGGAATATCCCATCCGGATTTGTCGACAGCACGCAATTTCTTGCGCATAAAGTTACGGGATGGTGAACGGGGATCTTTTCCATGGGGTTGCCCATTCCCAGAGTAATATGTATCGCCGATATTGAGATAAAATACGCCGTCCGGATGGAGAACTCGACGGACCTCCTCAAAGATTTCTGTCAGTTTTTCCACATACTGTCCGACCGTGTCCTCGTGACCGAGCTGCCCATCTACATCGTAATCCCGTGCCCAATAATAGGGCGGGCTTGTTACCACGACATTAAATGTATCCTGAGGAAGGAGCCTCAAAGCGTTCAGTGCATCACCTGTTATAACGCCTACCATAAGATTCCCATTCTCAAAGGCGCGGCTTTGGACAGTTTCAGCTCTGGACGAACTTTCATTCACTCTCAGATCGTTAAGTGTTGTCGCCAAGAAAATGCCCCACTCATAGTCGAATTTTAGATGTGTGAACCGAAACGATAACATCCTTCACAGCAAGCGTCTAGCATTCTCTTGGCGCAATTCCAGGAGCTGCACGGTCAGCAACTCAATTGTCCAAGAGAGTTTTTCCCAGCTCCAATTCGTCCTTCGCGCTTGTTCGCGCTAAGTTCTTGCTCCTCTCTGTGCCGCCGCTCCGCGGTGAAAATTAATCCATCCCAAACAACCGGCACAGCTCAATCACCTCTATCTCCTCCGGACAGTCTTTCCAGTTATGCCGCCAGCACACAAGCACATCGCAATTTTTCGGATCGTGCCCATGCAGAAGGAAATTCTTGCTCTCATATTCAAACTCAATCCGTTGCCGCTGCCACTTCCCCGGGACCACCTCTCGCTTGGCCTCGCAGTCCGGAAACCTCCCCTGCGCCGACTCCACCTGGAACCCCAGCCCCGCCGCCAGCATCCCAAACAGCAGCACCACGCCCAGTTCATTTACCGGCGCATTCGTCATCGGCGACCGGTCAAACGGCGCGCCCATCACCGGCCTGTTCTTATCAACTCCGCGCCGAGCTAAATCTCGGCGCATCAAATCGTCATCCTGAACGCGCGGCGCTTTTACCGCGAGTGAAGGATCTAAATTCCGGTCCGCATCTATGCCGCGCCGCGCAAAACCGCCGCTGCCGTTCCTTAGTGTTCCTTCGTGTCCTTCGTGGTTAAATTCCTGGTTTTGTCCAGCCAGTTGCCAATTGCTATTTGCTTCCGGCAGCAGCGTATTCACCACCAGTTGCGCCACCAACTCCGTCACCTTGCGCCTTCCCGCCACCGGCCCCGGCACTCGGGCCAGTTGCACTTTGCCTCTCCACTGTCCCGATCCCCCAATGCCCCGGTCCCCCGATCTTTTGGTCTCTCCTCTGATTCGCGCTTTTCCTGTTAATTCGCGGCTATCCCTTTTTGCTTTTCTCCGCGTCTCCGCGCCTCCGCGGTGAACTGATTTGCCGTCTCTGTGGTTCTCTGTGTCCTCAGTGATAGAGATGTTCCCCCAGCTCCCGAACCGCGCCACAAACGCTCCTGCGCTATACCGTCCTTCCCGCACATACTCCGCCCGCGACGGCCTTCTTCCCAGCTTCTCCGCCAGCCGCTTCCAGTCTTCCAGCAAATCTTCCGTGCTGATCTTCTCGCCTTTCGGATTCGGTTCCAGCCCCGCCGCCCGCACCGCTTCGCGCAATGTCGCAAACTCCAGCAGCACCTTGTAATGGCTCACTCCTGTAATCCGGCGCAGCTCCCCGCGCGACGGCGCTCTCCCCAGTTCCTCCGCCGCCTGCCGTATCGCCGCCACTATCTTCTTTCTAGCGTCGATTTCTCCAGCGCCCTTCTCCCCACCGCTCACTTTAATGCCCTCTTCTCCCGTTCTGGCTCGAACTCCCCTGCAATCCCATCTTGTAGATGGCGAATTATAAGCGAAACACGCTTGCAATTCAATCCATAAACTCCCTTTTTACTAAAGAAGAATAGACGTCTTGACGTTTATGCTTTCAAACCGTCACAATACTTGTTCTGAGGTGCGCATGCTCGCTTATCTATTTGTCATCCTCGCAGTGTTGTTACGCATTGGCGCCGGTACGGGCGCGTTCGCCACGCTTGGCTTTAGCCTGGTCGGGGCCTCACTGCTGTTCTTTGGCTCGCGCATGCCGCGCAAGCACTTCTGGATTCCCGCCGCCCTGCTCATCGGGTCGGATCTTTATTTGAATTTGCGCGTTTATCAACTGCCTTTCGGCTTCGACCAGATCGTGATGTGGGGTTGGTATCTTGTTCCCTGCTTCCTTGGGCTGCTGCTGCGCGGTCGCGTTAAGCCACTCAATGTTCTGGGCGCGGGCCTCGGAACCGGCATCGGCTTCTTCCTGACCAGCAACTTTGCCGTCTGGGCCTTCGGCAACATTGCCTATCCCAAAAACCTTGCAGGATTGATCGACTGCTACACCAAGGCCATTCCGTTCTTCCGCAACGGAATCATTTCTGACGTAGTGTTCTCGCTGGTGTTCTTTGGTATTGGCGCGCTGCTGGCGCAGACACGTCCTGCGGCTGTCGAGGGCAAGAGCGCAGCAGCGTAAAGCCTGTTTCCTTGTTAATGAACTCTGTCATCATCAATTTGTGCTGATGAGAACGCGCCCTCGCTGACGACGGGCTGGCCATTTTCTGCTTCATTCGTCTCCGTGCTTGATCTCTTCTGCAATCTCTTTCGCCGGCTGGCGCAGCAGCCGGAACACGAAATAAATCACGACAAAAATCACAAATACGAGCAGTACCATCACTGTCGGGTGCGTTTTGACCATGTTTTTTGTCTGCTCGACAATTTCCTTGCCGAACATAATCGTCAGGACTGACAGCACTCCAAAGCGCACTAAGCGCCCACTGATTATCGCCAGCAGGAAAGCAATCGGCTTCATTTCAAAAACACCGGCGGAAAACACCAGCAGCTTAAACGGTGTGGGCGGCGGAAGCATCGCCGGGACCATCAGGGCAAGAAACTCCTGGCGCTCAAACCGGTCGCGGATGCGCTGAAGTTTGGCTTCATTGATTCGCTTTAGCAGGAACAACTCGCCGCCGGCGCGTCCCAGAGCATAAGGGACCAGGCATCCCAGCGCTGACCCCAGCGCCCCGGCAACGCAATACAGCCATGCTTTATGCGGATTGGAGTAAACGTATCCGGCAACCAGCGGGTCCATGGGCACGCCGAAGGCGGCCGAATCCAGAATGGAAATAATGAAGACGCCCCACGCTCCCAGCGTCTTGAGAGCCGCGAGCCACGCAGTGTATTTCAGGAAAAACTTTGGAGCGGACAAGCAGGTATTGTAAAGCGCGTGGCACAGCTCTGGAAATGCCGCCAACCAGATAGAATACCTACGGAGGCCTTCTAAAAATGTCCGCTCAGCAGTTGCCCGCAACCCCGCCCAACCCAGTCCAGATTTTCAGCACGATTCAGGGCTTTCAGCGTGCTTATGCGTTAAAAGCGGCCGTCGAGCTTGATCTGATCACTGCGATCGCCAAAGGCAGCCACACAGCGGCGGAAATCGCCGGAGCATGCAATGCGGCGGAGCGCGGTGTTCGTATCCTTTGTGACACGCTGGTGGTGATGGGCTTCCTGACCAAGGCTGGAAATCGCTACTCCACGACCCCGGATACGGCATTCTTTCTGGACAGCCGCTCGCCTGCCTATCTGGGGATAGCATTTAAATTTCTGCTGCATCCCAAGCAGTTGGTCCAATTTCAGAAGTTAACCTCTGCGGTACGCAACGGTGGCGCTGCGTCCACTGATGACAATTTGACGCCGGATGATCCTATCTGGATCGAGTTTGCCAAAGGCATGGCGCCGCTGATGATGCCGGCAGCGCAGGCCATGGCCGGTATGCTGGCGGCTGAGTTAGGCGCGCGTCCATCGGCAAAGATACTCGATATCGCAGCCAGCCATGGATTATTTGGCATCACGGTAGCCCAGCGGCTGCCCAAAGCACACATTTACGCGCTGGATTGGCCGAATGTGCTGGAAGTGGCAAAGCAAAACGCGGCAAAACAAGGCTTGGCCGAGCGATATCATCTGCTGCCCGGCAGCGCGTTTGACGTGGATTACGGCAAAGGCTTTGACACGGTTTTAATCACAAACCTGCTGCATCACTTTGAACCCTCCGACAATGAAAAAATGCTGAAAAAAGCGCATACGGCCCTTAATCCCGGCGGACAGGTGATAATCTTAGAGTTTGTGCCGAATGAGGATCGCGTTACACCACCAGTACCTGCAATGTTCAGCCTCACCATGCTTGGCAGTACGCCCAGGGGGGACGCTTATACTTTGGCGGAATACAACGTGATGTGCCGCAACGCTGGATTCGAAGCTCCAAGGCTGGTTCCGATGGAGCCGATGCCGCAATCTCTGTTGGTGGCGCGGAAACCTTTTTGAAGCAGCCCTTTACACGGCATTTTTCCAGCAATTACACTAGCCGGTTTGGCATGCAGGCAGGAGAGGCGCTATGCCCGGAGTCGAGGACAAGGTAAAACAAATCATTATCGACCAATTAGGGGTTGATTCAGCAGACGTGACTGCCGCTTCCTCTTTTGTTGATGACCTTGGAGCAGACTCGCTGGACCGGGTGGAACTTATCATGACGCTGGAAGAAACGTTTGGGATTGAGATACCGGACGAGGATGCGGAAAAAATTTCCACCGTCCAGGACGCGGTTGATTACATTCAGAAAAATGCAAAATCAATAAAGCAGTAACTCTGAAGATTTGAATTCAGCACAACCTAAGAAGGAGAACACAAGCCTATGGCAGCAGCCGTTGAAGATAAAGTGAAACAGATTATTGTTGAGCAGCTTGGAGTGGATGAAGGCGAAGTAACGCCTAATGCCTCCTTCGTGGACGATCTTGGAGCAGACTCCCTGGACACAGTGGAGCTGGTCATGGCCTTTGAAGAAGCGTTCGACATTGAAATTCCCGATGAAGACGCGGAGAAGATCCGGACGGTAAAAGACGCCACCGATTACATTGAGAAACACGCGAAAGGCGGCAAGTGATTGGCCAAGCGGGTGGTGGTAACGGGCATTGGGCTGATCTGTGCCATTGGCAATACCAGTGCTGAAGTCTGGCAGAACATTGTTGCCGGCAAGAGTGGTGTAACAAAAATTTCCCGGTTTGACACCACTCAGTTTGCCTGCCAGATTGCGGCTGAGGTCAAGGACTTTGATCCTCTAAAGTTCATCGAGAAAAAAGAAGTCAAGAAAATGGGGCGCTTCATCCACTTCGCCATGGCGGCGGCGGATGAAGCCATGAAGATGTCAGCGCTCCAGATCACGCCTGAGAATGCTACCCGGGTGGGTGTGCATATCGGGTCGGGCGTGGGCGGGTTTGATGTAATTGAGCGCGAACATGCGGAGCTGCTGAAAGGCGGGCCGCGCAAGATCTCTCCCTTCTTTATTCCCGCTGCCATTGTGAACCTTGCCGCTGGACATGTGAGCATACGCTACGGCGCGAAGGGACCCAATGAGGCCACAGCCACGGCCTGCACTACCAGCGCCCATGCCATCGGAGACGCTTACAAAATCATCCAGCGCTGCGACGCGGATGTGATGATTGCCGGTGGATCGGAAGCAGCCATTACGCCGATGGGCGTAGGCGGTTTTGCCGCCATGCGCGCGCTCTCCGTTCGCAACGACGATCCGGCAACTGCCAGCCGTCCATGGGATTCAGAACGCGATGGTTTTGTGATTGGTGAAGGCGCAGGCATTCTGGTATTAGAAGACCTGGAGTTTGCGCGGAACCGCGGCGCGAAGATCATTTCAGAAATCATTGGGTATGGCATGAGCGCGGATGCTTATCACATTACCCAGCCTGCTGAGGAAGGCGAGGGCGGCTGGCGCGTGATGACAACGGCCATCAGAGACGCCAAGCTGACGCCAGCGGACATTGATTACGTGAATGCCCACGGGACTTCCACGCCGATTGGTGATGTGCTTGAGACGAAAGCGATCAAGCGGACGTTTGGCGCAGACACAAAGGTGGCCGTCAGCTCTACAAAATCCATGACCGGCCATCTGCTGGGAGGCGCAGGAGGATTGGAAGCAGGCATTACCATCCTTGCTCTGCGCGATCAGATTCTTCCACCCACCATCAACCTGACCCACCCTGATCCCGAGTGCGATCTTGATTACGTGCCCAACGTCGCCCGCAAGGCGAATTTGAATGTGGCGCTTTCCAATTCATTTGGGTTCGGCGGCACAAACGGATCGCTGATCTTTAGAAGATGGACAGAGTGAGCCCAATTGCCAAAATCGCCGGAATTGCCAAAAGTTGATAATTGGGCAATGTAAGTAATGACCAGCACCTAATGATAAAGATGGGCAATTTGAAATTCGGCCTTCTCGCTTCAATTAGTTTTCTGCTGGCGAGTCTCGCCAGTTCTGTGAGCGCCACCACGCCGGCTGCTTCCCCATGGCGCGTTCAATTCGAGCCGGTGCAAATCGTAAACGGCTCGCCGGTGTTGTTTCGAGTGACTGCACCTCCGGTTGTAAAAGATCTGACCGGAAATTTTCTCGGACAGGAGCTGAGTTTTCGACACAGCTCAGCCTGCCGCTGCTGGTATGCGATCGCCGGAGTCGATTTGAACACGAAGCCGGGTAAGTACACCTTGCATCTGACCGGGCAAACTACGAATGCAAACGCAAGTTTCGATAATGCAATTCCTGTCGGCCCGGCGCATTATCCTTCCAGTATGATCAAAGTGGCGCCCGCATTCGTCGAGCCACCCAAAGAAGTGCAACCGGCCATTGAAGCAGCAAGTATCGCGAAGAAGCAGGCATTCTCAACTACCGCTCCAGATCCGCTGTGGTCAGGCCAGTTCCTGCCACCTGCTGAGGCCGAGACATCCGGCGTATTTGGCGCTTCTCGTGTTTACAACGGCGTAAAAAAGAGCCAGCATCTGGGACTCGACTTTAGGGTGGGCACCGGCACGCCGGTCCACGCCACCAATGCCGGCACTGTGATTCTTGCGCGGTTGCTGTACTTTGAAGGTAATTGCGTGATGCTGGATCATGGCCAGGGATTGGTCACCATTTACATGCATCTATCTGAGTTCAAGGTCAAAGAAGGTGAGAAGGTAGCTGCTGGCCAGCTTATCGCACTCAGTGGCGGAACTGGCCGTTCTACAGGCCCTCATCTGCATTTTGCTGTCCGCTGGCGCGGCGAATATCTGAATCCCGCGACGCTGCTGGCATTGCGTCCGCCAGAGTAATGTGGCGGAGCGCGCAATGTCTTGGTTGTCTTTCGACTAAAGCAGTTCCAGAATTACTGTGTTCCGGAAGTGGGTGGAGCAGGCATTTATACCTGCGGTATTGCTGTTAAAAAAGAAATCGGCTTCAGCCACTGAGGTGAGGCTGTCAAGGTACATCATCTCTGAAACCGCTCTAATGGTCATGCACCTGAAAAAAGAGCGTGACCATTACAGCCACGCTCAACACTGAGGAGCATAGAGGAAAAGTTAGATTGGATCAGAACCGATCTTTAATTCAGGGCCGATCTCTAATTCCTGCAATACTTTTTGTGCCTGCTGCATGGCCTTTTGTATTTCCGGCGAATTCAGCAAACCAAACCCATGCTGTTGTGAATCGAGAAGAGCCAGGTTGCTATCGAGAGAGGCTAACTGGTCGTCGATCACAATAATATCTTCGTCATTCAAACCCTGTAGAGTATCTTCCATGCTTCCCATAGATGCTTGCATGTCGTCGGTATCCAGAAGCAAAGAAGATGAGTCACGCGATCCACGGTCCGGCAGCGTTACCGTGAATGTCTGCTCATGCTTGTCACGCACCACCACCAGCGTCATCTTGCCGCCGGTGCGGTGGTTCCGCAGAACATGGCTCAAATCAATGCGGTCCGTGAGCTTCTCATTGTCGGCGCGGACAACCACGTCGCCGGCCTTCAAGCCTGCTTTCTCAGCAGCGCTGCCTTTCTCCACCGAGCGCACCAGCACGCCTTCTCCATCTTTTACGCCAAAGTAGTCTCCCAACTGGCGCGTCAGGCTCTCTGTCTGGATGCCCAGAACAGACGAGTACGTCTGAACCTGAAATGGCAGGTCCATGCTGTTACGCGGAAAAACCTGCACCGGGGGCATGGGCACGATGATATGCGGATGAGCTTGTGCCATGACCGCTTCGTGGTCGGCCAACTGAACGCTAATCTTCATTGGATTGCCGTCACGGCTGATGCCGAGCGTGACCGTGCGTCCGGGCGGCACTTCCCGGATAAGCCGGCGGAGCTGCTCTTCACTTTCAACCGCTGTTCCATTGAAATCGAGAATTACATCATGCTCGCGTAATCCGGCTTTCCCCGCTGGAGCATCGCCATCTACCATCGTTATTTCTACTCCGCGCTCTTCTTTAAGTTTGAGCGCGCTCATGCGGTCAGCAGTGACATCACGGATGTCCACGCCCAGATATGAGCGTCCTGCTGTGGCCGCGTAAAAGTTGCCGGGCAGTTGGTGAGAGAGCACTTCCGGCTGAGACCCTGGCTGGGCGGCGCCCGCAGCCACCGCGAAGCCGGCCAGTAACAGCGAAACTGTCATTTTATGAATCATCTTTTTACCGTTGTACCTCAGATTTTCTTCAGGGCCTTGCTTCTCGCTTAATTTCGATATTTCCGGTCGTCGTGTGGACGTGTAGCAGTGGTCCGCCGCCATAGAGACTGCCTTCCGCATAAAACTCACGCGGCCCAAGATTGCGCGACGGCGCCGTAATTTTCAGCTCGTCAAAATCGCTACGTATGCCATAGCTCCGCGCCGACTCCACCGCCGCCCGCACATTCACTCCCAGGCCTTCCGGGACATACACCACAATGTCGCCAATCGCCGTCTCCAGCTTGGAATCCGTAAACGGCACGCCACCTGACGCCAGCTTGGCCAGAATCGCTCCTGCGCCAGTCGTGGCCTTCACACCGCCTTTCACCGGCCCAATATGGATGCTCCCACCACCAGTCTCAATTTCCGCCGCTCCGGCAATATCATTCAGCTCGATATTGCCTCCGGCAGTTTCGGCTTTAATTTTGCCATCGCACTTGGTCACCTGAATGGATCCGCCGCCCGTTTGCAATGACATGACCTTGGCCCAGCCGATATTCAGGTTCCCGCCCCCGGACTTGGCCGTGACCTGGCCTGCCGCCGATACCAGCTTGATGCTTCCGCCGCCGGTTGACGCTTCCACATCATTGCCTACCTTGCCGATCTCAATATTTCCGCCGCCGCTGGAAACGGCAATCAAGCCGGAAATGCGGTCAAGCTGTATCCCACCCGCGCCTGTCTTGGCCTCGACTCGCCCACTGAGGTTGTTGGCTGCCACTGTGCCGCCATCCGTTTGCAGGCGTACCAGGGAAGTCTGCGCCGGCACCTGAACGTCAAAATCGATTGAGCCCTGGTTGGACCCTTCGCAGTCCGCTTGCAGCACCACGGTATCGCCGGAGCTATAGGTTGTGAACTTCATCCGGGTCAACTCGCGCCGCGCGCTCGCTTCCGTCGCCGCCCGCACATGCTCGCGGATCGTGTACGTTACATTCGTCTGCTTCGCGCCTTGTACCCGGATGGACCCGCTGCTCGACTTCACTTTCACAATCTTGCCCGTGGAAAATGTCCCTGAAACCTCCTGTATCCATTCATTGCTGGACGCGCGATATAAGCGCGGGCTGGGACTCTGCGCGACCGCGGCCACACTGGCCACGAAAAGCACGGTCGCGATTTGAAAATTCTTCACCATTTATTTTTTCAATTCCTCATCCGGATGTCCGGGTCAAAAAACCTTCTACTTCGGCTAGTTGGTTCTTGGCTTCATGCTTCTTTCAGCATCGTCAAGCCGCAACTGCCTTCATCTTTCAGACAGAGCCAAATACCAACTACCAAGCACCAACTACCGTTTCAATCCAGGTGTGGCATGCTAGCCAGATACCTCTTGGATTCCTCTCGGATAAATTTGTTCGGGTCACGCTCAGCCAGCACCGTCAATGCAGAGCGCACGCTGCTATCGGCCTTCACCGCGTCCAACAGGCTGATGGCTTCCTGCCGCACTCCGGCATTATTGTCGTGCAGCAGCGCCTCCACCACGGCATCGCGCACATGCACGTCATCTCTTACATAACCTTTCAGCGCATCCAATGATTTCAACCGCACGCCGGGATTCTTGTCATAACGCAGGGCTTCTATCAGCACTTCGCGTACTGCGTTGTCTTCTGAGCCCCGCGTCAGCACGTCCAGTGAATCCAGCACAATTGCCGGATTGCGTGTATTCCGCGCGGCCAGCATTAGCAATTGGCGGATGCGCGGATCGTCGCTCGATCCGTTCAGCGTCTGTGGCTGCAACGTGTTGTATTTGATCTGCACCTGATTGGAATTTGCTTCCGGAGTAATCGATTCGATGCCCGCCACGTTCGCTTCCGTGGGCTGCACTGCGTTGCCAACGCTGCTCTCGATAATTGGGGTCTTCTTCGCTTCCATCATCCGGTATGTCGTTCCCACTCCCCCCGCAAATCCGATAATCAGCAGCGCCGCGGTCATTGCCGGGGCCAGCTTGATCTGGTGAAACCATCCCGTGGCATCAAAGATGAAGGAGCTGAAAATATTGCGTGACTGCTCCGCGTGCTCCAGTGATTCCTGCAACTCCATCCGGTTGGCCGCCAGAAAACTGGGCGAGATATCTTTCACCGGCAGCGCGGCCACGCCTTCTTTAAATGCCTGTGCCGCATCCAGTTCGCGACGGCATTCCAGGCAATGTCTCACGTGCTGCTCAAATTCAAATTTGGCATCGTCGGCCAGTTCGCCGTAGATGGACATCACAACGTTTTCTTTGGTCCAATCACAGTTCATAAGAGTTTCCTGCACTTAGTACTTGGTATTTGGTATTTAGCTGTAATGCCGCGGCTTACGCCACGTTTTTTGTCAGCTGCCAAGCCGCCTGCAGTTCCCAGACAAAGCCAAATACTAATTACCAATTACTAACTACTGCTTTACTTGGTATTTGGTATTTGGTATTTAGCTGTAATGCCGCGGCTTACGCCACGGTTTTTGTCACCTGCCAAGCCGCCTGCAGTTCCCAGACAAAGCCAAATACTAATTACCAATTACTAACTACTGCCCTCACCTCATATATCCCAACGCGCTCCGCAGCTTCTGCGTCGCCCTGAACAGCGTGTTCTTCGCTGTCTCCTCTGTCGTATTCAGCATCTCGCCAATCGTCCTCAGCCTCAGACCCTGATAATGTTTCAACTCAAAAACCATGCGTTCGCGCGGCGTCAGCTTGGTCAGCGCCTGGTTGATCTTTGATCCCAGCTCCCGCCGCATCAGGTCCCGCTCCGGATTCGCTCCCGCACGGTCATCCGAGACGCGCTCCAGCACGTCCACGGCCTGCCCGCTTGAATCCATAACCATCTGTGGATCTTCCTTGCGCGTCTGCCGTTTCCTTAGATGGTCCAGGCACAAATTGGTCACAATCCGGTAAATCCACGTATAAAACGAGCATTCAAACCGGAAATTCCCAATGTGCCGGTAGGCTTTGAGAAAGGCTTCCTGATAGATGTCATGCGCGTCGGCGTCGGAGCCGGTCAGGTGCATGGCTAGGCGCAGAACGGCCTGGTCATACTGGCGAACCAGTGTCTCGAAAGCAGCACGGTCGCCGCGCTGGGCGGCGCGGATCAGTTCGCTGTCGTTTATTCGACTTAGCGCTTGACTCACCATCTCTCCGGAAGAATGGGAGCTCTTTTTACCACCGCTCGCGCCAACCGTCACCCCGATAAATGCTGAGTCGGCCGGCATCTATTCTGCCCTCAGTAATCCTCTCTCCTTGCAATTACTTGGACTGCTCCCGCCGCGATACGTAAGCTGAGATTATCCCATTTTCGGACACTTGGGAAACCATGGGACGACCCGTAAGCTCCACGGGCTCAGTAGCTTCAAAGCACAAAATCTGCCCAATACCGGGTGCAGCTCTGTTCCGATCTGGAACGGCACTGGAATAAACTCAGTTGCCTTTGCGTCCTCTGTGGTAAGAGGACCTTTGCTCTTAAACTTCCCGTTTCCCAATAGCATTTACAATAGAGTGTTGCCACTCAGGCCGGAGTGCCATTAAGGGGAGCGGATGTACGAAGTTACCGTTGAAGACTCATTTGCCGCGGGCCATTACCTGCGCGACTACAAGGGAAAATGCGAGAACCCGCACGGGCACAATTACAAAGTCCGGGTCACGCTCACGGGCGCTGCGCTGGATAAAGCCGGCCTGTTGCTGGACTTTAAAGACCTCAAAGAAGTCATGAAGCATGTGATTGACCGGCTGGACCATCAGATGCTCAATGAAATTGAGCCCTTTATCGCGCTCAATCCTTCAGCGGAAAATCTCGCGAAATATTTTTATGACCAGACAAATGGCCGCCTGAAATCAGTCACCAGCGGCCGCGTCGCGGTGAAAGACGTAACCATCTGGGAGACCGATACCACGACCGCGCGTTATTGGGAATGAATTCTTTGAAGGATGCAGGCTGATTTCGGCCTGGCTTTCTCCGGCACATGCAGATCATTGAGATTTATCGTTCCATCCAGGGCGAATCGTCCTTTGCCGGCGTTCCCTGCATCTTCGTGCGGCTGGCCGCGTGTAACCTGCGCTGCTCCTGGTGTGACAGTGAATACACCTTCACTGGCGGCAAAAAAATGACAGCGGCAGAAATAGAACAGCAGGTGCGCAGCCTTGCTCCCGGCGGACTGGTGGAGCTTACCGGCGGTGAACCCATGTTGCAGGAGCGTGAACTGGTCCCGCTGATGGAGAAGCTGCTTGAGCGCGGCTACACATTGTTGCTTGAAACCAGCGGCGAGCGTCCGCTGGAAAACGTGCCGCCTGCCGTCCACAAAATCGTCGATGTAAAATGTCCCGGATCAGGCGAAGGCGGAACGTTTCGCATGAGTAATCTGGCCGCGCTCACGCCCGCCGATGAAATCAAGTTTGTCCTGAGTGATCGCGCGGATTACGAATTTGCCCGCGACTTTACCCGCCAGCATGCGTTAGAACACAAAGCAGGAAGCGTTTTGTTCTCCCCGGCATTCCTGAAAAATCCCAGCGCGGAGCGGAACACTTCCAATTGCCGGCTTGATCCACGCTTATTGGCCGAATGGATTTTAGAAGACGGGCTGAATGTGCGCCTGGGATTGCAGATTCACAAATTCGTCTGGGAGCCGGCCACCAAGGGTGTTTGAGGTTTGGCTTTGGCGGCTGTAACCCGGCTTGAACATTCAAGTTTTGCGATAATTAAGAATAAAGATGGCAGCTATTCAGGCTGTGCGGTCATCTGAAGCATAGGGAATCCGTACATCAGGAGTTTATTTTTGGCTGGTGGCAAACCGCGCTCGGTAGTGTTGTTAAGTGGAGGCATGGACTCCTGCGTCTGCGCCGCGCTTGCGGTGCGCGAGTCTGAAGCAGCGGCTCTCCACGTCAGTTACGGCCAGTTGACGGAAGAGCGCGAGCGCTTGGCCTTTGAACGGATCTGTGACCGGCTCGGGATTAAGCAGCGCCTTGCCGTCAGGAATGAAGTGTTCGCTCGGATCGGCGGGTCCGCCCTTACTGACACCAGCATCGCCGTACCTGATGCCGGCGACGAAATTGGCGCTTCCATTCCAGTCACCTATGTCCCCTTCCGCAACACTCATTTTCTGGCTGCGGCAGTGAGTTGGGCAGAGGTGTTGGGCGCAGAGAAAATTTATATTGGCGCCGTGGAGCAGGATAGTTCTGGATACCCGGATTGTCGTCCCGCTTATTACCAGGCTTTTAACTCTGTGATCAAAGCTGGTACAAGTGAGGGGAAAATCGCGGTTGTTACTCCGCTCATCGCCATGCGTAAGGCGGAAATTGTAAAGCTGGGATTGGACCTTTCCGCCCCGTTTGATTTGACCTGGTCCTGTTACAGCCGTGAGGATAAGGCCTGTGGCGTTTGCGAGAGCTGTGTTTTGCGTCAGCGCGCATTTGCTGAAGCCGGGGCCTTGGACCCGATTCCATACCTGCCAACTGTTCAGTCGCACAGCATGGCGGGGCAGAAATTGTAACGTTTTAAATTCAAAAGATTTCAGTTGAAGCCGGAGGCTCGACACAATGAAGACCAAACTCACCTACGCAGCAATCGTAACCCTGCTCTTTATGGCAGCAGCCGCAACCGCGTGGTCCCAGGGCTCTACGGGAAGGGTCCAGGGGAAAATCACCGCGGGTGGCCAGCCTGTGCCCAACGCGGACGTGGTTCTCACTAACGTTGACAACGGCAAGGTTTACAAATTCAAGGCTGACTCGAACGGCCAGTTTTCCGGAATGGGAATTCAGTTTGGTAACTACAGCGAAGAAGTTACTGCCGGAGACAAACGCTTTAAGAGCATGGTACGGGTCGCGGGCAAAGACGACGGGGTGGATAATTTGTCAGTGGACATGACTTCCGCGACGGGCACGGGAGTCAGCAAAGAAGAAATGGAAAAGCTGAAAGCTGAAAGAGAAAAACGCCTGAATCTGAATGCCCTGATTACCAAATACAATGCCGCCCAAACAGCAAAAAACTGGCAGGAGGCAGCAGACACCCTGAAACAGATGATCGCTGCTGCGCCTAATCGCTGGGAATTCCAGCAGGCTCTGGGCAATATGCAAATGAATCTGGGTCAATATCAGGATGCTGTTACTACATATGAAACGGTGATACCGCTGGCCCAGAACGCCACCAAAACTGATCCCAAGGCTGATCCGGCCAAGGCAAAAGCAGCCGTCGGCCAGATGCTAACCAACGAGGGGAATGCATATCTCAAGCTAAAGCAGAATGACAAAGCGATTGACGCCTTCACCAAAGCTGCCTCCATGGATCCCAATCCGGCAAATGCATATTTCAATATCTGCGCAACCCAATACAATGCCGGCAACTCTGAAGGCGCTCTGGTGGCGTGCGATAAAGTCATTGCGGCTGATCCGACTAAAGCCGATGCCTACTTCATCAAAGGGTCGCTGATGGTTGGTCAAAGCAAGTTAGATAAAGACGGCAAACTGCAGCCGCCTCCGGGCACATCAGAAGCCCTGAATAAATATCTGGAGCTCGCTCCCAACGGTCCGCATGCCGGGGACGTAAAAGCCATGCTGCAGGCCATGGGCGCAAAGGTTGAGACAACCTACAAGGAAAAAAAGAAGAAGTAGCCGTAATTCAGTTTCGAGCTTGGAAGTGCTCATGCCGCGTAGTCGCGTGTATGGGCACTTTGTGATTAGGAGCTTCCGTTGGCTGCTTTTGCCTTTTAATATTGCGCCTTCATGTCATCTGATTTTGAAATTCGACTGGCCACGGCTTCCGATGTGCCGGTTCTTTGTAAGCTGATTGACTCTTCGGTGCGGCAGTTACAGTCCGCGGATTACTCTCCCGCGCAAATTGACAGCGCTCTTAAGACGGTGTTTGGCGTCGATAGCCAGCTTTTGGCGGATGGAACCTACCTTGTGGTCCAAACTTCTCTAAAGCATTCATCAGAACCTGGGTTAACCGAGCAGCCGATCATCGTGGGGTGCGGTGGTTGGAGCAAGCGCAAGACGCTCTATGGCGGAGATAACTGGCGGGAGCGTCCAAGCGACCTTCTCGATCCTGCCACTGATGCGGCGAAGATCCGCGCCTTCTTTATTCATCCGGACTGGGCACGGCAGGGCATTGGCACCCTCTTGCTGGATGCCTGCGAAGCTGCGGCGCGTGAAGCCGGTTTCTCCCGCTTTGAAATGGGCGCCACTCTGACTGGAGTAAAACTGTTTCAGCAGAGAGGTTATATACCAGTGAAACGCCTGGAAGTTTCTTTGGAAGGCAACATTACTTTGCCTATCATTCACATGGTGAAACAAACTCTTCGTTGAGCGGGCGACCGGCTTGCGGGCGAGCCTGCCGCGCCAGGCGCGGTGCGTTCGCCGTGGAAAGAAATCTTTGGCGGTTTTGAGCGCAGCGACAGAAATTACGATGTAAACTTGTCTGCCAAATGAATGGCCGTTCATTTTTGATTGCGCGCCTGGAGGAAAAGGAACCATGGATCTGAATCTCAGCCCTGATGAAATCAAATTTCGCGATGAATTGCGCGCGTGGCTCGCCGCCAATGCTCCCACAGATTGGGACGAGCGCCGCGAAGAGTCGATGGAATCGCGCTTTGAATATCTGAAGAAATGGCAGCGCAAGCTCTATGAAGGCGGCTGGGCGGGAATTTCATGGCCCAAAGAATACGGCGGACGCGGCGCCAGCCTCATGGAGCAGGTGATCTTCTGGCAGGAGATGGCTCTGGCCTCTGCGCCTCCGCTGGCCAATGTGCTGGGACTGGGAATCATCGGGCCGACCATCATTGCTTTCGGAACGGAGGCGCAGAAGAAGCGCCATCTGGCCAAGATCCTGAGCGCGGAAGAAATCTGGTGCCAGGGCTTCTCCGAGCCCGACGCCGGCTCTGACCTTGCCAATGTGCGGTGCGAAGCAAAGCTGGATGGCGACCACTACGTAATCAACGGCCAGAAAGTCTGGAACAGTTATGGCTGGGCTGCGCATTGGTGTGAGCTGGTTGTGCGTACTGATCCCAATGTTCCCAAGCATAAAGGCTTGACCGTGTTGCTGGTGGATATGAAGACGCCGGGTGTTGAAGTCCGGCCATTGCGCCAGATGACCGGTGAGACAGAATTTAATGAACTCTTCTTTCATGACGTGCGCATTCCTGTGTCCAACGTTGTAGGGAAAGTAAATGAAGGTTGGGGCGTGGCCATGGGCACGCTCATGCATGAGCGTGGCACGTTTGGCGCGGGCTTGCAGATTACCTATCGCCGCAACATGGAGCGTCTGATTGATCTTTCCCGGACGATGCAGCGCAATGGCAGGCCCGCCGCAGAAGATCCGGTGATGCGGCAAAAGCTGGCGCAGTGTTATGCCGAAATCGAAATAATGCGCTGCAACCAGATGCGTGCTTTCAGCCGCATCAATGCCACTGGCGTGCCGGGGCCGGAAGGTTCGATTCAGAAAATCTTCTGGAGCGAACTCAACCAGCGCTTCCAGCAGATCGCCCAGGAACTGCTCGGCCCGTATGGACAGCTTGAAGCTGGCGGTCCCCACGCCATCGATAATGGCATGTGGGCTTATGGCTATCTGCGTACTCGCGGCAACACCATTGAAGCCGGAACGTCGGAAATTCAACGCAATATCATTGGACACTTTGTACTGGGATTGCCGAAGAGCTACTAGGAGAGCAGCTAGCAATTAGCAATTAGCAATTAGCAATTAGCCAAAGCATGAATTGTAAAGGACGCAAAGAGCGCAATAGAATACGAAAAGATAAAACCAGTGAGCGCAGAAAATCGCTGCTTTTTATGTGAGCTTTTTCTCCTTTGCGATCCTTAGCGACCTTTGCGGTAAAGAAGTTTTTCGAGACTGAATGCTGAGGGCTAACCGCTGTAAAGGAGATCACAATGCAATTTGGATTATCGGAAAGCCAGCAGATATTAAAAGATACGGCGCGCAAATTTTTTGCCGGCGAGATTCCCATCGCTGCGGTGCGCAAAGCCATGGAAACTGAAACCGCATACGATGCGGCTCTGTGGACCAGGCTGGCTGAGCAGGGCTTCACCGGAATCATCACGCCGGAAGAGTGCGGCGGCATGGGTCTGGGAAAAGTAGAGCTGGTTCTGCTGATGGAAGAAGCCGGGTATGCTCTGCTGCCAGGACCATTTTTCTCCACCGTGGCGCTGGCTGGAGCGGTAATTGATGCCTGCGCTTCCCCGGAGCAAAAGAAAAGTTATCTCGGCCGTATCGCCGCTGGGCAGGCGCGTTCAACGGTGGCATTTGTTGAAGCCGCCGGAAGCTGGGATTCGGCCAGCCTTCAGATCACCTCCGCTGGCAACAAGCTAACCGGCACAAAGCTGTTTGTCACCGATGCCGCGATTGCCGACTTCATGATTGTGGCCGCAAGGGACGGAATTTTCGCCGTCGATGCCAAAGCCGCTGGCCTGCGCATTGAACCCATGAAAGGCATGGACCTGGCGCGAAAGATCTACTCGGTAGAATTCAGGAACACGCCTGCTGAGCGGCTCGGCAATTCCAGCGGTCTGGCCAATGCGCTCAACATAGCCACAGCAGCGCTGTGCGCAGAGATGGTGGGCGGCATGCAGCGCGCTCTTGAACTGACAGTGGCGTATGCCAAGACGCGCAAACAGTTCGGCAAACCCATCGGCATTTTTCAGGCTGTCCAGCATCTCTGCGCCGATATGTACCTTGAAACCGAGAGTTCGCGCTCCGCCACATACTATGCAGCCTGGGCGCTTGAAGAAAACACGCCGGATGCCGCTACATCCGTCTCCGTGGCCAAAATGTATGCCAGTGACGCAGCGCGGAATGTGGGCAATCGCGGGATTCAGGTCCACGGCGGCATGGGCTTTACCTGGGAAAATGATCTGCACCTTTACTACCGCCGCGCCAAGGCTTCTGAGACCATGCTGGGCGATGCGACATTCCATCGTGAACGGATCGCGCAGACCGTAATTGACGGCGCTGAGAGCAGGAAGAAGCCGCAGCCGGAGCAGGCAGCACTGGCCAGCAAGTGACAGAGTTCGGCGCCTCTGATTGAAGTTTCATGAGAAAATTCCCTCAGGAGTTTTTCTGATACCAAACTTATGTCCCAGGAACAATGGACTGCCGTTGACAACTACATCGCCGGCCTTTTTCTTGGGGCCGATCCTGTTCTGGAAGAGGCACTCGCTTCCAGCGAAGCCGCGGGGCTTCCAGCCATCAGCGTTTCACCGACACAAGGCAAACTGCTGCACCTGCTCGCGCGGATGCAGTCCGCGCAAAACATCCTGGAGATTGGGACCCTCGGCGGATATAGCACCATTTGGCTGGCTCGGGCATTGCCGCCGGGCGGACGCTTGATCTCATTAGAACTTGATCCCAAACACGCGGAAGTGGCGCGCGCCAATATTGCCCGGGCGGGATTGAGCAACGTGGTTGAAATCAAATTGGGCCGGGCAATAGATTCACTGCAACAGTTGGTGCATGACGGCGGCAAGCCGTTTGATCTTATATTCATTGACGCGGACAAGCAGGGCTACAGCGATTATCTGAAATGGTCTTTAAAGCTCGCGCGGCAGGGCACGCTGATTGTTGCCGACAATGTCGTCCGAAAAGGCGAAGTGATCAATCCCAACAGCACGGATACGAATGTACAAGGCATCAGGCGTTTCAATGAAGTGCTGGCCGCCCAAAAAAATGTAACCACCACTGAAATTCAGACCGTCGGCAGCAAAGGCTATGACGGGCTCGCCCTGATTCTGGTGACCGCGAATCCTTAACCAAAGATCAAAAAACCAAAGACTAAAGCAGTTCCAGGGTTACTGTGTTCTGGAACGGGTGGAGCAGGCATTTATGCCTGCGGTATTGCTGTTAGAAAAGAAATCGGCTTTAGCCACTGAGGTGATGCCGTCAAGGTACATCATCTCTGAAACCGCTCTAGTTGAAGGATGGAATCTGTTGCGGGCCCTTGCCTTTGGCGGCCTGTGGCTTGCTCGCTTCGGCTTGTGCTGACTGGGCTGCTGCTTCCGCGGCCTTCAGGTCAATAATGCGTGTCTGCTGGTAGGTGTACGTGATGCGGTGAATGATGGTGGTTGTTGAAAACACGGCCAGCACCCAGAGGACCGGCGCCATCGCTCCCCAGCGGGCAAACAGCGCGCCGATAATCACCAGCACCACGCGCTCCGGACGTTCCATAAACCCGACTTTGCAGGAGCCGATCAGCGATTCTGCGCGTGCCCGCGTGTAACTGACCATCACGGAACTGACCATTACGAATGCCACCAGCACCAGGTAAAAGAAGTGGTTGCCGCGCGCGTAATAAACCAGCAGCCCAAAAAACAGCGCCACGTCGCTATAGCGGTCGATAACCGAATCAAAAAACGCGCCGAAAGTTGTGACTTGCCCAGTGGCCCGGGCCACGCGGCCATCCACCATGTCAAAAATTCCCGCTCCTATAATCACCAGGCCGGCGTAAAGGAACATTCGGGAGTAATTGGTGCTGTTGGCATAGCCAAAGAGAATCGCGGCAATTATATTGATCACCAACCCCAGAAATGTGAGTACGTTGGGTGAAATCCGCGTAAGCGCCAGCCCGCGCACAATTGCGTGAAGAAGCACCCGGCAAGCTCTTCCAAACGCGCCGGTCCAGGTCATGAAGCCTCGTCGTGAATGGTGGTCAATTGCAGGACCTCCAGTTCGCGTTTGCCGTTCGGGGTAACCACGGTGGCCATGTCGCCCACTTTTTTACCCATCAGGGATTTTCCAATCGGCGAGGTGGTGGAGATCAGTCCCTTGGTCACGTCCGATTCCTCACTGGTAACCAGCGTATAAATGATCTCTTCTTCCTTGGTGTTGTCGAAGACCTTTACTTTGGAGCCAAATGCCACACGGTCTTTGGGGATATTGGTCAGGTTGACCAGCGCCAGCTCAGCCATGCGCTTCTTGAGCTGTCCCAGCCGCGCGTTCACGAACTCTTGCCGCTGCTTGGCCATGTGGTACTCAGCGTTCTCGCTGAGATCGCCCATGGCAACCGCCTTTTTGATTTCCTTGGGAAGCTCGTGTGTTAGTTCGTGTTCCAGGACACGAATCTCCTCTTCCAGCTTCCGTTTGATATGTTCCGGCATATTTGCGGGGGAAATACTCCTCTGGCTCAAAATCGGCAGGTCAAATTGCGAAACGGTAATTATAAACCTCTCAGCTTGAATACGTTAACTGCCATAAAAGGGTGTCTGCGCTTTATTTCTGAGAAATGCCACAATGTTGGATATTTACCCTGGCATCTACAAAACCCTAATTCCATCATCATAGAATTTCAATTCTGTGTGTTACCCGATCCTCAGTTGTGTGCTTTTTTGTCTCAGGAGGTATAGAAGGCCGCCGGGCCTTTCGTTTTCAACCATTTCCAGCTACACCGCTGCCGAATGTTGCGAAAAGCTGATAAAAAGTTTATAATGTTTATTGTCTGGCGTTCCCCCTGCACAGAATGTCCCATCAAGGTGTTTCCATGAATGGTCAACTGAACTTTCAAATTGGTGACAAAGTAGTTTATCCGAATCACGGTGTCGGGGTAATCGAACAGATCAGCAGCCGGACCATCGGCCCAAACGTTCACAAGTTTTACCTCCTTAAGATCAAGGCCAGCAGCCTGAAAGTGGAAGTCCCTTTCAACAACGTCGGCATGGTGGGGCTGCGCCCGGTGGTCAAGAACGGTGAAGTAAATAAGATCCTTACCTTTTTGGTTGACGGCGAATGTGACAACCATACCGATTGGAAATTCCGCTTCAAGGAAAATTCCGACAAAATGCGTACCGGCTCGCTTCTGGAAGTGGCCGTGGTGCTGAAAAGCCTTCTTCTGCTGGCCAAGGACAAGCCGCTCTCTTTCCGAGAAAAGAAAATGCTTGAGCGCGCCCGTTATCTTCTGGTAACAGAACTGGCCATGGCTAAAAACACTGAAGAAGCTGAAATTGAGGACATGCTCAATAAGGCCCTCTCCAAGAGCAAGCTCAAATTTCCTGAAGTCACGGCAGACGCCTAATCTCTTTGCGCTACCCTCGTTGACAATCAATGAGCGTCTAAAAGCAGCAGCTCTGGCCAGCAGTTTCCAACCCTTCAGCGTTTGCATCCTACTAATTGGGCGAGTTGCGTCTGAACGCGGCTTGGCCTGAACCAAAGAAGGAGATCAATAATGCGTTTGGCAGATAATCTCCGTAAAGCTGAAGAAAAAGGCGTCAGGACTATTCGGCGTAGCGTGGACCGCGCTCGTGAAGAATGGGCTGATGTTGAACGCCGCATTCGACAGCGTATGCGTATCTATCCACAAAAACAACGGACCGTGGCAGCCGGCGCGGGTACGATCAGCCTGGACGACGTAGCGGAGAAGGCTCCGGAACCCAGGAATCCGCGTACACCTATAGTCTCTGTCAACGGACAGGACTTAAAGCACGATTAGTGAAGGCTTTGTCATAGTCTGTAAAGAGAAAAGAGCCGCTAACCCATTTGGGCTGGCGGCTCTTTTATTTTTGCCTTCGTGATTTTTATCTTCGTGGCTGCGAAACCCAGGCTATTTTTTCCTCTCGCGTGCCGGTACTTGGATGGTGGGTTTGCGCAGAGGAACAATGGCGCCTTTGCTGGGATCGGCATGGGCATTGCTGGCGCGGAAGGCAACTTCATCCTGCACAAAACGAACAAAGTCCTGCATGTGCCGGTTCATCTCTTCCATGCGCTCGCGCATCTGCAAAATAATCGCGATTCCGGCAATGTTCACGCCCAGGTCGCGCGCCAGATTCAGGATGAACTCCAGCCGCTGCAAATCCTCTTCGGTATAAAGGCGCGTGTTGCCGTCCGTGCGTGAAGGCTTGAGCAGCCCTTCGCGCTCATACAGGCGCAGCGTCTGCGGATGGATGCCATACATCTCCGCCACGGAAGAGATCATGTATGCGCCCTTGGATTTGCGTTTAGCTGTCATGGGTTAAATCTTCTGCTTTACATAAATGCAATGATCATATTCGCGCCATAAAATCATTCGCTCGCAGCTCATTCCAATCTTCTCCGCCACCTTGCATGAGCTTCGGTTCTCAGGGCGCACAAGCGCGATGATTCGTCGCGCGCCTAACCTTGAAAAAGCATACTCAATACAATGCCGGGCCGCTTCCGTAGCATATCCTCTGCCCCAGAGGTCGCGTCGCACATGCCATCCCATTTCGAACTCGACGTTCCCCTCCAGGTCCCTGATAAAGCAGCCACAATCGCCGATCAGCTCACCCGAATCCTTCAGCAGCATGGCCCAGAGCCCGAATCCATCATTCGCATATCGCGCTCGATTGCGGCGAATCCAGTTATCTATCTCCGCTCGATCAAATGCCGCAGGATAATACTGCATTGTCACCGGATCGCCCAGCACCGCTTCCAGCGCGTCTGCGTCTTGTAAAGTAAATTCACGCAAACAAAGCCGAGCGGTTTCAACGATCACGCGTTGATTAACTAAACCTTGCTCCACATCTCTGCCCGCGGATCGTCTGTGTGCAGTTTTTGCAGCTCCTGCCATAATTCTCTCGCGCGCAAATCATGGGCTTCCGGAACAATGATTCTGATCTCCACGATTTCGTCGCCGCGCTTGTCTTCACGCGTGGCGGAAGGCACGCCTTTCTCCCGTAGGCGCAGCTTCTGTCCGCTCTGCGTTCCCGGCGGGATCTTCAACTGTGAACGCCCGTCAATGGTCGGCACCTCAATCCTGGCGCCCAGTGCTGATTCCCAGGCAGCAACCGGCACAGTCACATAAATATCATCGCCCTCACGGCGAAACACAGGATGCTCACCCACTCGAATAATTACATAGAGGTCGCCCGGTGATCCGCCATGCATCCCGGCATTGCCTTTGCCGCCGATACGTATGCGCTGCCCATCGCGTGTGCCGGCCTTTACTCGCACCTCCAACGGCTCTGCGCGCTCCACAGTTCCTTCACCATGGCATACCGGGCATGGCGGCTGCACTTTTCCGCTGCCGTGGCAGCGCGGACAAGTCACGTTGAACTTCATTCCGCCACCGGATTGCGTAATCTGGCCGCTGCCGTGGCATTGCGGACAAGTCGTGGGCGTTCCGACCACGCCGCTGCCATGGCAGTTGGAACAGGTATCAAGGCGCGTGATGTTCAGGCGCATGACCGCGCCGCGGATCGCGTCCCAGAAGCCAACGTTGACCTGATATTCCAGATCTGTTCCGCGCTCAGGTTCGTCATCCACGGCAGCACCGCCGCCGCGCCCGCCTCCAAAAATGCTGGAAAAAATATCGCGGAAACCGCCTGAGCCGCCTCGGCCGCCGGCGTCAGAAAAATCAAAACCGCTGAAATCAAAGCCTTGCCCGCTGGCGCTGCGGCCGCCTGTACCTCCCGGCGTCGCTCCAAAGCCACCAGCGCCAAAACCGCCGCCGCGCGCGTAAGCTTCCGCCGCCGCTGGATCAATGTTGTCAGAGTAAAAGCCGAGCTGGTCGTAAATCTTGCGCTTTTTGGGATCGCTCAGGACGTCATTGGCTTCAGAAATCTCCTTGAACTTCTCTTCGGCCTTTTTGTCATTGGGATTTACGTCAGGATGGTACTTTCTGGCGAGCTTGCGGAACGCCTTGCGGATCTCCTCCGCTGAGGCAGTTTTCTTAACGCCAAGTGTTCCGTAATAATCCTTTTGTTGGGTGGTTGCCATTACGGCTTACCTGCATCTCGTTTCTGAATCTGTTGTTGGGCCTCTGCTGGAAGCTTGTTGAAGAGAGCTTCTACTTGCTTCGGCCGTGTAATCATCACCTCGACTATCATATTTAGCAGGCCAAAGAGGGCAGACGCAGTTTCGGGTTCGTCTCTGACATCCAGGACACCAGGATGAACTTGGTTATTACCAATAACTCGAAGCACATCAAATGCTTGCTGCACTTGGACTGGCAAACCATTTTTTACCAGGGTGCCGATGTCTTCATTGAGATTTTTACCCGTTCCACCAAGGTCAACACAAAGTTTTTGTACGGCTAATCTCAGTAATGCAGAACTCGACCGTGGGGACTTCGAAAGGACTGAACGTGCCTCGTCATAGTCATTCTTTACATCATCGGGCATATCGTCCGTCGGGGGCGGAGCAAGAGATTCGGCTGGAACGACCAATGTTCCGCGGTACCACACCGACATGTTTTTACAGCGGGCACACCGGCCAACTCGGTACCAACCCAATTGAGCGTAGTGGCCATCGATGTCATGCAAGAGTGCGCCCCAAGATTGATGGGCGAAAACTTGGCAATGCGGACAATGATATCCGGTTGCATCAATCGTCGGAGCTGTATATTTCTCTACCATGAATTATTTCTTAGGTACCTTCGTTGCCTGCCAGGCTACAGCCTGCCATTTTCCATTGCGCTTCAGAAACGTTCCTGTGTTGCGATAGTAAGCCGTCGTCGGCTTGCCATTCTCCACGTTGTGCGCGATCAGCCGGAAATTCACCACTGCCATCTCACCATAAGGATGGACAGTGAAATCGTCCGCCTTAAAAGTTATCTGCGGAGTGCTCGTCGCACGGACATCGATGTTTCTGAGAATGTCAGCCTTCGCGACCGTTAAGCCGGTTGCGCGAGTGTAAATCACGTCATCGGCAAAGAACTCCTGAAAAACCTTGGGATCGTTCTTTGGCACGTTCGACAGGAAATCGCGCACGAGCTGCGTGACCTGCTGAGTTGTAGCGTCTTGCGGACCGGCAGTTTTGCTGCCTTGCGCCAGCGCCATCATAGGTAACAACGCTGCCACAGCAAACATCTTCAGGCCACGACGTCTCATGTATCTCATTTGATCTCCGATCAGCAATTGGCAATTAGCAGTTGGCAATTAGCAAAACCAACTAAAACCCGAGCCGCCCTTGGGTATGTCTTTGCCGGCCTAACATGCTCAAGCTAGTTGC
Source organism: Candidatus Angelobacter sp. (assembly GCA_036488825.1). Lineage (GTDB taxonomy): Bacteria > Acidobacteriota > Terriglobia > Terriglobales > Acidobacteriaceae > Angelobacter. The sequence goes on from DASXGZ010000037.1 coordinate 30,670, forward strand.
CAATTGCCATTTGCTAATTGCTTCCCCTACGCCGCACCCACTTCCTGGATCATGTAACGCGCTTCCGGCTCGTCGGCCACTGCGCTCGCCACAAACTGCTGCGCCGCTTCCATGGTATAGAGCCCGGGCATTACCACCCAGTTCACAACGTGGCTCCATCCTTCAGCCATTTTTACTACTAGATATTTTTTCAACGTGTCTCCTTTTATCGCATAGGCTAAAGGCGGCTCACCCTGAGCCGTGCAAGCCCGCTTTTGGCTTGCATGGGTAGAGCGCCGCCTTAGAGCCCGTGCAGTTAAGTGGAGAGGACTTACTTTTTGTCCTCCACGTCCACATATTCGGCGTCAATCACGCCTTCATCTTTTTTCTCATGCTGGCCTGCGCCATTCTGCTGGGCGCCAGCCTGCGGCCCTGCGCCCGCGCCGCCATCCGCCGGCGGCTGCTGCGCTTTGTACATGGCCTCGGCCAGTTTGTGCGATGCCTGGGTCAGCTTTTCGCGGGCCGAATTCATGGCTGCCGCGTCAGTGCCTTCCAGCGCTTTCTTGGCATCCGCCACCGCCGACTCGACCTGGCCCTTGTCATCGCCAGAGATCTTGTCGCCATTCTCTTTCAGCATCTTCTCAACCTGATAAACCATGCTGTCAAGCTGGTTGCGGGCCTCGATTTCCTCGCGTTTGGCCTTGTCCTCTGACGCATGCGCTTCAGCTTCCTTGGCCATGCGCTCCACTTCTTCCTTGCTCAGGCCGGAAGAAGAGGTGATCTGTATCTTCTGTTCCTTGTTCGTGGCCTTGTCTTTCGCGGTCACGTTCAGGATTCCGTTTGCGTCAATGTCAAAGGTCACCTCAATCTGTGGCACGCCACGAGGAGCCGGAGGAAGTCCGGTCAGGTGGAACTTGCCCAGAGTGCGATTGTCCTTGGCCAGCGGACGCTCACCTTGCAACACATGGACTTCAACCGAAGGTTGGCTATCAGCCGCCGTGGAGAAAGTCTCCGTTTTCTTGGTCGGGATCGTCGTGTTGCGCGGAATCATCTGTGTAGCCACGCCGCCCAGCGTCTCGATTGCCAATGTCAACGGTGTTACATCGAGCAGAAGCAGGTCTTTCACGTCTCCTGCCAGCACGCCCGCCTGCACGGCTGCGCCGATGGCAACAACCTCATCCGGGTTTACGCCCTTGTGCGGCTCTTTGCCAAACAGCTCTTTTACCAGCGCCTGTATGCGAGGCATGCGAGTCTGTCCGCCCACCAGCACCACTTCGTCGATCTTGCTGGCGTCAACGCCTGCATCTTTCAATGCCTGTTTGCATGGCGCTACGGAGCGCTGGATGATGTCATCTACCATCTGCTCCAGCTTCGTGCGCGTCAGCTTCTTTACCAGGTGCTTGGGACCGTTCGCGTCCGCCGTGATAAACGGCAGATTGATCTCGCTCTCCATCGTTGTGGAGAGCTCGATCTTGGCTTTCTCAGCCGCATCACGGAGCCGCTGCAGCGCCATTTCATTGCCTTTGGCGCGCAGGTCAAGACCTTCATCTTTCTTGAATTCTTCCACAAGCCAGTCAACAATGCGCTGGTCGATGTTGTCACCGCCCAGGTGCGTATCACCATTGGTGGACTTCACTTCAATTACGCCTTCGCCGACTTCCAGAATCGAAATATCGAAAGTGCCGCCGCCGAAATCGTAAACGGCAATGGTCTCTTCCTTCTTCTTATCCAGACCGTAGGCCAGCGCAGCCGCTGTGGGCTCGTTGACAATACGCTTCACATCCAAACCGGCAACTTTCCCGGCATCCTTGGTTGCCTGGCGCTGTGCGTCATTAAAATACGCCGGAACCGTTATCACGGCTTCCGTCACCGACTGGCCAAGATAGTCTTCTGCCGCTTTCTTGAGCTTCTGCAGGATCATTGCCGAGATTTGCTGCGGCGTATATTCATGCCCCTGCGCCACAATCGCCACGTGATCACCCTGGCGGACTACTTTGTATGGGACCATCTTCATTTCTTCATTCACTTCATCAAAGCGGCGTCCCATAAACCGCTTGATCGAATAAACCGTATTTTCCGGGTTGGTGATGGCCTGCCGTTTGGCCACCTGGCCCACAAGGCGCTCACCCGATTTGGTGAAGCCGACCACCGATGGTGTGGTGCGGCCGCCTTCTTCATTGGCGATCACTTTCGGCTCGCCACCTTCCATCACGGCCACCACCGAATTGGTGGTTCCGAGATCAATTCCAATAATTTTGCCCATTGGCTCCAGCCTCCCTGCTTATAAGTGCTTCAAAATCAGTGCATAGCAGCTCACAATAATGTCATTATTATATGTGAGTCACTTACTGTCAAGGGATTAGATGTGGCCCAACCTCGCCAAGTTGCGGGAAATATGAACGCTGAAATACCGCAATTCAAAGAGGATGACTTGAAATGCAGGTCTCCATTGGATTAGTTAGTGATATTCTCTCTCCCCCTGAATGCCTGGGGCTGTCACATAGCCGCTTGAGGCTCTGGGTGCCGGACTGAGTGGCATTTGAATAAGCGGTTGATTACACTGGAGTGCAACGGCTGTAAACCAGGTAATTTAAGTTTGTTCAAATCTTGACGATATGAATACCAGTTACGCTGGGGCGATATGCCCTGGAAGAAACTGGTATCGACATGATAATCATGGATGCAATTTCAGAAACCAGCGCATACCGTGCTGGTATGCCGAGCGAAGTTGTGCGCGCAAATTCGGTGCTTGTGGCCGAAGATGACGCCGTTTCCCGCGCTCTGCTTGAATCCCACCTGAAAAAATGGGGCTATGACGTCACTCTGGCCCATGATGGCTTGTTCGCGTGGCACGAACTTCAGAAGGAAAACGCGCCCAACCTGATTATTCTTGATTGGATGATGCCGGAAATCTCCGGAGTGGAGCTCTGCCGCAAGATTCGCGCGCGCAAGAGTACGCACTATCCCTACATCCTTTTATTGACCGCCAGGGACAACAAGCAAGATGTGGTGGAAGCGCTGGAGGCCGGCGCCGACGATTACCTGATCAAACCTTTTGACTCTAATGAACTCCGCTCACGGCTGAAGGTTGGCAGCCGGATCCTTGGGCTCCAGAATGATCTGCTGCGCAAGGAAGAAGAACTGCGCTTTGAGGCCATGCATGACAAGCTGACAGGATTGTGGAACCGGGGCGCGATCCTTGACTTCATGGAACGTGAGACCGCACGGGGGAAGCGTAGCGGAAAGAACGTGGGTGTTCTGCTGGCGGACGTTGACCACTTCAAGAGCATCAATGACAATTACGGCCATCAGGTAGGCGATGCTGTACTAAAAGCGGTGGGAGAGCGTTTTGAGCGCGGTACGCGCAGTTATGATTGGGCCGGACGATATGGCGGCGAGGAGTTTCTCATTCTGTTGTGCAATTGCGACCCTGATTCAGTTGCGGCGTGCGCGGAACGGCTTCGCGAAATCATTGCGTCAGAGCCGGTGAGGGTTAATGGCCTGGAACTGGCGGTTACAGTGAGCATCGGCGCTGCTATGTCATCAGCAGAGCGCACATTCAGAAGCGACCAGTTGATTGGTATTGCGGATGCAGCGCTTTATAGCGCCAAAGATCGCGGGCGTAACCGGGTGGAAATAGGCTGGTAAGCAGTAGATTTATTCCAGACCGCAAATTGCTTATGCGGCAGGTCCCATTGTTTTTGAGTGCTCTTCCTGCCTCGCCGTACCAGGCGCGTCTATCGGATACCGCGGCAGGACTTCCCGTAAAGCCCACTCAATTCTTTCCACTGAGTCATTGATGAGTTGAAGCTGCAATGCGTCCAGCCCGCTGCGCTGCTGCCCGCCCAGAAATTTGATCACTTGCAGGGCATTGCGGATGTGATGATTAAGTTCCGCGATAGTCTTCATCCGCTCACGCACCAGTTCACGACTGGCCTTTTCTTCCCGAGCTAACTGAAAAATCAGACCACCTGCAAACAATCCGGTGAGACCGTTACTGAGGATCATCAAATCGAGCCTTGGCAACCCTTCTTTTATTAAAATCCGGTCGAAAAGAATGCCTAATACAGAAACGATGACAGCAGCAGCAAATGAGATCTGGCCGCTACGACGGGACCACAAAGATTCACCTGGAAGCTTATTTTTTGCCACGGTACCCAATTTTAAAGCAATTCAGTGTGTCTCTTAACGAGAAATGCAGGCTTTACTAATCTTATTGGCCAAAGCTTTTTGGTTACTCCACGGTAACTGATTTGGCCAGATTGCGTGGCTGATCCACATCGCATCCGCGGCGGACGGCAATGTGATATGCCAGCAATTGCAGCGGCACCACCTCCAGGATCGGCAAAAGCAGTTCCGGCGCTTCCGGCACATACACTACATGGTCTACAGATTCTTTAATTTCCTCGTCGCCTTCCGTCGCCACGGCAATCACAATCCCCGAACGCGCCTTCACCTCTTTTATATTCGACATGGTTTTTTCATAGCGCAACACAGAATTCGGGTCATTTGTATCGCGCGTGGCCACCATTACTACCGGCAGGTTCTCATCGATTAGCGCGTTGGGGCCGTGCTTCATCTCGCCTGCGGGATAGCCTTCAGCATGAATATAGGAGATTTCTTTGAGCTTGAGCGCTCCTTCCAGTGCGATAGGGTAGTGAATGCCCCTGCCCAAAAACAGAAAATCCTGCACACGGGAATACTCCCTGGCCAGCGCTTCACACTCTGCGTCACGTGCCAGAATCGATTCCAGCTTAGCGGGCAATTTCAGCAGTTCGTCAATGTAGCGCCTGGCGTCTTCCGTAGATGTAGCGCCGCGCAGTTCGCCGAGGTACAAAGCCAGCAGGAACAGCGCGGTCAGTTGGGCCGTAAACGCCTTGGTTGAAGCCACTCCAATCTCCGGGCCGGCATGCGTATAAACCGTGCCTGCGGATTCACGCGCAATCATTGCGCCTACCACGTTGCAGATGGCCAGTGTCTTTGAGCCTTTGGCTTTGGCTTCGCGCTGCGCTGCAATGGTGTCCGCGGTTTCGCCGGATTGCGTAATCAGCAGTGTGATTTCCTTGCTGCCGGTGATGGGATCGCGATAGCGCCATTCGCTGGCATAATCCACTTCCACGGGAATGCGCGCCAGGCGTTCAATCATGAACTTGCCTGCCAGCGCGGCATGCCAACTGGTGCCGCAGGCGGCGATGTTGATCTTCTCTACTTTGCGCAGCTCGTCTTCGGTGACATCCATCTCCTCCAGAAAGACCTTCCCGGAATCAAGAGAAACGCGTCCCAGCGTGGTTTCGCGGACGGCGCGCGGCTGCTCATAGATTTCCTTGAGCATAAAGTGCTTGAAGCCGCCCTTTTCCGCCATGATGGGGTCCCAGGTTACATGCTGGGCTTCGCGCACCACCGGCTTGCCGTCGAAGTCAGTGAGTTGTACGCCGGAAGGTGTGATCACGGCCATGTCGCCGTCATGCAGAAAAAAGATGTCGCGCGTGTGATGGAGAATCGCCGGAATGTCAGAGGCAATAAAGTATTCGCCGTCGCCCAGCCCGATCACCGCAGGCGGCCCATTGCGTGCGGCCACAATCTTGTTGGGCTCATCTTCAGAAATCACCGCCAGCGCAAATACGCCGGTAAGCTGCTTCACGGTTTTGCGCACCGCCTCCTCAAGACTGGAATGGTGGCCGTTGGCTTTGTGATAAAACGACTTTTCAATCAGGTGCGCGATAACTTCAGTATCGGTTTCCGTTGAAAATTTGTGGCCTTCTTCTATCAGCTTCTTCTTGAGTGAAAGATAATTTTCCACAATCCCGTTGTGTACCACTACGATCTTGCCGGTGCAGTCGCGGTGAGGATGGGCATTCTCCTCCGTGGGACGTCCGTGTGTGGCCCAGCGGGTGTGGCCAATGCCGTAGGTTCCTTCCATTGGCTTCAGGCGGATGACTTCTTCCAAATTGCGCAGCTTGCCTTCGGCGCGCCGCAACTGAATGGCGCCGTTGCCATTGCCGGTGACCGCGGCATTGCCGCACACAGCAATCCCCGCGGAGTCATATCCGCGATATTCCAGCTTTTTGAGGCCATCAATAATGACCGGCACAACCCGTTTTTTGCCTACGTAACCTACGATTCCACACATATTAAAATTCCTGTTTCATCGAAAACATTCAATCTCGTTCCTTCGTGCTTAACGATGCTGTTTACCCGGGTAATAGCGAAGTCGCGGGAGCAGGCGATCAAGGACGAGTCGAAGGCCTCTGTACTTTCCACACAAATCTGCCCTCAATTCTTGCAAGCCAAGGGCCATCTTCTCCAGCCATTGGACTCTAAATTTTCTCTGGGGGACTCTGATTATTCTAACCCTGTAACTGCTTAAACTCGTGTTACCTGAGTGTGTTCGGGACAAGCAAAAAATGCTATAAAAAGGTTTGCGACAGGCAGAGCAAATCATATCCAGCGCGTATTGGCCCGGCGGCTACTCTTCCAGCCGGTAAGAAAACTCCTCAATTACCGGATTGGTGAGCACTTCTTTGGCGATTCGCTCCACCTCGGCTTTGGCGGCATTTTTATCAAGGCCGCCATCCAGGTTCAGCTCAAAGAATTTGCCCTGACGCACTGCATCTACGCCCTTATAGCCCATCTTTTTGAGCGCGCCGTGGATGGTTTTGCCCTGAGGATCAAGGACGGTGGTCTTGAGCATGACTGTGACGTAAGCCTTCATGGTGTGCTTCGATTATAAGCCGAGCCGGTTAGGCTGTGAGCGATGCGCGAGTCCGCAAGGCTACTCGGCATGCGTTACCTGCCTGCGGCTTCATTCCTGTAAACTTTGCCGCTTTTCATTACAAACACCACGCGCCGCACCGCGGTGATGTCTTTCAGGGGATCGCCATTCACGGCAATGATGTCGGCCTGCATGCCGGGAGCGATTGAGCCAATTTCATTCTGCATATTGAGTGACTCAGCCGCGCGGGAGTTTGCGGCAACAAAAGCGTCCATGGGCTCCTGGCCGGCCTGCACCCGATAGATGAATTCTTCAGCGTTGCGGCCATGCGCGCCCGCCACCGCGTCCGTGCCGAAAACAATTTTCAGGTCCTTCATTGCCAGCGCGTACCTGAACATTTCAGCAATCACAGGCAGCGCCTCCTGCATTTTGGTAAAGCCTTCCTCCGTGTAAGAACTCCCGCCGAGAAATTTCTCTTTGTTGTCGAGATAGTTGTGGATGACGAGACCAATTTGGGGATCGAAAAACGTGCCATGCTGCGCCATCGCGTCAAGGTCTTCCTGGGTTGCAAAAGTTCCGTGCTCCACCTCAGTGCAGCCCGCATTGGCCGCTGCACGCACGGCTGATCGATAGGCATGGACCAGCGTACGCAAGCCCTGGGCTTTGGCTTCAGAGCATGCAGCCTGAAGCTGCTCATCGCTGAGCGTCTGCCCGCCACCCTGGCGGATGCTGCGTGAAGCAAAGATTTTCACCAGGTCGGCGCCATCTGCTTTGAGCTTTCTTACGGTTTCGCGAATCTGTTCCGGCGTCAGCTTGGGGTCTTCAATCGGCTGAAGTGATGTGAGCAGCCGTGGCCCCGGAAGAGCGCCGTTGTTTATGGCTGCTCGGAGGTCTTTATCGTCCGGCGATCCCACGCTCTGAATGGTGGTGAAACCGGCCATCAAGGTTATGTAAGCGTTTCCAGCGGCAGCCAATGCTGCCTGCGCTGGACTCTCGCTCTTATCTTCTGCTCGGCCATTGGGACCAAAGTGCCAGATAATGTGATCATGCAGATCAATCCAGCCGGGCATGACTGTCGCGCCGTTGAGGTCGTAAACGGCAGCACCCGGAACACGCAGGTCCTTCGCGTTCCGCTCAACACGGGTAATTTTGCCGCCCTCCACCACAATGGAGACGTTATTCAGCGCGTGGCCTTTGCCATCCAGCAGCGTTCCGGCATGAATTATGATCGGTGAATTTTGAGCGGTAGCACCCAGAGCCGACATAAGAAAGAAGATAAATATCTTCAGCAGTTTCATAGATCAAGCATTGTAACAACGCGGTATCGCCCGAGCCTTGCAAAGCACTTTCACTTCAACTCATTCTGCGCTACAACATCATGCATGACCCATCAGCAACTCGTCCGGCTCGCCGAGCAATGGCTTCGCACCCGATACCGCTGTGGCATCGTCCTTTCGGAGCAATCCTGCGCCAGCGGGGAAACACCTGACGTGATTGCCTGGAAAGGCGCGTGCCGTTCCGTGGTGGTGGAGTGCAAAATCTCCCGCGTCGACTTTTTTGCCGACCGGGAAAAGCCCTTTCGCAAGAATCCGGAGCTGGCCATGGGATGCGAACGCTTTTATCTTGTGCCGCAGGGCCTCATCTCCGTCAATGAGCTTCCTAAAAAATGGGGCCTCTTAGAATGTAAAGGCCGTGAAGTACGCATGGCGGTGAAAGCATGCCGGCAAAGCCAGCGCAGCCCGGATGGACTGATGCGGGAGATGAACCTGCTGCTTGCCAGCCTGCGCCGCGTTGAGGTCCGCATTGAGCCGCAAACCATCACCGACTTTCTGAAATGGAAAAACCGGCTGGCCGAATATAACGGCGGCCGGTTGCCTGAAGGAATCGCAGGCCCTGAAGCTGAGCCCAATGTTCACTTGGTCTGAGCTATTACATTTGGCTGCCACGCGCTAAGTGATGTAGAGAAGGTTAAATCTGGCACCCACTTTTCTGTACTCTTTCGTACTTAATTCGATAGCCAATGTGCGCTATCTTAGGCTGCGCCAAGAAGAATAAAAGTGGAGTGTGCCGTTGCAATCCAGAAAGCCATTCAGCGCCGCGCAAACAGTATGGGGTCGCCGACACCTCTCTGCCGGTGCTCGAGCTTGGGATAATTAGTGAGTTCTAATGTGTCTGAGAAGCTGTTGTATTCAAAATGATTACTCCTGTCGGATTCTCGCAGTTTTATTACATTCGTGTAATTGAATACCTGCCTTGAGATGCCGGAAGCATCTTCATTAAATTCGAGCAGGAAAAAGTTTTAAGCAAGAGTGCAACAGCGGAGCGTTCTCTGGCTGGTAAGGGAGAAGAGCCATATGATTAGCGGGAGCAGGACATCCATTGAAGCAGCCGATTGTGCCGACCGGGCGGGCAAGCACGCTTTCGGGCTGAATGACGCCAAGACGGTCCTCGCACTACGCAAACTTGCTGACGATATTGAAGCCGGAAATGCGGTCTTACAGAGTGTCACCACCTCATCCCATGCTACTCATGAGGAATTCGCGGTCCGTGAAGTTGTGATTGAAATTCTGGAGGAATATCCAGGCTCAGGTCCGCGGATGATGAAAAAATAAGAGCTAGTATCTTTTTAGAAGCTCGAACTAAGCGCAAAAACTACTTGCTCTTAGACTCTGTCCATAGCACAATCCGGTAGTTTTTCGCGATTTGGAGGCATGAATGAGTTCTACGTCGACCGCAAAACCGCAACCGCCGGAAACCAGCTCTGAGGATCCTCAGGGGCCGATCACCAGAGGACAGATTGAACAGGCCCTGTGGGTAGCGTTTTGCGGATGTGTCGGTGGCATTTTATTTTGGGTCTTAAGCAAATTGTCCGGAACGACCATATTCGCGACGTGGCCCTGGTATGGGCAGGTTCCAGCGCTGGCTTTCCTTGGGGCAGTAGCAGCACTTTTCGGAGTGTTTTTATTAACGGCCTCCAACCTTAATGCCATGAAGACTTACATTTTTGCCATTGTCTGCGGGGTGGTCTGGCAGCCCATCATCAATACTGCAATCAAGTCTTACAGCGATGTGGGCGTAACGCGACAAGTACAGCAGGTCAGCACGCAGGCCGACCAATTGCAGAGCACAGCGAACAACGGCAGCGTGGAGCAGGTGCAATCCGCTGTAAAAACCACGGTGCCGGCAGTTACACAGGCGCTCCAGCAATATTCCGATGTTCAGGATGCAGACAAGAAACAGGCCATTGTTGATAGCTCAGATAAAGCACTCGTCGCCCTTGAAGCGGCAGCAGTGAAGGCGCCGGATACAAGTATCCAGGCAATCAAGGAAGTAGGCATTGCCGCGAATGATGGCCATCATGCAGACGTGGGACTTCACGCGATCCACTCCCTGCGTGAGATTGGCATAGCCAGCGCAAAAGACAACAAGCCTGAAGTAACAAAGGCGACAATCGACTCCTTACAGGCACTAGCCACAACTGGAAAGGACCCCGTATTGAAGAGCACAGCAGCTTCATATCTGAAAGAAATCCAGGCTGCGGCGCAGAAATAACGACCACTTTGCGAATGCGGTGGCCGGCTCAGGGCGTTGCGCCTGCTGGGCCGGCAAAAAATTCTTCCACTTCCGCCAAGTCTTTGGTTTTTTTGTAGGCAGGCAGACTATCAATGAAAGTCCTGCCATAGCGCTGCTTCAGAAGCCGGTTATCCAGCAGCGCGAGCACGCCGCGGTCCTTTACCGAGCGAATTAACCGGCCAAACCCTTGCTTGAGCGCGATGACTGCCGCAGGGACTTGATACTCAAAGAATGCGTTGCCGCCGATTGCGTTAATAGCGCTGATCCGCGCCGCGACTACTGGATCGTTCGGCACCGCAAAAGGCAGGCGGTCAATGATCACGCAGCTTAGCTGATCGCCCTGAACATCCACGCCCTGCCAGAATGAAGCGGTGGCGAACAACACTGCATTCGGCGTAAGACGAAATTCCTCCAGGAGCGCATTCTTGGGCGCTGAGCCCTGCAACAGCATGGGAAAAGGAAGTTCACCCAGCAGACGGTCATGGATGTCATGCATCTGCGCATAACTGGTGAAAAGGCAGAAAGCGCGGCCCTGCGTAATATCGAGCAGGCGGCGTATTTTCTCCGCAGCGGCGCGCCCGAATTGCGTCGCACGGGGATCAGGCATATCCGGAGGCACGTACAGAATTGCTTGCCTGCCATAATCAAAGTGCGACGTTACCACCATTTCACGGGCATGCTCCAGGCCAACGCGCTGGCGCACATAATCAAAATTGCCGCGATCAGGATTGCCTGCAACAGCCAGCGTAGCGGAAGTCAATACGGCAGTTTCCAGGTTCTCAAAAAGTGTTTGCTTGAGAATTTGAGAGACGTCAATCGGCGTGGCTTGCAGAACGATGTGCATCTGTCCGCTGCGCGCGCGACGGCCTTCACCGCGATACTCGATCCAGAACACCGTGTTCTTGTCTTTTGACTCCATGATGAAGGCCAACTGCGCCTGCAACTCCTGTGTGCGCCGGGAAAAGCCGAAGACTTCTTCCGGCTTTTGCGGCAGCAACTCAAGTTCAGCCAGCACACGGGCCAGCGACTGCATTATGGCGTCATAATCGTCGCTGTGTTTCTCCAGAAATCCGTCACGGTTGGTAAATGCAGAGCGTCCTTCCCCTGGCGGCAGCAAGCCAAAGAAAAATCGTGAGCGTTCGCGCAGGCGCGCCAGTGCCTGAATCAGGCCGGGAGAGATGGCTTTTTTCTGCTGCAGAGTGGCTTCGATATCGCGCGCCAGTTCCTCAAACCGCAGGTTGCTCACGCTTACGCCAAAATAGCTTCCGGCTACGTCTTCCAGTTCGTGCGCTTCATCAAAGATCACAGCAGAGAAATCCGGCAGCACACCGGCATCCGGGCCGCCTGATTGGCGCAGTGACAGGTCAGCAAAGAATAGATGATGGTTCACAATAATAATGTCGCTCTCAGCGGCGCGGCGGTGCATCTCCGTGATAAAGCAACGGTCCCATTGCTGACATTTTTGTCCGGTGCAGCGCTCGGTGCGGGCGTCCAACTTGGCCCAGAGCTGCGTGCTTTCCGGGAGTTCTTTGATTTCGGCGCGGTCTCCACTCTCTGTCGTCGTTTCCCATTCGGCAATCTGCCGGTATTGCTCAATCTCCTGTAGCCCATTCAGAACCGGCTGATTGGTAAGGTCATAAAGTTTTTGGCGGCAAAGATAATTGGCGCGGCCTTTCATATAGCAGACACGCAGTTTGCCTGGGTTCCCGCCGAAGAGATGCTGCTCAAGAAATGGGATATCCTTAAAGAAGAGTTGTTCCTGCAGGTTCTTGGTGCCGGTGGAGATGATTACGCGCTTGCCGCTACGGATCACCGGCAGAAGATAGGCCAGCGTCTTGCCTGTTCCCGTTCCGGCTTCCACGATCAGGTGACGGCGCTCATTCAGTGCTTTCTCTAGGGCTTCCGCCATCTGCAACTGGCCACGGCGGAACTCATAATTAGGATGCGCCTGACTCAGCAATCCCCCGGGCGCAAAGAATTCATGCAGCGTTGGCAGGCGCCGAACCGGAGCAGCAGTTTCGGGCTGGTAAGAAGAGGCCATTGCGAGCGTGGTTTAATGATAGCTGGGAAGTGTAATTCCTGGCGAAGAATCAGCGATTCAAACCACATAAATGTTACGCGGGGCGAGAACCCCCGAAAAGATTAGGACAATTGAAAGGAATTTTTGAAATCTCTATCGAATACATCGAGCGCTCCTCTGATTGCCATTGTAGGCAGGCCTAACGTGGGCAAGTCCACGCTTTTCAACCGGCTGACCGGTTCGCGACGGGCCATTGTTGGCGATGAGCCGGGCATCACGCGCGACCGCCTGTATGGCGAGACCACGTGGGAGGGCCGGCGCTTGCGCATTGTGGACACCGGCGGAATCGTCCCTGACGACAAGGATTTTATTCCCGCTGAGATTTTTCGCCAGGCTAGATTTGCTTTGGAAGAAGCTGCGGCCATTGTGCTGGTGGTGGACGTAAGGACCGCGCTTGCCGCCCCTGATATGGAACTGGCGAGGCTGCTGCGGCGGCTGGGCAAGCCATTATTCCTGGCGGTGAATAAAGTTGATTCCACCAAGCTGGAAGCGGAGGCGGAAAATTTTCGTACGCTTGGAATTGAAGACTTGTATACGGTCTCGGCTGAGCATGGTACGGGATCAGCGGAGCTGCTGGACGCTATTCTGGAAAGAATTCCTCCGCCGTCATCGGAAGAAGAATCTGAAAGCGCAAAAGCCGAAGCTGCTGAGAATGCTTCTGAACAAATTACTGATGAAGCAGAAGATGTAGGCGAAGGCGATCACAAAGTCCGCACACCGCGTCTGGAAACGCGCGTCGCCATCATTGGCCATCCGAACGTAGGAAAATCCACCCTGCTGAATATTTTGACTGGCAGTTTGCGGGCCATTGTCTCTCCTATTGCCGGAACCACACGCGATGCCGTAGACGAAGTGATTCAGAAAGACGGCAACACTTACCGCTTTATCGACACGGCTGGAATTCGGCGCAAAGGCAAGACGCACCTGATGGCGGAGAAGCTTTCTGTAGTGATGGCGCGCAAACATCTTGAAGCGGCCGATGTGGCGCTGCTGGTGATTGATGCCGTGGAAGGGGTGACCGGCCTGGACGCAACTATCGGCGGCTATGCGCATGAGAGCGGGCGGTCAGTGATTGTGATCATCAACAAGTGGGACCTTGTGGGGCCGGGCCGCACAGATGGCCGTCCGCCTGCCGACCGCGAGCTGTATGAAAAGCAGGCGAGGCGTGCCCTGAAGTTTCTTGATTATGCCCCGATGATCTTTGTTTCTGCTGCGGCGGGCAAGAACATTGACAAGATTTTTCGCGCGCTGGAACTGGTTTCTGCCGAGCGCCGCAAGCGCATCGGTACCTCGCAGATGAACCGTTTCCTGGAAACGGTGGACTTTGACCGCGCTTCTGTCCCGCATCGTCAGCAGGTAAAGATTTTCTATATGACACAGGCACAGGCATCGCCGCCCACGTTCATTCTGTTCACGGACAAAGACGTGAAGCTGCACTTCTCTTATGAGCGTTTTCTGCAAAACCAGATCCGCAAAAAGTTTGGGTTTGTCGGCACGCCAATCTGGATCAAGAACCGGCCCCGCACCAAGGTGGAGCTGCCTCCGCGCAAGTCGAAGCGGAGAGGCTAGAGTGCGCTGCTAACGGCTTGATGTGCTCTCGCCTCCTGCTGACAACGTTGTTGCACAACGTACAAAATTCTCTTCTGCAGGTCAGACATGACGGCATCTGTCCAGAGATGGGCATACCAGTTAAAGTCAGTAGATAGACGATGCTGACTGGAGAGATGCAATCGCGTCACGGTGGGGGAAAGCGGCTCCAGCCTGTATTCTCCGCGCAACACGTCAAAGTATTCGCCACCAACCCTCACGTGCTCATCCAGTGTGGTGGCGGGAATTTTGTCTGTTTCCGCAGCAATGGTGAAGCCAAGCCGCTGGCGTGATTCCCAGACATCCACGGTCTCAATAAAAACCAGATTCCCGGCGAAAGATGCGTTGCGCACTCCGCCAACTCCTTCGTGAGACAACGTGGCTTCAATCGGATCCGGGAAACCGATAGCATGCGCCCATGAGGCCGGCAATTCATCATGGCGAATGGCGCGGACCCGCTCAATGTTGCGCCACACCACATCCGGCGGGGCCTGGATATCGATTACATTCTCAACGCGCCGCGACTCCCATCCATAAAACACGTGCTTTTCCCATGGGCCAGTCATAAAAGGCAAGATCATGATGCAGGCTATGGCGAGGCTTTGCCTCCGGCGGGATTTGATGAAGCGCGCCGCAAGACCACCGAGTAAACCGCCAAGGCTGCCCAGCAGCAATCCAATCGGCAGGAACATGGCAATACAGATCACGCCTTCCAACAAGGTAATCAGGGTCCCGGCCAATCCAGACAATACGGAAAGCCAGGGCAAAATCAGCCATGTGCTTATTTTCTGGCGGCGTTTGAGTTCGACTATGTAAACCGCAATACAGCCCTGGGCAAAAGGCATGAAAAAGATAAAACCGATGCTCATAACTCTGAGAACATCAACCTGCCGGGCCGCCATAATCCGCACCGTGAGTCCGTAGATTGCGCCAATCACCGCACTGGCAATATAGAGCGTGCGGTTTGAGTCTTTGCGGTCCTGCTTTTCCATTTCCAGCTTCAGTTCTGCGTCAGACATTGGATCGAGCATTTAGGCTGTGTCCTTGTTTATGCGATTATTGAACTCTGCGGCTATTGAACACGTTCAACTATGCAGTAGCGAGCGGCCTCTGTCAAGAAAATTGTTGAACGTGTTCATTTTATTTTGATAATAGATCAATGCTTGCTTTCTGTCCCCGCAGGACTCGCCTGATTCGTACTGCCCAATCCGCGATCTGAGGGGGTGGCCATCATGACCACGCCGGTTCCAGGGCCACAAAATAAATATGGAAAAACATGTCCCCGGAAGCCCCAGATTTCTGCATATATAAGTAGAGGGTATCTTTTTCTTAGAAATCTAAAGGCACGTTTTCAGTTGGAAGGAAGAACGGCGCGAGTTATCGGACAGAAATATCGGGAAAAATGTCCCGGAAGGGCCGAAAGGGGACACTAGTTAAGTAGAGGCATTCATTGTTACCCCGGAAGTGAGGAAGCTTCCGGCTTTAGTTTTATCCCAGGCTGTCGCAAGGTAGCTTTTTCGGCTTTAGGCTTTTGGTTCTCAGTGGCAGGACGTGAACGTGGAAGTGGAGATGTACAGCCGCAATTTCGTCACACATGGTCACGATCCGAAGAAGTGCGACGTGATTGTGTGCTGGACACACAATTGGCCGGAATGTCCGGAATGGATTGAGGTGGTGGAGCTGAGCCGGGAGATTGCCAAAATCGCCGGAAATGCCAAAATTGACGATTGAAAGCTATTCGACACGGAGGCAGGAGGATTGCGTCTTTGGCCAGCGGCTAAAGCCGGTTTTTTTAAGGCATCTTACCGGCCCGGCTAAAGCCCGGGCCCTGATACGAAACACCTCTTTGCGGATGCTTGCCGCGCACCTCTCCTAAATTGCGAGGTGATTGCGTTTTAATGGCGGGATGTCCGGAGAGATGATTGATGAGTGAAACTGAGGAATGGTGGAGAGCATCGGGAGCGAGCGATTCGCAGGACCGGAAAAACCGCGGAGGGATGAGAGAGGAGGGAATAACGTCCGGTTTATCGGTCGCGGGGCAAGCCCATGGCGTAGGTGTAGCTAACTGAAACGGAATTAGGGGCGGCAAAGCCTCACGGAACACGGATTATCGAGAATGTGGTTCGTATCAGGGCCCGGACTTTAGCCGGGCCGTAAAAGAGGTGTAGTAGAATTCCGGCTTTAGCCGCTGCGAATGGTAAAGCTCACGAGAAAATCGGACCGGCGCAATATCATAGCGGGCGTGCGGACGTTTTTTGCCGGATGCAAGAGCTACATGGACCAACCCTTTTTTCGGGCGCAGAACGAAGCCGAGCTTTTTATAGACGTGCTGCGGTCGAATACCCTGGCCGGAAAATTTAAAGTGCGTGAATTCGTGGTGATGCCGGACCACTTTCATGTTCTGGTGACGCTCGACGGGAACATAAGCATCGAACGCGCGATGCAGTTGATCAAAGGCGGCTATTCATTCCGGAGGAACAAAGAGCTCGGGCTTGCGGGAGAGATCTGGCCGCCTGGATACTCCGAAGTCCGCGTCCTGGACCGGAGGAGCTATCTGGCGCATAAGAAGTATATCGATGAGAACCCGGTGAAAGCGGGCCTGGCGAAGAGCGCGGAAGAGTATCCGTATTGCTCGGCATATTTCCGGAAAAAGAAAAAGGCCAGCGGCTAAAGCCGGGGTGTTAGAGAATCCTTCCGGCCCGGCTAAAGCCCGGGCCCTGATACGAACCACCTCTTCACGGATGCTCGCCACGCACCTCTCCTAGAGTGGAGGTGATTGCGTTGACTGGCCGGAGTGGGCGGTTTTCGGCGGTAGCGAGAAAAAGGCCAGCGGCTAAAGCCGGGACCTTAGAACATCTTACCGGCCCGGCTAAAGCCCGGGCCCTGATACGAAACACCTCTTCGCGGATGCCATCTTTGACGGTACTGAAGGCGTTGTAGAACTGAAGCAACAAAGGCGTCCGCAAGGACGCCTTTGTTCATGATCGAAAAAAAAGTTACTGCTGCACGCCTACTACCGGCTTTTCTGCCGGAGTGCTGCTAACGGTGGTTGCACGCGCGGCGAAGAAGTTGTGGTCGTAAAGAGCGCGGTAGAACTTGCCGCTGATTTCGGCGGCCTTGGGGCCAAAGGTCGGGCGTCCGCCTTCAAGGAAGACTACGGTAACAATGTGTCCGTACTGCGTGTCAGCATAAGAGGCAAACCAGCCAAAGCGTGTGCCGTCTTTGGAGCAGGTGCCGGTCTTGCCCAGAATTTGCTCTTCACTAAAATTCAGGCGCAGCCTGCGGGCAGTGCCGTACTGCACGGCGCCCGTCATGCCATCAGCAATTTCCGGGACCAGCGGACCAATTTCAAGCTGGCGCTTTACGCGCGGCTGAAAGTTGATGACCTGATCGACGGACGTGGGATGCTGGAGGTAATAGAGCGTGCCTCCGTTGGCCACGGCGGAAACCAGCGCGCCGAGTTGCAGGGGCGTCATGGAAATGCTTTCACCGAAAGAGCACATCTTGCCTACGCCGCCGAGACTGGCGTCGAGCTCATGCGTGGGGAAAGTGCCGAGGTGCTCGCCGTCAATGCCGTAGCCGGCCAGCTCGCCCAGGCCAAACTGGTGGGCATAATAGCTGACCTTGGGGAAGCCGAGTCGGCGTCCAACGGCTTCAAAGTAAGCGTTGTTGGAATGCGCAAGGGCTTCTGTGAGAGTCATGTGTGAACGGCCGCCAAGCGCGATAGCTTCCTGCCGGGTAATGACTTTTTCACTCAGGCCGGCCAGAGCAACCGCGACCTTAATGGTGGAGCAGGGCTGCGCGCCTTCACTCAACGCCAGCTTCTGGTTGACCATGGCCAGGATGCGTCCGCTGGTGGGATCAATGGCGACGACAGTTCCATTCATGTTGCCCAGGGCATCAATCGCGGCCTGGCGCACTACCGGATCTTCACCTTCAACAATGTCGCCATCAGTGTTGTCGTCACTGAAGGAATTTCCGGTAAACGTCTCAACCCAGCGATGATGGCGAGGGCGGCGGCGATGCAGGCTTACCGTTTGCAGAGTGGCAGCTTTCGAAGAAGCTTTTGCCGTTCTGGCGCGGGCACTGGTAGCTTTTGACTTGGTGGCGTGCGCAGTTGCATGACGGGCGGCGGCGCGCTTATGACGGAGCCGCGCCATACGCTTTTGCGCGTGGGCGCTTTCCGTTACATGTCCGCTGGATTTAGCTTTGGCCGTGGTGGTGCTGGATGTGCGCGCAAATGACGCGCCCGAAAAGACGAGAGTGGATACGAATAAGACGAAGAGCCGCAATTTCATTGGAGTCACTACCACCTGCTACCCAGGGCAAATTTCTGTTGCTTGTGAATCTCTTTTTCGATGTTAAGTGAATCTTCCATCGCGTGCAGCAGCAATTTATCCTAGTACCGAAGTAAGTACCTTTCTTCTCAATTAAAAAGATGCAGCTACTCTCCTGAGAGTGGGCTGCAAGGATGTTTGTTTATCGGCAGCGGCGCAAAGGATTGAAGTCCTCACCAGTATCAACCCTAAATATCTGCCGTTGGTGTTGCCTTAAATTGGCATTAACGTTATTAATTTGTGCCATCAGCTTGTGGCTGCGGGGCTGAAACAATCGGGAGATTTGAGGCCGCCACCATGCGGCGACCTCCGGCTAAACTGCTCAGCTACCAGACTTTACCCCCTCAAGGAACCAGGCTAATTGATCTCTCCACGCTTGCGGATAAACGCTGGGACATCGAGGTCATCCTGCTCCACGGCAGTCCGGATGGATTCAGTCATAGTGGCCAGATTGGGGTTTTCGCGGGCCGGCGCCATCACACGCGCTGGAGCCGCGGAGTGGCCATTAGCCGCGTGGGCCGCAACCTGGGAACCGTAAGGAACATGGGGTATATGGGTGGCATTCACCACGCGCGGAACTGCGGCTGGCTGCTGCACTTGATAAGCAGAAGCCGTCCGAGCCGTGGAAATGGCGGCTTGCGCGGCGTTGACGGTGCGATCCTTGCGCGCCGGAACGTCATTCTTAAAGCCGGTTGCGATTACCGTGATCTTCAGGTCGTCTTTCATCTTTTCGTCCTGGACGGCGCCAAAAATGATATTGGCGTCTTCATGCGCAGCCGACTGAATAATGGTGGAAGCCTCATTCACCTCGGCCAATTTCAATGATGACGAGCCGGTAATATTAATAAGGATGCCGCGCGCTCCGTCGATTGCGCCAGCTTCAAGCAGCGGAGAAGAGATTGCTGCCTGCGCTGCGTCCGTTGCCCGGCGCTCACCCTTGGCAATGGCAGTTCCCATCACGGCATAACCCATGCCCGCCATGATTGTTTTTACGTCGGCAAAATCGCGGTTGATGATGCCGGGAATGGTAATGATGTCCGAAATGCCCTGCACCGCCTGACGAAGAATATCGTCAGCAATGCGGAATGACTCAAAGAATCCGGCATTTTGCGCGACTGCCAGCAGCTTTTCATTGGGAATCACAATCGTTGTGTCGATACTGTCAATCAGCTCGGCCAGACCGCGCTCCGCCTGTGCCATGCGACGGCGGCCTTCAAAAGCAAATGGCTTGGTTACAACAGCCACGGTCAAAGCGCCCATTTCGCTGGCCAGCGACGCGATAATCGGCGCAGCACCCGTGCCGGTGCCACCGCCCAGACCGGTCGTCACAAAGACCATGTCCGCGCCTTCCAGGGCTTCTATGATTTTGTCTGCATCTTCCAGAGCGCCTCGGCGTCCCATTTCAGGGTTGGCGCCTGCGCCCAGTCCATTGGTGAGCTTGGTGCCAAGTTGTATCTTTACCGGCGCGCGCGACATCTGCAACGCCTGCAAATCCGTGTTTGCCACCACAAATTCCACGCCTTCAACCCCGGCGCAGATCATCCGGTTGACTGCGTTTCCGCCTCCGCCGCCCACGCCGATCACTTTGATCTTGGCGTTTGTGCGAGGGTCTTCATTGAATTGGATTCTCACTTCCGCGTCCGTCTTTCTCTGTTCATCACTCATACATCACACTCCTGGTCCGTTTGATCCGCCGACTTTCATCACCTTTGTCTTGCGTTCCAAGTTTTGCGCCCCACGCTGGATCTTGAAGCGCCCTATACTCTCTAACCTGAGCTTTTTCTGTAATCCCGAACCCGTGCTCTTTGCGGGTGAGGGACCACTATTCCCTTCCAGGCACTCACAATCACGACCATCGCTTTTCACCCGACTCCGAGGCAGCTAAAGAGCTCCCTCGCTCGGCTCGGGATTTCAGAAAATTCCTTATGCTCCCAGCTTTGCAAGCAATGCGCGCAGCTTGTGGCCGAATCCCTGTTCCGGATTCATCTTCGCCATGGTGGTCCGGTGCGCATACATAGCCAGCCCCACCACCGTGGCAAATTCCGGCTCGGCCAATTGCGGAGCCAGATCAGCAATGGGAGGCTCCGGCACTGCCAGCCGGATAGGCCGGTTTAAAACCTTCTGGCAGACTTCGGCCAGCCCGGTCATACGCGACCCGCCGCCCGTCAACACCACGCCCGCTGGACACAACTCCATCGCGCCCGCCTGCTTCAGGTGGTCGCGCATTAGTTCGCAAAGCTCAGCGGCACGCGGCTCGAGAATTTCCGCCAAAAAGCGTTGCGGCATCAGCCGCGATGGCCTGTCTCCCACGGCCGGCACTTCAATCTCATTGCCTTCAGCCACCTGGCTGCTGATAGTGTGGCCAAACTGCTTTTTGATCTTTTCCGCGGAAACCAGAGGTGTACGCAGACCCACCGCAACATCATTAGTGAAGTGATCGCCACCGACCGGAACCACGCCTGAGTGCGCCACCATGCCGTCTGAATAAACAATCATGTCGGTCGATCCTGCCCCGATATCGGCAAGGCACACGCCTAATTCTTTTTCGTCCGCGCGCAGCGTGCTATCGGCGGACATCAGCGCCTCATAGACAACATTGTCCACGTGCAGGCCCGCACGGTTCGCTGCGGTCACCGCGTTTTGCGTGGCGCTGGCGGAAGCCGTGACCATGTGCAGGTTCACTTCCAGCCTACGGCCCATCATGCCCGCCGGATCACGCACACCGGTTTGCTCATCCAGAATGAATTCCTGGGGCAGCAGGTGCAGCACCTCACGGTCTTCCGGCAACGTTACCGAACGGGCTTTCTCTACCGCGGTGCGAATGTCTTCACGAGTGACGTCGCGCGGACGCGAGCCCAGCGTCACTCCGCCACGGCTGGTTACTCCTTTAATATGTGATCCTGCCACGGATATCACGGCATTTCCTACCAGGGTGCCGGCAAGTTTCTCAGCTTCTTCCACCGCTTTATGGATACTCTGGACCGCCTTTTCCAGTTCAACGATGATGCCCTTGCGCGATCCCCGGCTCTCCGCCATGCCATGCCCGCGATAGAGCAGCCCCGCGTCCGTGGCCTCACAGATCAGGGCAACGGTTTTCGCGCTGCCTGTATCCAGCACCGTAATCAAGTTAGAAGGATGTTTGCCGTTACTGCCCATGATTCGAGTCCTTATAAAAAGCTTCTAGCTACTAGCTCTTGGCTGTTGACCATTGGCCAAAGCGTTCGATCCGCGTTATCCGTGTTTATCAGTGGTCTGATTTTGCTTTTGTTTTCTTCTTCCACTTGTCCGTATTGGCTTTGTGAACTGGCTTTGGTGCGACTTTTGCGCTCACCTGCTTTACCACCGGCTTCGGCGTCACCCCACTTGCTTCTGCTTTGTCCGCGCCTCCGTGCCTCCGTGGTGGAGCTGCTTCTGACGGCTTGTCCGGATTCACAATTACCTGCCCCTCATAGCGCAGGTCCACCGACTGCACGTTCTGGAACTGCTGCCGCCACTCTGCAATGTGCGTGACATAAAGCTTGTAGCGAGGCAAAAAGTCCTGAGCGCCCAGATGGACAACCATCGTCCCGCCTGGATCATTGGCCGTAACTTTCACGTTTTCCGGATCGGACAGGTCCACTTCGCTCAATTGCTTGACGTAATTAGTAACCCCATTCGTGCTCCCGCTGGCCCCGGCGCTATCGCCTTCAGGCTGGCCCAATTCGCTTACCAGCCGGTTATAAATCTTCATGGCTGCCGCTCGAGATGAAAGCGGCTCAGTCTCGCTAATCCCACGGATTACCGGAAAGGAATATTTGGTCTTACGATCGGCAGGCAGTCCCATGACCACGCCATTCGCGTCGATCATGCTGATGCGCGAGCCGATCTGGGCAAATGCTACCGGAGTCCGCTCTTCAATATTCACGGCGATGCGGTTCGGAAGCAGGCGCATTACCGACGCTCGCTCCACCCAGGGAATCTGTTCCAACTGCCTCTGCCGCTCCTCCAGCGGCACAAAAAAGATGTTGCGGCCAATGTCAGCGCCGGCGACTTCCATTACATGCGCGGCGGAAGCATTGCGGACTCCGGTGATCTCCACCGAATCGCTGGATTGAAGCCGGAACCGCCAGGAATGCATGCCATAGCTATAGGCCCACGTCGTAAGTCCACCGCACGTCACCACCACGGCGGCGATCATGCCGGCAATTTTGAGCTGGCTGGCGGCTTTTTTAGGAATGGAACTGCGGCGCACCGGCACGCGTTTCTGTGTACGGAGAAATTGCGCCTCTTCGCTGTCCAGATCTTCCAGGTCGAGATCAAGGTCCTCGCGGCTGATGAGCAGTTCAGAAGCATCCTGATCTTCAGCGGCAGCGCGGCGGTTCGCTCCGCGAGATTTTGCGGGACCTTTTATGTCATTGTCGGGAGAAATTCGGGGATTGGCCGACGCCCCAAGCTTAAGCTCAGAGTTTTGAGAGCGATTCGTACGCCCTCGCGACGTAGAGACAACATCATCGTATTGTGTCAACTCGATAGAGTCGCGCGCCATTACATCGCGGTCGACGGAGTTGTGCGCCAGCACGAACCAATATATCCGGTTTCTTTCCTTTTTGTTACCAGAATTTTACGGTATCACCGATTTTTTTCGGGTTTGCAAGGAAGTGGCGGTTAAGCGGCTAATTCTTCACGAATCTCTTCTCGCTTACTCCAAACGATCGGGCGGACATCGTAACTTTCCAATGCGTCCAGGATAGCTGAGGAAACGGCGCGTTCAGAATCATTCAGAAATGCGTATGCTTTCGAGTCAGGGGCTCTAACTTCTTTGGTGTCGATCCATGAGAATGCCAGCATCTCAGCTGCCTCTTTGCTAGGACTGCTAATCGCTTTTAGAATCCGCTCTGGCTTTTTTCGCGACTTGGGAATTACAAAATCAAAACGATGGTCATAGCCACTCTTACCAGTGAACTTAATTTCTCGAATGAACCTAATTTCGTGAGCTTCCATCCAGGCCACCACATCTTCGTGGAACAGATTAGCTACCACCGCCGAGGAGAGGAAAAACATGTCATTAATGGCAAGCATCGCCTGGATGAGGTCGTGTTTCTTTGATGAGAATGTCTCAGCAGTTGCCTTTACCTGCAATTGTCCTTCTCCCATTTGCACTCCGAAGCCTCCCAATGTCATCCGGAGCAGGTCTTGGCGTTTCGGACTGTCCAGTTTGCATCCGGATTGGACTAAATCTTCGATCACATACCCGTCATCCGTAAGCAGGTAACTGCCATTCTGGCGTTTGGCATAAATCTGAAGATAATCATTGTGTCTGTCTAGATACGGGGTCGTGATTTCGACCCAATCGCCGACCTCGCGGAGCGCAGTCTTATCGCGAAGCCATTGAATGTAGCTGTCGATCAGTTTCTGTATTTCTTCCTTCACGCGAACAGCCCTCTTTGGATAATCGGTGGTTGAGTGATCGTGCAGTATCGCATGAAGTCTTCAAGCGTTGCCCAAGTGTCAGAAATGTTCGAGAACTTATCAGCTGGAACGGCGAAAGCCCACTTATCGCCGTAGCCTTCCCTATAAATGTGCAGATGGGGACAAGTCATCTCCACGCCATCGGGGTTCCTGTGAGGGGCGCCTCCAAAGTCCAGCCGGACAAGAATTACGGACTGGTGCACACGATTCTGGTATTTACCTTTGGCAAGACTAATCCGGCCGCGACTCAGGTCAAGAAAAAAGTTTGTTCGACGGTCTTCCGAAGTTAAGGGAATTGCCAGCGCTGCCCCGGAAAATGCCCATTCGGTTTCATCCGTCCGGACTTTTGGCATAGCGATGAAAGCATCTGCCTCAGACTGAGAGAGTAGTATTTCCATTAGTCCGGCCTCGCTTTCGGTCGGTGCTGCGAACACTCTAACATGAGCATCCAATACTTGCGCCATCAGCGTAAGTACCAGACTGGATCATCGGGGCAAAAAGCCGTGCCCGAACAAAGTCAACTTGGTTGACTCATGCTCTATAAAGCTGGCTTGAACTGCCCGTCGCACCCGGGCGGCCTGCGGAAAGAACCGGGAAGATTGCAGGCCCAAGACGACAGCATCACTATAGCGAATACACGACGAATATGCAAAATGCCAGAGTTCGCCTCCCGCTGCCATGTCTGATACGCTTCTGCTGGCTTATTCGATTCGCCGATGCCCAATTCCCCAACCGCCATTGAGTTCGTCAACGTCACCTACCGTATTGCCGGTAATCGCGAACTTATTTCTGGCCTGAACCTCAGCATCCATCGCGGTGAAACGCTTATGCTGCTGGGGCGCAGCGGGTCCGGCAAAACTACCACGCTCAAACTGATCAACCGACTCCTTGCCCAGAGTGAAGGCACGGTGCTGGTGGATGGCCGCTCTACCGCAGAATGGGATGTAATTCGGCTGCGGCGGCACATTGGTTATGCCATTCAGGAAGCTGGGCTTTTTCCCCATTACACAGTCGAAGCCAATGTTGCGCTTGTGCCCCGGCTCGAGCGCTGGGACGGCGCCCGGATCGATTTGCGAGTTAAGCAAGTCTTGCAGCTTGTCGGTCTGCCCTATGATCAGTTTGCCGAACGCTATCCTGACCAGCTTTCCGGCGGGCAGCGACAGCGCGTTGGCTTGGCGCGCGCTCTTGCCGCAGATCCGGAAATCCTGCTGATGGACGAGCCCTTTGGCGCGCTCGATCCTATCACCCGTACGGAGTTGCAGCAGGAATTTATGCAAGTACGGAAGCAGATGAGCAAGACAGTGGTTTTTGTGACCCATGACGTGACTGAAGCGCTACTATTGGGCAACCGCATCGCCTTGATGGATTCCGGAAAACTTAAAGGCATTTTTACGCCGGCTGAATTTCTCCGCTCCAGTGACGATGTGGTGCAGCCTTACGTCAACGCATTCCGGGCCGGGCAACATATATTGAATTCCGGAGCTTAACGGTATGTTTTTGCCTGATTTTTTTGTTGCCCACAGGCGTGAGGTGCTCACGCTCACGGGCGAGCACCTCTGGCTGGTAGGCATTTCCATGCTGCTGGCCGTTGCCATTGGCGTGCCGCTGGGAATTCTGCTAACGCGCCGTCCGGCGTGGAAGTCTCTGGTGCTGGGCGCGAACAATATTATGCAGACCATTCCCAGCCTGGCGCTCTTCGGATTGCTGCTGCCAGTGCCATGGCTGGGCGCGCGGGCTGATCGGCTGGCGATTCTGGCGCTTACTCTTTACGCTTTGCTTCCCATCGTGCGCAATACCTATACCGGCATTGCCGGCGTCGACCCGCCAATCCGCGAAGCCGCCGTGGGAATGGGCCTTACGCCCCGACAACTGCTGTGGCAGGTGGAACTTCCTTTAGCTTCAAATGTGATTGTCGCGGGCATCCGCACGGCCACGGTTATCACCGTCGGAGTAGCGACGATTGCCGCTGCCATTGGGGCAGGCGGCCTGGGCGAGTTCATCTTCCGCGGCCTAGCCATGGTGGATAACAACGTGATTCTTGCCGGTGCCATTCCCGCTGCGCTCATGGCGCTTTCCGCTGATCTGGTGCTTGGCCTGATTCAACGAAGTCTCGTCCGGACACGCCATTGATGGACCGCCGCAGCTTTCTCTCCGGGCTGGCGCTGATGATGACCGGCTGCATGCCCAAAGCTTCCGGACTTTCCATTGGCTCAAAGAATTTTACCGAGCAACTGGTCCTGGGCGAGCTGCTGGCACAACAGATTGGCCGCTTTACCTCACTCCCGATCAATAAGCGCTTCTACCTTGCCGGGTCATATATATGTCACCAGGCGCTGCTCTCGGGACGCATCGATATGTATGTGGAATACACCGGCACCGCGTTGGTAGCCATTCTTAAGCAGCCTCCTTCTTCTGATCACGCCGAGGTCTTTAATACCGTGAAAGATCTTTATGCCAAAAGGTTCGGCCTGGAAGTCCTGCCTTCGCTTGGCTTCAATAATACTTTTGCCATGGTCATGCGTGGCAATGACGCGCGCCGTCTGCATCTGAAGACGCTTTCCGATGCGGCGGCTGTTTCTCCACAATTGCGCCTCGGCGTTGGCTATGAATTTCTTGAGCGTCCTGATGGGTATAAAGGCCTGGCAAGCAAATACGGTCTTAAATTTGCCGGGGCGCCACGCGTGATGGACCTGGGCCTGCTCTATCGGGCGCTGCAAAACAATCAGGTGGATATGGTTGCCGGGTCAAATACTGATGGCCTGATCGCCGCGCTGGATCTGGTAGTGCTCGAGGACGATAAGCACTATTTTCCGCCCTATGACGCTGTGCCTATCGTGCGTCGCGAGACACTTCAGCGCCATCCTGAAGTAGCAACAGCGCTTCAGCAGCTCAGCGGCCGCATTACCGCTGAGGACATGCGCCACATGAACTATGCCGTGGACGGCGAGAAAAAAGATGCCGCGGCTGTGGTGAAAGACTTCCTGGCGAAAAGGCCAGGACCGATCTCATAAATCGAATCCAGCCGGTCTGCGCGCTCTCGGCATAACTTCCGAATAGCCCGTCAATCTCACAACAAGCGGGCGAGTAATCACGCGGCAGTACGCGTAGCCGTGGGCTGGCTGAGCCAGGTTTCGAAACGTGTTTCGCCAAGTCGCGCGTTATTGCCCGGAAGCAGTGTTCTCTCGCTGATTTTCGCTCCAGAGTAAAGTGCATTTGGGTCAGCGATGACTTCGCGGGGATCTTTGAGTGCGGCCAGTCGCCGCCGAACCAGATCATCCACGCGAAACTGTTCTGGCCCCGCGATTTCTACCGTGCCATTGACAGGCGGACCTACTGCGATCATGGCTACGCCAGCCGCTACATCGTCGGCAGCCATCGGCTGGAAAAGCACATTTGGCAAACGCACTTTGTTGCCGTCGGTGGAAATGTCCGCCAGGCCCTTGAGGAACTCGAAGAATTGCGTCGCGTGCACGATGGAGTAGGGGATTGAAGATTCTTTAATCAGTTTCTCCTGAGCAATCTTCGCGCGAAAGTAACCACTTTCAGACAGCTGATCGGTTCCCACCACTGACAACGCAACGTGATGTCCCACGCCTGCGGCCGCTTCATAGGTGAGGAGATTACGAGTTGAGGTTTCAAAGAACTTCATCACAGCTGAATCTTCCCATGAGGGAGAGTTCGATACGTCAACCACCACCGATGCGCCCTTTAGCGCTTCGGCAAGTCCCTCACCGGTAACAGTGTTGACACCGGAATCAGGTGAAGCAGCTACTGCTTCGTTTCCCTGCTCGCGAAGCTTGCCGACGAGTCTTGATCCAATGAGTCCACTACCGCCGATTACCACGATTTTCATGATTGTCTCCTTTTAAACAGGTTTGCGGTTAAATCAGGTTTGCTGTCTCAAACGCCTTGAAAAGCCAGAGCGTGGACATCTGTTGGCTCATGAAGCCGCTGACCCATTTTCGTCGTACCGCAGCCGTCAGCCTCAGAGCCAATTTTTCGTGGAGTGATTTGCTTTGCTTCTTTAGAGCAGCAACTATGTCGCGAACACTAACCTTCACTACCGGGCCTATAACCCGGTTGTGATTACTCGCTTCCAGTATATGCCTGAACTTGCTTTATTGTTCTCTTCCGGCAGGCGGGCCCTCTCAGGTTGACGGATTGTCGGCAACGCGGAGTTGGTCTGATACGTTACGCGTACCTTGTCTGAACAAACTTTAAACCCTTAGCGAGCCACGGAAGCCCCGAGCGGCATAGTAAGATTCCGCACCGTTGTGATACACGAAAACAGTGTTGTAGCGGCGATCACAAAAGAGAGCGCCGCCGAGTTTTCTGATATCAGAAGGTGTTCTCACCCAGCTCGACGTTTTTGTATCGAAATTCCCAAGTTTCTGCAGCTCTCGATATTGTTCTTCCGTTAAAAGCTCAATGCCCATGGCAGAGGCCATATCCATTGCATTATCTGCTGGTTTATGTTCTTTTCTTGACTCAAGCGCTTCACGGTCATAACAAGCACTTCTGCGGCCTTTAGGACTTTCCGCTGAACAATCATAAAAAATGTATTCACCCGTTTTTTTATCCTGGCCAACAACGTCCGGTTCACCGCCAGTGCTTTCCATTTCATTCAGTGACCACAGTTTTTTAATATCAGCTTCCAGCTTTGCTTGCACCTGGGCCCATGCAAGACCTTTATGGCGCTCCATGTTGCTCTCAAAACGTGCCTTCAATGCTCTGAGTAGTTCTTTACGTTGTTCTGCTGACAACTCCTTCTTATCGCTGCTTTTATTTTTCTTAGTCATGAGGTGTTAGTTAATCTCCCAACCTGCTGATGCTTCCGGATCTCTGACAAATTT
Organism: Candidatus Angelobacter sp.; assembly: GCA_036488825.1. Lineage (GTDB taxonomy): Bacteria > Acidobacteriota > Terriglobia > Terriglobales > Acidobacteriaceae > Angelobacter. Next base: position 59,239 of record DASXGZ010000037.1, read on the forward strand.
AAGAGCCTGTAACAAAACCCCTTGTCGCTGGGCAGCAACTCCGGGCATTCTATAGCTCTTGGGGGACCTTCACATGGCTGGCGCGCTCGTTCCCGATGAATTGTGGAGTTTGATTGAACCGCTTCTGCCAATTCCATCACCCATGCCACAAGGGGGGCGACCGCGACTGACAGACCGGACTTGCCTAGCAGGCATTGTTTTCGTGCTCCGTAGTGGGGTTCCCTGGCGTATGCTGCCGAAATCATTGGGTTGTGGCTCCGGCATGACCTGCTGGCGGCGGTTGCGAGATTGGCAGCGGGACGGAATTTGGGAATTGATCCATTTCGCATTGCTGGACTGGCTTTCCCGCGATGGCCAGATCGACTGGTCGCGTGCCGTGGTTGACAGCTGCTCGGTACGCGCGGTTTTTGGGGGCTTCAGACTGGGCCAAACCCAACAGATAGGGCTAAGCGCGGCAGTAAGCGCCACGTGATTTGCGATGGTCACGGCATTCCCTTGGCGATCAAACTGACCGGAGCGAACTGCCATGATTCAACCCAGGCTTTAGCCTTGCTCGAGGGCATACCGTCGCTCCAAGGGCCGCGAGGTCGGCCGCGCTGTCGCCCGGACAGTTTGCTAGGGGACCGAGCCTACGGCGCCGAGTACATTCGCCGCGCTTTGCGTGCCCGCAAAATCGTACCTCGGCTGGCCATGCGCAATACGCAACATGGTAGCGGGCTCGGTCAATGGCGCTGGGTTGTGGAACGCACCTTCGCGTGGTTGAGTCAGTTTCGCCGCCTTCGCCTGCGATATGAAAAGCGGCCAGACATGCACCTGGCTTTTCTGACTCTCGCGTGCATTCTGATTTGTTGGAAGTTCCTAGAAGCTCAACCGCGTTCGTTACACGCTTAGCGCGCGGTCCGCCCAACACAACCTTAAGGTTCCCATAAACGCCGTACTGGGGCGTCAGCCATTCTACGTGTAGGCGACAATACAGCCAGATGGATCGCCGGAGCGTGTGGAAGAGTGATTTGGCATGATCTCGTCATTGCACGATACATCTTGACGATTTGATAGTCGAATGACTACCATCGGCGTTATTGAGGGCAGAGTCTCTTCCATGCCGAAAGAGTCGAAGCAACGCGGTGCCGTGCTGCAGGGAACGCTGGACATGATGATCCTGAAAACGCTTCTGTATGGGCCGGCGCACGGACATCAGATCGGCAAGCATATTCAGAGGGCCACGAATGAGTTCCTGCAAATGCAGCATGGCTCTCTTTATCCCGCGCTCCATCGGCTGGAGAAAAGGGGCTGGGTTGTCTCCAAATGGGAGACGGCGCCGGACCGCAACAGAGAGTTCAAGTACTACCGATTGACGGATAAAGGCAAGAAGCAGCTAGTAATCGAAGAATCGCAATGGAAGCAGATGGCGGACGCCGTGGGTCGCGTGATGTGGCCTGCGGCCGGAGAGAGCTGATATGCAATGGTGGCGACGGAAGCCGCGGGATGAGGAGTTGGCGAGGGAACTCCAGTGCGACCTTGAACTGGAGGAGGAGGAGCAGCGGGAACGCGGCTTGTCCGCGGAAGAGGCCCGCTATGCCGCCGTGCGCGCTTTCGGCAATCCTACTGTGATCCGTGAGCAGACGCGGGCCATCTGGGCCTGGAACTGGCTGGAACGGCTGGTGCGCGATCTGAGATATGCCATCCGCACTTTGCGGCGCTCGCCCAGCTTCTCGATTGTGTCGGTGCTGGTCATGGCGCTCGGTATCGGCGCAACCACATCGCTGTTCACCATTGTGCGTGCTGTGCTTCTGCGGCCCCTGCCGTTTCGCGATCCCGGCAGGCTGGTGATGCTCTACGATCATTTTCGCCACGACGAACGCGGGGATGGGTTTAGTACCGTCGCCGCCGGCGACTACCGCGACTGGCGCGCGCAGAGCCACGGCTTTGAAGACATGGCTGCCATGCGCGCATACGGAGGCATCATCTCCGGCGTGCAGAGTGAGCTCCCTGAAGTTGTGCAGAGCGCCGCAGGTTCGGCCAATCTCTTTCCACTGCTCGGCGTGTCGCCGGTTTTGGGGCGGACCTTTACTGACGCTGAAGACCAGCCGGAAGGGCAGCCCGTTGTGCTGCTGACCTGGAGCATCTTTCAGCGCCGCTTTGCCGGCGATCCGTCGATCATCGGCAAGCAGGTTCATCTGGACACGAAACCAACTACAGTCATTGGCGTGCTGCCGAGCTGGTTTACGTATCCCGATGCCAGGATTCAATTCTGGCTGCCGTATGCGCAGACCTTCTCGTACTCGCCGGGCGACTACGGGCACGCCGACCACCAGAGCATGGTGGTGGCACGACTCAAGCCGGGTGTAAGCGCAGCGGCGGCGACGAGCGAGGTGAGTGCGCTGCAGTATCAGATCCACCTCGCCAATGCGTCGAAGCCTGTAGCCGAAGACGTGTGGTTCCGGCCGATGATCGACGATCTTGCCAAGAATGTGCGCACGCCTCTACTGGTACTGCTGGGTGCGGTGGGCTGCATGCTCCTGATTGCCTGCCTGAACCTCACCAATCTGCTGGTGGCGAGGTCGGCGACTCGGCGCAGGGAGGTTGCGGTCCGCGGTGCGCTTGGCGGCAGCCGTGTTGTTCTTATCTGCGAGCAGATGACGGAGAGTTTGCTGATCTGTCTGGCCGGTGGAGCACTGGGTCTGCTGCTGTCGCTGGCTTCGACCTACTGGCTCGCGGCACATTGGCGCAATCTGCCGCGCGCCGAGTCGGTGCATGTGGATGCGTGGGTTCTCGTGTTTACCTTGGCCCTGGTAGCCGCGGCAGCATTGCTGGCCGGCCTTGTGCCCGCAATTTCGTCCACCGGAAAAGGGCTGCTTTCCGGGCTGCGAGATTCCTCGCGAACGATGGGCAGCAGCGCCTCCCGGGCGCGGCTGCGCAAGACGATGCTGACAGTGGAAATCGCCCTTACGGTAGTCCTGCTGATCTCGGCGAGTTTGCTGTTCAAGAGCTTCCTGCATCTACGCACAACCGATCTCGGGTGCCGCATCGACCACGTGATCACCATGAAATTCGGCCTGCCCGAAATCCAGTACGATACGCGCGAAAAGGTCGTGCGCTTCCACGAGGCGTTGCTCGAGCGACTACGACGCCTGCCTGGCGTGCGCGGCGCGGGATTGGTTTCCGTTCCACCGGGGGCGGGCTTCTCATTTGGCCGGGTATTCAGCATCCTGGAGCGGCCCGCACCCAGCTACAGCCTTCAGTACGAAGCCATCATTTTCACTGCCGACCCGCAGTACTTCAGCGTAATGCAGATTCCACTGCTGCGCGGGCGCGTCTTCACAGAACACGAGCGACTCACTAACGATCACTACGTCGTTGTGAGCAAGACGTTCGTCGATCAGTACCTCGCGGGCGACGACCCGGTCGGCAAGCATGTCCGCGTGGACTGGGATACCGATCGGGAAGTTTACGAGATTCTCGGTGAAGTTGGAGATACGGTCTCTGACATTACCAAGCCGATTCAACCCACGATGTACTTCCCTATTTTGTCGGGCATTCCCGATTACACTTCGGAGGCGACGATCGTTGCGTACACTTCCGCTGATCCGCTGACGATGTCGATGCCGATCCAAAAACAAATCTCGGCGCTCGAACCCGAGTTGCCCGTCTATAACGCGCTGACCATGGACCAGATTCTTGGCAAGACCTCGGCCAGTCAAGGATTCGCGGCCAATCTGGTGTTGGCCTTTGCTGCACTGTCACTTCTGCTGGCTGCGGTGGGATTGTATGGTGTGCTCTCATACCTGACCACGCAGCGAACGCCGGATATGGGTCTTCGCATCGCCGTAGGCGCGCAGCGATCGCAGCTGCTGCGGCTTGTTCTCTTCGAGGGATTGCGCCCTGCACTTATTGGATTGGTCTTTGGCGTCGCCGCCAGCGCTCTGGCCACGCAACTGCTGCGATCAATGCTCTATGGAACCCAGCCGCTAGATCCGGCGGCGTTTGCGGGCGCAGCGGCGATGCTGATGGCCGTCGCAGTGCTGGCCTGCTTGATCCCGGCGTGGAGGGCATCGCGTATCGATCCAATTCAGGCATTGCGAACTGAATAGGCGACGGATATCCCCGAAATCGGAAAAAAGTCGATGAGCCCACCATCGCCAATGCACTCACGGACCTGGTTCCCCCGTTCAGGTGCGCTGAGGGCTGTTGCGTGGCAAGTTGACGTAGAACGGCCTACCCGCCAAAGTGACCTCTCAGTTGTCCCGAGCCGAGTTGTGGGAAGTTGCTCCTCGATTCGCCGGGGACCAGACAGGTGACGATTACAGATCTCTTAGGAGGGTTTTGTTACAGGCTCTAAACCATTCGCAGGGCGGATTTTGTCACGCTAGCGAGGCAAACTATCCTGCGGTCAATCAGCCGTTAACTTTGTTCCCTGCGGGACGGATTTGATAGATGTCCTCGCATAAGACACGCAGCACCTCGGCCACGCTCCATGCCTGGGCAAAGCAGCCGCGGGGATGGTGCGGAGGATCGGCATCAAAGATTTCTGAGATCTGCCCTAACCCAGCTTCGGTGAGATGCTGCTCGATGCCATGCAGCATCTCACGAGCCTTCTCTCGCGATTGCGCCGTTCCGCCATGCACCCGCACGTAGGCAGATATAAACGGTCCCAATAGCCACGGCCAGACCGTGCCCTGATGATAGGCGGAATCCCGACTGCGTTGGTCACCTTCATATCTGGCGCGATATTGTGAGTCGGCGGGGCTGAGCGTGCGAAGGCCGACCGGCGTTAGCAGTTCACGCTGGACGGTTTCCACAACAGCGCGGGATCGCTCCAGCGGCAGCATGGAGTGATGCAGGCTGACCGCGAATATCTGGTTAGGACGGATTGACGCATCGTGCTTACCTGCATCAATAACGTCAAACAGACATCCAGCGTCAGGGTTCCAGAAAACACGATTAAACGTCTCGCTCGCCTGAGCGGCAAGCCCTGAATATTTCTTTTGGCGATCCGCCTCACCAAAACGTGCCGCAAATTCTTCCATGATGCGCAGGGCGTTATACCAGAGCGCCTGAATCTCCACCGACTTGCCGCTTCTGGGAGTGACCACCCAGTCGCCAATCTTGGCGTCCATCCAGGTGAGTTGGACACCTTCCACCCCGCCATTGAGAAGGCCGTCATCGGACATCTTTATGTTGTAACGCGTCCCCTGAATATGGAACTCGATGATCTGGTTCAATACAGCGTAGATTTCCCCGCGAATAAAGTCGTACTCGCCAGTTGCCGTCGCATAGCTGCGCACGGCTTCAAAGAACCAGAGCGTGGCGTCCATGCTGTTGAAATCCGCGCCAGCGCCGGATTCGAGAAACCGGTTCGGCAACATGCCCATATCTGTGTGCCGGGCAAAGTTACGCAGAATGCTTTTGGCAATGTCAGCCCGTCCGGTAAATAGCGTGAGGCCGGGAAGGGAGATCATGGTGTCCCGCCCCCAATCAGTGAACCATGGATAGCCGGCGATGATGGTCCAGTCTTGATCGCGGCGCACAAGAAACTGGTCTGCCGCGACGGTCAATGCTTGCACGAATGGGTCATCCACCGGAGACGCTGCTGCAAGCCTGTGACGACGCTCTTCTTCGGCCCTGCGGATCGTGGCAGCCTGCTTGATATCTTTTTGCTCGGTTGAAGCAATCACATTCGCGCCACGCTCACGGCTGAGCTTCCAGGTAAGCACAAATGGATTGAACAGGTCTTCCTCTGAATCCAGCCCGCGCTCCTGCTCCACGCGATAGAAAAAGTTTTTGTACCAGTAGCCCTGGTCCTGTAGTTGGTCCGCATCATGGGCAAAGTAAAGCCGAGGCAGTGACGAGTAAGGCTGCACGCTGGCACAGTTCGTCGCGCTCTGAACGGCGGGATTCAGCGCGGTATTTTCATGCGTGGTGGAGTGATAGTCGCGAAAAGCAATTAGCGGCCGCAGTTCCAGAGCCGCTTTCATTCCAACTGGGCTGTCCAGCAACCTGTATTCGATCTGGATCGCGTTACTGCCTTGCGGCATGAAAACAGTCTTTTCCAGACGGATAGCTCCCGCCTGGAAAGTCCACGTGGGGAAAGGGTCCAGCCTGAAGTCGGCCAGCAAAAGATAGCCTTCAGGATGGATGACGCCGTTGTATTCGTTAGTAGAAAGATCAATGCGCCGGCCACCAAGCACAAGCGTTTCTTCTAACTTGGAAAGCAGAAGCATGCGTCCGCCGGGCGGGTTCAATGCCGCAGTGAGCAAGCCATGATAGCGCCGGGTATTGGCTCCCGCGATGGCGCCACAGGCAAAACCGCCAAGACCATTGGTCTCAAGCCACTCATGGCTGATGGCAGCGCGTAAATCGGCGCACAGGATTTTGTCAAAGTGAATCAAGGTGCTTATTTTCTCACTGGGGAGCCTTTAGGCGGAAAAGCCCGGCCCTGTTGTGGAACAAATGCCGGAAATACTCTGATAGTGCTTAAGATGTCAAGCCATCCATGATGATCCTTAGCTACCGTACTTGAACCATTGCAGTTGATTTACCTTATCCAGCAGCCCATCCAACGTCACAGAGGCGCTCGATTCCATAACAGTTCCAACGGTCGCACTGCTGGAGTTAGTGTCTTTGGCCGCCGCCTTTGGATCTTTTCACATTGCAGAGGGCGAGATTGAAGTGCAACACACGGCAACAATCATGATTCGAATTAATGCCTTTTCATAGCTTCTCCTTTTAGCTCCTTCACTCTCCATATTCCCGAATGTGGCAGTTTTTTCCTTCCACCATGAGGAATATTTTTTCCAAGCAGGAATGAAATCGGGAAGTTGCGGCCTTATAGAAGATGTGGACATGCAATGCCACACGGACAAGCAAGCGGTCTCAACTACGTTTGAAGCAGGGAAGGTCTTCTAGTAATGTGGATGGAATCAATTAGAACTTCGGTCTTCGAGTTGGGTATGGCAGTTGATCGCGGCCATGAGTTCGAGAGCGTAGCGCTGCCCCACGCGGCAAGCCTGCTTCGATACGCGATGCACCTGGACGGCGCGAGCAAGGCGGAGGCTGAGGACCTGGTACAGGAGACCCTCCTGGCAGCCTGGCGCAATTTCAGCCAGTTCGAAGCCGGAACCAACTGCAAGGCCTGGCTGTTCCGCATCCTGATTAACTTCCGTCATAAGAAATTTCGCAGCGCGAGCCGCAATGCGGAAGAACTCCTGGGAGAAGAAGAGCAGAACCTTTCGCGCCCGGAAAACATCAGCCGCACCGCCGAGATACGCGCCGCCTTTCAAAATCTCTCGCAGGAACACCGCGAAGTGATGCAGATGGCGGTGGTTGAGGGATTTGAGATTCGCGAAGTTGCAGGGATCCTGAAAATTCCAGCAGGGACCGTTATGTCGCGCATAAGCCGGGCTCGGGCGCAATTGCGGACCATGCTTCAACCCGGACCTCTGGTGGGGAGGCATTATGAATTGTGACGAACTCAAGAGCGAGGCCGCGCGATACCTGGCCGGCGAGAGCAACGAAGCTGAAGCCGTAGCGGTTGAAAACCATCTTGCAAGCTGCGATATCTGTGCCGCAGACCTGGCAGCCGACCGTGGGATAGACGCCAGTCTCCGGGAAGCCATGCTGGAAGACGAGCCGGATGTCTCGCCGGTGGTTCGCCGCGTTGTTGCGCAGATGCAAGTTGTACCGTGGTGGAAAAGGGTGTTTGGTGTGGCGCCGCTGCGACTCGCCGCAGTCGCCGCCATCCTGCTGGCTTTTGTTGTGGGACGCCAACTTTACGCCTATCAAGTGGAAAAGGGCATGGCGTTTGCGGCCACTTACGATCACTACATGGACCTGGTAGTACTCAAGCGCACCGATTGGGCGTACAGCGGGGAATCGAGCGCGAAGTTCGTGCAGAGCACTTTTCCCGGAAACCCGAACCTGGTGCGGTCGATTACGCCTGCCGGCGGTTCGCTCGAAAAGGTCCGCCTCTGTCATTTGAAGACAACGCAGTACGCGCATTTTGTTTTTCAAACACCCGCAGGCGAAGTATCTGTCTTCGTCCGGGCCAAAGCACCAGATGAGCGGTTATACCAGGCTGCGGACCTTCATGACCGGCCCCACGGTCTGGAGGTGGCGGGCTTCTCATCACCTGACTTTGTCGGAGCGGTCGTCGGCCAGGAGGGCGTCCCAGCGAAGGCCTTTGCGGAACAGGCAGCGAGAGCTTTGTAGGAGAGATTCGCCGTGTACGGTAGCGGCTCGCTCGTAGCCGTTGCTGAAGGCATCCTGCATCTGGGATTACGGTCGCAATTGAGATTGGACGCATCCTGTAGAAACAAACAGCAGTACGAGACGTGCTGCGGAATCACAAAAGCAAAGGAGATAGTTATGTTTAATCGAGTCGCCATTTTCATGGCAATCTTATGTGCCACCGTATGGGGCGCACAAACTTTAAATGCTCAGAGCACCGAGGTGAAAAATATCGTTCTGGTCCATGGCGCGTGGGCAGATGGTTCGGGCTGGAAAGGCGTTTACGATATCCTTGCCAAGGATGGCTATAACGTCAGCATAGTCCAGGAACCAGAGACGACCTTCAAAGAAGATGTCGCCGCTACCAAACGTGTTCTTGCTCAGCAAAATGGACCAAGCATTTTTGTCGGCCATAGCTATGGCGGCGCCGTAATTACTGAAGCCGGAACGGACCCATCTGTCGCCGGGCTGGTGTACATCGCGGCCCACATGCCGGATGCCGGAGAGAACGAAGCTGACGACGGAAAGCGCTTTCCAAGCGACCTCAGCAAGTCAACGGTGATAAAGAAGACGGCGGACGGCTTCACTTACCTCAATCCCGAGCAGTTTCATGACTACTTCGCAGCCGATCTGCCTGCTGAGCAGGCCGCTTTCATGGCGCAGTCGCAAGTGCTCAACTTTGCGGACAATTTCAAAGCTGCCATCACCACGCCGGCATGGAGAAGCAAGCCGAGCTGGATGCTGGTAGCCGCAAAAGATAGAGCGATCAACCCCGACCTTGAGCGTTGGTATGCGGCCCGCGCCCACAGCCAGACGACTGAAGTCGCTGGCGCGAGCCATGCGGTTTATGTGTCGCACCCCAAAGAGGTTGCTGATGTAATTGAGAGGGCGGCGCGCACGGTCTTAAAAAAGTAGGTTGAAGTCGCTGCTTCTTGCCCATGGGGCGAGGATCTTGGTCGCTGGATGAATCGGCTGTTGCTGCGGCGGCAATGGTCAGTTCGAAACTTTCAGCGCGTTCTCGAGAGCTGGAAAATGCTGGTTCCAAACCATTTGGCAGCCAATTGGCAGCCACTTTTTCATCGCTTGCTCACGCCCGATAATTTTCATCAGATTCAAGCGTCGGCTCCCCAAGAACGCCTGTATCGCTAGCCATTACTGTCCCTGTAGCGGTGGCCAGCATACCCGAAGCATTTCGACGACAACGATTGGTCCTGCATCAGCCAGATGTCGCCACAGAAGATTGGCGAATGCCGATGCTGCAGAGAACGACGAGAATGCAGTAAGCGTCCATGGCCTGACACTCATAGGACTTTGGATTTTGAAAACCCGCAGGGTGTTCAGAAAGCGCGTTGACACGCCTAATCTGAAGTGAGGAGAAGGGGAGAAAGCAGCCCCCCCGCGGCCGCAACCCGATCACGCACTTCGAGCAAGATCGCGATCATGTTCTATCACTTGAGCTATGCTCGCGACCACCGCTGCTGCTCCGGCAGCACCGCCTTAGAAAAAGTAAACTGGAATTTTTTTTGTCCACTGCGGCCGTTTAAGCAAGGAACGCCCCCTTGCTTGCCTAGGGAGCGCGACCACGGGCTTTTGGCTATTTGATTAGTTCTTTGATGTAAGGCCGAAATCGTACTTGTTGCCTATCTCAACGTATGCCTGCCTACTGATATTCTCTCTAAGCCGAGGGAGAATAGCCAAGAATCATCGATGCTACTTATTATCCAGCTATAAGGCAGGGAGGCGACCGTCTTCACCGCCAGGAAGCAACTGCTCACGTACAGACCGTTTCCAAACATGATTTGGAGAGGATTGAAGCGGCGCGACCTCTCCGGTGCGTACGGCCCGCTCCGATTTTTATGAGGTACCCGAGGAAAAACGTGTGTCGGAAGCCGTGATTACGGTTCCGGCCTACTTTAATGACGCACAGCGTCAAGCCACGAAGGACGTGGGAACCATCGCAGGGCCTCGATGTGAAGCGCATCATAAACGAGCCTACCGCGGCCGCGCTGGCCTACGGACTGGACAAGAAGAAGGACGAAATCATCGCCGTTTACGATTTTGGCGGCGGCACTTTCGACATTTCGATTCTTCAAGTCGGCGAAGGTGTCATTCAAGTTGAAGCCACAAACGGCGATACCCATCTGGGTGGCGACCAACATCGACCAGCGCATCGTTAAGCGAAACAGGATCAAGCGAGTGTTAGCGGGCCGTGGTCGGTAATTGTCGGTCCCTGTCGGAAGTTGACAATCCTTTTTAGAAGGCATTCTTGCGACGCATTGCAACTAATCCATAAATAGGAGCAATGAGCTATGGCCGTCGCAATTGAAACCAGGACAGATCAGGAAATTCAACAGGATGTTCTTTTGGAACTCAAATGGGATGCGCGTGTCCAGCCGAACGAAGTTGGCGTGAGCGTCAAGAATGGAATCGTTACTCTCACGGGATGGGTTGACTCCTATCTCAAGAAGTGGTCTGCGGAAGAGGCGGCACATCGTGTTCGTGGCGTCTCTGCCGTGGCCAATGATATTGAAGTTCGCCTTCCAACCTTCGCCGAGCGCACTGATGCCGATATCGCCCAGGCTGCAGTCAACGCGCTGAAATGGGACGCCTTTGTGCCCACCGACCGGGTCAAAGTTACCGTTTCGAAAGGCTGGGTCACACTCGATGGCGATGTTGAATGGCAATTTCAAAAGGAAGACGCGGAGCGCGTAGTGAGAAGAATAACCGGGGTCAAGGGTGTGAGCAATTTAATCCTTGTCAGGCCCAAGGCGACGCCTGCTGAACTCAGGAAAAAAATTCATGACGCACTGGTGCGTAATGCGCAAACGGATGCGGAGCGGATCACGGTGGATGTGCAGGGCACAAAAGCCATCCTGCGCGGTACTGTGCGTTCGTATGCGGAACGCGAGGAAGCAGCGCGCGCCGCATGGTCAGCTCCCGGCATTACATCCGTGGAGAACGATATTGTCATTTCCATCTAACCAAAGCTTTACCCGATGCGGACAACCGCCACATCGCTCTTTCAACTGAACTGGCCCACCAAATTTTCAACTAGGGAGTACACGATGCAAAAGCTTATTCAGCTAATTGTATTAATGGCAGTTTCAACCATTGCTGTCGCGGCTGTCAGAGCAGGGTCCGCGCAAGCAAACAGCCCGTCACAAAGCAGCCCGAACTCAGCACAAAGCAGTCAGTCATCCACCAGCCAGAGTTCTGACAATCAGAGTATGGAAGGTTGCCTGGTACGCGAGGAACATACAATTTACCTGATGCCTGCCACTGGAGACAAGGTTCAGGTGAGTTCCTCGGGCAATCAGGACCTCAATTCTCATATGGGGGAAGAAGTCCGGCTCAGCGGTTCCGGCAATCAGGGAAACTCGCAGTCAGCTTCGTCAACATCGGGTTCTTCGACTTCCGGCGGCAATGAACCCCAATTTGTGGTAACCAGGGTTGATGCCGTTTCACACACCTGCCCGAAAGACATTCAGGACAGGATTGATCAGGACAAGGCGAGAAACAACGGTTCCAAATAAAAGCCTGCCGCGCTGTAGCGGCACAATCTTTGATCTTATCTCTTCACGAACTCTTGGAAGTCCGGGGAATCCGTTCCCCGGACTTAAATTTTCCTCCAGGGCTCAGCGCTCAAGTCATCCGCTCGGCGCGCGTCGCAGGCGCTTTCCTGATCCACTCATCTATTTCCGCAGGCACTGCGATTACCGCACTTTTCCGTCTGCCTGCCGGACGATGCACCGGGAACCCAAGATATCGCTCCCAACGCTGAATGGTCCTCTCGCTACGGCCCACATACTGGGCCACTTCTTTCCAGGAATTGAGGAATTTCTCCTGCATTTGTTTCTCCAAATGACTGGGCCAAGAGGCCGTGCCGGCTCCATTTATGACCGAATTGGCGCAGTGTCTTACGCCGCCAAATTCCAGGCCTCCAGAGAACTGCTCTCCACCAGGAATGTGAGCTTTGCCTTGCAATGCTGGCATTGTGAGTCGTGAATGCCTGCTGTTTTGGGCGTTAATGACCGCTCAAGCAGGAAGAACTTCTCACATTTGTTGCAGGCGATCGCCAGCCTGCGTGCGCCGTTGTGCATAATCCAGGTGGGCGAGACGCCGGGAAGTCTCGCGCTGGACGACCGTACAGGGTATCGGCTGGTCAGCTCCGCGACGCATTCGAGCAGGTTGACGAAGCTGGTGCTTCCTTTGGAGTAAAAGGCGTCCGCCAGATCGTGGTCCACTGCCAGGGAAGGATTCCAGGCACCGCTTATTGCGATCACACCGATCTCAGGAAAAAATCGCCGTGCAATTCGTAGAAGAGCGTAACCATCCATTACCGGCATCTGAAGGTCCGAGATGAGCACCTGCGGGGCGCTGTGCCGCAAGACTTGCAACGCTGCTACCCCGTCGCCAGCCGTTGTAACCTCATAATTGTTTATTTGGAAGGCTGCAGCACTGACTTCGCGCACAGCCCGATCGTCATCCACGATCAGAAGCCGGTATCGAATTCCCATTACCACTGCGCTGCTCCTCTTTGGCCAACTGTAAAAGGGTTGTTGTAGCTTGCAATCGCGTGCCTATGCCGCGATGGCAAAGGGCAGGGGAATGACCGCAGCAACACGAGTTCCTCCGCCTGGCCGGCTGTCAACGCTCATCTTCCCGCCAAGCCGCTCGGTCCTCTCTTTCATGCTGATAAGCCCAAACCCCTTCTTCCGAAGATCTACGGATCTACGAATGAATCCCCGTCCGTCGTCTTGCACTGAGAAATGTACGGCCTGCCTTTTGTAAGCAAGCTCGATGTTGACTCTGGTGGCGCCCGAGTGCTTCACCACGTTGCTCAAGGCTTCCTGGCCGATGCGCAGAAGCTCCAGCGGAAGTTTTGGCGGCAGGGCCCGGGGCTGCTGTTGCAGGGAGAGGTCCAAACAAATCGGTGTTCCACGGACCATTTTTTTTGCCACCTCAGAAAGCTTGGAAGCGGGATCAACTCCCCCCAGGGATTCGTGACAGAAGGTCCACAAGCAGCTCCGTGCTTCTGTCAGGCATCCCCGCGCTATATCTGTGGCCGTTCTCACCCGCCCCGTATATTCGTCATCGCCTGTGGCGCAGCACTGTGCCGCTTCCAGTTGAAGCAAAATAGCATTGAGCTTCTGACAGAAGACATCATGCAAATCCTCCGCCATGCGGTTGCGCTCCCGGCTGACTGCCTGCTGCCGCAGGAGCAGGCTGCGCCGGCTGAGCTCCGTAATGTCGGTCAGCGTAGCAATGACTCCCGCAGCCTTGCCGCCCGCAATGCATAGAGGTGCTGCGCTGAACAAAATATCGTGATACTCACCCTGGCCTTGCACCAGGCGACACTCCTGCTGCACTGTTGTGTGACCCCGAGCTGCTCTCATCGTGGGCCAATTCTGCGGGGCGATTTCGTGCCCTCCCAGGTCAAACAGCCTGCCCCAGATCTGGGCAGCAAATTCCAGAAGCATGCCTTGCGCTTCCATCTGCGCCATCTGTTGTGCAGCGCTGTTGATCAGGGTAATCCTTCCCTGCGCGTCCGAGATGACGATTCCGTCCGACAGTTTGCGCCAGATGGTTTCGAGAGATGCCACCGCGGTTACCGGCCGCGTCTCCACCCGGCCAGGTTTAAGTATTGCGATCTTATCGTTGGGCGATATATTAGATTTCATGAGTAGTTGGCTCCAAGGAACGTTTGTCAATGGATGGGGTACTTGCTGTTCCTTTCACAGAACCTGCAGAGACCTGATTACAGTGATAAAAGCGGTCGGAAAACGAGCAGATGATGTCACGTCTGCGCCGAATCGAGAGCTACAAGTCCTCGTTTCAAAGCCGTACTGATGGCTTCCGTGCGTCCTCCGGATTTAAGCTTCTCCAGCAGATGAGTGACATGCACCTTGACCGTACTTTCAGTAATGTCGAGAATCACTCCGATTTCTTTGTTGCTCTTTCCCTTGGCCATGGCGCGCAGCACCTGCATTTCTCTTGGCGTGAGCTCCCGTCCGGTCACGCGGCTGGCCAGCTTGGCTCCGATTCCCGGAGGAATCCAGGGTTTGCCAGCGGCTATCGCACGGAAGCAGTCAATGAGATCCTTGACTGGCGCATCCTTTAGCACATAACCCTGCACACCCGCCCGCATGCAACGATAAACTTCCTCTTCACTCTGATAACTGCTGACGATTACAAGTTTCGCTTCCGGCTGTCGTTCACAAATGGCAATTGCAGTTTCTACACCGTCCATCAGCGGCATCCGCAGGTCGAGAAGCGCCACGTCCGGGTGTACGGCGAAGAACTGCTCTACCGCTTCTTTTCCATTGCTGGCCTCGGCTACCACTCGCATGTCTGGTTGCCGGTTGATCAAAGCCATCAGGCCTTCCCGCACCATGGGATGGTCATCGGCCACCAAAACCGCGAGCACAACTGTATCCCGTTGAGCTGAATATCCAGACGAATGCAATTCTTCTCTGCAAGCACCGGCAGGCAAGGTCGTTTTGCTCTCGGCAGATTGGCCACGGTCGTTCATCTCTGCGGTTTTCCCGGGCTGTTTTGTTTCCGTGTGGTTTTTAGCAGGACTGCTGCGAAGAAAGGATGAATTCTGATCAAACGTCTTAAATTGCGTCGGCATGAGTTCACCGTTTATTTCAGGTGCATTCACCATCAGCACCGTTGTGGTCTGCTCAACTGAGCACTCAGGGTGGGGAAATAACCCCCTCCAAATTCACCGTAATTGCTGTAATAGGGGTTGTCTATTGGACCTTGGTCCTAAATTCTCCGGGTAGTGTACCCCTTCAGTTGCTCTGCCATGCGCACGAGTTCCGCGAGCGAATCAGCGTTCATTTTCTGCATAACCTGAGCGCGATGGACCTTGATGGTCTTCTCCCTTATTCCCAATTCGGCAGCGGCCTGCTTGTTTAACAGGCCGCGAGTCACCAACAGGAATACTTCCTTCTCCCGCGGGGTCAACGAATCGGCTCGCTTTGTAAGATCGAAGAGTCGGGCCCGCCGGCGCCGGGAGGAACAATGGCGCTCGATACCGCGCTGAATCGCCGGCAGCAGTTCATGTTCGCCAAATGGTTTGCTGAGAAACTCAATTGCTCCGGCTTTCATGGCTTGCACGGAAATCGCTACCTCGGGCTGGGCTGTCATAAAGATGATGGGCAGGTCCAGTTTTGTTTCTGCGAGCTTCTGCTGCAATTCAAGGCCGGTAAGGCCGGGCAGAAAGACGTCGAGCACCAGACATCCAGGAGCATCGGGAAGCTCGGCCTGCAGGAATTCCTGTGCCGAAGAGAAAGTCATGCACTGAAACCCGAATGTCGTAATAAGCCTGCTCAGGGCCCGGGTAATCGCTGGTTCATCATCTACCACGAACACGATTGGATTTGCATCATACATGCTGCCTCCATTGCTCAACGGGAAGAGTGAAATGGAACAAGGCCCCGCCGGATTCGCTGGAGGCCGCCCATAATCTGCCCCCGTGAGCAAAGATGATGGAACGTGCAATAGACAATCCGAGGCCCGTACCGCCTTTTTTGGTCGTATAGAACGTCTCGAAAACCTTATTTAGTTTTGATGCGTCCAGGCCTGGGCCGGAGTCCTGCACAGTAGCCTGCATTCCTTCGTGGTTCATGCTGGACGTAATCCGCAGAATCCGTGGCTGCGGCGCAAACGCCATGGCCTCAATCGAATTGAGGATCAAATTAAGCAGGACCTGCTGCAATTGCACGCGATCCCCCAGGATCGCCTGTTCAGCAGGGGCCAGGCTGGTTTCCACGACGATCTGGTTTTTGGCCATTTGATTCCGGGTGAGCTTCAAAACTTCCTCAATCAAATCGGAGAACGTCAGTTGCGTCCTCTCTATTGGGGCCTTTTGGATTAATGCGCGAACGCGCGCGATAACGCTGGCGGCTGAGCCGGCCGCGTTGACGATATCAGCTACGGCGAGTTGCAGCTCATTCGCATCAAAAGGCGGGTTTTTCACCATGCGGCTGCAAGCGTAAGCGTTGCTCAGAATGGCAGTGAGCGGCTGGTTTATCTCGTGCGCGATTGATGCAGTCAGCTCGCCCATGGCGGCAACGCGGTTCACATGGGCAAGATCTGCCTGTGCCGATTGCAGCGCCTCTTCGGCGCGTCTAAGATCTTCTACGTCCGTGTGAGTTCCAAACCACTCCACTTGCCGTCCAGGTTCCCGGACCGCCACGGCGCGGCACAAAAATCGCCGATATTGGTTGTCACGGCCACGGATGCGCTCCTCCATTTCGTAATCAGTCTCGTTCTCCCACGCCTGCTGCCAACCAGCTTTTATCTTTTCAATATCACCGGGGTGAAGCGCTTCCCAGCCCCCTCTGTTAAGGAGCTTTTCTTGGGTAAGGGGAACATAGTTAAAAAAACGCTGGTTAAAGTAGCTGATTGTGCCATCCTGGCGCAGACCAAAGACGTGGTGTGGAATGGATTCAGCCAACAACCGGAAACGCCGTTCGCTGTCGTGCAATTTTTCTTTAGCCTGTTTATGTTCCGTGTTATCTAGGATCAGACCTACAAAGTAATCTACTGAGCCATCGCTGCGGCGCGTGCATTTCGCCGTCATGATCGTGTCGATGATCCTTCCATCTTTGCGGACCCAGCGTTTTTCGAGTGTATACCCGTCGATCTCGCCCGCCATAACTCGATTGAACCGGGCCATATCGGCCGCGAGATCATCGGGATGTGTGATCTCCGCCCAGGTCTTTTGCAACAGCTCCTGTCGCTCATAGCCCAGAATGCGGCAAAGCTCATCGTTTACCTCAAGGATGCCTTTTGTGGGAGAGGTAAGCGCCATGCCGATCAGTCCCAGATCAAAGTAGCGGCGAAACCGCTCCTCGCTCACACGCAATGCCTCTTGTGTTCGCTGGCGGGCGATCGCGTCCGCGGCCATGTGCGCATACAAATCAGTCAGACGAAGTTCCCGGTCGCCAAACCGATGCGGCTGGCAGAAATGAGTGGAGATCATGCCCAGCAACTGGCTGTCCGACGCGAATAGTGGGGTGCAATTTACAGCGCGTACCCCGGCGGAGACCGCAGCCTCGCGATGGGGCGCAAAGCGGGAATCGGTGAGTACATCCTCAATGATAACCCGCTCTCTGCTTTGAGCAGCGCGGCCGCAAGCAGGAGAGTCGTCACGCGCCATCGCGAAATGCTCCAGTAACTCACGACTGAGGCCGCGCTGAACGATGACCTCAAAAGTTTGGCGATCAGGATTATAGAGCTGGATGTTTCCGAAATCTGCGTGTTGCAGCGCCATCGCCCCGTTAAGCACTTCTTCCAGCAGCGGGTGCAATTTCGTGGTTGCAAGCAGACGCAGATTGAGCTCATGCAGGCGGTTCATTGCCTCCAGCTCGGCGACCAGCTGTTCTCTTGTTAAAATGTCCCGATTTTCGCCCGGCGCGCGTATTTCGCTTTCTTCTCGGCGCATTGTTTAATTGAATAGGAACTTATTCCGGCGATTTGCAAACGCTCCCGTTCGCTCCGGGCGGTTACTCCACAGGGAGCAACCGCTCTCCATTGGGTCAGACTAAATTGGCGGGCTGATGGGGTACTGTCAAATATGTGACAGTTCCCATTCTGGGCACGGATTTCCAACGATTGGCAGAACTTGTCGTTTCTCGGATGCAAAACCGCACAATAGCTGGTGCTTTCCTCTGCTGATTCTCAAGGGTTGCCCGAACCCAGACCGGCAACCGCGGTGAGCGACTTGTTCACCTTGAAGTCCTTAAGACCACGTGCGTACTCGACGTGTCCCTCCTCTTTCAGTTTCATTAGATTGGCATTCACGTGCTGCCTGGTAGCTCCGATCATCTGCGCCAGTTCCTCCTGTCCAAGTTGGGGAAAGGAGCGTCTAAGACGAGGATCGCCGGCAAGCCGCGAAAGAAAAACAAGAATTCGCGCCAGTCTTTTTCCGGCAGGATAAAGAAAACTGCTGGAGAGATTCTCCTGGAGCAAGCCAAGAGAACGAATCAGATGTTCCACAAAACAATACAGGATTGCTTCATTGGTCTGCAGCAGGTGGACCATTGATGCCCGGTCATATCTGGCCAGGGTCACATGGGAAAGCGCCACCGCACGGTATGTGCATTTGGGAAAACCATTCACAACGCAGCTCTCACCAAAAAAATTGCCACCGTCCATCAAGTTGATAATGACCTCTTTGCCTGCCGGAGAGCTGACTGTAAGCTTGATGCTGCCCTCAAGGATAAAGAACACAAAATCATTGCTGTCCCCTTCCACAAAAACTGCCGCGCCTTTCGACAAGGAAATAACCTTCCTGCCCCGGCGCGGCTCCTTCATATAACGCTCAATATTAAAACGATAGATCTCAGATGACCACACACATCCCTCCCAGGCTTCCCGCTCTTGCAAATGAGAGTGTGTCCGCGCGCCTCGGCCATGGGTAGGGCTGAGTCAAGACTGGAAAGCTCTTGAGAATACCTTTCCCCCAGAGCGCACTCTGTCAAATAGATGACAGAACCCGTACCCTCTTAGATACCCCTACCTAATAGACAGATGAATAAAAGTACGTGGGTGCTGTCCAGTCAACAATAAAAGCGAGAGCTGCGGTTGCTGTTTTTGGATTGCGATTGCAATGGAGCGATCAGAAGAGGAAAGCCGGCTATGGAAATGTCTCCTGCCGGCGAGCGGCTGCCCAGATGAGTACCCTCAAGTGCTCTTTTGTTCCACTGGTTTAAGAATTATGTTTGGTCGCGTGTCCTCTCTTCGCAGGCCGGGTACCTCAGAAGCGGCGGAGGTATGATGCAAGCTGCATTTTTCCGCCAGAGGAACTCTCTGAACGCGCGCTGTTCGATTTCTGGCGGACAAGTCCGTTTGTTCCCGCATGATGGCGGCAAGGTCTTCCTCTATCGTATGCGCCAGACGCAACAAATCAGATAACAATTTCGTGGTTTTTCTTGCCAAAGCCTGGTTGCGCTGCGCTGTACCGGACGCATGCATGGCATCTGAAGCGCCGTGTTCATCCGCTGTGTGAGCCAGCCATTGATTGAGTTCTCTCTTGAACGCGAGCACCGCGCTGCGTGACCTGCCTCTGGGGCGGCGCACCGGAAGCGCAAGCTCCTGTTCCCAACGCTGGACAGTCCTAACCCCGCGTCCCAGATAAACGGCAATTTCCTTCCACGAGTTCAGAATATCTTCATGCTTGGCCATGCCAGCGCCGGAATTTCCATTTACCGGCAGAGCAAATTGCGTTGATCGTTTTCCGTTAAACTCATGCTGCATGGAGACGAATGTCACGGCTTTTCTCCGAATCGCGATTGCCTACCGCGAACATGATCATCGACCATCCTCTCAGAACCAGAGAGACGCCCAAAGCGTAGCCTAAGAGGGATGGCTGCAATTCCAAACGTGGCCATAACGCCCAAAGTACTACTCCAAGGACAAACGTGAGCGAACCATCCAGTGCCGCCCATTGCCATCTGGAAAATCGGATACGGGCAGCAGAAATGTTCCGGAAGAGCCCAATCACAAGAAAGTACGAAGCAAACATCATTCCCCAAACCGCGGATTGGGCTTGAGGGCGCTCAGTGATTCTGGAATCAAGTAATAAGATCACAGGCACGGCTGCAATAGCCGGAATCAAGTGAAGAAAGAAGCCCTCAGTTCTGCGTAAATAAAGGGCATGAACAAATTCCGTAATACCGCTCAACAGGACCAGCCAGGCGAAGAGCATCTCCTGGCCGGTCACGCTTGTGACAGCCACGCCCAGTGTAAGAAGCCCAAGCAAAATTAGCGCGACCCCGAGTTGCGCGTGCCATTTGCGGGCGCCGGGCCAATGTTCCGCTGTAGTGATGGTTAGAGGCTTGGCCATTCTTTGCTCACGATTTGCTGCGGGAGCCGGCATGGACGCAAGTAAAAATTAGCCGGGCCGGCGCTGTAAATTTCCATGAGATCATTCCAGCTGTTGACCCGATTTTTAAGATTCCTTACCACGCGGCGGGAAATGGTCAAATAACTTATGCACCGCGCTCTCCAGCTTCTTCTCATTTTTCTCTGGTTTGTCGGAGAGAAGGTCGGTGGCTGAGCCGCGCCAGATAAGCTTCTTGTTCTGGCTGTCAAACATATCCACTACCAGGGTGCCTTCCCGGTAATGTTCCACCGTGGTCGTCGCATTGGCAAAACCGCTCCAGTACCAGCCTGGGAATGCGTCATAAAATGTTTGCAGGGTCGGCTTGTCGCGGGTTATTCCCACTGCAACCAGTGAAACATCACCGCCTTCTGGAACTTTCTGCCAACCCTTCTGCTGCAGGGCCTTGTCCACTGCTTCTTTGACGCGATCGTCCCACAGTTGGTTCGGCATCTCGGCCTTGGCCCACGAGTAGGTGTGGTAACGCTCGAAGTTGGCCTGGTGGTCATAGTCAGTAACTACATCGACCGCAAACGTATTGACAGCCCAAAGAAGAACAGCGAGAGAGATAAAGTGATGCAATCGAAGCTTCATTGCGTCCTCCAGTGAAAATAAGAAGCAGGGACAGATGCGGCCGCAGCAGGCCAACTGTTCGCCTGCAAAAATCTTATGGGGATGCGGGCAGGGAAAACAATCGGTCAGGAGGCTTGCACGACGATGCTACGGAAGGCGTACCACAGGATAATGCGCCCTATCGGATGCAGGAGAGCTCATTTGTTTTAGTCTTACGGCAAGTGCGGAGCCTGGTCCGCTTCCTTGAGTCCGGGAGACCAGTGGATGGTGGTGTTATGTGGAAGAAAAATTGCTCCTGAGGGGCCGGGGCTTGAAAACTCACTGGAGTTTGCGTTTCATCAGCCGCCTGCGATGTAACGATGGACAAAAGTCACAGCCATGGCGCCCTCGCCGACCGCAGCCGCGCAACGCTTCACGGAGCCGTGCCGCACGTCACCCGCCGCAAATACTCCGGGGAGGTTCGTTTCCATATAATAAGGAAGGCGGTCAAGGGTCCAGCAGCTTGGCGGAAGGCCATTTTTCAGCAGGTTGGGCCCCGTGATCAGGTATCCGCCCTCGTCGCGAATAATGCCAACTTCCTCCGCCCACTGTGTTCGTGGGGTGCCGCCCAGGCATAGGAAAAGCCAGTTTGTTTCTTCTTGCCACTCTTTGCCAGCATCGTTATTTCGCAGAGTGACAGCACGAAGCATTTCATCGCCGTGAAGTGCAGCCACTTCCGTACACAGAAGCACCTGAATCCTGGGACAGGATTGGATTCTATCCACGAGGTATTGTGAGACGGTCTCCTTGAGGGCCCGTCCGCGTACCACCATAGTCACTTTGCCGGTATAACGGGCAAAGTGGAGAACGGCCTGAGCAGCCGAGTTACCACCGCCCACAACAAACACATGCTCGCCGGGGCGGCACAGCGATGCTTCGCTGGCCCCAGCGCCATAGTAAACCCCCGCACCTCTCAGCCGGTCCTCGTTTGCCAAACCCAGCTTGCGATAATCGATTCCGGTGGAGCAGATGGAAGCCCGCGCCACAATTTTGGTGCCGTCATTTAGATATCCAATTCCCTTGCCTGGGGGAAATTCACCGCGAACGCCTTCCCGAAGCATCAGAATGTCCGCGCCAAAATGACTGGCCTGTTTATAGGCACGTTCCGTGAGTTGCGCTCCGCTCACGCCCTCGGGAAATCCGAGGTAATTTTCGATTCTGGGGCTGGCGCCTGCTTGCCCTCCCACGGCAAAACGTTCGACCACCACCGTCTTTAGGCCTTCAGACGCCGCATAAACGGCGGCGCTCAACCCCGCCGGGCCGGCTCCGTAAATGGCAACATCGTATTCCGATTGGGAAGGGTTGCGGAACAAACCCAGTTTTTCTCCCACCTGACGCATGGTGGGATTTTCAAAACGTGTGCCATCAGGGAAGATACACACCGGAAGCCGTTTGTCATTCAGTCCGGAGACGTGAGCGAGAAGCTGGGCCTGATCATCATAGTGAAGTTCCATCCACTCGAACGGAACGTCACAGCGGTATAGGAACTCGCGGATGGCATAGGCCTGCGGAGACCCTCGCGATCCAAGGATTTTGACTTTGGCTTCAGTGTCGGCCATATGGACGCTCGCGCGAACTACCGTCCTCAGCACAGATTCTTTTCTACATTAGCAATCCCCGGACGCGAGCAACAATTCAACTGCAGGAGAGACAAAGCATAGCCTAAAAGTTGTAATTCTCCCTGTCGCGAAAGACATATCCATTCGTTCGCCGACGATGACAGCGTCCATTCGTTAACAAGGAGAATTGTTTTGCCTAAGCATAACCCCTACGATCAGCAGATGACAGCTCCGGAGAAGAGAGTGACAGAGACTTCAACATCTTGCCGTGATGATCGCCCTGTTGATGCGCTATACCTGACGGCTTGCGTGATCCTGTGGCGCGCAACCGATGATCCGAAAGCAGGCTGGGAGTTGGTCTGTGCTCTGGCATCGACAGATCCAGGCGTTCGATGTCTTGTCGCAAGTCTTCTGAGCAGGCAATCGCAGGCGCAACTGCCAGTGTTGTATACGCTGCTCGTGGCATAACTCCACACCCGCACGCGCCGCTTTTGTGATGGGAAGGCGCGAATCAATCGCTTATACGTCCAAAGTTGTATGTTCCCCTGCCACTTCAGCAGGAGCGAGACATAAACGTGGGGCGGATTTCACCGCTAACCGCATGGCGAATTGCCATGGGATGGCGCAGTTTCTAGGATCAAAGGGTCTGCGGAGGCACTCATGGCAAAAATAATCGGCATTGATCTGGGCACCACAAATTCTGTCGTGGCCGTAATGGAAGGCGGCGAACCCAAGGTAATTCCCAATGAAGAAGGCAGCCGGACCACACCGTCTGTAGTGGCTTTTACCAAAAGCGGAGAACGGCTGGTTGGGCAGGTGGCCAAGCGCCAGGCGATCACCAATCCTGAAAACACAATTTATTCGATCAAGCGCTTCATGGGCCGCCGATATGAAGAGATCAGTGAAGAACTGAAAATGGTCCCTTACAAGGTACAGGCTGAAGGCGACCACGTGGTGATAGTCGGACAGGGCAAGAAATATAGCCCGCCGGAAATTTCTGCGATGATCCTGCAGAAACTGAAAAAAGCCGCGGAGGACTATCTGGGGCAGCCGGTCAGCGAGGCCGTGATCACTGTGCCTGCGTATTTCAATGATGCGCAGCGCCAAGCCACCAAGGATGCAGGCAAGATTGCCGGACTTGACGTCAAACGCATCATCAATGAGCCAACCGCCGCGGCGCTTGCTTATGGCCTGGACAAGAAAAAAGACGAGACCATCTCAGTTTACGACTTCGGCGGCGGCACCTTTGATATTTCAATCCTCCAGGTGGGCGACGGCGTGATTGAGGTGCAGGCGACAAATGGAGACACGCACCTGGGCGGCGACAACATTGACCAGCGCGTAGTGGATTGGCTTATTGATGAATTTAAAAAAGATGAAGGGTTAGATCTGCGGTCGAAAGGGAATGAAATGGCGCTGCAACGTCTGCGCGACGCCGCAGAACGCGCCAAAATTGAGCTTTCCAGCACGATGGAAACTGAGATCAATCTCCCGTTTATCACTGCCGATGCCGGCGGGCCCAAGCATCTGGTGAGAAAGCTGACGCGAGCCAAGCTTGAAAGCATGGTGGAAGACCTGATTCAACGCTCCGTGCCGCCCAGCAAACAGTGCATGAAAGATGCAGGCATTGATGCCGCCAAGATCAATGAGGTGGTGCTGGTGGGCGGCCAGACGCGCATGCCCCGCATTCAAAAGCTGGTCCAGGAGCTGTTCGGAAAAGAAGGCCATAAAGGCGTGAATCCTGATGAAGTCGTCGCCGTGGGCGCTGCCATCCAGGGAGGCGTGTTGCAGGGCGAAGTCAAGGACATGTTGCTGTTGGATGTAACGCCGCTCACGCTTTCCATCGAGACACAGGGCGGTGTTGCGACCCCGATGATTCCTCGCAATACAACGATTCCTACACGCAAAACGGAGACATTCAGCACCGCATCCGATAACCAGACATCAGTTGAAGTCCATGTGCTGCAAGGGGAGCGGCCGTTGGCGGACCAGAACCGCACGCTGGGCAAATTCCACCTGACCGGAATTCCGCCGGCGCCGCGCGGCGTACCGCAGATTCAGGTCACGTTTGATATCGACGCGAACGGCATTCTTAATGTCGCGGCAAAAGACATGGCCACGGGCAAAGACCAGAAGATCACCATCACCTCGTCTTCCGGACTCAGCAAGCAGGATGTGGAGCGCATGGCCAAAGAAGCCGAGGCGCACGCCTCGGAGGACCGCGCCAAACGTGAGGAGATCGAAGCAAAGAACCAGCTGGATTCATTGGTCTACAGCGTGGAGAAAATGCTGCGCGAACATGGCGACAAGGTCTCTCCGTCTGATCGCGGCGAAGTGGAGAACGCAGTGGCTGATGCAAAGAAGGCATTGGACTCGACCGACAAGCAAGCCATGGATCGGGCGCGCGAGCGGCTGACGGAGGCATCGCATAAGCTGGCCGAGCAAATGTACAAAGCACAGCAGCCTCAAGGCGCAGGCCCGTCGGCCGGAACGCCGCCCCCGGGCGGCGACAGCCAGGCCAAAGGAGACAGCGGTGTGGTAGATGCCGAGTATGTAGACATCGACGAGAGAAAGTCGGCCTGAAATTCAACGTAGAAAGCAAGCTTTTACGGGATTACGGCATCGGGGATGCCTTCCGGGCTCCTGGCGACCGGAATGTGATTAGGTCCACATCACATTCCGGCTTTTGCCAGGGAACGGCTGAGCTTTTCTGCCGTGAACTTTTTTTCAGCACCAATGCAAGCAGCGCGGGAGCCGTGAAATGCACAAACTCCAGGAAGCAGAACTTCGCGAACGAGAAGACGAACTAGCTTCGCTGGCGAGTACGGGAAGTGATTCTAGGCCAGCCAACGGAGCAAGAAAAGCTTCCTGAAGCCCCCGCAGGATTTACTCCAGGCAATGGCCGCTGCTATTGCCCAGCGCCATGCCTGGAATTGAGTGGCTGATGTATTCTGACCGGCAGATGTTCAAGCTGCTTTTTCTGCGCCGGAAGTTTGTCCCGCGGTTTGCTTCTGCCCGCTCGATTGTCCCTGCGCAGAACTCGATGCCTGCACCGGGATCTGTCTTGTATTGCTCTGGGCTTGTGGTGCAGGGATCGTAATGCGCAAAACGCCATTCTGAAATTCCGCCCGCGCCTGCTCTGTCTGCGCGCCATCAGGAAGGGGAATGGCGCGATAGAACTGGCCGTAGCGGATTTCAGTCCTTCGAACGCCGTCTTGGTCTTCCTCGCGCTCGTCGCGGCGCTCGCCTTGAATTACAAGGGTATCGTTCACCACCTGGACATCTATATCGCCTTCATTGAGGCCGGGCAGTTCAGCCGAGACGACAAGATTGCCATCTCTGTAATCGACTTCAACTGCCGGTACCCACAAGCTGGGATCGGCTCCTCCCTGTTGCTGAGACCGCCTGCCCAGACTGAGAGAGCGGTTCATGTCCCGCAGCCTGTTGAAAATGGAAAATCCATCATCGAAAAAGCCGAGTGGATCAAGCAGAAGCGAGGGAACGTCGGGAATGAGCGACCGGCGGGCCAGGCCGGACTGCTGTGTTCCCTGTCCGGACTCCGATCCGGACCGGGTTGATAGTGATTTGTTCTCTTTTTGTGATGACTGTGCTGACATTGATTACCTCCTATGAATTCTGGTTTTAGGTGCTATAAATTCCAAACAGGACGGAGTCGAGCCGGCCTTTTACGTAAACTTTTACAGCTTCCAGTGCTGCGTGAATCTGTGTGCCACTGGTTAGTTCGCAGGCTTGCGTGCCACCACCACCATGGATGGCCGCAAGATGCGGTCTCCCATCCGGTAACCGCGTCTCAACTGATGAATTACCTGCTCGTCGGCAACTTCCGGCTGATCCACCACTTCAACCGCTTCATGCAGATGAGGATTGAAACGCTCACCCTTCGCCGGGACCGTTTCCAGTCCCAGCTTCTCTAAGGCAGCGCGGAGTTGGCGCTGTATCAACTCCATGCCAGAACGGAATTCTTCCACCGTCGGAGGAGTGCTTGCGAGCGCCAGCTCAAAGCTGTCCAGCGCTGGAAGTAATGACGTTAGCGCGTCCGCGACGGCAGATTTCTTGAAGTCGAGTTGTTCCCGGGCCATGCGCTTGCGGAAGTTTTCAAAGTCGGCCTGCATCCGCGCAAAACGATCCAGAAGGACCTGGTATTCGGTGTCTCGAGGGGCCGCATCCGCTTGATTCGCGAGCGCATTCGGGGTGCCAGATGTACGCTGTACCGGCCCAGATTCTTCATGGCTGCGGTCTTGCGCCTGTAACTGATGTTCTGTATCCATTTGTTCAACTCTGGTATTTGGTTTCACTCTTGGTCTCCGGGTTTTATAGGGGGTTTCGGTACTGGGTTACTTCCCAGACTGCGCACCGCGGGATTCATCGGAGTAAAAATAGAATGAGTCCCATGAACCTCGCGGTGGAGAAGGAGGAACACTCCAGGAGCACGCTATGCAGGCTGGTGTCTCAACGCACCACCCAGCGGCAGATTATGCAGAGCGATGGCCAGCATCACGTAAGACCAGCCACGCAAGATCAGCGAAAAACCGACAGCAATCCCCAGGAAGAAAAATCCAGACCACGGCCATTCCAGCCAGAGAATAATTCCCAATCCTAGTGTGATCAGCCCATCGAAAACTGCCCAGCCCCAGTTGGGAAACCTGAGCGCGATTCCCGCGATGGTCCGAAACAACCCGATCACAGTAAAGAACGCGGCGAACAGCATCGTCCAGGCGAGCGCTCCGGCAACTGGATGGGTAACGACCAACAAGCCGATCAGAACACCTGCAATTCCGCCTATTAAATGAAGGAACAAGCCGCCCCAGCGACGCACCCGGAAAGCATGTACTGCCTCAATTACGCCGCTGACAACCAGCAACCAGCCGAGGACTATGACCGTACCGATAGTGGCTGCCGACGCAATGAAAAAAGCAATGGTCCCGAGGACCAGCATCAGAATTCCAAGCCCGAGCATCCATCCCCAGCGGTGTCGTAGCTCTTCCATCTCAACTAAGAGTGGCGTAGAAACCATGTAATTCCCCCTGAACTTCTGTTAACCATTGGCGGACACTATATGTCCTTTTTCCGATGTTAGCGGCGGCCCTGCCGCCAATCAATTCCTCAGGAGACTGAATCTGCTATTCGAAGAGCCAACTACAGGCCGATTCATCGCAGGTGAAAGGACCATCTAAGACTTTGGTCGTATGGTCCTTCCGTCATACTGTCTCGTAGCGCTTAAGTAGCATCTATCTCTCACGCTTGGACGCAATGACACACTGCGTCTTGCGTAGGGATCTTCTGTCAAATTTCATGATGATTGTTACCGGCATTCATGCCTGATTAAATGTTGAAAGATGCCTGCCAGTCGCCCATGCTTCTGGCTTTGACTGCGAACTGAGGAAACTTCATGAAAGTAAAAATTCCGAAATCCATGCAGGCGGCTGTGATCCATGGCTTCGGTGATCCTGACGTCCTGGAACTTGCAAGTGTTCCAACTCCGGAGTTGGACTCCGGCGAGGTGCTCATTGCAATTCACACTGCCGGAGTCGGGCCGTGGGATGCCGACATTCGTGGAGGATGGTGGCCGGAAGGGCGTCCGCGTTTTCCCGTGATACTTGGAACCGACGGCTCAGGCACCGTTGTTGCGGTGGGCTCGCGTGTCCGGCGATTCAAAGGGGGAGAGAAAGTTTATGCTTATAGCTGGGCCAATCCAAAGGGCGGCTTCTACGCGCAGTATGTTGCGGTGGCCGCGGAGAAAACCGCGCTCATTCCGAAGACCCTTGATCTCAGAAAGGCCGGCGCCATTGCGACCACAGGCCTGACTGCGCTGCAAGGAGTAGATGACACGCTGAAGATCAAGCGAGGCGAATTGGTGATTGTTCATGGCGCAACGGGTGGCGTGGGAAGTTTGGCGTTGCAGTTTGCCAAGCTGCGTGGTGCACGGGTGCTTGGGACAGGCACTGGTCCGGATGGCAAAGCTTTTGTGCGCCGCTTGGGCGCTGACGTCGCGGTGGACGGCAAAAATGAAGACATAGCTTCATCTGTGCAGAAATTTGCCCCGAAAGGCGTGGATGCAGTGCTGGCATTTGCAGGTGGGGATGCCTTGGAGAAATGTATTGACGCGCTTCGGCGCGGAGGCCGCGTTGCTTATCCGAATGGAGTTGAGCCGGAGCCGAAGAAGCGGAGTGGGATCAAGATCACCTCCTATGACGGTACTCCTGGTGTGCGCCAGTTTGAAAAGCTGAACCGCGCCGTGGATGCGGCCAGGGTCAAAGTGGCGATCGCCGCTGCCTACTCGCTGGCCGAAGCGGCCAAGGCCCACGAACGCCTGGCCGAGGGGCACGTGTTTGGCAAGATCGTACTGAAGGTCCGCTAGTGGAGATCAACGCTGCGCCTGTTGCTGCCCGCCTTGGGCCTGTCCGGTTTGCTTTTTGTCGGCATGGCGTTTGATAAATGAAGCAAGCTTGTCTTTCAAGCCCGTAAACAAGCTCGCCACCTCGCCTCGTCCTTTGATCTGCTTTTCCAGATTGGAAATGTCATTGTTCAGTGCGTTGTACTCTGGGTCCTTGCCGGCATACCCGAGCAGTTTGGCGCGAAGAAGCTCGACTCTCGCTGCTTCCAGCATCTTCTGCGCCGTGTCCTTGTCCTTTTGCGCGGTTACCTGCGCGCCGTTCACGGTTGCGCGCGCGAGAAGCAGAGGGATTGGGGTAACCTGGTCCACTGCGACCAATGTATCAACGGCATCCAGCAGAACGGCTTTCGCATCATCTTGTTTTTTCTGGTCGAGCAGCCGAGCTGCATTTTTCAGAGCATCAGGATAGGTGGCGAGAGGCAAATTGTAGGTGCGATCCCGGATTTCGCTGCGCAGCGCGTCAAGCAGCACTCGGGCTGCCGGAAAATTGGAATCGTCAAACGCTTTTGCAGCGTTGTAGGAAAGCTCAAGGATTTGTTTGCTATCGCGGGGTGCATTATCTATGACGATCACTTCCTGGCTCACCGGAATCAGCCCTTTTTCGGGATGGCGCGCCAGCAGAACATTCAGCTTGCCAGAGGCGCGCTCAATCGCGGCCATGGCTTCGCTCGTTTTGCTTGCCGAGATTGCCTTGATTGCATTCTGTGTCTCCTGAAGCGCTGCAATAGCTTCCTGGTCGAGATTTTTCTGTCCCTGCTGTTCGATCTGCTGCCGCTGTTTCTCGATCTCCGGCCGCGTCTGCTTCTCCGTGTCTTGACGTTGCTGGTCAACATTGGATTGATTTTGTGATTGAGATGGCGTGAATACAGCATTTGCTTGCTGAGGCTGAACGAACATGGCTATAGCCACGCAGCACGCCAATAACATAGTAAGCAGCAAATATAGATCTGGACTTTTCATGACAGAAATCCTTTCTGTATTGAGAAACGCGCCATGTTGCTTTACGCAGGTTTGGTGGACCACCTTTTATTGCATAGTAAGGACGGCAACGCATGGAAACAATTCGTCGTCAGCGGGATGCGCAATTTAGATAAGGTGCCAAGGCTTGCTTAGTGCGGCAGTGCAAGCGGTATTTAGTGCTTTCGCCGCAGTGGGAGTTCATACGCACCATCAATTGTCACAGGTTAGTAGGCTCGTTAGTCTAAGAGCCGGGAAAACGTGCGTGCAGCTTAGAAACTTCAGGGATCCATTTCCGCGAAGTGATGCCGATGGAAGGCAAAGTTCGTCGCCCTACTTCGAATTCAGACATGTCTCCATATCGTTTGGGATGAATCGCGTATTAAACAACGTGAGCTTCTCGATTATGCCGACGGAAACGGTTTGCATTCTGGGCAAAAGCGGCGTGGGCAAGTCTGTATGTCTGCGAATTCTGCTGGGCTTTCTCAAGCCCGACCAGGGCCATGTGATTGCAGCAGACGAAGACATCACCAGAGAGGGAGAGGAACAGTTGCAACGTCTGCGAAAAAAAGTAACCATGGTTTTTTAGAGCGGAGCACTGTTTGACTCCCTGAGCGTACAGGAGAACGTGGCATTTCCGTTGCGCGAGCGTGGAGAACTTGGGGAAGGTGAGATTTTCCAAATGGTCAATCGTCTGTTGGACATGGTGGGATTAACCGCCATGCAAGACCGATTGCCGTCAGAAATCTCCACCGGAATGAAACGCTCAGTTGCTATTGCGCGAGCATTGGCAGCAGGACCCGAAGCCGTGCTCTACGACGAGCCGACGACCATGGTGGACCCGCTCATGGCGCGGCGGTTGGGTACCTTAATTGCCAACGTTAAATCTCAATTGAAGCTAACAAGCGTGGTAGTTACACACGATACGAAGCTGGCAGAGAAGATCGCGGACCACGTGATCTTCCTGGATCAGGCCCAGGTCGTCTTTTTTGGAACGGTTGCGGAAATGAAACGCTCTTCTGTACCTCTGCTGCAGTGCTTTCTTGAGCTGGATCGCGTAGACCTGAATGCCTATAAATACAGGAGAGTTGCATGATGGGTCTTCTTTTGTGTGCCTTGTTGCTCCTGGCAGTTCCGTGGCAGATGTATTCTCAGAGCGCTTCAGCAAGCCCGTCTCCGCCCGCTTCAGGCACGCCTGAGCAGTGGTCTTACGATGAAGCCGATACGACAATTCAAAATGATCTCAGTGACATATTGAGCGCTGACCCGGTGCTCGACGGTGCAGAGATACATACAACCGTAAATGACAGGGCGATTACTCTTTCAGGGACGGTCCTAAATGAGGCGCAACACCAGCGGGCCCTTCAGCTTCTGCAGCCATACAGGCAATGGCGGAAAGTGGTGGACAAGATCACGGTAAAATAGCGATTACGATTTTCGTTATCTCCCATTGCTAGATCAGGTCGCGATCCAGTGTCAATCCGCTGGCCACCCAGGATCAGCATTGACGCGCGTGAACAGATAACCGCCTTCATCACGCAATACGGCCGTATCCTTCGCCCATTCCCGTTTGGTTCTTCTCCAATGCCGACAAAGAACCGGTTGGTTCGCGAGCAGGAAATGATGCTGAGTCTGTTCTCGCTAAGCGCCTCCGTTAATCATTCACGCGATGAACCCAGCGTTCCGTCAGTTCGCGTTTGGTTGCTTCCAGAAATTAGGTGAGGCAATGTGTTGGTGTGCTCGCCAACATTAAAAGTTCATCACTCGAGCCAGTCTTTGCGGGCGACCATTAGATAATGCTGCCGGAGCGGGGAGGCATTCTAGGGAACACGCAAGAAGATTCAGTCTAATTTGCTGTAGGCAAAAATGTGACGGTGAAAGCCTCCTCTTTCAATAAAAATCAATAGCATTCCACGAGCAGCCCGCAACAGTTCAATATCAATCAGTTAGGAACAGCAAATTTCAGCGGGTTTTAATACGTCTTGGAATCTGGTTCGGGACCATGTGCTCTAACCCGGCGCTCTTCGTGATCCATTAGATTCATTGCAAAAAATCTTCGAGTGTTGAAAGCTGTTAAAAGGTGAGTTTTTACGTTACAAAATCGACTATACGACGTTCCGGGGGGACCACTCAGGACCGACATTTCATTGAATACAAAGATTTTGAAACGGCAGCAAATCACTTCGAGTCAACTATAGACCCAAATCTGCTAGGTCATTTCGAAGCTTCATCAGCAAATATCGCGGACTCAAGCTCGCGACCAAAAAGGGCACGACGCAGCACGGATATGAGACTAATATCCGGGCTCACTACTTGCCCTGCTTTGGAGATGTGCCGATGGCCGAAATTGATACCGAGCAGATTCAGGCCTTTATCAACCGAAAAGCGACAAAAGAAAAGAAGTCATTCAACACACTGAAGAACCTGAAATGGGGACTCAGTTCGATCTTTGCCGCAGCCGTGAAGTTCGGCTACATCAAAGAGAATCCAGTCCGCAATGCAGATCTGCCGCCCAAGGACATTCGGGAAGAAGAGAAGCTCCCTACGGCGGAGCATTTGGACAAATTGATTGCCGGGCTTGAGGAACCGTACAGCACAATGATTTGGCTTCATGCTGTGGCGATTCCGCGGCCAAGTGAGGGATTCGCTTTCAAGTGGTCAGACCTGAACACGGAGGCCAATCAGCTGATGGTGGTGCGTGCGGTGAATCGGGGCAAGTTCCATACCCCGAAATACCATCGCGTGAACCGTCCTGTTCAGCTGACGCCAGCAAACGTTCAAAGGCTGCTTGCTCTCAAGAAGCTGCAGAACGCCGCTGACTCCGATTGGACCTTTCCCAGCGAGAATCCGGAGGCGCCGCTTCGGCATGAAGATGTGCTCTCCCGGAAGATCCAGCCCAAGGCGCGAGAGCTTGGGCTGCCGCATGTTACCTGGAGGTTGTTGCGCAAGTGGGGTTCGACGCACCTGATTGCCAATCGACTGCCAGTGAATGCGGGTGCAGGAGCGGCTTGGTCATTCCCGTCCCGACATTGTCTTGATTCACTACGCGAGATTGCTGGATGAATCGGCCGTTGCTGCCGCAGCAATGGTCAGTTCGAAACTTTCAGCGCGTTCTCGAGAGCTGGAAAATGCTGGTTCCAAACCATTTGGCAGCCAATTGGCAGCCAGTTTTTCGCCTTCGCTCGTAAGTGATTGAAACTTTGGAGGCGCGGGTCGGAATCGAACCGACGCATAAAGGTTTTGCAGACCTCTCCCTTACCACTTGGGTACCGCGCCCTGAATGATGCTACCTGTGCTGGCCCTGAGAGCATAAACCCTCGCTGATGCGAGGGGCAACAGTGAGCAAAATATGGAGCGGGAGACGGGAGTTGAACCCGCGACTTCGACCTTGGCAAGGTCGCACTCTACCACTGAGTTACTCCCGCTCAGAGGATGCACACATTATAACCTGCTGAAAACGCTGGGTCAATCACCTACCCACGCACCCTGCGCTCGGCTTCAGAGTTTCTCAAACGCATCTCTTAGCCTCACTGGAAATCCTAATGCCTGCTGGCCATCTGCGGATCTTTATCCGGCGTCACAATCGACCCATCGCGCATATGAATGATGCGATCCCCCACCTCGGCCGCCTCAGGATTGTGGGTAATCATCAACACGGTCTGGCCGAATTTCTTATTGGCATCGCGCAGCATGCTCAGCACGATTTCCGAATTCTGCGAATCCAGGTTGCCGGTCGGCTCATCTGCCAAAATCAGCGACGGCCCATTCACCAACGCACGCGCCAGCGCCACGCGCTGCTGTTCGCCTCCTGAAAGCTCAGACGGCCGATGGTCCAGCCGCGCAGCAATTCCCAGCATCTGCGTGACCTGATCAAACAGTGCTTTATCCAGGCCACCTTTGCCGGCGATCTCGCGCGCAATCTCAATGTTTCCCTTCGCGGTAAGCGTAGGCAGCAGGTTAAATTTCTGGAAGACGAAGCCAATTTTCTCTTTACGCATGGCCGTGCGCTGCGCGTCGGATAGCTGCGCAAAATCCGCGCCATCAATCACCACGCGTCCCGACGTCGCGCGCGTCAGTCCACCCAGAATATAGAAGAGCGTCGATTTGCCGCTGCCTGAAGGACCAACAATGCTGACAAACTCGCCCTTCTCCACATTAAAGCTGACGCCACGCAGCGCGGGCACATCGACCTTGCCGATGCGATAAACCTTGGTAACGTTTTCAACTTGGATAATGGCGGCCACGTAGGTTCGATATTACCAGACCGCCCGTAGCGTGAAGCCAGTCATACTGCGGCAAAGCACAGGCGTGCAGAAGCGCATCGTCAACTGGCTGCCTGCATCCTGACTGGCTCTGGGGACATCATGCGCTTGGGTCCGCGTTTCTTCACCAGCATGAGCCTGATTCTCTCCAGCAGTTCAATCGGTGCGTACATGCCTTTGGGCAAAAAAAGATCGGCGCGCGTATCTTTTTCGTAAAATCGGGTCTTGCCGGAAAAAAGAATTGCAGGAGTGCAGGCGGAAATTTCTTTGATCTTGTCTACCAGCTCCGCGCCATCCAGGCCGGGCATCTGCAAATCACTCAGCACCAGGTCAACACCGCCTTGCCTGAAAGCGTCAAGGGCTTGATGGCCGTTGCTGCATGCCAACACGCGATAGCCGCGTGTTTCCAGCATCACTTTTCGTATGGAGAGCGCCTGCTCATTATCGTCTACGCACAGAATCGTTCTTTTTGGTCGCATCGTTCCCTCGGGTCTAATTTGTTCCGTGGCAGGCCAGCGCGCATGGGCGTCACGGATTTTTTCGGGCTGGTGTTTGTTACTTTGGTTCAGGAACTTTAAGTTATCTGAATCGCGGAAGCAAGTAACTGAAACGCCAACAAGTGGAAAAGTCTGTGGAAGACTTTTGTTCGCGCTTCCTCCGTGACTATAAAGCCCGTAGAATCGACCGCTTGCCGCTTCGCTGCCATTACAAAATAAATTCTCCGCGCATCACTTCAACCGCGTGTCCACCCACTCGCACGTTCACGATTTTGTCCCCGCTGCGGCCCGCGCTAAAAAAAATTCTGCTGCGCCGCTTCATTTCCACGCCTTGTTCCATTAAGACCTGCTTATCTGGTGGAACAACGCCATACTGCACCGCCCATGCGGCACACGGACCTGCGGCTGAGCCGGTAGCCGGATCTTCTCCGTTGTAAAAGAACATGCGCGATTGCAGTTTAGCTTCAGGATTCAGGGTTTCACGTGAGACAAAGTAGAAAAATTTGGTGCTGGTCTTTTCTAAATATGCTTTCAAGCTGGCCCAACTAGGGGACATATTCTGTAGCACCGCCAATGACCTCACCGGGACCATCGCAAAAGCATTGCCGGTGCTCACAGTCTGGATAGGCAGGTCGCCGGCAATGTCATCCACGTCCAGGCCGGCTGCTCGCGCCACATCTTCTCGTGAATGTTTCTGGCCAAATTCAGGATCGCGCTGCGTCATCATTCCAAACGGAAGGTCATCGTGCGTGGAAAAGCGCACAGGAATGCGGCCAACGTTCAAGTCAAGCGCCACTTCCTCAGCACCATTGCCACCGCTGCCATTTTTTTGTAACAACATGTTCCTCAAAACCATGGCCGTGCCCAGCGTAGGATGTCCCGCGAATGGCAGCTCTTCCGTGGTGGTAAAAATGCGCACACGCACGCCGCGTTCGCGCTCTGTGGCAGCATCACGGGGCAGAATGAACGTAGTTTCAGAAAGATTTGTCTCTTTCGCGACGGCCTGCATCTCGGCATCGCTCAAACTGCTGCCATCAGCAAATACGGCGAGCTGATTCCCTTCCAAAGGGACTGAGGTAAAAACATCTACCTGTACGAACGGTAAGCGGCGTTTAGTATTTGACATTGGATTCATCCAACCCTACCCTGAGTTTGAAATATTAAGGGACTGCTAATTAGAACGTGATTGCCAGAAATGCCAAAGAGTAATAATTGAAATCAAACCACTGCTCTCCTATCCGTACACTTTCCACTAATTAAGAACGGCAGGTTGGTTCGATTCCCAATTTTGCCATTCTTTGGCGGTTTTGGCATATTGGTAATTCCTCTGTGTTCCTTTGTGTCCTCCGTGGTAGAAGGTTTTTCGGAAGTCATAATTCGCGTATTTCGCGTTGATTCGCGGCTACTCTTTCTTGATCTGCGTTTATCAGCGAAAATCTGCGGCGATGCCGTTCCCCCGGGTCGGGCGTCAAAGCTCTAAAACTATGAAGGCTCTTCGCAAACTGCTGGCTCGCACTCCCTTTTACGGCGTCTATAAATCGCTGGGCCACTACCCTGACTACTGGTACTGGAAGCTGCGGGGTGAGCCCATCCGCTCTCCGCATCTGCTCAAGCAGCGCACCGTTCGCGATTATGCGCAGCGTTATAACCTGCGCGTACTGGTTGAGACCGGCACTTACTATGGTGAAATGGTCGCCGCCATGAAAGGCCGGTTTGCGGAAATCTATTCCGTGGAATTCGATTCAGCGCTGGCCCGGCGCGCCGCAAAAAAATTTTCCCGCTGGCCGCACATTCATATCGTGGAAGGCGACAGCCAGAAAGTTGTGCCGGAGATTCTGAAATCTCTGCATGAACCAACTCTCTTCTGGCTGGACGCCGGTTATTACGGCTGGGCCGGCCTCCAGGGCGACAAGCAACGCCTGACCACCGAATTTGAATCCATTCTCGGCCACTCCATTCCTGACAACTCCATTCCAGGCCATGCCAATCAGCGGCACGTCATCCTCATGGACGACGCTCGCGGCCTCAACGGCCAGAACGGCGCACCCACCGTGGAGCAGCTCAAACAACGGATCGAAGCAGAGTTTCCCGGACGCCACGTCGAAGTAAAATATGACATTCTGCGGATAACGCCTTCGCCTTTGTCTTGAAAGGGTACGGCTTCACAGGTTGCCGATCTGCCGAAGGCTCGCGCGCAGTGGAGCGGAGCGCGACTAAACTCGGCACAGGAGGAACTTCATGATTCGAGAGCGCGCGTTGAAAATCGTACTGGTATTGGTGGGATTGTTTTTTTCTGCTGCCGCCTATCCGGCGATCGCCGGCCTGCACAACCCGGTTAATTCCGATACGGGCGACACCATGCAGATGGCCATTTATGCTGCACTGGGCATTTTTCTCCTCATGGCGGCGCGAAATCCGGCGGCGCACCGCAGCCTGATTGCCTTCGCAGCATGGTCGAGTTTTGCCCACGCTGCGGTCATGTCAATATTGGGATTTAAAATTCCGGAATTGCGCTCCGGCTTTCTGATCGCCTCGGCTATCCTTGTGGTCATTGGCGTGGTCCTGATTGCCTTGGCTCCAGCCAAGCGGTCTGAGCAGCCATCAGCTTCCAGCGCGTAGGGCTTACTGCTTCCAACCCCTTGCATCTGCGGCAATG
This sequence comes from Candidatus Angelobacter sp., assembly GCA_036488825.1. Lineage (GTDB taxonomy): Bacteria > Acidobacteriota > Terriglobia > Terriglobales > Acidobacteriaceae > Angelobacter. The sequence continues at coordinate 96,319 of DASXGZ010000037.1, forward strand.
GCTTTTGCAATGCTTTTTGCTTTTCCAATTTCCACTTTTGGCAATGCTGGCAATTTTGGCAATTCTTTTCCTCTGCGCTCTCTGTGGTAAATGGTTTTAGCAGTGATCGCGGCTACCCCGTGGCTACCTGTTTTGATCAGCGTCCATCAGCGCAAATCTGCGGCGATTGTTTTGCAGTTGCGTTGCTTTTCCAATCATCACTTTTGGCAATGCTGGCAATTTTGGCAATCTTTTTTGGGTAGACTTATATATTCTACTGGGTAGATACTTTATCTCTACCTATTATTACCACCATGTCCCCTGAGCCCATCAATTACGAAACCGTCCTCGCCGATCTGCAAGCCAAGCGCGACCAGTTGGACGCGGCCATTGTCGCCATCAAGGGCATCATGGGATCTGCTGGCGCGCTTGCCACTGCTGCCATCCCGCGCGTCTCAGATATTTCCCAGATTCCGCCGCGTGCGTTTGCCGGGCTTAGCGTCTCGGTTGCTTCGCACAGGCTGCTTCAAATGGTCCAGCGCAGAATGTCGACCAAAGAAATCATGCAGGGCTTGCAGGCTGGCGGACTCAAAACCTCCAAGTACCGTAACGTCTATTCCATTCTCCGCCAGCGCGAAGCCGATAAAGCCGACGTCATGAATGTTGACGGCGTGTGGGGCCTGGCTGCGTGGAATCCTGAACGCCGTCCGCGTAGCAACCTGGTCGATCCGCCCAGGCCGCAAAAGTAAAGATTCCCATTGAATTCCTTTGCGCCCATTGCGGTGAATGATTTGGCTGAATGCTGATCGCTGAGTGCTGATCGCTGATTGCTATCATATAGACTGATGGCCACGCGGAAGCGCATGGGGTCCGGTGACCCTTCCGGTCTTCAAAACCGGCGAGAGTTAGCTTCGCTGGCTCTGGTGAGTTCGACTCTCACACGCTTCCGCCAAACAAAACCACATATTTTGGAAATATTCACCCCCGGCACTCTTCATCACGCATCGGGTGCCCCATCCTTCGCGGTTTGTGCGAAGGGCGGGATTTAACTCAAGGCTGCCACGCTTCCATAACCACATTGCTAAAGCTCCGTAGATGCAGCACACTGAAAATTGATGGCGTCAGCCCACATGAATCAGAAAATTAAGAAATTGATTCGCGTCCTTCGCGGTTGATTCGCGGCTACCTGGTTTTCTCCGCGCCTCTTATTGCGTTCGATTTCTCACACCCTTCCACCATAATCTCCCGCGATGAACTCAAGGGCTGCCACAATTCCATAACTACGTTGCAGAAGCGCCGTTAGGCGCGAAGAGAATTTAGCCCACTCTGGAGGCGAGCGCATGCGAAGCCGGAAGGGTGGGTAAGCATTCAAGTAAAGATTAGCGCCGTAGGTGCGGCACACCTGAAAATTGAGGCTGTTAACCAATACCAATCAGAAAACCAAATTGATTCGCGTCCTTCGCGTTAATTCGCGGCTACCTGTTTTTCTCCGCGCCTCCGCGCCTCCGTGGTGAAATCGAATGTTCTCCGCGCCTCTTATTGCGTTCGACTCTCACACGGCTTCCACCAAGATCCAGCCGCGATGAACTCAAGGGCTGCCACGCTTCCATAACCACGTTGCAGAAGCGCCGTTAGGCGCGAAGAGAGCCTAGCCCACTCTGGAGGCGAGCGCATGCGAAGCCGGAAGGGTGGGTAAGCAAAAAAAGAAAACCTTCCTTGCTGCCGCAGGCCGGCGCAGCGCAGCGCCAGAATCTTTCATAAATCCCCTTGAACACCTGCCCATTCTTTGCCACAATCCTCCCGCATGGAACTTAAGTACGAACTGACGCAGAGAGATTTTCTAGATTGCTTTATCGCGCATAGAAACCGGTCTGGAACCACAAAATGGTTTCTTCGCCTCGTGGTGTTCTTGATCTTCCTCATGCTGGGCTTCAGCCTCGTCTCGTTCGCCACGCATCCTCAAACGCAATCGGTTTCTGGCCTCGCGATGATGTGCGGAGTCGCGGCTTTATGGTCCTTCGTGATGTGGGGAGCACCACGATTGACCGCGCGGAATCAATTCTCCAAACAGCCCGGCGCCCATGGGCCAAGAACGGCGATGCTCGATGCCGTGGGAGTTCACTGGCGATGGACCGGCGGCTCTGCCGATATTGAGTGGAAGAATTTTATTCGGCTTTATGAAACTAAAAGCCAGTTTCTTTTCTACACATCGCCTGCTTGTTTTAACATTGTCCCGAAACGCGCATTGAACGAGGAGCAACTAAGGCAATTTCGCGCGTTGCTCGCCCAAAATTTCTCGGAACCGATAACTGCTGCGCCTACCCGGCGCGGCAGCGCTGAATCTACTCCGTAGATCTTTTGCCTTCTTCTCGATTTCGGATCACCTCTTATAGGGACAAGGCTACCACCGCATAGACAAACTCTCTCCCCTCAGTGCAGAATGTTCCCCTACCCATGAATCTCACCGCTGACCGCCGTTCTTTCCTCGCTTATTTTTCCTCGCTTGGTTTGGCCTCAACGCTTTTCCCCGGCGTGCTCTGGGGCAAATTGACTGAAGCTCGCCTTTCAGAAGAGGCTCAGCCGCAACTGACTAAAGACATGCTGCGCTCCGCCGCCGCTGTTGCCGGCCTTGAATTCACTGACGACCAACTCGACAAGATGCTCAAAGGTGTCGCCGAGAACACCGTCAAGCTCCGCGACCTGCGCAAAATTGAGATTGATAACAGCATTGCTCCGCCGCTCTACTTCAACCCTTTGCTTCCGGGGATGAAGATTGACCGCACCCGCCGTCCCTTCCGCGCCAGCGCGCCGCCGCGTGTGCAGCGTCCGCCCTCCCTGGAAGACGTCGCCTTCTGGCCGGTAACGAAGATAAGCGCGCTTATCCGCACGCGGCAGGCGACCTCCATCGAACTAACCGAGATGTATCTGGCCCGCGCCAAACGTTACAACCCCAAGCTCAAATGTTTTGTCACCATGACCGACGATCTCGCTCTGCGCGAGGCGCGCCAGGCCGACAAAGAAATTGCCGCGGGCAAATATCGCGGGCCGCTGCACGGCATTCCTTACGGAATCAAAGACCTGTTCGCCGTCAAAGGCTATCCCACAACTTGGGGAGCCGCGCCGTTCAAAGATCGCATTATTGAGGCGGACGCAACCGTCGTAACGCGCCTGCGTGAGGCCGGCGCGGTGCTTATCGGCAAGCTTGCCACCGGCGAGCTCGCGCTCGATGACATCTGGTTCGGCGGGCAGACCATGAATCCCTGGGACCCTTCCATGGGATCGCAAGGTTCGTCGGCTGGTCCGGGATCGGCCACCGCTGGCGGGCTGGTCGGCTTTTCCATTGGCACGGAAACTTTGGGCTCCATCCTTGCACCGTCGGCGATTTGCGGCGTCACCGGCCTGCGTCCGACCTTTGGACGCGTCAGCCGCTTCGGCGCGATGGCGCTTAGCTGGAGCATGGATAAGACTGGCCCGATGTGCCGCGCGGTGGAAGATTGCGCGCTGGTGCTGAACGCCATTCAAGGCGCGGACAATCTCGACCTTGCCGCCGTCGACGTGCCCTTCAACTGGGACGCCTCGCTCGATGCGCGAAAACTTCGCGTCGGCTACCTGAAGGCCGCATTTGAAAACACCCGTCAGACGCCGCAAGTGGAAGCCAATGATCGCGCCGCCTTGGATAAGATTCGCAGCCTGGGAATCGAGCTGGCAGAGTTCAAGCTCCCTGAAAATCCAAAACTTGATCCCTCGGCAATCCTCAACGCCGAAGGCATTGGGGCGCTGCACGATCCCGTGGACACGCATCCAGATCAGCTCGCGCGTCCGGACCGCATCGCGAGCCAAAATGCTTATCGCCTTTATCCCGCGCCGGATTACGTGAACGCCAATCGCGTACGCATGCTGCTGATGCAGGAGATGGACAAGCTCATGGCGAACCTTGACGTTTATCTGCTGCCCTATGATTACGCCGACTACACGCCCAATCCCGTAGCTGATCGCAGCACCGGCATCACCAATCTCACCGGACATCCCAGCGTCACGCTGCCGCACGGTTTCGATGAGAAAGGCCATCCCACTGGGCTCACGTTTATCGGAAAACTCTTTGGCGAAGCGCAGATGCTCGCGATGGCCAAAGCCTATCAGGATTCAACCGAATGGCATCTCAAACATCCCAGGCTCTGAACATCAGAAGCTCTGATAAATCCAAAGCGCTCAAAAGAGTACGCTTGCCAACGTAACGTCACGAACTACCGTCCCTAGTACAACCGCTGTAATATGTGTGTCATCCAAACTCGCAGTGCCGCGAAGACCGTCCAACATCCACTCCGACGGCAGCCAAGCTGGGGGTTCTTATGGAAGACACCAGTCTCGAACCGGTGCGGAAACCGGCTGACGCTTGCGCTGTAAGCGGCGTGTACCGGGTGGTCCATAAGAAACATCGCGCTGCCCACACCGCGATAGTCAAGAAGGGCGATCCATTTCCCCAGTGCAAAATATGCGGGGATGCTGTGCGGTTTCATCTTATTAAAAAAGTGACGGGGCATGCCCGCGCAAAGCGCGCACGCAAGCGCGGTGCAGGACAGGGAAATTAGCCGCCATCACATCGGGTAGCCGCTTCAAGATTTAACTCATCATGAGCTAATCTGCATCGCCGGTCTTTACTTGCGAATCCAATCAACGTACCTTAATCATTCCCATGGCAGACGTTGCCCGACTTACCGACCGGCAGTTTGCGCGGATTGCCCGCGCCCTGGCTGAGCCGCGTCGCGTTCAGATATTGAAAGAGATCGGCGGCTGTTGCAGTCCGACGCCGTGCACCCGGCTGCATAAGATCCATCGCGTAAGCGCAGCCACGCTCTCACACCATATAAAAGAGCTGGAAACGGCCGGACTGGTGCAGATCGTGCGCGAAGGCAAGTTCGCCAACCTGATACTTCAGCGCCCGGTCCTGCGCGCTTATCTGGACCGCCTGGCCAAAATCTAAAAATCTTTCCTGAATCCTGGCGGCAGCGCTCTACATCTGATCGGTTAGACAATTAGACAATCATCTAATTGATAAACACGAATTCCGATTGAGAGGAGCTTTCAAGATGAAAGACTTAAAGGGCAAAGTGGCGGTGGTTACAGGCGCATCAAAGGGGATCGGCGCGGGCATAGCGAAAGCGCTGGCCTCTGCCGGAGCAGCGGTAGTGGTGAATTATGCATCCAGCCGTGAAGGCGCGGATGCCGTGGTAAAAGAGATCGCCGCAAAAGGCGGCAAAGCGGTTGCGGTGCAGGGCGACGTATCAAAAGCTGCCGATGTGCAGCGGCTATTCACGGAAACAAAGAAGGCATTCGGCTCACTGGACGTGCTGGTGAACAATGCCGGAGTTTTCCTGTTTGAGCCGCTGGAGGCCGCAACAGAGAAAGAATTTCACCGCCAGTTCAACACCAACGTGCTCGGGTTGATCCTTGCCACCCAGGAAGCAGTGAAGCATTTTGGGCCGGAGGGCGGCAGCGTGATCAATATTGGTTCCGTCGCCAGTGACGACACGCCCCAGATGTCAGTGATTTATTCCGCCACCAAAGGCGCGGTGGATGCGATCACCGGAGTCCTCTCAAAGGAGCTGGCTGCAAAAAAGATCAGGGTAAATTCCATCAATCCGGGCGGCGTTGAGACAGAAGGCACGCACACTGCCGGAATTGTTGGCAGCGATTTTGCCAAGCAGATGGTGGCCCGTACGGCGCTTGGACGCTTTGGACAACCGGAAGATATTGCACCCGTCGCGGTATTCCTGGCTTCTCCCGATTCAGGCTGGCTGACGGGCGAAATCATTCGCGCTTCCGGCGGCTTTCAATGAGATGAAGAGGGTCCGTTTGGCTCGGCTTCAAAAGCCGTGTGGCCCCATCCTTCGCGGTTTGTGCGAAGGATGGGATCCAACTCTCCACACGCTTCCGCCTCATATCTTTACGCGCCCACCGCTCCAGTGGATCCCAGCGGCAGGAAATACTGTGTCCCGCGGATAGGCTCGCTCACGCGACGGAGCAGCTCTTGCAGATCGGCGTGGCGCTCAACAAAATCAATATCATTGGTATTGACCACCAGCAGGTCTGACGATGTGTAATGGAAAAAGAAGTGTTCATAAGCCTTGACCACTTCTTCAATGTAGTCGTCGCTCACCTGGGCTTCACCGGCCAGGTTTTTCTTGCGCAGGCGTTTCTTCAGCACATCCGGTGAGGCTTGTAGATAGATCACCAGGTCCGGCGCGGGAAGCTGGCTGCGGAAGAGCTGGTAATAACGGTTATAAATTTCCAGCTCCGCGTCGCTCAGGTTAATGTATGCAAAGATCTTGTCTTTCTCAAAGATATAATCCGCCACCACGGTTTTGCGTGAATTCGCGCCCACTTCCAGCCGCTGCAACTGCTCAAAGCGGCGGACTAGAAAGGCAAATTGCGCCTGGAACCCGGCCCCGCGCTCGCCTTCATAAAAGGCGCGCAGAAAAGGATTATCTTCCGGCTCTATAACGCGCTGGGCGTTCAGCCGGTCCGCAATGATATTCGCCAGCGTGCTCTTGCCTACGCGGATAGGGCCTTCCACTGCTATATATTGTGGTGGTTCAAAAAGCTTGGCCATGATTGCTGAATCGCGCTACTGAGTCGGATGACTGACGCAGCATATATCGCAAATCGGCTGCTGGCAATGAGCAATCAGTAACCGGCTGTGGAAAGCGAGAGGAGCAGTTTGTAAATGAGTAATTTGGTAATTTGGTAAATGAACGTGCGATTGAGTTTACGCTGCTGAAATTTACTCAATTACCAAATTATCCATTTACAAAAATTTTTTCAGGACCTCAAATTCTGCACCCATGCTTTGGCCTTTTCTCACGCTCGGCGCGGCAGCTGCCGCAAGCTATGCCGGATACGCCACCATGTCGCCGGGTTCACAGCTTTATGGCCGCACACTCACGCATGGCACCGATCCCGGGCAGATGGCGCTTACCTTCGACGATGGCCCAAACGATCCGCACACGCTGCATTTGCTGGATGTGCTGGCAAAGCATGGTGCCAAAGCGACCTTTTTTCTGATCGGCCAGTATGTGCGGCAGCGGCCGAAAATTGCGCGGGCAATTTTGGCTGCGGGACATGAGATTGGCAACCACACTTACAGCCATCCCAATTTGATTTTTGTTTCCGCGCGGCGGTTGCGGCAGGAACTGGAAGACTGCAACAAGGCGCTGGAAGACGCCGTGGGAATGAAAGTTTCTTTGTTTCGGCCGCCGTTTGGCGGCAGGCGTCCCAATGTTTTGCACACAGCTCGCAGGCTGAGCTTGCAGCCAATCATGTGGTCAGTAACTTCTTACGATTGGAGCGCCAACTCAGCCGAAGCGATTGTCGGAAAAGTGAAGCAGCAGGTGCAAAGCCATCGCAAGGCCCAGACTGAAATAATTCTGCTGCACGATGGTGGACATTTGGCCTTCGGCGTCGACCGCAGCCGCACCGTAAATGCTACCGGGCAGTTGCTGCAAACCTATGCAGCGAAAAGATTTGTGCGGGTCTCTGACATAACTCGCCTCCCAATGCTGGACATAGCACCAAAGGATTAAGGTAAATTTCTTTTCTGCCGGGCAGGGATGCTGTTCGTATAATCATTTGGTGCGCCGTCTTGTCTGTAGCTTCGTGTTGTTGAGTTTTGCTCTGAGCTTGCACGCTTCTGTGCCGGCCACGAACAACACTTCCAGTTTGCGGCGCGCGGCTGATGTCCCATTTGAAAGTCGCCTGACTTTGAATCACAGCAGGCCGGAAATTGCGCTTACCTCTAGCCCCGCCGATATTTCTTTCTATGATGAGTTTTATCCGGTGAGCACGGCCCACACTGCGCAGCCGAAAACCAGCATGCTGCACTGGGTAAGTAGCCTGATTAAAAAAGTCGTCAGAAGATAAGCTTCACTCCAAACTGTGCGGCAAAAGGCACTTCACAGGAAGGCCCGTGGGTTTGCGCGACCAATCCCCACAACCTGGGTTTCTACTCTTGTAGGCTCTTAGGTAACTTACCCAAGCATCTCTGGTCGGTGAGAATCACACGCGGCAAGATTTACGATCTTTAGTAAAATCACTCTTATGGGGCAATCTGCAGGAGCACTTACCTTTACGGCGTTACTGGGGCTCTTTGTGCCTGCTTTTGCCGCCGATGCATCGCTTTTAAAGCCTCCCTCCGGAGCCTCGATAGCCATTGTGGTATTTCAAGATCTGGAATGCTCTGAATGTGCCCGCTCCTATACGCTGGTTCAGGAAGTCGCAAATGCCCATCAGGTTCCAGTCATGCTGCATGACTTTCCTTTGCCCCGGCATACCTGGTCATTTGAAGCCGCGGTCTGGGCTAGATATTTCGATCAGTCGTCGATCGCGTTGGGAAATGCATTCCGTGAATTCATCTTGACCAATCAGGCGCAGATCAGCGGGGCTAACCTGCAACAATGGATACAGAAATTCGGCGATGCCAACAAAGTGTCTATACCGTCAGCGAATGATCCAGCCGGTAAACTGGCCGAAAAAGTCAGGGCGGACTATGCTTTGGGGCAGCGCATCGGCGTGGAGCGCACCCCTACAATATGGGTTGTGAGCAAAACTGAAGTTTCGCAGCCATTTGTTGAAGAAGTAAACCAGGAACAGTTGGGCCAGATTGTTGGCCAGATGATCCAAAATGCGGGTCCCGCCGAATCCGCGGCGAGTTCCCCCAAAAAGGCTGCCCCCGGAAAATACAAACAAAAATCCCAGAAAAAGCAGGGTGATAAGTAATGATTGAATTCAAAAAGCTATTATTCTCCGCCGTCGCGTTGATTGCGCTCGCAATCTCTCCAGCGGCATCCTATGCCGCTGATGGATCTTCCCTAAAACCGCCTCCGGGCGCCAGAGCGGCCATTGTTGTGTTTGAGGATCTTGAGTGTCCAGATTGTGCCCGTGCCTACCCACTGGTGTGGGACGCGGCTAAAAAACACAATATTCCTGTTGTGCTGCATGACTTTCCCCTCCCAATGCATCCCTGGTCGTTTGATGCGGCCGTCTATGCCCGCTACTTCGATAGCAAGTCAGAGAAGCTGGGCGATGACTTTCGCGGCTTTATTTTCCAAAACCAGCCGCAGATCGATAAACAGAACCTGCGCCAGTTTGTAGACAAGTTTGCCGCGCAAAATAATGCGCCGGTCCCATTTGTCCTTGATCCGGGAGACCAATTCAAGGGCAAGGTCCTGGCCGATCGCCAGTTAGGAACACAAATCGGCCTTCAGCATACTCCTACGATCTTTGTAGTCGGCAACGGTGGGCCTGCAACTCCGGCGGTTGAAGTAGATGACCGCAGTAAGCTGGACCAGATCATTGAAGACACTCTCAGTAAAGCCCCTGCTTCCACAAAGAAGACACCTGCAAAAAAGGCGTCCACCAGGAAAACCGCAAAGAAATAAACTCGGTATCGGTTCCAAATGAAAACGCCCTCGCTTGAGGGCGTTTTCGTGACTATGCCTTTGCGCCTGCTTCAGGCAGTCTGTTTGAGCTTTCCCAATTCGGTCACCAGCTCTTCATAATCGGGTTCCTGGCCCAGTTCGTAAGTTTTGGAAAAGGCGATCTTGCCCTCCATATCTACGATGAAAACCGCCCGGTCATTGATTCCCGGTAAAGGTTCTCCCACGCGCAAAATGCCATATTGCTGGGCCACGCCGGCATGGGGCCAATAGTCGCTCAGAATTGGATATTCCTGCCAGCCGATTGATTTCTCCTGCCAGGCAAGATGACTGTAGATCGAATCCGGGCTAATACCCACGACCTGGGTATTATGTTCGGCGAAACGGGGCAGATATCTGCTGTACGCCGACATTTCATTGGTTCAAGTTGGACTCCAATCCAACGGATAGAACGCTACAATCACGTTCTTTTTGCCTCGGGAGTCGCTAAGCTTAAATTTGTGTCTTTGTTTGCCCGTAACTCCGGGAAGCTCAATTTCCGGGGCCATTTCTCCCACTTTCAAAGCCGCCATTCGTCCTCCACATGGTAATGCCCAGGTCAGGATTATCCCCTGCCAGCGCTTTGTTAGCTACTAATAATCATTTTATCTGGTCAAATAATTTGAGACAGTTTAGCTTAAAGAAAACAGTGGAAGCATGGCAGGCATCGAATCCCGTTGTCCCCTGAGTATCCAAAATTGCGGATGCTTACCGGCAAGCGATGCGTCTTGAGGAGCAAAAATGCTGGGTCTGAGTAGTTACAATTACGAGCAATTTTCTCGCGAACTCTTTCATGATCTCTCCCGGACGGCCTTCTCTGGCCCGGAACCGGGTGAACGCGCACCTGATTTCAAGGCTACCGCCCTGGATGGCGAGACCGTCCGCCTGAGTGATTTTGCCCAAAAGAAGAATGTCCTACTCATTTTCGGTTCTGCCACATGCCCCATGACGGCTGCATCCATTTGCGGCATCAATGAACTTTATGACCGTTTTCGTGGCGACGATATTGAATTCCTGTTCGTTTATGTGCGTGAAGCGCACCCGGGAGAGGTCATCCCAGCCCATCGGTCCATGCGCGAAAAAACTGAGGCTGCACGCCTTCTCCGCGATGAAGAAGACATGAACATGCCGATCTTGGTGGATGATCTGCGCGGCGCCATTCATCGCAAGTACTCCAAATTGCCCAATCCGGCATTTCTTGTCGATAAATCCGGCCGCGTGGCGTTTCTCTCCCTGTGGTCAAGACCACAGGCGCTTGAGCTCGCCATCCAGGACCTTCTGGAACAGCAGGAAGAGCGCGGCGTCGATCATGTAATCGTTCGGGGGGGCCAGGATCTGGAAATGCCTGTGCCGTACAGTGCTCTCAATGCTTATCGAGCTTTGGAGCGCGGCGGAAAAAAGTCTCTCAATGATTTTCGCCAGGCACTTGGGCTGCCTGCTCGCGTCGCCTTTACGGCATCGCATCTGGCGCGTCCGCTTCTGGATAATCCCGGCCGCATGATGTCCATTGCTGCCCTCACTGCCGTGGTTCTTGCCGGCGGCTTGTATGCCGGGTTTGAACTGCGTAAACGCCGTCTGGGACTTGCCCGCAACCCCTATCGCGCTTATGAAAAGGAAAAGGTCCGGGATACGGAAACCGGCGCCGATTACGGGGCAGTAGGGATTTAGGTTTTCTGAAAGCCGAGAAACGCAGTGACGCGCGAATCACACAGATTTTTCAGCCGCCGCAATCGTTTTTCCGATGTCCGCTTCAGAATGCGCCGCGCTCATGAACATCGCCTCATATTGTGAAGGCGGCAGATAAATGCCTTCTTCCAGCATGGCGCGATGGAATTTCCCAAACGCCTGCGTATCAGAGAGCGCGGCTGTGTCCCAATCGTGGACTGTACCCGGCTGGAAAAACCATGTGAACATTGACCCCACCCGGTTCGCCGTCAGCGCCACGCCTTTCTTTTTCGCCGCTGCCAGCACTCCATCTACCAGCGCTGCGCTGCGTCGCTCCAGTTGCTCGTAAATTCCCGGCTTGCTTTTCAACTCTCGCAGCGTCGCAATTCCGGCCGCCATCGCCAGCGGATTACCAGAAAGCGTTCCGGCTTGGTACACGGGACCAAGGGGCGCAATCATATCCATCAGCTCAGACCTGCCGCCATAAGCGCCAACCGGCAGGCCGCCTCCAATAATTTTGCCCAGGGTAGTGAGGTCAGGCTTGATGTTATAGAGCGCCTGCGCGCCGCCAAAGCTCACCCGAAACCCCGTCATCACTTCATCAAGAATCAGGACCGTTCCACTCTTCGCTGTAATCGATCGCAAAAACTCCAGATAGCCTTTCCCTGGCGGCACGCACCCCATATTGCCAACCACCGGTTCCACGATCACGCACGCGATCTGGTCTTTAAATTTGGCGAATGCCTCTTCGACGGCCTGCTGGTTATTGAATGGCAGCGCCAGCGTGAACCTGGCTTGTTCATCCAAAACCCCCGCTGAACCGGGAATGCCTAGCGTCGCAACGCCGGAGCCTGCCTTCACCAGCAGTGAATCTGCATGTCCGTGATAGCAGCCTTCAAACTTCACAATATATTTGCGTCCGGTGAACGCCCGCGCCAGCCGGATAGCTGACATGGTTGCTTCTGTTCCGGAGCTGACAAACCTTACCTTGTCCATGGATGGAAATGCTTCAATCACCAGCTCCGCCAATTCCGCTTCCGACGGCGTGCATGCGCCAAAGCTGGTGCCATCGCAATTGGCCTTTGCCACGGCCTCCACCACACTGGGAAAAGCATGCCCCAGAATCAGTGGACCCCACGACCCCACGTAGTCAATGTACTCATTGCCGTCAGCGTCCCACATTCGGGGGCCTTTGCCACGCACAATATACGGTGGCTCGCCTCCTACGGATTTGAATGCGCGCACCGGAGAATCGACGCCACCGGGAATCACGCGGCTGGCGCGGGCGTGCAGTTCCTGTGAACGATTTCGCTTGATTCGCTTGTCCATGGATTCTTGAATATACCGCAATTGATGACTGGTAAGCCGCTGAGACACATCCATGCAGCTCAATCTCAGCATGGCCGTTTGTGACTCTTTGCGGTTAAAATGAAGTTGTGATCCTTCCATTCGTCCGCGAAGTCCTGGCGGACGTGGAAAAAAGCCCTGGGTTCCAGCAGGCGGCCTCATATCTTAAGCAGCGGAGGGGGGAGTCAAAACCTCCTGCGGGGCGTATCCGTCTGTCTGGCTTGATTTCGACGGCCAAATCCCTTCTCATCCCCTATTTGCAACGCGCTGCCGGCGTGCCATTGATCTTGATTGTTCCCGACAACCGAGCCGCCGAGGCGATCTGCCCCGTGATTCAGTCTTTTTGTGAGCTGACCGGCGCTTGCAGCCCACAGGCAGTGGTGAAATTGCCGGCTTATGACGTGCTTCCATTTGAAAACATGTCGCCTCATCCGGATATCCAGGAAGAGCGCGCTACCGCGCTGTGGAAGATTGCCACCAACGCCGCGTCCATCATCATTGCGCCGCTGAATGCTGCTTCCATGCGCATGCGGTCAGCGGAGCACTACACCGGCCTGGCTCGAATCATCCGCCGCACAGACATGCTTGATGTGGAGGAACTCGTCCAACATCTGAATACAGTCGGTTATTCCGCCGTGGACGTGGTCGAAATGCCGGGACAATATGCGGTCCGCGGCAGCCTCTTTGACGCCTATCCTCCTGAAGCTGACCGCCCCATGCGCATTGAGCTGTTCGGTGACGAGGTTGAATCCATCCGCAAGTTTGATCCCGGCACACAGCGTTCATCTTCTCCGGTTGATGAAGTAGTGCTGCTTCCGCTTGCGGAAACTCCGGTGCGTGAAGAGCTGCTTACTGAAATTCATGCGCGGCTTTCGGGCGCTCGCGTTGAGGGCAATGCTGATGCCGTCCGCAACGCTCTGGCGGAAACTGGCGTCTCGGTTTTCCCCGGCTGGGAGTTTTACGCTAACGCCGGCGCGCAAAGCACGCTTTTTGACCTGCTGCCCAACGCTGTTGTATTCATCGATGAGCCCTCAGCCCTTGAAGCCGAACAAGAGCATTGGTGGGACAAGGTTGTCCAGCGCCATGAGCAGAGTCTTGTCGGCAAGCTGGCAACGCCGGAGGATATTTATCTTCCACCTGAACAGTGGAACGCTCTAATCGCGCGCCTGGCAGGCGGCAGTCTTGAGCACCTGAATGTGCTGCGTATTGCCCGCGCTGAAGAAGACCTGGGCCTAGCCGATCCTGAAGTTCCGGACAAATTTCTGATCGAGCTGTCTGCCCATTCCACTTCGCGCTTTCATGGCTCCGTTCCGGCTATGGTCGAGGAAGTGAAGAAACTCACCGCTCAGGGCCGCCGTGTGATGTTTGCCGCACCCAACACCGGCGAGATGGAGCGCCTGGCAGACATTTTCACTGAGTATCAAGTCCCATTTCGCCTGGGTACGCGCACCCCCGTTCCGGGCAGCGAGACCTACCTGGACGAAACGGCTTATTTTTCCGGCGATCTGCTGACCACCACCATTGTTCGCGCCACTGTGCCTGAAGGCGTGGTGCTGCCGGATGCCCATCTGGTGATCTTCGGCTCCCGAGATTTATTTGACGACTCGGAGATCGAACCGCAGCAGCCCTTGCGTCGCAAATCTAAAACTGCGGCCTTCATGTCGGACTTCCGTGATCTCGCGATTGGAGATTTCGTCGTTCACGTGGAGCACGGCATCGCCATGTATCAGGGGCTGAAGGAAATCCAGCAGAATGAGATTACCGGCGAATACATGATTCTGGAATTCGCTGAAGCGGCAAAGCTCTACGTGCCGCTTACCCGCCTTGACCTCATCCAGAAATACCGTTCCAGTGAAGGTGTGCATCCGCCGCTGAGCCGCTTAGGCGGGACTGCGTGGGCCAAAACCAAGGCGCGCGTCAAGAAGGCCATGGCAGATATGGCCGATGAACTGCTCAAACTCTATGCCGCCCGTAAAGCCGCGCAAGGCCACTCTTTCCCCCAGGACACACAATGGCAAAAGGAATTTGAAGACGCGTTTGAATTCAACGAAACCGATGATCAGCTCACCGCAACCGCTGACATCAAGCGCGACATGGAATCCACCCTGCCCATGGATCGCCTGCTCTGCGGCGACGTTGGTTACGGAAAGACTGAAGTCTCAATGCGCGCCGCTTTCAAAGCTGTGCAGGACAATAAACAAGTCGTAGTGCTTGCGCCCACCACCGTTCTTGTCTTCCAGCATTTTGAAAACTTCAAGCGCCGCTTTGCCGCCTTCCCTATCACCATAGAAATGATGAGCCGTTTCCGCAACGCCAGGCAGCAGAAGGAAACTGTGGAACGGATTGAGCAAGGCAAGGTCGATATCGTTATCGGCACGCATCGTATCCTTTCAAAAGACATCAAGTTCCAGGATCTGGGGCTGGTCATTGTCGATGAAGAGCAGCGTTTCGGTGTGCGCCACAAAGAGCGGCTCAAGACGCTAAAAAAAGAAGTTGACGTGCTCACCATGTCGGCCACGCCGATTCCGCGCACGCTGCACATGTCAATGGTGGGACTGCGTGACATGAGTGTGATTGAAACACCGCCTAAAGACCGCATGGCCATACAGACCGTGGTGGCCGCTTACGATGAAAAGCTGGTTAAATCAGCGCTGGAGCACGAACTGGAACGCGGCGGACAGGCATACTTTGTTCATAACCGGGTTGAGACCATTTACGAAATCGCCGCTAAACTTCAGGAGATGCTGCCGCGCGCACGTGTGATTGTTGGCCACGGCCAGATGTCTGAGGGCGAACTGGAAAAGGTGATGTTCGCTTTTGTGCGCCATGAGGCGGACATTCTGGTCGCGACCACCATCATTGAAAATGGCCTCGACATTCCGCTGTGCAACACCATCATTATTAATCGTGCCGACCGTCACGGTCTTTCTGAGCTGTATCAGTTACGCGGGCGGGTAGGCCGCTCCAATCGCCGTGCCTATGCTTACCTGCTGGTTCCAGCCGAGCAGGAGCTCACCCCGGTTGCCCGGCGCCGGCTGGCCGCGCTCAAAGAATTTTCTGACCTTGGCGCCGGCTTTAAGATTGCGGCTCTTGATCTTGAGCTGCGCGGCGCGGGTAATCTGCTGGGCGGCGAGCAGAGCGGCAATATCGATGCTGTTGGTTTTGAGATGTATACCGGGATGCTGGACCGAGCTATCCGCGAACTGAAGGGCGAAGAACTTTCCGATAAAGTCAGCACCCAGCTAAATCTCGGCATTGACCTTCGTATTCCTCCCACATATATCGCGGAAGAAAACCAGCGGCTGCGTATGTACAAACGCGCTGCAGGCGTTGAGAGTGAAGCTGCGCTGGATGATGTCCGCAAGGAATTGCAGGACCGTTACGGTGAACCGCCTGCTCCAGTTCGTTACCTGTTGGCGGCATCCGCGCTTAAGCTGCTATGCGAACGGGTCGGTGTACTGGCAGTGGACCGCAAACGCGATTCCGTAACTATCAAATTTACTGAGCAAGCTGCCATTGAACCTGAGCGACTGGCGCGCTTCGTAGCGCAGGCCCGCGGCGCACAGTTCTCGCCCGGAGGCGTGCTTAAGTTCAATTTGAAATCCACGCAGCCGGAAGATGTGATTGACCAACTTCAGGGCCTCCTTCGTGAACTAAGTCCTGAAGTGGTGGCGCAAACCTGGCTACAGGCGAAGTGAGCCACCACTCCATTCCTCAAGATTCGATATATTTCAAGAACAATTAGTCCGAAAACGAGGAAAGGGTGAAGCCTTTTATTCGGGCGGAGTTCAGCCCATGGCTTAGTGCCGGACGCTGAATACCACAACAGCGACAGCCTTAGCAGCTCTGCTTTTTAGGAGCAGGAACGACGATGTCCTCATTTTTTTGCGCTTTGATTGCTTCTTTTGCTCTTACGACGTTTTCTGCTCTTCGTAAGTGTTGCGGGGTTTGCCTTAATCCTTCGTCGGCTCTGTCTAGAATTTGCTGAAATACTGATTTCGTCATGATTGTCGCTCACCACTGCTAGTCCAGAATCTTGCAGCCTCTTTCGTAATTTTGCAAGAGTTTCTTTTTCCTCAAGAATATAAGATGCCGGAAAACTCAAACAGCGTGGCCATGCATGTTTCTTCTTAAACAACTTAGCTGTTCCACTACGGTTCTTGCGATCTGCAAGCATCGCAAACCATTGCATGTATCGTCTAGGTCCGACTCCGACAAATGGCTCGCATTTTACCTTGCCTCCAGCAGAACTTTCGTCGTCCACTTCAATGGAGTCCGGATAGAGTTGCCGCGCTAGGCTTTTTGAGTACGGTTCGATGTAGACCACTCGCCTAATACCGCAGGAGACGATGTGACGAGCGCACATGTGACAAGGGAAGGTGGTCACATGCATGGTTGTCCCCTTCACCGCGACTCCAAGCTTGGCAGCATTGGTAATTGCGGCCATCTCTGCGTGTACAGCTCGACCGAATTCAATTAGATTCATTAATTGCGCACCGCGTATTAGAGGTGAAGATTTTCCGGCTACAGCGTCTTCGACCATTTTGTTTATTTCCGCTTGACTCAGTTCTTCTCTAAGCAATCCGGACCCAGAAAGGCGCTTGAGGATGTCGCCCAAGAGAGAGATCTTGTGCTCATCGTTTGAGTCCCGGCCAATTTGGAAATCTCGCAGATCAGGGTCATCTCCCTCCCAATAGAAGCCGCCTTGAGCTTTTGGGACTTCATTAGTCCCAATTGAGAGGGTTTCTCCCTCTGCAGTGGAAATGACCGCTCCGACCTGTCGTCCCATTTCCGCTGACCGGAGAGCTGCAGCCTTCGCGAGAAACATACAGTATTCGTCTCGGGTAGGAGTCTTGAAAGTGTCACCGAATAGCAGTCTCACAAAGCGAATAATCGATTGCTCCAGGTTAGACTTATTTGTTGCATCGACGAAAACATCGGCTCGGTGAAAAGTATCTCTGACATTTTGTCCCAGTTTATTGCCTGGTTCCTCTTGATCCCTTTCTATCAGTTGCTCAGCAACGTGCCGATACTCCTCTTCTGAAAAGCTGCTTCGAGATTGAGTTATTCTCTTCGTAAGATGTCTCAGCCTTGCAGCGTGAGAGCTGTATGCGGCAATAAGAATGAATGACTCGCCGTAGATTGTGCGTAGCGTCTCAACCTCTGCTGGGTTTTTCAGTGAGCGAAGAATGAAAGCCGTGTTTGGGAGTACATGTTCTTCGTTGTCCGTCTTAATTCGTCTGATTTCCCGAATTTTTGCGACTGCCATCGCTGCAAGAGCGTCTGGACTTTTCGTGTGGTCGCGAAATTGATTGCCCGCGTCCATGCTTTGGTTGATATAGTCGTCGGCCGGAGCTGTGGGGATATTTTCCCAGCGTTTGAAAATCTTGAGCAAATAGATCAAACGAATAGGTGAGACCACGTAACCGAGGTTCTGAAGCTCTCGGCTTAGGAACATTTCGACATTAGTTAGATCTGTTCCAACCGCACCGACTAGGCCGAAGATTAATTCCTGCCTTTGAGGTGTTTTCTTACTAGCTTGCATTTGAGCAAATAATATCAGGGTCAAAACTAAATCGAGCGGCTCAGTACATTCATAGTTAACCCCGTTCAATGGGAGATGATGAGTCTCCGTGGGGAATGCGCCTGTTTTTTCCGCCTGTTATAATCCGGCGCGTCTTATGAAAACTCCAACACTCTTTCTTTTGGCCTGCGTTCTTTTCTGTACCAGCTTTGCCCAACAGCCTGCTCAGCCACCGCAACCGCCGCACGTAACCATCCATGCCGGACACATGCTGGACGTAAAAACGGGCAAGATGCTCGACAACGTGACTGTTTCAATTGACGGTGACAAAGTGACCAGCGTCACGGCAAACGGCGGCGGAGGCTCACAGGCGGAGAACTCCGGGGCGCGCGTGATCAATCTCCCGAAAGCCACGCTTCTGCCCGGTCTGATTGATGCGCACACGCATCTCACTTTCGATCCTAACTTTGGCTATCAGGAACTGGGCGTCTCAATTCCCAAAGAGGCGTTGGTCGGCGCCAAGAATGCCCGCATTACGCTGGAAGCGGGCTTTACCACCGTGCGCAACGTCGGCGCCAGAGGTTACACGGACATTGCACTGCGCGACGCCATTAATGAAGGCATGGTCCCCGGTCCACGGATTATGGCCAGCGGTCCGGCGCTTTCCATCACCGGAGGCCATTGCGACGAGAATCTGCTGCCTTATGAATGGCACGCCAAGTCTGACGGCGCTGCTGATGGCGTGGAAGGCGTTCAGCACAAAGTGCGCGAGATCATTAAATACGGCGCTGATGTGATTAAAATCTGCGCTACTGGTGGCGTGCTCAGCAAGGGCGACGATCCGCAGGCCTCGCAATATACGCTGGAAGAAATGAAGGCCATTGTGGCGGACGCGCATCGTCTGGGACGAAAAGTCGCGGCCCACGCGCACGGCGCGCAGGGCATTGCCTGGGCATCTGAAGCTGGCGTGGATTCCATTGAGCATGGCTCTTACATTGACGATGCCGGCATCGCCTTATTGAAGAAAAACGGCACTTATCTGGTGCCGACCCTCTACCTTGCCGACTGGATGCGCGAAAACGCCGCAAGAATCGGCCTGCCGGCAATGTACGCGACCAAGATGAAGGAAGTAACCGCGGTGAGCCGCCAGAACATCAAGAAGGCATTTGCTGCGGGAGTTAAAATCGCATTCGGAACTGATGCCGCGGTTTATCCTCACGGCCTGAATGCTCATGAATTCGCCGTGTACGTACAGATCGGGATGACTCCCCTGCAGGCCATCCAGACCGCCACCATCAACGCCGCTGATCTGCTTGGCTGGTCCAAAATTGGGGTGGTGGAGTCCGGCAGCTTTGCTGACATCATTGCCGTGAATGGCGACCCCCTGAAAGACGTTACTCTGCTGCAAAGCCCGGTGATGGTGATGAAGGGTGGAACAGTTTATGTGCAAAAATAAACAACCATTGGCGCAGGCGCTAGGTCCAGAGCGTAATCCTGCGGCCTTCGCTATCGGTAAAGGCGCCGCAAATGATTAGGATTAAATCCACAAGCATCCAGATCCCCAGGCCGCCCAGGGTAAGCAACTGTGCTACGCCCGATCCAATTTTGCCAACGTAGAATCGGTGAGCGCCAAAAACACCAAAAAAGAAACACAACAGAAAAGCTGGAAGTATGCGCTTATCACTGGCTGAAAAGGGGACCGCTTGCGCCGCCTGCATTGGCTGCAACTGCTGGGTGCGTTGGACTGCGCCGCAGTTCGGGCAATTTATGGCCGAATCGTGTATTTGCTTGCCGCACCCCGTGCAGTAGACCATGGGCATGATTTATTCTCCGTTATAGGATTAGCGAAAAGTCGACCAATACGGCCCGGAACACAGATGTTATTTACTGGCAGAAACGATGTCAAAAATTTAGCCCGGTCCCAGTTCAATCAAATTCGGTTTCACGCGAGAACGAGGTCAGCGTAATGAGCAGGAAATACGCTTATCGTGAGACTGCGGTAAGGGACAAGATTGTTATGATTTGTAATGACATTTATTTATGCCTGAAATGGAGAGGTTTTGTGAAATTCATTTCGTTCTTCGCCGTGCTCGCGGCAGCCACGGTTATACATGCTCAGCAAAAGAAATCAGCACCCGCAAGCACTGAAAATAATGACAAAGCCTTTGTTTCACTGGCTGATCAGTATTTTGAAAAATATTATTTCAAATTTAATCCAAGCCAGGGTACGGCAGCGGGATTTCACCAGTATGACAATCTTTTGGAAGACTACTCGCGGGCTGCCATAGACCAGCAGATTGCCACGCTCAAAAGTTTTCAGAAGATAGTATCCAAAATTGACCCGTTACAACTCTCTCTGGCTGTACGGACAGACGAGGCATTGGTACTGAATGACATTAATGCCCGCCTGCTGACGCTGGAAAACATTCGTCCGTGGGAAAACAACCCGGACCAATATTCCTCCGGTGTCACGAACTCAATCTTCGTAATCATGGCCCGGACGTTTGCGCCGCCCGCGCAGCGGTTGAAATCCGTAATAGCCCGGGAAAAGCAGATCCCTGCAGTATTCCAGGCGGCGCGGCAGAACCTGAAGAATCCACCACCCATATACGTTGATGTTGCCCTGGAACAGATCCCCGGGATCATCAGCTTTTTTCAAAAAGACGTCCCTGAAGCTTTTAAAGACGTGAAAGACCAGACGCTGCTGGCGCAGTTCCAAGTCAGCAATCAAAAGGTAATGGACGATCTCAAGAGCTATCAGGAATGGATTGAAAAAGATTTAAAACCGCAGGCCCACGGTGACTTTCGTATCGGCGCGGACAATTACAGCAAAAAGTTGCTGTACGACGAAGATGTTGATATCCCGCTGGACCGTTTGCTGGAAATCGGCATGGCCAACTTGCGTTTGAACCAGCAGGCATTCAAGGACACAGCAGCCAAAGTTGACCCAAATAAAACTCCGCAGCAGATCCTTGAAGAGTTGGAAAAAGACCATCCTGCACCCGACAAGCTGTTGCAGACCTTCCGCGACACTTTGGGCGGCCTAAAAGATTTCTTGTCAGAGCACCACATTGTTAAGCTGCCATCACAAGTGCTGCCCATTGTGGAAGAAACGCCGCCATTTGAGCGCGCGCTCACCTTTGCTTCCATGGATACGCCCGGCCCGTTCGAGAAAGTCGCCAAAGAAGCATTCTTCAACGTCACACTGCCTGAGCCTTCCTGGAGCGCGCAGGAAGTGGAAGAGCACATGGCAGGCTTCAATCGCGGGACAATCATTTCCACTGCCGTGCATGAAGTTTATCCCGGCCATTACACACAATTTTTGTGGGTGCCTTATGCGCCATCTAAAGTGCGAAAACTCCTGGGTTGCAGTTCCAACGCTGAAGGCTGGGCCCACTACAGTGAGCAGATGATGCTGGATGAAGGCTATGGTCGTACTCCAGGTGTTGACCAGGACCATGACACAGCTTTCCTGAAACTGCGTCTGGGCCAGCTTCAAGACGCACTGCTGCGAAATGCGCGTTTCATCGTCGGCATTCAGATGCACACCGGAAAAATGACCTTTGATGAAGGTGTCGCATTTTTTGAGAAAGAAGGCTATCAGTCTCACATGAACGGCCTGCGTGAAACCAAGCGCGGCACTTCCGATCCCACATATCTCTATTACACTCTGGGCAAGCTGGAAATCCTGAAGTTGCGCGATGACTACAAGAAAAAAATGGGAGATAAGTTTTCCCTGGAACAGTTTCACAACGAATTGCTGAAGCAGGGCTTTCCGCCCATCAAACTTGTCCGGCAAATGATGCTGGGAGACAATAGCCCGGTTCTGTAAGCAGCTGCGGGGAAGATGCATGAGCGCAATACGTCGCAGAAAGCAGATGCTGGATTTTCTGCATCTCACCAAGCGGTACTCAGGATCCATAAAATGAAAATGAGAGTTCGCAAAGCTGTTTTCCCCGCTGCCGGTCTGGGTACGCGTTTTCTTCCCGCCACCAAAGCGCAACCGAAAGAAATGCTGCCCCTGGTGGATAAACCCATCATTCAGTATGGCGTGGAAGAAGCCCTGGCCGCAGGCTGCGACCAGATCATCATCGTCACCGGGCGGGGCAAGACCTCAATTGAAGACCACTTTGACGTCAGCTACGAATTGGAAAAGATGCTGGAAGAGCGCGGCAAGACCGAGCTGCTTTCCATTGTGCGCCAGATTTCTGACATGATCCATGTGGCGTACGTCCGCCAGAAAGAAGCGATGGGTCTGGGCCATGCTGTGCTGATGGCGCGGGAATTGGTAGGGAACGAACCCTTTGCCGTTTTGCTGGCTGATGACGTAATTGACTCAACTAAACCGTGCTTGAAACAGATGATAGAGGTATTTGAGGAATCGCAATGCTCGATCATCGCCACCCAGGAGGTCAATGGCGCCGCCATTTCTTCCTACGGCGTGCTCGACGCTAAGAAGATTGAGGGTAAATTTGATGGCCGTGCTTTCGATGTTCGCCATCTCGTGGAGAAGCCCAAACAGGAAGACGCGCCATCCAACCTGGCCATTATTGGCCGCTATATCCTGACTCCCACGATTTTTAACACCCTGGAACATACGCCTCTTGGCGCCGGAGGCGAACTGCAATTAACCGACGGGCTTCGCGGGCTGCTCTCTGCCGGCGAGAAGGTTTACGGCTACACCTTTGACGGTAAGCGTCATGATGCTGGAGATAAACTCGGCTTTTTAAAAGCGACGGTGGAGCTTGCGCTGAAACGGTCTGACTTGGGGCCAGCCTTCGCACAGTACCTGCGCGAACTTAAGATTCAAGCCGCAGGCGAAGCAGCGTAGCCATCTCCCAAGTTTCGTTCTTTGGGGACGTTTCGATTGGATTTATGGCTTACCAACAAAAAGCATGGGAATGCCATCTTTCACGGGGTAAATGTGGCCGCACCCCGTACATTGCAGGGAATTTTCATCGGCTGCAAGTGTCAAAGGCTTACGGCACGCCGGATCAGGACAGGCCAGCGCATCCAATATCTGTTTGAGCATCACCAGCCCATTTTAAATCAGCCAGCACATTCGCGCAGGTAAGGTGTGCCTTTTGTGTTTTTCCTGTTTAAGTTATTCTTTCCCCATGACCACAATGCTTGCCACCATCCTTGACGGGAATAAGATTGCCGCACAGATAAAGTCTGAGGTGGCCGAGCAGGTACAAAGCCTGATTGCCGCAGGCCGCAGGCCCGGGCTGGCAGTAATTCTGGCGGGGCACAATGCCGCTTCAGAAATCTACGTCCGCAATAAGGTCAAGACTTGCCAGCAACTCGGCATGCTCAGTGAGAACCTGACTCCATCGGATTCCGTGACTACTGGTGAGCTGTTGCAGATGATCGACGAATTGAACAACCGTGATGAGATTGACGGTATTCTCGTACAGCTTCCCTTACCGCCGCAGGTTGATTCCAAGAAAGTTCTGCTCGCAGTCTCTCCGGAAAAAGATGTGGACGGATTTCATCCTGTAAACGTCGGCAATCTCTCCACGCAACGTCGGGGCCTGGTTCCGTGTACACCGGCCGGCGTAATTGAGATTTTGCGGCGTAGCAACATTGCTATTGAAGGCCGGAATGCAGTGGTCATCGGAAGAAGTGACATTGTGGGAAAGCCTGTGGCCATGCTCTTGCTGAATAACAATGCTACAGTCACAATCTGCCATTCCAAGACAAAGAATATCTCCCAGATTGCCCGTCAGGCGGACATTCTGGTTGCAGCCATCGGGAAAGCTGGTTTTGTGACTGAAGAGTTTGTAAAGCCCAGCGCTGCGGTGATTGATGTGGGCATTAACAAAATTACTGACCGCCATGAGTTCGATAAATTCTTTGCCGGAGATGCAGCGCGGGAGAAATCATTTGCCGAAAAAGGTTCAACGCTGGTAGGTGATGTTGATCCGCATGTGGCTGCCGTTGCCGGCGCCATTACGCCAGTGCCAGGCGGCATTGGGCCGCTGACCATTGCCATGCTCATGGCAAACACGGTCAAAGCATGCCAGATGCGCAGGGGCAAAGAGCGGCAGGTACGGAGCTAAACCGTGCTGCGTGTCGGACTTACTGGCGGAGTCGCCTGCGGAAAGTCCACTGTCGCCCGAATGTTTGCTGACTTGGGCGCGCATGTTACTGATGCGGACATCATTGCCCATGAGCTTTATCGTCCCGGGCAGGACGTCTACCAGGAATTGATAAAACACTTTGGCCAGGAAATCATCAAATCTTCTGGCGAGATTGACCGCTCAAAACTAGCTGCCGCCGCTTTTGACGGTGGTCGCGTGGAAGAGCTAAACAAGATTGTGCATCCCGCGGTAATCAGGCAGCAGCAGCAGTGGATGCGCGAGATTGGGACAAAAGACCCATATGCCATCGCCATTGTAGAAGCTGCACTTATCTTTGAAGCTGGTGTCCGGGACCATTTTGACAGGGTAATTGTTGTGACCTGCAAGCCGGCACAAAAGAGTGCGCGGTTTGCGCAGCGCAGCGGGATGAGTGAGGCGGAAGCGCGGGCTGACGTCGAGCGCCGCCACAAAGCCCAGATGCCCGATGAGGAAAAGGCCCGGCGCGCTGATTTTGTGATTGATAATTCCGGCCCAGCCACGGAGACCCGCCCTCAGGTGGAGCGAATTTATGCCGAGCTTAAGGTTCTGGTTAAAGCGGCTGAGTTTTGACAGGTGATATATGAAATTCCTACGTCCATTTTTTCTTGCGGTTTTGCTGGTCTTAGCATTTTATTTTGTTACTTCACGCCTTGCCGGCCCGTCTCCCACATGGATTACAAGGCCCTCGCATGTGGAACTGACTGAGGCTGCCGGCCCGGGTTCTTTTGATGCCGAGGAGCAAAACAATATTGCCGTTTATAAAAAGGCCCTTCCTTCCGTGGTGAATATCACTTCCACCGCCGTGGCCTTCGATTTCTTTTATGGCGCCGTGCCCCAGCAAGGCATGGGGTCAGGATTTGTGATCGATAATGAAGGCCATATTCTTACCAACTTCCACGTGGTAGAAGGCGCGCGACAGGTAGAAGTGACTACAAGTGACAAGAAAAAATATAAAGCGCAAATTATTGGCATGGACCAGGTACATGATCTGGCTGTAATACAAATTCCGGAAAAGTCAGTGCCGAAGGCTGAGATAGGCGACTCCAAAAGCCTTGTTGTTGGCCAGAAGGTCTATGCCATCGGCAACCCATTCGGTCTAAGCGGGACCATGACGCGTGGAATTATCAGTTCCATCCGCTCTCTGAAAGGCCAACGTGGATTTATTGACGAGGCCATTCAAACGGACGCCGCCATCAATCCGGGAAATTCAGGCGGGCCGCTCCTGAATGCGAAAGGGCAGGTGATTGGCATTAACACCATGATTCTTACCGGCGGGGTTGAGCAAAGCGCCGGTATTGGATTCGCCATTCCTGTCAATACCGCCAAGGCTGTGCTGGACGATCTGGTTCATCTGGGCCGGGTTCGGCGGCCGGAAATGGGGGTCCGCACCATTCCGATCGGGCCGGAACTGGCAGATCAGCTTGGCCTTCCTGCCAATTCAGGGTTGCTGGTTGTTCAGGTAGTCCCAGGCAGCGCCGCTGACCACGCTGGCCTTCACGGCGGTACGGAGCGGGCTTATATTGGCAATGCCCCTATCATGCTTGGCGGCGATCTTGTGGTTGCAATCGATGGCCAGGCCATAGAGGACCAGCAGGACCTCTCACACATAATGCAAAACCACCGCTCCGGCGATACCGTGACAGTGACTGTCTATCGCGGCAAAAAGCGCATGGATTTTAAGCTGGTGTTAGGAGAGGCACGGGGAGTGGCATGAGTCTTAGCTGCCGTTCATCTCAATTCGGAAGATTAAGTAATAAGTTTTCTTTCATTCTTGCTTTGTAAGGGCTAAGCTGTAGCACAAATAAATTCTCCATAGGGATTCCGCTTCGGAAGGAGATGAGGGGTATGGCATTTTGTGCAAAGTGTGGGGCTCAACTCAATGCAGGTTCAAGCTTTTGTCCGGCATGCGGCAATTCAGTGGCAGGACAGAGTGCAACAGCATCGCCTGCGGCATCCGCCGCTCCAGCCAGTGCGCCTGTAAGCCCGGTAGCCACGGGTATGTCCAATAACGTTGCTGGAATGTTGTGTTACATTCTCGGCATCATTACGGGGGTCATTTTTCTAGTGCTGGATCCCTATAAGAATAACCGCTTCGTACGCTTCCATGCCTTTCAATCCATCTTCTTTTGGGTGGCGTGTTTTGGGTTCTGGATGATATGGAGCTGGGTGATCGTCGGCATGGTGCTCTCCGTTGGCGGACTCGGTATGTGGGGGCTGTTTGGATTGACTTTTACGTTAATTCGATTGGCAATGTTTGCGTGCTGGCTGTTCCTGATGTTTAAGGCTTACAACAATGAAGAGTTTAAGCTGCCCTTCATTGGTGATCTGGCAGCCAAACAGGCTGGCGCGTAAGCGAGTTTTCTGACGAAGCAGCGGCGGTAAAGTAAAATGGTGGGCCGGCACGGTACAGAACAAAGTTAGCCTGGAACGTTGCCAGAAATCCTTTTTTGCTTACCCGAGGCTCCCGAATGAAGTACTGCCGCTTTGCTTCCCCTAATGGTCCGCAGTTTGGGTTGATTGAAGACATTGCTGGACAAGCCCAAATTACCCAGACTGCGCCGGATGGGCCAGCACCCGATTTTTCACGCTCACAGAAGGTTTCTCCGCAGCCCATTTCTTCCGCTCAACTGCTTTGTCCTGCTGTTCCTTCAAAGATCGTATGCGTGGGCAGGAATTACAGCGAACATGCCAAGGAACTAGGCAATGAAGTTCCAACCGAACCCTTGATCTTTTTCAAGCCTCCGAGTTCATTGATTTCGCCGGGTGAAAAGATCATTCGGCCCACGCGCTTCTCACAGCGGGTGGAATTTGAGGGCGAGCTAACCGTAGTCATAGCAAAGAAATGCTTTGGGCTGAAACCGGATGAAGACGTTCGCCCCTATATTTTGGGCTATACATGCGCCAACGATGTAACAGCGCGTGATTTGCAGAGGAAAGACAACCAGTGGACTCGCGCTAAAGGGTTCAATACGTTTTGCCCCGTGGGCCCTATCGTCACAGATGAAATTGATCCCTGGAAGGGCGTACGTATTGAAACCCGGCTGAATGATGAAATCAGGCAGTCAGAGAGCACATTGGCGTTCATTTTTCCGGTGGATGTTGTGCTTCGCTTTATCTCTCAGATTATGACTTTGCTGCCCGGAGACCTGGTTTTAACTGGCACCCCGGCCGGGGTCGGCCCAATGGTCGCGGGCGATGAAGTAAAGCTGTCCATTGAAGGCATTGGCACCCTCACGAACCCGGTAGTGGATGGAGTTTAGCCTGTTCCCACGTTTCGATCCCCCCGAATTGTGGACGACTTAGCTCACCTAGCGTCTTTCGATGGGAAATAAAAACTATGGTTACTTGTGGTTTCCGGGTGACTGCGCGATTCTTGAGGGTGCATCGGCAAACCAGATTCATCTACGGCCTGAGGGTTGGAGATAGGGCTTCCTTCGGATATTCACCGAACCCAAGTTGGATTAAACTCATCTACTGAAATATTGGTCAAACAGCCTGGGCTGTTCTGACATTAGCGTATGAACGAACTTCGTCTATATTCCGTTATTGCTATTGCCGGCGCGGGCTTATTCTTCGGCGTGAATGCCTGGGCGCGTAGTCGCAGGAAAACACCCGAT
Organism: Candidatus Angelobacter sp.; assembly: GCA_036488825.1. Lineage (GTDB taxonomy): Bacteria > Acidobacteriota > Terriglobia > Terriglobales > Acidobacteriaceae > Angelobacter. The sequence continues at coordinate 124,043 of DASXGZ010000037.1, forward strand.
CAGCGCGAGCATGAGCGCCGGCTGCGCATCAGTGAGATTGGCCGCATCACGGACGGTACTGTTATTGACGTAAATGAGATGCAGACCAACGGCTCCGGTGAACTGCAACTGCTGATTTACCACTATGACGTAGCCGGGGTGAGCTATGAGGCATCGCAAGATGTCAGCAGCTTGCGCCACATGGTGGATCTGCATTCGTGCCGCTCGGGGTTGATGACATCCATCAAATATGATCCCAGCAATCCCGGCAACTCCATCGTGATCTCAGAAAACTGGACTGGGCTGCGGCATTAGACGCTCACTTCTTTTCAGATTGCTTTTTCAGGGTTGAGCAGCTTTAAGCGAGTATATCGATGGTTGTCGATATACTATTGCCTTGCTCCCAGCGCTTCAAGGATGCGATCAAAGTCATCCAGAGATCCGTACTTAAGAATAATTTTGCCTTTTCCTTTTCGATCCACAATTTCAACCTTGACGCCTAAAGCCCTCTCCATGCTGCTTTGCGCCTCTCGCACATTGGGATCGATCATGCGGGCTGGTTTTTCCTGCTTTTGTTGTTCTGCTTCAGGGTTCAGCAGCCGGGCAACCAGTTCTTCCGTCTGCCGCACGGATAGCTGCTTTTCCATGACTTCACGCGCGGCCCGCTCCAGTTGTTCCGGATAACCAGCCAGGGCCAGCAGGACCTTGCCGTGTCCAAAATTAAGAGCACCACTTTCCATAGCTTCCTGTATAGGTTCAGGAAGCTTCAGCAGCCGAATAAAGTTTGCAATGCTGGCACGATCTTTGCCTGTGCGGCCTGCGATCTGCTCCTGCGTCATATTAAATTCGCGGCTTAGGCGCTCAAAAGCCCGGGCCTGCTCAACTGGATTTAGGTCTTCACGCTGAAGATTTTCAATGATCGTAATCTCCATGGCCTGTTCATTGGAGATCTGACGGACCACTGCGGGAATAGTGGTTCGTCCAGCACGTTTGGATGCCAGCCAGCGACGCTCGCCGGCCACAAGCTGAAACCTTCCATTCGCTGTGGGACGCAAAACAACGGGTTGAACCACGCCGCTTGTCCGGATTGAATCAGCCAGCTCTTGCAAAGCGGTTTCATTGATGCGCCGCCGCGTCTGGTAAGGATTCGCGTCAATGTTATCAATGGCGATCTCTTGTGGGCCTCCGACGATGGCAGGCTGAGTTGCTGGCATCGCAATCGGAGCGGCAGGAGATCTTCCAGGCAGAAGAGAATCCAAACCTCGTCCTAAGGCTTTCCGTTTGTCATTCATCATGATTCGTTTACCCGTTTCAATTCATTCACGTCTGAAAATTCTTCAGTGGCACTCTACGGCGTAGCCTCCCGTGATTGCAGGCTTCGGTGCATGATTTCCTTAGCCAGCCGGATATAGCTTTCAGCGCCGCGGGACCGCACATCGTAAAGCAGAGCAGGTTTTCCGTAACTGGGCGCTTCTGCCAGACGAATGTTGCGCGGAATAATGGTTTCCATCAGCTTATCGCCGAAATGCCTTTTTAACTCTTGAGTCACCTGCTGGGCCAGGTTCGTTCTATCGTCATACATGGTAAGGACTACGCCTTCGATCTCCAGCTTGGGATTGAAGCTGGTGCGAAGCCTTTCTATGGTATCCAGAAGCTCGCTTACTCCTTCCAAAGCGAAATACTCAGCTTGCATAGGCACCAAGACGGAGTCAGCAGCAACCAATGCGTTGAGAGTAAGCAAATCCAGTGCTGGAGGGCAATCCAATACTATGAAATCAAATGAGTTACGTAGAGTTTGCAAGGAGTTGCGCAAGCGGAACTCCCGCTCTTCAGCTCCCACCAGCTCAATATTGGCCCCAATAAGGTTTTTATGAGAAGGAATCAAACTCAAGCCATCGAGTTCAGTCGCCAAAACGGCTTCATCTGCAGTCGCATCCGCTATTAGGAGGTGGTATGTGCTGAGCCGTTCTGGATCACGAGGGAACCCAAGACCTCCAGTGGAGTTGGCCTGAGGATCACAATCAACCAGAAGCGATTTCACTTCGGCAGCAGCGAATGAGGCAGCCAAGTTGATGGCAGTAGTGGTTTTACCCACTCCGCCTTTTTGGTTAGCGACCGCGATTACTTTTCCCATGAATGAAGTTTAAGCGAAGGCTCAATAAGAATTTACCGGACAGATAAAAGTTGCGCAATGCCGCAGATTAGTGCAATTGTTCCACGTGGAACAATAACTCGGTCGCAATGTTCCACGTGGAACCCGGATGGTATCACTGAATTACTACTTAGGCTCATTTGTCCCAATTATCCCACTTGATTGGCATATTTACGCTTTATATATCACTTGTTTGGCAAATATAGGCTTATACCGCGACTAATTATCCCACTTTACTATTTTGATTCCTCTTAGCAGTACCCGGGAATGTCCTCCCGGCACTGTTGCGATTTCATTCCATGCAACTTGTTTTCCTAAGTGTTTTGCCATTTCCACCTGTGAAGAGCCGATCATTAGCATGATTCTCCCTCCCGGGCGAACCAGCTTCAAGGCAACAGGTAAGGCCATTTCAAACTTCTCCACCGCTCGCATCATCACCAAATCAGCGGATTCTGCATAGCCTTCTGCCCTGCCACTAAAAACCTTGGCGTTTTTTAAATCAAGAGAGAAAACCAGCTCGCGCAAAAATGTAACTTTTTTCTGGTTGGACTCAATCAGCGTGACCTGAATCCCGGGCTCTAGCATGGCAAACGGCACTCCCGGGAAGCCGGCGCCAGATCCAACGTCAATCACGCTCTGTATTCTCCCTTGCGCCAGTGCATCTTTGGCCCCGAAGAATGATTCTCCGAAGTGGCGCTGAACCATTTCTTCCGGATCGCGGACAGCAGTCAGGTTCATGCGCGCATTCCATTTAACTAATAGATCGATATATTTCGATATAGCAGAAAGCCGCGTTTCATCAAGGCTAATGAAGGGTTCCAGCAAGCGGGCGATCGTGGTGGTATCCACAAGACAATCGTAAATCAGATTTGGCCGGCTCTGATTACCGAACCGGACTCGGGTGGCAGTGAATGTAGCAGGTCCAGCACGGTCCGGTTCAACCGTGGGTGTTTTACATCGGGTGCAATCTCTGCCAACGGTTCCAACACAAAACGCCGGTGCTGCATTGCGGGATGTGGGACTGTCAATTCGGGAGTATCGATTACATCGGCGTCGAAGAAAAGTATGTCAATATCAATGTTTCTGGGGCCTTTGGGCCCGGTGCGAACTCTTCCCAGGGAGCGCTCAATCTCAAGCACGCCCGCCAGAAACTCTTTTGCTTTAATATCGGTTTCTATCGCAACAGCACAATTCAGAAACCATGGATGCTCTCGCTCGACCTCTACTGGTTCGGTTTCATACAGCGAAGAGATCGCAGTGACCTGCCCTAGTCTACCCAGGCGCATAATCGCTTCACGAATATTCGCTTGCCGGTCACCCAGATTCGCGCCCAACGAGAGGTACGCATTTTTTTTCATAAGAGCAGAAACCTTAGATCGAAAGTGCTGTCACTCGCACAGGCTCAGGCCCGTTACGTTGGTTACTTGGCCCTGGGACGAGGATTTGGATACGCTTTCCGGGTATGGCCTTGCAAGCGCTCCTTCTCAGCCGCGATCCTGAAGTACATCGTACGATACGCCGGGTTTTGGATGCGGCCAACATTGATCTTGATCTCTCCAACGACTCTGACCAGGCCCGTCATATCCTGATGCGGCGCAAATATGACGCGCTACTGGTGGACTGTGACGAAATGCCGAATGGGCCGCTGGTTCTGCGCGAGTTGCGGCAGGGGAAATCCAATAAGAGCTGCATCGCTTTTGCCCTGGTCAATGGCAAGACGACGATTCAGCAAGCGTTTGAAATGGGCGCGAACTTTGTGCTGGATAAGCCGATCTCGCTTGAGCGTGCCACCCGTAGCGTACGTGCCGCCCAAGGCTTGATCATGCGCGAGCGGCGTCGCTATCATCGCCACCTGGTCAAAGCTACCGGAGCAATTCTGGTGGACCAGGGAGCCGAGCTTCCACTGCATATTACAAATATCAGCCAGGGCGGAATTTCCATTGAATGTTCCCGCAAACTGGATGAAGGCGGCGCCGCACGTGTGCGCCTGCAACTGCCGGGTAGCAAGCGTGCTTTAGATATCAAAGGCGAAATTGTGTGGTCCACGCCGGAAGGCCGCGCTGGAATCCGTTTTCAGGTGCTTTCAGCAGAAGCGAAAAAAGATCTGGATACCTGGCTGGAAAAACGCGCCTTACCATTGGGCAGTGGAGCGATGTTTATTAACGCGACAGTCTAAGCTTCCCGCGCACTATGCAGCGCCATAACCGCGGTCTCTGTTACGTCTTGCGCGAGGTTCACTTCCGTAGTCTCTTCCCACAATGAACGGTCTTTCAACAGGCGTGAAACCAGCGCTGTGTGCATGGCGTGTCCTGCGCGATCAGCTACGATCCGGCCGATGATCTGTTTTCCCAACAGCGCCAGATCACCAATTAAATCAAGCACCTTGTGGCGCACGAATTCATCTTCAAACCGCAGCGGCCCATTCTTTACGCCATCGGCCGTCAAGACAATTACATTGTCTTCTGATGCGCCGCGGATGAGGCCCATGTTCTTCAATGCTTTTTCCTCGCTCAGAAAGCCAAACGTGCGTGCTGCGGCAAGCTCTTTGCGGTAGAGGTCCTGGGATAGGTCGATCTCAAAGGACTGCGCGCCGATGGGAGCAGCAAAATTGATCTTGTAGGCCACGGCGTACCCAGAAGCGGGATATGCGCCGATGAATTTGTTCCCATCGCGCACCTCAATCTCGCGAACAATCCGTAGGTAGGTGCGCTTCTTGCGCTGCTTTCTCAGGCCAGCCTGTAAAACCATTTCAATGAATGGTCTGGCGCTGCCGTCAAGAATGGGGACTTCAAGATTGTCGAGCTCCACAACGGCATTATCCAAGCCAATGCCGATAAAGGCGGAAAGCAGATGCTCAGTGGTGGATATTAACACGCCTTGCTTTTGCAGACTGGTGGCGTAACTTACGCGGGCAACATTGCGCCCAATGGCTTCAACTTCAAAGCCGTCAAGGTCAGTTCGGCGGAAAATAATGCCTGTTCCGGCGGCTGCCGGAACGATTTTGAGGTTGACCGGGGCGCCGCTATGCAGCCCTACCCCTTTGCATTCCACTGGAGTCCGAAGTGTCTGTTCAAATGGCAAGTTATTCCAAGTAAGCAGATTACAACGGAGAAGGCAGAGACTTGTGTTGTTTTTTTGCCACAGACCGTGGCCTGCAAGGAACTACTTGTCTTTTACTGGATTGATCTTGGCGACAGCAGGGTCAAACAGCGAATCGGAAGGATGGGTGTTGTAGGTAATATTGAGAGTAATTTCCTGAAATATGGTTTCACCGTTGCGGCGGGTAAGCATCACTCGCGGAGTATTGATTCCCTGAATGACTTTCCAATTGCCGTAGATTGTGTCTTCCTCATCGCGATCACGGTAGCGCGGGTCTCGAGTAAAAAAACGTTTTTCCAGCGGAAGATGTGTCTCCGGAGAAACCAGCAGAGTGACAGATTCATTTTTGGCGTTGATGATGGTGACCTTCTCCGCCATCTGCCCTTCAGAAATGCTGGGGCCCTCGTCCAGCAGCAAGGTCCCGGGCTGGGTCAGCCATCCTCGCAGAACCGTTTCTAACGAATAGTGCCAGCGGATAATGGCTTGCTTTACCTTCTCATCCTTTTCGGGATCAAGGGGACGAATTCCCTTGTAGGTGATTTCATACGCCTTCTCGCCCAGGTATAAACGAACGACGTCGCGCTGTTTGGTAGATTCTGTGCGCTCTATGTCCGGCCACTTCCAAAACCGGTAATACAGAATTGATGCCACCATGGTTTCATTGTGGAAGCTGCCAGAACGGCCTTCCGCATAATAATCCTGCACTGTCAGATATGACTGGCCACCCAGCGCCTGGATCATCTGATCGACCAGCGCACGGGCTTTTTGGGCATTGCTCTGCGCCGTTACCGGCTTGGCAGAAGGTTCCTGCTGGCCGTACAGGCTCGCCATGCACAGGCAAACGACTGCGAATAATCTCATGAGGATCAATACATCCTTAGATGCAGGAAAAGCCTGAGTCGCTGCTTTTGAAAGTCAACCCACCAGTACCGCACCACCGTTCACGTTGAGAATTTCACCCGTGATAAAGCCTGCATGCCTGGTGCACAAAAACAGCACGGAGGCGGCAATCTCTTCCGGCTTTCCTGCCCTGCCCAGCGGAATGGTGCTATACACGCGCTTGCTGATCTCAACATCATGCAACGCTGGTGCGGCCATATCTGTTTCCACCCATCCCGGCGCCACACAGTTGACATAGATGCCGTCCCGCGCCAACTCGGTGGAAAGACCCTTTACCATGCTGATGATTGCGCCTTTGCTGGCAGCGTAATCACAGTGAAAAGCCTCTCCACGCTGTCCCGCGGTGGAACTGATCAATACTATATGGCCGCCTGAACGTTGTCTCTTCATGGCCGCAACACCATGCTTTACCAGGCCAAACAAGCTATCGACATTAATGGCCTGTGTGGACCGCCATTGTTCTTCCGGCATCTGGTCTATGGGCGCATCCTGCGGTGGCCAAACGCCGTGATTTCCCACAACGATATCCGCTTTGCCGAAGTGCTCCACGGCTGCATCAATCAGGGGTTTGGCAGCATCGCTAGACGCGAGATCGGCCTGCATTGCAATGCATTGCTTCGCGCCTCCGCATTCCCAGGAGAGGTCTTCGGCTTGCTTACTTGCTCTCTGATAATTGAAGACAACGCGAGCGCCGGCTTGTGTAAACATTCTCACAATGGCAGCGCCAATGCCGCGTGAACCTCCTGTTACCACGGCAACCCGGTTTTCCAACGACAAGATAACACCCTTATCCGGCATGGGAAGTACGATACGGAAGAACCCTGCGGCTGCGCAAGTTTTTGATCTGAAACCAGTCAGGAATTGCGGTCAGCCCATTGTCGCGCCGATTCCACGAAAGATCGAAACAGATTGCCTGAAAGCTGGTCCTGCTCAAAAGTGCGTTCCGGGTGCCATTGCACTGCAAGAACAAAATGGCCCGGAGCGGTTCCCTCAATGGCTTCAATCACGTCGTCTTCAGGACACCGAGCAACCGCGCGCAGTCCATCGCCCACAACTTCCGCCGATTGGTGATGACTGGAATTTACCGGGACTGCACTTAGGCTGCGGTGATCAATTTCATTCGCCAGCAGTGAATCCGGCGCAACAACTACTTGGTGCGCGATCTCTACTTTAGCTCCCGCGCTGTGATTAATCTGGGATTGAATATGCTGTACCAGGGTCCCTGAGCGCCATACGTTTAATGACTGGAGCCCGTAACAAATACCGAAAACCGGCTTGCGCAAGTTGTAAGCATCCTGAAGCAGAAGCTCATCGGCGGAATCGCGAAGATTGTCAGCCGGTGTGGTTTCCGGGTGTTTTTCCGCGCTGTATTTCTGCGGATCAACGTCCGCCTTGCTTCCCGGCAACAGCACAGCAGCACATGAAGTAATACTTCTTGCAATGTCTTCTGGAGAACTTTTGAGCGCGATCACTACCGGCTCTCCCCCTGCGGCTTCTACCGCGCGCAAATATGCCGGCAAAGCTCGACCGCTGTATTCAACGTCATAGGAGCACGGTTCAGGAATGGCAATCTTCGGTTTCATCGCTCAGCAATTTTATATTCTGCCAATGTCCAGCCTTGAATGGGTGCATAGAAACGCACCCCAGAATAGCTGACAATAATTCTATCCGGTAAGCAGTTTAGTTCTCATTCTGGTTGCAATCGGTGGCTTGGCAAAACCGAAACTCTAGTCCTGCCCAAGCGATAAGCTATCGTCGTCAGCGCCGGACGCTGCAGCAGGCAAATGAAGGGCTACAATGGAAATCCTATGCTGTGGCGGCTAATAGGCTGCATTGTGGCTCTGCCTGTTTTGGTTTTTCTCTGGGGTGCGGTCTCGTTCATATTTTTGAAGCTCTATTATCGGAACATGCATGAATGACCAGTTTCGCTTCGGGGCAAACTGGCTGGACTACTTGCGATCTGTCAGGATTGAGCTATCCAAGAAGCAACAGACAGGCTCTCAGAGCTGGCTGGAGATCTCAAAGGCAAGACGTTTCTGGACGTAGACCTTTGCCTGTACGTTCAATATTGAATCAATAGACCAGAACGCATCCGTGCGCTCAATCGCGGCCAGTGGGTGCTGTGTGATCGCTTTACTGACTCCAGTGAAGCCTACCAGGGCGGTGGCCGCAAGCTGGGCAGTGAAATCGTCCTTCACAAAGCTTTGTGCCGCGATCTTCAGCCTGATCTGACAATCCTGATGGTCTCTGACGTGGCCCGCACCGTTGCCCGCGCACGCCGCAGGATATTGAGCAGTCGAAGCTGACTGCAGAAGATGAAAATCGATTCGAGAAAGAAAATCGTGCTTTCTATAACCGCGTGATGGCCGCTTATCTGGCCCCGGTCGATGCCGCCGACGGAATTCCCAAGGTCCAGCAAAAGATCTTTCGCGTGATCGAAGAGCGGCTTTTCCCCGCTCTGTCTCTCAATAAAAAATCGTGAGAGTGAAAAGTGTATCTCGCCCCGCGATATTCGAGTACTAAGTAGAAAAACAGAGCACCTCCGTAATCGCCTGCGACAACTCAGAGCTGCTGCCGGACATCTTTCCAGTCAACTACCTTGTTCCCCAAGAATGAGGCTTTGAATGAATCAGCGCTCGTCGTTATTTTGTTTCTCGGCTTTTTTACTGAGTTCTATCGTAGCCCTTGCCACCGGCTGTGGCTCGGTTAGTTCCAATTCCAATCCGACACCAACGCCAACTCCGGTCACAAGTCCGTCTCCCACTCCAACCCCGGTCACAAGTCCGTCTCCCACTCCAACCCCGACGCCGGGCCCATCGCCGTCGCCTACGCCCACACCTACTCCCTCAGCAACGTCGGTCATCGGCCATATAGTTGATCCTTCCGGAGTGCCTGTCGTGGGCACAGTGTTGGTGTCGCTGGAAAGCGGCGGCGCAGACCTGCACATCATCAAGCAAACGAGCGCTGATGCACAGGGGAACTTCCGCTTTGACAACGTGACTGCAAACAGCGTAGGAGGGATTATGGTCACTGCGCGGGCCGCACACGATCCCGGCACCGCTCCGGGCTTACCAGGAAGCTACTATGCACCCGCTCTCCTGTTTTCTGGTCAAACTATCTTCGCTCCCGGCGGTGACTCAATTGAGCCGGGAACAAACGTGGGCACCGTTCAGCTTCGTTTTAGTGGTCAAGGCCTGTTAGCCGGAAATGTCACATCCACCGATTCCACTCAGAAGATACCGGTGCCTATTCACGCGACCCTTGGTCCACTCGCTATCTTTACCCGCGACTTTGAGTTTGACTATCCGTTGATCCCAACACCACCAGCTTTCAATACCAAGCCTGGAGTTTCCTGCCCGGCCGGAACGGCGTGCGGCACATATCAATTCGCCATTCCAACCGATGCCCTGGAAGAGGCCGTCTTCAGCAAGAGCGGCAATACCTTTGCTCCTACTCAATCAGGGGCAAACTTTATAATTCCAGTAAATTCGTTTTCGCTCTTGAACGGAAAGCCAGATTGCCAAGGGGGCACGGACGCCTTTGCCAACACCTTTACGGCCAACACCACGAACCAGGCTAGCGCCGCGAACCTCACCTCCTGCCAGTAAGATGCTCAACCAACAGAGGCCCGCTTCGGCGGGCCTTTTTTTTGCAATCTCTTGAAACTAGGTTTGGCATGAAGGTGTGGCAAAGGTCGCAACCGATCTTGGCTGTGAGCACTACTATTTTTACAACTACCTGATTCCAAACAGGTACGTCCTGTAACAGACCCATTCTCGATCCGCAACGCTAATGCAGCATAAACAAGTTGCAAGGCCAGCCAGGCTAATCATGGCTGGCCTTTTTTCGCTCTCCGTTGGTTTCCTCAGACTGAATACTGTAGCGGCTGCTGTAGCGAGTGCCGGTTTTGCTTTCCTTGTTTTCCTTGCTCCCCGCGCCTCCAAAGTTTTCAGTAACTTGGCCCCAAAGTGTATTCGTTCAAAATTGGCAGTGCAGCGAGGATTGTAGCGGGTAGAAGTCTGATCAATCGTTGCGGCCTAAATTCGGCTCTACGAAAATGACCATCGTTTTGGTGAGGACGCTAATAAAACTCTGGCGCAGACCCTTGCAGTTCCGGCAGCTTATGAGTCCACTTTGTCCCACGTTTACTTCTTTGATTCGTTCATCTCCAGGCGCTCCTGGCGCAGGTCTGGAACCATGCTTCGGGAATAATAAAGTTCGGCAATCGCATCCTGGGCCCTGCCAGTAATCTTCGCGATGTCCCGCGTGGAGAGTCCTTCCGTATGTATCGGTTCACCCACCACCATTTGCAGCGGGCCAGGCTGGATGTGAAACGAATTCATTTTCAGCATCTCATAAGTCCCGACGAGAGCAATGGGAACTACATCTACCTGCGCCTTCACTGCTGCGTAAAATGCGCCGCCCATAAAAGGGTGCAACTGGCCATCAGGTGAGCGCCCGCCTTCAGGAAATATGACCAGCGACTTGCCTTTTCTCAGCGCGGCGACTGCCAGGTTCAAGCTGCGGACAGAGGCTTTAGGATTTTCCAGCACCACCGGGATCTGTCCGGAGCGGCGCAAGTGCCATCCCATAAATGGATATCGAAAAAGCTCTTTCTTCGCTAATATCCGGAACTGAAACGGAAGATGCGCATACAACACGGGGATATCCAGCGCGGATAAATGGTTTACAACATAAACCTGCGGCTTCGAAGTATCGATCTTATTCAGTCCGTCTACTTGAACGCGGGCGCCGATGGTGACCAGAATCATTCTGGACCAAAGCTGCGCAAAGCCATGTTGGATTTTGCCTGTGGGATCAAACAGCGAACAGATCAGAGAAATACAGCCCAAAAAAATTGTGTAAAGCCATACCAGAGGGTCCCAAAAAAGATAAGAGCGCAAATAAGATAAAAAATGACGTAGCCGGCCGGTCTCGCCTTGTGCGTCAACCCCGGGTTGAGTGGGTTCCGGCACCGATCAAGCACTCTGCCCGACTGAGGCATGAGTCAGAATGCCCAAAGCTTCACCCACAACGTAAATGGATCCAGTAATCACAATCACGCCTTTACTTCCGGCAATTATGCGGGCTTGATCCAACGCCTCACGGACAGATTGGGCGCGCAGAATCTCAGTATGGGAGCGGCCCCCCCACTCAGCTATTTCTGCCGTGGAGGCCGCGCGCGGATTTTCCGCTTGTGTGGCGATCACGCGTTCAGCCAAAGGAAAAAGAATATCGGCAATCTCGGCAATGGCCTTGTCCCGCATCGCTCCGAAAATGAATGTAAGTGGGCGGTCTTCATAAAATGTTGAAAGCGCCGAGCGCAGGGCCCATGCGCCCGCGGGATTGTGCGCTACATCCAGCACAATTTCGGGAAACCCATCTTCTGCGGGTATTCTCTGAAACCTTGCCGGCCACCGGGTAAGTTTTATTCCCTGCTCAACATGTGGCGGCTTAATTTGAAACCCAAATCGATTCAATTCTTCCGCTGCGGTAATCGCCAGAGCCAAATTGCGTTTTTGGTGGCGGCCAACCAGCGGAAAATCAACTTGAATTTCTTCACCCATCACCGCCAGCGGAAACCGGCTATTCTGTTCGTGCGCTGCGCCGCCTGGCTCACCGCCGCCGGCGGATGGGGTCATGGAAGGCATGTGTTTCACTGCGCTCACGGCGCGGGCATCGCGCTGGATAATCTCTTTGCCCAGAGTATCATTCACCACTGGATGCTGCGGCAGCAGCACCACAGTTCCTTTCGGTCGCAATATCCCGGCCTTTTCGCGGGCAATCTCCGGCAGCGTATTACCTAAAAACTTTTGATGGTCGAAATCGATATCGGTAATCACGGAGATGCAGGGCTCCACAACGTTCGTGGCATCAAGCCGGCCGCCCAGGCCGACCTCAAGAACTGCAAGCTCCACGCCGGCGCTGGCAAAATACTCGAATGCCATCGCGGTAAGCATTTCAAAAAAGCTGGGATGCCACGGCAACTCGCCACGTTCCACTAGTGCGCTGGCCACAGATTCAATGCGATCATAAATTACAGTGAATTCAGCGTCACTGATTGGCTCTTGATTGATCTGGATACGCTCATTGGCCCTGAGCAGATGCGGAGAGGTGTAAAGCCCCGTACGATAACCCGCGTTCTGCACGATGCTGGCCAGTGTAGCAGCGGTTGAGCCTTTGCCGTTGGTGCCGGCAATCAGCACGCTCGGGAACTTGCGTTGCGGATTACCCAATGCCTCCACCAGCCTCCGCATGTGGGCAAGATCAAATTTGCGGTTAGAGGCAAGCTCAAAGCCCAGCGCCAGCAGATTTTGTACGGCTGATTCGTAGGTAACAGGCACAGCTTTACGCCGCCTTTGGCGTCATGAAATCAAGCGCGCGGGCAATGTAAGATTTCATGTCCTTGCGATGTACTACGGCGTCCAGCATGCCGTGCTGCAGCAGGAACTCGCTGGTTTGAAAGCCTTCCGGCAGCTTCTGGCGGATGGTCTGCTCGATCACGCGCGGACCGGCAAAACCAATCAATGCTCCCGGCTCGGCAATGTTCAGGTCGCCAAGCATGGCGTAAGACGCGGAAACCCCGCCAGTCGTCGGATCAGTCAGCACAGAAATATACGGCACTTTGGCGGAATCCAGACGCGCCAGTGCGGCCGAGATTTTTGCCATCTGCATCAGGCTGATAATGCCTTCCATCATGCGCGCACCGGCAGAAGCGGAAATAACGATGATTGGTTTACGTTCATTGCACGCCCGCTCAACCGCGCGGGTAATCGCTTCACCAACCACCGCGCCCATGCTGCCGCCGATAAAAGAATATTCCATGGCGCTGACAATCACGGGCCGGCCGTTCATAGTGCCAGTGGCATTGATAATGGCGTCCTTCAAGCCGGTAGAAGCCTTGCTCTTTTCCAGGCGTGCCTTATAAGGACGTGTATCAGTGAAATTCAGCGGGTCAGTTGATGCAAGATTCTCATCCTGCGTTTCAATGCTATCTTCATCCAACAGCAGCAAGAGCCGCTGGGCCGAGTCGATGCGGAAATGATAGTCACACTTGGTACAGACGTTCAGGTTTTCTTCCAGTTCCTTTTTCCAGATGATCTGCCGGCAGCCTTCGCACTTGACCCAAAGACCTTCCGTGCGAACGCGCTTCTCTTCGTTCGCCTGGATCTCACTGGATTCGCGCTTAAACCACGCCAAAATTGTTCACCTTTCTAATCTGCGCTGACAGTCCACCGGGGCCCAAGCCCGCTATTTAGCCCTGCCTCACGCGGCCCTGAAGGGCCGTTCTTTTATCTAATAACTCAGCACCTAATACTCAATGCCGCGTTGTGCCATCACGCCTTTTTCATAGGCATGCTTTACCTGCTTCATTTCCGTTACGGTATCCGCCAGCTCAATAATTGTCGGATGCGCATTCCTTCCCGTCAAGATTACGTGTACCTGAGAAGGTTTCTGCTTTAGAGTCTCCGCCACCTTTGCGGGATCGAGCATGCCATAGGTAATGGCGTAATTGATCTCGTCCAAAACCACAAGGTCCCATTTGCCGGACATGATCGCCTGGTTAGCTTCCTGCCATGCTTCCTCTACCAGACGTATGTCTTCAGGATCGGTTTCCGCGCCGCCCACTTTCACAAAGCCGCGCCCCATCTGCTTCATCACAAAGTTGTCGCCAAAGGCTTTTACCGCATCGAGCTCTCCGTAATGCCATGAGCCTTTCAGGAATTGGAGCATTAGCACTTTCATGCCGTTGCCTACCGCGCGCAAGGCGGTGCCCATGGCGGCAGTGGTTTTGCCCTTGCCGGGCCCGGTATTCACAATAATAAGACCCTGGTGAACGTCACCCATAATTAATGGCCGGTATGGTACGGATGGCCTTTCAAGATTGTAAATGCCCGGTAGATTTGCTCTAGCAAAACCACCCGCGCCAGCTCATGCGCCAGCGTCATTTTGCCGAAGGAGAGGATCAAATCAGCCGAATGCCGGGCCTGATCGCTAAAACCATCTGCCCCGCCAACCGCAAAAAACAGGTTTTGTGTACCGCGGTCTTGCTGGTCCCGCAGCAGCTCGGCAAACTCTTCTGAGGTGAACTGGCGTCCGCGGGCATCCAGCAGTATGAGTACCGGCGCTGTTCGACCAGTAGTCCCGGCAGCCAGTTGCAGCAGAGCTGGCTCACTGTTCATCTCATGTGATTCAGCGCCAACGTAACGGGAAATGCGCTTCAAATATTCATCAGTAAGCGCGCGAATGGCTACTTCTTTTGTCTTGCCTATCCAGGCGATCTGAAGTTTCACGCCGATTTCCGGGACTTCTTCTTTGTCTGCTTACGGGCTTTGGTGCGAACGGGTTTACGCGGGGCTGCGGATTTTTTCGCAGCAGGAGCCTTGCTGGACTTTTTCTTAGCGGCAGGTTTCTTTGCCAAGTCAGCGGGACCCAGCTTCCGCGCCGACTTCCACAGACGCTCCAGGTCATAAAACTTGCGCGCACGTTCGGAGAATACGTGCAGGACGAAGTCCACGTAATCCAGCAGCACCCATTCTGCCTGGCTGTACCCTTCCACGCTGTTGGGACGCTGGCCTATCTCGACCAATTGTTTTTGCACATCGTCAGCAATCGCCTGAATCTGGCGGGGATTGGTCCCGGAACAAACTATAAAATAGTCGGTAAAAGCGCCGCTATTCTTGTCCATTTCCAGTATGACGATGTCTTCGCCCTTCTTGCTTTCAATTGCCTTAACCGCGCGCGCAACTAGCTGCCTGGTCTGTGAACTCATCCGTTCTTATGGCTCCTGCCTGTCGAGCCCCGATGCGGGGCTTCTTGAAAAGATAGCATTTTGGGCCCGCTTGCGCCGTTTCTTTCCGCGCCGCCGCCGAGATACAGCTTCTCTTTCTTGATGTATTCAGCCACCAGCGGAGGAACAAAACGGCTGAGCTGCTTGACTGATTTGCCGGCAGCGCCGCGAATCTGCGTGGACGAGACTTTTTCTCGCACTTCGCCAAGCAGGTGAATTGTGGCTCCCATTAAGGCTACCGTCCCTTCAATTTGATGCTGGCGCGAGGCGCGCAATATCAGGTCGGTAGGCCGCAGAGATTCCGGAAGCGCTTTGCCAATATCTGCCAATGAGTATCCGGGACGGCTGACAACAATGAACTCGACTTCCGACAGCAGTTCTTCCGGCTGGCGCCAAGTGGCAATATCTTTAAAGGCATCCATGCCGATGAGGAAATAAAGCTTGTCTGTCTTCTTTAGCGTACTCTTGAGCCGCCTGACCGTATCGATGGAGTAATTTGGCTGACCTGTATGTGCGTCAAGCAATGACGGGACAAAGCGCGGGTCCTCGGCGGTGGCCAGCGCCAGCATGGCGAAACGATGCTGGAAATCCGTGCGCTTCTGTTTCTGCTTGTGCGGTGGCAGGTCAGCGGGCGCAAAGTACACACGGCTCAAATGGAATTTTTCCGCTGCGGCACACGCTACCGCCAAATGGCCACGATGCACCGGATCAAACGTGCCGCCAAAAAGAGCAATCTTCATGCGATTATCTGGTCTGCCTCTTCTTGAAGGCCGCTTGCTTGGAAATGCGCTTCACGCTCTCTGCTCTCTTCTTGTCTTTGCGCTTCGATACCGCCTTCTTTGGGGCTGCCGGATGTTCCTGTGCGTAAGCGCCCGCGCGGATCTCAGCAACAATTTTGCCCAGAACGTATTTGAGTTCAGGAATGCCTTTTCCAGTAACCGCGGAAATCTCATACATCTTCAGTTTGAGTTTCTTACAGTATTTAGCCAGCTTGGACAATTTTTCAGGGTTGGCCACATCAATCTTTGAGGCCACAACGATCATGGGCTTCTTTTCCAGATCGGCGCCAAAACTCTTCAGCTCACCCATGATGACCTTGAAATCCGCAACCGGATCTGGCCGGCCGCTGGCGTCAGAGACATCGATCAAGTGGGCGAGCACCCGTGTGCGCTCAATGTGCTTCAAAAATTGGATTCCCAAACCTGTTCCGTTGTGCGCGCCTTCAATAAGGCCGGGAATATCAGCAACCACGTAGCTGTCTTCGTGCGGCATCTCGCCTATGGTGACTACGCCAAGATTGGGTTGCAGAGTGGTGAATGGATAATCGGCAATCTTGGGCTTGGCCGCGGAAATGCGCGAAACCAGAGTGGATTTGCCCACGTTCGGATAACCCACCAGCCCCACGTCCGCAAGTAGCTTTAGTTCCAGGCGCAGAACCTTCTCTTCTCCGGGAAAACCCTGTTCATGCTCCTGCGGGGCCTGATGCGTGCTGGTGGCAAAGTGCTGATTGCCTCGTCCACCTCGGCCGCCATGAGCCACAACTAACCGCTCGTCAGGATGTGAGAAGTCATGGAGCCGCTCACCGGTTTGCTGGTCATACACAATGGTGCCGACCGGGACTTTCAATATTACGCTTTCGCCATCGCGCCCAGTGCAATTGGAGCCCTCCCCGTGGCGTCCGCGTTCGCCTTTATACTCCGGGTTGAAACGGAAATGGACGAGCGTGTTGTGCCGTTCGCTCGACTCCATCACAATATCGCCGCCCCGCCCTCCGTCGCCGCCAGAGGGACCGCCACGGGGAACGAATTTTTCACGGCGAAAGGCCATGCAGCCGTTACCACCATCGCCGCCTTTAATCTTTATGATCGCTTCATCAATAAACATGCTGTGTATATTGATTGTACAAGCCGCCGGGCGGATTCCGCCCAGGAAGCGAGCGCCGCGCAAAGGTGCCGCGGGAGTAATTTGGCCCAGATATTCGCGCTTTATTTCTTCTCCATGGCAGCCATGCGGCGCTTCATCTCTTCCGGGGAAACATCCTCCTGATGCACGGCCACGGTCCAGTTGTGTCCAAACGGATCTTCGATTGTGCCTGTCCGGTCGCCGTAAAACTGGTCAGCCACTGGCTTTTTGATCTTTGCGCCAAGAGCAACCGCTTGCTCTACAGTCTTATCCACATCGTTCACGTAGAGCAGAAGGCCCACGGAAGAGTTACCCAGTGTTTTAGGTCCTACAATTTTCATTTCAGGAAACTCGTCGGCCAGCATGACATGCGAGTCACCAAACTTGAGTTCCGCATGACCCACGCGTCCATCTGGCTGTGGCATGCGCATGACTTCGACTGCGCCGAAAACCTGCTTATAAAAATCGATTGCAGCGGCAGCGCCTTTGATTATCAGATAGGGAGTGACGTTGTGATACCCCTCGGGAATCGGTCTTACTTTGTTTGCCATAAATGTCTCCTTGCGCAGCATTGATTGCCGCGCGACACTCCGATTTTGCCGGTTCAGCCCACCCTGTGTATTGTAAAAATTTGACCTATTCGTGGATAGGCACATGGTTCAGGTGTTCTGTTTTTGCGGCCATATAAGTGGTGGGATTGATACCTGAAAAAGCCTTAAAGTCATGAATAAAATGCGCCTGATCAAAGTATCCGCAGCTCGCAGCCAGATCAACCCAATCAAAATCCTTTCCCATGCGGATGGTGTGCAGCACCTGCTGGAACCGGCGTACGCGGCAAAAGAGCTTAGGCGTAAGTCCCACCTCGCCGGAAAAGAGCTGGATAAATCGACGCGAGCTGATGCCAATCTGGTCTGAAACATCTGCAATGGCGGGCAATGCATTGCTTTTGCCGAAAAGATGCAAAGCAAAATCTACAGCTCGATGCCTTTGCAGGGGTCTGAGAGCCTGCGCAAGCAGGCAGTCCTCGATCACCTGGAATTTTTCACTTGGCGTTGGCGCTTCCAGCAGTTGCCGGCGCAGCAGATCAGCCTGACGGCCCCAGAGGTCTTCCAGCGAGACATGCATATTGTGCAGTTCGTCGGCAGGCAATTTGAAAAATGGAAATGCTCCGCCGGGCCGGAAGTGAATCCCCATGACGGAACCTTGCTGCTCTGTGTCGATCACAAAATAATTTGAATGCGGGCCGCACAGCACTGTTCCCGGGAGCCGGTCACATTTGTCGAGATTCTCCCGATCGTAAATCCGCGCTTCGTTTTCCTTCAAATTGATGACGAGTTCCACTGAGCCATCGGGCATAAGGCGTTCTTTTTTGTGCGTCCGTGGAGGAAAGCCGTCATAGAACCAGAACAGCTCGACAAAGCTGCTCAATGGCGGCTTCGGGATGTGAGAGAGGAAGAGCATGAGAGGGCGCATTTCCAGATAAAGACATTTTACGCGCTGGGGCACGCTTCTTGTAACGCTTTGCCAGCACGAAACACTATACCCACAACGGCACCTTGCAGCGCGGCCAGCTCAACTGGCCTGACAGGCGTTGCTGGGCGCCCTTCGAAAATATTGATCGCATGGTCTGGCCAAACCTGCGATTCAGCGCCACACCCCCTAACCGATAATCAGGAGAAAGTGTGTCATGAAGCTGTTTTGCACGTTGAATCAGACCAGACTACTAGCATTTTTTCTGCTGCTATTTGCGGCACCCGCCTTTGCGCAGTTCGAAGTCAGCCCTGATCACTTTGACGGTCCAGAGAACACAAAACCGAAGAAAGTTGTCAGCAAGAAGAGTCAAATCCCCCGGCTGGCTGCATCGCACAAAGTACGAGCCGTGAAGTTGAAGCAGGCAGGAACCCAGATTTCTGCCAATACTTCATCCCATGTAAAGGCGCAACCAAGTAGAAAAGTTGCCGACATTCCATCAGCAGCTAAGAGCAAAGGCCCGGCCATGGCCGGTCATAGAAATTCAACACCATCCACTCAAGCTGAGTCCAGTTTGAAAGCACAGGCGGCTCCGGTATCAAGGGAGTGAACCGGGTGAAAAAAAACCCCGTCGGCAAGTCGGGGCTGATAATTTCGGAAACACCAGAATTTAAGCTTTTGCGGTCTCAGCAGGCTCGACCAAGACAAAGCGGCCGGAGCCACCCTTGTCCACGAACTTGATGGTGCCGGTGACTTTGGCGAAAAGAGTGTCGTCTTTGCCGCGACCGACGTTTGCTCCCGGTTTAATGCGGGTGCCGCGCTGCCGGACGATAATGGTGCCGCCCGGTACAAGCTGGCCGCCGAACGCCTTTACACCTAACCGCTGCGCGTTAGAGTCGCGCCCGTTTCTGGAACTACCTAAACCTTTTTTATGTGCCATAACAAATCCTTGTAATTATTTTCTTAGCAGGGCGGCATGCCAGACACAGCACACCAAACTCGCCTTTGTTATTTCTTTTTGCCGGTAGCTTTTTTAGCCGTGCTTTTCTTGGCTGCCTTGGGCTTGGGCTTCGTTTTGCCTTTTGCAGACTTGGCCGGCGCCTCGCCTGCTGCGGCTTCCGCTTTCACCTTCTTTGGTTTACGGGCCGGAAGCTCGGGTGCCTTGTGGCTTTCGCCATCAAAAGCGATTTCAGTGATCCTGACTGCGGTAAATGGCTGGCGATGGCCGTAAATCTTCTTGTATTGCTTCTTGCGCTTGAAGTGGAAAACCAGGATCTTGTCGGCTTTGCCGCCTTCCATCACCTGGCCGCTGACTACAGCGCCGGCGCCGGGACCGATAGTGCCTTCCTGGCCGGAAACGGCGAGAACGTCATTGAATTCAACGGTATCGCCATTGGCGGCGGCCAGCTTTTCCATTTTCACAACGTCGCCGGGTGCGACGCGGTATTGCTTTCCCCCGGCGCGAATAACCGCGTACATAACTCTCTCCATCGCCCCTTCAAAGCGCATGGCTTAAAAGGACTTATATTGATTGTAAGATTGCTCGGCAGCCATGCTCTACAGGCAGGAAAATCCACCAGTGGCAAACCCTGTAATTCTAACGTGATAGGGCAGTTGAGGTCAAACGCAATTGGCACATTAGCCGCGCAAATACGTACTCCAGAAGAAATAGGCTGTCAGGCTGCAACCGATCGTGATCACCACGTAGCGCACAGTTTTCGGGTCCATCTTCTGTGCGTACCATGCGCCCACATATCCGCCCAGCGCTCCGCCGAAAACCATGACCAATGCCTGCGGCCAGAACACCGCACGGGCAATAATAAACACGATTACAGCGACGGCGTTTCCGCAGGTGGCCAAGAGGGTCTTCAGGCCATTCATGCTGTGAATGTTATCGATGCCCATCATTGCCAGCAGCGCCAACATAACGATTCCTGATCCAGCTCCCCAGTATCCAATGTAAATCGCTGCGCAGGCCTGCAACAGCGTAACCCCGATGATCCGCATGGTGGAAGTGCCGGATTCTGCATGGTGGCCCTTAATCCAGCCGGTTACCTTGCCACTCACGCAAAATAACAAAGTAGCTCCCAGGAGCAGCCAGGGAATCATCTTGTCGAAGGTTGACTGGCGAGTTTTGAGCAAAAGAATAGAGCCGACGATGCTGCCCAGAAATGTAATGATGATGAGCGGCAGAATGTGCTTGAGAAGTTCCCGGCTCAGAGCTTTACGATAAGCGCCGGTCGAAGCCAGCGTCCCGGGCCAAAGGGCGACGGTGCCCGTGGCATTGGCATTGATGGAAGGCACACCAGAAAAGAGCAATGCCGGAAAGGCGATGAAGCCTCCGCCTCCGGCGACGGAGTTTATGACGCCACCAGCGGCGGCAGCCAGAAAAAGAAGGATGAAGTGATGCGAGCTCACGCATCATCTTATCGGATTTTAGCTTTATATCGCATTCCCCCAAGTTCATGCGGCTCTGAGGCGACTTCCGGCGGGTCAGCGCTCTCTATAACGAACTTTAAGCGCCATAATGATCACCAGCAGGGCCAGTGTAACTGCATTCGCCAGAATGA
This sequence comes from Candidatus Angelobacter sp., assembly GCA_036488825.1. Classification (GTDB taxonomy): domain Bacteria; phylum Acidobacteriota; class Terriglobia; order Terriglobales; family Acidobacteriaceae; genus Angelobacter. The sequence continues at coordinate 144,906 of DASXGZ010000037.1, forward strand.
TGGGCATAGCCCACAAACGCAGCCCATAAACCAGCCAAAGCGTAACGCCGATAGAAAAAGTCAACAACATCCCCCAGGAAAGATCGTCACACCGCTTGCTGCGCCACGCATGCAGCACCTGCGGAACAAAAGAAACCGTGGTCAGGATTCCTGCAATAAAGCCAAGCAATGAGGTCAGGCGCATCTAAAGTTCTCTGCCATGCGATTCACTTCCATGTGTTTTTCACCAACATCACTTTACCCGAGTAACTGAAATTGTTTTTTATTTCATATCGTTCATCAGTATCTTATTGCGGCTCGCCTGGCAGCGGAGATAGGCAAAATGAAAAGAGCACGCCAAACTGCATGCGTGCCCTGTTTCCTAACGTCGATTTTTTCAGCTACATCAAAAATTCCCTGGTCTGGTGTGTGATGGGATGTTGCATCTCCTCAAGCTCATTCTTGACCTGATTGAGCCCGTACACCAGCCGCTCAAATTCCTGTGACATCTTGCGGAACAGCGGCGCGACCTTGGCATATTCAAAGTGCTCAAACTTGGAGACGATGTAATAGCTCTCTTTGCCTGCCTTTACAAAGTCGATCAGGCTCTCCATGCGTGTACGCCGCAGGCGATATTTGTTCAGGCCCTGGGGAAACATCCCGGTAAAGAAGAGAGAGTAGTCGCCAATGTGTTTGCGCACCTGGCGCTCACGGTCAAAGGACGGAGCAGGCCCATAGACGGGATCAGACTCCAGCAGCATCTCGCCCACATCACATAGTGGACGGCCATCACTGTTCCTGATCTTATAGAGAGTTTCTGCTTCGCAAAATTCAGTCAGCAGATTAGCGACATAGTCATGCACCTCGGTGCTGCGCAAGCCTACGTCTCCATAATTACGTTCAACTACTTCCTTGAAAAATCTCTGCAACGGACTCGATTCAGGTATCACCTCATCACCCCTTTTTCCCTGCACTACTCCATCTACGCCGTAAGAGTGTCACCGCCCCGGCGTAAACTTCAGCAAATTGGGGAACGCTGTTTTATATGAGTGCAGTATGGGTAGTTTGGGTTATCTACCGCAAGTAATTTGTGAGGTTACTCTGCACTTTGGCAGCAAGACTATAGGAGTGCTAAGAACGTAAGGCCAATGAACAAACGGATGGACGCAGGCAACCTATCCGCCCAAATGTTTTTTTACCAGATCGCTTACGGTTTTTCCTTCCACGCGCGCGCCGGTGGCCTGGAGCTTTGCCATTACATTTTTCATGACGGCGCCCATGTCTTTCATGGTGGGCGAGCCCATCTCAGAGATAGTGGCTTTTACGGTCTCGGCAATCTGCTCATCGCCCATGGCCTTAGGCAGATAACCTTCAATCATCTTGATCTCTGCCGCTTCTTTATCAGCCAACTCCTGGCGTCCGCCTTTGGTGAACTGCTCAATGGAGTCACGACGCTGCTTGATCAAGGTGCTCAGGATCTGTTGCGTCTCCTTCTCGTCCAGAGGGGCGCGCTTCTCGACCTCTTTGTAGCTAATTGCCGATTTGACCATGCGCAAGGTAGAAAGGCGCAGTTCGTCACGGTTGCGCATAGCGTCAACCAGGTCTTTCTTGATCTGCTCACTGATGGTCATAAGATAATCCCTCTCCAGATCGAAAAGAAATTATAAGCTGTGATCCGCTTTGTGGAATTGCAAGGTTTCCATTCTTCCGAGCAATACGGCCCGATGACAGTGCGCTTTCGGCACTCGATTGATTCTGTCTTGCCGACCCAAGTATCATCGGAACTCTCCCGGAGAATGCATGCAGCCGCTGGCCCTGATCCTTAACATCGCAATCCTGGTGGGCATTATCGGGATTGTGGTCTATTGGGTGCGGCGATTCGCGGTATTTCTCGGCTACAAAGCAATTGAGCCAGACGTTTTAAAGATTGCAGAGCTGCTCAAGGCGCAGCCTTTACGCCAGCGCAGTGACATCTTGCTGGAAGGACATTACGGAGACAATCCAACGATTGTCCGCTTTTCTCACCGGGTGGATACCCCGGGGCTCGATATCCAGATGCGCGTGCCGACTCATCTGAGATTATTTCTGGTTCCAAAGGCCATTGCTTTGCCTAATGAGGGGCGGGTCAGTTTGCGAACGGGCAACTCATCTCTGGATAGGCGGTTCAAGGCCAGCACTGATGATCCGATAGAAGCGAAGATGCTTATGGGAGGTCCCGCAGCTAAAACTGCGCTTGAGCAGCTCTGTTGTTCCAGCCAAACAGGTCTCTCAATGAAAGACCGGGTCCTGGAATTGAGCGAATTGACGATTCCTCCATTTGCGGCAAACCATGTATTTGACCATCTCCAATCCATGCTAAGGCTGGCCGCCGTGATACGGGAAATACCGGGGGCAGACCTGATCAAAGTTGAGCCATTGCCGCAGCGCGGCAGCAGTTGGCCGGTGCGAATTGCGCTGGCCACAGGACTGCTATGCTTGGTTGCATTACTTTTTACACAGCCTTATAGCCATTCATCCGGGGCCGATGCCAGCGCAAGCATGTTGACGCCGGTTCCGGGCGTTGAACCCATTGACGCGGCGCGTTTGCAGAAGTTGCAAGGCTGGCATTTGGCAAAGGCAGAGGATTTTTCCCTCTCAGCGTTGCGTTTTCTGCGCGAGCACAGGCTGCAGCCGGCCGGACATATCCAGGCTGATTTTAGCGGTCGCGGAGCGGCCGTGGACTCGGCTTATCTGCTGGTGGATGCCGATGGGCGCAAACGAGTGAGCATGATGGCCAAAGGAGTGGTGGCTTACGATTCGATTTTCCAGAAAACCGATGTTGTGGCGCGGGTTCCCAAGGCGGCGATTGCGAAGATACAATGGATGTCTGGTGCTCCACAATCTCCTCCCGATGGCGATGCTTTACTGGTCATCCAAAACGCTAACGATCCAACCGCAAGCGTGGTGCTGTTGAGGCACGGCACGCAAACTTTTTCTGCCCGTCCCGCAGACTTTAACAAAATAGATCTGGCGCCAGAATGATAAGAACTCCAAATACAGGAATAATAAAATGATTCGTAAAGGCCGTCTTTTTACTCCGGGTCCAACCCAACTTCTCCCTTCAGCGCAACTTGCCATGGCCGCTGCTACCATGCACCATCGCACGGCGGAATTTCGCGCCATTTACACGCGAGTGCTGGCTGATTTGAAAACATTTGTCGGCACCAAAAATGACGTGGTGATGTTTACCGCATCCGGTACCGGCGCCATGGAAGCAGCAGTGGCCAACCTTACCTCGCCGGGCGATAAAGTCCTGGTTCTATCAGCGGGAAAATTTGGTGAGCGATGGGAGGGGTTGGCCAAAGCATACGGCTGCCAATTTGAAACTGTAAGGGCCCCTTACGGCCAGACGGTTACGCCGAACCAAGTGCGGGCCACTCTGAAGCCTGAACACAAAGTGCTTTACATGCAGGCTACGGAGAGCTCCACCGGCGTTCGGCACGACGTGGAGGGAATCGCCCGCCTGCTTAAAGGCACGGACACATTGCTGGTGGCTGACGCCATTACCGGCCTGGGAACAACGCATTTTGATGCTGACGGCTGGGGCATCGACGTTCTGATTGGCGGATCGCAGAAGGCAGTAATGGTGCCGCCGGGACTGGCCTACTGCTCAGTGAGCGACCGCGCATGGCAACGCATGGAGACAACAAAAAACCCGCGCTATTACTTTGACCTGCGTAAGGAACGAAAGAACGGGGCCAAGGGCGAATCTGCTTACACACCTTCCACCGCGCTGGTAGCGGCGCTTGCGGCGGCGCTGGATTACATTCGCGAACAGGGCGGCGGAGATCTAGCAACAGGACGAAAGCTTTTGATCGACAACGCAGAAACCGCAGCGGCGATGACGCGTGCGGCGGCGAAAGCGCTGGGACTAAAACTTTTTTCCGCTAGTTCGCCCTGTGCGGCGCTCACTGCCATTGCTTCGCCAGACGGCGTTGATTCCAGCGACATTGTGAAGGCCTTCCGCAATCACTTTGGCGCAATCATCGCCAACGGACAGGGCGAAATGAAGGGCCAGATGATCCGCATCGCGCACCTTGGCTATTACGACTATCTGGACACCATCGCGGCTATCGGCGCGCTGGAGCAGGTGCTGGCTGAGATGGGACAACCAGTGGAATTGGGCGCTGGGCTGCGAGCGGCGCAGCAGATTTATGCGGAGTCAACTCAGCCTGCAGTGGCGGCGCGATAGTGGAAAAAATGAAGATCGTAATCGCAGAAAAAATCGCCGCGAATGCCGTGCAGCTCTTGAAAGACGAAGCAGATTGGACCGTTCTGACGCATGATCAGCTTTCTGACGGACTGGAGATGGCATTGCCCGATGCTGACGCGCTGATTGTGCGTTCAGCAGTGGACGTGAATGCGGAGATCCTGCGCAGCGCGAGGAAGCTGCGCGTTATTGGCCGCGCCGGCGTGGGCGTGGACAATATTGACTTGGAAGCAGCCACCAAGGCCGGCATAGCCGTTATGAACACGCCCGGAGCAAACGCAGTAGCCGTGGCGGAACACACCATCGCAATGATGCTCGCACTGGCCCGGCACCTATGCCGTGCTGATGCCACAACACGCGCGGGCAAGTGGGAAAAGAAATCACTGCAAGGCACGGAGCTGCGGGGCAAGACTCTGGGCATCATTGGGCTGGGCCGCATTGGGATGGAAGTAGCGCGGCGGGCGCGGGCGTTTGACATGAAAGTTCTGGCGCATGATCCGTTCGTATCAGCGTCACTGGCGCGTGAGCAAGGAATACAACTGGCTGAACTGGAGCAGGTGTTCACGGCCGCTGACTATTTAACGCTGCACGTTGGGCTGACGCAACAAACCACCGGCATGATCAATGAGAAGTCGCTGGCGCGAATGAAGAAAGGCGTGCGCATTATCAATTGTGCGCGAGGAGAACTGGTCGACGAAGCTGCGGTAGCGTCAGCACTGGCCAATAAGCAGGTTGGCGGGATTGCGCTGGATGTTTTTACGGCAGAGCCGCCGAAGAATTCTCCGCTGCTGACGCTGGAGAATGTAATTGCAACGCCGCACATTGCCGGCTCAACCAATGAAGCACAGGACGCGGTGGGCGTGCAGATTGCCAGCCAGGTGCGCGAATACCTGAAACGCGGCGTGATTCAAAATGCAGTCAACATGCCGTCCATTGACCACCAGCAGTATACGCAGATGCAGCCGTATATCGCGCTGGCGGAAAAGCTGGGAGCGTTCCTCTCAAACATGGTTGCGACGGCAGGCTCGATTCAGGAGATCTCAATCCGATATACAGGGCGGCTTGCCGAGTGGAACACGGAGCTGATTCGCAATGCCGCAATTCAGGGAGTGCTGAACCAGCGCATTGCCAAACGAACAAACGTGGTCAACGCGGCGGCCATTGCGCAGGAGCGCGGTATACAGATCCACGAAGGCAAGAAACCGGAAAGCGCCAGCGGGAGCTCCACGGACGTGATCACGCTGCTGCTAAAAACAACTCTGGACGAACGCCAGGTGCGCGGAGGCGTTTTCCACGGAAGTTCACTGCGGCTGCTGGGCGTGGATGCGATTGATATTGAAGTGCCTCTTGGCGGCAACCTGATTTATATGCGCAATCGCGACGTTCCGGGAGTGGTGGGGAAAATTGGCACACTACTGGGGCGGCATGGCGTGAACATCGGCAACTTTGCTCTTGGCCGCAGTGGCGAGCAGCATGGCGCAGAGGCGATTGCCGTGGTCCAGGTGGATTCTCCAGCGCCGGAAGAAGTATTGCAGGAAATTGCGCAGCTTCCGGAAATCAATGAAGTGCGGGGAATCAGGCTTTAGACAAGCAGTTGGCAAATGGCCATTAGCAATTAGCTTTTGTCTTCAGCTTGATCGCTCTGCTTTCCGAAGAAATCCTAATTAAGAAAACACTATTTGCATGTTGAATTGAGCAATGCCCTGGTCTTTAGTCACAGCTAATGGCCGACTGCTGATTGCTCAATTATGAATGTGCGGGCTGGTCGCCGTGGGACGCGCCTTGGGCGTACTCTTTCCCTTGTTGCCGACGTTCACATTAAAGGTGAACGGCAGCTTTTTAGGTGGATAACAGGCATTGTTGTCGCACGCCTGATATTTCAACTCACCATGGATGGTATAGGTCCCGGCTGAAGCCGCTGCCGGTGCAACTACCATTCCGCGGATGACCAGGTCACCGGAATAAACACTAAGCTTGGTGCTGGGATCAAAGGGAAAGCTCATCAGCTTTCCAGCAGGATATTGCATCCGGCCAATGGCAACTTCTCCGGGCAGAGAGAAATGAATTTGTGTTGGAATCAACTCAGGCACAAGCGGCTGGCTGGAATTGATATGGTATGGATTTTCCACGTGAAAGGTAAATTGAACAGGGGTGGAGTGTCCGGGAGAAACCACGGGTTTGCTGGCGGAAACAAAGTCGACAAAGACGCGACCCTGCGGCGCCAGCGACTCCTGCGCGCACAGCAACGCGCCGCTCAACAGAAAAACACCCAAGACAAAGAATAGACGGTAAAGTTTCATTCCGCTCCTGCGCTTGCTTTAGCTTCCGGCTAATGCCTTCTTGACGGCATCTTCAATCACAGACTCGCTGGCCAGACCCATGGTTTCATCAACTACTTTGCCAGAGCGATCAAGATAAAAGGTAAGCGGCAGACCGCTGACACCACCATAAAGGTCGCCGACTTTTTCAGTCCCTTTCAGGACAACATAATTCACGCCCATCTTGTGCGCGAAATCGGCAATCTCTTTGTTATCGGTATCGTCCATGGCCACGCCCACAATTTGCAGGCCTTGCGGACCGTATTTCTTTTGCAGGTCCACCAGCCAGGGCATCTCAATTTTGCACGGACCGCACCAGGTGGCCCAGAAGTTCAGCAACACGGCTTTGCCATGAAAAGAGGCAAGCTGGACGTCCTTATTGTCAGGAATGCTTTTAAGTTCAAACACCGGCGCCACGGAACCTTTAGCCGGATCGCCGGGCCCATGCACCGGCCCAGCATTTTGCGCGCTGCCGTTCACCGCGGAATCAGGCGGTTTGCTGGCGCGCTTGCCTACCAGCAGGAGAGCGGTAACACCTATGACAACACAAAGTATAAAGATGACATTCTTATTCACAACAATTTCCTCACCAGGTAAAGCGGTTTAAAAATCCAAGATAGCTGGAAAGCAGGGTAAAGCGCCGGGTAAGAATGAGCACGCCCAGCACCATCAGAAATACTCCGCTAACCACTTCCAGCGTGTGCAGATGCTTGCGGAAACGCCCATAAAAACTCAAAAAGCGGTCAATGCCCAGCGACGTCAGCAGAAAAGGCACTGCCAGGCCGAGCGAATAAATCCACAGCAAAAGCACGCCCTTGGTTACAGTCTCAGCAGAAGCGGCAAAGCCAAGGATGGTGGAAAGGATAGGGCCAAGGCACGGCGTCCAGCCAAAGGCAAAGGCAAAGCCAACCACAAATGCCCCGATGGGCGACTTGCCGCCTTTCACCGAGTGCAGCCGCTTATCGGCATAAAGGGCCTTGATTTTGATAATACCGGTCAGGTGCAGCCCAAAAATGATGATCGCCGCGCCGGCCGCAATCGTCAGCCACTTTTTATATTCCTTTACCAGTTGCCCTATGCTGGTGGCCGCCGCGCCCAGCATCACAAAAACCACCATAAAGCCCAGAATGAACATGAGCGAGTGCAACAGCACTGTATTCAATATCTTGCGGTCTTTTGACTGCAATTCCTCAACGCTGGCGCCGGAGATCAGTGAGATATAGCCGGGGACCAGGGGCAGCACGCAGGGCGAGAGGAAAGAGACGATTCCGGCAAAAAACGCGGCAATCGGAAAAGGCAATGAAGACATGGTTTTCTCAAATCAGTACAGAATGAATGATGTGCTTCATTGTAATCTGGTTACAGATTTTCCCATAGCCCAGAGTTGGCAAGGAAAGCAGCTTTCGGGCGTTCTCAACCCAATAATAGACAGCTACGCGCCGGGATTGTTAGCGGCTGGGCGGCGCGCATGACGTCAAGTCTGATGGTTGAAGCGACTGCTCCAAAGCAGTTTCTGGCGGAAAGCTTATTCCAGATTGGTCAGCGTGACGGGCTTTTTCCTTACCGGCGCGGGCTGCTTCTTTTCCGGAATCGTGTCATCGATGATGATCTTTTTCACGCCCTGACTGTCGGTAATCACCTGCGGCTGGGCGGAGGCAGCCATCTGCGGAGCAGCCTGCTGCTGCGCATATGAACGCTGAGACACTGGCTGCGAATATGCCTGCTGCGAAACCGGCTGATGAGAAGCAGTCGGCAGCGGCGGCGGCGCAACTAAAGCATAGGACGCTCTGCCTCCTTTGGTTTCCAGCGTGGCGGAAGCCTGCTGAATGTAATTGGAAAGCGAGCGGCGGACGCGCGCCAGCGCGGAGTAGTCTTCCACCAGCGGCGCGGCGTCACCCTTTTTGCCGGCGGCATCGCTCGATGAAATCAGCGAGTCCACGGCTTCACAGACCAGGCTAACGTCGTCATAGAGCTTAAAGGTGGCGGAAACGCTGCCGCGGGAACTCTGTACGTCATGGATCAGCCCGGGGAGGGCGTTTGCCAGGTTGCGCTGTAATGATCCCGCGGCCTGCTGGGCCTGCTCTTTGGTCGCGCTATCTTTCAGAAAACCGGACTTCCAGCCCGCCTTCCACCTTTCCACGTGCAGGTTGGCGATGTCATTCTGCGTGGCCTGCCCAACGCGGTCCAGGTCAACCAGCGTGGCATTCAGGTCTTTGTGGGCCGAGCCGGCCATGGCAACCTGTGTGCGCTGCGAGTTGCGCGTCTGCGCGGCAAGGTTGTAACCCAGGGCAAACACCATCACAAAAACGGCGGCGGCGGATATCAGGACTTTGGCGGCCAGGCGGTTCTTCATAAGGCAAAACTCCCGTTACTTCTGCTGGAGCAAGCATAGCTTTAGTTGCAGGGAATCAGTGCATTACCGAGGGCCATGGGGGTTGATGGGAAAGGGAGTTGGACGTTGGGGTGGATAAAGTTGCGCTGGCGCGATAACCGTCGCGCCTCAACCTGTCATCGTTTTTGCCAAGGCCGTAGGCGGAAGCCCTGAGCGAAGTCGAAGGGGAGCGGCGTAGCCGGGAGCCGAACGATCTAAATTGGCGAAGCCGTTCCGCATTTTTCCTGTCCTGATCCGCATAATCCGCGTTTATCAGCGGTAAGCTTTTGCTTCAATTACACAATTACCAAATTACCCATTTACCAAATTGCCTCCCCTCCCCCTCCCCCGGTCATCCCACTGCAACCCAGGTCATCCCAGATTAGCGCGGGTTTCAGCGATTTTGGTGGGGTGCACCCCTACCCCTCCCGTCATCCCCATTTCTAAAGGGTTTACAGGATTCCTCCCCATGTGTCCCCATCAGCCGATGTTGATAGCAAATGAGTTACACCATGCCTTCCCATCTCATCCCCATTTGGCGTGGGTTGGGCTTTGACTAAAGGCTAATGGCTAAGAGCCAATGGCTATTTTTTCAAAGATCTTCGTACAACTTCACACCCTGAGGTGCTGTTGGAGTATAGCTATTTTCTTCGCCCAATCAATGACGAATTGGTACACTGACCTAATACCTCGCCGCTCCAAAGATTTGCGTGGCAGGGTTGCAGCAGGCATCGGAGCGCCAAGTGAGTAAGAAAACAGAACCTGCAGATACTCCGTTATCGGACATTCAGGCACTCGAAGATGTGATCTCGCGCTTTGACCGCATGGATCTGTTATCAGCTATCGGTGGATTGCAGTTGTTGCCAGAGAATGCAGAGCGGGTCGTTCGCCTAGAGGCATTCGCTTACATAGTTGCCGCCGGCAAGTCAAAGCGGTCGCGCAAGGTTGCTCCCCATGTGCTCGGTCCGCTCTGCAATTGTGAAGCTCTTCAAAGTATCGCTCACGCCGAAGATCCTTTCGACAATGTATTTTGTGAAGAAATTGTCTTTCATGGCGGTTCGTACTGGGTTTTGCCTGGTATTACAGAGCACGCGACATTCGTCTTAAAGAGGATCATGGAAGCAATTTTTTTGCACCGGGACGCCTTTCCAGATGCGTCGTTCGTACGAACCGCCGCCCAATTGATTCACGGCACCTTGGCGCTCAGCGACCGCATATGCAGGCTAGGGGGTGTGGAGAGAAATCCCGATCTGAGCACAAACGGCGATGAAAAGATTGTTGTTCCTGTTGGAACACGGCTAGCCCAACTCAAAGCATCCGTCCGCTTGAGCCATGCTGAGTTCGAACATTTTCTCCGCAGCAACGGTCTATTAACAAATTGCTTGGCACCAATCACTGTCGCTGCAGACGATTTGCCACACGAGGACGAACTGCAGGTGTTGGGTGTCCTATCCCGGCGTCCGCTCGTGGCGGGAAGCACGGGCATCGTGGTCGCATCGCCCACGGAGCTTTTACCGGCGTTGCGGAATTCGCTGATTGCCATCGCACAAGACCGCGGAGTCGAGAATGAACTCGCCAGCCGTTGCGGGAGCGCAACTTGGCAGGCTGTTCATGAGCATCTCAGCTACATTAATTGCGATGCACTTGATTTGGCTGTCCCAGCTTGGGACAACGCTCCGACGGTCGCCCATGACGGCTACTTTTCGCTGGATACCGACAAGCTAACCTATTGCCTGCTGGTTTCAGACTCCCTTGAGGACTACGACCGAAATGAACCTTTTGGCGTCTGGAAGACTCACGACCTGCCCACATTGGTAAACGCTCGTTTGAGCCAGATTGTGCAGGATGTTTACACAAAGCATCCACAAACAATCAATGACATCTTCGCCTTGGTGGTCATTCAGACCATGGGCCGTTTTGCTACGTTTGGATTTGGCGGCCCTGATATTACAGGTCTTCCAATAAGCGCTTGCGATCTATGCACACTATGTTTACTCGAAGGTGGAAAGGATCTGATTTTATGGCAATTCGCCAAAAGCAAAGAGACGATTCGCAGATATGCCAAGATCATTCCGACAGGAGTGCTAGATGAATATGCGGTATATCGGACGAATCGTTACACTTACTACGCTAGCGATGATTTTCGTCCGAATATGATCTGGATGACACCGGGCGGCGCAGGAAACCTAAGGCGGGAGGTCTACCGAGAACGGGACTGGCATGGCGTTTCATCATACGAGCCGAACCGGCTCACCGAAGTTACATGCTTGCATAACGCTGACGTGCCCATTTATGTGCCCTCTGAACGCCTGGGATCTCAACGTGCTCTTCTCGTAGAGAACCTTCCCTTGGCTGTATGGGTTACTGGGCCAAATGGCCGCATTCCTCGTAACGAATGGAATCTGTATGGCGAATACATCGATGCGCTCGCGTATTGGATTTGGCAATTCGAGTCGGCGATTCGGCCAGCTTTACAGCATCTCTCTGGTACCCATAAGTTTCTCCGTGTCATTGTTAAGTTGGACTGGGCAGAAGACGAAGCCCACGAGAGCCAGGATGCTGGCGATACCGAGGCAAACGAGACACTGGTAACCTCAGAGGCCTCAGCAGGTGAAGGGGTCATCATTCTCCGGCTCTCGCGTGGAATCATTGAAATGCTCTCTGGGTCTGATAACGCGGGTGAAAGACTGTTCATTCGGGAACTTCTCTTAGCAATTCGAAACTTGGCTCCTCTTCACGTCTCGCGCCAATTGCGTGACACATCGCTCGAAGAGACGTTAGATCGTTTTGCGCCACTGGGCTTGAAGAAGAAGGTTTTCTATCTGAGTCTTGAGCAGGTGCCCCAGCTCGATCGGAGGGGGCTTCCAAATCCGCGCCGTGTGCAGGAAGTGGACAAGAACGCGCTGCTTGATCCAATCGGAGAGCACTTTCGGAAGGATCAACATTTCGAAGTAGGTTCCATCGAAGAAGCGCGTGTCCCCAAGGTCATCAATGACATTGTCACATTTTGCTACCGCGAGTTCACTTCGATCGTCGCATCACTCTCACCGGACGGGCTCCTTGGATGGCTCGTTGAGCGTCACGAGTCTAATGTCAGTGCCGCTGCAAATTCACGCCTGACGATGGCCACCCGTATCGAATGTTTCGGTCAGTCGCCGGAATTCCTGCAGGATACATCGAAAGACCTTTCTGATTCGTCCGAAGCGGCAGTCGCAGGAAGGTTCCTGATTGAGTATGTTTCGGCGCAACCACCGTCCGGACTGCGCACAATGAGTTTGAGCGTCTACGATGCGCTGTTAGCTCGTGCGGCAGTCATTGCCGGATACGGCATGGTGAGTGATATAGTGCACTTCAACATCGCCAAAATCGAAGTGGCGATGCTGGGAGCCGGTCGGCTAGGATTCAGCCCGGATCAATATCGAGCGGCGATGGACAACTACAGAGATCTCTTTGCCGCTTCCCAAGTGGCGACGGCAGCGAAGCGTTTTTTGCGGAATTTGGATAATCCCCTTGATGTAGACGAGGATTGGCGCAGTCAGGTGGAGCTAGCGACAGAGGCAGAGTTCGGGTTTCCGCTATCGGATCTTTTGGAACTCCTCACTGTCGGGATTGAAACAGGATTGCGGAACCCGCCTATTGTAAGAATGAAATATGGGGACGTCGTCACAACATTCGCGCAACGTGTTGGATGGGACGAGCAGAAGGTCCGCACAGCGTTAGAAATGTTCTTGAGCCGCTCGCGTAAAAGTTTCTTCCCAGATGAAAAGGGGTACACCCGTGAAGATGTTTACCCTTGGCGTTTTGGAAGACGCCTCTCTTATCTTCGGAGGCCGTTCGTTGTAGAAGAGTTAGACGAGACATGGATCATTTGGGGTCATCGACATATGAGGGATGCGCAGCGGTATCTTCTTCAAACCTGTTTCGGTGGGCGACTACAGGCTGTTAGCAATGAAATGAAGGCCCTTGTCAGTCGTCACGCGAATCGTGAAGGAGAAGTGCTCAATGACGCAGTAGCAGACCGCTTCTTCAACATCCCGGGAATGTTGGTGAAACGACGCGTCAAGAAGGTGGGTTTTGGCAGCAAGGCTCTCCAACCACCCGGCGACATTGACGTTCTCGTGTTCAATACGATGACGCGCACAATCTACGTCCTAGAGTGCAAGAACCTAGCGTTCGCGAGAACTCCATTCGAGTTAGCTTCGGAACTCAGGGCTCTCACGGAATCGAAGTCGCACAACAAGTCGATCATAGAAAAGCATCAGAATCGAGTTCTCTGGGTTAGAAACAACTTATCAGCCATCCTAGTCTGGGCGGAATTTGATGGAATGGTACCTTGGGCGGTGCGGTCCGCTATAGTGGTCGACGAGCCTGTTATGAGCCCGAAACTCAGGAATCTGGGTGAGTCGGTTTTCAGTTTTATGGATCTTTCCAATAGCTTTCCAGACCTCGGCCTGGATGCTCTATGCTCAGTGGAATTCATCCCTGCCGACATTTCAACCGGATCGTAATTCTAGAATCCAGCTAAGCCAGCGGCCATCACAGCGCCCCTCACACCACTTGTATCAGCGGCTTCCCTGGTGGCAGCACTTCTCCAATTTCCATGGCGGGAACGCCTGCGCTGATTAAAGCCTGGAGCAGGGGAGCGGCGTCGGCGCGGGCGACGGAGAGCAGCAGGCCGCCAGCGGTCTGGGGATCGAAAAGGATGGTCCGAATTTCTTCCGGCACAGCGTGGCCGTAGCTGACCATGCATTCGGCGAAGTCACGATTGTTCTTGAGGCCGCCGGGAACCAGGCCGGCGCGGACGCAGTCGAGCGCGCCTTCCAGCACGGGAATTTTACCGGAGTAGATGCGCAGCGAGACGCCGCTGCCCGCAGCCAGCTCTCGGGCATGCCCGATGAGTCCAAAGCCGGTAACGTCAGTGGCGGCATGCACAGCAAACCTGCCGGACGTGGCCACCTCTGCGGCGCGGGAGTTGAGCGTGGTCATGGATGCCGTGGCAGCGTCAATCCAGGATTGCTGCGCCTTGCCCTGCTTGATGGCCGTGGAGATCACCCCTGTTCCCAGGGCTTTGGTGAGAACGAGCGCGTCAAGCACCTGGGCGTTGGAGTTGGTCCAAACCTTTTCCGGATGGATCATTCCCGTGACGGCATAGCCGAACTTGATCTCCGGATCGCGCACGCTATGGCCGCCGATGACCGTGCAGTTGGCTTCCATCATCTTGGAGAGGCCGCCGGCAAGGATCTGCTGCAGCACGTTGAGGTCGCCCTTGTCCGGGAAGCAGACGATGGCCAGCGCGCTGATGGGGCGTCCGCCCATGGCGTAAACGTCACTCAGGGAATTGGTGGCAGCGATCTGACCGAAGGTGTATGGGTCGTCGACGATGGGAGTGAAGAAATCAACCGTCTGCACCAGCGCCTGTGTGGCGGAAATTTTATACACCCCCGCGTCGTCGGCTGTGTCAAAGCCAACCAGAACGTTTGGGTCATGCTGCCGGGCTAATTTCCCAAGCACCGTGTCCAGCGCCGCCGGACTCAGCTTGCTTGCTCAACCCGCAGCTTTTACCTGCTCCGTTAGCCGGATTGGTTTGGCTTCTGCCATCAAAGAGATTGTAAAGCATGAGTGTTTTTGAAATCAGGGATGGTTCTGAAATCCCGAAGCGCAGCGAGGGATCGCTATTCGCTGGCAGAAAGCAATTGGCAATTAGCAGATGGCAAAAGCATTTTTACCGCAAAGGACGCGAAGTATGCAGAAAGGGTTTGGGCATCGCAATTCCTTTGCGATCTTTGCGTCCGTGGCGGTTTGAGTTTTGGCTAATTGCTAACTGCCAATTGCTCAAAAACTAATACCCGATGCTCACCACCCTGACCGTCGGCACCTGGCCGTCCCAGTCAGTGGTCACATGTTCCAGCGTGAGCCGGAAATCGCGAGTCTGTCCTGGAGCAAGCGGAGCGCGATCAATAGGGCCGTAATCAATGTAGGGAACGTTAGGCAGCAGGACCGTCACAGGCAGCGTATCTTTCTGAGCAATTTCGCCCAGCGAGTTTTTGAACATCACTTGAACGCTGGCAGCGTTTACTTTGCGGTCAGTAGTGTTCGCAATTTTGCCTTCGATATAAGTTACGGAGCTGCCGGCAAAGTTTTCCGCCGTGGCCATGTGCAGGTCAGAAACTTTCAGCTTTGCCAGATTGGGATCTGAAGGGCTGGTGTTGGCGGGCCGTTGGCTGCGCGTGAGAAACACCAGGCCAATCAGCAGCACCACAACAAAGATGCCACCGGCAGCCATGGGAATCCAGCTTCTGGTTTCGGTCTGATTGCCTTGCGGAGAAAATACCGGATCTTGATCGGGCTCAGCCATGCCGGAATTCTAATATTTATGTCGCTACGCTCCAAACGATTTGCTTTATTCGCCGGCCACCATCATGCCATCAATCCGCAAAGTTGGAGATGCAATGGAACCTCGAAATTCCAGGTCATTACCAATTTCAGAAATGTTGTTCAGCATGTCTTTGAGATTGCCGGCAACGGTGACCTCTTCCACAGGATATGTGAGCTCGCCATTTTCAATCCACACGCCGCTTACGCCGCGGGAAAAATCGCCCGTAACCATGTTCACGCCAAAGCCGAGAAACTGAAACACGTAAAGCCCCTGCTTGATGTCCCCAATGATTTGCTGCGGCGTGCGCTCCCCTTTTTGCAGAAAGAAATTTCCTGCGCCAATTCCCGGCGTTCCCGCCAGACCGCGCGAAGCATTCCCGGTAGTTTGCAGCCCCAGTTTTTTTGCTGTGTAGGTGTTGAGCAGATAAGACTTCAGCACTCCGTTCTCAATCACCACGGTCCGCCGCGTCGGGACGCCTTCACCGTCAAACGGCTCTGTGCCAAAGCCGCCCGGAATTGTGCCGTCATCAATAACGTTGATGTTGCTTGCCGCAACTTTCTCTCCCAGTTTGTTGGTCAGGAAAGAAGAGTGCCGGTAGATCGCGTCGCCGTTCACGGCGTCAAAGATGTTGTCCAGAATCGAGCCCGCCACAATTGGATCAAGCACAATCGGAACCTGCGTGGAAGCAATCTTGCGTGCGCCTAGACGGCGTAGCGTGCGGCGCGCAGCTTCACGTCCCACAGATTCAGGAGATTCCAATTTGCTCATGGTGCGCGCCAGGGAAAACCAGGAGTCGCGCTGCATGTTGCCGTTTTCGTCCTGCGCAATGGGCGCGGCGGAAACCGCGCAGTAAGACCGCCGAAACTCGCCCACAAAGCCGTGCGAGTTGGCCAGTACCTTGTGGCTGATGGCTGCGTCAAAAGAGCCGCCATCAGAATTCTTCATGCGCGGATCGGCATCCAGCGCAGCGCGCTCCGCGCGGCGCGCGTAATCAATGCGCTCTTCCGGAGGAAGCGAGTAAACATCGTCATAGTAAAGCTTGAGGTCGCCCGCAACGGAACCAAGTTGGCCCGGCTCTGGAATGCCCGAATAAACATCTTCTGAGGTGACACGCGCCAACTCTACTGCGCCTTTGATCAGCCGCTCAATGCCATCTTCAGAAAAGTCACTGGAATATGTGCTGGCGGCGCGCTGGCCTAGAAATACCCGCAGGCCAATGGCGCGAGAGCCTGATTCCTTCAGCGTCTCCACTTCGCCCAGCCGCAAAACCGTGGAAAACTCTGAGCCTTCGCGCACCACGGCTTCTGCTGCGGTTGCGCCTGCTTTTGTTGCGCGGGAAACAACGTCCGCCGCCAGATCGCGCAGATCTGCGTCAACTCCGCCAACTGTTTGCGTATGTGTGGCCATCAGGATTCGTGTCTCGCGGCAGCTTTCATCGCGCGGTACCGCCTACGGTCATGCTGTCCAGCTTAAGTGTGGGAATGCCAACGCCAACGGGAACGGACTGTCCATCTTTGCCGCATGTCCCCACGCCTTCGTCGAGTTGCAAATCGTTGCCCACCATGGAAACTTTCGTCAGCGCGTCCGGACCGTTGCCAATCAGCGTGCAGTTCTTGAGCGGCGCCGTGACCTGGCCATTCTCAATCATGTAAGCTTCAGACGCGGAGAAGACAAATTTTCCGTTCGTAATGTCCACCTGCCCGCCGCCAAAGTTCACCGCATACACGCCGCGCTTTACTGAACGAATAATGTCTTCCGGCGAATCATCTCCCGCAAGCATGTAGGTGTTGGTCATGCGCGGCATCGGGATGTGTTCATAGCTTTCTCTGCGGCCATTGCCGGTATCGGGCATTCCCATCAGCCGCGCGGAAAGCTTGTCACTCAGGTAGCCCTTCAGAATGCCTTTCTCGATCAGCACAGTATTTTGCGTCGGTGAACCCTCGTCATCCACGTTGATGGAGCCGCGACGCGAAGGCAGCGTGCCGTTATCTACAACCGTGCATTTGTCTGAAGCAACGCGTTTGCCCAGCATTCCGGAGAAAGCCGATGTGCCTTTGCGATTGAAATCAGCTTCCAGTCCGTGGCCAATGGCTTCATGCAGCAGAATTCCCGGCCAGCCGGGTCCCAGCACAACTTCCATTTCGCCCGCCGGAGCTTCAACCGCGTCAAGCTGAATAATGGCCTGCCGTGCAGCGTCATGGGCAAAGTGTTCCGGTGTTTTCTCGGTGAGAAAATAGTCGATGCCCACGCGTCCGCCGCCGCCTGCATTGCCTTTAGCAGAGCTCTCCGGAGATTTCGCGATGCAGCTCACGTTGAAGCGCGCCATCGGCTGGACGTCCGAAGCAAAAGTCCCGTCAGACCCGATCACCAGAATCTGTCGCAATTCGTCAAAGTATCCGCTGCGGACCTGCACAATGCGCGGATCATACGCCCGCGCGGCGCGGTCTGCGCGCATCACCAATTCCAGCTTGGCGGAGATGTCAGCATCGGCGGAAGGCGACGCTATTGGATAAAGATGGTGATTTAAATTTTCTTTGAACCCTTCCACAGGGCTCTTCGCTGGGCCGCGTGCAATCAGGGCCGCTGTCCGCGCTGCTCGCATAATTTTTTCCGGCGCCAGATCGTCCGTGTAGGCATAGCCAGTCCGCTCGCCGGCCAGAACACGCACGCCGCATCCCGCGGAAATCCCCTGGGATGCCGATTTCACAATCGACTCATCCAC
>DASXGZ010000002.1:0-113418 GCA_036488825.1 Candidatus Angelobacter sp.
AGCGTTGCGACATCTATCGACGGCTATGTGATCGAGGTCAGCGGATATGCCTCTGCTTCAGGCTCAAGCGAATTGAATCAGAAGCTCAGCGAGGAGCGGGCTGCGGCGGTGACACGGTATTTGGAAGAGAACAAAGACATACCCGTACGGCGCATTGTGACTCCGGTTGGCTATGGCTCAACCCATCCCGACGCTCCCAACACTGACTCGCATAGCCGGGCGTTGAATCGCCGCGTCGAAGTCAAAGTGCTGGTACACAGTCAGCCGCAGCCTGAAAGCATTACGGTGCCGGTAGTGCAGTCAGAGAATTGAACTGAACCGGATGGAAGTTGAAAGTTGAAGCAAGGAGCTTTGAATGATGAGGCCAACGTCAAAAAAATGTGGGCAGATCACATGCCTTTGCGATGTGCAGGGCGAAGACGAATATTGCGGAGATGTTTGCCGGGCCAGAGGACGTGAGGACGTAGAAATCGCGTGCCAATGTGACCATCTGCAATGCCCGTGTGTTATTGCGGTGGCTACTGCCATGGGGCAGTCACGCCACCAGGAGAAGTAGTTATGAAACATTTAAAGCAAAATTTATCTGTATTGCTTTTATCTTGTCTTGTATTCACCACCACGGCGCCGGCCGCGCTTGCTTATCAAAGTGACCAACCCGCACAGGTGCCGGTCCTGGACGCGAAGCAGACTCCGGCCCAGTTGCAGCAACTGGTAGCGCCGATTGCATTGTATCCAGACGGCCTGGTCGCACAGATCCTGGCAGGCGCAACTTATCCCGATCAGATTGTGGAAGCAGATCGCTGGCTACAGCAGAACCCAAATCTCAAGGGAGACCAACTGGGCCAGGAAGTCGACAAACAGCCCTGGGACCCGAGTATCAAAGCTCTTGCGGAATTTCCGTCGGTGCTAGGAAACATGGACAAGAATCTTTCCTGGACTTCATCTCTTGGAGATGCGTACGTCAATCAGCCGCAGGATGTGATGAACGCTGTGCAAGTGATGCGTCAACACGCACAGAAGGCTGGGAATTTACAGAGCACATCGCAAGAGAACGTCTCACAGCAAGGGCAGACAATTGTGATTGAGCCTGCTGACCCTCAGATCGTTTACGTTCCAGAGTATGACCCTTGGCTCGTGTATGGAGCGCCCATAGGAGTGTGGCCAGGCTGGTATGACTATCCGGGACTATTTCTTGGCGGCCCAGGAATTGGATTCGGCCTTGGTTTTGGTGTTGGCTTCTTTGGCGGATTCGGTTGGGGATGGCACCACTGGGACTCTGACTGGCGTCACCACGACATTCTTTTTGATCACCGCCACTTTGAATCCCACAGCAGAACGTTTTTCAACCACGATGCGTTCAGTCGCGGCCGCGGCGGCTTCAACTATCGCCGACCCGATTTTGGCCATGGTCCGGTTGGTCTGAATCGTGGAGGTCAGGGCTTTCATGCTGGCCCGGAACACGGGCCAACAGTTCACGGACCGTCTGCGGTAGGTCATCAGCCTGGGTTACACTCCGGCGCTTTCAGCGGCTTTGATCATGGTGGCGCTGTGAGAGGAATGTCTTCTCGCGGACAGTCGAGTCTGGGCGGAGGCTCCCACAGCGCAGGTGGATTTCACGGCGGAGGCGGTTTTCATGGTGGCGGGGGACACAGCGGCGGAGGCCACAGGTAATTCTCCTGCTTTGTTGCATAGAAATTTTAAGGAATTGGAGATGGACTTATGACTACGAATATAAAAGTTAGACCAAAACTAATCTGGATGATGGCGTCAATCGTTTTTCCGCTCGTGATGTTGGGCTACGCTCGCCTGAGTTTCGCACAACAACCGACGCCAAAGACATTCTCTTCCGCAGAAGAGGCCAGTATCGCTCTGTTCCAGGCTGTCCAGAGTAACGATGAGCAGTCGCTGCAGGCTATTCTTGGCGCAGGAAAGGAGGTCACCTCCTCGACCGACGATTTTGAGGACAAGCTCGAACGCGATGGGTTTGTCCGGGAATATCAGCAAATGCATCGCCTGATACGGGAGCCAGACAAAACTCTGGTTCTGTATGTCGGCGCTGAGAACTGGCCATTTCCCATTCCTCTGGTGACCGAGAACGGCAGATGGCATTTTGATTCAGGGAACGGCCTAAACGAGATCATGTTTCGCCGAATCGGCCAGAATGAAGCAATGACCATAGGGGCGTTTCGCCTGCTGGTCCTGGCGCAGCAAGAACACCTTGCCATATCCCGCGATGCAGATTCGGCGCCCACGTATGCAACGCGCTTTGTTGGCGTAAAAGGCGACTACAACGGATTGGACTGGAAAACGGATGGAGTTCTTCCGGAAGCGCTGGTGAACGCAGGCGTTTCCGATCAAGCGACTGACCCCGCCGTTCCTTATTACGGCTACTACTTCCGAATCCTGACGGCGCAAGGGAAACACGCGCCAGGAGGAGCGAAGAACTATCTCTCTAAAGATAAGATGACGGGCGGCTTCGCCTTCATAGCCTATCCCGCGGAGTATCGTTCCTCAGGTGTGCAAACGTTCATCGCCGGCCCCGATGGAATCGTGTACGAAAAAAACCTTGGCCTCGAAACGGCAAAAATCGCCAGTTTCATGACGCAGTACGACCCTGATAAAAGCTGGCGTGTGGCTGAGCAGTAACGCGCGACAAAGAAGGGAAATGTGGGTCAGCTTTTCTGGCCTACAGCGACAGCAGGAATTGTGTAGATCCAGTAAGAAAAGAAAGCAAAACGTGCTAAGAATTCAACAAGGAAGAAAAAAGGAGATAGTCATGGTCAATCGAGTCGCTACATTCATAGCAATGTTGTGTGCCACAGTCTTGTGGAGCGCGCAAACTTTAAATGCACAGAACCCCGAAGTTAAAAATGAAGCCAAAAATGTCGTCCTCGTCCATGGTGCGTGGGCAGATGGTTCTGGCTGGAAAGGCGTTTACGACATTCTTGTCAAGGATGGCTATAACGTCAGCATAGTCCAGGAACCAGAGACGACCTTCAAAGAAGATGTCGCTGCCACCAGGCGTGTACTCGCTCTGCAAAACGGACCGGTTATTCTTGTCGGCCATAGCTACGGCGGAGCCGTAATTACCGAAGCGGGGACGGACCCATCCGTTGCCGGGTTGGTGTACATCGCCGCTCATATGCCGGATGCGGGAGAGAACGAAGCTGATGATGGAAAGCGCTTCCCGAGCGATCTCAGCAAATCTAATGTGATAAAGAAGACGTCCGACGGTTTTACTTATCTCGATCCCGCTCGATTTCACGAGTACTTTGCAGCCGATGTGCCTGCTGAGCAGGCCGATTTCATGGCGCGATCCCAGGTGCTCAACTTTGCTGACAATTTCAAAGCTGCCATTACCACGGCTGCATGGAGAAGTAAGCCGAGCTGGATGCTGGTAGCCGCAAAAGATAGAGCCATCAACCCCGACCTTGAACGCTGGTATGCGATCCGGGCCCACAGCCAGACGACCGAAGTCGCTGGCGCGAGCCATGCCGTTTATGTGTCGCACCCCAAAGAAGTTGCGGACCTGATTGAGAGTGCCGCACGTGCGCTCTCGAAAAAATAGATCGTGCTGCCCATCGCTGGGGTTGGATTTGAGCGAGCCAATCCTGGGCTGTCGGAATTCGTCCTAGATCTTCCTTTACATGCTGTTCGCCGATATAACGAACTGACCGTGTCTCCTGCGCCATTGGTAATGGCGATGCCGAACACCCTCTCGCAAAGAAAGATTCCCTCCGCATGGTGACGAAGCTCCCGATGGCGAAAGTCCGGGAAGAAAGCTTTTGATTCGTCGAACCAGTGGTGAACCGAAAGATAATCTTCCGCCTTGCCGCCGAATTTTCTGACGCTGTTTTGCGCATGTTTGATGGGGTGCGACATTTGGTCAGACCTCGTAGCTTTGCGTTGAGTAATCCTCGAAACGATCATTGCGAGTGATAGTGATTGTGATTTTGCCCGACTGGACTTCGAAGACAACTTCGCCAAACCCTCCGCAGCCGATTTCGTATCCATGCGGAACTAGGGCTTCGAAGTACTCTTGAAGCTCTGACGCATCGTGTGCGATGGGATCCGATTCGTTAGAGTCATAGCTATCGGAGTTGTAGCACCTGATGTCTTCGTTTGATACCTTCGTCGCCAGATCCGTCGAAGCTCATAACGACCAACGTAATTCCAGCAGTTTCGAGTTCCTGACGGGCCGCAAGGATGGCAGTTTTCGCCGTCTGCTGCTCCAGTTCTAGAGTTTCGGGATTGGCGCTCGTTTCGAAAGTCATTGTTGCCTCTTATGGGGGTCAGGTGGGTTCACCGTATTCTGTGGGTTCGAAGCCGGGTGGCAATGAGCGCTTCGACACTGTCCGCGATTCCAAGATTCGCGAACACTCGCAGAACCTCGGATTGCCATTGCGGAAAACGCGCTTCAGACAAACCGCCGGGGATGCATTCGGCCAGCAAGTCCGCCATGGCGGGCGCGGCTGCGGCAAAGTTCCCAATCTGTTGAGCCTGCTCCTGTGGACGCAAACCGCTCACAATCAGCAGCCCTACAGCTTCTGTGGCGGCCATAAGGGAGGTCTGCCAGTCTTCGTCGCCCCGGCGAGTTGCCTCGGAAGCATTCCAATGTTCTTGTGTGACAGTCATCTATTCTTCCTCCAGCGTTCGAAGGCGTCGCAATCTAATACACGAATTCCGTGCTGCCGTCCGCATGAACCAGAAAGAGATTGAAGTCGGTATCAGTTCCGCCGCCGCTGCGAAGACTGTCGTGCCACGCAGCATCGTAAGTGGGGTAGTACCGATTGGTGAGGGTGGAAAAATACGGCTCGTGTTCCCGGTAAATGGGTTTTGCCATTGGATGCCTGCCTCGTTCTCGTTCGTGCCTTAGAAGCGCTCAAGCCCGGCATCAACGCACTCGAGAAGAATCCAGTCAGCCACCAATGCCACACGGCGGCGGTTTCGCAGGCTGCGCACCGTGGCGAGGTGGCCGCCCGCAATCCGCACGGTGGTGAAGCTCCGCGTTGTTGCATTCCATTTCGAATAGTCGCGCGGCAGCCATGCCTCGACGATCCACGGCTCGCGGCACACAATGGGCCGGGTCAGGGCCCCCGCAGCGGGTTGATGCCATCCTGAATGTAGACAATGGTCCCCACGGGTATTGTGCCAATTCGCTTGCCTCGTGGACCTGTAGAGAATCTCTGGGCGCCATATTGGCGGATCATATTGACCTCCGCAGGCAAGACAAACGCAATTATCCTGCCGGGACATTCAAAACGGAATGTCGCTGTCCTTGAAACCTGTCTCTTCGTGCTCTTCCGATTGGTAGCGTTGATCAAAGCCGTTGCCCTGCCGGTTCTCTCCGGACGGACCGTTGGTGTCACCGTTTCCGCCGCCGAGAAGGACAAGGTCGCGGACTACAATTTCCGTACGATACTTCTTGTCGCCGCTCTGCCGGTCTTCCCAACTGGATGTTTGCAGCCGTCCTTCCACATAGACTTTGGATCCCTTTTTGACGTACTCGCCCACAATCTCGGCCAGACGCTGCCATGCAATGACGTTGTGCCACTCGGCCCGGTCCTGCCACTCGCCGCTCTTGTCTTTGTATCGCTCATTGGTGGCCAGACTGAACTTCGCAACCGGCGTGCCGCTGGGTGTGTATTTCACCTCTGGATCCTGACCCAGATTTCCAACCAGAATGACTTTGTTTACGCTCTTGGGCATGGAGATGCCTCCTTGAAGAATTGCGGTTACGGTGCCGGATGTGCCCTGAATGACACGGTCAAAGGTGCCGATGTTCAATACTGTCGATTAAAGAGAGGACGCAGCAAGGACAGTTCTCCTCTTCCCACAGGAGGTCATCCATAAGAATGCCTCCGTCTGGCTTGCACCACACGGGCCGGGTTAAATGAGTGAATGACGCACGGAGAATCGAAAACAATACATGGGCACGGCGTAAGTGCGATCGGCCCGGATGAACGCCGAATCGCTTCTGTCCTCATCCTGTGGATTTTGCCTGCACGCCCGTACCATTGGAACTGCCTGGGATCTTGCAAAGGGAGGTCTTCAGCATTTCCTCGCACCGGGCATCGAGAACTTGCGCCAACACCTGCGCGTCATTGGCAGCGTCCACTGGATCGCGCGGGAGCGCGGCGCGAAGCGCATCCTTGATCCAGAAAGATGCCGATGGATCGGCCAGGATCTGGGTGCTGGTTGCGGGTTTTTGCAGGACAGCCTGCACGATACTCAAGCCTATGAGGGATGGATCGCCTTCATGCTGAGCTACCGTTGCATCGAGCGCACATTCGAGCCGCGCCAGAATGCTGTGCAAGCTAGCGGTGATTTCCTGCGGCCGTCCACTCTGCTCAAACCAAATGCGGTCCATGATGTTCGCAGTTGCTCGTGGCACCATGCAACCGATTCGCAGGCCCCGGGCGTGTTCTCAAATTCCTTCCGGTAATTCCGGTGCAGGTCTTCAAGGGCAAGCCCCGTTCGACGGAACATGCGACGGCTGAGGGCGACCCAATCGAAACATGCATAGCAATCCCGGTCCCAATTTGTATCCGCGAATTGTTGGAGGTCGCGAAACACTTGTGCGGCAAGCCTCAGGCTTCTGGCTGTGGTTGCAAGCAGCTTTACTCCGTCAACCAGTCGCGCGGGATCTATTCGTTCAATGGACATGGATCACCTCCGTTTGTTGCCGTTGTCTCCTGTTTGACCTCGAAGTGGTCATTGCTTTCGGTGCTTCCCACATCTGGCGGGTTCGGGCGTTCTGCTACATGGGAATGCGAGCAGCCAATGCAGTTTGTAGCCGCTATGACTTTGTGGGCCGCTTGCTCAAAACCTGCGGGCAGAAGGAGTTGATCACCGCCCTTCGTATGGAAAACGGGCAGGACCGATCCGCTGAGCTGACTATCCTTTCCCCAGAGTTCGAGCGCAAGTGTTCCGTAGACACCGTAAAACAGAATCGTATTTTCGAGTGCTGGACGTTTGCGATCGTATCGTCGTGTCTCCGCAACTGATGCCGGGTAATCAGGAGTGCATACGTGCTCTCGTCACGGCATGCATGAATGCGCACCAGTTCAGGTTCGATCACAATGGCGTGGATACTATTGCGTCCGACCGAGCTGACCGGTTCCAGCCAGGAGAAGGCATTGCCCCTCGGATCGACGAAACAGCAATACGCTCCGACTTGCGCTGTAGCTCCACCCGATTCCCGCCCACGCAAGACGTACTTCTTTGTCCCTTGCCGGTACTCGATGGAGACGGCGGGCTCACAGTAGATGCCCGCCTGCCGCAGTCGGCTTACAACCTGCATGGGTAGGCGCAACCCTCGCAAGGCCGTGATCTGTTGTGGATTGAGAAGAGTTTTCTTTCGTTGTGTCATCATCGTTAGCTCGCTCTTCGAATCAGGCAACCGAGTGCGGCCCTGATCATTTCTCGGGTGCATCCGGCCCAGCACTTGTAGAGCCTGGGATCGGCTACGGAAATGGCCAGATTGTCTTCGCTACGGTCCCGGCCTTGTTGGGCGCAAGCCGGACACTGGGTCCAATAGTTGCGCGACATCTTCCGCTTCGCTTTCACATAGTCGAGGATGCGAAACTCGCGGTACTTCCCACGAGAAGCTGGCTTGTACGAGGACACTTCAATCCTGGGCTGAGGGACGAACTCCGGGGGGCATTTCGAGGCCGCAAACAAAGCGGGCCATCTCATCCTCGCTGATCTTCTTCAGGCGCGATAAATAGGCAATCTGGTCTTCGAACGTGTACTCGGCGCTGTAGAACCAGTAACGCTTGTTCGCGCCACGATGAATTCCCAGCGGCCCACGAAGCGCGTTACCAAACTCTCCCGCCAGTAGCTTGTCCTGTTTCGGAAAGACTTCGATTCCGTCCGCGAGTCCCCCAACTTTGACCGGCAACTTCAAGCGGCTGGCCAGGTTGTAGATGTAAACTTGGCAGTCCCTTGCCAGCAGAGGTTTCGCACCAAAGATCCAGAGATGTCCGCCGCGTCGAGACTTTTCCAGGGCGGCATCGACACCATCCTGCCGCAACTCCCACTGCAACTTCAGCAGGTCTTCGAGGGCATTCTCATAATCGGCGTCAATGGCGACCCAGCGGCAGCGCTGGGTCTTCGGGTTGATCGCATAGAGGCCAATCGTTCGCTTGCCTTCAAGATGCCCCCGGATTGTGTCCAGCGAAAGAGGAACCGGCTGTTCTTTGCTCTTGGGGCGGTAGTAGTAATGGCGTCCTGTCTCAGGGTGGGCAGTTGGAGATTGGACTGTGTACGCCAGCCTGTTCACGAACAGCTCCCGGTAGGCGCGCACGATATCCCCGCTGGCTCCGAGCTTTGACTTCATTTCTTCACCTCGCCGGAACATGGTTTATCCCGGATCAAAAACTCGGTCAAATCGCCCGCCCGAGTCGCTCAGGCCGAGCCCGCACTTTGGAAGGGAGATTGCTCATGACTGGGCCAGTCATACCAACGCAAGCCGCCTTTCGAGGTAAAGAACGCGCAGTTCTTGGCTGTGACGTCGAACATCTCGGGTAATGCGATCAGAAGCCGTCTCACCTCATAGGATTGGACCGCTAGCATCGGCGGCTGTGACTGGACGAGGCTGGGCTGCTCCGCGTAGCGAAGCAGGTTGTACTCGGACAGGAGACGGTTGAAGTCCTCGACGGTGAGATGGTCGTCCTCCCCATCAAAGCAGAGCATGTAGAAGACCTGCTGCGGACGGTCGTAGAGGTAGACGGCTCCCGAGTCCGGCGTTCCCTCCACCATCTGGAAAAGCAGGATGGCATTTGGCATCTCGATCCAGCGGCCTGCCACCGCCTCTCCGATCTTCAGAAATTCCCGAATGAGTGGGCCAACGAAAGGCTCCGGGTTGCCGAACCCAAGTTCCTTCACGCTGAACAGACGATGGAAATACAGTGCTCCTTTGCTTGCGTTCATTTGATTGCTCCTTTCGATTGATTGAGATTGGGACCGGGACTTTAAACACCACAAAGCCGGGCCAGAATTTGGCCGAAGGCAGGAGGTGCAAGGTATGCAATCGTCCCGAATACCAGCAACAATCAATGAGACATGAGCGGGACCTCACTAAAGGAACTGGGCACGAATCAACTTGACTACCATGTCAACCTCCGATCGGAAAAAGTGACCATTCAATGGATCGCCGAAGTGCTTCGACAAGCGTAGGCCAGCTACTACTGTGTGCTTGGACTGGGCGCTCCGTTACTGTTGTGTGTTGAATTCAACGCGATCTGAGTGGACACCAAATTCGGTCTACCAGGTTCTTATAACCCGGGAACTTGGGCGGTCAAATCAAGCACAACTGCGCGCTGAAATTTCACTCAATGCGCTTACGGTCAAGGTCCACAAGCTGCACGAAGTGTGTTTTGAGAAAGTACGCCTGTGTTCAGCGTCGGTCGTGTCTCCGGGCCGAGGAGTCGTGCATTTTGTGTGCAAGAAGATCGGGATCGAATCATCATGTGTGCCCGAAGTCGAATGTTGCATGCGGGAAGAAGCGCGGAGTTTTGGCCAGCCGAACGCGATTTGCTTTGAAACGAAATAGCGAAGTTGCAGGGCCTGGAAGTGCGCTGACACGCGCTGTGAGTTGGTGTTTGCAAGAAAAGCAAATAGAGATAATGGCGAGAATGAAATTGCGGATAAGCTCAACAAGACGCAACAAGGAAAGGGATTGGTCAAGAAAACCAAGGAGGAATGGCTATATATATGAGGAATGGCTATATATATAAGGATAGGGTGTTCAATTCCAAGAGTGTGAGACTTCCAGAAGCAGATATTGGTGAAAAGTAGAGGGTAGTCAGAGTGCAAAGCATTGAGAGCGCGGCAGATAGAGTGAGCTGTCAGAGTCCAAACCGAGGGCATTAACAGGGCAAAGAAAACTCAAATGTGGAAAGATGCAGCGAAGAATGTCAGAGAAATGACACTCGTGTCATTTTCAGAAGGACTGCAATACAAAGCGTTCGAATGAATGACTTAGCTTCTCTGGTCCAAGACCGGCTTTCGCATGGTTGCCAATGTCAACTTCCCGTTTGCCGACAATCCAGAAATTGGCTCGCTTACTCGTCACAAGCGCGCGTTTTTCGTTACGCATCGGCTTGTTGGTCGAAAACCATCCTCGACGGCGCTAGCTCAAATCGAACTTGTGTCGGAGCCGATTCTTCGTGGCAATCAGACGAGTTCCTCGTCAAGACGAAATCGTGCGGTCTGGCGCCCCTCCAATCCAGCTCTGGCCGCACCGTGAAAGAAGCCCGGCGAAACATACGTGCGGTGCGTCACTAAGATAGAATGGCTACCCATGACCACTACCGATGACCTGCCGCACTCTATTCTCGAAGAATATGTCGCGAAAGCGGATCGACTGTCCGCCGAAATTAAGCTGCGTAATGGCGATCTTGAACCTGCTTACCAGGCATTTGATAATGCTATTCAAGCCATGGAGCGGAAGGGCCTCGCTCTGGAATCGCTTGTCCCCGCAGACAAAGAATTCTCTCTTGGCTTCGCGGCGGGTAATGATCAAACTGGCGAGGGCTTCTGGAAGCAATATAAGAAAGCAATCAGGAAGCGAATCTGTAACCCTCGTTCACCGGTTTATAAGAAATTCGCATCTGGCGGTAGTATCGGAGCTGGCTCACTGATCGGCCTGCTCTTGAAGCACCTTGGACTTCCAGTGGAGGCCATTCCAATTGCTGCTATCGTCGCTGGTATTCTCAGCGCTGCAGGATTGGACGCCATTTGCATTGATCAGCAGTCCGCGCCCCGCAAACGAGCAGCCAAAAAAAAGGCTACGATCTGACACTCGCGCCGAAATGTCCTTAAGCGACGTCATCACCTTCCTACGAAATTCTGAATATCGTCCCCGGTCGGCCTCACTCGCCAACTATGAGGACCTTTTGTTCAGCCTCTCCCCTCCTACGGTCGGATTTTTTAATTGGGTCAAAGCAATCTTGAACAGCGAAGACCACTATTTCACGGTGGCTGACCAGAACTGCCGCTGGACTGACCATACCTTCTTGATTGACAAGTACTGGCAAATGGACTCAAAATGCCGCGCAGAAGCCCTGGGCGTTGTCTCCTCCTTTGTTCACGAAACCACGCATCATGTCGACCATCTCATTACTCCATACGGCGCTGCCTTCCACATCGGAAGCCTTAAAGAGTCCCTAGCCTTCAAAACGTTCGCGACGCATCTACTGGAAGCTCCCGATTGTTTATCCAATCGGCCGCTGATACTCGAGCCTCCTATTCAGTGCTCTCATCACATGCAAGTAGCTTGGAGAGAACTACGCCGCTTTACCGAATATATGGACGCCGGCCAGCATACATGGATCACGAGGATTGAGGAAGGTTGGGGTAAGGAAAAGAGACTCTTCAGTCTGATGAACAGAACTCTCGAAGCGGTCACTGTAAACGACTTTCTCTATACCGTGCGACCGCCCGGCACAACCATGTATCTTGGGCCGGTCGCGATTTTGGAGGCGCGTGCGATGATGCACTCCCTCTGCTGGATACTATTCACCCTGGGATACGATCATTCTGCAGAAGAGATCCCTACCCATCCCAAGAATCCGCTGAATGACGAATTGCTCCTTTTCATGCATACGTTTTACCGTCGAGAAGAACTACGGCCCGAATACCGTCTGGTGATCGATCTGTTATCCGGAATTTGGGGACAGGAGTGTTTTGAGGATTTAATTCAAAACATGTCCATACAGTACCTGTTCTCCGCTTTCATGTTGATTGATGGCCTCTGCTGGTACGCGCTGCAATCCCCTCCATCCGCGTGCGATGTCCATGAGATCAATAAAAGTCCCGTAGCACGTCTTCTTCTCGCCATGATCTATTTCGAAGATAATGTTGCGCTGGCAGTTTCCAAGGGCGATAAGTTCCGTTGCGAATCGACGGCAGCGATGCTTACGGAAATGGAGCAATCCTCTTACATGAGGGAGCGCCATTTACTGCCAGTGGCGGATTGCCTCAAAGTGACTCTCGATGAGGGCAAGAGGTGTATCTTTTTGGGTTATGACGATCTTAAGGTCTCATTGCGGGAACACTTCGATCATCTACTTCGCATCCAGCAAACGCAGATGACGATACGGCTAACTCACGGATACAATTCGCTTCTCGGTTTGCCTCAGACCGGCAATCCTGCCCTTGGGGCGCATCCTTATGTTTCCAGCGAATCCGAAGCTCGCGACCTGCTCCAAGGACTCCACGCGGGGCCAGAGCTGACCGACTGGTTTACTGCTCGCGAGAATCTTCTTTACAAATACTCGCCGAGGCTCGAAAAGAAAAGTTTGCTGCTCCAGCACTTAAGTCCAGTCTGATGCCGCCGCCTCCCCGCTTCTATCCTCCAGTGCTTGAAAAGCAGCGATGTTTCGCTAGATGACGAGGGCACCCAATTTCAATCGCTTTCTCGGCATTTCAGATTTATCAGTTGGCCTCGCCGATGCATTCATCGAGGAGATTAGTAACGGGAAGTCTGCTTGTGTGAATTGATGGCAGAAACAACGGATAACGGGCTAACCAGAAGGAACCGAATTACTTCTCGTTCCCGACAATCCACGAATTGACTTTGGATCGTCAGCACCGGAGCATCCAAGAGAAACAATAGAGCTCCCCGCCGTCTGCTCAACTCACTTCTTTAGGAAAGAATCGATGTGTGCTTGGGTGACTTGCTTCTCCTGTTGCTCTATCTGTTCCAGCTGCCGGGCATACTGATCCGAATCCACGAATAGAGGCATGTCCTTAATCTTTCTTCCCTTGACATTCTTTGCAGCGTCCGCCGGATTCTCACGCTTCCATCGCTCGATGGCAGCGGCTTCGGTAAGGCCGGGTAGCTTCCTACCTACATAGTTGTTGTCCACGTAGATGTCGTAGATTCCCGACTTGCTGTTCTTGGGAGTACCTTTCTTCTTCTTTGCCATGACTCGATGTCGACTCCTTTTGCCGCTCCGTCCGCCGCTGGCTCTAACAGTATGCGTAGTCTATCAGTGATGCGTGGAAGAAGGTGATGACGTTCAATCGCTCTCCCAGAGGCCCAGGGTTGCGGTGGAGTTCCAAACTCGTTGATGATTGCGGGCGGATGACGGGCCATCGTTAAGAATGCTCACATCTGCCAACTGCTCGCGTGCGCTGCGATATTCAAGGAAGTTCTCGCCCGCAATATGTGACTTCCGCTCCGGCGCCAGCGGATTGATCGCCCGCTTGGCTTCAAGGAACAACTCGTCATCGTTTAATTTGCGTGCCCCCAGGTTGGCCGCTTGCATGGTCGTCTCCATTCCGGAGAGCAGGCTTTCGAACTCGGCAAGGAGCCGTTCATGCTCCTGCCGCGAACGCTGAATCGCGGTCTTCGAGGAAAATGCCGACAGGCTGAAATTGATCCCCTGTTTTTCGCCTTTGCCGGTAACGCGATGATGAATTTGCGGATCCCAGATGAAATAGATATGAAGCAGCGGCCGCAGATAGTGACCGCTTTCGGCCTTCTTGCCCAGGCTTCGAGGCGCGTGGCATCAAGGGTGCAGACAGCTTCCTGATCCAATCGATCCTGCGCGACGTAATTTCCGAGCAGGTTTCCAAGATCCTCCACGACCTCGTAGCGGATCTGCATCGTCATGCTCTGCTCGGGAATGGACTTGAGCAACGCGCCCAACATGCCCTTGTTCTGGTCACGCTCGCCGTCGCTGGCGAAATAGGAGTTAATCCCCCGCAGTTCGTACCCGGCGACCAGGGCTCCGTTGGTTCGCACCATCACGCCGTCCAGGTAGTCGCGCACTGGCAAGAGTTCGCAAACGGCCGGGTCTTGCAGTTTCTTCTCGTGTTGTTCCAGGGTGACGGGCATTACATCTCCTCCTCGATATAGTTCGCGCGAAGCCGCCGGTCTCCTGCTGCGGCGCAGTAGGCGCGCGGCTTTGTGTACAAGGCGATCAGATCTTTGAGGTAACCGCGCGGCTTGCCATACTTGAAGACCATCAGGAACGGGATCACTCCGAGCGGCACCCCGTACTGCAGGATTGCGCCAGTGCTGCCGCTGACGAACCGGCTCACCACGTTCATCACCGCCGCCAGTCCCAACACCACAAACAGGTCCTCGAATTCCAAGGCCATAAATGTCACTCGCGTGTGCAAGTTCCGATTGACCGGTGTTACATCCAGCGCCATAGCCGTTACCTCACTCCCGCCGCTCCGTTTTGAATCCACGATTCCAGCAACCTCAAAATCCCCGAAAGTCCGAAGCACATCATGGCCGAAGCCAGGTTCCGCACCCAGGCCTCGCCGATCGTCATGCGCTCCAGCAGTCCCGCGAAGTGCACGACCGCCATCACCACTTGCAGCGTTCCATAGAGAGGCAAGAGCACATTGCCGACCCAGTTGGTCAACGTCAGAATCGACAACCAATAACGGTCCGGATCGTTCGCTCCTGCCTGCGACGTGAAGGTTTCGAGCGCCCGTAACAACCCTGAACACATCAACGACGCGAACGCTGCATAGGAGAGGTTCGTGTAGGACTGAGCTTTGCTGAAGCGGTAGATTGCTCCCGCAGCAAACAGGCCCGCGAGTGTCGGCATGATCACATTGGCTGTCCAGTTGGTCAGATTCAGCAGTCCGTTTTCAAACATGTTGGATCACCTCCGCTCTCGTGCCTCATCTGACCATTGCCTGGACAAGCTTCCAGAGCCCTGAACGCTCAGGAACGCTAACGCCGAATACACCAGCGGCATCACCGGCCGCTGCCGCGCGTAGTTGATAATTGCTCCCACAACCACCAATCCTGCGGCCTCGGGCAGGATCGTGCCGGAGACAAAGTTCCACAGCGATGCCAGCATGTCGGTCGTAGCAAATTGCGATCCACTGTTGAATCCCTGCATCAACTGGACGGTGGTCGAAACCGTCAGCAGGAAGATGGCGGCCACGATGGATCCCAGCGGGTTGTGTCCCTGGGCGCCATCCAACGCCGCCTTCAAAACAAAGAAAGCCGCCAGGATGGATACGAGTTTCGCGACAATCACTTCCTGCACAAATGACTTGAATCCCCCTTCGATTCCCGCGAGCCATGGACTGCTTACGCCTCCCGCTTGCGACGGCATGGGGACACCGTGAGCGGCAAACCATGACAAAAACTGCGGCAGAGTCAGGAGGATCACGGACCACAACATCCATCTCTGGAAACGCCCGCCCGCCTCGAAATTGACTCCGCCTTCCGTCCTTAACGCCAGACCGGCCAGCACCATGGTGCACATCGCCGCCGGCACTGCTAGGTCAAACAGCAGTTGCAGCAGGTCAACGAGGATTTGAGGTGTCGTCATGGTGTGTCTCCGGTTCGTTGTAGGCTTCCGTTACTGAACGCCGCCCGATCCGTTTTGAATCCAGAACTCGATCAGCCGGGTCAAGCCCGAGACCATCAACAGGCCCGCGGCCGCTACCGCCCACCGGGCAACGCCGCGCCCGTGGGTGTAGTTCACAACCGCCATAACCACGCACAAGGCAGCTCCCACCGGACAAATGACATTGCCGACTCAATTCACCAGGTTGAGAAATGCGCCTTCGGGCTGCGCCGCTGTCTGACCTTGGACTGACTTATTCACTGCTGGTTGGCCGCCAAGATTCTGCGCGCGACAAAGTGGAACGGCCATCTGAAAGCAAAGAAGGACAAAGAAAGAGAGCGTTAATATCTGCCGTTTTCTCGCGTGAGGATTCAACAACTTCATGACCGGCATCTCCTGGCAACCGGCGTCTTTTCTACCGCGTTGCAAGTGGCAAGTTATGGCTGTTTTAAGATTCGCTCAAATCGGCAGAGCGCGGATAGACGACTTTCGCGCGGAAAAGGGGCGGGAAACGGAACCTCAGATGCACGGTCTCGCTCGTCGGTTGGTGGTGAAGGATTGGGCACGAGCCCGATTGAGTTGGACTAACCCATTTAATGTTTTTGACTTTGGCATCTAGGGCTGGGACGACCAAAATGAGAAGATCTATGGTTGGGTTTGCGCAAATTGCACTAAAGTAGAATTTCTTGTGAGATTTGCATTGTTCGGGTTTTGCTACATCGCACTAGGGTCATTCCCGCACTTGGGAGTTGCCGGGTCACTTCCCAGAAGCCGACTTATCGGTACTAATCTGAGATTGGTTAGCTCGCAAATGCCGTATTGTTGAGGCTTGACGCATGAGAGCTTGGTATTTAGTGTCTCAAATGTGGAGATAGTCGAAAAAATGCCAAACATCAATCGCTCAGACGGCACTGTAATCGCGTGGAGTGGAGAAATACAAGGCCCGGAATCTATCCTCAATCCCATGGGGACGTCAACGGGGTGGAGCGAATTCACGACCACTCTTGCAGTAGACGGAGAGATCCGTGAAATAGTGATTCGCATTCAGGACTCCGAGATGGATACCCTGGGGCTGAAGAGAACGCCCGATAGAGACCAAATCGCAAGGGAATGCGTAGCTCGATTCGTTGAGAAACACTGCGGAGACTCAAAATGCAAGATTCCTGAAGATAAGGAACACTTTACACTGTCCGACCTAACGAGCCTGCGGGAGTCTATACCTCAGGCGCAAACAAAGCTCATCTGTACAGTCGAATTGCCTGTTGCAGGAGAAATTGCACCCCAATCTCACCAAATCGAAGTGTTTGACCCGTCGAATGCAATAACCATGCTGCAAAACAGGCTTCCCAAAAATCCAGCTTTCAAGTGGGAACTGGCTAGGGTAGTGCAAGCGATAGCCAAAGCATTAGGTTGAAGGCGTCTGCAGCCGATTGGCAGAATAGTTGTCACCAATTCGACCAAAAGTTAGCAGCAATAGCATTCTGGTAGATCGTTTCTCGCCGACAATGCGTATCGCGCCCTACTCCAGGGCAAAGACATCTCTTCATGCGACTTTTCCTTTCTGAACGACAGGCTCACTTTTGGCTTGCATCGATTTCACAAGGCCGGCCGCACAAGCACCCTCAAGCGAAAGACCGTAGCCGACTTCTCTTACAATTCGCTCCTTCAGTGGTTGGATGAAGTGCACGCGCGTGTTTCGACGGGTCACTTCGGGAGCCTTCAAGTACAGTTCTGCCAATTCCAGCGCCCGACTGAGCGCCTTGCCGTTCGGCACAACCTCTGCAACGACTCCCCATTCCTGTGCGGTACGCGCCGGTAGCGGCTGTGGGTTGAGCAGGAAGGCCTCGGCTCGCCCTGCTCCAGCGCGATAACTCCATGTGGTAAAGATGCCGTCACCGGGCGCAACGCCCTTTACGAAATGCGCCACATCCTGAAAGGTCGCCCCCTCGGCCGCGACAACCACATTGGCGAGCAGAACATAATCGGAGTGAATATGCGCGCGCCCCTCGACCGCAGCGATGACCGGAACGCGAATGTTAGCTATGTTTTCCAAAACCTGAACGCCTTCGTCGTGAATCTGGCTCCAAATGTCGGGATCGCCGGGGTTGCCCCAAGATGACCAATCGACGTCAGTGATGAAGTCCCCACCGGCGCCCGTCAGGATCACAATCTTGTTCGCTCGATCCTGCGAAATCCGGTAGAAGGCCTCGACAAATTCCGTATGCGTTTGTGCGGTCATCACGCACGGGCCGCCGTTGGTGTGGAGTTGAACAATTAAAACTCCATTGGCGTCTCGCGTCAGCTTCACGTTGTTGTAGGCAGTGAAGTAGTCAGTTTGAAACGTTTGCATAGCATTCTCCTCTCTCGTTTACCCGTTGAATTGATCGTCGCCCTTGCTAATCGGCTGCGGCGAAATCAACTAGTTAGTTTCCTCAACTCGGTGACAGTCTCGGAAGGTTCAGTACGGATCGTGTAATCTGCGTTCACGTCGGCTGCACGAATTACGCTCTGTTGGTCGATCACGTATCGCGCGGGCATTGGCAACCGATATTCCGGTTCATCGTTAAATCTGTCCAAAGTACTTCCGAAGGACTTGTAAAGCTCGCGCAAGTAATCCGGTAATGTGAAGACAAGCCGAAATTGCTCGGCCGTCTTCAAATGAAGATCGGTCAAAATGTCGTAGGTCAGGTTGAGTTTCTTGTGAAGAGCGCGGGTGTACCTTTCGAGTTCCGGGGTAAGCACGACGAGCTGCCCTCCGAGTTCTCTGACCTGTGGATGGATCTGCTGTAGAGCCTCCAGCTCCATATTGCAATAAGGTCACCAATGTCCTCGGAAGAAGCTGATGACGACCGGGCCCTGTCGAAGAAGATCGGCTGAGGCCACCTGCACATGATCCTGGTTGAACAGCGTGAAGCTCGGTGCTCGGTCGCCCACCTTGAGGGCTTGCTCCTCAATTCCTGTTGCCTTGAGTTCCGCCGTTGCTCGATGCATCGTTTCGATTGCCTCGCGCGGTGCGTTGTAAGGCGGGGCTGCAGACTCGAATGACTTTTTGAAGTCGTCCAGTCGTTCCTGAAGACTTGCCATTGCGGCTTGCTCCTTTCTGTGGATTGAGGAGGACCAAAATCGCCCAGTTGTTTTTGGCAGTTGTTGTTCAGATCGCGGTGCGCCCTCCGTCGACGGCGAGCTTTGCGCCATAAATGAAACTGGCACGGTCGGTCGCCAGGAAGACAATCGCCTCAGCGATTTCGTCAGCCGTAGCTGGGCGACCGGCTGGCGCCTGGGAGGCTAGCTTCTCAAGCCCTTCGCCCATCGCATCCGTGCCTTCGGTGCGCGTAGGCCCAGGACTCACCGCATTAACCCTGACGCCACTCGGTCCATATTCGACAGACCAGGTTTTAGTCAACAGATTGATGGCGGCCTTGCTTGAACCATAGAGGCTCATCCCAGGTGACCGTAATCTGCGGCCATGGTTGACAGATTTACGATTGCCCCTTTGCCTCTCTTGGCCATCAGCGGAGCCAATTCCGCTACGATAAAATACGGCGCCTTCACGTTGAGGGCAAAGACACGGTCGAACTGTTCTTCCGTCATTTCATGCGTGGGCCCGAACGGATAGATACCCGCGTTGTTGATAAGAATATCGACGCGCCCATCGCCAAGTTCGATCGCTCTCTTCGCCACGGCACGAGCGTTGGCTGCATCTCGAAGATCAGATGAAATAAAATCGGCTTGGCCTCCCGCGGCGCGGAGTTCGTCGACTGTCTTCTTCCCGCGCTCCGCATCGCGTCCCACAACCAAAACGTGAATGCCCAGCTGTGCCAGTTTATTGGCAGTCGCACGACCAATTCCGCTCGTTCCTCCAGTAATGAGAGCTGTCGAAGTCATTGTCATGGCTAATTTCCCTGGCGGAAGCTACGAGGGGTTGGATTCACACGCGAGCATAACGGTTTCAACAAACCCGCAAAGTCCCGTTCGACTGATTTTCACTGGGCTCTCCGGGCAATATCCCCCAAGGGCCTGCTAAGGCGGGAGATTCGTTGTGTATGAAGGCAGAGCAGGCACCCAATCATGTTCCTTCCTTCAGTTCCGAATTACAGGCAATCCGGAAGTTGAACCAGAGAGCGGGCCAGAAGCCGGCTCTGGGAGATTAGGAACGATAAACGGGCAAGTGTAGGGCAACCCCATTCGGGTTGTGGACCCCAAACGCCCGAGAAACGGGCTTGAAGGAAGTTTTGGTCGGATTCGTACCTATAAGTCGGCCAGTGTAGAGTGATCGTCAAAACGAGCCTAAACTCCCAAGAAGTCCGCTTCGGGGGAAACCGCCCACCAATCTTCTTCAAGCCCGTTTCGGGACCGCTCGATCAAATGCTGTAGGGCGCCCGGATTACTTCCGCATGGGCGACGATACACACGGAATCAAGTCAGCATACTGCATCGCTAACCAGAAATTACTTGGATGCGATATGATCCAAAACCAAAGCGGGCGGTTATTTCGACATGAACAAACTCAGGGAGCAAACGTGGTTTACGGAGCAGTGGGCAACCGAGGTGCGAGACGCGACACGCGATTTAGTTCGACTCTACTATGAGGCATTAGAGACGGTGTCGGCCTTTCCAGGCTTCTTCTTGCGTGTGAAGTTGTTCGGGCTTCGAAGTGGCCACCGGCCACTCTTTGTGCTCAAGTCGTTCTTTCGCGAAGCAGCCGTCGAACACATTCGCACGGTTCTACGGCAAACCGACCTTCTTCACCTACGCGCATTTGCTGCTTCGCGGCCACTTAAGCTCGAAATGAGTTTGGGCGTTAAGAAAACTGCAAAAGCCGAAGTGGTCGCAGAGGCAGAGACGCGCCGCAGTAAATTCATCGAGCAGCAGCAGCGGATCGCAACAATATTGCAAGAAGCAGCACAAGATGTGCATGGTCTCGCTGAACTGCTAACTAACGAGGAGCGACGGGGCCAACGGGCGTTGAAAAGCGTGATGCGCTTATTACGCCGTGGCTTGCCATTTCTGTGGGCGGGGTGGGTGATCGCCCAGTTCAAGCACTGGTCGAATGCGCCGCAGCTACAAGCACTTCTTTTTTTTCTTGGAACTGCGCTGGTCTATCACCTTACCGCATTAGCCACGCTGCCGTTCCACGACGCCGGCGAGCGCGCATACATTCTGTTCGAGGGTTTCATGGGAAAGACCAGCGACGGACTTGCACCGCTTTTTCCGGAAGCGTCACGGTTAGAAAAAGCGATGTTCGAAAAATTCGGTGTCCATCCACCAGTCGTGATTTCGTGGGAAATGATTATTCCTATCTTCCACTACATGGTTGTTTCCGGACTGATTGTGTGGCTTTGGATCAAACTGCCGCTGGGGCACACTGCCCGCGAACTTGTCGGGGCGTGCGGGTTCCTTCTTATCATGACGTACCTTAGAGAACTCTTTGTGCTCACGCAGCTGCTGGGTTTACGTTACCGTGGTCGATCAAGATGGGAAATATTCCTCGCTCTGTTCACATCGTTCCAATCGCTCGTTCCCCTTGAAGAGCAGCATGGAGAAAGCGAGAGTGAGAAGCCCGATGAACACTAGGCCGAAGAGTCCCAGCCGGAGGTTTGTGGGAAAACAGGGAGATTCAGCCGCATACGATGGACATTTTGATCTCTACTTGGCCACGAAACCCGTTTTCTTGGACTTGCTTTTCTTGTTCGTTATCCCCACCCACCTTTGTTCGGGCGGTGCCCAAGACATCAAGGTAAACGTAGTTAGCCATCAAACCTCCTTTCAAGCCCGGCGGTCTAATGACGGGCAACCCTGAAGGTATGGGTCAGATCAGACTACCCGCGACACGAGCCAGAAGTCCGCTTCTGGGAGATCTATCGGACCAGGAACGAGAAGCGCGCTAGCATTCCCCAATTCCGCTAAGCCCCAGATTGTCGGCGATCGGGAAGTAAATCTTCTAGCCCGAAGAGTTGCCCAAGGCGGCGCAACGGCTGGGGCTCGGCCGCTCGGGATCGAGAGAACAATATCCTTTGGTTCGGGTTTTTGCAAATCACACTAAAGTGCTGGTTTTAGTGCGATTTGCATTGTTCGAGTTTTGCAACATCGAACAACGCTTTTCTACTGCGAAATTTGGCCACTATGCGCCCGGGCTTGGGTGCAATCTGGTCGCTTCTTGCGCTACCGCGTCAAGGAAAAAAGGCCCTGAAACAGGGCCGTTCTGCGGTTGAAGGATAGCAACGCGGGCTTATTGGTTGGAGCTTACGGTATTTGCATCCTGATTCAATTCCCTCTGCAATTGCAGCAATTGCCGTAGCTGTTCCGCACTCTGCCGGGAACCACCTTGCACAGAGGACAACGATCCGTTTGATGTCGATACCGGAGAAAGCTTGGCCATTTTCTGTAAGACGACATAGATCTCCGTGTCAGCTGGCACAGAAACCACCAGCCGTTCGGTGACTGCCAACTTGTTCACTTCCTCATCCGAGGCTTGCGCTATGTTGTTGCTAACTCTTTCGCGTAAGAGGTCTCCCTCGCTCAATGGTTGGTTCAGGCTGCCTCTTCCCGCTAGTGTCCCCACAATCTCGCCGACACCGGCTGCCGAGCGCACCAGGATATTTTTGCCTGCGTGCTTACCCTCGACTCTTCCTCGCAGCGGCCGAAGCTGAAGGTCGGTAGCCTCCCCTTCCATGCTTAGCGATGCCCCATCCGTCATCGTCATCGAGTCAAAGCGGACGCCAATGTAGCCTGTGCGGTCCGCGGCCTCCAGATGCCCGAACACCTTGGCTCCTGCGGGAACAATAATTTCGCCATTCCGTTCGTAGTTGTACTCCACAACCGCAACGACTGGGGTCTGCACCGCGGTGTTGACGGCGGATTCCAGTCTCGCACGCAGCCTTGTGCCGGACGGCAATCCAATTCCCAGGTCAAGCGCAGCCGCGCTTTCTTGTGCTCGTGCCGAGGACGCTTGCGCGCTTTTGACGAATACCAACGAGGGTCTTTCCATGCCTCCCGCTCGTTCTTGCTCTCTGTTGTTTCAGTTGTGTCAGCCAAAGGCGTGGGCTCCACGCCGGGCTGATAAGGTCCAGCATCCCACGGTGCCTGGTTACTAAACGGAGCTATGCCGCCCAAATTGGAAGCTGCCGTTTGCTGCCGTTTGCTGCCGTTGCTTGGCCGTGCGCCCAATTTCATCCGGCCTAACGCTACTTTGCTGAGTCCCGGCCTCTTGTGGATGCGCCGCATCGTTAATCGGCAAGATACTGTTTGTTCCCGAACCAGTTGGCTCCGCCAACGGAGTAGCCTGTTGTCTGGTATTCGGCAGCGATCTGTTGGGGGTCACCGACCGTTGATGGGGAATGTGTCCGAAAATAATCAGAATCAGAGCTATCACGATGCCGGCTCCGGCAAGCAGCACCCCTGCCTTTTCTTTGAACGCCGGCTGCTTCTTGTCTGTCTGAGGCACGTAGGGTTGGCTTCCGGTTCCAACAGCGGGTAGTGCCAGATTGTTCGACTGCACCGGCTCTTGCACAGGTGCATCCGCAACCGCAGCGCCACCCAAGCCATTTTCATTGTTTCGGTTCATTGCATGCCTCCAATCGTAGCTGCAACAAACGGAACGACCATGGTGATGGGATGATCCACTTGCCCCGATTCCGCGATCTGCAATTCCAGCGTTTCACTAGATTCCTTGAAGGACGGCCGCTCGAAGATAACCACACCATCGCCACGCTCCCCCGGTTCGAGGCGTCTGCTTGTCATTCGGTAGTCCGCGATGCCAATCAGCTCGGCTTTGATCGGCTTTCCCTTGCCATGGCTCGCCCTGACGCTCAACGCAATTTGTGGCGGCAGCAACTCAATGGACCGCTTGGAATTGTTGAGGATCGAAAAGGCGAGAACCGTCTGGTGATCACGCTCAACCGACACCCCCACGGCTATCTGTAGTTCGTTGCCGTTCCAATGAGGAGCAGCGACCGCCTTCTGGGCCGCTAAGGTTTCGGCGAGAATGTCGGGCTTTTCATTGCGCTTCGGTGGGTCAGATGCGCTGCCTCCGGAAATAGCTTTGGTTTCGGAAACAAAGAAGCTCTGTCCCGAGCTCTGACTGATCAACATGCTCTGCGGTCGTCTGTATTCCAGGAGAAAATCGACTCGCGATTTAGCCGCGGTTTGTCCGCCACTGATCAAGTGCAAACTGATCTCCTGGCCTGACTTAGTTGTAATTAGAGCATTGCTCTCTGCTGGCTTAGCCGTGACTGGCTTCAGAAAGACCAATCGCGGTTCTGAATCCACGTGTTCTGCTTTGAAATTTGCCGGATTGCCGATTACCATGGAGCTGACTTCCTCCGGAAGCCTCACCGACGTGGTGTAGCCGAGACTCAGGCGCACCGCCGTCACCGCGCCCTCTTCGATCGCTATGGTTTTCACCTCTGGGGCAGCCTTGGTCTCGGCAACCTGAGCCTTGCCGCAATCAGCCCATAGGAAAATAAACATCAACAAATACATTTTCATTTACCTTCTCCCGGGAGCACAGTTCGTTGCACCCCGAATGTGTTTCTGCCGCTCTACACCCCAGCGGATACTTGTCACGTAAACCACCACGTCCCGATTCGAGTAACCGAGGCCGCGATGTTCGACTGCGTGTTCTCCCGCGTAATAGGCGGCGGCGACCAACCGCGAATCACCATGAAACTTCTGGTTCAACGATGCCAAGTAGCGGACCCCGCCGGAAATATTCTGTTTCACATCGCACCGGTCTCTCACTCCCAGCCGAGCGGCGGTCTCGGGCATCAACTGCATCAGTCCCATGGCACCCTTAACGGACACCGCACATGGATGCCATCCCGATTCCTGCTCTATCACGGCGCGCACAAACTCAATTGGAAGTCCATAATGGTTTGCGTAAGCGGCGGCATAGTACTCGGCTTCTCGCCGTGATTCATGGCACGATTGGGCCACGCATGGAAGGCTGAAAAGAAACACCAGCATCAGAGCGAAGTCTTCTCATTAGTCGGTCCCCTCGGCGTTGTATTGCTGTGTGTCGTAGATCAAGCTCGCGAAGCCGTCCCGAAGCAAAAGCTTTCTTCGATCGGCTTCGGTCTTCGCCAAAAGAGGCAGAAGAATGTCTCGCATTGCAGGAGTGATCTGGTCCTTCCCCAAGGCTTCGAGAGCCTGCGCCAGATCGAGCATTTCTGAAATCGACGGCGGTTTCTCCAGGCTCCAGCCACGCAGGGCTTTGGCTAGAGCCGCCATGCTTCGATGAAACTCAGGGCTTTGTTCCGGCGTCCGGAGCTTGAGAATTTTGGCTTCCCGCTCGGGCGTCGGATGGTCGATTCTTAAATAAAAACTGCGCCGCCGCAGTGGGTCCCCGATCCTGCGCTCTTCGTTCGAGGTCAGAATCACGAAAGGAATGCTTGTTCCACTGATGACGCCCAACTTAGGAATGCTGAGCTGCCAAACACTGAGTAGTTCCAAGAGCATGGCCTCAAACGCCTGGTTAACTTTGTCTAGTTCGTCTATCAGCAGCACGCAGCGCTTCTTGTACTGCAATGCCCGGAGCAGCGGGCCGGCGCTAAAGAACTTCTGGCTATGCAACTCCTTCTTGATCCCTTCCCAATCCGTTGGGCCGGAGTTAGAGCGCAGTTCCACAGCGAGCCGCTGCAGAGCCTCATCGAATTTCCCAATGGCTTTCTCTTCATTGATTCCTTTAAAACACTGTAAGCGCTCAATTTCTGCGTTCGTTGCTTTAGCAACCGCATAGGCCAATTCCGTCTTGCCGCTGCCGGGCGGTCCTTCAAGGAGAATGGGCTTGTGCAGCTTCGCTGCAATGTAGACAACGGTCGCCGTGATCTCATCGGTGATGTACCCCGTTAGAAAGAGTCCCGTTTGGGCGTCTTGTACTGAAGAAAACACAAGTCGGCTCCTCTCGCCGGCCAGCCTCAACAAAGGCTTCGCGAGCGAGACGAAGGTTAGGACGGAATCAAAACTCGGTCAAATCGGGAAGAAAGGCTTTGGTTAGAAGGTCCGAGTTTCTGATTGCGTGGGGGCAAAGATAGCGGCTTGCCCAATTGGATCCTGCCAAAGCGGAGGCCTCAAGCTGAAAGGAGTGCACTACCTTTAGTGCATTTGACCGAGTTTCTGACCTGTCTTACACATGTTCGCGAGGATTTGCACAGCTTTCCCTTTCGACAGGGGCGAGACCAAAAGTCTTCGTCAGGAGATACAGATGTCAAACTCACAAGCGCGGCCGAATCTTCGCTTCGTGCCAACCCGTGCGAGCGTCGATGCAAGCTCTGGGCTGCACGATGGTGGACAGGAAGTCGAAGCTCCTAGACGTCCTCCTACCAACGACCCGCTCCTTACAGCCGAAGAGGTTGCAGAACGGTTGAATGTTTCCAGGGACTGGGTCTGGGAT
This sequence comes from Candidatus Angelobacter sp., assembly GCA_036488825.1. Lineage (GTDB taxonomy): Bacteria > Acidobacteriota > Terriglobia > Terriglobales > Acidobacteriaceae > Angelobacter. The sequence continues at coordinate 25,723 of DASXGZ010000002.1, forward strand.
CACTCCTCCCGGAAAACCCCGCTTCTTCCAGTCATTCGAATAGGCGGCGCTCTGCGTTACCGAGCCAGCAAAATCGAGGAATTCATCAATGAGCGGGAGCGCCTCACCCATATGCGCCGCAGACGCGGGTAAAATGTGTGCAGGCCCAGTTGTTCCCGCCACAGAAAATTGAGGAATGAATGGGTAAGTCGTATCAGGGGGGGTATCTCACTCCTCGCGGAAAGAAATGGTATGAGTATTTTCGGAGAACCGTAGTTGACCCGACTACACACCAGACAAAGAGCGTCAGGGTTGCGTTAATTCTCGGGCAGAAATCAGATGTCGAGATCGGAAGCTCGGGAGACGCTCCAACGTGAAGTAACGAAGCAAAACGGGCAGGTCGGAAACGGCAACAGAGTAATGAACGATAGCTCTGCCACGTTTGGATGGTTTGTCCGGAACCGCTACTTCCCGCTCAAGGAGGCGCGATGGAAGGATGAAACAAGTAAGGTGAAGAAGCTCCTCATCCAACGAGATCTCATATATCCATTCGACAAAATCCCGTTGGGAAACTTCGACAAGTTCACCTTGCAAGTCCACTTGAATAGTTTGACGGAAACCAGATCCAAGGACAGAGTACTGCAAATGAGAGCCTACATGCGAGACATCTTCGTCGAGGCGGTCGATCAGGACTTCCTCACCAAGGATCCTGCGCGCAAGCTCACTGTTCCAATCCAGCTACGCGAAACCGACAAGACAACTTTGACCTGGGAACAACTCCGAAAAGCGCTTTCCCGGTTGAAGCTCAGGGATCGCGCTCTATTGGAACTGGATATGACAAACGCTCTCCGTCCGGGTGAACTGTTTGCGCTCAGATGGAAATGCTTCAACCGCACGGAATCCACCATGACCGTCAGAGAAACCACCTACAAGGGCAAGATTCGTCCTTGGGGTAAAACTCGAAAGAGCTTGGGGGGTTATTCACGTCCCCAAGAATCTGGCAGCGGATCTTGGGCTCTGGAAGAAGCAATGCCCGGATGCCTCGCCGGATGCGTTCATTTTCCCAAACAAAGACGGCGGCTTTATGGATAGCAGCAATTACCGCAAGCGGGTGTTGCATAAACTCGCTGCAGATATAAAACTGCCAAAGCTCACCTTTCAGGTCATACGATGCACTATTGCGACACTGGCCCAAAAAGGGACTGTTAAAGACGTGCAAGCAGTGCTCCGGCACTGTCGCGCGGCAACCACAACCGACGTGTACATGCAGGCGATTCCAATGAGCGTACAGGGGACGGTCGATTCCATCAGCTCGGAGTTGAGGAAAAGATCAAAGTCTGCGCGTCAACGGGAAAAAGCAGATGCCAAAAGCAACGAGCTGACCGCTTGCAAACATGGAGATGAAATCGTTTTGACACCAAATGACACCAAGGCTGAAAGGAGGAGCGTGTAAGTTGTTGATTTAATGGTGGACCTGGTCGGGATCGAACCGACGACCTCTTCCATGCCATGGAAGCGCGCTCCCAGCTGCGCCACAGGCCCACGAAGGAACAGTTCTATTCTCGCCGAGCGGGCTGAAATCGTCAAACGCAAGTTGACCGCAAACGTCCAATCGGAAGGACTATATTTCCGATTTATGAAACTAATTGCTGAAAATTCCGTCATGTATACAGGAAAAGGTTAAACTTTATCAGTATCCCCCATTTGAAAGATTATGCAGATTTCCAGCAGCGGAGAGAGCATGGCGCCTAAACAAACGGCAGTGGCCGGGGGCGAAGCCGTGGGAGAACCTTCACGCCGAGGGATATCCCTTAAAGAGCCTATGCTCATTGCCCTGGAGACACTCCGGACTCACAAACTGCGCTCATTTTTGACGCTGCTGGGGGTGATTCTTTCAGTTTCCACGCTGATTGTTGTGGTTTCCATGGTGGAAGGCACAAATAAATACGTGGCTGACAAGGTCGCGAATTTTGGATCGAACGTATTTCTGATTATGCGCTTTCCCATCATTACCAGCCGGGAGATGCTTATCAAACTGGAACGCACCAACAAAAATATTACGTGGGACGACTACGAATATGTGCGTGACAATATGACCCTGGCCAAGGCCGTGGGAGGGGAAACACGGCGAGATGGCACGGTGAAATACAAGACAGAGACAATTGAAGACATTAATGTTCGAGGGGTGACGGCGAATATCGGCGATATGGACATAGAAGAGCCGGTTCTTGGCAGGTACATTACAGACTCCGACAATGAACACAGGTCGAATGTCACGATGATCGGCGCGGATGTTGCCAAGAGGTTTTTTGCCGGCGTGGACCCGCTGGGAAAATCTATCTATATCGATGGCGAATCCTACGAAGTGGTGGGCGTAGCCAAAGAGTTGGGCAGCACATTTGGCCAGTCACAGGACGCGTTTGTCTATATTCCGATCCAGACCTACCGCAAAGCGTACGGCAATAATGAAAGCGTCAACATCAATATCCAGGCGCTGGCAGCGGATTTGATGCCGGCAGCCGAAGATGAAGCACGCATGCTGATGCGCGCACGGCATCACCAGAAGCCGCGGGAGGACGATAATTTCGGCGTTGTGGAACCAACAGCCCTGATGGAGCTTTGGCAAAACCTTACAGGCACACTGGCAAACGGCTCAATCGCGATCGTGCTTGTGTTTCTGGTGATTGGGGGAATTGTGATCATGAATATAATGCTGGCTAGTGTGACGGAGCGTACGCGTGAAATCGGGGTTAGAAAATCCCTTGGCGCTACGCGGCGCGATGTGCTGCTGCAGTTCATGGTTGAATCTTCCGTAATGGCTGTTATTGGCGGAATCATAGGTGTAATCGTCGCGATTGGCATAGCCATTGTTTTGGGCCACCTTACGCCGCTGCCCACCTCAGTGCCTATTCGATGGGTCGTGATTGCGGTGGTGATTTCAACTGCAATAGGACTGATCTTCGGCGTTTATCCCGCATACAAGGCTTCCAAACTGAACCCTATTGAAGCTTTGAGGTTTGAGACCTAACATGCACACAAACCTGCTGAAAGAAGACATGAAGATGGCCATTGAAACGATCCGCACACACAAAGTGCGTTCGTTTCTCACGGTGCTGGGCGTGGTCATTGGGACCATGGTGGCGATTGTGGTGGCATCGATCCTTCTGGGCGTGGAAAAAAATGTGCAGGATTCGCTCAATGAATTTGGCGTGGACAATCTTTTTATCTTTAAGTTTGATCCCGGCTTTCACTTTGGACGCCTCAGCCCCGAAGAGCGCACCCGCAAATCGCTGACATATGAAGATGCCATGGTCATCAAAGAAGATCTTCCGGCGATCAAGAACGTAGTGGTCCAGGCGCTTCCACATATCGGTGAGGGCAATCCTCCCGATCGCACTGCGCGCAATAAAAACCATGAGCTTACGAATATGATTTTCCGGGGTGTCACCGCCAGTTATGCCGAGGTGGTAAACGGAAAAATGAAAGAAGGCCGCTTCTTCACCGATCAGGAAGACCTGCACCGGGCTGAAGAAGTAGTACTGGGATTCGACGCGGAAAAAAGCCTTTTTCCTGACGAACAGGCCGAAGGCAAGCAGCTGCTGGTAGATGGCAACCTCTATACCGTGATCGGGGTCTTTGAAAAAAAGAAAAATAGCGTTGGGCAAAGTGGCGATAACGAAGTTTTAATTCCCTATCGGACTTACCACAAACATTATCCTCAGGATGACGAAAACTTCATCATCGCCATGGCCCAGCCAGGCATGAAGAGCATTGCGGAGGATGAAGTTCGCGGGCTCCTGCGCCTGCGCCGCCATGTTCCGCCGAATAAAAACGACAATTTTGGCATCAGCAGTGCGGAAGCCCTGGGCAACCAATTTCGCGACATCATGAAGGGCATTTTCCAGTTGGTCGTCGGCATTGTATCCATCGGACTGCTGGTTGGGGGAGTTGGGGTCATGAATATCATGCTAATGTCGGTGACTGAAAGAACACGTGAGATTGGGGTTCGAAAAGCCATTGGCGCCCGTAAACGCGATATCAGCTTTCAGTTCATCACTGAAGCCATGACCTTAACGGGAATCGGCGGAATCATGGGCGTCATCTTGTCATTGATTCTCAGCTTTCTATTGCAACTGATCCATTTCCCCTCATCAGTCCCCATTTGGGCGATCATTCTGGCAGTTGGGGTGGCCAGCAGCGTGGGATTGTTCTTCGGCATTTACCCGGCCGTAAAAGCGGCGCGGTTGGATCCGGTGATTGCCTTAAGGTATGAGTAGCGGATCGGCGCAGGGAAGCGCAGATAACGCGGAATCCCAAAATTGTGGATTCCTATTCATTATTTTTATTCATTTAACTCAATCCTAAAATCTTATCAGCGTTCATCCGCGGAAATCTGCGGCGGCTTTTTCTGTTCATCTTCGCGTACAAACCCATACGGACAATGCCGGCAACCTGACCGGCAACAGTATCCGCGCTTGAGCAGATATTTTGCCGTGAACACCCAGTTACCTTTCTCAAGGTAGTAGTCTTCACCCTCCACCAGTGCGTCGCCGGCACTCATCGACTTGCAACCACGCTGAGCGGCGTCGCCTCAGGCGTTTCCGTCAGCACACCGTCTTTAAAGCTGACATACTTGCCTGAGATTGCCGGGACCCGCTCTCCCGGAACCACAATACCGGCCAAATTCAAAGGATCGGCTGCGGATATCGTGACCACTTCCCCGGTGAGTGGAAGGCTCTTCATCGCCCTAAGCGACTCGACGGCAATCGGCAAGGCAAATTGCTCCCCGATAAAACTACTGACAAAGCGTCCGCCGCGAATTTCTCCCCGATCTTCAAGCCGGCGAAAACTAATCAGCATGTCGCGCCAGCGCGGCAGCATGCTCTCCCGGGCCAGAAGCTCGCGGAAGACCACGCCGTAACGCTCCAACAGCACCCGGCAGACTGATTCCACGGATCGTCCGCTATCTTCAGCGTGAGGCGGATGCAGCAATGACCAGCGCCCTGCGCTGTGCCGCGGACGAATGCTGCTGCCTCTTCCCTGCCCTGAGCGGCGCTTGGGATCGATCAGGGCGCGCAGATTATCAAATCCATCGGCGGTAACCAGACCTGCCGCCACCAGTTCCCAGAGAGCGGTTTCAATCTCCGACTTCAATTTATCCGTGCCGCGTACAATGTCCGCAAAGAAAGATGCGCCGCGTGTACGCAGGAAAGTAAGCACCTCACGCGCTCCCGAGCCAAGCCCGCGAACTTCCTGTTCGGCTTCGCGTTGCGCAAAGCGCACGCTGGGCAGCGCCATCCATTCCGCTTCATCGCGCACAAAAAACGTGATAGGGGCCACGCTGGTGGGCACAACCCGGCGGCCGCTGCCGGAAGAATCTTCCAGCATTGCGGGATGCGGCGAGAGACGTCCCCAACCTACCGCGCCAGTAAGACATAGCTGGTCTAGCAGCTTGGGATCATAGTTGCTGATGCGGCGCGCCAGTACCTGCCGTTCCCATGCGCTGGCGGGAACTTCAAAGCCCTGCAATTGGCGAAGCACCTGCAACGTGCCGTGTTCACCCCGCGCCTGCGATCCCGGAGAGACATGCTGCCAGCGCAGAAGCCAGCGCATGAATGTGGCGGCAGTGACTGGCTCAATCTGCTTACGCAGCGTTCCCAGCGTCAGCCGATGGATACGCGCCAGCAAACGGCGCTCTGACCACTGCGTCTCTTCACCCAGCGTCTTATCGAATGTTCCGCGCAAAATCAGTCCGGAAGCTTCAATGCGCAGCAGAGATTTATCTACCTCAGTCACGGGCAGAAGAAAGAGCGCGGCCAGCGTGCTTGCGTTGGTTGGTCCCAGGTGGGCCAGCCAGCCAGTCACCATAGCCTTGAGTGCGTCTTCTGGTGTTGGAACGTCGCCATCGACAGTTGGAAGCTGATCTTCAAACTGTGCTTCAGGATAAATTGCGGTGAATGCCTTCGCTTTCTCAGCGGAAACCCAGAACCATGCGTCCGATTTGTTTTCTCCTGCAGAAGTTCCCTGCTCTGGCCCCGGATTCACCCTTGCTCTCGTTGCACGGTTCGACTGCCGCAAGCTTTCAAAATAACCCTGCCATGCCTCCGCAGGTGAGTGATGGTCCGGCGGCACAAAGTTTTCCGGTAACGCAATCAGTGTGTGCAGCGTATCCGCAAGTTCATCGGCATCGCGCACATCCGGCCAAGCGCCAGCTCGGACTTCGGCAATGGCAGCGGGATCAAGCGCTCCCACTTCCTGCAAGACTGATTCAGGCAGCGTGCGCCGCATTTCCACGGCCCGCGCGCGGCGTTCTTCCAATGGCGCATCATCCAGATACGCGTATGGATTGGTGTTCAGGATTTCATGTGAAAAAACCGAAGGGACCGGCGTATCCACGGCAATGCACTTGATCTCTCCGGAGCGCATCTTGCGCAGCACGTCTTTCAGTCCTTCCAGGTCCAGCGCTTCCTGAAAAATGTCTTTCATCACTTCGCGTACCAGTGGGTGATCGGGGATCTGGATTGGCCCATCGGCATTTTCCTGGCACTGCGCCACATCCGGAAACACTGACGAAAGCAGATCGGCTGAGCGCGTGCGCTGCACCTGAAGGGGAATCTTTTTTCCATTCCAATAACGCAGTAACGCCAGCGAGCGGTTCGCGTCCCAACGCCAGCGCGTTTCCAGTAACGGAGACAGCAACGCCGCCTGCTGCAAAACTTCCTTCACCGTATTCTCATGCAGGAAATGGAAAACATCGGCAAGCGGAAAACTATGCTGCTCAGCCAGGGCAATATTCACGCCGTTGTCCGTGGCAGCGGCCTGCAACTCAAAATTAAAAGACACGCAGAAGCGCTTGCGCAAAGCAAGCCCCCAGGCTTTGTTGATGCGCGCACCGAACGGAGCATGGACAATCAACTGCATGCCGCCGCCTTCGTCAAAGAAACGCTCGGCAATTACGGTTGTAGTGGTGGGTACGGCGCCGAGCACGGTGCGACCAGTCACGATATATTCAATCGCCTGCTCTGCGCCTGAGTCATCCAGCCCGCATTCGCGTTTGAGCCATTCCACTGCATTCAGCACTTCCGGAGATTTCTGGTTTACAAAACCGGGAACGGTGTTCGGCGTAAGATCGCTGATTGCCTGCCGCAGTTCGCCTAACTGGTGGGATAGCTCCTCTGTCCGCCCCGGCGCTTCACCCAACCAGAAAGGAATCGATGGTGGCGCGCCATGTGCATCTTCCACCAAAATGCGGCCTGCCGATTCCACGCGCCGAATCCGCCAGCTCATGTTTCCCAGCAGAACAATGTCGCCTTTCAGGCTTTCCACGGCAAAGTCTTCATGCAGCGTGCCTACGACCGTTCCTTCCGGCTCTGCAACCACGGTGTATAGCGCGCTTTCAGGAATAGCGCCACCGTTCATAATGGCGATCATCCGTGCGCCGCGACGCGCCTTCAGCCGCTTATTCACCCGATCACGATAGAGATACGCGCCATAGCGGCCCCGCTGCGATGCAATGCCGTCAGCGAGCATCGTCAGCAGGTCCTCAAAATCTTTTCGCTCCAGCTCACGGTAGGGGTAAGCGCGTTTGACCAGCTCAAAAAGTTCATCTTCGCCCCATTCCTCCGCTGAGCAGATCGCTACAATCTGCTGCGCGAGGATATCCAGCGGCGACTCAGGAATCATCAGGCGGTCAAGTTCTCCGTAGTGGATGGAACGCACCAACGCTGCGCATTCAATCAGTTCATCGCGCGTGGTGGGAAAAAAGCGGCCTTTGGGAACAGCGCCACGCCAGTGTCCGGCGCGCCCAAAACGCTGCAGTGCCACGCCAATAGACCTCGGCGAGCCAATGTGGATTGCGAGATCGACATGGCCAATATCAATGCCTAGCTCCAGTGAAGCCGTGGCCACCAGCACTTTGAATTCGCCATTCTTAAGTTTGCTTTCGGCATCCAGGCGGAGCTTGCGCGCCAGGCTGCCATGATGCGCGCCCACCACCTCTTCCCCTATCCGCTCGGCCAGATTAAAAGCTACGCGCTCGGCAAGACGCCTGGTATTGACAAAAACCAGCGTGGAACGGTGCTGCTGGACCAGTTGGCAGATGCGGTCATAAATCTCATCCCAAAGCTCATGCGTAGCAATGGGGCCAAGCTCCTGCCCCGGAACTTCAATGGCAAGGTCCATCGCGCGCTTATGGCCAACATTGATGACCACCGGATCAGGCCGGCCATTGCCGGTGAGAAAATGGGCCACAGTTTCAATCGGTTTCTGCGTGGCAGAGAGGCCGATGCGCACAGCGCGCTGAACCGTCAGTGCATCCAAACGCTCAAGTGAGAGCGTGAGGTGAGCGCCGCGCTTATCATCGGCCACAGCGTGAATTTCGTCCACGATGACGGTATTTATCTCGGTGAGAATACCGCGGCTCTTCTGTGCCGTGAGCAGGATATAGAGAGATTCCGGCGTAGTGACCAGGATATGCGGCGGACGTTTCAGCATCCGCTGCCGCTCGTGCATCAGTGTGTCACCGGTGCGGACAGCGGCCCGGATTTCCGGCATCAGCAGGCCTTTTTCGCCAGCCAGAGCAGTTATCTCACTCAGCGGTCCTTCCAGATTTTTCTGGATGTCATTGCCCAGGGCCTTTAGCGGAGAAACGTAAAGAATCTCAGTGCGATCTAGGAGATTGCCGCTCAGCGCCTTACGCACCAGCCGGTCAATGCAGATCAGGAAAGCCGCCAGAGTTTTGCCGGAACCTGTAGGCGCGGAGATGAGCGTAGTACGGGCATCGAGAATATGGGGCCAGCCCTGCTCCTGAGGCTCAGTAGGTGTGCCGAATTTATTTATGAACCATTCCTGTACTAGGGGATGGGCCCATGCCAAGGATTCTGGGACCGGGGGATGCATTTGCCTATTATAAATGTGTTTCGTAAAAAATTCGCCTAAAAAGACAGGCATCTATATGACCCGGCCCCTGGCCAAAAGGTCTTACTTCGTTTACGCCGACAAAATTACTTTATTGCGCGAGGTAAGGTCCGCGGATTTTGGAGGGGAACTTTCTTGTTCCACTCAATGGTTAGCGTGTCCTATCTCGTATGGCGATGTAGACAATAAAACCATGTACTTCGGTAACTCAACCAATAAGTGTAATCCAGCATCTTACGTTTTTAGCCGCACCTTCCGGGCGTCTGCCACTTGTCTGCCACTTCTTCCGATGTCTAAGGGCCCCAAAAAACTGCACGTAAGGATTAGACAAATGGAAGACATATCAGACCGGATTGCAACCATTACGCAAGAACTCAAGGCTCTTCACGTGCAACTGCAATGGCCCAGGCTCCAGAACGCGGAGCCATGCGATCAAGACCGCATTTTGGACCAGTTGTTCGACGCCGGCTTGGGCCACGACCTGAAAGGGGCCGTTGACCTTCTCAGCCAATTTCTATGGCGCTATATCGAAACTGCCGCGGCACGGACCAGCGATGAAGCGGTAGATTATGCGCAGCAAAGCAGGCGATTGAGCCAGGTTACGGAGATGCTGCGGCTTCTTCATCATTCAGCGTGTCCTTTGCGGGACTCTCTGAGTTTTGTGGAACACGCGGCTTTGACGGTGACCCGTAACGCAGAACAATCACGCATCGCGAACACGTTATCCATGGAGAAGACCGCCTGAAAGCAAGCTGCTTCTTCATTATTCTCAGGGAGAATAGAGATTGTCCCGGAAAATGACGGCGGCTGCGCCCGGCGCAGCCGCTTGTTTTTAATCAGTTAAACCGTGAAATCTGTCTATTTGTCTTCTTCCAAGTCGAAGATGTGGACGGTGCGCGTCGCAGAGTCCAGAGTTCCATTGAGCTTAACTTTCTTGCCGGCAAACTGCTCCGCTTTCACCTGGTCATCGAGCTTATAAACTTCTTGTTTCACCACCAAAACATAGCTGCCGCCCATGTCTTTCACACAATGCTTGGTGCAGCTTTCTTCGTCGGTGGCGCCCTGCACGCCGCGTTTAGTCATCCACTCATGTGAATGGGCGTCAGAATGGACGTTGAAAGCGCATTGGCTGTCCATGATCGCGCCGTGCAGGCTGACGGTACTGTCTTTGGGCTTGTCTTTGCCGAATGAATAGGACGCCAGCAGCATCAGGAAAACGAGCAAAGCCGCTGCCCGCTGTTTAGTAATTCGATGATTCATTAAAGCCTTCTCCCTTAAGATGTCAGCTCCATCTGCAACCCTGGCGCGCGATTACAGAGGAAAACTGTTACGGCACAACAACAAACTTCATACGCATTGATTCGTGGTCTTCACTGCATATGACCGTGCATAGGACCTCGTAATCGCCCGGTTCAGAGGGCGCTGTCAGGGCGAAATCCTGCGTGCCCGGCTTGAGTTCCAGGTTCCAGCCGGGAATCTTGCTGTGGTCCTTGGCCCGGAGCAACGTGAATCCATGGACGGTGCCGTCGCGGTTCCAGGTCTTTCCCTTGCGCGCAGTAACGCGCAGAACCAGCGGTTCACCCGCCTTCACCGTGATTTCAGGATGGCTCTGGCCGGCGATTTTAAAATGACTGTCTTTATCGGCCAGCACTTCAATGACCCGCGCTTGGCCAAAGGCCGGTGCCCCGATAAACAAGCCAAGAACCACGAATATTGAGAACCGGATCATCCGATTTTGCCGCAGGTTGCGCACAGGTTACTCCGTCATGTACCGCAGGATGTAATGCATGTCCTGATCTGTAATGGTGGCGCGCACGCGCATATGGCGCACAATCGTCGCCATCATTCGCGGTGGAAATTTAGGCGGAGCGGCATGGCAGCGCCCGCAGTTGGAGCGAAAGCGCTTTTCGCCTTCCACCCTGTTCATTTCATCTTGGGCAGCCGAAACAGTTGGAGTGGCGACCGTGCCAGCGACCGTATCTTTTGGAGCGTCCTTGCCGGCAGGGCTGGCTAGAGCTGTCAGGCTTAATAGCAGTGCGGCGGTCAGAAAGACCGTTGGGAACACAAATTTTATCTTCACATCGGTCTCCCTTGTGGCAGCAGGGGCATGACAAATCGATAGGTCATGCCGACCACCCATATATTGGCGTCCTTGCCAAGAACAAATTGGCGGCCATAGCTGGCAGAGGCCCGCACATCAGAACGCAGGTAATAGTTCAAGCCGCCATCCGCCTGGTTTGTGTCTTTGCCCAATGCGCCCAGCTTTTTCACTGTGGCGGCAGACAGATTTTGAGCGGCAAAAAATTGTTGCCCGCGGCCCACGAGTTCGAGGCGGCGCAGGGATGGGATCTGGTTAAGCCGATAGACAGACTCCACCCAATACCCGCTTCCTTTGGTTCCCGATGAGCGCACGTATTCTGAACGCACGGTCAGCGGAGCGCGGTTCGGCTGCCACTCTAGAAACGCGCCGGAAGCATGCGCCCGGTCTGCCTGTAATACCTGCTGGAATGATCCACCCACTTCCAGTCTCAAACGCGGCAGAAAGAAGCTCATGCGCCCGCCAGTGGAACGGTCGGTTGCCAGCAAGTGATTAGTATTGTTTGACGAAAAATACAAGGCGTATGTCACGTTCAAGGTGTCAGAGGCAGGCAAGCCGCCGCGCATCATGCCGCCCAGGCTGGAACCGCTGGTAATCGGCGAACTCAAAGGCGAGACCTGCAGGGCGCGTATCCAGTTCGGGGCCAGTCTTTCGCCGTAAATGTTGAACGGAGTAATGAAGCGTCCGGCAGTCAGGGTAACAAAACGGTTGGCGATGTAATCAATCTGGCCATAACCAAGGCCGTAAGAATTTGTGCCGTTGTAGTCGCCTTGAGAATTTTTCGTAAAAGTATCGGAGTATGAGCCTTTGGCTTCCACCAGCCATTTATCGCCCAACGGCAACAGCAGCAGCGGGCTGACTGAAGGCGCGTCCTGATACTGGCCGGCCGTGACGCGGGTGAAATACGCAGTCGAGCCCGTCAGGATTGGGACTGGTTTAAACCCATCCTCCTGGGCCTGCGACACTACCGAAAATATGAGACAAAGACCGAGGAGACCCGCTTTCGCGATCATCCTGGGCCACCTAAAAAAACTGCACATCATCGTTCATTTTCCTGTTAATGCAGTCAAAACGTATCCCGGAATGGTCTGTTTATATTGGCAAAGGTGTAGAGCGACAAGAGTACTGAGGTAACGAGTAAGCCATTCCGGAGCAGTTTCCACGTCTGTACTCACAGTTACAGGATCAATCCTGAAATACCTGAGTTGAGCTGGGTCCTTAAGGGCTTGGGCTTCCTCGTCCACTATCATCCTTCCAATCCCTCCCGAATCAAGTTTGAATTGGCAGATCGTGCGCTGACGTCTGTTAGAGCACAGCAAAAAAACTGCGCCCACGCAGCCTCCGCCGGTATCGAATCCTTGATTACGCTGATATGGCGTCAGGTCAATTCGGCTGCCGTTATATCATTGTGTGCTCAGTAAATATTGAGATTTGAGGGGCTCGCATGCCGCGTTTCGAATACCGCAACATTCAGCCAATGCCGCCGGCTGAGAAGGCGTTTCTGGATTGGATCCAGAAGCTCGATGAGCAGTTTACCAATCGTGACATCGAGCATCGCTGTACCGTGGTGCGCAACGCGCTGCATGAACTCTATCTGGGACGTCCCTATGCCGAGCCTGCGCCAGGTGCTCCACTGGCCGCGCAGGCAATGATGCACAGCTTTGATCCACGCAATGCTTCTCTGGAACCGGAATATTACGGCGATGTTGACGGACACAAATACGCCGAGCGCAAACCCCTGATCTGGTTCTGGATGATGTTTGACCGCTCACCGGCCGGTCTAAACCACTGGCTGGGATTCCGCCTGCGGGCCATGGTGGCGAAACATGTACTCAAGCATATCGGGAAAAATGTGAAGATTTTCCATGGCGTGGAAGTTTCTTACGGCTACAACCTGACCATCGAAGATAATTGCACGATCCATAAATACGTGCTGCTGGATGATCGGGGCGAAATTATTATTCATGAAGGCAGCTCGGTTTCCGACTACGCCAATATTTATTCGCACGATCACGACCTGAATGACGGGATGATTGTGACCAATCGGAAAACCGAAATTGGCCCGCGCGCCCGGATCACGTATCACGCCACGATAATGAGCGGCGTACGCGTGCATGAACACGGCCTGCTAGGGTCAATGGGTGTTGCCACCAAGGACATTGATCCCTACACGATTTCGGTTGGCATTCCGGCAAAGCCGGTAAAGGTGAAAACGATTGCGCCACAATCGCAGGGTGTAACCGGGAAGGCAGGAGATTAGAAGCAGTTGGCAAATAGCAATTGGCAATTGGCCGTTAGCTCTTTAGCCTTTGGCCGATAGCTCAAATATTTAGTTTTGCGCCTTTCACTTTCATAAACTTTGTGCGAATGCTTTCAATTTTCTGCTGAACTGTTTAGCTTTGCTTTAGCTGGGCTAATTGCTAATCGCCAATTGCTAACTGCGCTTTTGCTAAACTGCTAAAATACTGGCTGAACGCCATACCACCCTCATATAAATGACCGATCAAGCGCCACAAAATTCACGTCCGCGCGTCCTGAGCGGCATGCGTCCTACGGGAAAGCTGCATCTGGGCAATTATGTTGGCGCGCTCCAGAACTGGGTGAAACTCCAGAACTCGCACGACTGTTATTTTTTTGTCGCGGACTGGCACGCGCTCACCACTGACTATGACAACACATCGCGCCTGGCCGACAACTCACTTGAGGTAATTCTTGATTTTTTGGCGGCCGGACTTGATCCGGAGAAGTGCGCCATCTTTGTGCAGTCCCATGTAAAGCAGCATGCCGAGCTGCATCTGTTATTTTCCATGATCACACCGCTGGGATGGCTTGAGCGCGTCCCCACTTACAAAGAGCAGCAGCAACAGATGCCAAACAAAGACCTGCACATGTATGGCTTTCTTGGTTATCCGCTGCTGCAATCGGCTGACATCCTTATATACAGGCCGAATTTTGTGCCGGTAGGCGAAGACCAGGAAGCACATATTGAGCTGACGCGTGAAGTTGCGCGCCGCTTCAACCACTTCTATAAAATCGATGGCAAACCAGTCTTCCCTGAGCCGCAAACCTTGCTTACGCCCTCGCCCAAGCTGCTGGGCACGGACAAGCGGAAAATGTCCAAATCGTATGGCAATTCCATTCTGCTGGGCGACGAAGCGGCAGCGGTGGAACAGAAAATCAAAGGAAGCGTAACCGACCGGCCTAAGCTGAGCGACCATGGCAATCCCAGCCAGTGCCCGGTGGGCAATCTGCACCAGATTTTTAGCGATAAAGAGAAGCTGGCTTACATCACTGCAGGCTGTACGCAGGCGACAATCACCTGCGTGGAATGCAAAGCGCTGGCGGTGGAAAGCGTGAATGCGCATCTGGCCCCCATCAGAGAGCGCCGACGTGCGTTGGCTGGAGATCCGGGCAAATTGCAGGAAACCATTTTGCATGGTGCTCAAAAAGCCACTGCGGCTGCCGAGGAAACCATGGCTGCGGTGCGCGAAGCCGTCGGGCTGTTAAAGCTCGGCGCAGTGGAAAAACTTGCTGTACAGGATGCAAGCACAACGATGTTGCGCGTGCCTGAGTCGATTGCAAATGCCAAAAATGATGATGAGAGATGGGAGTTGCGCACCGCCGACTGGCTGGAACGGGTGAATAAAACCTATCCTCTTAAGAAAGACCGCGCCAGGACCTTTATCACACGTCGAAGTAGGAAGGTCGGATTGTATGCGGCGGAAGAATTCGGCGGAAGCTGGAGATTCATGGTGGAAGACCGTCCGGTAAATGTGCTCGTGTTACTGGCGCAAGACAAGGAACGATTCCTGCACGATTATGTATTGCCGCCAAAAATTCTTCAGGATTGGTGGAAAAAATTCCAGCGAAATGGCGACTCTGTTGAAATCGTGCTGAAGAAGACTGCCAACAACGCTGTACTTGTAACCAGTGAGACTGAAGTAGCGATTCAGCAATATAAAAGTGATTACAGCGCACTTCAGTAACAATCATTCCTGTGAGAATTCCCTGAGTCAGCGTGGCGATTATATATCTTGGGGATTCTTCGACTCTACCGCGCTGCTTCCGTCGCGAGGTGCCGCTCAGAATGACAAACTTGAGATATCGTGCTCTCATCCCGCTATGTTCTAGCAATTTCAGGTAAAAAGCAGGTATTCCACAGCTCTGATTTCAGCAAGTGCAGGCAATTCCATTTAGAATTAAGCTGACTTGTGCAAGTATTCCGCGATAAAAGACTTGCTTGCAAACAGCCGCAGCCGAGGGCGGCTACGCTCCCAGAGTTTTTTAGCACAGAGATTCATGGCAGAGAACCTACAATTCGCAAAGCCGCAAACGAATGAATTTCCGTTCTCGGTGAGCGTGGGCCAGGTATATGACGGCCCGCTTGATCTGCTGCTGGACCTTGTTCGCAAGCAGGATATTGATATTTATGACATTCCGATCGCGAAAATCACGGCACAGTATTTGGGTTATGTAGAGAACCTGAAGCACCTGGACGTAGACATCGCGGCGGAGTTCATTTATATGGCTTCCCTGCTGATTCACATCAAGAGCAAGATGCTGCTGCCGCGCGATCCGGATGCGCCCGCGGGCGAGCAGGAAGATCCACGTGAAGAACTGGTGCAGCGGCTGCTGGAGCATGAAAAGTTTAAGAATGCCGCACAGATGCTGATGCAGAAGCAACAGATTGAAGAAGCCGTGGTCAGCAATCCTTCAATGAAGGAGTTTAAGGATGCTGAAGGCACGGAAGCGGAGCTGGCAGCCGACGTGGTTGACCTGGTTCGCACGTTCCAGCAAATTCTTGATCGTGCCAAAGCCCGCCCGGTTATGGAAGTAAACGAAGAGACGGTTACCGTGGGCCAGATGATTGAATTTTTCCGCCGAAGGCTGCTGATGGAAGATCGTCCCATTCGGTTAAAGCGCCTGTTACAACACATCACCTCGCGCCATGCACTCATCTCATCATTTTTGGCATTGCTGGAGCTGGTTCGGCTCCAGGCCATTCTGCTGCGGCAGGAAAGAGTTTTCGGTGAAGTCCTGATCAAGAAACACCCCATGTTCGATACTGTAATGGGCGAAGGAGCAGCGGTGAGGGATGATTGGAGATAAGCCATTGGCCTTTAGCAATGAGCCGTTACTCAGCTAAAGCAGATTGATGCAAAATTGGCTAAAGCTAAAGGAGCTAACAGCCAAAAGCCAAATGAAAATGAGATCAACAAATGAAAACAGTTGCTAGACGCCAATTGCTAATTGCCATCTGCTAGCTATGTCCATCAAAGCCCAACTCGAAGCACTTATTTACGCGGCGGAAGATCCCATCACGCTGGACCAGATGGCTGCGCTGCTCAAAGACGATCTGCTGGCCTTGAAAACTGCCCCAGAGACAACTCTCAATCCCGAGCCGCAGGAATCCAGCGCGATACCGATACCTGATTCCTTCGAAGGACATCTGGGCGCGGTGGAAGAGACTGCACCCGAGCCGCCAGCGAAAAAAGGAAAAGAAAAGTCCGAAAAAGCCGAGCTGCGATCTTTACTTCGGCCTTACCTGGACGAACTCATGGCGGACTACGCGCACCCGGACCATGGCATTGAAGTACGTGAAGTAGCGAGCGGCTACCGGATGTCCACCAAGCCGGAGCACCATGACGTAGTACGCGGCTTTTCCAAGAGCTTGAAACCGCCGATCCGCCTGTCCTTGCAGGCACTGGAAACCCTTGCTGTGATCGCCTACAAACAGCCCGTTACTGTCCCTGAAATCAGCGATATCCGGGGCGTAGATGCGGCGGGCGTGATTGGGACACTGCTGGAACGCAAGCTCATCACCACCGCAGGACGCAAAGCCGTGGTTGGCCGGCCCATGCTTTACAAGACTACCAAAGACTTTCTAATGCGTTTTGGCCTGCGTGATATCAACGAACTTCCCAGCCTGGAAGAGTTTGAAAAGCTGGCTGCCGGAGAAATGCAGGATGAACTCTTTGGCTCCCCTGATGGTCCCCTTGCCGATGCAACCGGCACTCCCAATGAAGACCCCGGCGTGGAGCAGATGGAAGAAGACAAGGCCGAGGTCCCGCAAAACGTGACCGAACCCACTGCTTCCTCCGATCCGGAGCACACCAAGACCGATGATCAGGTAGCCGACCAGATTGCCTCTGAAAGCACAGGCGGCTGAGAATGCCTCAACAGCGATTGCAGAAAATCATTGCGGCTGCGGGAATCTCGTCGCGCCGCAAAGCTGAAGAATTGATCACGCAGGGCCGCGTGAGCGTGAACGGCCAGACCGTAACCGAACTCGGCAGCAAGGCCGACCTGGAGCACGACCACATAAAGGTAGATGGCAAGCTGTTGCAGGGCGCAGAGCGCCATGTCTATCTACTTCTCAACAAGCCAAAAGGATACGTGACCACAGTTTCTGATCCTGAAGGCCGGCCCACTGTAATGGATCTGGTGAAAAACGCGGGAGCACGCATTTATCCAGTCGGACGGCTGGACTGGGCCAGTGAAGGGCTGCTGCTGCTGACCAATGATGGCGAACTTGCCGCCAAATTGACGCGAGCGGCATCGCACGTGCCGAAAACTTATCTGGTCAAGATCGCAGGACGCGCGACAGAAGAAGGATTGGAAAAGCTGCGGCGTGGGATCAAGATCGGCGCAAAGCCTGGGCCGCGCCGACTCGAGCCGATCCGGACCGCGCCGTCACAGATACGGTTGATGAAAGATGCTGCCAATCCGTGGTATGAAGTCACGCTGATTGAAGGCAAGAACCGGCAGATCCGCCGTATGTTTGAAGAGATTGGCCACCATGTGGAAAAAATCAAACGCGTACGCTACGGCCCGCTCACGCTCGACGTGGAACCAGGACAATTTCGCGAGCTTACGCCCAGAGAAGTTGCCGGCTTACGACGCGCAGGACGAGACGATAAGCCGGCTCAACCGGAACGCAGACCCGCATCGCGCGCCAAAGCGAGCGATCGCAGAAGTGAACGTCGCAAAGAAGAAAAATCCAGCCGGTCTTAACTACGAACAATCATCAAATATTCTCGACATTGCTGGAGATGGCTAAGCCACTCTGCTTGTGATACAAACGTCTGTTATCCTCGACTTCTGCCGATGAAAAAGTCCGTCCTCGATCAAATTCCGGAACACATACGCGCATTGGCCGGTTACGTTCCGGGCAAGCCGCTGCGGCGGGCTCAGCAGGAATCCGGCGTGGCGATGATCAAGATGGCCTCCAACGAAAATCCATTTGGACCATCACCACTAGCTTTGGAAGCGATTCGCGAAGCAGCCGCCGAAGTGAATCTTTATCCCGATAATGACGCGAGCGAACTCCGCCAAGCGCTGGCAGCGCGGCATGGATTGGCAGAAGAACAGGTTTTTATCGCCGATGGCTCATTGGGAATTCTTGACGTGCTGGCCCGCACGCTGCTTGTGCCGGGGACAAACTGCGTCAGCAGCGAACGCACTTTTATCAGCTATCCGCTGGTGACACGGACAATCGGGGCACAGTTCATTGAAGTTCCGATGAAGAATGACGCGTATGACCTGAACGGAATCGCCGCCGCGATCAATGGACAGACGCGGGTGGTTATTTTGGCGAACCCGAACAATCCCACCGGCACAATGTTTGACGCGGACGCAACAGAGGCTTTTCTTCAGCAGGTGCCGGACAACGTGCTGGTAGTGCTGGATGAAGCCTATTCTGATTTTGCCGAGTATTTTGCCCGACAGCGCGGCCTCACATATTCGCGGTCATTCGATTATGTGCGCGCAGGACGGCAGAATGTTCTGGTGTTGAGAACATTTTCAAAAGCGCATGGCCTGGCCGGCATCCGGCTGGGATATGCATGCGGCAATCCTGAATTGTTGCGCTATTTTGCCCGTGTGCGTAATTCATTTTCAGTCTCTATTGTTGCCGAGGCCGCGGGGCTGGCGGCAATCCGCGATGAAGCTCATATTCGAAAGACGGTTGAAAATAACGCAGTGGGCGCAGCATGGCTGATGGAGCGCTTCAGCGAACTCGGCATCCGGGCCGTCCCTACCAGCGCCAACTTCATTTACTTCACGGTGGACGAAGATGCCAACGGTTTTGCGAAACGCATGCAGGCGGAAGGCGTGATTGTTCGTTCACTGGTACCGTGGGGCATTCCCAACGCCTTACGCGTCAGCATAGGCACACCGGAACAGAATGAGACTTTCTTCCGGGCGCTCAAGAAGCTGGTGCGGCAGACCGTCACACCGTAGGATCGACCACGAAGGATAAGAAGAAGCGAGAACTTTCTGCGTCAGATCTTACCTTCGTGCCCTTTGTGGTTAACTGAGAAACCATGGCTTCCACCACCTGGAATACCGCAGCAGCATTAGGACGCGGCAACGTGCTTGCATCCGTTGGTATGGTGCTGGTGGCCGTGTTTGTTATATTTGCGCTGTTCGCGCCTTGGATTGCGCCACAAAATCCCAGCAACATTGACTTGCCTTCACGCCTCCAGCCGCCCAGCGGCGCACACTGGTTCGGCACGGACGAGCTTGGCCGTGACATTTTTTCGCGGATAATCTACGGCGCGCGTATCTCCATGCTGGTGGGCAGCAGTGTCGTCGTGGGATCGCTTCTGCTGGGACTCCTTCTAGGCTCGATTGCCGGCTATTACGGCGGCTGGGCGGACAAGTTTTTCAGCGTCATCCTGATGAATGCTTTTCTTTCCTTTCCAGGAATTCTGCTGGCAATTGCGTTCGTAGCGTTTCTTGGTCCAGGCATCTTCAATTTGATTCTGGCATTGTGCATTGGTGGATGGGTGGGCTATGCGCGCCTCGTCCGCGCTCAGGTGCTGGCGGTAAAAGAAAAGGAATTTGTGGAAGCAGCGCGGGCGTTGGGCGCCAGTGACTGGCGGATCGTCACCCGGCATATTCTGCCAAACATTATCCAACCGGTAATTGTGCAGGCAGCCATCGGAATGGCGGGAGCAGTGCTTGCCGAAGCCACTATGAGTTTCCTCGGGCTGGGCGTTCCACCGCCAACTGCCAGTTGGGGATCGATGCTCAATGATGGCCGCGCGCATCTATTCGACGCGCCGCACCTTGTGCTCTTCCCTGCTTTGGCCGTCATGCTGGCCGTGCTGTCATTCAATTTTATTGGAGACGCGCTGCGAGACTACATGGATCCAAGATCGAGGATTGAGGCGGGGCTGTAAGAAGCAATTGGCAAGTCAGCCAAAAGAACTTAACCATAACGGACGAAAAGGTCACTAAATAAAATCGGGAATTCAGATTCTTCTCCTGTCCTGTGCGCTCTTCGTGTCCTTTTGCGTAAAGAATGTTTTGACTGATTGCTGAGCGCTGACTGCTGAGTGCTCTCTATGATCATCGGCATGATCTCTTTCCGGGCCAAGAACAAAAGCAGAGCTGGAGCCCAAGGAAGCTCTGCCTGCGTGCATCGCTTTGTATAGCTCGTCGCTTCAACTTAAATATGCGGATTTGGGCTTGGCGTTGGTGTGGGATTCGCGCCGCCTAAGGGCGTGGGCGTTGGAGTAGCAGTCGGAGTTGGAGTAGGTGTTGGACTCACGATGATCCTTGTAGGGCCGGATGGCGTCGGAGATGCAGTAGGGCTTGGAGTGGGAGTGGATTCCTGTGCCGGTGTAGGCGAAACGGTTGGACTCGGGGTAGGCGAAGAGCTTTGTGCGAAACCAATGCCGATTGAAATTGCCAAGATTCCAAGCGCAAAGATCAAGCAGCATATCGCCCATGATCTCGAATGTGCCGAGTATCTTTTTCCTAGAAATTGCACACTTGAGTGATGCCGCAGATAAGGGCGCTGTTGTGCGCCGATTTGCGCTGTTTTGTACCCCAATGGGACAATAGACGCATGAGAAAATCTTTGATCGTTCTACGAACCTTTCTGACCGTTGGGGTGGTATTGCTGGGAAATGCCCTGGCACAGACTTCCCCGGCCCAAACTCCGCCGGCAAAAACGCCAGCTTCGCCGACTGCCAAGAAAACTTCGACTACGGGAAAGAAGACCGGAGCCGCCGCGGGAACTAAATCGACCGTTACCACGCTTACTACCCCGAAGGAAAAAGCGAGCTACGCAATCGGAATGAACTGGGGGAACGGGCTGCATCGTCAGGGAGTTGAAGTGGATATGCCCGCTCTGATGCAGGGCATGAAAGATGCCATGGCAGGCACCAAGACGCTGCTGACGGAAGAAGAAGCTCGCGCTGCCCTGATGCAGCTCCAGAGTGAAGTACAGGCCAAGCAACAGGCAAAGGCCGCGCAAGAAGGAGAAGCCAACAAAAAGGAAGGCGAAGCTTTTCTGGCCGCAAATAAGAGTAAAGAAGGCGTTGTAACGCTGCCAAGCGGCCTGCAATACAAGATTTTGAAAGAAGGATCCGGTCCCAAGCCGAAGGCGACTGACAGCGTAGTATGCAACTACAAAGGCACGTTGATCAACGGCACCGAATTTGACAGTTCCTACAAACGCGGAGAGCCGGCGACTTTTCCGGTGACCGGCGTGATTAAGGGATGGACGGAAGCGCTGCAATTGATGCCTGTCGGCTCGAAGTGGCAGCTCTTTATCCCGTCTGATCTTGCCTATGGAGCGCGCGGCACCCCGGGAGGGCCGATCGGGCCGAATTCCACTCTTATCTTTGAAGTGGAATTGATGTCGATTAAAGAGAAGGCGCCTGCTCCCGACCAGGTTCCCCCGCCCGCGGCAACGCCGCAAAAGAGTCCGGCAGCAAGTTCCAGTCCGGCGTCTAGTCCAACACCAGTAGCAAGCCCAACGCCAAAAAAGTAATTTAAAGGGGCCGTCTCCGATAGACGGCCCCTCATGCATTCAGAACACCAGTCCACCGCAACTGTATTTTAGCGTTTCCCTTTCAGGATTCCTTCTATCTGCTGCAGGTGATTCAGGTCATGGCCCGCCACCATGCGCACAATGTGGCACACGGTCTCATTACCGCGTTCCGCATGCACGCCGTAGTTTTCCCAGAGTGTTTTCGGAACGGATTTGAGGAGGCTCAGGTTTGCTTCACGCAACGCAGTGAACGTGGCCAGCGATGTGCGCGAATCGCGGTGCGCGTAATCAAACGTTTTCGCCCAGAGGTCCTGGTCATAAGCCTGGATGGGGATGGCATTGGTGCTTAAAACCTGGCGTAGCCGCCAGGAAATGGCGACTTCTGCGTCGGCAAGATGCGCTACGATTTCTGCAATTGACCATTTGTCTGCCGCCGGGCGGCGCGTCAGTTGCTTCGCATTCTTTCCTTTAAGCAGCGCAGCCAGCTTTTTAGGGGCGGCTTGCTGCAAGCGCAACGCGTCCTTGCCTTCGCCATAACTTAACAACCTTTGGATGTATTGTTGTGCGGTCTCCTGCATGTTTCTCCTGTAATCTTTTCGTGCAACATTGGATCATGACGAACGTCGTTACGACTCAGAAAGAAATAGTGCAAAATGGAAATTCTGGGGCCTTGTAAAATCATTTAAACATGGCTGAAAATCGGATGCAGGTCCGGGAGCACCTCACGCTTGAAGGATTTTGCCGCCACATCATCCCATCCTTGTGGCATGATAAATGCGGGAATGTGCAGCACTGTTGAAATTTTCTTTGCGCAACGGCCAAGGACAATGGCCTGGCGCTTTGGCGAATGCAGATGCCTGCATTGCGGCCACGGTACTTGCGTGCGCCATTTCCTCCACATGCTGCACCCTTTCAATTGCTGACTCATCTAAAAACAATCACAAAAACTATGGAACTGACTGTCTATACCGCTCCGTGGTGCCGGGACTGCCATGTCGCTAAACGCTGGCTTGCCCAAAACAACATTTCCTTTGATGAGATAAACATTGAAGAGACTCCCGGCGCTGCCGAAGAGGTAATCCGGCGGACAGGCAAACGCGCGATTCCCCAGTTTGTAATCAATGGCGTATGGGTGCAGCCCTATTCCCCAGAAGAGGGATTCAAGTATGACGAAATGGCCGAGCTGTTCGGCATTTCTCAGCCTTGACGGGATAGGGCTGTCTCAATAGTCGAAGCGCCTCATCTGTGTTGCTTCTTTATAGATCGTCGTTTAGCTTTCTTTTGGGTTCCTGTCTTCTTCTTCGCTGCGAGAGGCCCACGGCATGCGCCAGCGCATCGATGCCGGGACACGCACCCGCAACACGCGTTCGCGATGGCTTTCCTCTGCAACCGAATGCTCGCGGGCTTTGAGCAGATCTTGCAGACCGATCAATCCCAACAGCTCATGACCGCCATTGTGCCTGACAACAGGAAAATGGGTCAGCCCGGATGTGGCCATCCGGTTCACGACCATACGCAGCGGTTCTTCAGGATAGGCAACTACAGGCACACTGGCCACCAGATCTGAAAGCGGCACATTCTTTCTCTCGCCGTTTTGGTGGTTTCGCAACTCTTTTACAAGATCATACCGGGTCATTACGCCCAGCAGGCGCTGATTGCTGTCAATCACCGGATAAACGCGCTGTCCGCGAGGATTGTCATTATTGGCGAGGGCAGCTTCCAACTCCGAAATGGTGCTCTCTGCCGGAAATGCGGTGATGTTCGTTCGCATCACATCTTCCACTGCCAGGGCTTCCATTGGGTCCACTACATATTCGCGGGAAAGGTGATGGCCGCGCCGGCTGATCTTTTCCGTCAGGATCGACCGGGACATCGTCAGCACCGTGAAGGAGTGCGCAGTGACGCAGGCAATCAGCAGGGGCAAGATGGAGTGATAGTCGCCTGTGAGTTCGAAAGCAAAAATTACGCCGGTAAGAGGAGAACGCATGGTTCCAGCAAGCATGGCGCCCATGCTGATGAGGGGCCAGAACCCCAGCCCCTGGTGAGGAAGAAACAGCGCGTCAACCGCGCCTAGAGCGCCGCCCATCATGAGCAAAGGAGCAAGCACGCCACCGGATGTCCCTGATCCCAGCGAAAAACTCCAGATCAAAATTTTGACGATTAGAACACCCAGAATCATCTTAACCGTGGCATTTCCCTGCAGAAGCTGCTGGATTACGTCATAACCTACGCCAAGTGCGCGCGGATAGAAAAAACCGCCTATGCCAATACCCAGACCGCCAATTGCAGGCCACCACATCCAGTGGATTCGTTTGAGGTGGAAAAAGGCATCTTCAAAGGCATAGACCAGTTGCGTGAGCAGCGCGGAAAGACAGCCGCTCAGCAGCCCGGCAAGCAGGCAGCCGAAAAGAACGGCGGGCGCCCACACAACATCATGGGCCGGGACGGGAAAGATTGGGCCTGCTCCAAGCAAATGTACGCGCGCAGCCGCAGCCGTAATGCTGGCCAACGCAACTGGTATAAAGCTGCGCGGCTTCCATTCGAATAGCAGTAGCTCTACCGCGAGCATGATGGAAGCAAAGGGCGCTGCAAAAGTCGCGGACATGCCCGCAGCAGCGCCGGCCACCAACAGCGTCTTTCGTTCGGCTGAGGTGAGATGAAAGAACTGGGCGATCAAAGAACCGAACGCCCCGCCGGTCATGATGATGGGACCTTCCGCGCCGAACGGGCCACCAGAACCGATGGAAATCGCGGTGGAAACCGGCTTGAGTATTGCCAGCCGCGGTTCTACTTTAGCCCCCCGGAGCAGAATGGCCTCAATCGCTTCCGGGATACCGTGACCACGAATCTTGTCCGAGCCAAATCTGGCCATCAGCCCCACGATCAGGCCGCCGACTACCGGCACCGCAATGACCCAGAGGCCCAGATGTGCATTGCCAGGGGATGCCGGCGCTGAACTCAGGCGTTGAAAGAAAAAAACATTAGTAAAGAAAGCAATAAGTCTAAGAAGAACAACAGCCACATACGCGGATATCACCCCAATCACAATGGCTAATCCTGAAATAGGTAGAACGCGCCATGTTGTGGTGAAATCCCCGAGGACTGGGCCTGCTTCTTGAAGCGTGCTGCTGAGTGAGTTCGCCTGGGCTGAATCTTTCATGCTCCTGCTTTCTTTGTTCCTCCTATGCGCGCCTGAGACGCCGTATTCTTATCTCTACTAGCAAACTGGTTCTCGCCGGTCAACCGCAGCACGGCATCCACCAGCATGGGACCCGAGTCGCGTAACTCCTGCCGGGCAGCCGCGCCAAGTTTGCGCAAAAGCGCCTCACCTTCCGGAGTAATGGAAAGAGTTACCTGCCTGCGGTCAGTTGAGGAGCGTGTTCGGCGCAGCAGTTTGTTCTCTTCACAACGGTCCACCAGTTCAACCATGCTGTTGTGGTTGAGCTGCATTCTCTCAGCTAACTGGCTGATGGTCGGCGACATCTCTTTAGGCAGGCCTTTGATCGCCAGAACCAATTGATATTGCTGGGAGTTTGTCCCCAGAACCCGGGTGGCCTCCTCCATGTGGCGGAGAAACCGACGCAACTGGTAACGGAACTCTCCTAGCGCCAGATATTCCAGCTCACTTAAAGGCCGCAAGATTTTTCCCTTTGACATCTTATATCGCTCCGCGACATAATAGCAACATTCTGCTAGATTCGAGCCTGGGCCTTTCCGGTATGACGCCAAGTCAATCCGAAAAGGCCCTTTTTACTGCTAAGAAAGACGTCCACTGATTGTAAACAATCG
This sequence comes from Candidatus Angelobacter sp., assembly GCA_036488825.1. Lineage (GTDB taxonomy): Bacteria > Acidobacteriota > Terriglobia > Terriglobales > Acidobacteriaceae > Angelobacter. The sequence goes on from DASXGZ010000002.1 coordinate 51,291, forward strand.
TAAATATATGTAAACATCTCTATGCTCGCTCGGCAATGCTTGGTTAATTAAACCCGGCACTGATCGAGGCACCCACGTTGACGTAAGTTGAGCGCCAGCATTTATTATCAACAGTCAGCTAAGTCTCTGAGCTCTTACAGCAAATTCTGACTTTTTTATTGGAGGAGAATACTTGATCTCTCGCTATACGCGCCCGGAAATGGGCCGAATCTGGAGTGATGAGAATAAATTCCGCTGCTGGCTCAAGGTAGAAGCTGCGGCCAGCCTGACGCTGGCCGATGCGGGTATTGTCCCGGAGAATGCTGCTCGGGCGATTGCGGAACGTGGCGACTTTGACCTGAAACGGATCAATGAAATTGAGGCCGAGGTAAGACATGACGTAATTGCGTTCACCACGGCCGTGGCGGAAAAGGTAGGGCCAGAAGCGCGCTGGCTGCATTACGGACTGACATCGAATGACGTGGTGGATACGGCGCAGGCCCTCCAGATCAAAGAAGCGTCACAGATCATCTCCGATGATCTGGAGAAGCTTAAGGAAGTGCTGGCCCGCCGGGCCCATGAATTCGAGCATACGCCCACGATTGGCCGTACCCATGGCATCCATGCAGAGCCGACTACGTTCGGACTAAAGCTGGCCAACTGGTACGCCGAAATGGTCCGCAATATTGAACGGTTTCAGCGCACGGCAGAAGAAATGCGGGTGGGCAAGCTCTCCGGCGCAGTGGGTACGTTCGCACATCTGGAGCCGGAGTTTGAAGAAAAAATCTGCGCCCGCCTGGGTCTGGCTGCCGCACCCATCTCTACGCAGGTAATCCAGCGAGACCGGCACGCCTACTACGTAGCTACGCTTGCGACCATTGCTTCCACGCTGGACAAGATTGCCACAGAGATCCGGCATCTCCAGCGCACGGAAGTTCGTGAAGCGGAAGAATATTTCAGCGAAAAGCAGAAAGGCTCTTCCGCCATGCCGCACAAACGCAACCCTGTTACCTGTGAACAGATCAGCGGGCTGGCGCGCGTGGTGCGTGCCAATGCCCAGGCAGCATTTGAAAACGTGGCTTTGTGGCATGAGCGCGATATCTCACACTCATCGGCGGAGCGCGTGATCCTGCCGGATTCAACAATTCTGGTGGATTATCTGCTGACAAAAACCATTCACCTGATTGATACACTAATGGTCTATCCCAACCGCATGCTGAAAAATTTGGAATCCACCGGCGGACTGGTCTTTAGCGGACAGCTTTTGCTGGATCTCTCCGAACATGGCATGGCGCGTGAAGACGCCTACCGGCTGGTACAGAAGCATGCCATGCGCGCCTGGAAAGAAGATTTGAATTTCCGCGAGCTGGTAATGAACGATCACGAGATTACGTCGCGAGTTCCGGCTAAGCAGATTGAGCAGGCGTTTTCTGTTGAGCGGCAGTTGAGGAACGTGGGGAAGATATTTAAACGGGTATTTGGAAAAGACAATTAGCCGCAGATTTGCGCAGATAAGCGCAGATCAAAAAGTTGAGCCGCGAGTGAACGCGAGCACGCGAATTTAATTTCGGGTTGATTCGCGGAATTTGCGGCTGATTTGTGAGCACGAACCAGACATCAGTTACATACCTTATGCAAAACATGTAGTCTTCAAGTCCTGGTAATTGTAGGGCTCCCTCGCCTCGCTTCGGGATTTCAGAAGAAACTACACGGAAATCGTGAAGGACGTTTCTGTCCGGGTCACCGGGCGATACATCGTATCGCGCTCGACGGGTTCACGGCCGGCTTCGCGGATGAGGCGCTCAAGTTCTTTCCGGACCATGCCCTGTGGAGTGGTAGCGCCGGCATCGTGGTAAATTTTTTCTTCGATCACCGTGCCATCAATATCGTCCGCGCCAAAGCGAAGGGAAATTTGCGCGATCTTGGGCGAGAGCATCTGCCAGTAAGCCTTGATGTGCGGAAAGTTATCGAGCACCAAACGACCGATAGCGATCTGCTTTATATCGAGCATTCCCGTGGTAGTAAATAAATGCTCCAGCGGTGTGTTGGCGGGGTGAAACGCCAGCGGAATAAACGTCTGGAATCCGTGTGTCTCGTCCTGAAGCGTGCGCAGGCGGATGAGATGGTCAGCGCGGTCTTCTTCGTTTTCAATATGGCCATACAACATGGTGGCGTTTGATTTCAGGCCAATATTATGCGCGGTGCGGGCGGTATCAAGCCATTGGTCGCCATCGATTTTATGGTCGCAGATTACGCGGCGCACGCGCTCATTGAATATCTCAGCGCCACCGCCAGGCAGTGAATCCAGGCCGGCATTTTTGAGTTGGCGCAAAGTCGCTTCAATCGACAGCTTGGCGCGTCTGGCCAGAAAAGCGATCTCCACCATGGTAAGGGCCTTCAGATGCACCTGAGGAAAACGGGCTTTCAGTCCTGAGATCAGGTCCAGATAATACTGAAATGGCAAATCGGGGTGTAGGCCGCCGACAATGTGAAATTCCGTAATTGCCTCAGAATAGCCCGACGCGGCGGTGTGGAATGCCTCTTCCAGCGCCATAGTGTAAGCGCCTGGAGCATCTTTCTTGCGCCCAAAAGCACATAGGCGGCAAGCCGCAACACATACATTCGTCGGGTTGATGTGCCGGTTGACATTGAAATAAGCCACGTTCCCGTGCATGCGCTCCCGCACATGATTGGCGAGCCAGCCCACTGCGAGAATATCCGGGGAGCGGTAAAGCGTAACGGCATCGTCAAACGTGAGGCGCTCACGGGCAAGCACTTTCTCTGAAACAGGCAATAGGGAGCGGTCGTCAGTTTGGAACCCGTGGCGGGCTGGAGTGGAAATGGTCGTAGCCATGGCTAAGAAAATAATACCTTTTTGCTGGCTCGGCTTCAATTTTGTAACTAAATCATGGCGTTGGGGGCCAAGATTCCCCAAGGTCAAACAGCGGATTCCATCAGACGCCTGAACCCGGCCACAGCAAATCGAAAAATCACAGGTGATGGTAAACCATATTCAAAATACAAGAAATCAAATCCTGGCTGCTTATTGTTCTTTATAGAGAACTGCAAATCCACAGCGGACGGGGCCCGCGATCAGAAAATCAACACATGGCCAAGCAAGAACGATAATTAACTATCGCTTTAAAATGAACAATTTTTCCTTATGAATATCATGAATATCAGCACTGTTATTTAATCAAGCAATGGTTAATCTGCCATTGGATATGGGATTGGGTTTTTCTTAAACAACGACTGTTCAAATTCCGCAGCTTTGGTCATAGGCTTGCTGTTTGTAAAGTAAGGCAAAGTTTTCAAAATAAAAAACAATAGCTTTAAGGCACTAAGAAAGCTTCCACAATCCCCATTCGAAGGAGAGACATTCATGAATAGGAAACGATGGTTATTCGTCGCCCTGACGAGCTGCCTGGTGCTGCTTGGCGCAATCAGCCTTTTCGGCCAGGTAACCGCCAACTCTAGTCTTCAAGGCACAATTATGGATAAGAGCCAGGCAGTGATTGGCAGCAAGGCCGATGTCACACTGACCAGCAAACAGACCGGTGCTACCCGCACCACCAAGACCAACGACTCCGGCGAATATCGTTTTGAAGGGCTATCTGCCGGAATTTACTCCATCAAAGTAAGCGCTCAGGGATTTTCGAATGCCGAAGTGAAAGATCTGGAAATTCTGGTCGGCAGAACAGCCACCCAAAACTTCACTCTAGCCCCCGGCGGGGTGAGCGAGACTGTGGAAGTAACCGCCGCCGCCCCGCTGGTAGACGAGACTAAGACGGACGTAAGCACAAATATCACCCCGGAGCAGATCACCGACCTGCCTTTGATCGGCCGCGACATCGCCGACTTGGCATATCTGGCTCCTGGCGTGAAAGCCGCTGACTCCTACGACCCCACCAAGAACCGCTATGCCATTCTTTCGGTCAATGGCCATGATGGCCGTAACGTAAACGTAACCGTGAACGGCGTTGACAATAAAGACAATACGGTAGGCGGCCCTGTAATGCAGTTACCCGCCGAGGCAGTGCAGGAATTTCAGATTTCCACGCAACGCTTTTCAGCCGTGAATGGACGTTCGGCCGGCGCAGCCATCAACGTGATTACAAAATCAGGCTCGAACAAGTTCCATGGTTCGGCATTCGGCTTCTTCCGCGAGCAAGCATTCAATGCAGACCAGAAAACAGCAAACGGCGACGGCACTACCTCTTCCATTAACCCGCCCTATTCACGGCAGTGGTTCGGTGGATCCATCGGCGGGCCTATCAAGAAGGACAAGCTGTTTGTATTCTTCGCCCTGGAGCGGCAGCGCGAGCACACCTCCATTGCTGAATCGCCAACCGCACTTTCTGAGCTGCAACTGGTAACAAGCCTGGGTGCACAACCGGCATCGACCATTCCAACGCCGTTCTTTGAGAACCGTCTCAATGGCCGCCTTGACTACGTTTTCAATTCCAATAACTCCGCCTATCTGTCAGTATCCACTCAAGCCAATAACAGCTTGAATGACCAGAGCAACGGTCTCTTTGATTTGACGGAAGGAAATTTCACCAAGAATCACCTGCAAGTTGCCAATTTGACGGTGAACTCTACCTTAAGTCCCACCTTGATCAACCAGTTCACCTTTGGTTTCCAATATTGGAACAACCTGATTGACAGCACTGGGCGCACGCCGCTGTTTACATTCCCGACTGGCATTGAGTTCGGCACCAACACCAATGTTCCACAGAACTCAATTCAGCGTAAGTACCAGTTCAAGGACGACATAGCCAAGACGTTCGGCAAACACACCTTCAAGACCGGTGTAGATTACATCTGGACGCCATTTATGGGCGGCTTCTTTGAGTCCAACCCGACGCTCGAGTTCGATTTCAACCAGTCACCCAGCGCCATTCTGGCGTTGCCACAGGGCTTCAATACTCCCGGGTTGCTGGTTGGCGGCAACGACGTCGGAAACGGCATGAGCATCTCGGTGGGCGATCCTACCTTTATCATCAGGGATGCCAAACAGCTTGGGCTGTATTTCCAGGACGATTGGAAGATGACCTCACGTCTGACTGTCAATCTTGGCCTCCGCTATGACAAAGATTTCGACTTTGTCGGCGGATCTGACATCGGTGGCAGCCGCACGTTCCAGGAGCTGCAGGCAGCGGCACCATTCAGCCCGCTGGCGGCAAGTCTTGTGGCCAAGAAAGCTAACGATTACAGCAAAGGCTTCAGCCCGCGCGTTGGATTTGCTTATGACTTAAACGGCCATGGCAACCACATTTTGCGTGGCGGCTTTGGCATGTACTATGACAATACCTTCCAGAACATTCCGTTGTTCATGGAACAGCAGGCCAATCAGACGATCTTCCAGCAAGCATTCTCGCTCAATGGCGCAGCCGATGTCGTGCCCGGCACTGGTATTCCATTGTCTCTCTGGCATTTGGGAAGCCCCCTGCCAACGATTCCAGCCCCTCAAGCGGCACTGCTCCCAGGCTCCACTGGCCGCCTTATGGACCCCAACTATCGCACTCCGGTGACGGAGGAGTTTAACGGAGGCTATACATGGGCGATCAACAATAAATCAGTTTTCGAAGCCGAGTACGTTCACGTGCTCAGCTTGCACGAAAACAAAACCATCAATGTAGATGCGAATACTCCCATTGATCCTTCGAACATCTCACTCGGCTTCTTCCGGCCACTCGATGCCGCATTCAAGGCGGCGGGCGTGCCGTTGCTTGGCAGCGTTCGCGACGAGCAATCGATCGGCCGCTCGCGTTATGACGCCATGAACCTGAGTTTCCGTCAGCGTGGCTTCCACCATATGGACCTGACCGCGAATTACACCCTGGGGCGCGCCGTGGGTTATGACGAAGGTGTTGCCGCTTTCCGTAGCTATCCACGCGACCCGCGTTTCCCGCTCGCCGCGGCTGACTTTGGTCCGGCGGCTAATGACGAGCGGCACCACCTGACACTGGCTGCTACCAGCCATTTGCCCTGGGGCTTGGAAGCTTCGCCCATCCTGCAGTTCGGTTCGGCCCGGCCCTACAACGCGATCGGGCAGTCCAACGAGATAGGCCTGGGCGGCGGCAGCCAAGCCGGCGTACTCCTCGCTCCGGGCTGTACGGAACAGGGCTACTACAATGGAACCTGTGGCTTGAACCCACTCTTTAACTTGCGTGGCGATCCGTACTTCGACTTGGACGCCCGTTTGGCAAAGAACATCAAGTTCGGCGAGAAGGGGAACTTGCAACTCATGTTCCAGGCTTTCAACCTTACAAACCATGCCAATTACGGCAACAACTTTGACGGCACCGTCGGGCTTCCGACTTTTGGACACCCGATCGGTTTCATCAACCCAACCAGCAGCACACTGCCACGGGCGTTCACAGGTGAGTTCGGAGCACGCTTCAGCTTCTAACTCAAACAATATCAACCCAAGGCCGGCAGCGATGCCGGCCTTTTTAATTTTTAATGTTGGCTATACACCAGAGCGACATTGTAATAATCGTTCTGGTCATTGTTGTGGAAGGCGTTGCAACCAAGAGAGCCAGCTTACGTGATCCAGGGCTAAACAGAATGGGAATAATCACCCGGGGTGTTGGTCCCAGACAGCAGGCGAGTTATTCGTTACTCTCGTTGGGGTCCCATGTGATGGAGGCGCCGGAGCCTTCCTGGACTGCAGAACCGGAGATGCCGCCCTCGAATTGATCGGGATCGCCGCCTGCTAATTCGATCTTGCGGCGCTGGACTTCACGAATTTCGCGCAGGATAGCGGCTTCGGCTTCAAGATATTGCTCTTCAGTAATCGAGCCGTCGTCCAGTTCTACCTGTAGATGAAGAAGCTGTTCCTTGAGAGGAGCATCGTCTGTCCACTGCTCTTCAGCCACCTTGAGCAGGGTGCGCATGATGAAGTTCCATCCGGAGAATGGGGCAAATAGCAGATCATCAATTAAAAGCACACGTTGTCCTCCGGGCTCCGCTCATAGCCCGCTCTTCCCATCTTATCCCTGCCCGCCGCGCTCCAACTTGAGGCGAATGTTAACGAAGTTGTAGGGCGGCCAGGGGCCGGTGTACTTGAAATTGAGACGATCGCCATATTTCTGAGCAACACGATTCACGGCAGCGTCAAACTCGGCTTCGCGTGCCTTTTGAATAAGAAAGGCCGCATTCATGATCATCTTGTCGCCGATGGGCTTATTATCGCGCGACGCGACGCAGACCGTGCGCAGGCCGTCATAAATTTCACGAACGTAATTAGCGGCAAGCTCGGCCAGCGCCTTATCGATCATACGGCCAAGTTGCATACGGGCAAAGTAGGTGGATTGGAGGTGTTTACGCGTGAGTTCCAGATGGAAGCGGTGGATTTCATCGTGCTCACGCTGCAACTCCTCGATGATGCGGTCGCGGTCCCAAGTGACTTTCAGCCCGAATTCCAGCTTGCCGGTCATCTGCTTGAGCACGTCTTTCAGTGACGAATAGATGCTTTTGAGCACTTCACGTATATCGTCGTCGGTGCGGAAAACCGTGCCGAAGCTCATGGGGATAATGGTGTAATTTTTCATCACTGATTCAATCACGTGCTCATGGGCGAGGGCATTGTCACGAGTAGGATCAAAAATAAAAACAGGCGTGCGGCTGACCACGGCGGCGATGTCACCGTAGTGCACGGTATACACGTCTTCATTGACGCCGCCAATGCTGCTGCGGCCAAAGCCGACCTGCGAACGCGATTCAATCACGCCATAGACATAACGGCCTTCCTGCTGCTGTCCGCTCCTGGGAAGGTCAGCCTGCATCGGCACCGGCGGAGGCGCAAGATCCAGTACCGCCGTTGCCGGTTCAGCCTTAGTGGAGATTTTGCGGACCGCGGTTGTCTTCTTCCCCGCCTTCTTGCTTGGGCTCATTGTTTCTCCTCAACATGTTGGAGGTTGTCGCCAGAAATTCTTCGATCTCAATGGGCTTGAACATGACGCCGATGCCCTGGCTGGCCGCTTCATCCGCGGTTTCCTTGGTGGCATAGCCCGTAAGCAGGGCCGCCGGCACGCCGGCATCAAGTTTCCTTGCCGCTGAAATCACTTCAAACCCGGTATGCTGCTCTTCCAGTGAATAGTCGCACAGTACCACATCAAATTTTTGCTTCTCCATGGCGGCAATAGCTTGCACCGAAGTGCCGCAGGCCATCACCTCATAACCCTGCCGTTCCAGAATAAGCCGGTACGTCAGCAGGACGGCAGCTTCGTCGTCCACGACCAGCACACGGTATTTTCGGTCAGCACTCACAATTTTACGACTGGCAGATCAATCTTAAAAGTTGTGCCCTTCCCCAGTGTGCTTTTCACTGAAAGCTTGCCCGCATGGTTCTGAATGATTCCCTTGACGATCCACAGGCCCAGACCTGTGCCGCGTTCGCCCTTGGTAGTGACAAACGGCTCAAAGATGGAGCGAATCATCTCCCGCGGGATCCCAGATCCGGTATCGGCAATCAGAATGCGCACCCAGCCATGCATCTCGTCAGATCCAGGTATGTGACGGCTACGAATGCGCAGCTTGCCACCTTCGGGCATGGCATCACGGGCATTGATCACAAGATTGGAAAGCACCTGGCGTATCTGGTCCGCCGCAATCACTGCATCAGGCAGGACGTGCAGTTCAGTCTGCAATTCCACTTTGGCGCGCTGGAGTTGCCGGTTCAACAGGAGCAGCGTGTCTTCAATAATGGTGTTGACGTTAACCGGCTTAACCTGTTCCGTATTGCGGTAAAGCCCAAGCATTTGGCGCACAATGCGCGCCACGCGCTCGGTTTCCGACTTGAGGATGTTGTACACAGGCGCTGCAGTGTCCGGAATGGCGCTGGCCAGCAGGTAGATGGCATTCTTGATGGCCTCCATGGGGTTGTTGACCTCATGGGCAATTGTGGCCGCCAGCCGGCCTGTGGCGGCAAACTTCTCAATCTCCAGCATGCGCCGCTCCACCTTGAGTTGCTCCACCCGCCGAAGCGCCGTGAGATCGCGCAACACGGTAACGGTATAAGCCACCTGGCCGCGTTCACCAAAGATCTTGCCGGAACGGGCGTCATATTCAATTTCCTGGCGCAGCGTGGGATTGAACAAACGCAGGGGCGCGGTTTCACGATCGGCAAAAGATGCGGTAAAAGCATCAATAAAGGCCGTGAGCTTTGTCTGGTTCTGGAACTGTATAGTGTCGCGCACCGCGTCTGATTCGTCGCCAAACAACTTTTGAGCCAGGGGGTCCACCAGGACAATCTTGGCCTTGCCATCACAGACAACAATGGGGTCGCCCACGTTTTCAATGATCAGGTTAAGACGGTCGCGGTCCTGGCGAACGACTTCTTCGGCGTCGCTCAGCCGTTCATAATTAAGGCGCAACTCCTGGTCGGCGCGGCGGAGATCAGTCACGTCACGCATCACGGTGACAGTGCCGAGCTGGATGCCGTCATGGCCGAATGTAGGCGCGGAAACCGCCTCAAAAAGCATCTCCTCGCCTTCAATCGCGTCCACCAGGGTGAGGTCGCGGTGGGAGTCGCTGCCTGAAACCAGCATGGAGGAGAGCGCAGCGGAAAAGAGCAGGTTATTGAATTCCACCGCTCGCACCAGGCCCTCGGTCATTTCCTCCGGGACGCGGAAAAATCTCTCGGCCGCTTTGTTCTGCATGATGACGCGATGCTGTGTATCCGTGAGAATAACCGGATCGGCCATGCTCTGCATCACGGTACCCATCTGCGCGATAGTGATTTCCATGTCGCGCATGCGGTTGTAATAGTGCTCCACCTTGAACAGGCGCGAAAGATACCTGTTGGCCAGATCAATGAGATCAGCCAGTTCGGCTACGTGCTGGTCCGTATATGCCTTAGGCAGTTCCACTATCACGGCGGCGGCATAAGCCCGCATGTCACAGGTGGAACACACCTGGTCTTCCAAACGGATGCGTCTTTCACGGCGGAAATTCTGGACTGCCAGGCAGGTACCGGTGCGAATTCGGTCCGCTTCCCAGCAAAGATTGCGGTTGGAGTAAAGAATGGGATGAATATAGAGAGGCCGATTATGCAGGCTGCTCTTGGGGAGCACTTCCGGCCGCGCCGCATGGAATACGCTGCTGAGCGGATGCTCCTGCATCCAGAGCGCGCTGGTAAATTTCTCCATCTGCGCGCGGGGCCATTTCAACGCAGCGGCAGGCGTGACTTCACCACTGTCAAGATTCACATCCACAACAAGGGCCCGCGGATTCCCCAAAGCAATGATCTCTTCCAGCAGCAGTGGAAAAATTTCCTCAGACCGCTCCGCCTGAAGCAAGCGCAACACCGCAGGACGGCGAGACTCTGCCGCACGCCGTCCGTTCATGCGCGGGGACTGAATGCGGATTTCGGCCGTAGCCATGCGTGACCCCAAGACCAGCCCTTACCGCCGCCGGCGAGGCGTGCGTGGCCTGACCTCAACCGGTTTCACTTCTTCAACTTCGGCATTGGCTTCGCTCAGAGTTGGACGTGAAACAAGTCCGGTGAGACCAACCGCGTCAGCGTACTTAAGGTAAGTATCAATGGACGCGACGACCACGCGGGCTTCTACGGTAATCAAGTCGATACCTACCAGTGAAATGCGGACCCAGGCATCGATCACAATACCTTTATCGAGCACGCGATCGAGAACATCGATTAAACTTGACCCGCCGGATACTCTCTCAACGGCCATCGAGGGCCTCCTTATTTAAAATCATTCGGCTCACTTCACACGTTTTGCGCGTGCAGCGGGCTTGCTCGGGCGCGGCGCTGGTGACCCCGGTGGCGCACCCGGTAACTGGCTCCGCCGCACCACTGATGTGGGCGCCGGAGCGGTTAGATTTGGATCGTACTTCCACCAGTTGAGACCTATGGCCTCAGCTTTATCAACGGAACAGATCAGCAGACGGATACGGATCGTGAGCAACTCCACGTTCGCAAGGGAAACGCGAATATCACCCGCGATCACAAGCCCTTTATCAAGGACCCTATCGAGAATATCCAGCAGGTTGGCTGTTCCGGAAACCGTAGGAACTCTTTGCATAATATCTCAGGAAAATACAGAAGAGATCGCTAGACAGGAAAGAATCGCGCGACCCACGTTCACCGCATCCTAACCAGCCCATCTGAAACTGTCAACTTTTTGCTGCTTTCTAACGCCGGTCCGTGAGAAATCCGGAAGGGGGGAGAAACCGGCTGCTCACAAGATAGATGAAGAAAATTTTCAAGAGGTTGGCTGCAAATATCTTTTTTGAAGACTTCATTTGTCCAGCAGGTTTCCCAGTGGCCCCAACTCCAGATTCAGGTCTTCCGGTTTCAAGCCGAAAGCAGCCGCCAATTCATTGACTTTGGCCTCCAACCGCATCAGGGCCTGTCCCATCTCTTCAATTTTGGCTTCACCCAGTGACCCGCCCTCCATACGGCGGATTGCCTGACGCTCCAGCAGTCGCCGCAGCAGTTCCACCAAGCTAAGAACAAGGCGCGCCAGCCCCTGCTCAATGTTCTCTGGCGAGCAGTCAATCCGTTCAATTACGCCCGCGCCCACGGTCTTTAGCTCACGGTTCATCTCAGAAACGGCCGCAGCAATCTCTTCCGGCGTGATCTTGCGCAATTCCGTCATTTCTCACCGGCGATCTTCTGGCTGGAAATTGGGGGCGCCTTTACCTGATCGCTAAGAAACTCTGCCGCCGGCCAAGGACCGCTGATGCGCCGGGAAAGGTGTTCCGGCAGGGGCAAAGTACTGACCGTGTGACGAAATTCATTCTCGCGGCCCCGCGGCACCAGCACGAAGATGCGGTTTCCTTTCTTGCTTTCACGTACGCGAATGTCACTGCTCAAATGCGCTACAACATCTTTCAGGGCTTGTGCAAATCCTTCCGACGAGCGCATCGCCGTAGCCTTCTGTTGCATATAGGCGGTTCCGGAGCTGCGGTCAACCTCGACGGTGGCTGGGGCGGGATAAATAACGCATTCCATCTGTACAAAATCTTTCAGCCGCTCCAGGTCGGCAAGAAAACTTGCATAATGCTCTTCTACAAATGCAGTCAATGCGCTCTGGTCTTCAAAAACTGAAAGCAGGCGGAAGGGTATGACCGCCGTTTGATCGAAAACGTGACGCACGACACGATGGAATTCCACGGCATTTTTCTGCATTTCAGCCGGATCAAAAGGCCAATCCACTTTCGACCAAAGCAGGCTGAAAGCTCCAGCGGCAATTACCTGAACGGGCGATTCCTTCACGCCAGCAGCAGGCAAAGAGATATGGGATGCATGCCGGAATCCGCAATAAGCCAGAACGCGGCTCACTCGTGCCTCCGATTCTCCTCTGCCTGCAAGTTACTGATGGCTGTCTCTACGGAGGTAAGCACCACATTAAGCCCCAGGTAAACCAGGTCCACGCCTGCGAGGGAGATCACCAGCGAGCCATGGATTACCACCCCGGAATTCAGGACATGGTCCAGGATCTCGAGCAGGGAGACTTCATCTTCTCCTCCGCCCAGCACCTCTACGGATTTAAAGTCATTCGGCATCTGAGACAAAAGAGTATGGAGGCCATGGCCCATTTACTTCGATGCGCCGCTGCCCATCCCACCTTTCGACAAAATTCTTGAGCGCCTGGTCCCACTGCTTGCGTTTGCCGCGAGGCACCAGAAAAGTCGCTTGCCACATCAAGCTGGGCTGCGTGCCGCTTACCTTGCCGCTGGGAGCTGAATCACTCGCGATTTTTTGCAGCGCAGTGGCAAATTCCTGAAGCTCCTGATCGTTGCGTTCCGGACGTTTTTTTAGGCGGGCTGCTTTCTGCAGTAAATACTCCTTGCCGGAGCTTGCCTCGATGCCGGCAGCAGGCGCAGCAGAACGTTCCGCAAACACCTTTACGCCCCATTCGTCGCCACCGGCGATGCGATCAAAAACTTTCCTGAGCGCCGCTTCCCTGCTTTTCACGTCTTTCATTAGGGCACCTTCGCTAGAGAACATGGTGCCGAACCGTGCCGGTATAATCGACGTTTGCGAAGCCACTTCTCCCACCACCTGCTGGTGGCGAACGCCATGCAAGGCCAGCCATTCCAGATTCTCCAGATTGTGCTCCACGGCTTGCGCAAAACTGGCTTGGTCCACCTCACATACCCAGCAAACAAACTCGCCGCAATCCAATGGACGGACCATATGAATGCCGTCGATCCCCGCGCTGTTGATCCGGGGTGGCGTTTTTGCGTGCCCGCCTTTGGCCTGCCGCGATATCCCATAGAGATACAGGGCGGCTGAATCCGCTAATTTTTGCCCTTTGGGCTTTGAAGTTGCCATATTTCGCCGGTAAATCTCTTCAACTTTGCCGCGCCTGCAATTTCTTCAGGAAAATCGCGCACCAGATACAAACGATTTGCGCCGTACTTCTGTTGTAACGTTCGCAATGTGGACTGCTGCCATTGCTGGGCGCGGCGGCAATGCTTACAACTGGTTTTATCATCGAGCAGCACGCGGTTCACCAATAAAGAGTCCACGGCGATGCCCAGTTCTTTCATCGCGGCCAGCAGGCGCTGTGTCTGCCTGTCCGGCACGGGTTCTGGCAGCATCACCGCCCAGGCGCGGCTCTGCTGGGGGTCACGCATGATTTCCAGCAACTTGCGCACCCGCTGGCCCAATCCCGCAAGTTCCACTGCAACATCCTGAGCGAGGGCTAGTGTACGGTGCGCAGCCAGGCTTTTCAATAAAAGCCGCGACCATAACAGAATCCGCTCCGGCATACGCAGCAGTTCCAGGGCATGCCCTGTGGGCGCCATATCGATAAAAACATGCCCGGGCTTTGCTTCCAGCAGGTCCAGGATGCGAAAAATGGCAAAGACTTCATCCACGCCCGGCGGCACTACTTCCATGAGCGCGGCAAAGACTTCTTTCTCAAAAGTCAGATCAACGTGCAGACCGCCCGATTCCATGCTGGTACCGGCGGAAAGCTGTTTCTTGATGCGGGCCGCCCAGCAGCGAAACTCAAAGACTGCATCCATTTCCATGGCGCTGAACCCATGATCGCCCAGAACATGCACCGGCTGATCTTCAATCTTCTTCTCAAAAACGTCATCCAGTGATGGGGCGGGATCAGTTGAGCAAACGGTCACGTCGACATCTTTGCGCAGCCTTCGGGAACGGAATGCCAGCGCCGCGGTAACGGTTGTCTTGCCCACGCCGCCCTTGCCTAAAGTAAATGAGAGCCGGGTTTCAGCAGCCGGCCACTCGCTTCGCGCGATGTTCAATTTGTTTTTAGGACCCTTTGGCGCGCTGGCCGAAAGCGGTACGCGCTTTTCCGCAAAGATTGCCGAGCCAAATCGCTGTAATAAGGCTACACCCAGCAATGGATTTCCCGGGTCTGGGCCAATCAACCGTGGCACGCGGGGAAAGCTGCGTTTGAGAAACTGCACTGCTTTCCGCCCCATACGTGCTCGATTGCGGCAGCGCAGACAATCTTCTGCTTCCAGCAGGACGCGGTTCAGGACTATTCCGCCAAGACGCATCTCCGGCGCTGACTCTTTGAGCGCCGCGACGCAACGCACCGCCTCGTTCAAAGAGAATGTCTCGGGCGAGGTTACCAGCAAGACTTCGGCTTGATCGGCGCTAAAAGCTTCTCTCAACTGCCGGATGGTTTGCTGCCAGCTTGCGATAAAGCCATGGGCAGGCCTCGCGGTGCGTCCGCCAAAGCGTTGCGCCAATAATTCGTCGCGGCTTGAAGCCACTTCAAGAAAATTCAGGAACCGCTGGAAATGCCCCGGAAGCTCAAACAATCGAAGAGTGTGGCCAAAGGGCGCGGTGTCCACAACAATATGGTCGTGCTCGCCGCTCTCCAGCATGTCTCTGAGCGCCAGCAACCCTGCAACCTCTGACATTCCGGGCAGCGTGGTATCGAGCAGGGGCGCAATTTCTTCCCGGCTGAAGAATGTTCCGTTTTCAACAATGTCGAGAATGCCATTGCGGTGGCTGTCGAGAAATTTTTTGAATTCGCTCTGGCTGTCAATCTGCCAGACGGAAAGCTTGCCTTTCTTACCCTGCAAACCGTGCGGCCCGGGACGGTCCTCAACTTCCAGCATGTCGGCCAATGAATGGGCTGGGTCGGTGGACATGAGCAAGACGGATTGCTGTGGATGTCGCGCCGAAAGGTGCAAGGCAAGCGCGCAGGAAACGGTCGTCTTCCCGACTCCGCCTTTCCCCACGATAAAGGTCAGCTTAGCCACAGAGAGATTGTATGCGGTGACTCAGTAGAACGTCTTTCGCCGCAGATATACGCGGATGGCGCAGATTAAATAAGAGATTTTTGGGCTATTTGAATTCATTGCTATGCAAGGCAGAAATAAAAGGATGGTTTCACGAACCAAGACAACGATTCGGCAGTAAGGAAATGAATCTTGGGCGTGGCAAAAGGTTTGATTTCTGATTTGCGTTCATCTGTGCAAATCTGCGGCAACCTACTTTCAGCCCAGACAGAACTCTGCCACCAGCGGCAGATGATCTGACGCCATCAGGGCCATGCGGCTACGGTGAAGCACAAACTCTTCCAGCGCCAGATCGCGGTCAAAATACATGTGGTCCAGGTGCATAATGGGCAGAACGCCCGGATAAGTGCGCTTGCGATTGAGATGGAGCTGGATATCCACGCTCTCAAATGAATGTTGCAGGCTTTTGGAAACCAGGCCGCGCGTCCACTCATTGAAGTCGCCGATGATAAGTCGAGGATGCTTCAGTTGGGGAGAAAGTAAGACCTCACGACTCATCAGCAGGCGGGCCTGCTTGCGGCGCTCCATGTATCCCGTGCCCAGATGCACGTTGAAAAGATGGACGATCTTTCCCGGCGCTATCTCCAGGTCGCAGCGGATGCAGCCGCGTGCCTCGCGACGAGAGGCTGTCAGATCATAAACGCGAACTTCTTTTACGGGAAAGCGGCTCAATACCACATTGCCGTAGACAGCGCCGCGCAGCTTGCGCGTTTCTCCAATACGATAGTCATAACCGGCGGCGTCGGCCAGAAACTGCGCCTGGTTCTGCTCCTTGCGTCCGCCTTTCAGGCTGACAACCTCCTGCAGCGCGACCACGTCAGCTTGCAGTTCATTCAAAACTTCTGCCACTCGTGAAGGACGTATGCGTCCATCAATGCCCCGGCATTTATGGGTATTGTAAGTAGCTATCCGAAAACGTGAGTCCTGTTTCATCGGCGATTGGTGTTCTTGCAGGATAACTCCAGCCAATGTTGGCGGGCAATGAGTCCCCTGCTTTGGCAAAGACACATGAAGATGCGTTGATTATTCCTACCTGTCTATTGTTCGCGGGCAATGAGCCAGCCCAGCCATTCCATGGCGCGTTCTGCATAGGACCGATGTTCCCATTCTTCCAGCGTTTCACGATGAGAGTTTGCCAGGTCATTCTGAAAGTCGGCGTTCAGCTTGCCCGCAAGATCAGGACTTAAAATGGCAAGATTTACTTCGTCATTCCAGCCAAAGGAGCGATGGTCGAGATTTGTTGAACCCACGATGCACCACTGCTCATCCACGATCATGATCTTGGCGTGAATCATGGCGGGCTGATATTCGTAGATCTCAGCGCCAGCTTTTAAAAGATCGCCATAAGTGGCCCGGCTGGAGCTGCGCGTCATGCCGTGATCGCTATGCTTACCTGGGACAAGGACCTGCACTTTGACATGTCGCTCGACAATGGCGCGAACCAGTTCCCTGATCAGGCTTCGATCGGGAAGAAAATATGGAGTAGTGATCTTCAGGCTTTTAGTGGCTGAGGCAATCAGAGTCTGAAATAGAATGCGCGCCCGCGTGGAACCGCCCTGGGACGGGCTGCTGTCCACGACCAGCGAAATTGCGCCATTGGTATTCTCCGGCGCAACAAAATATTTATCCCCGGCAAGGATTTGCCCCGACGATTCCAGCCAGTTCTCCAGGAACGAGCTTTGCAGAAACCGTACTGCGTCTCCTCTGACCCTGAACATGGTATCGCGCCAGGGCGCATCTTTCTTCACTCCATGCCACCAGTGGTCCGCCACGCCCGCGCCTCCGATGAAACCAACTTGGCCATCTATTACAATCAGTTCGCGATGCGTGCGGTTGTTGGCGCGCGGCCAGTTGTACCAGCGCATTGGGTGGAACCAGCGCACATGGCCACCAGCATTGGTAAGATCGGCAAAAAAATTTTTGGGCATGGAGAAGCTGCCCAACGCATCAATTACTAAGTTGACTTCAACGCCGGCACGCGCTCGCTCTGCCAGAGCATCCACCATGCGTCTGGCAATCTCACCCTTGGTAAAAATGTAAGCCACCCAATTAATGCTCTTCTGCGCCTGCGCAATGGCCTGAATCTCGGCTTCATAGAAATTCACTCCGTTCGGCAATGGCTCAATCAGAGTGTTCGGCGCCGCGCAGGACGAGACCAGAGCTTCCAATTCACGCACGAACTCAGGTGAATCCAACGCGCCTTGAAGCGGGCTGACAAGCCTGTATTGCAGGACAGGGCCAAATAGATCAATCAACACCCAGGTAACGATTGCCAGCATGCAAACTACAGCGAACCAATGCAATGCCTGATGATGCCGAATCACAATGGCCATGCAAATCGCGGCGAACCACAAGAAGATGTGATGGCGTCGCAACGCAACGGAAATCTCGTGGCTTTTCTCCTGGCGCGACTTTAGTTTTAATTGCGGTTGTCTGTGCATGCGGTCCGGGCGTACTCGCTCCTGTGTTCTCAATTTCGATGCCACCGAACCGTGAGAGGCAGGCTTGAGCTGGTTGCCAATTAAAATAGCTGAGTGGCAACTTTGAGCAAATCTTCCAACAGGAAACCGGTAAAGCAAGCCGGGGTGCGGCTCTTGCAATCGCCGGATTTAAAGCGCATTCCCTGGCTAGTCCACGGATTCACTACCCGCCCCGGCGGCGCAACCACCAGCTATGGCGGACATACCTTGAATCTGGGTTTCACCAAAGACGATGAGCGCGAGCGCGTGGAACGCAACCGCAAAGCCGTTCTGCTGGCCGCAGGCTCTGCCAGCAAGGGCAAGCCATGGCCACTGGTGACGGTTCGGCAAATTCACTCTGACCTCATTCATGTTGTGCGGTCGCCCAAACCTGAGCGCTTCACCGGCGATGGCCTGGTTACCGATCTGCCAGGCATCGCTCTTGGCGTTCTTACTGCCGATTGTTTTCCCATCCTGCTGGTGGACGCAAAGAAAAAGGCGATTGGCGCGTTTCATGCCGGCTGGCGCGGGACGGTGAAGCGCATCGTGGAAAAAGGCGTCGGCATCATGCGGCTGGAATTCGGCTCGCGACCGGAAGATGTTCATGCGGCGATTGGGCCGGGTATCCAGAATTGTTCTTTTGAAGTGGGAGAAGAAGTGGAAGAAGTTTTTCACACCCAGTTCGCTTACGCTGATTCCCTCTTCCACAGCGTACAGGAGTCTGATGCCGTGCGGGAGCGATATCCTATGCTGTTTATGAACCAGCGCGCGCCCGGCCATGGCGACCCGTGTATTAAGCTGCACCTTGATCTGCGTGAAGCCAACCGCCGCCAGTTGCTCTCGGTAGGCGTGCCGGAAGCGAATATTACAGCCATGCCGGATTGCACCGCGTGCAACACGCGTACGTTCTTCTCTCATCGCGCAGAACACGGAAAAACCGGACGCCAAATGGCATTGATCGGCATCAAATAAGGTGTACTGGATGATCGCGCGGGATCGCCGAACTTCTCAGTGATCGGAAATTCAAGAGCTAGCGAAGGGCCTTTATGTGGAACCTTGATTTCTTCAGGACCGTCAAGTCACCGGAACACCGCAAAGCATGGTTCGTCGCCCTAATGGCCGATGCCATCCAGATTGTCGGATTGCCTCTGTTCGCTGCGGGCGGACTCTCGCCGGCCGATTCTCTGCTTGATCTGGCCACAGCCGCTATCCTGACTAAGATTCTCGGCTGGCACTGGGCTTTTCTGCCGACGCTGGCCGCCGAACTTGTTCCCGGGCTGGATCTGTTTCCCACTTGGACGGCAGCAGTCTTTTTCGTGACGCGCGGACAGGTGCGGTCTGAGATTGAGGATGAAAGACGGTCAGAATCGCGTCCAGCCGAGCCGGAAATTCTGCGGCCCGGACCAGCACCGGCGAGAAGAGGGTAAGGGCGGCGCAATGCGGAAGACCGCAGGTTTTTCTTGCAGCAGGCGTCATGACAGGCGAGCAGAAATAATTCTCTATGGCATCATGAGGCATAACCCTTTGGTGATCGCATCGAAAGTCAATGGAATTTGCACCTTCGTTCTACAATATCCCTGTGGACATCTATGAAGAAATAACCCGCCTGCGCCGGGAAGGCCGTCGCGGAGCGCTGGCGACTATCATCAACGTGCGCGGCTCCATTCCTTCGTTTGAATCGGCCAAGATGCTGGTGCGCGATGACGGAACCATCGTGGGAACGATAGGCGGCGGCTGCGTGGAAGCCGAAGTATGGGAAGCGGCCCGCGAAGCAATGAAGAGCGAGAAACCCCAGACGCTCCACTTCGACCTGAACAACAACCCCAAATATGATACCGGCCTGGTCTGCGGCGGTACCCTGGAAGTTTTTGTGGAGCCCGTGCTGGCCGTTTCCACTCTATATATCTTCGGCGCAGGACACGTGGCATGGAGCCTCTATAAAGTCGCGCGTCTGGCCGGTTTTGACGTGGTCGTAACCGACGACCGCGAAAGTTATGCCAACCGCGAACGCTTCCCGGATGCCCGCGACATCTACGCCGACGAATATGAGCGCGTCACGGCCCAACTGGCGCCGAATGACGCTTCTTACATTGTGATTGTCACCCGGGGCCATCGCGACGATATGCGCGTGCTGCGCTGGGCTGCAGAGACGCCTGCGCGCTATATCGGAATGATTGGCTCACAGCGGAAAACCATCGCAATCTATAAAGAGCTGGAAAAAGAAGGCATTTCGGCGGAGAAGCTGGCGCGGGTCTATGCGCCGGTTGGAATCGATATTGGCGCGATCACGCCGGAAGAAATTGCTGTGGCAATCGTGGCGGAGCTGATCGCCATCCGCAGGCACTCCGCAACTCCTCTACCTCACATGAAAAGCGCGAAGGCGGCAGAAATCCTCAAACAATTGTAGGGCCGGCCGGAAGCTTAAAACCGCAACGGACGCAAAGGTCGCAAAGGGATTCGGTTCCAAATTTTCTTTTTGACTTGACGTCCTTCGCGTCCTTGCGGATGAACAATTTTCCGGCAGGAATTAAGATATAGTTTCACCCATGGCCCTTTCACCATCTTTTGCCGGCCTGATTCTTTCAGCCGGCGCATCGACACGCATGGGAAGCGACAAAGCTTTGTTGCCCTGGCGTGACGGCACGTTTCTCTCTTCCGCCATACGAACCCTGGAGATGGCAACGGAGCTTGTGATCGTGGTGGCAGGAACCAATGCCGCCAACCTCCAGCCTGTCGCCGATGCAGAGGCTGCGTTTCTAACGGTCAATCCTGATCCGCAGCAAGGGCAGTTCAGTTCCCTTCTGATCGGGTTGCAAAGCGTCCTGAATCACGGACGCGACGCCGCGATCATTACGCTGGTTGACCGCCCTCCGGCCCAGGTGGAGACCATACAATTCCTCAAGTCGGCATTTCTTTCCAGTGATGATCAGACCTGGGCCGTGGTGCCGGAATACGGGGGGAAGCATGGCCATCCTTTTATTGTAGGCCGCGAGATGATTGAGGCGTTCCTGCGCGCCCCCGTACACAGCTCTGCGCGCGATGTAGAGCACGCCAATCTGGCGCACATACGTTATGTTGTGGTCAATGATCCCTTGGTCACGGCTAATGTGGATACTCCCGAGGACTTTGAAAAATTGCGCACAGGTGTAACGCCGTGAATGCTGACATTCAATCTTCCTCCGCCAGCCAGAGGTTTGCTGATTCCATCCTGGCGCTGCGGCCGCGTGTGGCCGTGTTCGATTGCGACGGCACGCTGTGGAGCGGCGATTCAGGCGCCGACTTTTTTTATTGGGAGATGGAGCGCGGAATGATCTCGCCTGAAGTGGCAGAATGGGCCACCGCGCGGTATAAGGATTACAAAGCCGGCATGGTAGCGGAAGATGCCATGTGCGGCGAGATGGTCACCATTAACAGCGGTATCACTTTGCAGGCGCTTCAGGAAGCTTCTGAAGAATTTTTCCATGCTGTGGTGGAAAAGCGAATTTTTCCGGAGATGCTGCGGCTCACGCGTGAACTGATCTCATCCGGATGTGAAGTTTGGGCAGTTTCTTCTACCAATGACTGGGTGGTAGCGGAAGGCGTAAAGCGGTTCGGCATCCCGCGGCGGCGTGTGCTGGCTGCCTGCGTGCATGTTGATGAAGGGCGCATTACTGACAGGCTAATTCGCGTCCCAAGTGGACCGGGTAAGGCGGCGGCAATTGAAGAGGTGCTCAAGAAACGTGTGGACGTTTGTTTTGGAAACTCTATGCATGATCTGGCCATGCTGGAGATTGCGCGGCATCCTTTTGTTGTGAATCCTAACCCTGACCTGGAAATAATTGCGCGGCAAAAAAACTGGCCTGTGTATTGGCCTGCAGGAACAAAGTGAGCAAGCATGGTTTCCATGCAACGATGATCAGGGGAGATGGTGAGGTAGAACTTGCCTTTTACTGAAGCCAACAACTCGCGCCTGTTCTACCACCTGGAAGGCCGGAACGAGCTTCCTGTTCTGGTGCTCTCGCATTCACTTGGATGTGACCACAGCATGTGGGCGCCGCAAATGGCCAGCCTGCTCGATCATTTTCACGTTCTGCGGTATGACACGCGCGGCCATGGAGCGTCAGATGTGCCCGCCGGCGATGCCACGATCGAACAGCTTGGTAAAGACGTGCTTGCGTTGGCAGACCGGCTCGGCATAAAGAGTTTTGCATTTTGTGGCTTATCAATGGGCGGAGCTATCGGCCAATGGCTGGCGATCAATGCTCCTCAGCGACTCACCGGCCTTGTCTTAGCCAATACATCGCCCAAGTTTGGCACACCAGACATCTGGGATAACCGCCGCAAAGTCGTGGTGGAAGGCGGCATGGCGGCCATTGTCGATGCGGTGATGCAGCGCTTTTTCTCTTCTGACAAGCAAAGCACTGTTTGGGCCCAGTCAACCCGCGGCGTTTTGCTGGGAACTGATCCCAAAGGATATACCGCATGCTGCGCCGCGCTGAGGAATGCCGACACTCGGGCGGCGCTCAGCAAAATCAAGGTCTCCACGCTGATCATTGGCAGTGACAAAGATCTTTCAACGCCGTGGGAAGGAAATGGCTCAATCCTTGCCAGCCAGATTCCTGGCGCCAAGGCCATGCGTTTGCAAACGGCGCATCTCTCCAATCTGGAAGAGCCTGCGGTTTTTACCGCAGCGGTTGTGAAATTTTTGATGTGTCAGGCGCTGCCATAAAAGAACTGTTGCGGTCTATGCAGGAGTGCCAGCTGCCAGCGGCTTTCGCCAAAGAAGAGCTGGACCGGCTGGTGCAGGAGCAGGTCGGATTATAAAGAATCCCCTTCTGCATTGGCGAAGAGTTTACCTGGTCCAACTCTGACGTTCACAAAATATTTATTGAATATCGGTTGCCGATGGTTGTCCTTTGCTTCAACTCTCGGTTATTCTCCAAAGTAGAAGTGTGTTTCCTTATGTCTGTGTCCAATGAAATGGCTCAAGCGCTGGAAGACCCAGACCCTGCTGCTGTTGGCAGTAATCGGGCCGGGATTTATTACCGCGAACGTTGACAATGATGCCGGTGGCATCTATACGTACTCGTTCGCCGGGGCCCAGTTTGGCTACAAACCTCTTTTTACAATCATTCCCATGACCCTGGCTCTGATTGTGATCCAGGAAATGTCTGCCCGCATGGGGGCCATCACCGGCAAGGGGTTGAGCGACCTGATTCGCGAAGAGTTCGGGCTGCGCCTTACCTTTTTGATGATGCTTTTTCTCGTGGCGACGAACTTCGCTAACGTAATGGCCGAGTTCGCGGGTGTAGCCAGTTCCATGGGCCTGTTTCACGTCTCAAAATATTTCAGTGTTCCAATTGCTGCGGCGGTTGTATGGCTGATTGTTGTCAAGGGCAACTACAAAACAGTGGAGAAGGTTTTTCTCACTGCATCTTTCTTCTACATTGCATACATTATTGCCGGCGTGCTGGCGCACCCGAACTGGAATGTAGCGGCGTTAAGCACATTGGAGCCGCCCACTAAAGCATCCGTATTCAGGGTTCC
Organism: Candidatus Angelobacter sp.; assembly: GCA_036488825.1. GTDB lineage: Bacteria > Acidobacteriota > Terriglobia > Terriglobales > Acidobacteriaceae > Angelobacter. Next base: position 74,522 of record DASXGZ010000002.1, read on the forward strand.
CGGCTATACCTACATGGTGATTGGCATCATGGGCGCAACCATTGCGCCATGGATGCAGTTTTACCTGCAAGCTTCTGTTGTGGAAAAAGGAGTTACCGAACGCGACTACAGGACAACCCGCATTGACATTCTGATCGGGTCAATTTTTGCCGTATTGGTCGCGGCCTTCATTATCATTGCATGTGCCGCTACGCTCAATAAGTACGGTCATCCTCTGATTGCCGATGCTGCCGACGCTGCCCGCGCCCTGGGTCCACTTGCCGGTAAGTACGCTTCACTCCTGTTTGGGGCGGGCCTGTTCAATGCCTCATTGTTCGCGGCTTCCATCCTGCCGCTTTCCACGGCTTATACCGTATGTGAAGGGCTTGGGTTTGAATCGGGTCTGGATAAGAAATTCAGTGAAGCCTCAGTCTTTTATTGGCTCTATACCGCGCTGGTAGGCGCGGGGGCAGCGGTTATTCTTCTGCCCCGATTTCCATTGCTAAAGATGCCGGTGCTCTCGCAAGTGTTCAACGGTGTACTGCTGCCATTTGTCCTGATCTTTATGCTGATCTTGATCAATAAGGCCAGTCTGATGGGGCGTCATGTGAACTCCAGGTTTTTCAATTGGGTGGCTTGGGGTACGGCAGGTGCAATGATTGTGCTGAGCATACTGCTGGTATTCCAGTAACAGATTCCGCAACCGTGAAAATTCCGTTATTGCAATTACCCAGGAACATTCTTAGCCCATGAAGCTGAAGATATTCAAACGCGACCTCAGCCTGCCTCGCCGTGTGGCCGGCTTCGGCGTCTTGAAATATCGGCTGCTGGCGTTTCTCGCGGTCTTTGGTCCCGGCTTTATCACCGCGAATGTAGACAATGATCCCGGAGGAATTCTCACTTATTCACAGGCGGGCGCTAAATTCGGTTATGCGCTGCTCTGGACGCTTATTCCTACCACTATTGCGCTCATCGTTGTGCAGGAAATGGCGGCGCGCATGGGCGCTGTCACCGGCAAAGGATTGGCCGATCTCATCCGCGAAGAGTTTGGCCTGCGCGCGACATTCTTTGTCATGGTCGTGCTGGGCATCGCCGATTTCGGCAACATTATGGCTGAGTTTGCCGGACTTGCTTCCGGAATGGGGATCTTCGGCATCAGCAAATATCTCGTTGTACCGGTAGGGGCTGCGGTCGTCTGGTTTGTCGTGGTCAGGGGATCGTATAAACCCGTCGAGCGAATCCTGATTCTGTTTTCGCTGGTCTATTTCACTTATCCTGTTTCTGCTCTGCTGGCTCACCCTGACTGGCGCCAGGCATTGAAAGACACGTTTGTTCCGCATATCAGCAGCCATGCTGATTACATTCTGCTGGTGGTGGGCCTGGTTGGAACCACTATTACTCCGTGGATGCAATTTTATCTTCAGGCATCCATCGTGGAGAAAGGAATCGGCAAACGGCAGTATCCGCTCTCTCGCTGGGACGTGATTCTGGGATGCATTGTTACGGATGTGATTGCTTTCTTCATCGTGGTGGCCTGCGCGGCAACACTTTACGTAAATGGCCATCACAACATCAATGACGCTGCCGATGCAGCCGTGGCATTACGACCCCTGGCAGGCAGATGGGCGTTCCTGCTCTTTGCCGTAGGATTGGTAAATGCGGCTCTGCTCTCAGCAGCCATCCTGCCACTGGCTACTGCCTATAACATCTGCGAAGGACTGGGCGTTGAATCAGGCGTGAACAAAAAGTTTTCTGAGGCGCCCACATTTTATTGGATATATACGTTCCTGATCGCGGGAGGCGCCGGGTTCGTACTGATTCCCCATCTGCCGCTGATCAAACTGATTCTTTTTTCGCAGGTCGCCAATGGAGTGCTGCTTCCGTTTGTGCTCATCTTCATGCTCAAGCTGGTCAACAAAAACGAACTCATGGGAACATATACAAACTCGCGCCTGGGCAACATTATTGCATGGGGTACCAGCGTGATCATGATCAGCCTTACGGTCGCGCTGATCTGGACGCAAATCGCCGGTGTCGGCTAAAGAAGCTTACCTGCGCTCAAGTCTTTTACCAGCCTTATATCGGCTTCCAGGAAATCATACGTAGGCAGGTCTTTGCGGTGTACCCAGCGGACGTAGTGAAAGATGCGGTTCTCAATCTCGTTTTTGAACTCATCAACGCGGAAAAAATATAACTCCAGCGCGGCGCCGCTCGCGTATGTGTGCTGGATGGCCACAATTTTGCGGCCAATCACGGCGTCAATGCCCAGTTCTTCTTCCAGTTCGCGATGGAGCGCATCTTTCAAGTCTTCATTGGGCTCAACTTTACCGCCGGGGAATTCCCATTTCAGCGGCATGGCCTGGCCTTCCTTGCGTTGGCAAATCAGGATGGTGTCTTCGCGAATAATCAGCGCCGCTACGACTTGTTTCATTTCTCGCCTTGTACCATAAATAAACGATCACCCCACAGGGCATTAAGGAATACGAAGAGTTTCTAAATCAGGCTACAGTCTTTGTGTTACTTGTGGCCTTCGTGGTTAAATCCGTTCCGAAAATTCCGATATTCGCTTTGTCTCAGAAGCAATACGGCGCAATCCGTGCGCAGACACAAACAAATCCGGGTGAATCGCCGAAGCCAGCGCATGCAAACCCTGAATCAGCGTGCTGGCCGGCGTGTTCAGGAACTCATCGTTAATGCAATAAACCTGACCGTTTTTTGCGGCCTTGGTTTGCTCCCAGCCGCGTTTCAGAATGATCTTTTCCAGCGGCACGCGATCACCCGCACCACACCACGCAGTGACGATCACGTCAGGGTCGGCGCACACAACCTCTGCTTCTGTGGTCTGCTTTCCCGGCTGCCCAAAGAACTGCCCGCCGGCGGCTTCCACCAGTTCCGCAACCCATTTCTGTGACAAGATGAGCGGCTTGCCCCACTCTTCACAATAGACAAGCGGTCTCTGGTTGCGGGCCGTCTTTTCCCACATTGCTTGTACTTCTTTTTCCATCTTTGCGATCACCGCAGTGCCCCGTTGCGACTCCAGGCCCATCACTCCCGCAATCATCATGATGTCTTTGTAAATGTCGCCAATGGATTTTGGAGCTAGCCCTAGAAATGGCACGCCGGCTTTGATGATCTCCGCCACCGACTCAAGCCGGTACGGCACAGAAGCAATCACCAGATCAGGCTTCGCCGCGATGATCTGCTCCGCCTTGGCCGACCACGAGTCTTCTACAATGATGCATCCTGTGTGCTGAACTTCGGGACAAACCTCCAGGCAATACCTGGTGCATGCCACTAATCGGTCGAGCACACCGAGATCACGCAACGTGACGGTTACGCTTGGCTGGAGCGACACCACTCGCTGGGGAAGAAGGTTTTCTGGCATCATTAAGGATTATATAAAGTGGGCTAAGTCGGCAGCGCGCCGAGCGCCTAAAGTATTAAAGCTGAAGAGTCTTTGCACGGAAAACTAAAGTGTTTTGGACCGAAGCGACAAAGCTAAAGATGCCGTACTCAGAAAAAGTCCTCGACCATTTCGAGCACCCCCGCAACATCGGCGAGCTTTCGTCCCCGGATGCCGAAGTGCGTCTGGAGCATCCGGTCTGCGGTGACATTATGAGCTTGGCTGTGCAACTGGCCAACGGACGCATCGATCAGGTGCGCTACCGTACCCGAGGTTGCGTGGCGTCGATTGCCGCCGGCTCATGCCTCACGGAGATGCTTCAGGGAAAGTCTCTGGCGGAGGCTTCCGCCCTCCGGCGAGAGCACCTGCTGGAAGCGCTCGGCGGCCTGCCGAATGCTTCTATCCATGCCACTCATCTGGCAATGGATGCGTTGGCGCAAGTTCTGAAAAAGCTCCAGAAATCTTAAGCCCTGCACCGATAAAAACGGCTACTTTCTCCTTCCCAATAATCGCGATGTGTCAATAGCCGTGCGGACCACTAGTAATAAACTGGTAACCAGAGTTACCCTATTACTAATAGCGGTGCTCGCCAGAGTTTCTCAAACATTAAAAATCTCTGCGCCAGCTCCGATTAGCAGTACAATTCCCCAAAGTCTGTCCTTGCCCAGGGACGTGAGAGGAAACTGAATATGTCACTAGCGATGCTGCTGCTGTACGTCACTACGCTGACGTCTCCAAATCCCTCCGTCAACGGCGTAAAGATCGTAACCCGGCAGGTAACTGGCAGCTTTACCGATACAAGAACTGAGTATCTGGCTCCCGGCAGGCTGAGAAACGAGTGGCAGTCCCAGATGCGCGATGGCAGCGGCCCGCCCATGGCCACTATTATTTTGCGTGGTCAACGTGATCGCATCTTCATGCTTGATCTGACGGCGCACGAATACATTACCTATGAAACCGATCCACGCGGCACCACGGTCGGAATCAAGCCGGGGACCATAGTGGATTCCGGCGGAACGTTGCAGATATGGATCGATAACATCGACACCGGTGAGCGCAAAGACCTCTTTGGACACGTGGCCCGGCATATCATCACCCGTGAAAAGCGGGTTGCCGGCCCAGGCGCATGCTCCAAGCCCTCTATAACGGAAACAGACGGCTGGTACATTGACCCTTCTGTGATGCCGGACTGGCGTCAACAGAACAGGAACAATTTTGGAGTGGTGGTGGCGGCTGAAGTTGCTGCTGTATCCAACGATAGATGCTTTAACAAAATGGACAAAATTGAAGTCCATCGCGCAGGCGTGGAAACTGGCTTCCCAGTTAAAGTTACAACCACGTTGAGCAGTGAATCTATTCAGCCTGACGGCAGCAAACGCATGCTCTCTTCCACCTGGGGCTCAGAAGTGGTGGAACTAAAAGAAGGGCCGCTTGAATTGGCCCTGTTTGACGTTCCCAAAGACTTCCAGAGAGTGGAATCCCTCAAGAGTTGGACGGCCCAGCCGCCCAAACCGCTGACCGGATGGGAATGGTTCAAGGAAAAAATACAGGAAGTTTTCAAATAGATATAGCTTTTGGGTGTGTTGCCGCTATGACGTGCTCCCGGTATTCATCCCCAAACACGCTGGGCCGTTTCAACCACCAGCCGCATCTTGGCCCACTGCTCTTCTTCAGTTAAAAGATTTCCTTCCATGGTGGAAGCGAAGCCGCATTGCGGGCTGAGCGCAAGCCGCTCCAGCGGAATGTAACTGGTGGCCTGCTGGATCCTGCGCATAAGAGCATCGCCATTTTCCAGTTGCGGACGCTTTGTGCTGATAAGCCCCAGCACCACGGTTTTGCTGCTGGGCACAAAGCGCAATGGCGCGAATGTGCCTGACCGTTCATCGTCATATTCCAACAGGAAGCGGTCAACGTTGATGCCGCCAAAGAGCTTGTCCGCAATGGCGTCATAACCTCCTTCGGCATACCAGTGGCTGCGATTATTGCCGCGGCAAAGATGCATTCCCAGCGTCACACCGGGACGCCGGGCCGCATCTAGGCACGCATTGTCCGCGCGTATGGATTCTTCCAATAAATCCTTCGGCTCCACGCGCATTTCAGTACGTATCCACTCCCGCCATTTGGGATCGATGTAATAGCTATAGCGCGGAGCATCAATCTGGATATAATTCACCCCTTCGCGTGAAAGTTGCGCCAGTTCGACTTTCATAATTTCCACCAGCTCCCACAACAGCTCTGTGTGATCTTTGTAAACGTGGTCTGTCACACCCCGTTTAAAAGCAATTGCTGGAAACTGGGTCACGCTGGGCAGAGTCATCTTAATAGGCCCAGGACTGTGTTGCAGAAGAAAACTGAGTTCGTGCCCGGTAGGCCGCCGGACCTGGCGCAGCTTGGCGGTAACAATACCGGCAACACGGCTCACGTCCGCATCTTGCGCTCTGCCGGCTCTTCCTTCATCTGTATCTTTTCCTCTGGATGTATCTTTTCCTCTGGAGGGCTGTGTGGCTGGATCACCTTCCGCGGCCCAATCGCGCGGCGTGGCTTCATCCATGTCGAAGCCCTCAATGGCTTCAGTAAAGTCGCTCATGAAGTTTCGCCGGCGCAGTTCGCCATCAGTAAAGATTTGAAATCCCATCTCCTGTTGCTGGGCCAGCACGCGTTTGATGTGCTTGTCTTCCAAAACGCGCACATGTTCAGGGTCAGGAGCGGCTTGACGCCGTAAATGCAACAACTCCGCCGGTCTAAGAAAACTTCCTATGTGCTCTGCACGGGATGCAATGGCCATGTATAAGGGGGTGCTTCGGCGTGGATTCGAATCACGCTTTGATTTAAATCATCCTACAGGAATATTGGTAAGGTACCAATCTTCTGTTTCGTACTATTACGAGCCGTAGTAATACCTTCCTGTTGCCATCAATGCCCAGACACATTTCTCCCAGTCGATTTATGCATGGACAAGATGGATTCAATGCCGCCCGCAGATCATTTGGCGGCGGGCTCGATCTGGACAAACTGCCAGCCAAATCGCCCTTTGATGCAGAGATTGCCGTGCGTCACCGGATGATCGAGCGGGGACGTGACTTTCACGATCCGCCCTTCCTGCTCATGTACGGTAAGATTGCAGCCCACGCCGCAGTAGGGGCAGATGGTAGTCGTCTCTTCCTGTCGTGACTCGTCCCATGTGCCGGCCTGGCGCATGTCATATTCACTCTTGAACATGAGCGCACCGGTGGGGCAGACGCCAATGCAATTCCCACAGTAAACGCAGGCTGATTCAGGCAGTGGAACCTGAAACTCCGTAGCAATCGAAGCCGAGAAGCCGCGCCCGGAAACAGCGATGGCAAATGTATTCTGCGCATCCACGCCGCATGCCTCCACGCACTTGTAACAAAGGATGCACTTTGAATAATCACGGACGTAAAGGTCATTATCAATTTTGACTGGCTGCTTCACCGTGGCCGCGTCGGGTCCAAAGCGCTGTGGCTGCGCGCCATAGCGTTCCATATAGCCGGCAAACTGAGGAGCCGTGGAAACATCCACCGAGGACGCCAGAAATTCCAATACCATGCGCCGCGATAATCGCACACGCTCGGAATCCGTTTTGATCGACATTTTAGGTTCCACCTTGCGCGAACAGGCGGGAACCAGGGTGCGCGAGCCTTCCATTTCCACCACGCAGACGCGGCAGACGTTGACCGGCGTGAGGCTTTCCAGGAAACACAATGTAGGAGTATCGATGCCAAGTTTGCGCGCAGCTTCCAGTATCGTGGAACCTTCCGGCACGGAAACCGGCTGGCCGTCGATGGTGATTTCGATCATTCGGCGTTCAGGCTCGGGCGGCGCTTGCGGCACAGGTCCGCGAGGAAGCGGCTTGAGTGGCATGGGGGCCGGATCATTTGCCATCGTAATGCTTGTAGCTGCTGTTGTTTCACTCATGCGAATAAATCCCATCTTTGCAGCGCTGACTCCACGGCGCTGGCGGCAGTTTGGCCCAGCCCGCAAATGGAGGCATCGCGCATGGCCTGTGCCATCTCCCGTAGCATCACCAGTTCATCTGCTTTTGAGGCGAGTGGGCGATTTTCCACCAATCGTTGCAATGTTTCCTGCTGGCGCACCACGCCCACGCGGCAGGGTACGCACTGCCCGCAAGTTTCATGCCGAAAGAATGCAGCGATGCGCAGCAAAATACGGCGCATGTCAATGCTGTCATCGAACAGCATGACCACGCCTGAACCCAGCGTCGCGCCAATGGCCCGCGTCCCTTCAAAGGTCAGCGGGACGTCGATCTCTTTCGGAGAAATAAATGTTCCTGCGGCACCGCCGAGCAAAATCGCTTGCAGTCGCCCTGTGCCGGCTGTGCCGCCGGCTATAGCCAGCAACTGGCGCAACGTTGTACCCATCGGAACTTCATATATGCCGGGTCGCTCAACATGTCCGCAAAGGCAAAAAAGCCGTGTGCCGGTGGAAGCCTCAGTGCCCACGCTGGCGTAAGCGGCTCCTCCCTGGTTAATAATGATCGGTACATTCACTAACGTTTCAACGTTATTAACCACCGTGGGCTGCCGGAAGAGGCCTGCCTGCGTAGGAAAGGGCGGCTTGTTGCGCGGTTCTCCGCGAAAACCTTCAATGGAATTGAACAATGCGGTCTCTTCGCCACAAATGTAAGCGCCAGCGCCGCGCCGCAGTTCGATGTCAAAGCGCAAACCTCTGCCCAGAACATCCTGCCCCAGAAACCCTTCCCGCCGGGCAGCGTGAATGGCATGCGCTATGCGCTCGGCTGCCAGTGGATATTCGCCGCGAAGATAGATGTATCCAACTTCAGCGCCGGTAACCATCGCGGCAATAGTCATGCCTTCCAGGACTGCAAAGGGATCCCCTTCCATGACCAGACGATCTTTAAATGTTCCAGGCTCTGATTCGTCCGCATTGCAGATCACGTAGTGCTTGCGCTCTGGATTGGCTTTCAGGAGCTCGCGCTGCTGGTATAACGCTTCCCACTTCTTGGCCGCCGGAAAAGCCGCGCCTCCACGACCTAGCAGCCGTGACGCACTGACTTCACGAAGCACTCCTTCGGGGCCAAGATCCAAAGCCTTGCGCAGAGCTTCATAGCCGCCAAGCCGCTGATAGCCATCAATCTCGACGGCATTGATCTTTCCGACCCGGCGCAGAAGAGCCAGCTTCCTTGAGCCTTCCTGCGGCACGGAAAGCTGCGGATTCAGAACATCAGGCGCGGCAGGCAGCACTTCATTCGCAGCGTCATTGAGGAGTGACTGCACCCGGTCAGGAGTAGCGGGCGCCAATACGCGTTCGCGCGATGCTTTTCCGGCCCGTGCGACCAGCACAGCAGGAGCGCGCTCGCACAATCCCAGGCAATTGCTTCGCAACCAGACCGCCCGGCCGCCAGCACAGGGCAAGCCTTCGGGGCCAAGCCGGTTTTCCAGTTCGTCACAAAGCTCTTCCGATCCGCGTGTCATGCATGCAATGTCGTCACACACATGGGCCACGGTTGCGGTTCGCGGCTTGAGCGAAAACATTCCATAAAAAGAAGCCACGCCATACACTTCCGCCGGCGGCAAATCCAGACGGAGCGAGGTGTAATTGATGGCGCCCTCGCTGATCCAGCCGATGCGGTTGTGGATCGCATGCAGAACGGGCAATAAAAGATGGCGTTGATTATCAGATTTTTGAGTTCCGCCAAAAGCCACGCGGCCATCGGATGCAGCGTCCCGCTCTCCTCCGGTCCAGCCAGATTCCGGCGGACCCAATTTGGAATCGATAGCAGCTTTTTCTTCCGGAGTAGCGGTTGCACCTGTGAGGTGAAGGTCCAATTATTCCTCCACCGACTTTTCAATCCGGACGGCAGTCGCCTTGAACTCTGAAACCCCGGATTTGGGGTCCACCGCGTTGATCGTTAAATCATTGGTGGCTATCTGTTCATGCGCATGCACTGACAGAAAGGCGAGCCCCGGACGCAACGCCGCATCAAATTTAACCGGCGCCACCACGCTCCCGCGGCGGGAAAATACTCGCACTTGTTCCCCTTCCCGCAACTTGTACTTGCGGCCATCTTCTGGCGAAAGCCCAAGTGCTTCCTTGCGGCGCAAAGGAGACGCAAACCGATTGGTTTGCACGCCGGTGTTGTAATCATCCAGACGCCGGCCTGTGGTCAAACGAATGGGATATTGTTCGTCAAGGGCATCAACTGGAGCCACATTCTCGACCATGTGAAATGGCGCACGCGGACCAATCAAAGGATCAGCCCACAATCTGCCGTGGAGGAAAATTTCCCCTGGATGCGATTCGTCATAGCAAGGCCACTGAATGCCACCCAACTTCTCCAGCCGCTCATAGCTCATTCCGGCATTCATCGGACTAAGCGACCGGAGTTCATCCCAAATGCGTTCTGACTGTGCGCAACCCCAGTCATGCCCTAAACGCCGTGCCAGATCAAAGATGATCTCAACATCGTCACGCACACCGGCAGGCGGAGCCACAGCGGCGCGCACCCGCTGCACACGGCGTTCACTGGAAGTTACCGTGCCTTCACTTTCGCACCAGCCGGCCGTTGCGGGCAATACGACGTCAGCCATTTCCGCTGTCTTGGTATAAAAGAGGTCCTGGACCAGCAGGAATTCCAGCCCACCCAGCAGCTTAAGCGTGTGATGACGGTCGGCCTCTGAATCTGCGGGATTTTCACCCAGCACATAGAGCGTTCTGAGTTCGCCTCGCTCCATGGCGGCAAACATATCACTCAGGTGCCAGCCGTGCTTTGCAGGTAACTTCAGGCCGTAAGCTTTTTCAAACTTAGCGCGTATCTCATCGTTCTCAACGTGCTGGAAACCGGGAAACCGGTCAGGGATCGCGCCCATATCGCCGCCGCCCTGCACGTTGTTCTGTCCACGCAAGGGGCAAACACCGCTGCCATAGCGGCCCACATGTCCTGTAACCAGCGCCAGGTTAATTAATGCAACTACGTTGTCGACAGCATTATGGTGCTCGGTGATGCCGAGCGTCCAGCAGAGCTGCGCACGTCCAGCCTTGGCGTAAGCATGCGCCGTCTTGCGAATGACTTCGGCAGGCACGCCGGTCTCGCGCTCTGCGCGTTCAAGGGTATATTTCTCAACGTGGACTTTGTATTCTTCAAACCTGCTTGTAGCATGCTGGATGAACTTCTCATCAGCCAGCCCGGCAGTAATGATTTCGCGGCCCATGGCATTAGCCAGCGAAATGTCCGATCCCACTTCAAGGCCCAGCCATACATCTGCCCATCCCGCTGAACTGGTCCGGCGCGGATCAATGACGAAGAGCTTTGCCCCGTTATGCACACCCTTCAACAGATGATGGAAGAAAATCGGGTGCGTCTCGCGCGCGTTTGAACCCCATAACAGAATTACATCGGTTTCTTCAATTTCACGGTACGAACTTGTCCCGCCGCCTGCTCCGAATGCTGCCGCCAGACCGGCGACGCTGGGGGCGTGTCAAGTTCGATTGCAGCTATCGATGTTGTTTGTTCCCATCACCGAACGAACAAATTTTTGCGCTATGTAGTTCAGTTCATTCGTGGTCTTGGAACAACTGAACATGCCAAAATCGCGCGTGTCTTTTCTGGTGATGGACGCGCGAAAAGCTTGCGTCACACGGTCCAGGGCTTCATCCCATGTGGCGGGGCGATGTCCACCGTTCTCGCGAACCAATGGCTGAGTCAGGCGGGTTTTTAAAGGAACAGGCATAGTGACCCCGAATTAGTGCTATATAAATCGTAGCACCTTTTGAACCGCAAACCGGGGGGAGCCTTATTCCCTCTCCGGCTATGCGATAGCGGACAAATATTCCACGATCATTACTTACTGCTCGGTGCAGCAGGCGTTGCCCCAGCCGGTGCAGTTGCCGCTGGAGCGGTCGCCGCCGGTGGAGGAGACTGGAAAAGTTTCCTGGCATTTTTCCAGAGCTGGTCGACTCCCCATCCCCACGGAATCCCAACAAGCAGCCATGCCAATGCGATGAGCGCTACAGGTGTTTTTTTCACTTGTTCCATCTTGTGCTCCTTCTGCTTAAGTACGTGCCGCTGCCGGATCAGGTATCGCTACATTTTTCGCTGCGGTTTCTGTTTCATACCAATATTTTGAATTCACCGGTCGCACCGCAATGTTGGCCAGTAGCCCTACAAACAGCAGCCCTACCATGACATACAGAACGGTAGAGTAAGAGTCGGCAAGCGGAACACCGTGGTTCTTCTCATATTCGCGGATGTAGTTCACCAGCACCGGACCAAAAATTCCGGCAGCAGACCAGGCAGTGAGCAGGCGGCCGTGAATTGCGCCTACTTCCATGGTGCCAAACAGGTCTCGCAGGTACGCTGGAACCGTTGCAAAACCGCCGCCATACATGCTGACAATCACCGCGGAGATGATCACAAAGAGAGGAATACTGTTTAGGCCGCTGGCGCCCGTGCGCGGAGCAAGGTAATACAGAATTATGCCCAGCACAAAGAACACGTAGTAAGTGTTCTTACGCCCGATATAGTCGGAAACGGTGGACCATGCAAAGCGCCCGCCCATGTTGAACAAGCTGAGCAACGCAACAAAACCGGCTGCCGGGGCCGCAGTAATCCTGCCTTTGAATAGCTCCTGAATCATGGGTGATGCCTGTTCCAGAATCCCTATTCCGGCAGTCACATTCATGCACAGCACAACCCAGAGCAGCCAAAATTGCGGAGTACCAAAAGCTCTATTGACTTCAACATTATGGGCGGTAACAAGCGCCTTGGGTTTAGCGGGAGCAACCCATCCTTCTGGCTTCCAGCCTGGGACCGGCACCCGGACCGTGAAAACACCGAACATCATGGCGACCAAATAGATGGCGCCCATTACCAGAAAAGTTTTTTCTACACCCAAATCATGGTCGGTACGGAAGTGGTCCATGAGGTTCCGGGCCAAAGGAGAGCCAATGAGCGCGCCTCCGCCAAAACCCATGATTGCCATGCCTGTAGCCATACCGGGGCGGTCAGGGAACCATTTGATCAATGTCGAGACTGGTGAAATGTAACCAATACCAAGACCGATGCCGCCAATTACGCCGTATCCCAGATAAATGAGCCAAAGTTGATGCACCTGAACGCCCAATGCAGAGACAAAGAAACCGCTGGCAAAACAGATAGCCGAAGCAAACATGGCTTTACGCGGCCCTGCCTTCTCCAGCCACTTGCCGAATACTGCGGCGGAAAGCCCCAGAAAAACTATGGCAAGGCTGAAAATCCAGCCCAGGGCTGTAAATTTCCAATCCTGAGGATTCGGGCTGTCTACGCCGGGGAGTGCTTTAAGCCCGCCTCCCACCGTGGCAACCTGAATCAGATAGTTCAATGGCTTTTTGAAAACACTGAATGCGTAAACCTGCCCAATCGCCAGGTGAATGGCAAGGGCTGCTGGGGGAACAAGCCAGCGGCTGAATCCAGGTTTAGCAACGGAGTGACTACGATCAAGAAAGGAGAGTGCACCCATGGCCTTAGGTCCTCATCTTTTATGAAGTGGCGTTCTTTACTTTACTTTTTGCTTTGACTGCAGCAGTCCCGGGAGTTCAAAATTCACCGCTGCAAATTTCCAGGAGGCTGCCGGCGTGATGTGACAGCGCATACCTATGAATCTCTCTTTGTGCAGCAAAGCCTAACACTAAGTGACCGGGATTGCATCAAAAAAAATTGCGCCAAGGTCTGAAACACGCGTGTGATCAGCATTTCATCTACTCTCGTTGCGCACGCGTAGCTCCAAACCCGCGCCAAGATTAACATATCGAAACACGACATATCAATGGCTTTTAAAATTGGGGCAGACAGACGCTGTATTGTCCGCAAGCAGGGCCATCCAGAGCTGCTGTTTGGGGCCTTTCCAGGATCATTCGAGCGCTCACATCCCTTTCAGCCATCTGCTTTCCCGAATGTGCCATCCCATAAACATGGGCTGGATACAGGACCACCTTCGCCAAACCTCTCAGAAACCCGATAGTCAACCCGACCCGGAAAGCCAGTTTGCCGCGGCCGCTCGCGCTCGCTGGCTCGAATTGGGCGATGAGTTGCGCGTAGACGTGAATGAATTCAACAAGCAAGGTTCGGGCGCGGAACTGACGACGGCAGAGGAGAACGAATACAGGGTCCAGAACTCCAGTTCAGGGCTGGAACTGGTGCTCACGGCTGATTTTGACAATCACTCTGTCCGCTATGACTACACGGCAATGAATCAGCAGAGCGCCGGCGTTCCAGAGGGTGGAATGCTTTCCATGCGTCAATCCCGCCGGGGCGCAGTGGAGTTCTATTCAGCGGATGAACGGCTCACATCGGAAGAGACCCGACAGGTGCTGCTGGAACCACTCTTGTTCCCAAAACAGTCAGCCGCGTAGCTTAATTTTTGACGCCATTAAGCAGCGCGGAGAGCTCTGCCAGTGCGTGAACTTCATACGCTGGTTTTGCATCTCCAGGTTTGGCGGCGCCTGAACCTGGCCGGATTGAGGGCCGGTTCACCCACACACTGCAAAATCCCATGGTGTTGGCAGGAGCAATATCGTGGTAAAGACTTTGGCCGGCATGAAGAATTTGGTCCTTGTTCAGGCCGCTGCGCCGGATAGCTTCCTCAAAGTTCCTGTGGGACGGTTTATAGCCGTGCATCTGTTGCGCGGTGATCACAAAGTCAAACTCAACGGGCGCAAGCTTCTTTCTCGTCTCGGCAAAAAGATCATCATCGACATTGGAGATAATCCCCAGCCGGAATTTCCCAGCAAGAGACTGAAGCGCCGGAAGCGTGTCAACGAATGGCTTCCAGCGCGGCAGGGATTCGGTTAACGCGCTTGCTTCTTCGTCTGAAACCGTAATATTCAGCCTGCGGCCTATTTCCTGGACAGCCTTTGCCAGCACCTGACGATAAGGCAGGTATGGATCTGATTCCAGTTCGGCTTCGATCTCGCCATAGAGTTCCAGAATTTGTACGTCGGGAACATTGCGACCGTCACGCGAAAGCATGGGGCGCAGCACCGCCAGCATACCGCTTTCCCAGTCAATCAAAGTTCCGTAACAATCAAAGGTGATCAGCCTGATAGATTCAAAGCCCATGCAGCAAGAATAAAGAAGCAGCGTGTAACTGTCGAACCGAGTGCATGTACCCGGTTGTATACAACGCTCAAACGTGGTTGCGTGATTGCGCCGCGAAGAGCAAGCAATCCCGCTCTTTACAGCATCGCATCAGATTTAATAGGAGAAACTAATGCCGGAAAAAGAAACTCTGAAACGAGCAGAAGAGGACAAGCGTGAAGGTAAATCGCCCAGCACCCAGGCAGGCGAGTTTGTACGTGAAGAAATCCATCATATTCGAGAAGGCAAACATGGAGCTGCCTCGCCCAAGCAGGCCATTGCAATAGGCCTTTCCAAAGCGCGGCGGGCCGGCGTGGATTTACCCGCCCCGAAGAAAGGCCGTGTCTCAGAAAAAACACGCAAAGCCGCGGAGCGCGACACCAAACGCGGCCACAGCCGCAAGAAAAAAGCAATTTCCGCTTCCCGCTCACGCCGCAGCGAGAATGCTTTAAAGCGTGAGCCTCGTTCCTCGGCTTCACATGCAGCCCTATCCCGGCAGGCAAAAAGTGCTGCGCGCTCGCGGAAAAAATCTGGAAAGACGACGCAATCTCATCGGACACAGCCGCGACGCAAAGCGGCATAGTTTAGCAATGACCGAGCTGCATGGAAGAACCAAGCCTGTTCTTCCCAATGAGGGCCTTGGAACTGCATACTAGCGGGTGATGCTGACGCCCGTTTCGGATAGCCCTTTTGCTGTTCTCACGCTTATTGCCGCCCCAGCGGTCTTCACCAACGCGTCTTCTGTGCTGTCGCTGGGAACAGGCAACAGGTTGGCCCGGGTGGTGGACCGCACGCGAACACTGGTGAAGGAGTTGCATAGTGGAGAGATTGATCCCGCGACGCGAAACTTATGGATCAATCATCTGGGACGGCTGGAAAAGCGCGGCGCTCTGCTGATGCGGGCGATGAGTTTTTTCTATGGCGCTATTGGTTGTTTTGCAGCGGCCAGCCTGGTCTCTATTCTTGGCGCCACTGTAGTTACGCATCATCAATGGGCTTTCCAAGCCATTGCTGTGATCAGCTTTGTTCTTGGTACAGTGGGATTTGTGGGTTTGGCGGTGGGCTGCTCATTCCTGGTAAACGAAACGCGGCTCGCGCTTCAGTCCATTTATGAAGAAGCCCAACTGGCCCGGAGCTGGTTCAAATAGAATCATCCATCAATTATTGCCTGCAGCTGCGGTTCCGGTGTTTTGCAGCTCTTCCCTGTCCGCCTGCGGCGGACAGTTTTCACGCAGTCTGGTGTAATAGTTTTTTGCTTTGTCCGACCTCCCGGCAAGTTGGGCCGCGCGTGCTGCTCCATACAGGGGATTAAAGCGATTGGGAGCCAATCTCAGGACAGCTTCATACTCAGCCAGGGCAGGTCCCGGCTGGTGAAGTTCCAGCAGCATGTCTGCAAGCATTTCACGGGCAGTGACAGCGAACGGACCAGGATCGTCACTGTCTTGTTTGTCGGCCGCGGTGCGCATCTGCTTAAGCGCTTTACCCTGCTTGCCTTGGGCATAGTCGATCCATGCTTTCGATGTCGGGAGGCGGAGGGCGTTGATGTTCCGGCTGCCCTCGCGATCATGCTTGATGGCCGTTTCCAGGCTCTTTAGATTCTCCTTAGCCAGCTTAACGTCTCCCGTGTGTGCGGCGGCAATGGCGTGCAATTCATAGATCATCTGCTGGTCCTGGGCATCGCCTTGCGGCCCCAGAGCTAACGCTTCCTTCCAGCGATGCAGTTCAAGCAGGTTGCGAGTCATCAAAGTTACACGCATGTTCGTGGTGACGTCTTCGCTTCTGCCCGGAACGTTGTTCAGGTCCTCAATAATCTGACGCGCTTTAGCTTCTTCACCCAGTTGCATATACGAATAGTTCAGAAAATCCATTGCATGGAACTGATAATGCGCCTCACCCATGTGATGCTGCGTGGCTTCTGCTGCCGCGACGGCGGCCGCTTGATTGGAGTCAACCGATTCCTGCCACAATCCAAGACGCACAAAAATATGCGCTGGCATATGCAGGGCATGGGAGGACGCCGGGGCGATCTTTGCGTATCGCCGGGCAGCATCCAACCCCTGAGACGCGAGTTCCGGAGTGTCTGCGGCATGGATAAGATAATGCACAGCGCCCGGGTGCTCCGGTTGAGCGGCAGCGAGGCGGTTCAGAATAGCGATGGCCTGATTGCGAAGCGCCGTGTCATCGCCCCGTGTCGGAATTGCCAATAACGAAAGCGCGTAAAAGGCCTGGGCTTCGCCATCATCAGGATAGTGCTTGGAGATTTCCGCCATGGCGCGGCTGTACCGGGCGATGCGCTTCTCACCTGGACGACGATCAGCACTGAAGATAATCTCCAACGCCACAATATATTCATGCTCCCGTTCGGTGACAGGCCACTCTTTTTTAATTTTTTCGAGAAAGCTCCGCCCCTTCAGCAATGCTTTTGGCGTTGCACCCTCCCAGAGTGGATGGTAGCTAGTCATGGCCAGCCCCCAATAAGCAATGGCGCAGTGGGGATCAGCCGCAATAACATCGGTGAAAGCTTTTTCCGCGGCAGCATATTGGAATGAATGAAGTTGGGCTATACCGTTGAGAAAAGCGGCTTGTACCGGCGGCGCACAAGAGTTCGGAAAGACAATTTTTCCCAGCCCTGGCTGAGGCAGTTCACCAGTCTGTGTTTGTTGGGCAGAAATGGGAGGAACCAGAGCGAGAATGAACAAAATCAGGATGAATCTAAAAATGGGAGCGAATCTAGAAATCATGGTGAATCTAAGAAGTAACATGAATGGCCTTATTCAACCAGAATATTGTCCAATCTTAGCCCATTTTGGGTATAACTGATTCTGCGTGAACAAGTTACCCGTATCCAGAGCACGTTATGTAAGAAAGCCTTAAGCTTCTTGCAAGTAACTCAAGGGCAAGACCTTAGGGTATATGGCTTAGAGCGCGATCTGCCGAAATAATATCAAATGGACGTGTAGAGGGTGCACAGCGGATGCGGGAATTTGTTTCCTTGCGCCATTGCGGACTGCTTACCGTCGACTCCAGCCCCGGAAGACTGTTAGCCCAGGGCAGAAGGAAGGTTCCCTAGATGATCGACACTATTCTTGCTATCGCGCTTTTGCTGGGTACACTTACGGTTAGCCAAGGGCCGCAAGGGCCGGCAGGTCCAGTTCCGATGCCGCCCGGACGTGCCCTCAACAACGCTCAATAAGAATTATCGATGAAACATCAGCTGCTTACGTATGATTACGTGTTTTGGTACGTCACCATTGTTTGTCAGGTGGTGGCGTGCTCTGCCCTGATCAAACGTAAGCAGTTTTTCCAGCACTGGAAAGTTTTTGGTTATTACCTCTTCTATATCACCGGCGCTGCAATTGTTATGGTGGCCATAGCCCTGTTTGGAAGCAGGAACGCATTTACAACGGCCTACTCAGCAATGGATTTCATAGAGGCCATCCTGCTCAACCTGGTTTTACTCGAAATCCTGGTAAAAGTTCTGGATCCCTTTGAATCTCTGCCAGGCCGCACCGTGGCCCGGTTTTGTTTCTGGGCCGTACTCGGTATTTCCACTGCCGTGGCCTTCTCAGTGATGATGCCCTCGGGAAACAAAAGCCCGCTCATTGAAGTCCCTTTAACGATTGAACGCACAATATTTCTGGCCGACGCTTCCCTCCTGTGGATCCTGCTGGTACAAGCCAAAAAACTGGGTATTACGTGGAAATCCTCTGTGGCGGAAATTTCCATTGGTTTTGTCCTGTATCTCACCGTACAAGCTACTACACGTTTCGTAGCGAGCATTTATCCGGGAAAACTTTTGTTTAGTATTTCCAGCGAGGTGGGCCAGTGCGCCTTCCTGATTGCCGTATTAAGCTGGACCTGGACGATCACCCATCGTGATCCCGTATCCACGCAAATACCATCGGATGTGCTGGCGCGAATCCAGGATTCTCACGCTGAAGAAGATGATCTTGTCACCAAAGAACGCATCTTTGCCGCCATTGGAATCAAAGTCACACAGACGGATGAGAAAGCTCAAGAACCCGCTGGCCAGAACGCCAGAGAACGCCTTCCTAAACTTCCAGCCTGATCAATATCTGAACCAGTCAGCCCTCGACCGGATCTTGTATTCGTCCCTTCCATTGGCCACCCCGCCCGGTCCAGTATTTCCACGCGGAATGGAATGTTGCGCCCATATAGAAAATTGCGGCCAGAGGCAGCACTAGCGCCCAAAGCGGATTGAGCCGATACAGGCGAAGTACAGGGACATAGCTGACGACCATCAAAAGCCATGCTGTGACGCCCAAAGTGGCCGGAACCGCGCGATAACTAAAAATCGCGAGCCCAGGCGGCAATAAGTATGTAATCGCCATTCCTACAATCGATACCAGGAGAAGGATGACGGAGTGGCGCAACTGGCTGAATGCGCTGCGGGAGATCATGCGTCCAATTTCTGAAAAGCTGCCGTAAGGACGAATGCTTCGAGTGGTGGCTGATGTGCCCAGCCACAGGCGTCCGCCACTGCGCTTGACGCGAGCAGCCAGCGCACAATCATCAATCACTTCCTGGCGGATGGCCTGAATGCCGCCGGCCGTCTCCAGAGCTGAGGGGCGTATCAGGATGCAGCCTCCGGCCGCGCCGGCAGTGGCCCTGCGGGGATCAGCGATCCATTGAGGCGGATAAAGTTTGAAGAAAAAATAGACAAACGCCGGGACCAAGAGCTTTTCAGACAGAGTTTCGCAGTGAAGCTTCACCATGAACGATGCCATGTCACAAGGACGCGATTGAGCAACTGAGACCAGAGTTGAAACACTGTTGCTCGCGTGCTCAATATCCGCGTCAGTAAATAAGAAGAAGTCTGGGTTGATATTGCGGGCGCGTTCAATTCCCTGCTGCATCGCCCACAGCTTGCCGGACCAACTGGAAGGCAAGGACCTTCCAGTGATGACTATAAGTCTTTCCAAACAGCCCGCCGCCTGAGCGCCGCCTCGCGCAGCTTGCGCTGTTTCATCGGTGCTGGCATCATCCACCAAAAAAATTTGAATTGAATGTGGGCCCTCCTGACGCACCAACGAGCTGATGGCACGGCCTACTACATCAGCTTCATTTCTTGCCGGAACAATTACAGCAATCCTCACCGGGATTCCTGCACCCGAATTTTCATCTGAAGACACGACTTTGGCCGAATCATCGTGTATCCGCCAAAAGCCGCCACGCCCAAGGATAAGATATCCCCAGATCAGCAGGCTAAGAATCCCAGCGGAGAAGAGCATCTCGCTATTGTACTGACCGGCATCGGGCGCTCCTTGAAGAAGCGCAAGTGAAACTGCGCAGTCTCTTTTGTGTAAAGCCGCGCGACTATCAAGCGCTCTGCCTTGTATCCTTTTGAATGAACTGCGGGGTGGTTTTAGGCTGCGCGTCTGCGCTTTTCCTTGGCGACTTTGGCTCCCTGCTTGCCCAGAGCTGTCCTTGTAGCTTTCGGCAAATGCGCAATCGTACGTTTCTTCCTGGCGGCAGTAGCGGCTTTCCGGATATTTTTGCGGGCGGCGCTTCGTTGTTTCTCGGTCGACATGTTTTCTCCTTCGACTAATGACGTTTGAAGTACTGTACAGCGCGCTCATGCGCTTTAGCCTTTTCCCGCGTCGAGAAAGTCCCAAGGTTCCGGCGTTTCCCGGTCTTGGCATTCTTCTTGCGTGAATACAGGCGGTACTTGCCTGACGTCAATTTTCGGATCACCGTCTAGTCCTCACTCACCGGTATAAAAACATAGGATGGTTCTTGAGCGGTTTAAGCCGCCCCCCATCCTGCAACTCAGCCATTCATCCCGCATTTTCTCCCGTCCGCATCATCCACGGTGTTCATTTCCGAACGGGTAATTTCAAAAGTGATCGGTGAAAAATGCTTTCTGTGTTCTCTGCAGAACGTCTAAGAGGTAATCTTGCCAGACACTTACTCTTTTTCTGACTTCTGGCATCACATTTGCTCGCACTCATAAATGCAACACTCTGGATCCAGTCGGGAGACTAGAATACTGCAGGCTAGAATCCGGAGACTAGAAAAAGACCGCAGCTCCTGGAACTCAATCTGAGGGTTTAAATGGAGGCTTTCCATGGCAAAAGTAGAACGCATTCGTGAAGTGGTAACAGGGTCTGTCGATCTGGATTATGTCCGCCAGAAAACTGAAGCAGGCTGGAAGCTGGTGGCCATGGAGTGGCGGCGCGAGATTCCCGGCGATGAAGCACAGGCCATTATCGTGGAAGAGATTCCCTTCGGACTGCGCGTGGCTTCTGATTGCAGCCGTCTTGAAGAAGACCCTGAGGAGCGCAATGTGCTGGTGCAGATGATGGAACTGATCGTTCAGGACTATTCCATTACTCTGGTTGCCTCCGAACTGAACAAGCGCGGCTTGCGTACACGCAGCGGCGGCCTCTGGACGCCGGTATCGGTCTTTAACATGCTTCCGCGATTGATTGAAGTTGGCCCGCACATCTTCTCCAGCGACGACTGGGAAGCTCGTCGTGAAAGATTGCTGAAGATGGTTTAGCTGAATTCGGATAAAGTTGGCTGTTTGCATCGAAAGCTATATGCAAATTGCGAGTTCCTTCCATAATCTTGACCCGAACGCATTGCAAAAAGCTTGTATATGAGGAGGACGCTGTTAAACGGCTTCCTGATCATATGTAAATTCAACTCATTTGGAAATCAAAAAGATGAGAATTTTTCCTGGCTCAGGTGTGGATATAAGTCCTGCCCGTTGGTGTATCGGCACGTGCCTCCGAACTCAAGCAGCTTATCGGTTGCACCCGATCCTCTCTGCTGAGGGTCGGCCGGTGCTTCGGCTTTCCGATCTATGGGCTAGGTGCGTAGGTAAATTGCGGCCCTAACCGCTGACATGACGGAATGGCCTTAATATAATCGTATTCCATGCGATGGCTCCTGCTTGCGCTTATGTTTGCTCCACTTACATTGCTTCAACAAGTGCAACCCTCCAATCCCGCACGAACAGTCGGAGAGTCGGATCTCAAAGGGGCCTCAGCTTCGAAGGGCAACAAAACGCCGGTTTTCCAAAGGCTTGGAAAGGGGAACCCGCTGGCACCATCTTCGCCGATGCCAAGGTTGTTCACAGTGGCAGATGGTCGGTCCGACTGGAGCGCGATCTCGCAAGTTCCAACGTATTTTCTACCATTACGAAAACAATCCCAATCGACTTCACTGGTTCAGTAATTGAGCTGCGCGGGTTTCTAAGAACGCGAGAAGTGAGCGGCTTTGCCGGCTCTGGATGAGAGAGGACGGAGAAACTCCCGCGCTCGCGTTCGACAACATGCAGGACCGGCACCTGATAGGAACCACAGAATGGACGCAGTACTCGATTACGATGCCAGTTCATCCGGAAGCAAATCAGCTTTCATTCGGTGTGCTGATCAACGGTACTGGAAAGCTGTGGGCAGACGATTTAGAGTTGCTAGTCGACGGCAAGCCGGTCTGGAATGCGCCAAAGTCAGATCGACCGAGTCGAGCGCAGCTTCATCTTCCTGCTGCTGCGCCATGGCAGGAGGTCAGTTGGGTGAAATGGACTGCTGGCTCGCTCCGCTGAAGGAGCGTGAACCGAACGCTGAAAACTCGGGCAAGGCGTGGTCCGACACCCCGTTCGGCCGCATTCGAACCACGAGTCAAGGCTTGCGTCGCTTGGGGGAGCAATTTGGGATTATGGTGCGGTATGGGAGAAACGCTGGGCGGCTCGATCCAAAGCCATCTCCGTTCCTTTCTTTCAGCTTCCTTGGGTGATGGGCACCAAGACGATGGAAGAGGCTCTCGAACGCGTCAAGCAGTGGACGTTGGCCGACGTCTTGCCTCAGTTGAAGCAGCCATTTCTCATCCTGCACGGCGAAAACGATCTGGCTATTCCCCTCGACGATGCCCGCAAAGCATACGAGGCGGCAGGCTCGACCGATAAACAACTGCGGATTTTCACTGTGGCTCAAGGCGGCGCCGAGCATGTCCAGGCCGATTAACCTGACCAGGCCAGGCAACTCATCGCTGATTGGTTCGCCCAACACCTGAACCAAACTGCAACCAGAAACGGCAACAGGAAGTCGCTGGAGTAGCTAAGTTTCGCGCTGCGATTCGAATTATGTACCGAGAGCATCTACAGGCATTATTGCGATCCTTCACACATTCAATGGTCGATTAGAATTTAACTCGCATGTGCACGCGATGGTTACTGCCGGAGGATGGCAAGCCTCGTCAGGCAGTTGGGTGCATGGAGTTTTCTATACCAGGGGCATGCTAATGCCTCTATGGCGTAGTGCAGTGTTGGGACTGCTGCGCACCGCCCTGCGTGCAAGCGTGCTCACGACCGAGATGACGTCCGATGAAATGGAAGCAATGCTCATGGAACAGGAGCGTTGGTGGAGCGTCAAAATCCAGCCGCTTGATTCAACCAAGCACTTTCTTCAATATGCTGGTCGGTATGCGTTGCGTCCGCCCATCGCGCAGCGCCGTATCAACGACATTGGAGACCGAATCGTTCAGTTTTAAAGCAAAGGCAAGAAACTGGGCCGGTCTGTTAACGTCCAGTGTTCAATCGAAGATTTCATTGGCCGGTGGTCCCAGCACATTCCTAAGCGCTACCAGCACGCCATTCGGTACTTTAAGCTGTTCGCCGCGAGCTGTGGGCCAAACCTTTGATGCGATTTTTTCGGCTATCGGCCACAAACGCCAGCCGAAGCCAATGCCTCCACGTTGAGCCGATTCTCTCAAACAGAGCTCTGGCTATGACCCGCAGCTCGATCGGACTGGGCAGCGAATGAATTGGGCACGGCGACTCGCACCGCAGGCTCCCTCTTAAGGCAGGCTCGCTAAACCTGTTCTTCCCAATATCTATCTCATTTTGGTGGCCGCAGCGCTGCCACATCTCACCCCCTTAAGGGGCAAGCGCAGCTACATTGTGGAAAGGCATTTCTACTGTCCTGCTATCTCCTCCGGCGCTCCAAATTTAATGGCTACAAAATGGAATTTTGATTTTCCTTGTAATTAAAATAGTGAAAGTCTATGTCTCTGCAGGACGAGATATCTGAGACTGCTTGACGGACAAACGTCGGCAAATGGGAGAGAGTGAGATGCAGATGATGCAGCAAGGCAAAACAGCTGGAAGTCAAATAAAGACGCTTATCGAAGCATGGGCAGACGCGGTCCGGCGGCATGATTTCCGCTATTCTTGCGCATCATGAACAGAACATTGTGATGTTCGACGTTCCGCCGCCGCTGCAATCGAGAGGAATGGATGAATACAAGAAAACATGGGATCTATTTTTCAAGTATCACGAGCCGTCACAAGCGTTCGATATCGAAGAGCTTGAAATTACTGCCGGCGACGATGTCGCTTTCGCGGTCGCCATCATGCGATGCGGGTCAGGCACTGTCAGCGGCCCTCCAGACCCAGCCGGTTTTCTGTTCCGGCTGACAGTCGGACTGCGTAGGATCGATGGTGACTGGCGTATCTCGCACGAGCATCACTCCGTCCCAGCAGAGTAGAATCCACTTGTGAACCAGGACATGCGGGTGCGATGCAAGTCGCATGTTCGGATACCCGCAATCGCTGTCGATGATCTATACGCCGTGCCCATAATTTCTGAAACTCCCGGATTATGCGAATAGATTCTCCTGACGTTTCGATCCAACTGTGGTATAAGTAGACACTTTATCTGTCTTGTTCATGGAGGTTTGTTCCCGTCATAGTGCGAAAGACATTGGCAGTACCCAGCTCTTAAAGGCTCCCACGAATAGATTTGTCGCGATATCGGATGGACAGCCCCCCTTCTCATCTTCGTATCCAATCAGATTGGCTGCTGATGTATGCAAAACTTCCATTTTGACACGAATAAATTAGATCTTACTCGGAAGAGGTGGGGGCAATTCCTCACTGAATTGAGGCCTAAATGAATGATTTGTGGACTAATATTCAATACACCTTTCGTGTGGCGAAAAAGAACCCTTTTGTTAGTTTCGTGGTTATCTTGGCTATGGCGATCGGAATCGGCGCCAACACTGCCATTTTCGGGTTAGCAAACGCTGTCTTTTTTCGTCCACTCCCATACCCCGACTCGGACCGGCTCGCTTTCCTGTGGGAAACTAACGAACACACTGGAGAAATTGAAAGCAGGGTGTCATATCCGAATTACGCCGATTGGCGTGCGCAGAACAGTAATTTCAGTGACATGGGATTCTTTATTCCGACAAAGACTGTGCTCTCCGGCTCCGGCGAGCCAACCCGGCTCACAAGTGCATTGATTTCCACGAATCTCTTTTCTGTTCTTGGCGTCCATCCGGATTTGGGGCGCGATTTCACGGCCGAAGATCAGATGCCAGGACATGAAAATGTCGTTATTCTCAGTGACCGCCTATGGCGAGACCGTTTTGCGGGAGACAAAAAAGTCATTGGGAAGATGGTACAGTTTGGGGATACTCGCAAGGAAGTTGTCGGCGTCATGCCGGCTGCGTTCGGCTTTCCAGAAGGCACACAACTCTGGATGCCTAGGGTAATCAATGAATTTCTGCAGACTAAAACACGCCAATATCACAGTCTAGCTGTCATCGGCAGGTTGAAATCAGCCGTGGATTGGGATCGTGCGGGAGGCGAACTCAATATGATAGCCGATCGCTTGGCGCTGGCATATCCAGGATCAAACGGGAGTGTTCGCGTGCGTATTGTTCCCATGAGGCAACAACTGTCTCAAACAGTGCGGCAAGGCATCATCATTCTTTGGACAGCAATTGGTGCAATCTTTCTGATAGCCTGCCTTAACGTTGCAAGCCTAATTGTCGCGCG
Organism: Candidatus Angelobacter sp.; assembly: GCA_036488825.1. GTDB lineage: Bacteria > Acidobacteriota > Terriglobia > Terriglobales > Acidobacteriaceae > Angelobacter. Next base: position 99,824 of record DASXGZ010000002.1, read on the forward strand.
TGCGTCCGCTCGCCATCGCGAAATTGCAATCCGTGTGTCACTTGGATCTTCGCGAGCTCGAATTCTCGGCCAATTCTTTACCGAAAGCGCAGTCCACGCATTTGTCGGAGCGATTCTCGGATTCGGACTTGCATGGATAGCTCTTCGCGTTATGTCCGGCCTAAACCCTGAGATTCGCAACCTCGGTGCCAGCCTCTTGGACATTCGAGTGTTCCTTTACGCCACTAGCATCACACTATTTACTGCCGTAATATGCGGACTCTTACCTTCGTTTTCTGCTACTAAAGTTGAGGTATATCAGCAGCTCAGGAACCTGACCTTGGGCGCTCGCTCATCAAAGGCCTTGACTGTTCGGAACGCGCTCGTCTGTGTTCAAATATCTTTGGCGTTTGCATTGCTTGTGGGGTCCGCGTTATTAGTAAAAAGTTTATCTCGGGTACTCTCCCAAGATCCGGGATTCGATGCGCGGCACGTCTTAACGTTACATGTCTATTGGCCAAATGCAGCGGCAGACTCGGTAGAAGTGAAGCTGAGGAACACACAACTTGTTCAGGTAATGAACAAGGTCCGGAACTTGCCTGGGGTGACGTCTGTCGCGTCAGTTTCTCGGGTGCTCTTTCCTGAAGAAATGTATAAAGTGCCGGCTCTTTTAGAAGCACAGTCGGCACAAACTTCAGAAGATAAGCTCCTTTTGACGAGTCTCGAAGCAACTCCAGATTACTTCCGCAGTATGGGAATTAGTCTCTTGGCCGGCCGTTCATTCAATGACACAGATGTGTTAAATAGTTCTGCGCCAGTGGCCATGGTTAATGAGGACATGGCGAAACACTTTGGCGGCGCTCAGTCCGCAATTGGAAAGCGCTTTCGATTAGGGGACGCGAATTATCAGCAGCAGTGGCTTACCATTATAGGTGTTGTTAGGAATATTCGAGAAGACGGCCTTGAGAAATCCCCTGGACTATTGGCTTATTTTCCGTCTTCCGGGTACTGGGGGGATGACGTGCCAATTCGAACAAGCGTTCTCCCACTGTCATTGTTGAGTTCTATTCGCCAACAGATCCACGGAGTGAACGGGAACCTTGCGATTGACAACGTGCATGTAGCGGGTGAGCTTTTGGATTCTCACGAATTACAGAGATCATTTAACGCGTCTCTGCTGGGAACTCTGGCCGCAGTCGCTTTGGTGCTGGCGATCATCGGCATATACGCAACCATTTCGTACTGGGTTAGACAGCGGACACAAGAAATTGGAATCAGAATGGCTCTGGGCGCGGAGCGTGCCGGCATCATTTTGTTGATTCTGAAACAAGGCCTCCGGCTTGTTGGAACCGGGCTGCCTTTAGGGATAATTGGCGCACTTGCGGCCGGACGGCTGATGCAAAGTGCACTCTATGGGGTCTCACCTTATGATGTGCCAGTTCTGGCGGGCAGTACAGCGCTGATTTTGCTGACTTCGATTGTGGCCTGTTATGTGCCTGCAATACGCGCTGCTCGCACTAATCCGTTAGAAGCCCTGCGGACTGACTAGGTGGAGAGGGCATAGCACTTGCCTGTCCTAGCAGGCTGCTGAAAAAGTACTCCCAATGCAGAGCTGAGGGGTGTTGACCCAGAAAGCATGCTAGGTAGCGTTGCTGGAAGCCTGAGCCAGCCTGAAGAGTTACCAGAGGAAGAGAAGGCAAGCAGGCGCCAGGGGAGAATCCCGGCGACCCAACGTGAACTTTTACGGGAGAAGCGGAGCAACCAGACGCACGAATCCAGGACCGATCGAGGGCCCAAGTTGGCGCGCATACGTGGCATGAGAGCTATGAGCCAGGAAAACCAAAGCGCATTGAAGAATGCTTTGGTGGAAAATTGAAAACTATTGCTCTGCTGCGCAAGGTGTGGCATCGTGGACTGGCCAGTGAATTGGATCTTTACTTTCGCTTGCGCGGCTACAACCTGGTCCGGCGACGCAACCTGCCGAGTTCCGCCGGCATAGGCCGAGGCAGTAGTCTGTCCGTTGGGCGCAAAAAATGTTTAAAAGCCTGCGGCAACTCAGAACCAACAACCCCCCCTTACTCCATACGAGTGGCAGGGAGATCAAACGAAATGTCTGTTTTTCAGCAGCCTGCTAGACGTGTGGCCGAATCATAGCCTGACTATCAATTTCCTGGGCCATTACTAGGCTTGTGTACACGCCATGACGAGAAACAAGTTCGCTGTGTGTGCCCTGTTCGATGACTGAACCTTCTCGCAAGACTACGATTCGATCAGCATCTTTAATTGTGCTCAGACGATGAGCAATCACTATCCGGGTGCATGTCATCTTCGCGAGCGCCTGTTGCACCGATCGCTCGGTGAGGCTGTCCAGCGCACTAGTAGCCTCATCCAGGATTAGCAGCTTTGGTTTCCTGATGAGCGCTCGCGCAAGAGCAAGTCGCTGGCGTTGTCCACCTGATAGGGAGGCACCCCGGTCAAGAAGAAATGTTTCGAAAGTCATCTTCATGCCCATTACATCATCATGGAATTGAGCTAACTCCTGTTTGGTTGTTCGGACTCAATACACGACTCAAGGACTCGATGAAAGAGTGACAGACGGTTTGCAGCGGGGTTACTGGGCCAAGTCTGCGAGCTCAAACGATCTGCCGGTTCCGTCAGAAAATGCTTCGGATTTGCCTCGACCAGTGCTGCAAAGCCAAGCAGATCAAGATACACGGCCGCCCTGTTCTGACTCTCGAATATGTCACGTTCCATACGGGCCATTATATTGTGCGAGTGGGAATGGGGAGGCGAACTCTGTTCCCGCTCCTGCTGGACTGTTCGCGATCTAAAATGGTCCAGGGACGGGTGGCACTTTCCCATTTGAACCTCAAGTCGGCAAAATGTGCGAGGATCCGGAAAGACATTCCCTCAGACTGTCGGACATTACAATACTTGTCAGATCAGCCTTGGGGAGCGGTTTCCACTCCCTCCTTTTTCAACGGTTACGCGAATCACGGGAAAAATGAGCTCGGTAGAAAACTCAACCAATATAGAGCCATCACATCGAGTGGTAATACACCTTCTCTTTTCGGAACCACCGTTCTTGTAGCGAATTTCCATTCCTTTTAAAACTTCTGCATATCGTGGCGCAACGTCAGTGTCCGTGACTGGCCCATCAGAAATCACGGTCAACCTCGGCCGTAGTCTCTCAAACAAAGGGCCATAAAACCCACTCTCGCGACCGTGATGTGAAGCAACAAAGATATCGACCTTACGTAGGATAGAAACGAATGAATCTTGTTGCATCAAAGATCCCCAAGAACTTCTTTCATTGTCACCACAAAGCAGCAGCCTCAAGCTCTCGTATTCAAACAACATAACTAAGCTGTAGTCATTTAGATTTGCATTCCTGCAGGTGGGGCGAAATGTGCGAATATTTAAACCACCCCAATCTTCTTTGGCCGGAGAACTTACAGAAAATGGTGGCTCATAAGTATGCGCGGCTACTAGTCGCTGGTATTCAAAAAGGAGATCGCTCCGTTTGGAGTCCAAAAGATTTCAGGAATGCTTTGCGGCGTAAGCACCTTGCGGATAGGCACTCCTCTTAACGCCGGCAAGTCAATGATGTGATCTTCGTGAGGATGAGTAATTACGAGCAAATGAAGTTGGTCCAACGCATTGTGCGCACGCAGTACGTCGATTGGACTAAAATCGAAGCCGTCCTGATTGATTCCGCCTCCTAAATCAACAATGATGTTGCGCCCGTTGTCGGTCTGGATATAGCAAGCAGCCCCATGTTGCACATTCCAAAAAAAGAATTTTAGCATTCGTGTCATTATATTCTCGTGATGCGGGCACTATGCCGAAAGTAAGTCCTTCGTCTGGATCTGGCTTTCTTTGAACCATCGGACAAGGAAAACGCTTCGCCCTGCGACGTTGAGCTCTCCGATGAGATGTACATTATTCAACGGGACACGGCTGACGCATATCGAACGAATTCCGCAGCCGCACAGACGGCCAGCACTACATCGGCACCTCTGACTCAGCCAACATTCGGATCGCCGGCTGGAACATCCTTATCTGGTACACAAGGCCCATTACCGACTGGGCGACCTGCTGTTTTGTCCAGCTAGTCGAGCTTGCTGGTCGAAACTGGCTCGCAAGTGAGCTTCTGCGTGCCGGCTTGGAGGTGGCACGGCCGGAGCGTGATCGAGGCATTGATCTAATTGCGTATCTCGATCTTGATGAAGCAAGCGGCACTTTTCATGCCTGTCCGATTCAGATGAAGGCTGCTACGGAAGCGGTATTTAGCCTTTATCCAAAATATGCGAAGTTCCCGAAACTCGTTCTCGCGTATGTCTGGAACCTGCGGGATTCAACTCAAACAAGGTGTTTCGCCTTGACCTACCGTGAGGCCCTCGCTGTAGCAGATGAGATGGGCTACACAAACACCGATTCCTGGAAGACCGGCGGACCAAATAAGATTCCTGGATATTCCACAACAGCACCCTCTGCGCGATTGCGTGAGTTGCTGACGCCATTTGAAATGAATCCAGAAAAATGGCGGAAGAAAATAACAGCGTCAATAAACTAAGGCTTCCAGGCAGCGACCGCAGATTGTCGTCCGATCCCCTTAATGCTCACATCCCGAGCATCATTCTAGAACTTCAGGCTGGAGGTTACCCTTAGCAAAGTCCTTTGGAAGCGGAGGCAGACCTTGCGTCTTTCGAATTCTGTTAAGTTCCGCGATGTATTCCTCGACGGTCATCAGATTTGATCTAAACAAATTTTCTGCGTGGTGCGCCATTTTCAGGGCATCATCAGGCGGCGGAGCCTCGTTCACATCCGCGCTATCCCAAATATAATCTTCCCCATACAGCTGCCGTGCTCTAGGAATGGCGTTCTCACCGTGTTCCACTTCAACTTGCAGAACCTGTGCTCCCTTGGCTCGGTCCTTTGATAAGACCGTAATGCGATAGTTAGGCATGCTGTCAGTATATTCGTAGCAGCTGGGTGGAGAGGGCCACATTCGTGGAACGTAGCAATAGCCACCAAGTTCCTGCTGCACGATGACGTCTGGGATGCTCCAGGCGTATCGATGTGACCTCCGAGTTGCAGGCAATTAACGTCTAAAAGAACCATAGGGCGCAATGGCCGATACCGCGATCTTCCTTGGAGCAGGGGCTTCCACTGCTGAGGGAGCTCCTCTCCAGACGGAGCTATTCCAGCAGTATTTCTCCTCCTGGCATTTCAGGGATAGCAATGAATTGATGAATAGGGACTTGGCGGCTTTCTTCAAGGGGATGTTTCAAATCGACGTCGAGCGGGCCGAAATCTCGCAGATATCGTTCCCGACATTCGAGGAAGTCCTGGGACTGACGGATCTGGCCATAATGCGCAAGGAGGCCTTCCGGCACTTCGATATTGAGAGCAGGGCGCCGACGAGCGGCCGCTTGCGCCTAGTCGCGCAATATCTGGTTTTTCTTGTCGCCAGGGTGCTGGATTTCAAACTCCAGGGCCGCGCCAGGTACCATCGGCAGCTTGTGACCGCGCTCCGGGAAACGGATCAACTCAGGAATGTCATCTTTGTCTCCACGAACTACGACATTCTGATCGACAACGCCCTGGTTGACCAGCACGACCACGACATTGACCTCGATTATGGCGTGGACTTCCGAAATTTTGAGAGACCCGGAGACTGGCAGCGTCCCCGGCGCGATAGAAGCGTATTCTTGTTCAAACCCCACGGCTCACTAAACTGGCTGTTTTGCCCCACATGCAACGAGCTCGAAATAACGCCAAAAGAAAAAGGAGTCGTCACGCGCCTGATTTCCGAATATGCGGATCAGAGATGCACCGTGTGCCGAACGGTTTTCTCACCGCTAATTGTCCCGCCGACGTTCTACAAGGACCTGAACAACGTATTTCTTAGCGAGATCTGGAATCGGACGGATATCGCCCTACGCAAGGTGACCCACATCGTTTTCTGCGGATACTCGTTTCCGGACGCCGACATCCACATTAAATATCTTCTTAAGCGGGACCAGACAAATCGCGATGGCAATGCTCCGCTTAGAGTTACTGTTATCAACCACCACTCGGACAAACTGCCCGAGGACTCGCAACAAGAGGAACGCCGCTTCAAGCGATTCCTCGGTGACAGCGTTGATTACACAACGAAAACATTCCAGCAGTTTGCTGCTAATCTTCTCGCAGTACTCCGCCCCGCAGCGCTGACAGGCGGCAGCGCGACTTAACCACCGCAAAAAGGATCGCTAAGGAACATCTTTACACGAAATACTGGGAGCACAAATTCTCCGCGTATGCCTTTGCCGAAGCGATGGAGAGAGCGGTGCGGCGCTTGGCTCATGAAGGTCATCCCCTATCCGATCCGTCACGCGACGATGAGGACGTACATATCTTTGTGCGCTGGATCCTCAGAGTTCCCCGTAACACCAAGCCTGAAACAGTCATGAAATCGATAAATCCGCCTTCGACCTAGTCTGGCAACGTGCCGATTCGATACTGGAGAATTCGGATTCGGTATTGATTTTGGGGAAGGATTCCGGGGCGGCACTGGATCGGATGAAGCAAATCGAATCAAAATTACAGGAGCTGGGTTATTACACTTACATCATCAAGGAACAGTCAGATAAAGCAGGGGAAAGCATCATTCAGAAGGTTATGCGCTATGCGCTGTCATCTAGATTTGTGCTGATTGAAAATACGGAAGCGTCCGGGCATCTCTACGAAATTCCCCATGTGGCTAAGGCTGCCGAATGCGTGACAACCGTACTGCAAGAGCAAAGCAAGGGCGCTACGTGGATGTTTGAGGACGCATATGCGAAACATAAGCATTGGCATAAAGTCGAGTACCGTGAAGGTGAACTCGATAATGCAGTGGAGCAAGCCGTTGCATGGGCGGAAAAGTTCGCAAGGGAATTCGGCAATTATCAGGAGGCAACGCTACCGTGGCTCAAGAAGAAGTAGCGGAGGTCGAGGTGGTATTGAGCGCAGCACGAGAAGAGCTGGCCTCAGCTTCGCTATAAGCATAATCACATACCGGTATCGACCTCATTGCACTAGTTATCCACTTTCATTCTCCAAGTTGGTGGATTCTTTTCCAGTTGAATGCCGTTTTTGCGGTAAAAGTCGTCGAGGCGCCTTCTCGCAGGCATTCCAGAGACCAATCCGATCCAATCAACTGCATTACGTCCCAAAAGCCCTCCGACGCATGCCCCTGAGTTACTTTATCGACGTCCTGAAGAACGGAAATGAAGTGGCTCAGATAAGGCTGCACATCACCATAGTTGATCAACAAACTCCAGTCTGTCCCATACATCAGCCGGTGCGGCAGAATAGCGGGTTTTCCGTCACTTAGTTTTTTATATTCCGCCAATATTCTGTTTCCCAGAGTTCTGTCTGAGGAAAGGACTTCGGTGAAGTATGCCACATCCGCATACGCATTCGCGCCGGGTTTATTGGGTTCCTCGCTCATTAAGTCGATGAGTCGTTCGGGGGGTTCATTGGCATTACCGACGTTATGCGGGTCTGAAAATCCGCCGAGATGTCCAAAGCTGATTCGAAGATTCGGCCAGCAATCTAAAACTGCTTTCCAGTATTTAGGATCCACAAGGTCTTTGAATTCGTCGATCACTCCATTTGAAGCGTTTGAATGAGCCATAAGGGGAACATCATTATCACAGCACCAAGTGTAGAGCTCACCAAGCACATCATCGAGCCGCTGCCCAATCGGCAACATCCGATTATCTCGTGTCGAACCGATTTGTTCTTTCATCCAAGAGGGCAGCCACTCCCGGTTCCAGAATTCGGAAGCACGAAATTTGTTTTGAAACGGCGCAAAGCCCATGGGTGGATAGAGCTTTACCCCTACGCACCCCTGGTTCTCTATCGCATCCTTGACCAATTCAAGCGATGAAAACACCATGGGCTCATCCCCCAATGACGTTTCAGGGGGCTTGCCGGCCCAATAAGCCACCTCGCGCAATGGATCAAATGGCACAAACCCATGTAGCCGCCCGTTGCTGACAACTGAGATCCTGGCCATTACTTCGACCTGCTTTTTCAGTGGCGTAGAGGTCCTTCGTCCCTTTGCGAGCCACCAATCATAGTCCACCATTGACGCCAGCATGAGATCAACAGTGCTTCCATCCCTCTGCTTGTAGGTTTCGAGATAGTCTTGCATCGCAGTAAACCTATATTGGAAATTCTCCAGTACGTAATCCAATCCGCCGGCCGCGGCGCGCTGAGTTACAGCATTTTGGGCAGAGAATAATTCGATGTGACTTGTATCGCCATGGGCGGCTGCAAAAGTGCGGTCACGAGTGGTTTTGTATTCCTCGCTGCTGTTTGCTTGTCGCAGCCATTTATGTATCTCGGCCAGGACGTTATCACGATTTGCCGGTAGACTCGTGCTGAATGGACCCGAAAGCGTCTGCATTCCGCTTAGCCGGCTTGAATTCAAGGCTTTTGTCCGCAGCAATGCTTGCCGACCAACCTGATACTTCCTTTCGTAATGCTGTCTAACAAGCGCTTTATTTTTTGACTGATCGAGGCAAGGATGAAATTTCTTCAACATGTGCAACTCTTCATCCCCGTCCGGAGCACCTCCCCAAACCAGATCTTCGAGGAGAGATCCCACCGCTTCTGATACAACCGGTGGTACGCCTTTTTCGTTTCCAACAATTCGCCCAATAAACTCTTTCACCTGCAGGTCGGAGCCATTAAAAATATGGCAATGCGCATCGACAGTGAGTAACAAGGACTGAATGTTCGGAGCTACAGTGCAATTGTGACTGACCGGCCTGGTAAACGGCCAACATCCCGTCAAAAATGAAGTCGCAGTGCCGATGCCAAGCAATTTGAGCAATCGACGCCGGTCTAAAAATATGTCGGTTTCATCCATAAATAATTCTAATAAGCAGATGCGGGTCTAGCCGATGCTTGTCAGGTTATGTTGATTTTCGCATTTGCTAACAACCTTCTACATATCTAAGTATTCATTTTCCTGTCGATAATTCAGACTTGATTCCAAGCTTCCCCATAATTGATCTGACAGGTAAGTTCAACCCAAAAGCTCCCTTGATTGTTCTTTCAGTTTTATGGTTTGGCAAATTGTTCGTAGTTATGAGAAACCCTCCATAAAACTTCGCGATCACTGGACCCCATCCGACGCCTGCAAAGATTGCGTGTAGCGGTTTGGAAGCTATCGCCGCTCCCCCCACGAGATAAGGAACAGTTATCAAGGTCTGCTTCTGCACATCCACCGGCTGAAATAAATAAAAATCTCCGAGAGCAAACAAGTTCCGTTTGTCGACGTTGGCTGTAACATCGCCGGCGCCGGAGGTAACCGTTTGTAGCTGTTTGAAGCTAATTATTGGTACCCCGATACTGGCGTCCCAACGATAAAGCCCTTCGTTATAAATGTCCGTTGGTTTTTGATCAATATTTTGGGGCTTTGCTTCGGTGGCGTTAGGCAACAGCGCAGGCGTGATCACAATGTCGGAAGGAGTCGCAACGCTGAGTTGAGCCCAACAAAACACATCGTGGGATTCAGGTTGATCGCTGAGTTTCTTCAGATGGGCCGTCAGGTTGGACGAGCCTACGACGCTTTTGAAAACAGTTGCGACATCACTTAGATCCTGTATTGGCGCAGAAAGCCGTCCCGTTACGGTATAGGTGTATGAAGGGTTAAATCCTTCTTCAACCTTTGATAAAAAGATCAAAATTACATATGGGTTACTTCTGCCAAAAAGGCGCGTGGCGCCATGGGACCAGTCATATCTGCCGTCAGGATCATATGTGTACCAATGGGATGCCTTCACCGCAATCGAGATGGCAGGCTCATCCTTGCCAGTTGCGTCTTTTACTGTTGTCTGGCCAGCATTTTCTATGGTAACGATGTGAATAATTGCAGACGATTTTGTTTTATCAAAATCCGGAACCTTGTCCGCTAGATCCTTGTCAACAAGCCTCTTGACAGCGGCGTAATCGGCTATGCTCCCATTCCGAATCGCATTTGCGGGATCGGCAAAGGCTTGAAAATCAGAACACGTGATATCTTCCGCTGAAACTAACGAGGCGAAAAGGCACAAAAACAGTGAAAGATACAGCAAACGCATCGGAAAATCTCCTTTGCTACGTGGAAGTGGTCGTCGATAGGGTAGACAAAAAGACTTGATGTGACAACTAATTTTATGTTGACTAAGTTTATGTTGACTATTGATATGCGGGATCTGCTCGGGGGCTCCTTGAATTTCTGCCGATGTGAATCAGATTGGAACTCCTGTTTTCCAAGAGGGGCTGACCAGGGTTTCTGGAGCACAGCACGGGAGACGCTGGCCTCCAGCTGACCCGGAATAGAATTGAAGTCTGCCAAGAATGCCGGTGGAGCAATACGCGACACCAATCCCAGGTTGACGCTCCCTGTCTCTGTTAAGCCGTGTTGGATACCGAAACTCTGGAACTATAATTCATATCTATTAACGGAATCCATTCTCAGGCCCCTTCTCGGCAAATCGCAGCAAAAATCACTACAGTTTCGGTTGTCAAAGCAGGCTGACCTCTCTGGAAGGGAGACAGCTTAGATTGTTGCCGAGATGACCATCACAGGGCTCATTGACGCTTCACGCTTGTAGTGCAAAGATATTGCGCGAGCGTGCAATTGCCAAAGGAAAGAGCATTACGCTTTGGAAGAATATCGTTCTGCAATAAACTCCTCCTCGGAGAGTGTGCAAATCCCCTGCGGTAAATGGGGTGCCAGCACAGAGATGATTCATGGCCCATGACAAAGGTGAGTGGTCAGTCTTTTTTGGTGGCGTCATCGTCGGCTTCATGGCTGGGCGATCATTACCACGTTTGCGAGTAAACGGAAGAAAAGGAAGTTCACGACAGCCGCCTATCCTGTCGAACAACTTGTACGGAGCCACGGCGAATCCCAGACCCTCTATGAACCGCAAATACGAAGCTATGTTCCGGTCCGTGACCGCCGTTCAGATTTTGAAAATGTTCCTCCGAGTAGGGAAGAAATCGAAGCGTTTCTCGCGCGTCGGAGGCGACTTCGAGCAGAAGGACTGAAGCCCGAAGCAGCGTGGCCGCCTCCTGGAGGACTGGGCGCAGGCATCGGAATTCTTGGCCCGCTGTTACATTTTCAGGATTACACGGCCATTTATTTTTATCTTGTGGCGCCGCCCACAATCGGAGCTCAAGCGAAAGCGGATCTCCTGTATATGACATCCTCGAACACCGCTTCTAAGGGCTGCGAAGCGCTTCTGTCATTCTTTAACACCGAACAATTCAACTGTGTGTTTAGAATCTGGGATTGGGCGCATCCGGACATGCCGGACGGCGGCAAGTTCGTTCTAAACTTGGATTATCGCCAACTCTCCCAATACCTTATACCTTACCGATTTATTCTTGATTCAGGCTCTGAACTAGATACGGTGTGTGTGTACATAGTGAATGTCACACGAAGGACCAACGGCACTGGTTTTCAAAATGAAGTTTATCTGCATAACCATGCAAATGGGACGCGGGATTTGGTGTGGTCTTACGCGTTCGATTGGCCAGACAAAGCCACCGCAAAGGCATTTTGGTGGGGGCCCATTTTTGAAACGTTTCCGAATCCAGGTTCACCGCAATCAGTTGAGCAATCCCGTCGGATTTGACAGCGCTGTAGTTGTGCAAGACGGCATTCGGTACCAGCTAAATAGTGAGAACAGCACGATGACTCAGCCCTCAGGCAACGGATTGCGTGAAATCTATATTTCTGCAAGCTCCAATTCTGGCCTGGTATGTAGGTGAATCTGCAATGCTGGAAAAATCTTGCCCAGGACCAGTTGTAAGAAGGAAACAGCCCCGGCCAGTTGAGTCGGTCTCCATTAAACGGCTCAACATGATTTAGAGTTTTATTAGCAAACCAGTTTGCCTCTTTCCGAGAAAACCATGCCCAATCCCGTTGATTCCACCACTCTCTTGCTGGCAGAAGCTCTGCTGAACAATTCGGCCAATGAGGCAGACCAACTCGTGGTTGCTCAAATGAAAGCGGAGCACGTAGAACGCTCTCTTGAGCAGATTTTGACTGAACTCGATGATCCGAGCCGAGAAGAAGCTGGGCAATTCGGTCTCGAACACGCTGCGTATCTTCTCTTTCCGTTGGTTGTTCCTGCAATCCGCGAGTTTGTGAAAACGTGCGCTAAAAAATTCCTTGAAGGGGCCGGGGCCGAAGCAGGAAAAATGACGGCAACTGCGCTTAAGAACAAGATCTCAGATACTCTCTCAAAGATGCGTTGCCTGATACACGCACTCAGGCGCTAGCGGATCTCGAGGCATGCTTTGTTAAGAGAGCGTCAGTTCTAAATCTTCCAAAAGCCTCTTACGATGGCCTTCTCCAACAAGTCCGAGACAATCCTCGGCTGCTCCTGTGACCACAAACTTCGAAACGCGCGCTGCTGAGGATTACAAAAGAGACAGCTTCGAGGTTTTGGCCGTACTTCCATCGGAATCGACCATCCACTTCGTCGTATTTATTTCCTTGGTCATTCTCGTCCTCCTTATTGTTGTGGTGACGCCCGCAGTCGCACTGTTTTTCGCAGAGAGCCGGCCCATTCTTGGCATCCTATTCTTTACTCTCAACATGGCGATTTTCATCGGTTCTTGCTATGCGGCCTTTCGCAAGAGGCTCGGTGTGCCACGACGTAGCGTCTTAGCGGGAACATTGCAACCTCTTTTGTGCAGGATGCGTCGGTTTGCCGGTACTAAGCGTATAGCAGCCGCGATCTCCGCTCGTCTTGGGGCAAATTATTCCCTCTTTCCGGAACAAACTGGACAATCGAGTTTCCTAACATTTTTCAAAAGTTGCTGGAATAGCGTGGCCGCTGAAAGCAAATCTGTGCCGCAGCTCTATTGGAATTACCAAGACCGCTGCGCTTCGGCTCGTGTGGCAGGCCGTTCTCTTAAACCCGTTGTTGTGGTCACCGCTGGACTCGTGGGACTCGTCCAACAAAAGCCCGACATCGTCCGGGTCTACCTTTTTCACGAATTTGGTCACATTCTTAACGAGAATAGGCTGCGGCAAAAATCAAACAACCAATTCCGATCCAAAGAAGCCGGTTCCACAACAAGCGTCCCTGAAGCCCAACCGAGACACCGTTTTTCTCTGCGACAGTCCAATAACGCGTTACCAGCTCAAAGGCGCGAGTACCAAACGGATCAAGAAGAGCCGCGATCTGTTCATGTTGAATATCCTGAAGCAGGGCACCCGCGACACTATACCCTGTAAGCAGGATCAAGGCGGCAACAAATGAGACGATCTCATTGCGCGCCAGTACCGCAACGGCAAAAAGAACTGCCGCCATGAAAAATGCATTGGGCAAAGCGAAAATGGCGATGCCGCTCAGATGCGCAGCCCAGTTTACCCATTCCCATCGATCAGGATCGACCCACGGCATGTACTTGGCCAGAAGAATGCCAACAGAAACGCCCAGCATGGGTATCACTGAGATAAAAGTGGCGCCAATAAAGCGGCCCAGCAGGAAATCAAAGCGCTTAAGGGGCGTAGTGAAAATGATCTGATAAGTATTGTGGCTGAAGTCACGAATGGCTGCGGATGTGAC
>DASXGZ010000018.1:0-168649 GCA_036488825.1 Candidatus Angelobacter sp.
GGGATTTCAGTCACGTCCGCCGCCAACGCCTCGTCATCTTCTACCAACTCGTCATCCTCGAATTCAAACGTTTCCTGCTGCGTGCCCTGGCACATCCAGACCGGAGCAAATGACAGCCGATGCAGAGGCGTGGGACCAAGCTCGTTGAGCGCGGCAAGGTGTTTGGGTGAGCGATAGCCTTTGTTTGACGCCAGATCATACTCAGGATAGACAGGCGCCCAGCGACGAATCATCTCGTCGCGGTGAACTTTGGCGATAATAGAAGCGGCGGCAATTGAGATGGAGAGCGCGTCGCCGTGGATGATTTTGGTCTGCGGACAGTCCCAGTTCACGCGCACCGCGTCCACCAGAAGATGGTCAGGCGCGGGAGCAAGCTGCGCCACGGCTTCTCGCATGGCCAGCAGTGACGCCCAGTAAATATTGATTTGGTCGATCCGCGCCACGTCCACGGCGGCAACCGCGTAAGCGATGGCATGCTGCTTGATCCGCTCAGCCAGAGTCTCACGGGTTTTCTGGTCAATCAGCTTGGAATCACGCAGGCCCTTAATGCGATAGCCAGGCTCAAGAATCACCGCCCCGGCCACGACCGGGCCAAACAGGCAGCCGCGTCCGACTTCGTCCACGCCGGCAACAAGGCGCGCGCCGGATTGCCACGCGAGCTTTTCAAATTTCTGGGTACACTTCAGCCGCTTGAGCAGCCGCATCTTCATGGTGCCCTTGGAAAACGGCAGCCCCGTTGCTGGATTCACCGGGATAACGCGCTTCTTGCGCTTGATGCGGGCGGGTTGGGGAGCGGACGACATTTATTCCCAGACGCCTCCGTCAGCGGTTTCTTTCCAGAGATTGTAACCGCTAAGCTCTTCAGGTTTCACCTCAGCATGCGTCAGGAAAATGGGTTCGCTGGTAAGAAACGTCGGCAGCCGAAGCGGCAAATGCCCCATGCCGAAGCCGTCTTTATCGTGGATAGTTCCCAAGGTAAGCGCGGCGGGATCGACAGCAAGCGGGCGCTGCTGGAAATGCTGCTTGTAAATCCTTACATGAACGATCTCCGGCTCCAGCTTCAGCACTTTGGCGATGCTGAAGGTTTCGCCGTCAACGATGGAGTAGTACGCTCCTTCAAAAAGCTCTGACGGGGCGCTATGAATCGAAGCAGAATCAGCCATGAGAATCGATGGACACAGAAGGTCTGTCGTCCATTATGCCCCAGCAGATAGTGGAAAAAAGAAAAAGCTGCGGATTTTTCTTCCGCAGCTCGGAGCGTGTAGAAAAAATTATTCTGCTGCGTTGGCAGTCTCGGCAGCTTCAGCTTTGGCGGCCACAGCGCGATGGTCCACTTCACGCAGGCGCGCGGCCTTGCCTTTGAGGGCGCGCAAATAGAACAGCTTGGCGCGGCGAACCTGGTTGGAGCGCACGATCTCCACCTTATCCAGCACCTTGGAGTTGAACGGGAAGATGCGTTCCACGCCCTGGCCAAAGCTGACTTTGCGCACGGTAAAGCTGCCTTGCGGGCCGCTACGCATGGAAATCACGGTGCCTTCAAACGCCTGTACGCGCTCTTTGTCGCCTTCTTTGATCTTTACCTGAACGCGGACGCTGTCGCCCGGCTTTACGTCAGGAATGTCCTTGCGCTGCAATTTAGCAGCGAGTTTTTCCATAATAGGGTGTTGTGACATAATCTTTTCCTCTTAAATTCAAGGACGTTCCACGTCCCAAGATTTTAAAACCTTTTTAGCTGCGAATCTCGCAAATGAACACGAATTTCTACTGCTCATTTCTGATTCGCGATTTTCGCGTTCATTCGCGGCCAACATCTTTTTTGTCGATCTTGTTGAGCATCTTCTTGTCCTCGTCGCTCAGCGGTTGTTGCTCCAGCAGGTCCGGACGGTTACGCAAAGTCTTTTCCAGCGCTTTACCGCGACGCCACTTGCGTATCTGCTCATGGTTGCCGCCCATGAGCACTTCCGGCACCATCATCCCGCGAAACTCGGCCGGCCGGGTGTAATGCGGATAATCCAGCAATCCGCCTGATCCGCACGTGCTGTCCGGGCCGTCAACGCCAATCTTTTCGATCGCGCTGAAACTTTCTTGTCGGGCAGAAGCCGCGTTGCCCAGCGCTCCCGGAACCAGCCGCGTGATGGTGTCAATCATCACCGCCGCACCCAGTTCGCCGCCGCTGAGCACGTAATCGCCGATGGAAATCTCCTGGTCGGCCAATGATTCCGCCACGCGCTCGTCCACGCCTTCATAGCGTCCGCAAATCAAAACAATCCGCTTCAGTGACGCCATTTCTTCCGCCACAGCCTGCGTAAACATCCGGCCCTGAGGTGAAAGCAGCACCACAGTCTCTCTGGCTTCGTCGCTCAAACGCTGCTCGCGCGATTCCAAATTCAATGCCTCGACGCATTCAAACAGCGGCTCAGGCTTCAGCACCATGCCTTCACCGCCACCAAATGGACGGTCATCCACCGTCTTGTGCCGGTCCGTGGTAAAGGCCCGCAGATCGTGTATCAGGATTTCAATGAACTCAGCTTCACGCGCCCTGCGCACAATGCCGTAATCCAGCGGCCCGCGAAAAAAGTCCGGAAAAATAGTTACGATCTCGAACTTCATCGGCGGGTCCAATCAGGACTTGTTCTGCTGCCGCTGCTTCTCTTCCTGGTTCAACGGCGCATCCAACTCAAGCATTCCTTCCGGCAGCTTCATCTCAAGGCGCTTCTGCTCCAGCGCAATCTTCTCAATGTAAGCAGCGGCAAAAGGAACCAGATATTCCTTCTCGCCCTCAATCACCAGCAGCGGTGCTTCTCCGCTGCCAAACTGCACGTCTTTAATCCTGCCGATCTCACGTCCGGCGTCGGTAATTGTGCAGCCAACCAGATCACTTACATAAAACTCATCGTTGCCCAGCGTGGCCCGTTCACTAAGTGGAATCTGGATTTCGCTTCCCACCAGCATTTCTGCATCGCTGATGGAATCCACGCCGGCAAACTTCAGCACGATCATGCCTTTGTGGAACCAATGCTCTTCCAGGTCTAAAGCCCGCCGTCGCGGTCCGCCTGTGCCGCTCGACGCTTTACTGCTCGTCGCTGCTTCGCTCAGCGCAAAAAGCTTTTTACGCGCTGCAAACAACTCGGGGAAGTCAGTGAGCAAGGTTGCCGCTACCTCCCCAACTCGTCCTTGTGTCTTGGCCACACGCGCAATCGTGACAAACTCAGCCTCTTCACTCATCACAATTGCCAGGATAGATCAGGAATGAAGTTATTCCGCAGGGCCATCCGCTTCTTCTTCTTCATCTTCAATGATCTCCAGCATGTACCGCTTCTTGAACTTCATGCTGGCCGCGCCCAGTATGGTGCGGATGGATTTGGCAGTGCGTCCCTGCCGGCCAATCACTTTTCCCAGGTCAGGTTGGGCCACACGCAGTTCCAATATCGTGGCATCACCATCTTCCACCGGGGTCACTTGAACCTGTTCTGGAGCATCAACCAGAGCCTGAGCAATCTGCTCCACGAGCATACGCATATCGCCGCCCGCATCCGTCATATGGGGAGTCCTTCACCTGCTATGCTTGGGGCCCAAAATCCTTCGACTTTCTGTTCCCGGAAAGACTGACTCCTTTAGCAGCCTTACGCTGCAGGCGCTGCCGTAGCCTTTGACTTGGTGAGCAGACGGCCCACAGTGTCAGAAAGCTGGGCGCCTTTTGAAACCCAATAATCAATACGGTCACGCTTCAGGTCGATGGTAGTGGGATTGGTGCGGGGATTGTAAAGTCCCACAACTTCCACGGAGCGTCCGTTGCGGGCGCGCTCTTTATCGATCACCACCACTCGGTAATATGGCTGCTTACGCGCACCAATGCGCGCCAATCGTATCATTAGCACAGTTGCACTGAATCCTTTCCTGTTGAGGGCACGGCAAAGCCGGGCAAGTTGTTATTATCGCGTAAGTTGCGGGGATTGGCAAGGTGGGTGCGGATGAACGCGCCTTGTGCTTTAGAGCTTTCCCACTTCTTCCAGCACTTTTGCCAGCACATGGCGCACGTCATCTGCCGACCTGATCTGGAACGTTCGCATCTTCAATGGTTTCAACATCTTCTCCACGTTACCTGCGGCGCCGAAGTATTCCTGGCGTTCAAAATGTTCAAATCCCCTATCTCCTTTGTCGCGTCTATCCAATCTATCCCCTCGAAACCTATTCCCTCCAAACCTGATCTCTTCATGCTCAGAGAAGTCGAATTGCAAATAATAGATAAGACAATCCTCTTCACTGCCAGTCTCGATTGCAGGCAGTGAGGGGAAGGTATATGTATCCATGGGATTGCCGATCAAAACAATCACATGCAGCGGCTTTTCCCGTGGCTTGGTTTTCTGCTCGGTATCCGCTTTGATCCGGCGCACAATCTCTTCGCGCAGGTACACCGGGCTCTGCTTCCGGTTCTTCAAGTCTTTCACGCTGACCACGCCAGGCCCGTTGTCCGGCGCCAGCGCCTTGCTCAAACTCGGCCAATCCAGATCTTTGCCGTCGTCCTGTTCAAAACGAACCTGCCGCTGGATCAAATCCAGGGCCGCCCCGTTTCTGGAGCCGTTGGTAACATTGATCTGGTTGAACACCTTGAATATGGGCAAAGCCGCGCTCAGATAGCGGTTGTAATAGCCATAACTCCCGCGAAAAATATCTGCCGAAGGAGTCATATCGAGCAGCACTTCCATGTGCACGGGACGGCGCGTCTGCAGCGGCAGATACAAATGCCCTTCAATGTCCGAATGGAAGATGAAAGCCGTGCCTTCGCGGTTGGTTGACCAGAATTCAAAAGGCTCCAGCCCGCGCCACATGCCGGGCAGCGGATCATTTTTATAGGCGCTCACATTGAAGAGCCGGCGCATAAAGTTGTGCTCGCCGGATTTTTTGTCCCACAGCGCCACGGACACTTCATACTGGCCGGGCACAGCGAAGGCCTGCCAGGAAAACTCCACGTCGCTCCGCTTCGCCTCGGGTTTCAAATCGCTAAGTTCTAACGTTCCGAAATCTCGCGAAGAAACGCCAAGCCCATTTCTTACCTGGACCAGCAACAGTATCTGCCCATCACCCTTGCGTTTAAGCAGCTCAGGTCCCGGCACTTCCACCTGAATGTTGGCGATTAATCTTTGATGAAAGGACAATCTGTCAGCAACCATGTGTACCTGCCACGGTACTTGTGCCTGAGGGCCATGGGCCTGCCATGCGTCAAAAGAAGCGTCGGCAAAAACCAACTCTGTGGTGGGTTCCTGCGCGCCAAGATTCAGCGCAGCTCCGGCTGAGAAAGCAAGCAGGGCGACCAAGTAAAACCAACGTCTCAAGCTATGCCGGTATGTCATGGGCGGGTAATATCCAGCATAGTGGCGACTGGCGCGGCTTACAAGCTGCTGCCGTTTGTATTGGCAATCGTCTATAGAAGCAGAAATAGAGTGATTTTCTGCGTGGACGTCCAGATTTTAAGATGTGCCACGGCAACATGAGCCGCTCGGTTCAGATAGCGTGGCAAGCTAGCGTAAGACTTCAAAAGACAAATTGCACCCGGTTTGCCGGAATGGCCGTCTAACAGAGACAATGGTCGCCATGCGAACAAAGCTCCCCCGGCTGGTATTGAGCTGTGCCTGCGTCGTGTTCCTTCTCATCACCGCCCTGCATTCGGATACCCGGCCGCTTCCTGAAGACCTTGGTGCGGTCCATCTCGCGCAGTTGCTCACCAAGCTGAAAACCACGGCGCGCCTGATGGAAACCACCGCGCATCCCGACGATGAAGATGGCGGCATGCTGACCATGGAAGCGCGTGGTAAAGGCGCAAGCGCGCTGCTGTTTACCATCACGCGCGGCGAAGGCGGGCAGAACAAGTTTGGCACTGAGAGTTCAGATGAATTGGGCATCCTGCGCACGCTGGAGCTACTGGAAGCCGACAAATATTACGGCGTGGAACAGCGTTTCAGCCATGTGACTGACTTCGGCTTTTCCAAAACAGCCGAAGAGACTTTTAACAAGTGGCACGGGCATGACATTGCGCTCGGCGACATGGTTCGCGCCATCCGCATTTTTCGCCCTGACGTTCTGATTGCGCGCTTTAGCGGCACCCCCCGCGATGGCCATGGCCATCATCAGGCTTCTGCGATTCTTACCGTAGAAGCTTTTCGCGCTGCCGGCGATCCCAACAAATTTCCGGAGCAGATTAAAGAAGGTCTGGCGCCATGGCAGGCCAAGAAGCTTTACGTAGGCAATCCCCCGGGCATGTTTCAGCGCAACGTGGCCGAACAGGATTATTCCGTCAAACTGAACATCGGAGAGTACAGCCCGCTGCTAGGCATGTCATATACGCAATTTGCGCTTGAAGGATTGTCCCACCAGACATCGCAGGGAACAGGCGGCATTCGCGTTCCTCCCGGCCCTCGCTACACCTACTACAAGCTGACCGATTCAGTGCTATCCAAGCCCCACGCAGACGCGCACGAGCAGGATTTTTCTGACGGCATCGATACTTCGCTAGTCGGTCTGGCGGCGCGGCTGCGAGGGGAAGAGTCGAAGGTATCCTTCCTGCGTCCGGCTCTCGTCTCATTGCAGAGGCACGTGGAAGAGGCAAACCGGGCATTCACCATTCAAGATGCATCCGCTTGCGCCGCTCCGCTCCTGGCAGGACTGAACGAAACCACTCATCTGCTTCATCAACTGGATGATGCCCAGCTTTCACCTGCCGCGAAGGCCGAACTCACAACCGCGCTCAAAACCAAGGAACAGCAATTCAGAGATGCCACTAATGAAGCCTTGGGAATTTATTTGGATATCTCTGTAGATCAGCCCGGCGGACCCTCCGCCCCTTCCTATTTTCCGCGCATGGAACAGACCATCAGCCTCGCCGTGCCGGGACAAACGTTCACCATGACGGCCCGTCTCTATAATCGCGGCAAACAGACGCTGCAAAGCAAAGGCATGGGACTGGAGGCACCTGAAGGCTGGAAGTTAAGTGTACTGAAAAGAGATGACCATCCACTCGGTCCGGGAGAGATGGTTTCAGTCCAATTCCAGGTAACAGTTCCGGAAAATGCGCCTTACACGCGTCCTTACTGGAGCCGCACCGATCCTGAAACTGAAACTATCTATAAAGTAAGCGACACGAAGTTGCTCACCAACCCCTTGCCGCCTTATCCGGTGCATGCGTATGCTAACTTCGCGTTAGAAAGCGATGAAGGACAGGCTCTTGCAATAGCGAAGATCAAATACATCGATCCCACGCTGGGACAGTCTGAACGGCCGCTTGCCGTCGGGCCGCCGATTTCTCTCCTCCTGACTTCACCTATTGCTGTCGCTCCGGTTGGCGGCAACGCCGAACCAAAGATTGAAGTTAGCGTACGCAGTAACGTACAGAGCCCAGTCCATGCAAAGCTGAAGCTGGAAACGCCGCAGGGTTGGAAAGTCGAACCGGCTGAAATTCCCGTTGATCTTGACCATGATGGCGACGTAAACAATTACAGCTTCCAGATCACGCCGCAGAACCTGCATGAAGGTACATACAAGGTGACGGCCCGCGCCGAATACAACGGCAAAGAATACGCCGAAGGTTTCAAGGTCATCACCCGTCCCGATCTCGATTCTTATTACGCTTATCGCCCGGCCACAGAAAACGTTCAAGCCGTGGACGTGAAGCTGCCCTCGCAACTTAAAGTTGGCTACATCATGGGCGCTGGCGATGAAATTCCTTCAGTGCTGCAAAGCGTTGGTCTAAATACCAGCATCATCACGCCGCAGGAACTGGCTTCCGGGGATCTGGACCGCTACGGAACCATTGTTGTCGGCATCCGCGCCTATGACACGCGAACTGATGTGCGCGAACACAATCGCCGCCTGCTGGACTATGTAAACCGCGGCGGAACTCTGATTGTGCAATACAACCAGAGCGCCAGCGCGTTCAATGATGGCCATTACACGCCTTACCCTGCGACCGAGGCTAATATTCGTGTTTCCGTGGAAGAGCAGCCGGTGGAAATTCTTGATCCCCTGGACCGTGTCTTCAACTGGCCGAACAAAATTACGCAAAAAGATTTCGATGGATGGGTGCAGGAGCGCGGCCTTTATTTCATGTCGCAATGGGACCCGCATTACAAGCCGCTGTTAACGTGCAATGATCCCGGCGAACCGCCGCAAAAAGGCGGGTTGCTCCTGGCCCACTATGGCAAAGGAATTTACATCTTTTCCGCTTATGGATTTTCACGCCAGTTGCCGGCCGGCGTTCCCGGCGCTATCCGGCTATTTGTGAACCTGGTCAGCGCGGGACATCAATGACCGGTGGTTGCAATGACTGGGGCTGCAATGACTGAAGTCCCGCAGGGCCCGCTGCCGGGTCTGGCCCGCGACGTTGGCCTGCGCGAAGCCACGGCATTGAACATCATTGACATGATCGGCGTCGGGCCGTTTGTGACGATTCCGCTCATTATTCATGCCATGCACGGGCCGCAAGCCATGCTTGGCTGGGTTCTGGGCGCGCTGCTGGCCATGTGTGATGGGCTGGTCTGGGCCGAACTGGGATCTGCCATGCCGCAGGCCGGCGGGTCGTATCAATATTTAAAAGAGAGCTACGGCGCAAAGCGGCTGGGACGGCTGATGTCATTTTTGTTTGTCTGGCAATTGATTTTCAGCGCGCCGCTGTCCATCGCTTCCGGCTGCCTGGGAATTGCACGTTACGCGGAATATGCATGGCCCTCGCTTGCTCATGTGATGCTGGACCGTACTGTGGGCCTTGGTCTTGGACATCTTGGCTCTCTTGACTTCCGCTTATTCATTACCCATGGCACGTTTGTGGCGATGGGAAGCTGCCTGCTTGCGCTGTGGCTGCTCTACCGGCGCGTTTCCGTTATTGGCCAGCTTGCGCGTTATCTTTCCGTCGGAGTGCTGGGGGCCATCCTGCTGGTTACGGTCGCCGGACTAAGCCACTTCAACACCGCGCGCGCTTTTACTTTTCCTGCGGGAGCATTCGATTTTTCCTCTGGCTTCATCACCGGATTGGGCGCTGCCATGCTGCTGGCCACGTACGACTATTGGGGCTATTACAACGTCTGTTTCCTCGGTGCGGAGATCAAGCGCCCGGAGCGCAACATACCGCGCGCTATCCTGCTATCCATTGTCATTGTGGGCGCGCTTTACATGGTGATGAACATCAGCATTTTGGGCGTGCTGCCGTGGCGGGAACTGGACCAGATTGGCGCGAGTGAAGCGCGTTACTATATAGCTTCAACGCTGCTCCAGCGCACTTTTGGAAACTGGTGGGGAATGTTTGGAACATTCCTGATCATGTGGACTGCTTTTGCTTCCGTCTTCTCACTCATGCTGGGCTATTCACGGGTGCCATACGCCGCAGCAGAAGACGGAAACTTCTTTCGCGTTTACGCCAAGCTGCATCCTAAACACCAATTTCCCCATCGATCATTGCTTACGCTGGGCCTTGTGACTACCGCTTTCTGCATGCTGCGCCTGCAAGACCTGATTGCCGCTCTGGTGGTGATCCGCATTATGGTGCAATTTCTCATGCAGGTCATCGGGCTTCTGCTTTTGCGCGCGCGCCGGCCGGATTTTCCCCGGCCTTTCCGCATGTATTTTTATCCCATTCCGGCTCTGCTGGCTGCTCTGGGGTTTATTTACGTCCTTTATGCCCGTCCAAATCTAAAGGAAATCAGGTTTGGCGCGGCCATTGCGCTGGTTGGTATCATCCTTTTTCTGGTCCGCTCCTGGAAGCGGAAGGAGTGGCCGTTTTCCGGGCAGCATGCTCACGATTCCTTGCCGGAAACAGTCCAATGATTTGTCATGTCCTCCATCCCCACGAGGCCCGCTAGACCCATGGAAACCCCGGCCTCAACACAGCTTGCTCCGGCGCACCATTCAGCACTTTCTCCCTTGCGCGAGCCGCTGTTTCGCAGTCTGTGGATCGCGGCGGTCATTTCCTATACGGGAAGCTGGATGCAGAACGTCGCCACCGGCTGGCTGATGACCTCACTCACCAGTTCGCCGATGTGGGTTGCGTTGGTGCAAGTCGCGGTGAGCATGCCAGTATTGTTGATTGCATTGCCTGCCGGTGCTCTGGCGGACATCATCGATCGCCGCAAATTTCTGCTATTCACCCAAAGCTCAATGGTGGCGGCAGCAACGGTGCTTGGGGTGATGACGCTTACGCAGACCGTGACGCCGCAAGTCCTGCTAGTTTTTACTTTCCTACTCGGCGTGGGCGCGGTGATGAATGATCCGGCGTGGCAATCGCTTACGCCTGATCTTGTTCCACCTTCAAAATTGGCTGCGGCTGTGGCGCTGAACTCCGCCGGTTTCAACATCGCGCGCGCTGTGGGTCCTGCGCTGGGTGGTTTGTTAATTGCCGCCATATGTTGCGGCACTACCGGATCAGGCTGGGCATTCCTGCTGAACGCAATCTCATTCTTCGGAGTAATTCTTTTTCTCTACGTCTGGAAGCCGGCAAAGACCGATCATCACAACGGAAGCACGACCTTTTCCGGAGCAATTGCCATTGGCCTGCGCTATGCCCGCCAAGAGCCGCGAATCCGCACAATGCTGGTGCGGACGCTGGCCTTCTCGCTCTTTGCCAGTTCGTTCTGGGCATTGCTGCCATTGATCGCCAGCAAGTTTGGCGCGGAAGGCTTTGGCGCGATGCTGGCTTTCTTCGGGCTGGGCGCGCTGGGCGGTGCGGGATTATTGGCGCTAGCGCGGCGTCGATTCTCGCCCGACATGGTAATAGCTTCAGCGACTGTGATTTTTGCCGTGGCGCTTTGCGGTCTTGTCCGCTCACACTCGCTTGCAGTGGCGTCAATCTTCTCTGCCGCCGCCGGTCTGGCCTGGATCAGCATTCTTGCCACCCTGAACCTGGCGGCGCAGACTGCCGCGCCCGGATGGGTACGCGCGCGCGTAATCTCCATGTATGTACTGGTGCTGCAAGGCGGACTTGCACTTGGCAGCGCAGTCTGGGGGGCTTTAGCGTCCAGTGCCGGAGTGCAGTTTACGCTTACGTTTGCCGCAGCCGCGCTTACCGGCGGTTTGCTGCTGGCGCCATGGTATCGTTTACAGGAATCTGCCCAGCACTAGAAACGAGCAGAGGTCTCTGCCAGGATCCATGAATTCACTTGAGAGAAAAGAGGAAAACCGAATGAAGCATCTAAGAAATCTTTGCCTGCTTACTGTGACATGCGTGGCTACGGGCGTATTTGCCCAGGGATCCAAACCAGCCACGCCCTCTGCATCCCCCGCCACGCAGGCCGTGCCCGCTATTAGTGCGGTAATTGATCGCGAAATCAGCATCATCGAAAAAGAATTTGTCGATGCCGCAGACGCTATGCCGGAAGACAAATACAACTTCACGCCTTCCGGGCTAAATCTCCAGGGAAGTGATTACAAGGGAGTCCGGACGTTTGCCGAAGAAGTGAAGCACGTGGCCACGGCCAATTACATGTTCTGGGGAGCAATCACAGGCGATTCCATGCTGCCAGGAACCAATGGGCCGAATGGGCCAGACAGCATCAAGACCAAAGCAGAGATCATGAAATATTTAAAAGATTCGTATGCCCTTGGCCACAAGGCCGCCGCCACCCTCACGGCTGAAACGATTGTAGGCACGGTTAACATTCCGATGATGAGCCCCAAACCAATCTCAAAGCTGTTTGTCTCTACCTTTGCAGTGGCCCACGGCTTTGACCACTACGGACAAATGGTGGAATACCTGCGCATGAACGGAATAGTTCCGCCAGCCAGCCGCGGCGGTAACTAAGCTGCCGTTGCCGGATTCTCAACGCCGCGTCACAGGAGCCGATAGCGAATGCCGCGGCGTTGTTTATTAAAGCCCCAGTGCAACCAGCGACTATTCAAACTGTTTCCTGAATTCGGCCATCTGCTGTTTCAGTTCGGAGACTTCGCCGCGCAGTGTCGCCACCTGCTCTTCCAGTTGTGCGATGCGCTCAGCGCTGCCGGAGTCTTCAGACGCGCTGGCCGTGTCCGCCGGTCCCTCCCATGCTTCCACATCGCCGGAAAGCAGATGCGCATAGCGGACCTCTTTGGTTCCCGGCCTGCGCCCCAGCGCCTTGGCCAGTGGAGGCTCGCGGCGCATGAGCTGTTGCAGCCCGCTCAGCACCTCGTCCAGGTCTTCAAAGCGATGCATACGCTCGGTGCGTCCACGCAACTCACCCGGGGTCTGCGGGCCGCGCAGCAGTAGCACGCACAGGATCGCTGTTTCACGGCGGGTGAAGTTGAACACCTCCTGCAGCCGGTGTTCATATTTCGTCACGCGGCCATCCGCGCCGCTTGCCGGACCTGCCAGCCGCTTATCGCTCAGATTGCGCAGTGCAAGCCGGACGGTGTCTTCATCAAAATTTGTCACCGGCTCGCGATTGTTCTTTTGATTGCAGGCATTGACCAGCGCGTTCAGTGAAAGCGGATAGTAATCCGGCGTGGTGATGTCTTTTTCCACCAGGGCGCCAAGCACCCGGGCTTCAGCGGGGTTCAGGACAATGTTCACCCTAACAATTTATCAGGAGAGAAGGAGGCGCGGCGGGGCCAAAGAAAAGTCCGGCAACAAGAGGGCATGGACAGTAATCCAGGATGCGGCTTACTTTTGCGGGAGACCCTGATATTGTTCGATTACGTTGCGAATCCGCACAGCATCTCTCTTGGTGTGGCCGTGGCTGGTAATCGGGTCGGTGCCGCCGGTGGAATCAATGCGGATGTCTGACCAGATCAGCCCGGTACTGATCAGCACGGACGCGACCTTGGTGATCGGAATGCTTTCTTCAGTGCTGCCGAAGAGCCGGGGCTTGATGCGCAGCACGCGCTCAGGCCCAACTTCAATGCGTGTAGGAAAGAAAAAATTACCGCGCGTCCAGCGGCTGGCTTTGAATACCTGGGAGGCTGTGGAATTGAGAGAAGCGTTCGACATGGAAATCCATTTTACGCTTGTCGGGAATGCGCTCAGCTTTTTTGAATGGTTGAGTTTGGCTGATTAATGCACGTTGGCCGGATTGTTGGCCTCCGCTTCCTGTAAAGCCTTTTTTTTGCGGCGGCTCAGGATGAACGGCCGTCGTCTTCTCCGCTCCACACGGCTATCAATTTTCTTCCAGAAGCCCCAGAAGTAATCCACTGCTGAGATCACCGAGACGGCCACCATGAACCAGATCGCCATGCGGGCCACAAGGTCCACATCAAGGACAAATGAGAACAGGCCAAGATTGAAGTGCCACACGTCCCAGCGCAGGGCCAGGATCGTGGCCACTACGGAAACAATCTGCACCACCATCTTGAGCTTGCCCAACTCGCTGGCTTCGATGGTAAAGCCCTCTGCCGACGCAATGGACCGCAGGCCGCTGATCAGAAATTCCCGGCCGATAATCAGCACTACCACCCATATGTTCACAATTTCCGGGCTCAGGCGCAGCAAAGTGATGTAGCAGGCCGCGATCATCAGCTTGTCCGCCAGCGGATCCAGAAGCATACCCATGGTGGTGATCTGGCCGCGACGCCGCGCCAGATAGCCGTCCAGGCCGTCGGTGATTGAAGCCAGAATGAAAATACCCGAAGCCAGCACCACGCGCAGGGTTTCTTCCCGAGAGCTGAAATACGTGGTGGTAAGCACCCAGATAATCAGGGGGATAGCGGCAATGCGCGAAAGCGTGATGTAGTTCGGCAGGTTCACAGGGAAAAGCAAGCCGGGGCATCGGCTGCCCTGATTATCCTTGGATTTAGCCCTCAGCGCAAACTTAAGTTTTGTTATTTCTTGCCGTTGACCGTTGCCAGACAGCGGCTATATAGCTCAAGTAGATGAGTGGCATAGTCTTCTGATTTGTTCTCCGCGCCGCCGTGAAAGCCCGCACTGGTCGCCGCCGTCTTGCCGTAGTTCGTGGTGGCAGCGATGAATTTCATCATATCCAGGGCAATATCTTCATTGCGCCGGGGGCCGATCATTCCTGCAAGCGGGTCCATGAATCCTCCAAGAGAAAAGTGCAGACTCTATTGTAACTTTACTCACCCCGCGGAGTGAGAGGTTCGCCACCTTGGGCCCGGAAGCAGGGCCAAAGTGGCCAAAAGCATGTGCAAGCGACCATTACTCATACGCCAGCGCATCAATGGGATCTTTTTGGGCCGCCTTGAATGCCGGGTAGATAGCGCCCAGCATCGCTCCGCCAATGGCGATCACTGTAGCGTAAATGGCCCATTTCCAGGTGATGGGTAACACCGTTAGCGTTGGGAAACGGTGAACCAGGCCAGCCCGTCCCGCCATGCTGATGATGAAGCCCGCCAAAATTCCCGCCACAGCCAGCAAAAGCGTTTCTCTCAGAATTACACGCACGATGTAAGCTTTAGACGCCCCCAACGACTTCAGGATCCCAATTTCTCGCGTCCGTTCCATTACCGCCGTGTACATCGATTGGAAAATCACAATAAAACCAATGATTACGGCGATCCCAATCACCACTTTTATCACAGTGGCGAGGCCCGGAATGTTGTCAGGAGTCATCAATTGCATCCACTCGCGGGTGGACGTAATCACAAAGTTTGGAAGAGTGTTCTTCAACTCGTTCACGACCGTGTCTGTGTTCTTAGGGTCATCCACTTTCACGTAGAACACGGATGCTTTGTTCTCAGCCCCAATCAGGTCCTGCAAGGTTTTCATTGGCACATAGCGCCTGGCGCCACGCCCGTGCGGCACAATACCGGAGACCCGAAACTCATGGTTTAAAACGTTGATCTTCGAACCAACATGCGCCTTATTGGCGGAGGCGTAAATATCATCCACAATCATGTCATAAGGTTCCCGGAACGGGCCGCCTTTGAGATAAATCAGCGGGCCGCCGACAGATTCAAAGGACGGCAGGTCAATGCCATTCAAGACTTCAATATTGGTCAAACTGGTGGTGGTCTGAAGCACAACGGGAGCTACCGCGGCAACGTGAGGCTGTTTCATCATCACATCGGCATAACGAACGGACGCAGGGGCGCTGCTGAAAGCGCCAAAATTTGCCGAGCCCGGCGGCCGCACGATTACGTCGGCCCCAAGGCCCCGCTGCCGGTCCTTGGTATCGTTGAGGATGCCGAGCATCAAGCCCACCATGAGAAGAATCATGGTGACTTCAATCGCCACCGCAAGAATACTGATGAAGGACCGTACAGGGCGGTGGACCAGGTTGGCCACAATCATTTTGTTCATAAGATCATTTTAGGCTGCGTGGACACGCGTTCGACCAGCTTCTTTCGCGCAAGCTCCCTCACTGCGGTGGTTTTTTGTTGTCCCCTGTTCCATGATTGGCTGCCGCGGAGGGCGAATCAACGTTAATCAAGTGCGAGCCGGGTGGCTGAGTAAGCACAAACTGTTCATCAGTCAAGGGCACGTTCACGTCCAGCTTAACGATAGAGAGTGTGAGTCCATAGCCCTCAATGGGACGTTGAATGGAAACGATCCCAGGAAATTGAATGCCGCCGTAATCGGAAAAGTTTTCATAGCGGGCAAACGTCACCAATTGGCCCTGCCGATTGTAGATGCTCTGCTCGTGCGGCAGCAGGTCTGTCCGGCTGAAAACGATCTTGCGGGCAAGATAATAGCCGTCTTTGTCTTTGTCGATGACAATTATCGTATACGTGGCCTGTTCCGCATCCTTATGGGTCTTAGGATCTTTTACAATCTCCGTTGTGTTCTCCAGCACGGCGATTTCTTTCTGCGGATCAATGGGCTTCAAGAGCAGTGCGTCAGAAATGTGTTGCGGACGCAAATTGTACATGGGCTGGGGAGAAGGCTTTTCCGGCTGCTTATTGGAACCCACAATGAACTGGCTTTTGGGCGGGATCGCCAACTCAAAAGTCTCGCCATTGCTCACCATATCTATCATTGTATTGCGGACCACGGGGACCAATACGCGCATGCGCAGCATTTCCGGCTTGCGCACCAGCACATAACCCGCTACTTGCGGATTATCTATTACCTTGTCTTTTGTTTGCTGCAAGACCGAGCTGTCAATATCCACCGTCGCCTTCAGCGTCTTAAGCTTTTCAGCGTTTGTATTGACAAAATCAACCAGTTGCTCCAAGGTGGCGTCTCTTAGCGTGGCTGAACTGGCGCGCATTTTCACCGGATGTGACGTTCGAAACCCGCATCCGCTAAGCACCAATAAACTGATTAGCAATAAAAGAGTAGTAGTTTTAGGCAAAATGAAAGTACATCCGTCCAAGTCTTAGATCAGCTTCCAGTAATTTGGATGCACTTTAGTATAACGGAAGTAAGGGGCCGCTCCTGCTCCGGCAGAACACGGTGAAAGTAATGACATTTTGTGGCAACCGACGCCATCTCTAGCGGTTTACCGCCTGCGCCACTGCTCGCCGGTACGCCTGGACGTTTGCCGCGTGCTCTGAATCTGTCCGGGCAAAACGGTGGTGCCCCTGATTATCGCTGACAAAATACAGGTAGTCAGTCTGGGCCGGATGCATGGCTGCGAGCAAGGATGCTTTTCCAGGATTTGAGATTGGTCCCGGCGGCAGCCCGGCGCTCCGGTATGTGTTGTATGGCGATTCAAAATGCAGGTCTGATTGGTGGATCACGCCACTGTACCGGCCATTCAGCAGCGCCGCGTAAATCACTGAGGGATCAGTGGCCAGCACCATGTGCTTTTGCAGACGGTTATAGAACACGCTGGCAACCTCAGGCCGCTCTTCCGGCGCTCCGGTTTCTTTTTCCACAATGCTTGCCATGGTTACTACGGTATGAAAGTTCTGGGTCAATCCGGTTTCCTTCGCCGCCTGGCGGAAGCGCCGGACCATGGCCGCCGCCATGTCATGCAATGACTGCGTGCGCGTGAAGTGGTATGTATCCGGGAAGAGGTAGCCTTCCAGGCTGGGCGCTTGCGGATCAATATCCTTCACCAAACTTGTGTCTGTGCGGGCAATTTTCAGGAAGTCGTCACGCTTGCCCAGTTCCGCTTGTTCCACCGCTGAGGCGATGTCGAACATGTTGTAGCCTTCAGGCACCACCAACGTGTGAAAAAAGATGTCGCCATGGGCAATTCGGTCATAAACTTCGCGCGCTGTCGCCCGATGATCAAAGGCGTATTCGCCCGCTTTCAGCGGCCTGCGTCCATGCAGATAGTGCCATGCCAGGAATGCATATTGGCTGCGGATAATTCCAGCACTCGCCAAGTCCGCGGCAATATGCCGCGCGGACGACCCCGGCTTAAGCCGCACCAGTTTTTCCTGTGTCGGGCCAGTGGGCAGAAGCAAGCCATAGGCCAGCATTGCGGCCGCAAGCAGCAGGAGGATAAATATCGCTCTGAAAAAAAATTTCAGCATGGATCAGTTCTTTTGCTTCTTCCATTCTAAGGGCGAATTCGCCGCGCGCCGCCGATTTCCCTTGTCTGAGAGCATCACGAATGGTCAATGAACTCACGGCTTTTCTTTCAGGTTTGGAAGAGAACTGTTCAGATTTAGTTGTAAGGAAGCTGCTCTGGACGAGATTGATCAAAGCTCAAGATGGAGCCTGAGTCCGGGAACCAGTACTGGGCCGCGATCCTTGTTATATCCAGGATGGACCACCCATTGCAGTTCAGGCGAGAAATACAGTCCGCGCCAAAGATGGGCGGTGTAATAGCTTTCTAAAATATCTTCACGCCCATAGGTAAGCCGCCCATCCCCCAACAAAAAGCCATTGCCGCCCAGCGCAAGATAGAGTTGATGCAATCTTGAAATTCCATTGCTGATGAAAGCCAAGCCTATCTTGTCTACAGGCCGCTTCCATCGTTCCGGTCGCCAGTCAGCGCCAGCTTCCACTGCCTGATCGACTTCCGTGTAAGCAAAGCTTTCATTCTGGCCTTCATTCCAGCCAAGCCGGCCGAAAACGCGCACCGTCTTTGTGATCTCCTGCTCGGCATTCAATCCAAAGCCATATTTGATGCGTCCTTGGCGGCGGTGCGCCTCGATCGTGGGGCGCGCATCCGCTCCTGCCAGAAATGCCAATATGGCTTCTCGATAACTACCCATATTTGCATGATTGACATAACTGAGCAGCCGCACCACAGTCTTCTTTTTTTTCTGCAACTCCGGCCTTAGCTCCAGTTCGATATTTTCTGACCGGGCGCGCAAGATATTAAAATCTAAGTTTGGCCCATTGGCGACTTTGGGCATTAATGCTTCACCAAAACGTATGCCCCAGTTTTGGTCCTGATATTCAGCGATGGCCGCAACGGTATAGCCACGTGTGTCCGCCGCGTAGTCATACGCGCCATTATTGACGGCTGTCCAGTTAAGAAACTGCAAATGGCTGTCACTGCCCGCGGAGTTCACGTCAAAATAATCTGCCAGACTCATCTTCCCGGCACGCAGTTCCAGACGGCGCACAGGAAGCTTGGTCAGCCGCGCCAAGGGTGTGCGCTCCGCGTCTTCCTCTTTTCCGCTCTCTTTTCCAGGCAAGGCAATCACATGATGCAGCAACAAGCGGGCAAGATACGGCGTCGACCCAAGCGCTGGGTTTCTGACGACATCTACGTTTGTAAAGCCGGCCAGACCAAGCGCATTGCTAATACCACGTCCCCCAGCACTTTCCAGATCGAATATCGCCTCTGTGCGATCTGTCAGTTGGTAGCCGGTGTACAAGGTAAGTACGCGGGAAGTAGCATGCTCGCCTTTCGCTGAAAGGCTGTTTGGGCCGGAATACAGCGCATGAAAGTCAGGATGTGCTTGAAAAACGATATTGATCTGGCCGGACACCCACCATCGCGCGGTAGCTGAATGAGGAAATATTGTGGTGGCCGATTCAGCAGGTTCGGTAGCGCTATCTTGCGCGCTTGCGTTGAGAGGAAACAAAATGCATGACAATGCCAGTGCCGCTAACGCCAAAAAATTGGACCTGATAGTGAACAATCCTTTGAATTTAGCAGAGTACTTGCCATCAGGGCATTAAGAATCAGTAAACGCTTCGCGACTGCATAAAGCTTTGCAGGATAAGCACCGCGGCCATCCGGTCGACAGCCTGGGCGCGCCTCTTTGTGCTCACCTCCGCATCGCGCAATAATCGGTTGGCTTCCGCCGAGGTAAGTCTCTCATCCCAGAGGTGGACTGGGAGCTGAAAACGTTTGCGTAATTCTTCCGCAAACTCAGCCACTTTTTGCGATTGGATACCTTCCTGGCCGCTCATCCGCAGCGGGTTACCCAGCACAATCTCTTTTACCTGATATTCGCGGATAATTCGCTCCAGACGGCCAAAGTCAGCACGGTTGTTCTTGCGCTCCAATGTGTCCAGCCCCTGCGCGGTGATGCCCAACGGGTCAGTCACGGCCAACCCCATGCGGCGGCTGCCATGATCGATGGCAAGAATGCGTCCGGAAACTTCCACGTGGCGATTATACGAGGAACGGCATCTTAGATCAGGTATGGCCACTGATCGCATTATCCCTCCCGCACCCGAGCAACTCAGGCCGGAGGAAGCCCCGGATCCCGAGCTTCTTGAAAAGGAGCAAGAGAAAAAGCAAGAGCGCAGGCTCAACTCTGCTCTGCATGCCGGATCTATCGCACAGATAGTCGTGGGCGGCGCCGTGATTTTGGCCATCTGCTATGTAGCCAAGCTCATTCTGATCACTTTGTTCATTTCTGTGCTGCTGGCTTTCATGCTTGAGCCAGTGGTGAGTTTGCTGGAGAAAGTCCGCCTGCCCCGCTCGGCTGGAGCATTTGTTGCAGTGCTGTTGATGCTGGGCGCAGTCTATGCCGGCAGCTATTTTCTTTATGGACGCGCAATGAGTTTTGTCCATGAGCTGCCCAAGTACTCTGAGAAGATTCGCTCACATCTTGCGCACGTCCGCCAGCAAACCAGTGAATTGGAAAAAACCACGCAACAGGTCTTTCCCGAGGAAAAGACGAGCGGCAAGAAACCTATGCCTGTCACCGTGCAAAACCAGGGATCTTCCAGCATGGTCACGGAAAAGCTTGGCGCGGTCACGGAAGTGGTGCTCACGCTGTGCTTTATCCCTTTCCTGACCTACTTTATGTTGAGTTGGCAGGAGCACGCTCGAACAAAATCAGTTCAATTGTTCCGTCCGGAAAACCGCAGCACTGCCTACGTCACGCTGGGGCAGATCTCCGCCATGATGAAAAGCTTTATCTCGGGAAACTTTGTCATCGGCCTGTTCATAAGCGTGTGCAGCGTCATAGTTTTCGGCCTGCTTGGCGTTCCGTATTTTTATTTCATCGGCTTCATCAGTGGCTTTCTCAGTCTCATGCCCTATCTGGGGATCGCCCTGGCCATGCTGCCGCCGGTGGCCGCTTCCATTGGCACACTGGGCGACACCAAACTGCTTCTTATCGCAGGCACCGTGCTTTGCCTGCACCTGGTCGCGATGAATGTGCTCTATCCCAAAGTGCTGGGCAGCCGCCTGCAACTGAACCCGCTGGTGGTCACGATTTCTCTTCTGCTCTGGGGCTTCATTTGGGGCGCCATGGGCCTGATTCTTGCTGTGCCCATCATGGGCGCCATTAAAATCATCTGCGACCACATGACCTCATTGCGCCCGATTGGCGAGTGGATGGGAGAGTAACCTTTTTTCACCCCCGAAGCATAGCGAGCGAAGGGGCTCCCTATGGCAGCAGGAAATCCTATTGATAGCGGCGTTTGGACTTGGATGAAGATTTTCCGCAACTTCATCTTGAGTTACACGCCTTCTGGCGCATAATACTAAGAACGCAAAGTTTTCTGTCGTCCTTTTTTTATTCCATGCCCAATTCGGATTTCAGCCGCAACGCCCAGTCAGAGCTCTTTGAGGGCGGGTATTATTCCATCAATGATGGCGACGTCTTCAGTATCGCCAGGGTGCTCAAGCTGGAACCGGAAACCGTCCACGTAAGGATCTACAAACAAAGTTTCCAACAGCGGCCGCGCTCGATTGATCCAGGCGCCCTTACGCTGGGGACGATCCATGACAAAGATGGTTTTGGCATGGGGCACCTGCCTCTGCGGGAAGAGGTGTTCATGGAACGCGAACCCATTTTTCTGACTTATGCTGAAATTAAGCCCGAAGAGCTTGAAGGTTACAATCTCTGGAAAGAGACCGCCGACGGAGGCGTGTTTGAAATCTGACCGTTTGAATCTGACCGTTTAATCCAATCATGTCTGCCGCACCCCAACCCGCCCGCAAGAAACGCAAAAAGCGCGTGATCCCGCTCAATCCCGGGACTGGGCTGCCGTTTTCCAAAGGCACCATGAAGATGCGCCTGCTCAAGCGGCTGAAGTGCACGCAGAAATTTGAAAAGCTGGCGTGGATGTCAGGTGCGCGCTTGGTGGCCGGCGTGGATGAAGTTGGACGCGGCTGCCTGTTTGGGCCTGTGGTCGCCGGCGCGGTGATCCTGGAACCGGACTATCGCATCAAGGGGCTGCGCGATTCCAAATTGATTGACCAGAAAACCCGCGAAATGCTGGCGGAACGGATCAAGAAACACGCGATTGCCTATGCCGTTGCCGCAGTGGACGTGGCAAGGATCGACCAACTGAATATCTATTGGGCGTCGCTGCTGGCCATGCGCGAAGCGGTGGCGCAACTTGCGCCGGCCCCTGACCATCTTCTGGTGGACGCGGTGCGCGTGAACTGGGATTGTCCGCAGACCAAGATCATCCACGGCGACGCTCTTTCGATTTCGATTGCGGCTGCGTCGATCATTGCCAAGGTGCATCGCGACGAAATGATTCGGCGCTGGGCACCCGTCTATCCGCAGTTTGATCTGGCCTCAAATAAAGGTTACCGCTCGCCCAAGCATCTGGCTGCGCTACGCGAGTGCGGGCCAACGCCGCTGCACAGGCTTTCATTTGCTCCGGTCTGGATGTGCCACGGCTCGGAGCAGGAAGAGTTTGAGTTTGAGGATGATGAGGATCTGGCCTTAGGCTCTTAGCTTTTGGCTCTTACGTCTTGCTTCTGATCCTTATTCTTAGCGATGGTTCGTGAACCTGCGACTTACATTTCGCTGGGTGCACAACACTTTGTGCAGCGGCTGAGTTGCCGCTCTCTCGTTGACCCTGCCTTATGCGGCATTTAAACTTGAAATTGAGATCCTTTGCGCCCAAACAGGATTTCAAAACAGAGCCGAATACTCTCAGAATCCGCCAGCGTCTTTGCTTGTGGCCCCCAAAGGCCTTTCACTGCGGGGCTGGCCATGCGCAGGCCGCAACCGGAGAAAGAAAATCGTCCCATGAGCACAACTGCCGACATTAGCACCACGCCGAGAATTGAATCCATAACCGAACTCAAACGCATGGCCAACCGTCTGCGCATTGACATTATCAAGATGATTGGCGAGGCGGGCAGCGGGCATCCGGGAGGATCGCTTTCTGAAGTGGAGTTGCTGACAGGACTCTACTTCCGCGTGATGCGCTACAACCCGAAAGATCCCGCATGGGCAGACCGCGACCGCTTTATTCTTTCCAAGGGGCACGGTTGCCCGGCGCTATATGCCGTGATGGCGGAAGCTGGGTACATTGACCGTTCTGTGCTGGGGACGCTGCGCAAAATGGGTTCGCCGTTGCAGGGGCATCCGGACCGGCGTTTTTTCCCGGCGCTGGAAGCTAATACCGGATCGCTGGGGCAGGGACTTTCCATTGGTATTGGCATGGCGCTGGCCGCGCGGCTGGACAAAAAAGATTGGCACACGTTTGTGATGATTGGCGACGGTGAAGCGCAGGAAGGCCAGAACTGGGAAGCCGCCATGTTTGCTCCCTACCACAAACTGCAGAACCTGACGCTGATTGTGGACTACAACCACATACAACTGGATGGCTTTGTGAAGGATATTCTTGATCTCTCTCCGCTGGCGCAGAAGTTTGAGTCCTTTGGCTGGCGCACGCTGGAAATTGATGGCCACGATTTCAACCAGGTGCTGCCCGCGCTGGAAACGGCACGCGCCGCAAAAGACGGCAAGCCAACCTGCATTGTGGCCAATACAGTGAAAGGTAAAGGCGTGTCATTTATGGAGAACAATCCGGAGTGGCACGGTGTGGCGCCCAAGCCTGATCAGGTAGCGGCGGCAGTGGCGGAGTTGGAAGCAGCGGCGAAGAAGCTTTAGGAATTTTTGCCGCAGATTTCCGCAGATAAACGCTGATCAGGAATTTAGCCGCGAATTAACGCGAAGAACGCGAATGAAAATGGGGATCGGAATGCAGAACATGGTGAGAATTCCCTGATGCAGTAATTGAGGGAATGGCATTTTCGGGATCCTTCGACGCGCGCTCGCCTTCGGTTCGCGCTTGCTCAGGATGACAGGGTAAGGCAGTAAGTATTCGGCAATCAGGAAAGATTCGCAATCGGAATAAAGCTAACAATCGAAAGTTAGCAATCGGAATAAGGAGATACGCTTTGAGCTCAACCACAATTTCCAATCCCTCAACGCCAAATTCGAAGCCGAAGTACGAACCCAAAATGGGCGTCGCCACGCGTGAGGCGTATGGGCAGGCGCTGGTTGAGCTGGGCAAGGCCAATCCCAACGTAGTTGTACTGGACGCTGATCTGGCCAAATCCACGTACAGCGTGAAATTTCAGAAGGCGTTTCCTGACAGGTTCTTTACTGTCGGCATTGCGGAAGCAAACATGGTGTCCATTGCCGCAGGGTTGGCGCTTGCGGGCAAGCTGCCATTTGCATCGTCGTTCGCGGTCTTCATCTGCGACAAAGGGATGGACCAGCTACGCGTGGGCGCGGCTTATCCGCATGTAAATGCCAAGTATGTTGGCTCGCACGGCGGCATCTCCATTGGAGAAGATGGCCCGAGCCAGCAGTCCGTGGAAGATTATGCGCTTATGTGCGCGCTGCCCGGCTTTGTGGTGCTCAGTCCGTCAGACGAATTCTGCGCGCGCTCTCTGGTGCATCGCATGGCCGAACATGAAGGCCCCGCATATATGCGCACTGGACGCCCGAAGACAGCGATTATCTACGGCCCCGACGACACGTTTGAAATCGGCAAGGCCAAACAGCATGGCGACGGCCGCGATGTGGCGATCATTGCCTGCGGGCTGGAAGTTAGCTATTCCCTGGAAGCGCAGGCGAAGCTGGCTGAAGAGGGCATCAATGCGCGTGTGCTGGATATGCACACCATTAAACCCGTGGACGAAGCCGCCATCGCCAAAGCCGCGCAGGAGTGTGGCGCAATTGTTACGGCAGAAGAGCACCTGCTGGATGGTGGACTTGGCTCCCAGGTAGCGCGGGCAGTGGGCAAATCGGTTCCAGCGCCGATGGAGTTTGTGGGCATCCAGAATACGTATGCTGAATCCGCCACGCCCGACGAACTGATGGAGAAATACGGGCTCACTGCACCGTTCATCGTAAAGGCCGTCAAGGCCGTGCTGAAGCGGAAAAAATAATTGGACGCATACGGCGCACCTGATGAGTGGAGATCTTCTTTTTGTCGACCTGCCAAGTTCCTAAATCGGCGTGGCCTCTTTCACCCTGACTCTACTTTGGCGGTGGAACAAATTCTTTAGGCAGTTGGGCGCCAGCACCGAAGAAGTATTGTTCCATCTGCTCCACCAGAAATTGCTGCGCTTCAGGCTTCCAGGGCTGGAGGCGGTATTCATTCAGCAGCATCTTGGAGTGATCCGCCCACATGCGCCATGCTTCTGCGCTCACGGTTTCATAAATTTTTTGCCCCAATTCGGTGTCGAAAGGGCGTTCATCCAGGCCGGGCAGTTCGCGGCCCAGCTTCGCGCATTTAACCATACGTGGCATGAAGATATTGTAGCAAGATGAAGCGGCAGAGCCGCATAAGTCCTGCATCCCGCAGATTACAGCGCCAACTCCATCCCCTCAGACGCAGCCCGTACTTTTGGATAATATTCACGGGCCTGGGTCACAACCGCGTCAATGCAGGAGTCAGAATGGTCAGGATCGTGGTGGAAGAGAATCAGCTCTTTGGCACCGCTTTCCATGACGACGTTTACGGCTTCTCGCCAGTGGCTGTGTCCCCAGCCTTGTTTGCGCGCGGCATATTCTTCCGGCAGATATTGCGCGTCATAGATGAGCACGTCAGCACCTTCGGCCAGCTTGCGCAGGTTTTTATCAAAGACGGGATCGCCGGGCTCGTTGTCCGTGGCATAGACCAGCACTTTGCCGCCGGCTTCCATGCGATATCCCAGGCAGCCCTGAGGATGATTGAGCCACATGGACTCCACAGTGCAGTTATCGAAGGCGATGCGCCCTTCATCAATGTTGCAGAACTGCCGATGCGCCGCCATCTCACTCATGTTCACGGGAAAGTAGGGATCGGCCATCTGTTCTTCCAATGCGCTTTGCAGGCTGCGGGTGCGGCTGGAAGAGTGAAATACAAAAGAGCTGTCGCGGTTGCCATACAGCGGCGCAAAAAACGGGATGCCCTGGATATGGTCCCAGTGAAAGTGCGAGAGAAAGATGTGCGCGGAAAGCGGATGGCCGTTGTTTTCCTGCGAGAGCTGTTTGCCCAGGTTGCGGAAGCCGGTGCCGCAATCAAAAATATAGATATGCCCGTTGACGCGCACCTCAACACATGAGGTATTGCCGCCATAACGCAGGTTTTCTGATTGCGGGGTTGGCGTTGAGCCGCGTACACCCCAGAATCTGACTAGCATCCGCATTCACCTGTGGCGCTCTTTTGGAGACGCCCGCATCTTTATAAAGTTCGTTCCCGCGGCTACAAGGGGGTACATTCAAGCTCGCGAGGCAATTGCAATATTCCAAGTTTGGGCAAAAGTATAGACCAATTTGGCCCTCTGGAACTATAGGGTTTCACTCCCAAGACTTAATCAAATGTGTACTTTGCACCAGATAAGTGGTGCATGTACGTTTGGGTGGGTCATACGTTGGCGGCGGTGAGAATCGATTAAGATAGGCGGTCATGCTATTTCCCGATTACAACGAGTTTTCCCGGCTGGCGCGCACTGCGTCACTGGTTCCAGTGGCGAAAACCGTGGCTGCCGACCTGCGCACGCCGGTCTCAGCTTTTTTGAGTGTGGCTGCCGAAGAGCCGAACGCGTTCCTGCTGGAGTCGGTTGAAGGCGGAGAAAAGATTGGGCGGTACACGTTTCTGGGGGCGCGACCTTATATGGTCCTCCGCGCTCGCGGCCGCAAGATCACGCTGGAACGCGATGGCAAAAAGACAGAGACGGAAGGCAGCGTTTTCAAAATCCTGGACGGCCTGCTGCGTGAACATACACCAGCGCACGTTGCCGGACTGCCTCCGTTTACCGCCGGTGCCGTAGGGTTCTTTTCCCACGACGCAGTTCGCCAACTTGAAAAATTGCCTGAACTCGCCAAAGACGACCTGCAAGCTCCCGACTGCACACTGATGTTCTTTGACCGGCTGTTGGCATTTGACCACGTGCGGCATGAGATTTTTATCATCGCCACGGCGGACGTGCGACGGCAGTCTCCGAAGCAGGCCTATGCATTGGCGCTGCGCGATATCGCGCGGATCGAAAAGCAACTGGCAGCGCCGCTGGCGGCAAAATTCCTGCGTGCGTCCAAGCCAAAAACGGGCAAGCTGAAGGTCGCGGTTTCCGTGAGCAAGAAGCAGTTCATCCGCACCGTGGAGAAGATCAAGAAATACATCATGGCCGGCGACGTATTCCAGACCGTGCCATCATTGCGCCTTGAGCTTGAGCCCGGCGTGGAACCGCTGAATGTGTATCGAGCTTTGCGACGGGTAAACCCATCGCCGTATATGTACTTTCTCCGCAGTGAAGAGATGACCATTCTGGGCTCGTCGCCGGAGATGCTGGTGCGCGTGACCGGCAATAAGCTGGAATATCGTCCTATCGCCGGAACGCGCAAACGCGGCAAAGATGAAGCCGACGACCTGCGCCTGGAAAACGAGCTGCGCCATGACGAAAAAGAACGCGCTGAACACGTCATGCTGGTCGATCTGGGCCGCAATGACGTTGGCCGCGTCAGCGAATTTGGCACTGTCAAGGTGCGTGACCTGATGTTTGTGGAGCGATATTCGCATGTCATGCATCTGGTTTCCGCCGTGGAAGGCACGCTGCGACAGGGGCTCACGCCCGTGGACGCATTTGCGGCCTGCTTTCCCGCCGGCACTCTCACCGGCGCGCCTAAAGTCCGCGCCATGGAGATCATTGAAGAAGTCGAGCCTGTGCGCCGCGGCATTTACGGCGGAGCCATTATGTACGCCGACTTCGCCGGAAACCTCGACTCCTGCATCGCCATCCGCACCATGCTGGTGAAGGGAAAGAAGGCTTACGTGCAGGCCGGCGCGGGCATTGTGGCCGATTCCGTCCCTGAAAGCGAATACCAGGAATGCCTCAACAAAACCCGCGCGCTGGTGAGGGCGGTGGAATTGGCCAGGTCAGGAGAGTAGAGCGCGATGTGGTGCAGCGCTGCCCGGTGGAAGAGCGGCCATTCATGGCCGCGAAAAGGTCTTGAACAAATCCCTTCCTAGCGCCGCAGGCCCGCGCGCAGCCGAAGGCGGAGTGCAAAAAGTGCAGCCCGCCATCATTGCAAATCATCGCCAATCTATCGCCGAACATACGGCATATTCTCAAGAGCAATGCTAAATGCTATACAAGTGAGTCAAAACCCATTGATTTTCCAGACCTGAATGTTTGAACAAGCCTTTAAAAATATTGATGATGTACTATGGAAAGAAGACGGTTGCTCCACCGAGCTCGACTATACCGAGCAAACCTCGTGGCTGCTTTTTCTAAAATATCTTGATGATCTGGAAGAAGATAAGCGCACTGAAGCCGCGCTGGTAGGCAAGAAATACTCTTATATTCTTGATAAGGAATACCGTTGGGATAGCTGGGCCGCCCCTAAGGGCAAAGACGGCAAGCTTGACCACAACAAGGCCCAGACCGGCGACGACCTGACCGACTTTGTCAGCAAAAAACTATTTCCATATCTCAATCGCTTTAAGCAGACGGCCACTGGCCCGAACACCATTGAATACAAAATCGGGGAGATATTCGGCGAGATCAAAAACAAGATTTCCAGCGGTTACAACCTGCGCGAGATCATTGATCATATTGACGAACTGCGCTTTCGCTCGCAGAAAGAGAAACACGAGCTCTCCCATCTTTATGAAGCCAAGATCAGGAACATGGGCAACGCCGGGCGCAATGGCGGCCAGTATTACACGCCGCGTCCGCTGATCCGCGCTATTGTGCAGGTGGTGAAGCCAATCATCGGCGAGAAAGTTTATGACGGTGCGGTGGGATCCGCCGGCTTCTTGTGTGAGGCCTTTGAGTACATGAAGGCCAAACCGAATCTGACAACCAGGGAAGTAAAGACTCTTCAGGAAAAGACTTTTTACGGCAAGGAAAAAAAGCCTCTTGCTTACGTAATTGCCATCATGAATATGATCCTCCATGGCATTGATGCGCCCAATATTATTCAGACCAATACGCTGACTGAAAATCTGGCTGACATCCAAGAAAAAGATCGTGTCCAAGTAATATTGGCAAATCCTCCATTCGGCGGCAAGGAACGACAGGAAGTACAGGAAAATTTTCCCATTCGCACCAGCGAGACCGCGTATCTTTTTCTCCAGCATTTCATTCGGATGCTCAGAGCCGGCGGGCGCGGCGGCATGGTCATCAAGAATACCTTTCTCTCAAATACTGACAACGCTTCGGTTAGCCTGCGCAAGCAGCTTTTAGAAAGCTGCAATTTGCATACGGTTCTTGATTGTCCCGGCGGGACGTTTCAAGGCGCGGGCGTAAAAACCGTGGTGCTGTTTTTTGAGAAAGGGGCGCCGACGCGCAAAATCTGGTACTACCAGCTCGATCCCGGTCGCAGCCTCGGCAAGACCAACCCGCTGAATGACGATGATCTGGCCGAATTTGTGAACCTGCAAAAGACCTTTGCCAACTCTCCTAGATCATGGAGTGCTAACGCTAAAGGAATCGACGAGAAAACATTTGACCTTTCCGTAAAAAATCCGCATGGGGGTGAGAAGATCATTTACCGCTCACCGCAGGCCATTATTGATGAAATCGCTGCTTTGGACTTGGAGAGTGCAAAAACGTTGGAAGCTATCAAGGCGCTACTATGAAGAGTGGGTTACCCAGAAAGCGTCTTGGCGATCTTTTTGTTTTCAAGAATGGCCGGGCGTTTAAGAAGGAAGAATGGTCGATGAAAGGGCTGCCTATCGTCCGCATTCAGAACCTTAACAATGAAGAAGCACTGTTCAATTACTTCGCTGGAGAATACAGCTCGGACATAGCAGTCGAGCCGGGTGATTTGCTTTTTTCTTGGTCAGGCACGGTAGGTTCTTCCTTTGGTGCTCACCTTTGGAGCGGCAAAAAGGGAGTCCTCAACCAACATATTTTCAAAATTGGCCTTAGCGAAACAATTGTCAAGCGATATGCGTTTTACGCCCTGAGTTATATCACCGAGGAGATTGAGCGATCAGTCAATGGGGCTGTCGGCTTAGT
Source organism: Candidatus Angelobacter sp. (assembly GCA_036488825.1). Taxonomy (GTDB): domain Bacteria; phylum Acidobacteriota; class Terriglobia; order Terriglobales; family Acidobacteriaceae; genus Angelobacter. Next base: position 29,427 of record DASXGZ010000018.1, read on the forward strand.
TCACATTACCAAAGAAAAGCTTAATGAGTTCACTATTCTTGTTCCCCCCCTTGCCGAACAGCAACGGATCGTCGGCATCCTAGACGAAGTGTTTGAGGGCGTTGCTGCAGCCAAAGCTAACGCCAAAAAAAATCTACAAAATGCCAAGGTACTCTTCGAAAGCTATCTTCAATCTGTTTTCGCCCAGAGCGGAAAAAGATGGAAGATGGAGAAACTTGATGTACTGACCGAATTGGCGCGAGGGCACAATCCACCAAAAAGTAAATTCTCACGTGATCCAAGGCCAGGATATGTGCGTTTCTATCAAATTCGAGACGGCGCGACTGACGATTACGCAGTCTTTGTTCCTGATACCCCTCAGCTGCACAAAATGAAAAAAGACGACATCATGATGGTTGCTTATCGTCATGTTGGGCGCGCTTTCAGGGGTGTGGAAGGTGCTTTCAATGTTGCGTTGTGCAAAATCAGCAATGTTCGCCGAGACTTGCTAAATGACGACTACCTTTACCTGTTGATCCCTTCGCAGTTCGTGAAAGGTGAGTTACTGAAGAGATCGGAGCGCTCCCTGATTCCCTCAATGTCCATTGAGCACTTGCGTGAGTTGAAAATCCCTCTGCCCCCACTCGATGAACAGCACCGTATAGTTAAATCAGTAAACAATATTTCGACCGAAACCGAGCGACTCACCAATCTCTACGAACGCAAGCTCATTGCATTGGAAGAATTGAAGAAATCTCTTCTGCATCAGGCCTTCACCGGTGAATTGGCTGCAACAGAAGAAAGTTTAGAGGTCACTTCATTTCCAGTACAAATTCCAAATATCAGCCCTACCGATTTGCACGCAGGCGTTCTGGCCATGGCCTATCAATTGCACGAAAAAAATGGGAAGCAAGAATTTTTTGGACATGTGAAAGCTGAAAAGATCACTCACATGGCCGAGGCATTGCTTGGAATCGACCTAGGCCGCTCCCCCGTGAAAGATGCCGCTGGTCCCAATGATTTTCCGCACCTGCAAAGAGTAGAGCACCGCGCCAGAAAGGCGAACTACTTTGATTTCAAGCGCGTTGAGGGACTGACATACCGGGTACAAAAACTCCATGGTTTCCAACGACTGGTCGACAAAACTTGTACCGCGTTAGGGCCAAGATGTGCCGAGCTTGAACATCTGCTTCAGTTAATGTTGCCGATGGATGCGCAACAGGCGGAGATTATGGCCACCGTCTTTGCTGCATGGAACAACCTACTGCTGGAAGACAAGCAGCCGACGGATGAGCAGATCGTCTTTGAAGCACGGGAAAACTGGCATCCGGATAAATTGAAAATTGAACGTCAGAGATTTTTCAAAGCAGTCCAATGGCTCAGGGACAAGGGCAAAGTGCCGCAAGGCAAGGGTAAGACAGTTAAGAGCAAAGGAAAATAGAGCGGCCTTCAACGAAAACGCAACATGTGCGACCACTGCCATTCTGAAGCCGATACACGCGCCCTCCACATTGATCCCGCGCTAAAAGAAGCTGGCTGGGGTGTGGTGGAAGGCAGCCGAATTCGCCGCTCTTACACCATTGCGCCGGGTCGCATTGAAGGCCAGGGCCGGCCTAGCAATCGGCTGTTCGCCGACTACGTCCTCGAATACCGCAACATTAAGCTCGGCGTGCTTGAGGCCAAGTCATGGGATTTCTCCATCACTGAAGGCCTCGGCCAGGCCAAGAACTATGCAGCCAAAATGGCCGTCCGCTTTGCTTATTCCAGCAATGGCCAGGGACTTTATGGTTGCGACATGCAGACTGGTAAAGAAAAGGATTTACCGGCCTATCCCACGCCTGACGAACTTTGGAACAAGACGTTTGCCACGGCCAACGCGTGGCGTGACCGTTTCGCCATCATTCCCTATCCCGACAAGAGCGGGACATGGTCTCTGCGTTTCTATCAAGAAATTGCCATCAACCGCGTTTTGGAATCGATTGCCAATCATAAAGACCGCGTGCTGTTGACGCTGGCCACTGGCACCGGCAAAACCTCAATCGCATTTCAGATTGCCTGGAAACTTTTCAACTCCCGCTGGAACCTGAAAGACTGGAAGAGCGAAGCTGAACCCAGCCGCCGTCCGCGCATTCTCTTTCTGGCTGACCGCAACAATCTGGCCACGCAGGCATACAACGACTTTACATCTTTTGCTGCGTTCTCTGACGATGCGATGGTCCGCATCAAGCCCGAAGACATCCGCAAAAAAGGTCGCGTGCCGACCAATGCCAGCCTATTCTTTACCATTTTTCAGACCTTCATGAGCGGTCCGCCGCAAGATGGAAAGCCTTCTCCGTATTTCGGTGAGTACCCGCCGGACTTCTTCGATTTCATCGTCATTGACGAGTGCCATCGCGGCGGAGCCAATGACGAAAGCACCTGGCGCGATATCCTTACATACTTTTCTCCCGCCGTGCAGCTCGGCCTTACCGCCACGCCCAAACGAAAAGACAACGTCGACACTTACAAATATTTCGGCGAGCCGGTCTATATCTATTCGCTGAGGGAAGGCATTAATGACGGTTTCCTCACACCGTTCCGGGTGAAGCAGATTGCCACCACGCTGGACGAATACATTTACACACCGGACGATCAGCTTGTAGAGGGAGAGATTGAAAGCGGAAAACGTTACACCGAATCCGACTTCAACAGGATCATTGAAATCAAGGAGCGCGAAGCGCACCGCGTGAAGATTTTCATGGAGCAAATTAACCAGCGAGAAAAAACGCTGGTCTTCTGCGCGACGCAGGACCATGCTTTGGCTGTGCGTGACCTGATCAACCAGGTAAAAGACAGCTCTGATCCAAATTACTGCCAGCGCGTGACCGCGAATGACGGAGAACTCGGCAATCAGCACCTGCGGGACTTTCAGGACAACGAGAAAACCATTCCAACGATTCTGACCTCATCGCAAAAGCTTTCCACAGGCGTGGATGCGCGAAACATTCGCAACATCGTCCTGATGCGGCCCATCCGGACAATGATCGAGTTCAAGCAGATCATTGGCCGCGGGACGCGCCTTTACGATGGCAAAGACTACTTCACCATCTATGACTTCGTAAAAGCCTATATGCACTTCAGTGATCCGGAGTGGGACGGCGAACCGCTGGAACCTGAGCCGTGCTCCACATGCGGCTATCACCCTTGCCAATGTGCAAAGCCGTTGCTGCAAACGTGTCCCGAATGCGGGAAAGACCCTTGCGAGTGTCAGGACGAGCCATGCGAAGTTTGCGGCCGGAGCCCGTGCATTTGCAAGAAGAGAAAAAAGGCGACAGTAAGACTCGCCGACGGCAAAGCGCGAGCCATCCAGCACATGGTAGCGACTTCATTCTGGCATCCAGATGGTACTCCAATGTCAGCACAGCAATTTATGGAGTCCTTGTTCGGAAAACTTCCTGAGTTCTTCAAAGACGAAGAAGAGCTACGCGCTCTGTGGAGCTCCCCGGATACACGAAAGGCACTGCTCAACGGACTGGCCGAAAAAGGTTTTGGTCATGAGCAGCTAACCGAAATGCAGAAAATTATCGACGCCGAAAAGAGCGACCTTTTTGACGTGCTTGCTTATATCGCATACGCGTTGCCGCCACTTACTCGCGAGGAGCGAGCTGGCCGCGCAAAACTTGCTATTACTGGGCAATTCAATAACAGACAGCAGGCCTTTCTTGATTTCGTCCTGGCCCATTATGTGACCGTTGGAGTAGACGAATTGGACCAGGAAAAGCTGACGCCATTATTGCGTTTGAAATATTCCAACTCCATTCAGGATGCCATTGCCGATCTTGGTAAACCTGAAGATATCAGCAATGTCTTTGTCGGCTTCCAAAAGTATCTCTACCAATCGACCACGTAAGATCTTTCCGAATTCGTTTAGCGCACTCCGCTTCGCTGCCGCGCGAGCCCTGCGGCAGAGCGGAATGTTCGGAAGTAACGACTCTTTCGCGGCCCTAAAGGGCCGCTCTTCCACCCAGTGGAATGTTCGGCAGTGGTCAGCGAGAACGTCAGCTCAGGACATGTCCTAATTCGCAATTGATTCGCTTCACGAAATCGGCTACAGTACCGCAGCCCTCAGGGGTAGAGTGTGTTGGATCTTTGAAAATTGGCAAGTGGCCATTAGCTTTAGCCAGACAAAGCAAAAGCAACGCGATTCCAAGTCGAAACAAGGCATAAAAAGAGCTTCGACCGTTCGGTGACCGGTCGGTCGAATGGAACAAGGGCTTTGTTTGCAACAAAAGAGCCTACCCCCGGTGGGGGTCAATAGGGATTTACCTTAGGAATTTGACCGCAAAGGACGCGAAGAACGCAAAGGGATGTTCCCAACCCACACCAGTTGGAGGCGAATAGCTGAATCCTATGCCCATCTCTGCACATCCACGCGAAAACCGCGCGTGGACGGGGCCCGTCTGGGATACCCCCTCTGAAGTCTACGCCAATCTGGGATGACTTGGGATGCAGTGGGATGAACCGGGAGGGGGTAGGGCAGGAAGATCGGGGTGATCGCCGTGATCGAGACATCGGGTGATCGGACCACGGAAGGCGCGCGGAGACGCGTTCATTCGCAAAAATTCGCGGCTACATCCGATCATCTGCCGAGATCTGCGGCAATGTTTTTTGGCTGATTGCCGAATGCTGATTGCTGAGGGCTGCTCCGCAAGTGCGTCCTGCTGATCCTGTCATGCCAGCCGAGCCGGTCTTCATCCACCAGCGCCCAGGCGTAGCCAAGCCCCATTGAAAAGCCTGAGAGAGAGCTGGCAGCGGCGCGGACCTGACGCTCAAACATGGTCGTTTCCATCCCCTCAAATGTGCATACCTCAAGCTGTGCCATGCGCATGCCGGGAGTGGCGCGCCGATAGGTGAGAAAGATGTACTGAAAAAGCAGCCAGAAAATTCCGCCGGAGGCCGCTACGCAAACCACTGCCATGCGGGATTGTGGCATCTCCTCGGCGCAGATCAGGAAAGTGATGATGAAAGCTATGATGGCTGCAAAAACAATTCCTGCATCGACCACCCCGGAACGAAAACGCTGGTTGAGCGGCGCAGGCCGGGGGATGATTTCAAGATTGGAAATGCGCGCTTCTTCCGGCTCCAGGTGGATGTCGGAAAAGTTGGGCAGCAACTCCATCTGCTCGGCTTCAAGCGGAAATGTGACCTGCTGCGGCTGTGGAAAGTGTTCTGGTTCGGGCTCGTACACCGGCTCGTAAGCTGGTTCGTACATTTCTTCACAACCCGCTTCGGGCACTGCTTCGGATGCCTCCAGAATTCTCGGCGTATCCGGCGCTGGCTCGGCGATTTCCAACTCATCAAGCATAACTTCTTCAACCGTTGGAACGTATTCGGGCTGGGTCCGGGGAAAACGTATGATCTTGGGCATTTCCTGCCGGGCCGCGTTCTGCTTCAGGGAATTCCGCTTCACCTTGTTCTGCGGAATCACAATCTCATGAAATCGCTCGGGCGGAAGCGGCATGGTACTGTCTTCCTGCGGCTCAGCACCGAAGGAATATGGCTTCTCGGCGGAGAAATCCAGTTCTGGAGCATTGGGATCGGCAGGCTTGCGGCGGCGCGCCCGATGCTGCTGCACACGCGAAACCACCTCTCGCCGCCATGCCTCATCAATCGCCGGACGAGCGGCTGCTTGGGCGTTTCCGGGGCTGCCACCCATGGCAAGTTGTGGGAAAGGCGCAGCTTCGTCGCCGGCAAAAGATTCGTGATCAGCCTGGTGGTCCACCAGTACCGAGGTGTTCCTGCGAGCATGAACGCAAGGAGACGCCTTACCGCAAATAGGGCAAGTCATGGGCCGCTTCGGAGAATTTCGCCAGGAGTAGGATGCTGCCGGAGCAGGTCAAGTTTTGCTTTTCTAAAACTTGCCATGATAACTTGCCAGTTCTGGCTTTTCTACGGCATGCATTCCCTACACAAGTTTGTTATCACAGCAGGACTGCTTTGTCACTTGTTTCTCAGCGCGCCGCTAGTGACAAGCCAGGCGCGGGCGGAACAGTCTGCGCAAAATTCCGCATCGCCAATGGTACAGGTTGAGCCAAGCCCAACACCCACAGCAACACCAACCCAAACCACAAAGGAACCTGCGGGCAACTGCCACTCCATCATCACCTCTCCGCCGGCCGTCCACCAGGCGGCCCCGGCTGGCTCAACTCCGCAACCTGAACACGCAGCCGCTGGAGCACAAGCCAATCGCAATATAAGGTTCCCCATCAGCCCGGAGCATCCAGTGATCATCGATGCGGGAGAATGCGAGAAAGCCGGGGACGTGTACACGCTGCGCGGCAATGTAGCGATTCATTTTGTGGATTACGATTTTCACGGCGACCTAGTGACCTATGATTCTGCCTCGGGCGATGTCGCAGCCAAAGGCCATGTGTCTTTGGATGGCGGTCGGCGCGACATGCACATCAGCGCCACTGAAGGCACATACAACATACACTCGCAGACAGGAAAATTTTATAACGTGCATGGGTCTACTGGCGCTCGTTTCAAAGGGCGGAGCGTAACGCTCACCTCGTCCAGCCCTCTTTCTTTCACCGGAAGACTGGTTGAGCAGACCGGACCAGATGAGTATGTCCTTTACCACGGTTCTATAACCTCATGTGAGCTGCCGCATCCCAAGTGGACGTTCAACGCCGAGAAGATCATTGTGAAAGTGGGGAATTCAGCCCATATCCACAACAGCACTTTCCGCGTGAAGGGGGTGCCGGTCTTTTTTCTGCCCTACGCCTCACCTCCGGTGGAGAGGCTGGGACGCCAGAGCGGCTTTCTTATTCCTAATTTCGGCACCTCAAGCACCAAGGGCACCGTGATAGGCGATTCCTTCTACTGGGCCATCAACCGCAGCATGGACGCGACGCTCGGCGGCGAATTTCTCTCCAAGAGAGGATGGTCCCTACAAGAAAATTATCGCTACCGTCCCAGTGAAACTTCGTTTCTTAACCTGAATTATTTTGGCGTGCTGGATCGCGGTATCACCACTACCTCTGTTGACCAAAATGGTAAAACCATTTCGCAAACAGTAAAACAGGGCGGTGAAGACGTTAAACTCAACGCTGAAAACACGTTTTCCAACGGGGTGCGCGGCGTTGCATCCCTCGACTACCTGAGTTCGTTCATTTTCCGGCTGGCATTCACTGAGAATTTTTCCCAGGCCGTGGATTCCGAGGTCAAATCAGCCGCATTCCTTTCCAAAAACCTCGATGGCTTCTCGTTTAACGGTTTTGTCTCGCGCTATCAAAACTTTCAGAGCAAGAATAACGATGACGTAATCACCATCCAGCACGCTCCCGGGATTGAAGTTTCCAGCGTAGACCGCAAACTTCTTGGCTCGCCCATCTACTGGTCTTACGACGTTGACGCTGAAGGCCTGCGTCGCAGCCAGCCCAAGTTCGTTACACCCGGCGTGGTCGGCCGGTTTGACGTTGACCCAGACCTGAACCTTCCCATCTTCTATCATGGCTGGACATTCCGCCCAGAGGTTCAACTCCGCAACACGATTTACTCACAGCGAGAAACCAGTGTGATGGGTGTAGCAACTCCTATACAGCAGATGTTCAACCGGCGGACCATTGCCAGCAGCGTAGAATTGCGTCCGCCCGCACTTAGCAAGGTCTTCGGTAAAACTGTGGCCGGCCGCAAGGTCAAGCACACCATTGAGCCTCGCGTGGTGTACCGCTATACCAATGGCGTGGAAAACTTCGGTTCTGTCATCCGTTTCGACTTCAGAGACATTTTGAGCAACACGAATGAGGCCGAGTTTGGGCTTTTGCAGAGGCTTTATTTGAAGAAGGAGCGCCCGGATTGCAATGATTCGTCTGGCCCCGGCGCAAATCTTCTTCCCACAACACCCTGCGCGCCTGCAGGCGCAGATGAATTTGTGAGCTGGGAAGTCAAGATGAAGTATTTTGCCGATCCAACTTTTGGGGGAGCTGTGCTCAACGGCACCCGCAATGTCCTGGCGACCACTGCAAGCTTTACCGGCATCGCATTTATCACAGATCCACGGCGATTCTCTCCTGTTGTGTCACGGCTGCGCATGCGGACCAGCGGCAACAGCGATCTGGAATGGCAGCTCGACTATGACACCAAGAAGGGCCACATCAATTCCAGCACTCTATATGCGGGATTTCATTTCGGCGACTTCACCGTGGGAGCCAGTCATGCGTATTTACAGGTTCCGGGCGAGGTTGTGAACGATCCCACCACCGGAGCGGTGCTGCCGACCTGCATTCCTCATGTTTTCAACCAGCCCGCTTGCGTGCCTCCGCTATTTGACCAGGTTCGGGCACAGCTTGGCTACGGCAGCCCGACTAAAAGAGGCTGGAGCGCTGCCACTAACATCGGCTTTGATCGCGAATTCAACCTGCTGCAATATTCCGCAGCCCAGTCATCGTATAACTGGGACTGCTGCGGCCTGAGCTTTGAATACCGCCGCTTCTCTCTCGGCTCCGTCCGTAATGAAAATCAATATCGCTTTGCATTCACGCTGGCGAACATTGGCTCCTTTGGAAACCTGAAGCGTCAGGAACGGCTATTCTGAGAAGTCCAGCCAGGATTAAGGTTCTGCTTAATTCCAAAGTGCTGCTCCCACAGCGTTAAGAATATTTAAGTTGCGAGTGGGAAGTGAAGCGGCGGGGTTTGAATCTGCGTCATATCTTTCAGCACATCAACGTACACAAATTAAAGTAGAGCAAAAATTCGCAAGGAGAGTTTTTACCCGATGAGGAAATATTCTGTCTTATCCGCTGTAGCATTTATTTTTCTGTTCATAGCGTCAGGCGCGGCCCAGGATTACAAATCAGAATTCAGCGTCCAGGGCACAGCGAACCTGCCCAAAAACTCAACCAATATCGATATCCCGCATGACGCGACCAAGAGTGGCGGCTTTCTGATTGGATATCGTTATCACTTGAACTCCTGGTTCGCCGTACAGGGTGACTATGGCTATACCCGCGATACGCAGAAGTATTTTGATCCATTCTTTGGTGAAACCGACATAAACACAAATATTCATCAACTCACGGGCGAAGCTGTGATCAGCGCGCCATCTCATAGCCGCGTGCGGCCCTATGCGTTGGCCGGCATTGGCGCACTTTTCTTCCGCCCAACCAACTCACTGAACAATAATTTTGTAGGAATCGGAAACAACACCGGCAACAATCAGACGAAACCGGCATTTCTGTATGGCGGCGGAGTGGATTTTGATCTGACCAGGTTTGTTGCGTTACGCGCGGAGTACCGCGGAATGTTTTTTAAAATCCCGGACTTCCAGCTTACTGGTTTGGCTTCAGATAATTTCACCCACTTGGCCCAGCCGTCCATTGGCCTGGTGTGGAGATTCTAGGGTTCTTTAAAGGATTTTTCGGCCAGAGTTCCTGCAATGGGGCACTGGCCGGAAGTCCGATCATTGCCACGAGAGTGGAACTAAGGTTCTGGCGAAAGGAATGTTAAAAGCAGAGGGGGATGCAGGGATTATTTGACTTCGGCATCATTGCTGCCTGAGAATAGGGACAAGTTTGTAGGCTGCATTTGTGCGGCAGCTACCATTTCTCAGACGGCGCGCCCGAACTCAATATGAAGCGCGTCAGCGTTCAGGGATTTCCAAATATGGCCAGGATCCTTTGCGTCGACGATGAACCGCATGTAGTTACCTTGAAGTGTGCCATCCTTGAGTCAGCGGGGCACACGGTGACCGCCTCCACTTCTGCCCGCGACGCCATGGAAAAACTCCAGAGCAACACCTATGACGCAGTTGTAACCGACTGGCGCCTGGGTGATGCCAATGGCCGCGCCGTGGTGCAGGCTGCAAAAAATAACAGCAGCATGCCCGTGGTGGTTGTGTCCGGCTACGTGGCTGAGGCCTTTCAGGCCGCAGAGCCGCTGGCGGATTTGTATCTGGAAAAGCCTGTCAATCCCGAAGAGCTGGTCACAATTGTGAATGAGCTGCTGAAGAGCAGTGAACGCGCGACGTCGCATTAAGCTGGCATTTGCCGCGAATCAACGCAAAACACGCGAATCATGATGAAATCTGATTCGCTCGTGCTTTCTCGCTTCCTCAATCGCTTTTACTGATTCGTGTTCATTCGCGTGAATTCGCGGCTGAATTACTGGAATAGGATCGCAGCAGTTCGTCCACTTCCGCATAGCCTGACGGATAATCGACTCCACTAACGGAAGCGCCAGCGCGCAACAGTGCTTCCACAGATTCAGGCGATCGCCTGTTTGTCCAGTAGGAATCGACGCAGGCTTTTACGGCGAGCATCAGAGGAGTTCTGCCTTTTGCATCTTGAGCGGTGATCGGTGCGCCGCGTTCAATCAGCAGCTTCACTGTTTTTGGCCATGCTTTCCACGCCGCAACATGCAGCGCCGTGCTGTTCTTCGCAATGTCGAAGTAAGGGTCGCCATCATACCGTGCGTCAACTGGCACGCCCAGATCGAGCAACTGCTGCACGCCATTGGTATTTCCGTTTCCGGCAAATTCCGCCAATAGCGTGCCGTCTTCTGCCAGAAGCTCGTTGATAGCTCGAAGCTCGCTGGACTTAGGCAGGCCTGCAGGGTCGACCAGGTGCTGAAACTGTTCACGAAAAGCGTGGACGCCCGACATACCGCCTCTTGCCGCGCCGACGGCTACAATCAGATGTTCCACGCCATCGGATGGCATTGGCATGGGGAATCCGCGGCGTGCGGATGTCCAGAGCACGTCGCTTCTGCCTCTGCGCGCTGCCATTTGAATACCTGACTTTCCATCCGCCTCGTTCTTCAGCGTGGGGTCGGCCTTATGATCAAGAAGCAAATCAATCATCTGAATTGCATTATCGCGGCGAATCGCCTGATGCAGCGCCGTGTAATGCCAGCGCGTCATCCGGTTGGGATCAGCACCGTGCTCCAGTAAGTACTTCATACCGTCAAAATCATGCACATCGGCTTTGCGCAGCAGCATGGTGGTAAGACTATCGGCATTGAGTTTGCCGCTCTCCACCAGAACATGCAGTGCGCTATTGTCATACGCCTCCGGCGAGTGGTATGGCGTTTCCTCTTCATTCGGGTCTGCGCCACGAGCCAGCAGCAGGCGGGTCAGCTCCGCGTGATGCGCGACTCCTGCCGCGCCATACAAAGCAGTTTCAAATTCAGGATGATCGCCAGCAGTCCAGAAGCCAGTATTCGCGTCCACACCGGCGTCAAGCAACGCTATGGCCGCCCGCACAAATCCGTCCGAGCGCGCTTTGTCGAGCCGCAAATATTTCGATAGGCATAGATAAACCAGCGCGTCACCGCTATAAGGCTCTTCTCTGCTGGTTGCGTTTTGCGGATCAAGCGCGATAAAGCGACGGACCGCTGCATCATCGCCAAGAATGGCGGCTGCGTGAATGCTGCTTTGTGCAATTTCAGGATGCGCGGCCAGGATTGCTTCAGCGCGCTCCAGCGTCCCGTGCCATATTGCCGCTTCTATAAATTCTGCTAGTGGATCTTCCCCGCTCTGCGCAGCCCGCTCGCTGTTCAACACTTCCACACGCTTTGCGAACTTCGACCAACCTTCAAACCCGTGCTCCCGGGCGATCACCAATTGCGCATCGGCCAGCACAATTTTGGAATTTTGAAATTCATTGTCCGGAAGGTTGTTGAAGCCAGGATGGCTCGCTTTCATGCGGCTTATTGCTTCTGCTTCGGCTGAGCGGCAGGCTTGTAAAAGTTCTTTGGCTTGTTTCTTGTACTGCTCCAGGCTGGGACGGGCGGGGAGAGGCTTGGGTTCGGGATCCATTACGACCTTCCTTTCAAAGTTGCGCCTGGAGTCCGCCCAAATCAGGCTGAAAGAAAGTTCGCACTTTCATTTATTACGTAAGGTGGGCACGGCCCTTTCCGCGGACTGGATGCGCCCTTCAGCGCTAAAGAAGAGCGTAAAGACTTCGCTATGTGAAGTCAATCATAGGCGCGGCGTTCGCCGATCGAAAGCGAGGGATCAAGTCTGTTTTTGCAGGACCACGTGCATTGCATGCTCCGTGGAGACGTGTTCCGTGCAGGCATAACCGAGCGCTGCCAGGTCGATGCCAAGAAATAAGTTCTCGCCAGAGCCCATAAAAATCGGACGAAACGCGAGATGCAGTTCGTCGATGAGCTTCGCGCGGAGGTACTGCTGAATCGTCGCGACTCCGCCGCCGATCCGTACATTCTTCTCCTTTGCAGCATCCTTTGCACGTTGCAGGGCGGAGTGGATTCCATCGGTAACAAAGTGGAACGTTGTTCCGCCTTTCATTTCGATTGCCTTCCTCGGATGGTGCGTCAATACGAATGTAGGTACGTGATAAGGAGGCTCTTCACCCCACCACCCTTCCCATGACTCGTCTGGCCAGGGGCCGCGCACCGGTCCAAACATGTTCCGTCCTAGAATCCACGCGCCAACGTTCTCCATGCCGCGCCGCGCCCATTCATCATCCACGCCAGTCGAGCCTCCTTCCAACCCCTGCATCTTCCTAAATGTACGGGTAGGAAAAAACCACTCGAACAACTCAGGGCCGCGGATTCCCAAAGGATTCTCAAGACTCTGGCGCGTACCGGCGGCGTAACCATCCAGCGACACAGCAAACGCGCTGACCCGAACTTTTGCCATGTCCTTCACTATAAGTGCGAACAGTACAGGCGTCAAAAATCGAGTGTCCGTCCCTCGAAAACAGCTTCTTTTTTCGCTTCGATACAATCAGGGAACCTACTCACAAAGAAAAGCGGCCGAGAAACTTCTCGGCCGCTGAGTTCCTTAGAGTAAAGCGTTATCGCGCCGGCGCAGTCGCCGCAACAGATGTAGCGGCTGCTTCCGCCAGAATGCGGTGATGGATGGTAAACAGCGCAAGCTCCAACCGGTCTGAAACGCCGATCTTGTCATACACGTTCCGCAAGTAATTCTTGATTACCTGCTCAGTCGTGCCCAGTTGGGTTGCGATTTCCTTGTTCTTGTATCCCTGAACGATCAGGGCAACAATCTTCAGTTCCTTGGCCGTCAGCCGGTCACGGACGCGCGCCCCTACCAGATCGTTTTCCGCGGTCTCTTTGCTTTCCTGCGTGTCCTGTACCCAGGTTTCGCCCTTGCTGACCTTGCGAACGCACTGCACCAGTGATTCGCCGCTCACATTGCGGTAAATCACGCCATGCACGCCGTTGGTCAGGTAGTGGCGCGAATCCTGGCCGGTTTCGGCAATTGCCACCAGCTTGGTCTTGAATTTGCGGGCTGTTTCCACCACGGTGGGAAGGCTGGGATGGGTTTCAACTCCAAAAATCATGACCGTGGCATGAAATTTTTCCAGCGCCATCATCATCTTTTCAGTGTTTTCCGCCTGGGCCACAATGCGCAAATCGTCTTCCACGGCAAGGACCTTGGCCGCGCCGGTGCGGAAAATTGCCTGGTTGTCAGCCAAAATGATCTTTAGCATTACTTGGCCCCTTTACTCTTGCGGATGAACTTGTATTGATCAATCACGCAAGCCACACCGCTCTTGGATTTCTTTTTTTTGCTGGAATTGGAATTAGCGCTGGCCGCGGCAGCCGCGCTTTCATCCTTGCGCACCACTCGTCCGGTGCAATGGACTTCCACATCGCCCGGCGTTCCCAGCACATTGGCGGGCAAAGTGATATCAAATTCAATGTTGGAGCCGATGGCGAGATCCAGGTCGGCCATGATATAAACGCCTGCGGCGCTCATATTGCCGGTGGTGGCGCTATCGTCGCCTTTCTTGCCATGGATCTTGATTGGCAGCTCCAGCGGAAATCGTTTCCCTGTTCTAGCCTCTTCTGACATTCATTCTCCTCAACGGTGCCCCAACCCGGGGAAGGGCCATTTTTAACTGTGGAAAAAGACGATGAATCAGGTTTATACCACGAAAATGCGCAGCAGAGTAGATGGTCTTCTACTTAAGCAACAAGAAAATCAGCGTAGGATGGGCACAAATAGAAATGGCTGTCGACGGGAGTGCCGCCAGCAGCCATTGGGCCGCAGATTCCTTAATCCAGACCTAATCTGAGGTAAACATGCCGGTCATTGAGTAACCCAGGATCAATCCCACCACCGCCAATCCCCCGGCTATGGGTCCCAAGTGGTTCCGCACGTTACGTTTAACGTCCAGGCGCTCGTGCACTGACTCACGCAGCTCCTGCACGGAATTGTGCAACTGCCGCCGCTCGTCCGCTGCGCGTTTTTCCAGTACGTCTACGGGAATTCCTTCAGTCATGCGGTCCTCGCTTCATTCTGGATCCAGACCTGGTCCTGTTTCAGCACCGTCAGGGTGCGGGTGGGGGTCAAGCTAGTGGCCTGAATTTCAGCATAGGCAAACCAGCCCGCAGCCACTCCCAACGAAAGATAAACCGCGGTAACGATCAAGCTGGCCCATAGCCATGCGTAGGGGCTCGGCAGGAACAAGGCATGCAGCAGCGCGATCAGCGCAAAGGTAAGAGTCATAAAACCCGCCAGCAATAGCGCTGCCGCAATGGCCACGAGCGGAAGCACCGCTTTGATCCTGGCGATCTTCTCGTCGATCTCCGCCTTTAGTATGCTGATTCGTGTGGTAACAAATTGTGTGATTTCCTGTTTAGTCTCAGTCAGGATTGTGGCAATTGATTTATCAGTATGCACGGTTGGCCCTCCCGATTCGTAATGCGACTCCCACCACAAAGCCTACGGCCCCAGCAGCCAGCGCTGTTTCCACTGGGTAGTCACGCGCTGTCTGTTTTGCCTTGAGACGGGCCCGATAGTAATTCGCCCTGGCGTGCCGGCCAAGTTCTTCAGCCTTCTCCTGCGTTTGGCGGCCTAGCTCTGCCGCTCTGTCCTGTGCAGCATGCGTGAGTTCCTGCGCTCTTATTGCTGCAACTTGGCGCAGGCGTTCACTCCTGATCCGGGCGTTTTCTGAGAGCCGGATCAGGCGGTCGTAAATGGAGTGTTGCGCCAGGTTCTCCAGATTTTCCTTTGTCTGTCTCATAATCAGAGCAATCCTGCCGGCAGCGGCTCCCAGATCTGTGGCGTGCTGCTCCAAAGCTGATCTCTCGGCGCTCTTGGAATCAAGCAGCCGGTCTGGGGGAGTTGTAGGATAAGTATCAAAATTGGGAATATCTGAGCTGCTGTGCATGCCCTCGGCCATGGTGGGTCCCCTTATGTTAAGTAGGATGTTGAATTTGGCCAGCGTGTTTGCAGGATTTAGAACGATTCCAGAGCTGCTGAGAGAGCACTGGATGGAGTGGCTGAGTTGGGCTTGTTAAGTGCCTACATCGGTAGTGTTGTTGAAAAGCAACCAGTGTTACCGGATACCGGAAGCGAAGATTTAAGAAGCATCGAAGAGCCGATTAAAACGCGCCGCCGCCCCCTCCACCGAACCCTCCGCCCGAAAAACCGCCTCCGCCACCGCCGCTGAAGCCTGAGCCGCTGGAACTGGCGCGGGGAGCAGAGACAAACGTGGAACTGGCTGTCTGCGCCATCGAGCCCAGGCTGCTGACGAAGTAATAGGTGCTGAAACTCGGGCTCGGCCCATAACCCTGGTACCAGGAAGGCGGATTCTGGATAATGCCTTCAAACGCCTTGGCCCATCGATGTTCGACACCGAGGGCCATGGCGTATGGCAGATATTTTTCAAAGGTGTCTGGAGGCATCCGCTTAAGCCGGTCTGCATCCACGCGGTTCATAAATTCCTGGAAGCCTTTTATTTGTACTCGCGTGCGGGCGCCTTTCAGGCTGGTGGCCGTAAGCTGTTTGCCAATAATGATGATTACTGCCAGCGCGATAAGCCCTGATACCACCGCCACTGGAACGGAGCCCAGAAAATCCGCCATCCCGAATACCTGTAACGCTGCGTAAGGCAGAGCGACCATAAGGAACCCCAGTCCCAAGTAGCCAGCGGCTGAATTCGGATCAAGCGTGTACATACCTTTGGATTTCAGCGCGCCCATGATTCCACTTTTGATCGCCGGCAGCGCGGTATAAAAATGATTGGTCAGGTTGGAAAGCAGGGTTACCTGGCCGCCGGCAAAAACCTGCTGCAGCATCGCACGTTCGTAGTCGGTAAGATCGTTCCACTGGCTGGGATCTTTCAGCAGATGGAACTCGTAATCTTTGGTCGAAGAAAGAAAACCTTTGTGCTGCGTCTCCACGATCTTCACGTAGCCTCGGACCGCCATATCGACCAGAACAGAAGTGATGTCCCGTGAATCGACGCTGTCATCAATCAACGTGCCGACTTCCGCCGGTCCTAAGTTTTCCGGCGGCTCATACATGGGAGCTACTGACATACCGGGGTCGGGGTCTCGGCCTTTCATCCACCACATGGGAAACATGACGGCAAAAGCCCAGAGCGGCAAGGTGACTACCGGATTACTGCGGACAAATCTGAAGAACCGCGCCAGCCCGCTGGGCTGATGCAGCACCCCCTTCTCTATGGCGACATCCAGAGTCAACCCGCCGCGCATCGGCAGAGGCGCAATAGTGGAAAAGCTGGCGATTGGCCCATCAACAGAGGCAGTGGCGCGCATGGAGGATCCATATGTCCCCTCAAACGCCTGGGCCTGCAATTTACCAGCCGCCTCAGCAGGAAAAAACACAACCGCCGAGGCCTCTTCTATGGGCACTACCCAGTCATTGCCGGTCACGTTCCAGTAAAACTCATCGTGGTCTTCAAAAAATCTTGTGCCGTTGGCAACGGAATACTCAATATTGATTGTTCGCGCGGCATCGCTCGCGCCGGGCACATATATTTTCAGGTGAAGAAAGCCGTTGCTGTTCTTCTTTTCATACTTGAGCTTGCTGCCGTCATCATCGGTGATGGAATCAACTTTGATAAACAACGTGTAATTTGAGCCGCCGCGGCCTGGGTAATCGATAGGAATGTCACGGTATATGCCCTGATATACCCCGGAAAAGAGGAAAGTGATTTGCTCCTGAACGCGGGCGGAGCCATCATCGTCCACGTGAATGGTGCTGTTGAATTTGGAAATTCGATAGCTGCGTGCCCATGCCGGCAGCGCACAAATCAACAGCAGCGCCAGCGTGAATACTTTCCGGCTTAAGAAAGCCCGGCCTCGAATATGGGCAGAACGTCTCACTGGCTAGAACTTAACAGCCACGTTTTCCCGGTCAGCCGGAGTGTCCATTTCAAAAAACTGGCGCGTGTGAAAGCCGAACATGCCCGCAAGAATATTCGTTGGAAACGACTGCACGCGCGTGTTGAAATCGCGCACCACGGCGTTGTAGTAACGGCGCGCATTCTGGATATTGTCCTCAATGGAATTGAGTGAGGCCTGCAGCCCGGTGAATTGTTCAGAAGCCTTCAGTTCAGGATAATTTTCCGCCACGGCAAACAGGCTTTTGAGCGCTCCTGAAAGCTGTCCTTCGGCCTGTGCTTTATCCGCGGGAGTTGTGGCCTGCATGGCCTGCGAGCGGAACTTGGCAATGTTCTCAAATGTTCCCTTTTCATGCGCGGCATAACCCTTAACTGTTTCCACCAAATTAGGAATCAGATCATGGCGGCGCTTAAGCTGCACGTCAATATCTGACCATGCCGAATCCGCCCGCACACGCAACTGCACCAGGCTGTTGTACATTCCGGCAAGAATGAAGATCGCGCCGACGATCAGTATCCCGATCACAATGAGCGGCATTTCGTTTTCCTCCGGCCAAACCTGCGAGAAATAAAGGGAATGCGTCGGAAGGTATCACACTGAATCCGGCAGACGCAAATTGCTGGAGGGTAATAATCAAATAAGGCTCCAACATTACTGTAGAATTGCGGATCTCCGGATATGAGAATCGATATCCTGATAAGATGCTTCTGGATTGGAAAGAACCTTTTTCTTTTGTTTCAAGCTGGTTACAAGTTTCCGGGCGTGCATTTGCTCATGCTGTTTGAAAGTGCATGCACAGTGGCGCTGTGGTTCCCAACGCGGTAATCACCATCACCAGTAGAGCCACAGGCCAGAGCAGCAAGACCCAATAGCGGCGCATCCGGCAATTACGCTTCTCGTGCTTTGCCGGAAAATATGCGTGGGAATTAAAGCCAAAGGCGCAAAACATGCCCGGAATAACCTCTCGCCTTCCTTGTAATCCTGTTTGAGTCCCGTGACTTAGATTCCAAAAAAACGGATTCCTAAACAATTATTTTATGGAATTACGTAGATTACGGCCCCTTAGTTTGACCTAACCCTATAATTTTGAGCCCATTTAGCTGAGATATATTGGGCATTTAGCTTGCTACATAAACGTGAGTAGAGAGTCAATCGGGTGTTCGGCCTATTTTTTTGGCTTTTTGACAGCCTGAGACTTGAGTCAGCTTGATTCCGGACCATGAGAGAAAATTAAAGAGAAAGGGATGGAAAATGAGGCATTTCTTCAAATTATTGTCATTTACGTTAATTTCAGTATTTGCTTTTTCACAGTCAACAACGGCAGGAGATATCAGTGGCGTGGTGGCAGATCAAAGCGGCGCAGTTGTCGCGAATGCGAAAGTCACCGCTACCAGTGACAGCACAGGCACTACTCACACTACAACCAGTAATAATCAAGGCTTTTATCGCTTCCCACTGCTTCCTCCCGGAAGTTATACGGTAAACGCTAACGCCCCGAATTTCCAAGCGACCACCCGCAAGATTCAAGTGACTGTGGGGCAGGCAACAAACGCAAATTTTACACTCTCGGTAGCCACTGCAATAACAACTGTCGAAGTTACTGGCGAAGGTTTGCAGATTGATAATGCCGATAACTCTACTACTTTCAGCACACAGCAAATCTCCCTGGTACCCAACCCCGGGAACGACCTGAGTGCGATAGCCCAAACTGCGCCTGGCGTTGTGATGAACACACAGGGCGGATTTGGAAACTTCTCAGCGTATGGATTGCCCGGAACGTCCAATCTGTTCACTTTGGATGGTCAAAATGATAACGATCCATTTCTGAATCTGAACAACTCCGGCGCCACCAACCTGCTCCTGGGGTCTAACGAAATTGGGCAGGCAGCCGTGGTAACCAACGGATACTCCGGTCAATACGGTCAACTGGCCGGCGCTCAGGTGAACTACGTCACCAAATCCGGCGGGAATCAGTTCCATGGCAATGCTGTTTATTATTGGAACGGCCGCGCCATGAATGCTAATAATTTCTTTAACAATGATGCGTCGCCATCCACGCCTCGGCCCTTTGATAACGTAAACCAGTGGGCTGTCTCTCTCGGCGGACCGATCATTAAGGATAAAACATTCTTCTTCTTTGACTATGAAGGTCTGCGCGTTGTTCTGCCCACCAGCACTCCAGCTTTTATTCCCAGCGCGCAATTCCAGGCTTCCACGCTGGCAAACCTGGCATCCACTTCGCCGGCATCGGTGCCGTTCTTCCAGAACATTTTCAACTTGTATAACGCTGCTCCCGGCGCAGCCAACGCTGTGCCATCGGCTACTTGTGGTGGGCCTAATGGTGTCGGCGTAACAGGACCTGGATTGGCCCCTACCGATCCCTGCGTCAATACCTTCAGATCAACCGCCGGCAACTTCACCCATGAATTTCTGGCTGCTCTCCGTATCGACCAGAAATTCAGTGACAACGATTCTATCTTCGGTCGCGTGCAGACGGACCACGGTTTGCAGGCAACCGTAACCGACCCGATCAACTCAGCATTCAACGCACAGAGCGACCAGCCGGAATACCAGGGCCAGTTGGGATGGACCCACATTGCCGGCACCAATGCAGTGAATGAATTCAAGGCGTCAGGACAGTGGTACAGCGCTATTTTCACTAACCCGAACAGGGCAGCAACTCTGGCAGCGTTTCCTACCACATTGCAACTGGGTGACGGCTCGCTCAGTAATCTAGGCGGTGCTATTGGGGAAGTTTTCCCGCAGGGCCGTAATGTTACCGGCTATCAGTTCGTGGATGATTTCTCTCTGACCAAGGGGAACCATACCTTGAAGTTTGGTGTAAATTATCATCGCAATGATGTAACCGACTTCAGCCCGCAAGAGTTTGTTCAAGGCTTGGTAATTGTCAACACCCTGCAGGACCTGCTCAATGGCGGAGCAACCGGCGATACTCTTATTCAACGCTTCCCGTCTAGACAGAGCGAACCTATCGCGCTGTATGGCGTAGGTTTCTACGGACAGGACGAGTGGCGTGTAACTCCGCACCTGCGCCTTACCTTGGCGCTGCGCCTGGACCACAACTCCAATCCAGTCTGCCAGACCAACTGTATCTCAACTTTGACGGGCCCGTTTGAATCTCTCAACCATGATCCGAATGTGCCTTATAATTCCGTAATTAAGACCGGCTTGCATCAGGCCTATCCGTCAACCGATGTAGTTGTCTGGCAGCCGAGAATCGGCTTCGCTTGGAGCCCGTTCTCTAACCAAAAGACCGTGATCCGCGGAGGTATCGGAATCTTCAGCGATTCGTTCCCGGCAACGATCGTCGACAGCTTCCTCCAGAATTCACCGGTAATCAATGCCTTTAACGCCTTAAACTTGCCTATCTCTCCCGCCGCTCCAGGAAACCTGTTTGCTACCAACGCGGCAGCCAATGCGGCATTCCAGCAGGGCTTTGCCAACGGAGCTACGCTGGCCCAATTGCAGGCATCTGTTGGAGCTACAGGAGGATTGTTCGTTCCACCGAACTTTACAACTCCGGCCGGTGAAATCCGCCAGCCGCGCTATCAGGAGTGGAACCTTGAATTGCAGCAGGCTATTGGTTGGAATACCTTCCTGAGTCTTAATTATGTCGGTAACCACGGCATCTTTGAGCCAGTTCAGAATATTGCTGTAAATGCTTTTGGGTTTGGCGGATTACCAACCACTGTGCCTGATCCCCGCTTTGGCACGGTAACAGAAGTCAACAGCGGTGCGGTCTCTAACTATAATGGATTGGTTACCAGCGTCCGCCACAACTTCACCCACGGAGTGCAATTCCAGGTGAACTACACATGGAGCCACGCTTTGGATGAAATCTCCAACGGTGGATTGCTCCAGTTCAACCAAGGTACGAACCCAAGCTTGTTGTTCCCAGTGGATCCCAATAATCTACGGGCCAATTACGGAAATGCTGACTATGACATTCGTCATTATTTCAGCGTGAACTACGTTTGGGATGACAGCCTCCGTCACCTCTTCCACTGGGGCCCCAACGCCATTTTCGGCGGATGGACTTTTGCTGGAACAATCTTTGCCCGTTCAGGATTGCCGTTTAGCGTGATTGATGGTGGTACAAGCGCGGCGCTAGCTAGTAATAACTACGGAGCTACCGTGCTGGCCAGCATTGTTGGCCCAACCACAATTGGAAGCTGCAGCGGTGATAATGCCATCAATTCTACGCCATGTCTGAATGCCGCCGGCTTCGCATCGCCGACCAGCGTTGTCGTCAATCAGGCCCGCAATCAGTTCCGTGGACCGAACTATTTCGATACCGATATGTCGATCATGAAATACTTCAAACTTCATGAAAGCGCCAACGTCGGTATCGGATTCCAGTTCTTCAACCTGTTCAACCATCCTAACTTTGATCAGCCAGTAGGCGATATTGCCAACTCGCGTTTTGGGAATATCCAAACCACTGTGAACACTCCCACCAGCATTCTGGGATCGTTCCTTGGTGGTGATGCTTCGCCGCGTTTGATTCAGCTCAAAGCTGAATTCAAGTTCTAAAACAGCATCACTTCTGAACCCTTCAGAGCGGCCCAAAATGGGCCGCTCTTTTTTTAAACTGATCATCTGCAGACATGCATCCTGCCCGGCTTCGCCGCGCGTTCTGGAATTCGGCTTTAAGTTCACCTTCTAGTTCGAATCCCCCAATTCAGCATTTTTCGCGCTGTGTTTGCAAGAACACAGCAGTTTTTCATTCTATTTAATGTGAAAATGCATCGAATGGAACCTTACTCTTAAAGGAAATACAATCTTTGTAATGCAAAACGCCCCTTTATTGGCTCTTCTACTGCTTCTAAGCTCTGCTTCGTCATTCGCCCAGGAAAGCTCCAGCCGGTCCACACGCTCTGCCCAGACCGTTGATGCACCCCGGCCCGCTGCCACGGCCACTCCTGAATCCCATAAGCGGCGTTCCATCCCCGAAGTTGATGACGCAATGGCTAAAGGCCAGGAGCTGCTTTTCAAAAAGCATGACGCTCGCGCCGCCGTGGACGAATTCAAGCGCGCCGTCAAACTTGATCCCTGGTATGGACAGGCATACATGCTCCTGGGACTGGCGCAGATGGAGCTTCAGCAATGGAGTGACGCGCAATGGGTCTTTGAAGAAGCCGCGAAAGTGGAACCGGGCAATGCCAAGGCATATCTGGGCGCCGGCTCGGCGTTGAATGAGCAAAAGAATTACGCTGCCGCGCAAAAAGTATTGCAGCGCAGCCTGGAGATCCGGCCTGATTCCGCCGAGGCCCAGTACGAGCTGGCACGTAGTTTATGGGGCCAGAACAAATGGCAGTTGGCTGAACCGCACGTGCGCCAGGCCATTGAACTGAACAAAGATTATGCCGGCCCGCATGCGCTGATGGGGAATATCGAAATTCAGCGTAACGATCCAGAAGGTGCGCTGGCGGAATTTGAAGAATGTTTGCGCCTTGATCCGGATGGCCCTCTTGCGCCTTCAGTCAAAGGAATTATCGCTCAGCTTAAGAAAGCGCTGGGCAAAACCTGAAGTATCTGGAAGCCATGAATGTGCGGCTTAGGGTTTTCCGCTGAATCACTCTTGCGTTTACACCTAAGGGTCGATGAACTTGAGTACCGCATTCACCCACCTGTTCCAAGTCGCAGCTTATTTGATAATATCTCTCCACAATTCACTTACTTTCGGGGCTGATTCCCCAACGAAGCCCTTTTCACTAAATGAGTTCCGCAGTTTTTCCAAAGCGACGCGAAATGCCAGGCAAGCGGGCTTTCCCAATTCTTGCGTATTTTGCAGATGATGCAGTGTCCGCCAGGTATTTCGTGGGGGTGCAGCGTTTTCGCCGCATGCTGTTTGAACAAGTGCTGCCCGATCACGCTGACGTGGAGCGCATTGTCCTGGTTTCCCGGGAAGATCTGGTGGAGCGGCACTACAACCAGCTTCGGGTCCCGAACAGCCGCGTTCTTGCGCTATCCAATTCGCAGTTTAAAGACCCTCGAAATGACGGCGCGGTTTACGCATATTTGCCGCAGAACGTTCCTGAATCGCTGCTGGAGCGGATGGCGGACAATGCGCTCGATCACATTCATCTGGTCCACACGCGGCATGAGATAAATCAGCGTCTGGCCGGCGCGAGCCAGGAAATTCATGAACTCAACCAGATTGGCATGGCTCTCTCCGCGGAGCATGATCCGGCCAAGCTTCTGGATCTGATCCTTACCAAGTCACGCGAATTCACCGGGAGTGACGCCGGATCACTCTATCTTGTGGAAAATATAGAGCAGCGCGGACAGCAAGGCTCACTTCTATTTTTATCAGATGAACCAGGTGCGCCGGTTCGCGAACAAGGACCGCGCGAGCAACTGCGGTTCAAGTTAGCGCAGAACAATACCGTAGCCGTGCCTTTCCGCGAAGTCACTATAGCTATCAATGAAAAATCAATCGCCGGGTACGTGGCCCAGACTGGCGAGATCGTCAATATAGAAGACGCTTACAATCTTCCCGCTGATGTGCCTTATTCCATCAACCGCAAATTTGACGAGGATTCCGGCTATCGCACCAAGTCGCTCCTGGCCGTACCCATCCGTAATCAAAAGGAAAGGATCATTGCAGTTTTGCAACTGATCAACGCCAAGCGCGACTTTTCTGCCCGGCTTGATTCAAGCGACGCCGTGGAGCAGCAGGTGCTTCTTTACACCGCGCGGCAACAGGAGATTGTGCAGTCGCTCGCTGGGCAGGCTGCCGTTGCGCTGGAGAACAGCCAGTTGTATGACTCAATTCAGCGCCTGTTTGAGGGCTTTGTTCACGCTGCTGTTACCGCCATTGAGACCCGCGATCCCGCAACTTCAGGACATTCTTTTCGAGTTGCCAATCTCACGGTCGCATTAGCTGAGGCGGTGGACAGTGCGCAAAGCGGCCCCTATGCGGACATGCGTTTTTCTCGCGATCAGGTGCGGGAACTTCGTTATGCCAGCCTCTTGCATGACTTCGGCAAGGTCGGCGTGCGCGAAGAGGTGCTGGTAAAAGCCAAGAAGCTTTATCCCGCCCAGTTGGAAGTCATCAAACAGCGCTTTGGCCTGGTGCGGCGCACGCTGGAAAATGAAAGCCTAAAATCCAGGATGGATTACCTCTTGCAGCATGGCAAGCAGCAATTTCAGGCAGCGCAAAAAGAGTTTGACTCGCGCCTTACCGAAAAACTCCGCCAGGTAGACGAGTATGCTGAAGCCATTCTATGGGCCAATGAGCCTACAGTACTGCCTGAAGGCAATTTTGATCAACTCATGGAGATCGCCAATCTTAACTACGAAGACCTTGATGGAAAGAAGCGGCCCATATTGACGCAGGAAGAGATACAGATGCTTTCCATCCGCAAAGGCTCTCTGGATGAGGAGGAGCGTATTCAGATTGAGTCTCACGTCCTCCATACCGTCAGCTTTTTGCGGCAAATTCCCTGGACCAATGAGCTACGGAACATCCCTGAGATAGCGCGGGGGCACCATGAAAAGCTGAACGGCACCGGCTACCCTTACAAGTTGTCGGCCGCGGCAATTCCCGTCCAGACCCGGATGATGACGATTTCTGATATTTTTGATGCGCTTGCAGCCGCTGATCGCCCTTATAAGAAAGCTGTCTCTGTTGAGCGCGCTTTGGAAATCCTGGAACTATCCGTGAATGACGGGGAACTGGATCGTGGCCTGTTTGAAATTTTTCGTGATGCCAGAATTTTCGATCGCTGGAAAATTGAGTCTCGCGCTTGCTGAGTTTCAGTCACAACCAGTAACAAATTGCAGTAAACTCACTAACGATATGAAAGAGTTTTATATTTCCGATTGCATTCGCTTTGAGAACCAGGTGGTTACCACTTCATTTGTAGTTGTCTCCAAGCAAGCCAAGCCTAAAAAAAGCGGCGAACTCTATCTGGCATTGACTCTGGCGGACCGTACCGGCCATCTGGACGCCAAGATGTGGGACAACGTCGCAGACCATATCAATTGCTTTGAGCAGGATGACTTCGTCAAAATTCGCGGGCTGCTCAACAAGTTCAATGGCCGTTGGCAGCTCACTGTGCACAAAGTACGCTCCATGCAGGACTCAGAGGTGGACTTTGACGACTACCTGCCCCGTACCACGAAAGATATTGGGCAGCTATGGCAGACAGTGCGTGATTTTGTTGACAGTTTTCGCGATCCCCATCTTCAGGCTTTGTTGCGCGCCTTCATGGCCGACCCGCAGATCGAGCATGCTTATAAGAACGCGCCCGCGGCCAAGACGCTGCATCACGCTTTCATTGGAGGGCTGCTGGACCACGTGGTTTCGCTGTTTAAGTTGTGCGATTTGGCTTGTGGCAATTATCCGGAAACCATTAACCGTGACCTGCTATTGACGGGCGCTTTTCTGCACGATATCGGCAAGGTTCACGAGCTCACTTTCGCGCGCTCGTTTACTTACACCACGCGCGGCCAGCTTCTCGGCCACATGATCATCGAGTTGGAGATGCTGCACGAAAAAATTGCGCAGGTGCCAGGATTCCCGGCGGAATACAAGATTTTGATCGAGCACCTCATCATCAGCCATCATGGGAA
Source organism: Candidatus Angelobacter sp. (assembly GCA_036488825.1). Classification (GTDB taxonomy): domain Bacteria; phylum Acidobacteriota; class Terriglobia; order Terriglobales; family Acidobacteriaceae; genus Angelobacter. The sequence continues at coordinate 55,131 of DASXGZ010000018.1, forward strand.
ATATGAGTTTGGCAGCCCCAAAATGCCCATGTTTCCTGAGGCGCTCATGCTGCACTACCTCGACGACCTTGATTCCAAAATGGAGAGTATGCGCGCGCATTTTCAGCGCGAGCCGGAAGCGGAGTGGACGACTTACAACGCCAGCCTGGCGCGCCCATTGCTCAATTCAAAAACTTTTTTGGAGAAAATACAGGCGGGAAACAGCATTGCCGCGCCGCCACAGCCTGAAATTGTCTCGGAACCCGCAGCCAAAGCTGCCGCAGCCGAAGAAAAGTAATTTCAGCCAGATACTATATTTTCGAATACACAGGGGGTTTTACTTGAAAGCTATACGCATGCTGTATGTTGTTGCGCTATGTTTCGTGCTGGGATGTTCCAGCAACCCGGCCACGCCGGCTTCTTCAACTGAGAGCCCCAACGCTGCAAACAGCGGCAGTGCTGCAAACGGCGGTAGTGCTGCCAATGGCAGCCCGAATGGCAGCAACAACACAGGCGGCACTAAAGCTGTCGCCAGCAAGCCCGTTAAGCAGTCCATTACGATTCCACAAGGGACGCAGATCACTGTGCGACTCGGCGAAACTCTTAGTTCCAAGAGCAGCAGCGCCGGTGAGGGATTTTCCGCTAGTGTCGCCCAGCCGGTTGTTGTTGATGGCAGGACGGTGATTGAAAAAGGCGCAGCCGCGCACGGGACTGTGGTTGACGCCAAAGGCATGGGCCATTTCAAGGGTGGGGCCTTGCTGGAAGTGCAGTTAAGCTCTGTAAGCATCAATGGCAGGGAAACTTCTGTTGATACTGGAATGGTTGCGCGCTCAGTGGCTGGGAAAGGAAAGCGGTCGGCTGGGTTCATCGGCGGCGGCGCTGGAGCAGGGGCCCTGATTGGCGCGCTGGCTGGAGGTGGTAAGGGAGCAGCCATCGGCGCTTTAGCTGGCGCTGGTGCAGGCACGGCCGGAACTGCTTTTACCGGCAACAAAGAAATTGTTCTGCCGGCTGAAACTGCCCTGAGCTTCAAGCTCAAACAACCTGTTGAAGTGCGCGAGTAAGTTCGCCAGGCTCATGTGAACAATGCAAGCAAATGGGGAGGCCACATGGCATCCCCCATTTGCTTTACTTCTCACTTCGCGGATTGTTTTCTCATTTGTTCAGCGATATCGACTTCACCTCCGGAATCTGCGCCAGTTGTTTCAGCCTGGCGGGCGCAATTACTCCAATCAATTGCTTTGAACCTGATCCACTAACGATTTTGAATCCTGCGATGGCCAATTTATGTTTCAGATCATTGCTTGCCTGCATGAGCTTGAGATTTACCTTGAGCGATGCGGGGATCCCTTTGCAGCTTTTTGATGCCGTGCTCACGCCACCAGACACCGCACACCGGTATATGCTCAGCAGTTCAGGGCTCATTTTCGCTTCTGTCCGCTCGTCCTTCTTGAGTGGAACAGTTTGTCTCAAATCATTTACGCTGGATGTCTCGACTGTTTGAGATTGTGTAGTTACGTCCACATTTGAATTTGGGAAGTAGCCGGAAGTTGGAGGTGGTGGTGCGGTCGGCATTGATTGAACTCTGTAGGTTCCAGCCGCAATCCCGCCGCCATAGGCCGATCCCGCTTTCGCAGAGTACTGCTCACCACTTAATAGCCCACCCGGCACAGCCAACGGTGAAACTCCCTGTGGCAACTCTACCGGAACTTCAATTTGTATTGGCTTGCCGTCGCTGACCACCGTGCGCTCTTCGACTGCAATAAATGATGTGTACTGTGTAGCCAGGCTGTGCTCAAGGCCAACCTGGATGATTTCTGCCTTGTGGGCAGAATTGCCGGTCTGAATGCCGTTCCAGTCCTGCGACATCAGGTCTTCAACTTTATGTCGTGCCCAGATTTTCTCCAGCGCAGCGTTGTTAGCCTCGGCAGCAGAAAAGTCCACTGGAATGGTGCGGCTGTAATCACCTGTACCCTGATATCCCTTGATAGTGATCTTGCCTGTGGGAGCGCCGGTGTATCGGCCTGTAAGAATAATCGGCTTGGCTGAAAACAGATCGCGAACTTCCTTTGGATAAACATCGGTTACGGGCAGCCCGTTCCAGTCGATGGAAATATTGGTCAGCACAGGTGAGTGCACCCGTTCGTAAAAACGATCGGCGGCAGCCTGCGCTTCACCCGGAGCGGTCACAAACTCCACGTCACCATGGCCTTCTTCCGCCATTTTGGTCAGCAGAAAACGGTTGACCGCCGTACCGATTCCGAAAGAAAACACGCGCGCGTCCGTGTGTTTCTTGATTTCAGCGATGATCGCCGCATCATTACCAACATAGCCATCGGTCATGAAGCACACCACGCGAATGGGGTCTGCTTCTACTGGCTTGTCTGCGCCTGCGTCATCGCCCAACGCGGTTCGGATGGCCTGCATCATCTCCGTGCCGCCGCCGCCGTAGGCCCCGGCAAGAACAGTCTTTGCGAGCGCCACGTTTTCAGGTGTAGCCGGCACCGGCTCAGGAAAGAGTACCCTGGTCGCGCCGGAAAAGGTGATCAGGTTAAATGTTTCATCTTTGCGCAGATTATCGAGCGCCCGCTGGGTGGTCTTTTTGGCCATCTCCAACGGGAAGCCCCACATGGACCCGGAGGTATCGAGCACAAAAATAAGCTGCCGCGGAACCAGCGTCTTTTCCTGCGGCTTGTTAGGTGGCTGGAGAATCAGCGTGAAATATCCACCTGACTTGTCGGCATGCGCCAGCACCGCGTCATTAATGCCGATGCCCGCCACTTTATATTTGAGAATGAAGTCCCTGTCTGGCAGCACCGCGCCATCAGCTAGCTTGACGTGATATGAGTCAGCGCCGGTGCGGTCCGCAAAGATTTTGTGCGATGGCGATTCCACATCGCCCACCGGAACGCCGGCCGCCAGATTTACCTCCATCGATACTTCATGCCCGGCCGTTGCATTGCCGGTGTGAACGCCCGCCACCGGAGGGCTGATGCGCGAAGCGTCCGGAACCTGATCACTATTCGGCATCGTACCGTGGTCGCCAGTACTAGTCGGATTTCCAGGAATATAGCGCGGGCCGACTACCAGCGGAAACGCAAATTCATAGACGCCTGCCTCGTACTTCAGCAGCTCAATCACAGAGAGTTTGATCTGTACCTTTCCGCCCGGCGGGATGTTGGTAACAGACTGCGTAAATATATTGGGGCGTTCCTGATTCAGCAGCGCGGCAGTATGGCCGGAATTTCGCGCTTCCTCATAAATTTTGCGCGCTTCATCGCGTTCCTTGATGACGGCCCGGATTTCACGCTCGCCCACTGTCATGGTCATGCCGTCCACGGCGCTGTCATGCGGAAGAGGAAAGACGTAGATGGCCTCTACGGCATCCGGCAGAACATTTTCAAATTCCTGAGTGACTTCAACACGCGCAACAAAGCCGCTGATCTCAGTCTTAATGCCGGTGTGCTTGAGCGGGACGAAGCCGGCTGGCTTTCCGTCTTTGCCGATGATTTGTAGCTGGCTGCTGCCCTGCGGCTGCCCGGCTGATGCATTCTGGGGGTTCAGGACGATGAGTACATAGAGCAAACACAAAGCCACTATTGTGGCCAGCGTTAAACGAACTTTCATAGCACTTACTCCTGCATTCTTGCAGGAGAACGGTGCAATCCAGAGTTCTTGCGGGCTTTTTTCTGCCGCTGGCACGAACCTTATCGCTTTAACGATCCCAATTTTAGTATTGCCGCGCGCAATCGCGGGTGCTGCAGGAGCAGGCGTTGATAGAGTCGCTCTGTCCGGCCTGCCTTGGCAGCAATAATTGAGACCAGGGCCGCTTTATCTTCCGATATCCAACTGCGGAGCCCTGGGGCCAGGCTCAAAACCATAGCGAAGTCAGCAAAGGTAGTTTGCTCTTTAGCTTTGATCTGGCGTAGATCGATATTGAGAAAGCGTACAAGCTGCGCGGTTGCAGCCTTACGCATAGCCTCGGCATTACCGTCAAAGTCCCTTGCCATCAGCCGCTGCAAAGCGAATCCGATGTTGCGCGTAGAGAAATTGTCCCATGCCCCGCGTACGGCCCCGGGCAGTTCATATACCACATGGCCTTTGCTCAATCGGCGAAGTGTGCGCGCAGACGTGCGGTATTTGGGATTAGCCTGGACCTTCTTTTCTTCTGCTTGGGCCAGCTTCTCCAATTCAGGATGCATGGATCGAAATCCCATTTTGCGGTAAAACCAGAATGCACCGGACTCAATAGCCTCTTCATTACCGTCGCCAATCTGATACGGATAAACCGAAATGGCATTCACGCCATGCAGTTGCCGCAGCAATTTCAGAGTCTGGGCGTAAATCCATGCGGTTTCACCATCGCGATAGGCTGGAAAAGTGTTGAACCCAATTTCTGTCCAATCAAAAAGAGAGATGCACTCCACATAATTGATAGGCACGCCGTTCTTCACTGTGAATCCGGCAAGATAAGCGCGCAAAGGAAGGCGCTTCTCCGGCGGCAATCCCCAGAAATAAATCTCCACACCGCGCCCGGCATTCGCCTGCACTACCCACGCTGAATCTGCATTGCTGGTGCCGTAAAGTTCGCGGTATCGGACACCCGTCGCTTCCTTCACCAAATCGAGCATCTTCTCTGCCTGGCGCTGCGGCAGGACTTTCACCTCTATCCGTGGCTTGGCAAACTCTTCCGCCAGTGACACCTCTCGGCGCTGGAGGAGCGGCGCACGATGAAAATAAAGCTCCCGCACTGGTTTGCGTGACAACGTGCGCGAGGCCTGCGAGCCGCTCATGTCCCACCGAACCATCATCTCCAGGGAATCGTAGAGCGCGCCTTTTTCCTTTTCATCTAACGGCAGCCGCTGAAACTGCTGGATGAGCCACGGCAGCTCGTCTTGTTTCCCGCGAGCCTGTTTGAGCCAATCAAGGTAAGGAACATTTGCTTCGGTGAATGAATCTTCTTCCATCAGCGGGAAAAAACGCGGCCAGATTACGGCTCGCTGGGTCTCCCGTTCATAATCGTCCCATTGAACCGAGATCGCTTTGGGATAATGTTCTACCAGCCAGCAGACCATGGGATAGCTGAAGGCAGCTTCGACGACAGTCCCGGCAATGCCCACTACTTCTTCGGGTGCAAAGTACTCGGCGTCTCCACCAGCCGCAAGCGCTGCCTTGACCTTGACTTCAAACTTCCCCAGTAAATTGTCCGCCAAGCGCAAGACAGCAGGGCCGGGCGGAAACGCACGGAAAAATAGGAGCAGGTCATGGAAGCGAATCAGGGATTTTGCGTCATTGCCGAAAGAAGCACGCCCAGCCGCGGAAAGAAGCCGGACAATCTCGTGTTCTGGAATGACGCCGATCTGCGTCCTGGCCTTTTCGATCCTGGGCAGCATCGCGGCTAATTTTGCTTTGGACATGATAGGGGTGTGCGGACGGGGTAATCATACAGTTAGCTCGCATTGACGCAAAAATGTCGTTGATGATCACTGTCGGGTCCAGGATCAGAGCAGGTAATCTCCGCGATAAACCAGCATCCCCTCGATCACGCGTGCCTCTTTGGTCAGAGCATGCAATTTGGGCGGCTTTTCATCCATGATGTGCAAAACAGTATGCCCTCGGCCCACCAGATAATCCGAAACCAACATGCGATGGCAACGGAAATAAAGCTGTTCCGCGCACATAATGGCAGTATTGGTTTTCTCTGCGTGTTCCAACAGCCGCGCAATGGCCTGGTGAAACTTATCCGACAGCATGTAATCGGCATAATTGCGGAATGAAGGGTTTCTCAAGGCGATATTCGGCGACTCTTCCCGTGGCATCTGCTTTCCGCGTCTTCCACCCAGGTCTTTTTCCCATAGGTAATCAGAGCCGATTTCCGGCAGCCACAGCTCCAGATTTTCACGATTGAAATGCGGATGCCGCCGCGACATGGGAAAGGCGCGGATATCGACCAGCAGGCGGATATCATGGGCCTGCAGCACGCGCGAGAAATCGGCAAGGTCACGGGTTGAGTGCCCAATGGTGAAGATGGTGGCCACAGATCGATTTTATTGGATGCAAGCACTTTGCTACGTCGTGACCATTACAATGGCAGGCTATGCATCCACTCCTGCTTGAGACAGCCCATCGGCCCATCCCAATGCCCACCGGCCCCTGGATTATGAAGCAAAATTGGCATGATCTACTCTTTGCGCATTGGCCGATATTGCCAGAAAAGCTTCGTTCACTGGTCCCTCAGCAATTGGAACTGGATCTGCTAGAAGGCAGCGCGTGGGTGGCCGTTACACCGTTCTGGATGAGTGGCATTCGTGGCCGTTTTCTGCCGCCTCTTCCATTTTTCTATAAGTTCTGCGAGCTGAATGTGCGAACGTATGTTCGCTATCAGGGAATACCAGGAGTTTATTTTTTCAGCCTGGACGCGGCCAGCATGCCTGCGGTCCTGGGCGCACGGGCAACATACAAGCTGCCCTATTTTCACGCGGCCATGTTGATCCGCTCGACTGGAGAGTCATTTGAATACACCAGCAGCCGATTGGAAATGCCGCGTCCGGCAAATTTTCAGGCGCATTATCGGCCCGTGTCTGCACCGCGCATCCGCGAAAAAAGCTCACTCGAATATTTCCTGACTGAGCGCTACTGTCTGTACGCAGTCGATCAAAACCGCGTTTTGCGGGCCTATATTCATCATGCGCCGTGGCAATTGCAGGATGCCGAGGCCGACTTTGATGTGAACACCATGGCCCAGGCTGCTGGAATCGACCTGCCCGCGGCAAAGCCCCTGCTGCATTTTTCCAGAAACCTGGAAGTGCTGGTGTGGTGGGCGGAAAGCTTGTAACCCATTGCGGCAAAGAGATGCAGCTTTTCTCATAAGCCGCGTGCCGGCAAGGCTAATCCTGAGGTGAGGAACTCTGCATCACCGTTTTTTATTAAACGTGATGCAGAGTTCATGCCCGCGGAACGTTAAAAACTTAAATTGTGGCGTTCGGTTTTGCCATACCCAAAAGGATCTGGAACAGCAATAGCCAGCGCTTCAGGTTTACCGTGATCAGGAAGTTTTCTTTTGCATGGCCCTTACCGTTCTTACCAAGCTGGGCAGCAAATTCCGGATGCGTAAGCAGATAACGTATCTGATAAGCGCAACCCTCCACCGAATGCACCAGCACACCCGTGAGCTTATGGATGATCTGAGTGGGAATACCGCCCACTGCCCCGGCCACCACCGGTTTTTCTTTCCATAGGCCTTCCGTTACGGTAAGGCCAAAGCCTTCCTTCAACGATTTCTGCACAATCACCGTGGAGGCGCGCTGGAGCGCATTGATTTCCAGCGCTGACCATGGCGGCAGGTTGAGAATAATCACATCGGGATCGTCGCCTGCGGCATCCATCACCTCCTGGAGCACCACAGCGCCTTCCGGATCGTCCGTGGCGCCGCCTCCGGCAAGCACCAACTGGCAATCAACGTATTTCTTCACCAGCTTGTATGCTTCAATCACACCCACAGGATCTTTAAGCCGGTCAAAGCGCGAGATCTGCGTGATGACAGGCCGCGAGCGGTCAATGCCAAAATCATCGCAAACCTTGTCAATGTATTCTTCGGGAAGCTCTTTGTTCTTCTCTGAGAGTGGATCTATCGACGGATAAAAGAGATACTGCGGGCTGGAGAGCTGACGCGTAAATGCCGGGGCGGAAAAAATTGTGGCATCGTACTGCTCGACCATCGGCTTCAGAAAGTCCCAGACTCCCGAATGCGGATTAGAGAGATCGATATGGCAGCGCCAAATCCATTTACCCCGGTTCTGTGACTTGGAGCGGATCAACCCGGCTGGCTGCGGATCGTGGATCACAAACAGGTCCTCGGCAAACTCCATGCGCTGCCGGTTCTGTTCGTTATAGGACATAAAAATGTCCCTGATCTGCTGGGTGAGGTTGTAATCACCGCCGTGAAGAGCGTTGTGGAACCCCTTTGTGACTTCATAGAAATCATTGCCGCCGGTAATCACATCCCATCGGGTAGGAATTTCCAGTTCGTTCATCAGGGGGATCAGGCGATTCAGGATTTCGGCAACTCCGCCGCCCACGGCGGTTGAGTTGACCATCTTGACGGTTTTACCGCGAAGATGGCGCGCCAGGAAGCGAATTTCATCGAGTTCAGGCTTCCCGATGATGGATTCATAATCATCAAATCGTGGAGGGGCTGGCGGTGGCGGTTGTTCCGTACTGATGCGCGGGTGCTTGCGCCGCTCAATGAAATGCGCAGGCAGGTCTGTCTGCCGGAATCGACGCTCCTTAATTCCTGGAGGCGCAACAGAAACTGGCGCTTCCTGCTTTACCGGGTTCTCCCGGGAGAGTTCGTTCTGTTTCGACTCTGCCGCAGATTTTACGGACTTCTCAGCATTTACGCTTTTTTCTTCAATCGCCGTCTTGCGCTCCGAATTTTTATCCTTCATCGAGTGCTCTCCACCATTCCCCTTTGCCAATGCATGCCGGGTCCAACCCGATCAGGCGCGGCTGATTTCTGCTTCGATAATTTTTAAAATGTTCCGTCGGACCCCCTCCAGCGTGGAGGTGTAAATGTCAATGCGGTTGAGCCTGTCCGCAGCCTGCGCCAGATCTAATTCCTGCTCCAGCCACACGGAGAAATCATTATTGTTAAGCTTTATGCGGAGCCGCGCGTCAATGAAGTGGTAATAAATTGCATGGATGCTCACTTTCCGCAAGCCGTCGGCAAACTCTTCAAGGTTCCTCGCGACATAGGGCGTGGGCACCACGACTAAATCGGAAGCCATCAGATAAAAAGGTTCCATTGCGAGGCGCGAAGCTGCCCGCGGATTTTTTTGCAAATATTCCTCAATGATGTGAACGATCCGCTCCCGCAATGTGGCGATGGAGGTGAACTCCCGCACGTCTATGGACGCCAGGCGCTCCGCCAGCTCAACTTCATTACACGCAGCAAAGGCCCAATGAGAAAAGTCATTGGAAAAACCTTCCTTGATGAAATGGTGCTCTTCCAACGTCTGGAATGTGTGTTGAAAAATGGAGGACTCGGGGCATGTGCGTAAAGCTTCCAGAAGTTCTTGCAAATTCGAAGCTTTTTCCCGGCCAATTCTTAGCAGGTGAGAAGCGGAATTGAAATAAAACGGCGAACGTGCCCAGCGTGAACGAGTTGTGGGCATCAGGGGTGCTGTAGCCATCAGGGACTCCCTTGCATCGGGCCAATGCCCGATATTGTTGTTCCTTGTGAATTTGTAAGATGCCGGTGTTCCGAGTGCTGTTGCGTCAATGATGCGCTTTAGATTCCGCAGCTTTAATGGCGGCGCATTCCGGAAGTTGGCGGCGCAAACAGGAATGAAAAGCCGATTCCGATCAGCAACATCCAACCCAAATTGGCGCGAGCAGATTCATTGGCCACCTGGATTGATCCAATGGGGCCGAATAGAAAGCTGGCAAAGATCACCGCAGCCAGCAAAGTCCCCAGAATTCCCGCCCGGGCGCCGAGCAGAGCGGCGATCAGTAGCAGGACAGCGGTGAAAATCAATGGAACCAGATTCTTCCATGTATGGCCATCGGCCGCGGCGCTCAACCCGACTGCTGCCAACACACAAATGAGCCCGCCTACGGCGGCATCCATTAGGGGGACAGTCCACAATTTGTCGGTTGCTGTTTTGACTGCCCTTTTATTGATTAAATTTGTTAGCTGCATCTAAAAATTGGCCTGAAAATATGATGACAAAAGACAGGGTTGATGTGGGGAAAATTCGAGAGCTGATTGGAAGGTTTTCAAGGATAAAAGACGATTACAAGCACCGTAACTCGGCCAAGCAATGTTTGTGCCGGGTCAGTTTCGTTGGATATGAGTTTTAGAATCCAGCATCAACTCTGGATTTGGCTGGCCAGGCTGCATCTTATACATTTAAGGTTTGGTCGGGCCCCCAACAATAAAATTCATGCTCCATGCATACTGCTGATCCATTTCTTTTTCAGCTTTTTTTTATCTTCGTGTGGGCCAAACTCTTTGGCGAAGCCTTTGAGCGAATCCACCTTCCAGCCGTGCTGGGCGAGATATTGGCTGGAGTATTGTTGGGCCCTTATGGCGCACGTCTGGTTGTTCCAACAGACGCAATCTACGCCATCGCCGGAATAGGCGCTATTTTCCTTTTATTTACCGTAGGTCTGGAAACACAGCCAAAAGACCTCATCAGCGTGGGCCGCACGTCACTGTATGTTGCCATGGCCGGAGTTGCGGCGCCTTTCATCTTTGGCATTTCTTACATGCTGCTGCGTCATCATTCCACGCATGAAGCGGTTTTTGTAGCGGCAGCAATGGTGGCCACCAGCGTCGGTATTACGGCGCGAGTTCTTGGCGATATGAATTTACTGCAAACGGTATCCGCCAGGATCATCCTGGGCGCAGCAGTGTTTGACGACGTTCTGGGCATGATTGTGCTTGCAGTGGTTGTCGGATTGGTTTCATCCACCGGGCTGGAGTGGGCACAGCTCCTGATAACGGCGATTGAAGCCATTGGTTTTGCCTTGCTCATGATGTTTTACGCGCCGCGCGTTGTAAAGCGCATGGAACCGGGAATGGAAAGGATGTCCACGCAAGACGCTCCGCTCATCATTGCACTGGCCATTTGCCTGGGGCTTTCATACGCGGCGGTTAAGATTGGCATGGCAGCGATCATCGGGGCGTTTTTCGCAGGGCTGGCATTTGCAGAGTACTCACCGCGCTGGAACCTCCGTTCACGTGTCTTTTCCATTAACGAATTTCTGGCGCCTTTTTTCTTCTTCAGTATGGGCGCTCGCATGAATATGGCGGTTTTCGATAGCAAACTGCTGGTTTCGGCAATTGTGATTTCGCTGCTCGCGATTCTTTCCAAATTGGTTGGCTGCGGCCTTCCGGTGCTGCATTCCGGCTGGCGAACGGCGTTCAAAGTGGGCATTGGGATGGTCCCCCGCGGAGAAGTTGGATTGATTGTGGCTCTGGTAGGGCTCCAGATGAACATTGTTTCGGAATCAGCCTACGCCCTGGTTATTTTTATGACCGGCATCACCACGATGGTGGCCCCGCCACTCATGAAACTGGCTTTTCGCGACGAGGTTTCAGTAGAACCGGCATTGGCTGAGCGAAGAAGCACAGCCATGTAATTGATAAGTAAGAAGCTGACCACCTTGCATTCCACACCTGGTGGTCAGCTCTCTAGTTCTCCGATCCTTTGTGATAGCGATCACACACCAAAATAGGAGCAGTGGCCCCTCTCTCGGTGCGGTAATCGCATATAATTCGCAGTTGACTTTTTGCCGGGAGAACAAATAATGCCGGGCGTTACAGGGCGAGTCGCGCTGGTTACGGGAGCATCGCAAGGGATTGGCCGCGCCTGTGCGCTGGCATTGGCGGAAGGCGGCGCGCTCATTGCGCTGGCCGCTCGCAATGAGGAAAAGCTCTCCTCGGTTGCCAAAGAAATTGAAAGCAAAGGCGGACAAGCAGCCACCTTCCGCATGGACGTCAGCAATGAAGAAGATGTAAAGAAAGCTGTGAAAGCAGCCATCGAACGCTTTGGCAAGATCGAAATTCTGGTCAATAATGCCGGAGTCACCAGAGACACGCTCCTGATACGCATGAAAAAAGAAGACTGGGACAGCGTTATTCAAACGAACCTGAGCGGCGCATTCTTTACCACCCAAGCCGTGATTGGGTCCATGCTCAAACCGCGCTGGGGCAGGATTATTAACGTCACGAGCATTTTTGGGCAGACTGGGCAGGCGGGACAGGCGAACTATGCGGCATCAAAGGCTGGTTTAATAGGTTTTACCATGGCTATGGCGCGCGAAGTGGCCTCGCGCAGCATTACGGTGAATGCGGTTGCCCCGGGATACATTGATACCGCCATGACGGAAGGGCTTTCCGCTGACCTGAAATCCAAAGTGAATGAAGCAATTCCACTGGGCCGCGCGGGAACTGACATGGAAGTGGCCCATGCCGTGCGCTTTCTGGCCTCAGAAGAGGCGGCCTATATCACCGGGCATGTGCTCAAGGTGAATGGCGGAATGTTAATGGGCTGAGCCCCTGAGCTCTGTAATGCTGAACATCTTACAGGCCACATCGGCAGAGCACGTCTGTACGGCGCGTGACCTCATTACCGAATATGCCACTTGGCTGGAATTTAATCTCTGCTTTCAGGGATTTGAAGAAGAAATGCAGGCTCTTCCGGGAAAATACTCGCCTCCATCCGGACGCCTTCTGCTTGCATTCTGGCATGACCGGCCCGCAGGCGTGATTGCTTTGCGCCCACTGCAGGATGCTGGTATATGCGAAATGAAGCGGCTTTACGTGCGGCCCGAGTTCCGCGGGCATGGAATTGGCCGCGTTCTGGCAGAGCAGATCATTCGCGAAGCCGCTGGGATCGGATATTCGCGGATGAGATTGGACACTATCCCCGGCAAAATGGATTCGGCCATTTCCATGTACCGCGAACTGGGGTTTGTGGAAACTGCTCCTTATTACAATTCCGCCGTTGAACAGACCTTGTTTTTTGAGTTGGCATTAAAGCCAGGTCCGGGCAGGCAAGCGCCGGTTACTTGACGGAATCGCGAACAATTTTCATTTATGCCTTTATGCCTTTTTTGGCCATCTGATATCTAAATGGTAAATATGTGGTTTTCAGGGCAAATGGCGGAAAAGAGCTATTTGTGCCGCGAATAGAATGGCGGAACTGCCAATAAGCGCCAGCTACAAAGAATGTGCTTGCACAAAGTTGCTTATCTGGTTACTATCCAAACACCCCCGGGAGCAATTACACAAAGGCTCGCTCCAGCATGAATATAGGCGAAACGATCAGGACTTATCGGCTGCAAAAGGGCATGTCACAGGGTGACATTGAAAAGCGTACCGGACTTTTGCGCTGCTACCTTTCACGCGTTGAAAATGGCCACACCATTCCATCATTGGACACTCTCTCCAAGATTGCCGGCGCAATGGAATTGCCTCTGGGCCAGTTTTTTGCCGACCATCTTTCCAATGGCAATACCAGGAGCCTTCCGGCACTTACTGAAGACGAGGTGCGGTTTCTTACCCAGATTCGGCGTTACTCCATGAGCCTGAATGACAGTGACCGCAAACTGGTGCTGGCGATGGTAAAAAAGATGGCGGCCGGGTCGGGCAAATAGCCGCATCGCAGCCCGTGTGCCAGAGAAAATCCGCAAACTACCTCAATACGCCAGCAGCACTCTGAGGTCCCTCACGTTATTGCCGGTCGGGCCTGTCTGAATGGTATCGCCCAGCTTCTGAAATAAAGGAAATGAATTGAAGCCGCTGAGGTGTGCAGCCGGATCCAAGCCAACTGCCTTTGCGCGATCCAGCGTGGCGCCGTCAGAAATGGCGCCTGCTGCCGGGCTGGTACCGTCGATGCCATCCGTTCCTGCGCTCAGGACAACAATATTTTCGCCGGCGATCTTCTGGGCGCAATAAAGAGCAAAGTGCTGGTTGCGTCCGCCTGTTCCTGCATTCTGGGGCACTTTTACCGTGACCTCACCGCCGGAAATGATGCAGGCTTTGGCTACTCCGCGCCGCATCATGCGCAGTTTATCCAACAAGTAATCTGCCGCGCTGGCATAGTCCCAGTCATCACAACTGTGGTCAATTTCCACGGCAAATCCCTGCTTTGCGGCAGTCGCAGCGGCAGCTTTCTCCGCAGTCTCATTGGAGAGAATTTTCCACCAGCGCGAGCGGGCAAAAGCTGCATCATCTTGTTTAGGTGTTTCATCCAGAGCACGGCGCTCAAATAATTCGCGCACGGATGGGGGAAAATCCGGCAGCATGTTGTGCTCATGCACAATGCGATAACAATCTTCCACGGTGCTGGAATCTGGCATGGTGGGGCCGGAGGAAAGCGAATCCAGCGCATTCTCTGGAACGTCAGAGACCAGGATCGAGACCTGCTGTGCGCCATTGGCTGTCTGGGCCATGCGTCCGCCCTTGACCGCCGAGAGATGCTTGCGCACCGCATTGATCTGCGAGATCGGAGCGCCTGAATTTACCAGTGCTTTATAAGTTGCAACCAGGTCCGGGAGTGAGATTTCCGCGTCAACCGGCTTCTCGACGGCCGCCGAGCCACCGCCGCTGATCAGAAAAATGACCAATGCCTGCGGGTTCAGGGAACCCAGTGTTTTCAAGATTGCTTCCGCGCCCCGCACCGACTCCGCGTTGGGCTGCGGGTGTCCGCCGGCAAAATAACGATAGCCGGAAAGCTGGTATGAGTGCGGGTTCGGATCTACGACGATTCCTTCTAAAGTGGTCCCAACCTGGCGGGCAAGAATTTCTGCCATGCGGTGGGCCGCCTTGCCGAAAGAAATACAAGTGACGCGGCTGTAAGAACCCAGATTGAAAAGGTCGTCACAAACACGCAAGACGCCGTGCTGGTAGTGCACGTGGCGGTCAAATGCTTTTTCAATGCTTGCTTCAGACAGTGCCTGAAGAAAGATCTCCCGTGCCGCGACACGCATGCTGTGGGCAACTGACATCAGCTCGCTTCCGCCTGCCTGCCCGGCTTAAAAAGCTTTGAAACCCAATCATGGATAGCTGCCTGCATTTCCGCCAGGTGGCCTTCAAAGAAATGATCGCCACCTTCGACGATAACCATTTCTTTAGGTTCCGATGCAGCATCGAAAACGCTCTTCAGGTTTTCCCGCGGACCATACTGGTCGCGCGAGCCGCTGACGAACAGCTTGGGACGATGGCACTCTTTGAGAAATGAATAGGTGTACGCCCGGCCTTCCGCCCCGACCGGCGTTCCCAGTGAAATCAGCCCGACCGAGTGTGAATCTGAACAGGCAACTTGCAGTCCAGTAGCGGCGCCAAATGAAAATCCGCAAAAGATGATCGGCAGATGAAATCCGGCATCAAGCCAATTGAGGGCTGCTTTTACATCTTCCTGCTCACCCTGGCCGCGATCATGCTCACCCTCGCTCATGCCTGCGCCCCGAAAATTGAATCGGAGCACAGGAAATCCGAAGCCGCTCAGGGTTTTCATGGCGTGGTATACCACTTTGTTGTGCATCGTCCCGCCAAACAAAGGATGCGGATGACAGACCAGCGCAGCATGGGTTGCGCCTGGCGCGCCTTCATTCAGCAACGCTTCCAGCCGTCCTGCGGGGCCGTCCAAAAAGAAGGATTTGATTCCGTTGGCCACAATTCTTTTTATCACAGAGGGCGCAGAGGACGCGGAGATTGCACTTATTTTGCCGAATTCCAGGTTAAACAAAGGACTGTGCAAGTGAAGCTTGATTTATCCTGTGATATCAAGACTTATGGATCCGATCAAATTAACCCGCAGGCTCATCGACATTGAATCCATCTCCGGCAATGAAGGCGAAGTAGGAGCAGAGCTTTATGACGAGCTTTGCCGGCTGGGTTATACGGCGCACAAAATGCCGGTGGCGCATGAAAGATTCAATGTAGTCGCTACCGTGGATGAGCGCCGGCCAGAGATTGTTTTCTCCACGCACATGGATACGGTGCCTCCGTTCATTGCATCATCGGAAGACCATGACAATGTCTACGGACGCGGCTCATGCGACGCCAAAGGCATTATCGCCGCGCAAATTGCCGCGTGCCAACGTTTGCGCAAGGAAAACGTTGCCGTGGGGATGCTGTTTCTGGTGGGCGAAGAGCGCGACAGCCTAGGCGCCAAAGTTGCAAATGAAAGTCCGATGGGTGGCCGCTTTTTGATCAACGGAGAGCCGACCGAAAACAAAATCGCCACAGCTTCCAAGGGAGCATTTCGAGTCCAGGTTACAGCGCAGGGAAAGATGGCGCATTCTGCCTATCCGGAGCTGGGCGAATCAGCCATTGAAAAGCTGCTCATTGCGCTGGGACGCTTGCAGAAAATGGAATTGCCGGTCAACCCGGAAGTTGGCCCGTGTACGTTGAACATCGGCTTGATAGAAGGCGGACGCGCACCGAACGTTATTCCGGACCATGCGCGGGCGCAACTACTCTATCGCCTGGTGGGTCCGTCGGATGGTCTGCGGCAACAAATCACTGAACAGGTCACTGGGCTTGCTGAAGCAGAGTTCGTGCTGGAAATTCCGTTCCTGAAGCTGCGCACCGTTCCGGGAGTGGAGAGCATGGTGGCAAAATTCACCACTGACATTCCGGCTTTAAACAAATGGGGAACGCCTGTGCTGCTTGGGCCGGGATCGATTCACGTGGCCCACACAGAGCGCGAATACATTGCCAAGCAACAACTGCATGAAGCTGTGGACTTATATTGCTCCGTCGCGCGGCAATTGTTAAGCAACTGAGCGCGAATTCAGGGCAGGCGCAGCGGACGTTCCATCCATTGCACGTCCCAGTAGCGGCCGAATTTATAGCCAACTTCGCTGAAGATGCCGACGGGCCTGAACCCGAAGAACTCATGCAGCCTGGCCGACCCAGCGTTTGGGAGCGTGTATCCGCCAACGATGCGATGAACGTTTTCACCAGTAAGAGTGTCAAAAAGCGCCGCGTATAACTTTCTTCCAATCCCTTTACCCATGGTTTCCGGTGCGGTGTAGATCGTTGTCTCCACTGTGGTGTCATATGCAGGCTTGGCACGGAAGCGCATGCTGCCGGAATAGCCCACAACTTTTCCATCTTCTTCAGCCACCACCAAACAATGCCTGCCTGTTGCCGCAAATTGTCCAAACCATTCCATGCGGCGCTCCACCGTGTACGGCTCAAGATCAAATGTGACCGGCGTGTGAATGACATAGTGGTTGTAAATCTCAGTCAGGCGGGGAACGTCCGCATGAGTTGCCGCGCGAGTGGTCACAGGCATAGATTGACTCCTTACCAAATCTATTCCGACCTTATTGCTCTCAAGCTTTTTCAACCTTGATTACAAAACAGAGGGCCAAAGCCTGTCACAGACAGGAAGGCGGATTCGCAAATCAAAATTCACACAGGCAGAGACTCGGCTCCTGTGCTGGTGCGCGCGGCGATCATGGGCAGGCGAGCAGCGCCAATCAATCCTGCATCGCTGCCGAGCAGAGCGCGTGTAATTACGGTGGAGCGGGCAGAACCATCCTGGAGATTCGCACCGGATACAGTTGCGGAAGGCATATTTCCCGCCGGCGCAGTAGCGCGATACACGAAAGAATTTTTGCGAACAGTTTCTATGATGGTGGGAGCAAAAGCGTCCCAGGCGCTGGAGACTCCACCACCGACAACATACATGGGCAAATTAAAAATATTGACCAGATCTGCAATGACAATCCCCAGCGCATAACCGACGCGATGGAAAATTTCCTGGGCGGGCGCATCCCCCTTCATCGCCATGTCAAAGACCACCTTTGAGCTGAACTCCGGGTCATCCTTCATTGCGTGGGCCAACTGCGGCGCCTTGCCGGTTGCCACAGCTTCAGCGGCCATGCGCTTTACTGCCGTGGCTGAAGCGTACTGTTCCAGGCATCCACGGCTGCCGCAGTTGCAGGGGTGCCCCTCGGGCACCACATTTATGTGGCCAATCTCGCCCGCCATGCCGGTCATCCCCTGCCAAATTTTTTTCTGCAACACCACTCCTCCACCCACGCCCGTGCCAAGCGTCAACATGCACATGTCATCCACGTTCGCGCCTGCCCCCAGCCATTTCTCACCCAAAGCTGCCGCATTGGCGTCATTTTCCAGCACGACCGTGGTTTTAAGACGGCGCTCAATCTCATCGCGCACAGGATAGTTGTCCCAGCCCGGAAGGTTGGGAGATTCGCGCAGCATCCCGGTCTGCATCTCAATGATCCCGGGCACGCCAATTCCAATACCCGCTAGCTCTCCGGCGCCACTCAGGCGGGAAACGATCTGCTGGATCGCAGCGCACATTTCATCAATCACCACATCGCGGCCGCGCGCGACCTCAGTGCTGGTGGTGATTTTCTCCAGGGTCTTGCCGTTGCTGTCTACCGCAGCAATGCGTAGGTTGGTGCCGCCGAGATCAACACTGATTGCGAATGTCGTCATGTAAGTTCTTGCTCCCAATGCGGAGATGATACCTGTTTCAGCTTAATAGCTGCGTGCGATGATTGCGAGTTCCCGCTTCCGCTTTATTTGAACAATCGTGGGGAAGGGATTATCGTTTCCGGCATGGAAATTAAGGGAAAAGTCGTTGTGGTAACCGGCGGGGCCAATGGAATTGGCCGGGCACTCTGCCTGAGGTTTGCCAAGGAAGGTGCGCGGCTGGTGGCTGTATCTGACATTGATGAAGATAATGGTTTCAAAGTGGTTCAGGAAATTGAAGAAGGCCGCGGAGCGTTTTTTGCCTGCAACATCGCGAATGAAGAACAGGTCAAATTTCTGGTGGATACGGTTACTGAAGTGGCTGGCCAGATTGATATTTTCTGCTCGAACGCCGGAATTGCTGTAGCGGGCGGGCCTGAGGCGCTAGACCGCGATTGGAAGCGTAGTTGGGACATTAACATGATGGCGCACGTTTACGCTGCCCGGGCAGTACTGCCACAGATGCTGGCGCGCAAGGAAGGCTATCTATTGCAGACCGTCTCTGCTGCCGGATTGCTGACCTCCCTTGGCTCCGCGCCTTACGCTGTCACCAAGCATGCTGCGCTCGGTTTTGCCGAATGGCTGGCGATCACCTATGGCGAGCAGGGGATACATGTCTCCGCGCTCTGCCCCCAAGGCGTGCTTACCAATATGCTGAAAGCGGACCATCCCGGCACAAGGATGCTGCTGGAAAGCGCGATTGAACCGGAGCAGGTAGGAGATGACGTGGTAAAAGCCATCACCGAGGAAAGATTCATGGTCCTGCCTCATCCTGAAGCCGGCAAATACTTTCAGAACAAGGCCAATGATTACGAACGATGGATCAAAGGGATGCAAAAGCTGCAGAGGACTATAGAGACAAAGCAGTGAAATGGCTTCTACAGTCAGCGCAGGAACCGCTCCCTCCTCTACGCCACTGCGCCAGCGGATTCATTCTTTAATTTCTCCGCCTGATAATGCGTAACCAGCGCATCCAGAACCGGCTGAAGTTTGCCGTCCATCACATCGGAGAGCTGATGTAAGGTAAGGCCGATGCGATGGTCAGTCATGCGATTCTGAGGAAAATTGTAAGTACGAATTTTTTCGCTGCGATCGCCGCTGCCCACCTGCGCCTTGCGTTCTTTAGCCAGCGCCTGCTGCTGCCGTTCCATTTCTTGTTCATAAAGACGGGCGCGGAGCACGCGCATGCCTTTTTCCCGGTTCTTGATCTGCGATTTTTCGTCCTGGCAGCTTACGACTGTATTTGTCGGCAGGTGAGTAATGCGGACGGCGGAATATGTGGTGTTCACTGACTGCCCGCCCGGACCTGAGGAACAAAACGTATCGATGCGCAGGTCTTTGGCTTCAATTTTGATGTCAACGTCTTCGGCTTCCGGCAGCACAGCGACGGTAACAGCGGATGTATGCACGCGCCCTTGCTGCTCGGTGGCCGGGACCCGCTGCACGCGATGGACACCGCTCTCATATTTCAGGCGCGAATAGACACCCTTGCCTTCAATGATGGCAATGACTTCTTTCAAGCCGCCAACGCCTGATTCGGATGTGGAAAGCACTTCCACCTTCCAGCGCTGGGCTTCAGCGTAACGGCTGTACATACGGAACATCTCAGCGGCAAAAAGCGTGGCTTCATCACCGCCGGTGCCGGCGCGGATTTCAAGCACCACGTTCTTTTCGTCATTCGGGTCTTTGGGTACCAGCAGCATTTTCAGGTCATTTTCAACCTGGGTGAGCCGCTCGCCTAACTTAGCCAGTTCTTCCTGCGCGTAAGCACGGAGCTCAGCGTCGGATTCTTCCGCCACCATGGCTTTGCTTTCTTCGATCCCGCGCGTCAGGTCTTTGTACTCACGATACTTCTCGACGATCTCCGCGACTTCGCTATGGGCCTTCGCGGTCTTCTGGTAGCGGGACGAATCGCCGATTACCTCCGGCGAAGAGAGCGCCCTGGTGAGTTCGTCGTATTTGGTTTCAATCTGGTTTAATCGTTCAAACATAAATCCTGTCGCTTCGCTCCCAGCCGCTCGAGAGCATGGTCGCCTTGAATTTTCAAATGCTCCTGTTGCGGCTAGCTCGGCGCGCAAGCCGGCCTCGCCAACTCAATTTTACTACTTCCTTCAAGCTTGCCTCGCTTACGCTGCAGCCTTACTGGATCGCGCCGATTTCTCTGCAAAAGTCAGCCACGCCGTTGCGCAGGTACGGGCATTTTCCACCAGCGGCATGTGGCCGGAGTTGGGGATTATCAACACTTCTGAGTTCTTTATGCCCTGCCGGAAAAGATCGGCGCTTGAAACGTGGAGAACGCGGTCCTGATCACCCCAGATAATCAATGCAGGAGCATCAATCCGAGAGAGCCTCTCCACCAGCGGCGGATCATTGCTCTGCATCTCGTCAAATATCAGCCTGGATTTCGCAGAGTTGCGGATAACATGATTGGCCAGATATCGTAACACTGCTTTTGGAGTGTAAGGGCGCCTGGAAAATACGTTGTTCAGCAGCCGCTCAAATTCTGGAAGAGAAGAAGCCACCAGCCAGTTGTCGCCTTGAGCAACGGACCGGGCAAGCTCGCTGGACTCCGGTTCAACCATGCCGTGGGGCGCGATCAGCCCCAGCGTGATTACCTCATCCGGATAGCGTGCGGCATACGCCGAAGCAATAAAGCCGCCCATGGAGTGGCCGACGAGGTGCACGCGCCCTGCATTGAGTTGCGAGAGGAACTGGTGCAGCCGCTCTATCTGGGACGGATATCCATACGATGCGGCCTGCAATCTTGTGCTTGCGCCCCAGCCCGGCAGATCAGGAGCTATGACGTGATAGCGCTTGGTGAGCTGGGCCGCAAAACGGTTCCAGCTATCTGCCGAAGCGCCGAACCCATGGATCAGTACCACGGTCTCACCACGGCCACCTTCAGAATAGACAACGCGATGGTCGCCCACCTGAACAGTGCGACGCTTCAATCCTGAACTGAATCGTTCCAGTCCAATGAGCATGGTGGCTAAATTTGCCATGGATATTTTCTCCATTCTGAAGTGTAGGGAATGTCAATTTTCGGATTGCAGCCAGGGCTGGAATACTGCAGACTGCAAACATGATGAGGCAAACAAGGATATGCGGCGGCCGCCGCTAGAGCTTTGTTTCTGTCGCGTTGTTCAAAATCGCTCGTTCGTTCATGATCTCACCATTGTTTCATTTGCTCAGTAGCGTCGCTGGCTCACGTTGTCGACACTAGGCGATCACTAGGCGATCACTAGGCAATCACTAACTCGCCACCATTCTTTTTTTCCAGTTCCATCGCCAGATCAAGGGCTTTAATGGCGCACTCCACTTGCTCGTCCGTAGGAGGTTGGGTAGTAATGCGCTGGAGCCACAACCCCGGCTTGGTAAGAAGAGAAAAGAATGATTTCCCGTGCTTGGCGGAGAAGCGAATCATTTCATAAGAAACTGAAGCGATCACCGGCAGGAACACCACACGCAGCGCAAACTTGGCCCAGAATCCCTGGACCGGAAAAGCGGCATAGACGAAGATCGAAATCAGCATGATCGTCATCAGAAAGCTGGTACCGCAACGCGGGTGATAGGTGGAATACTTTTGCGCGTCGGCAATGGACGGTATACCGCGATCTTCAAAGGCGAATACTGTTTTGTGCTCAGCGCCATGATAGCGATAGACCCGCTTGATGTCAGACCACAAAGAAATTCCCCAGATAAAGAGCAGGAACAGCGCAATACGGATCAGCCCATCGACCAGGGTGAAAGCAAAATTATTGTTCAGGGCATGCCAGCGCGCTTTTATTCCTGTGGCCGCAGCCAGAGGAACGAACTTGTACATAAAGATGAAAAAGCCGATCGACAAAACCATGCTGCCGATCATGGCCCAGCTTCCAATTTCCGGCTTCTTCTCGCCCTCTTCTTTGGCAATCTCTTCCAATCCGACGTTCAGAGAAAACTTTGATGCCACAAAGCCCAGGCGCATGGCCTGTCCCAGGGTAGCCAAGCCGCGTACAAATGGCCATCCCATCCATTTATGCTTTTCTGAGGGCCGATGCAAGGTCTCACTGTGCGTGGTGATCTCGCCGGTAGGCTTGCGAATGGCGATACCCCAGGCATGCGGGGACCGCATCATCACGCCTTCCATGACGGCCTGACCGCCAACCAGGGTTTCTTCCCCACTCTCAAGGGCGGGAAGCAGTTGCAAAGCAGCAAGAAAACGCAGGAATGGGCGCCAGTATCTCATTGGTTTATTAGATGATCAACAAGCAGCCAACGCTCCAGGTGTGGAGCAGGGGCTGAAAGTGCTGTCTAAACAGCATTTTACGGGAATACAGGGAAAAAGGACAGAAACAAATCACAGTTGCTATCCTGCTATTGATGCAGGCATTTGCCCAGACTGCCGACGCAGTGGCGGCCACCACCAAGAAGCTTGAAAAGGTCCGGCTGGTGGCGGAATACCTGCGCTCGCGTCCCGTGGACGAGGCCGCCCAGGCAGCGGTCTTCTTTTCTGGCCGAGCGTTCCCCGCCTGGGAAGAGCGGACATTGCAGGTCGGCGGCACGTTGTTGTGGAAAGCGGTGAGTGAAATCTCAGGTAAAGGAGAAGTTGCGCTGACTGCGGCTTATCGGCGGCATGGCGATCTAGGGGCAGCAGCGCAGGATGTTCTGGAGAAGAAGGCACCAGCCAAGAGCTCGCTGACGGTTGCGGAGGTTGCCACGGTCTTCGATGAACTGGCGCGCACGTCAGGATCGGCCCAAAAGCTCAGCCTGCTTCTGGCGCTCTTGCGCCGCGCCACGGCCGTGGAAGCGAAATACATAATCAAGATTATCAGTGGTGACCTGCGCATTGGGCTGCGCGAGAGCCTGGTGGAAGAAGCCATTGCCAAGGCTTTCGACGAGAAAGTGAAAGAGGTTCAACGGGCCAACATGCTGCTGGGAGACATTAGAGAGGCGTTGCGGCTCGCCTTAGAGCACAAACTTGAGCAGGCGCGGATGCGGCTTTTCCATCCGATCGGTTTTATGCTGGCCAGTCCGGCACAGGACGCGCAGGAAGCACTCTCTTACTTTTCCAGCGCGGCGGTTGAAGACAAGTATGACGGAATACGGGCGCAAGCGCACGTGGGCGGGAACGAAGATCCGCGTGTGCGTCTTTTCTCCCGGACACTGGATGAAATCAGCGCGTCCTTTCCGGAATTGCCTCCTGCGTTGCGGGCTTTTCCCGATCCGGTAATCCTCGACGGAGAAATTCTGGCCTGGAGCCCGGACACGGCGCAGGCGCTGCCATTTTCTGAGTTGCAAAAGCGCCTGGGCCGCAAGACTGTCTCGGAAGAAATGCGGCGGATGGTGCCGGTTGTTTACATGGCTTTCGACGTTCTATATGCCGGAGGAGAACTGCTGATTGAAAAGCCGTTGGAAGCGAGAAAAAAGGTCCTGGAACAAGCGTTTGCTTCAGTGGTGAAAGACGGCTTTGCAGTGGAATACGATACAGTAACGGAAAATCCCCAAGGAAAGCTGGTTTTTGAGCCGGCGATCGGCACCCGTAGCGGCAATCCACGGGTGATTTTAGCCCCGGCGCTCACGGCAAATTCTCCGGAGCATCTGGAAGAGATCTTCACGGCGGCGCGGCAACGCGGCAATGAAGGCTTGATGATCAAAGACGTAAACTCTGCTTACACTCCGGGGCGACGGGGCAAGGCATGGCTCAAGTTGAAGAAAGAGCTGGCCACCATGGATGTGGTGGTTACGGCTGTTGAGTGGGGGCATGGAAAGCGCAACAAGGTCCTGAGCGACTACACGTTTGCAGTTCGCGATGGCGAGCAACTGTTGAACGTCGGCAAGGCTTATTCCGGGTTGACCGACGCCGAAATTGCCGAGATGACGGAGTGGTTCAAGGCCCACACGCTGGAAGATCAGGGTTTCCGGCGCACCGTGGAGCCGAAAGTTGTGCTGGAAGTGGCCTTTAACAACATGATGCGTTCAAGCCGGCATGAGAGCGGGTATGCGCTGCGGTTCCCGCGCATTTTGCGAATCCGCACGGATAAATCTGTTGAAGAGATTGATACGCTGGAAAGGGTGAAAGAAATCTTTGCGCGACAGGGAGCAAACAGCTCCAGCGGGAAAGAAAGTTAACGTCTGCTCTTGATGGCCGTGGGGCGGCCGTCCGTGCTGATGGGGATCACGCAGCCATGGGCAATTTCACAATTGACATTCTCAAACTGTATGGTGGTATGGCTGATGTGATACTCCGCCGTTAAAAGCTCTTTCACGCCGCGAAGAATAATTTCGCTTTCAGACATGGTGATGTCATCGATCCGGATGTGGCAGGAAAGAGCGCGACTGTCTGAACCGATACTCCAGACGTGGACATCATGCACATCTCTCACCCCGGGAACCGCAGTCAGGCTGGCCACAATATGCTCAGCGGAAAGTCCCTGCGGGACACCTTCCAGAAGAATATTCAGGGTTTCCCGGACAATTCCGAACGATGACCAGAGTATGAGGCAGGAGATCCCGACGGAAAGTGCGGGATCGATCCAGGTGCGTCCTGTCCAGAGAATGATCCAGCCCCCGATAATCACGGCGGCGGTGGAAAGCGTATCGCCAAGCTGATGGACAAAAGCGCTGCGGATATTCACATCGTGAGCGGCGCGAAACAGCACCCAGGAAATAGCGCCATTCATAAGAACGCCGATGACTGCCACCCAGATCATAATTCCCGGATGCACCTTTACCGGGTTCCGCATGCGCTGGAACGCTTCATAGAAGATGTAAAAAGCGATGACTACCAGCGTGAGAGCATTCACAAAGGCAGCCAGCACACCGGCGCGATGGTATCCAAAGGTTTTGGTGGCGCTGGGCGGACGTGTCTGGATATAGACGGCGACCCAGGAGAGCAGCAGTGCAAGCAGGTCCGTAACATTGTGGCCTGCCTCAGAAAGCAATGCCAGGCTGTGCGCCCGTATCCCGGCAAATAGGGTGATCAGCACATACGCAAAAGTGGCCGCAAGCGAATAGCGAAGCGCTTTCGCGCTTAACGGGGCATGCGGGTGGGGGTGCGTATGAGACATCAATGAGAGTTTACGCCGAATATGGTTTCGATTCGAGTCTGCTATTGCATCTAAGTATAAGTGAGAAACCGGATGCCTTCTTTGGTGCGTCAATTCCCATTATGAAGCATTCAGCTGACATGCTGTTTCTTTGGGTTCGCGCCATTCTTGTTCAACCATGCCCATCAAATCCAGCATTATTAATGGGTTGGTGACACATTAGTAATCATGGAAATCACATTCAGGATGGCCCAGTACTTGCTAATTTGAAGACTGAGTTTGTGTGTCTGTCTGTGCCGCATCGTTCGAGAAAAGGAGCAATTTTATGCGAATCCCACTTCACGTAATCGGTTTTGGATTTGTGTTGGCAGTAACAGCAGCTGTGGCGCAGTCAACACCCCAAACGCAGACGCCTCCCGTAACCCCCACCACGCCAGCCCACGGTGTGGGCGATGGGGCACAAAGCAAATCCGGAACTCCGGTTCCCTCCACCACAACTCCACCTTCTACAACAGGCGGGGTAGCGGGCGCGGCAAGCTCAAGCGCACCTCAAACCGCAGAGCCAGCCAGCGCGAATGGTGGCGTGAGCGCCATGACGGATTCTGATCTGGAGAGCCAGATTCAAACTGCCCTGAGCAAGGAACCTACGTTAACGGGCGATAGCCCGCACGTCAGCGTTTCCGGTGACACTATCGATCTTGCCGGTACAGTAGGTACGAACAAAGAAAAAGTAACGGCCACCAGGATCGTTCAGTCCTATGCCGGAAGCAAGAAGCTGGTGAATCACCTGACTGTGGGTGGAAAAAGTGATAGAACTTCACAAAAGCCACCGCCGGTAGATACAGACAGTGACAGGCAACCGGCGACTACGAATCCTGCGAACAACCCGGAACCCAACAAGGGCTCGGCCAAGCCCCCACGATTTTAAAATCTAAAAAACTTAAAGATGCTTGTATGGAAACGCCGTTTGACTTGGGAGGGAGTTTTCTTCCTCCCTTTTCTCTGCACGTGTTGTGGAAGCTTTTGCTGCCGAGCTATAAATTGCTCCTTCGAGACGAAGAAGCATTTCCTTAGTGTTAAGCCCTCCACCGTAACCCGTGAGCGTGCCACTTGCGCCCAAGACGCGATGACACGGCACAATGATGGCCAGAGGATTGTCATGGTTCGCCTGGCCTACAGCACGGAATGCCTTAGGCCGGCCAATTTCCCGAGCAACTTCCGCGTAGGAACGGGTTTCACCATAAGGGATACGAAGCAGCGCTTCCCAGCAGTCTTTTTGAAATGAAGTGCCAATCAGATCCAGTTTGCAGGTGAAACGGCGCAATTCTCCACGAAAGTATGCAGAGATCTGCTCTTCATAGGGACAAAGATGCTCACGCGATTCGATCCAAACTTCACCTTTCGTTGGCGGCGGGAGCTTTCCTTTATAAAACTGTACGCAACGCAATCCGGCCTCAGTGGCTGCAAGCAGCAGAGGCCCTACCGGCGACTCTACGCGCGAGAAATAAATGACGGGTTCACTCATCTTGCGAGAATTCTAACAGTAAACATTTGTGACAATAAAAATTCCAGCAGGTGCTCTGACCTTACAACACGGGACGGATGGTTCACATCTATTCCAACACTGCTGCCTTATTGAGGGTAGCCGTATTTCAATTTTTTGTGCTGCAAATTTATAAAGGTTTTGTTCTGGCTGGGTGCAACAAGCACGGATGCGCATGAATTTCAGGCCAGAGGGTTTCACGGGCTCCGCAGTACGTAGTCGCTTTTAGGCCTCGTTACTTGCAGTTTGGTTTTCCCTCTTTCTGATTTCTTCAATGCCTCTCGCGCAATACCTACCGGACAATGGCAGGAAGGGATCATGGACATTCGCGGGTTGCTGCTGGTCAATTCACAAAATATCGGCGAGACGGACCAGTCGCCCACCGCCGAATCGCTCACAGGAATTCTGGACGTTGCAGGAAAGAGCGCGCTCCAGCGCATGGCGGAGCGGTTACAGCAAAGTGGCATATCGCAAGTCAGCGCGGTGGTTGAGACCACAGCTTCATTTATAGGCGCCAGCAATTATGGCCTTCCTTCAGACGTCGCTTGCATCACCGCTCCTCGAGATCGCTTCTGGCGGGCAGCCGAAACTGCTTTCAATGAAATAGCGCAGAATGGCGCTGAACTGGTTGTGCTGGTCCGCCTTGGCGCATATGCAGAGGTTGACTTTGAAAAGCTGGTGCAGTTTCATCTTGATCGCCAGTGCCGGGTCAGCCAAATGGCCGCAGACTCACAGCGGCTGGAGATTTTCTGCATCAGCGCCTCGCGGCGGAACGATGCTGCGTCACTCTTTCGTACTCAGTTGGCGCACTGCCGCATCGAGTGTCCGCTCCTGCAACATGACGGCTACTTAAACCAGCTTGCCGACCCCCGCGACTTGCGGCAATTTGCCATTGACATCCTTACGCGTCACGCGCAAACCTGTCCGGCAGGAAAAGAAATAAAACCCGGCGTCTGGCTTGCTCCTGGCGGAATGGTTGAAAAAGGCGCGCGCATTCTGGCGCCTGCATTTATCGGGTCATTAGCGCGCATCCGAACAGGCGCTGTGATTACCCGCTGCAGTTCCGTCGAGCGGCATGCGGAAGTCGATTGCGGTACGGTCGTGGAAAACTCCACCGTGCTGCCATTTTCTTACGTCGGGGCCGGGCTTGACCTGGAACATTCTGTTGCCGGTTTTGGCCGCATTGTTAATCTCCGGCGCGATGTTACCGTAGAGATTGCCGATCCCAAGTTGATCGCCCTTGTGGCCGCATCGTCAGGCAAACGCCTGCTGAGCTCCGCCACCGAGGTGCTGACTTATTTACCGCGCGCGGCATGGCAGGGCATGTTTGCCAGCACAAAAACACAGGAAGCCGACCTGGGTTCCAGTCTGCGCCAGACATCGCCGGTGCTGGGCAATGCCGGCGGATTTGAAACCTCTGCGTGTGACACCGAGGCTTCCCACAAATTCCCCAACATGGTTGTAGCGAGGAGATATGGACATCAATAGCAGACCAGTCGTCGTGAAGAGAATGCCGGAGCGCTTGAACTCGCGCACCGCAAAAGAATTTCTGCGCGACGTGCGGCCATTTCTCTCCGCCGACCGTCCGCAACTGGTCTTTGATCTGTCGCTGGTTGCGCAGATCGACGCTGCCGGTGTGGAAATGCTGCTGCGCTGCATGTCCGAAGCCCATAAGCGCGATGGCGACGTAAAGCTGGCGTCACTCTCAGATCAGGCCGCAGTAGTGCTGGAACTCACTCGCACGGAGCGTTTGTTTGAAATCTATGATACTTCCACCGAGGCGGCGCGCAGCTTCAGCGGTTTCCTGCCCAACTCCATGCGGCAACAGCTTCTGCACAACAAGCGTGCGTCACAACCTGTCGCAGCTTAGAGATCACGCGTGATGCCACAATCAGAGAGCGTTATCACTCTCACATCAGCCGATGCGCCTGCCGCGACTGCGGTGACGCGCACGCAACAAAACGCCAGCGCCACGGTCCTGAGCGGCAGCGTCATCATGCTTGTGGCCATGATGCTGGTGAATGTTTTTAACTTCGCCTACAACATGGTAATGGCGCGGATGCTCGGGCCCGGGGCATTCGGCAACATCAATGCCGCAGTCACGCTGCTCCTGCTGGCATCCTGCATCAGCCTGGCCTTTCAACTGGTCTGCGCCAAATTCGTGGCCAAGAACCAGGACGATTCCGGCAAAGCCGCCATTGTTCACAATTTGCTTCGCAAGGCATGGATCGTAAGCCTTGCTCTGGGAGCAATACTCTTCATCGCACAGAAGCCTGTAGCTACCTATTTAAATGTCCCCAGCCCATGGATTATCGGGCTTCTCGCGATCGGTATTGCCGCCTATGCTCCTTTGGGAGTCAAGAGAGGCGCGATGCAGGGCGTCTGCGCTTTTCCACGCCTGGGCACAAACTTTGTTCTTGAGGCGCTTGTCCGCTTTTTCGTGGGAGCGGGCCTGGTGGTTGCCGGCTACGGCGTCTTAGGCGCAGTTGGCGCAATTTCCGCTGCGGTCATTGCAGCCTGTTTTGTCCCGCGACTTCCGGCGCAACTGCGTATAAAAGCCGGGAGCGTTGAAACACCTTCCTACGCTGAAGCGGTGCAGGCGATTGTATTTTTCATTGGCCAGGTCATCATCAACAACATCGATATTTTGCTGGTCAAACACTTTTTTCCTTCCGATCCCGCAGGCATATATGCCGCTATTTCTCAAATCGGACGCCTTCTTTATTTCGCTTCCTGGTTCGGCGTGGTCAACGCAATGTTTCCAGTAGCGGCCGCTGCTGCTCCGGAGCAGAAAAAAGCCCACGGTATTGGCCTGCCATTGCTGCTGGTGCTTGGGCTTTCACTGGTGTTTATCGCCGTCGCCGCACTCTTCCCGCACTTGATCATGTCTGTAATCTTTGGGTCACGATTTATTCAAATCGGCTGGTTGCTGGCACTGTATGCAGCCGCGACCGGGCTGTATTCGCTCAGTGTCGTGTTTATTGCATTCGAAATGTCGCGCCGTATTGCCAATACTGGCTGGCTGCAATTGATGTTCAGCGGCGCGTTAGTGGCGGGCATTGGTCTTTTCCATGGTTCTTTGCGGGAGGTCATCATGGTGCGGATCATCTTGATGGCCGTGATGCTGGTTGTGGTTGCGTTGCCGTTCCTTCGCCGTCATAACGAGGCGGAAGCACTTGAGGCTATATGAAGAAGCTGCGCCGACTTACAGAAGCCGAAGTCATTGCCGAATTCCTTCGCGGGGAATTCTTCCATAAAGAATACGATGCTGACCGCGACAAATTTGCTTCGATTGTCCAAAATCCCGACTTGGCCAATGAAGCCGAGAACGAAATTCGCCGCGTGCTGCTCTTCCGCCGCCGCGACACCATGTGGTGGGAGCTGCCCGAAGACAGGCAATGGTGGGAAATCGAGTTTGCCCCGGAAGATGTGGAAATGGTCAGCGTTTTTCCCCGCGCGCACTGGAGAAAAATCGCTGCCGGCAACTTCAAGGCTCTGGATGTGGCGGCGCGCATTCGCCAGCTCAAAGATTCAGAACCGAGCGCGTTCATCGCCAAGATCTCAGACATTTGCGGCAAATTACTCACCGATCTTCCCAAAGGAATGATCATTCTGCTGGGACTCGACGAAAACCACCGCGTAACACTTTTAGAAGGAAACCACCGGTTTATCGCCTCCTTACTGGCTGGAGGACCGAACCAGCTCAAGAATGCGCGCATGGTGGCCGTTTTCTCCCCCCAGATGGAAAAGTGCTGTTGGTATAAAACCAACCTGTTTACCCTCTCCCGGTGCCTTAAAAACCGCATCAAACATTATTGGGACAGAGACACTGATTTGGCCCGGCTGCTGGCCACTGGAACCAGAGACGAACCGTTCAACGGCTTCGCAGGCAGTGCCGGTCCGGTAAAGTCCAAATAAGTTCGTAAAACCAGAAGTTCCCCCGAGGTTTTTATGACAAAGCAACACCGAATCATGCGCAGCCTGAGCACCTTGCTGGTGGCCGGCCTGTGTTCCGCGCCTCTGTACGCGCAACAGACTAATCCTTCGACGCCACAGCAGCCGCCAGAAACATCCCAGCAGCCGCAAAAGCCCGCCACTGCGCAGCAAGGCGTTGGGCAAGAAGGCGTTGAGCAGCAAAACCAGGCAGCTCCCGGCAATCAGACAACTGCGCCAGCTACGCAGACCAAGCCTTCAGTGCAGAATCAGCCGCAGCAAACAACGAATCCGAGCGGCACCAGCGTAAATCCGTCCCAGGCGCCATTGCAGCCGGTCACCACTTATCCTGACGCTTCAGGTAACCAGCAGGACCAGCAGTCGCCTAACGCACAACCCCAGACAACGACCATTCCGGAAGCGCCGCAGCCCAAGAAATCCAGTGAGCCGGTAGGCGCGGCGACAGCAGAGAGCGTTCCAACAGCGGGTGGTGCGGCGGCCAAACCGGCTGGTGTGGCTATTGCTCCAGCCAAGCAGCACCAGACACGGTCATTGCTGATCAAGATTGGGGCCGTGGTGGCCGCTGGAGCAGCGCTTGGAACGGTCTATGCCCTGAGCCACGGCACATCATCTACGCCTCCTGGAACCGGCCTTGCCGGTGCTACCGGCAGATAGTTTGAAACGTTAAGCGGGGATTTAACACAATCCATACGGACGGGCCCGAACCAAAATGACTAACTCTGCTTCAACTACACCGCTTCTCATCTCCTTCTCTGGCGTGGATGGCTCAGGTAAGTCAACACAAATTGAGAGCTTGCGCTCCGCGCTCCATGCCGCTGGACTCAAAACCACTCTGCTGGCCTTCTGGGACAACGTGGTGGTTGGCGTGAAATACCGCGAAGGCTTTGTCCACAAGGTTTATAAGAGCGAGCGGGGCATTGGAGCGCCGGGAAAACCGGTGAACCGCCGTGACAAAAATGTCCGTGGATGGCACTTGACTCTCGCCCGCCATTTTCTCTATCTACTTGACGCGATGCACCTGCGCAGCGTGGTGGCCCGCGCTAAAAAAAGCGGCGCGGACGTTGTAATTCTTGATCGCTATATCTATGACGAGCTTTCCAACCTGAACCTCTCAAACCCGCTCAGCCGCGCCTTCGTAAAGTTTGTCCACGGCTTCGTGCCTCGTCCTGATGTCGCTTACCTGCTCGACGCTGATCCGGTCGCTGCTTATGCCCGCAAGCCAGAATATCCAGTGGAGTTCATGAAGAAATGCCGGCGCGTTTACTTTGAACTTGCCAGCCTTCTCGGAACCATGACTGTTATTCCAGCGCTTGCACTGCCGGAAGCCAAGTATGCCGTTCTCCGTGCTGCCGAACGAGAACTGGCTGCTCAGGGGCGTTCGAAAGACTTGGTTTCAGGAAGTTTGTCAGCGGCATAGTTCTTACTTTTGTGCGGCGCGTGCCAGCAGGATTTTCGCTACATTGCGGCTGCCCATATTTGTCGCCAATAGCAGCGGCGTCATACTCCAACTGTCTTCAGCGTTGATATTCGCGCCTGCGGAAATCAGCAACTCCGCGATCTCTGCATGATTTTTCTCAGCGGCCCAGTGTAACGGTGTTTTGTTGTGAGCGCCTTTGGCGTTTGCCAGGGTGGAATCGGCATCTAGAAGCTGGCAAACTCGTCCGGCATCTCCGCGTTCAGCGGCTTGCAGCATCTCTTCAGGATCAACCAAATAGCAAACCCTACTTTCCAAAGTTGTCCTCCATACCGAAGAAAGCTGCGGCAGGACTTACCGCTTCTTCTCCACCACAACCGGCTGGATCTGGTCCAGCGGAATGAAATCTGTGGGATAAACTCCCGTGTAGCACGACGAACAATACGTTGTCTTCTCGCCTTCAGCACACGCGACCCGCAATCCTTCCAGCGACAAATACGCCAGTGAATCCGCGCCAATATAGTCGCGAATCTCAGCCACCGATTTGTTTGACGCAATGAGCTGGCCCTTTGACGGTGTATCCACGCCGTAAAAACATGGTGAGATTGTTGGCGGGCAGGAAATGCGCACGTGAACTTCTTTTGCGCCTGCATCGCGTACCATGCGCACGATTTTGCGGCTGGTGGTGCCGCGCACAATCGAGTCATCCACCAGGATCACCCGCTTCCCCTCCAGCAGACTGCGTATGGGGTTCAGTTTGAGCTTTACGCCAAAGTCGCGCACACGCTGTTCCGGCTCAATAAAGGTCCGCCCAACATAATGATTGCGGATAAGGCCAAAGCGAAATGGCAGCGTTGATTCAGAAGAATATCCCAGCGCAGCCGCCACGCCTGAATCTGGGACCGGCACAACCAGGTCAGCCTCAACCGGCGATTCCATTGCCAACCGCCTGCCCATGGCCTCGCGGCTGGCCTGCACAGACCGCCCAAACACCACGCTGTCTGGCCTGGAAAAATAAACATGCTCAAAAATACACGCGGACTGCTTCATCTCCGCGGCAAAGAAGCGACTGAAAGTCCCTTCCGGCCCCACCACCACCATCTCGCCGGGCTTCACATCGCGCTCGTAAACGGCGCCAATCAGATCAAACGCGCAGGTCTCAGAAGCAAAAACAACCGTATCGCCAATCGGGCCTCCGCCGGGAATCCTTCCCATGGAAAGCGGCCGGAAGCCGCGCGGATCGCGGATGGCAAACACGCGGTCGCGAGTCATCATAACCAGTGAAAATGCGCCTTCAATCCGGCGCAGCGCATCGCATACCGCCTCAGGCAGCGTCTGTTCCTTGGACTGCGCAATCAGGTGCACAATGACTTCTGTATCGCTAGTGGTCTGGAAAATCGATCCCTGCGCCTCCAGCCGGCCTCGGATCTCATTCGCGTTTACCAGGTTTCCATTGTGCGCCAGCGCAATCATTCCTTTATTGCAATCCACCATGATGGGCTGCGCATTCAGCACGGCAGAATCGCCGGACGTGGAATATCTGGTATGGCCAATCGCCAGGGTCCCGGGCAATTTGCTCAGTGCGGCTTCAGTAAAGATGTCCGCCACCTGCCCCATGGACTTATGAATGTAAAGACGCTCGCCATCGGACGACACTACCCCAGCCGACTCCTGCCCGCGATGCTGCAACTGGTGCAGCCCCAGGTATGCCATGGTGGAGGCTTCACGGTGATTGTGGACCGCCATCACGCCGCATTCGTCTTTAAACTTGTCAAAAGCCATGTGTAGATTTTCGCTCCCAACCTCGGTTCGTCGTCCTATGCCGTGCCTGAATCTAAAGGCTTTACGGGTGTTCCTCTTTATGGAATCGCTAAAAAGAGCAGCTATTTTGTTGTCATTCTGGTAACTCTTTCGCCTCAAACCCCACCCGGGGGTAGGCTTTTGTTGCAAATAAAGGGCTCACTGCCATTCGAAAGGCCGGTGACTGGACTGTCGAGGTTCCTTTTTAGCCTCGCTTCGACCCCGAATCGCGTTGAATCTTTTCGTCCCCGGCCAACTTTCAATTTTACTCTTTAGTTAATACTTCCGGGCTGTTCGACCATAATTCGCTTCCCTGTTCAATTTCCCCCAGGTTGAACTATTCCCGATTCAACTATCCTTGGTCAATTTCTCAAATGATGCCAGATTGTAGCCGGGTACCAACCGCCAATCAATTACGAACTTGGCCATCTTGACAAAAGCACACCACGGAATCGCTCCTTTTTCGTGGCATGGTCATCCACCACAAGGAACCTTTGGGACATCGCTTTCTTTACAATTCAATCTTCTGTTCCTGGCAGGTTCTGAACAAAAGTCCGTCATCTTACTGTTTTCCGGTAGCGACAAATTCCGAAGCTAAAGGCTAAGAGCCAATACTGCTCTTCTCAACTCTTCTGCAAAATCTCCGGAATCAGATGTTCCGGCGCGTCGGCGTGCAGCGCCCTTTCCAAAGCCGTGTCCCAGACCTGCCGCAGATCAGATACCATGGCTGAAACCGCCATTTTACCGTCGACCCGAATCACCAGCTTTTCCGGGACGGTCTGCCCAATCCGCTCAGCCTTAATGCCAAATTTTCTGGATACCTGTTGGATGATTTCGGCCTTTTGCGGGTCGCAACTTATCACCACCCGGCTGGCAGCTTCTCCAAACAAAACCGCCTCGGTGAAGAGCCCATTCGAGTTAAGGTCGATCTCCGCCCCGGTGTAAGGCGTGGCCGCATCGTTCCGCGACCTCACAAAACTGGCCTCCGCCAGCGCCACAGCGAGTCCTCCGTCAGAGCAGTCATGCGCCGACTCAATAGCGTGCCCGTGGATCAGTTCACGCAGGCACTTCTGCAACGCAAATTCCTGTTTAAGGTCCAGTGCCGGAGGCACTCCCCATATCTGCCCCACAACTTCTTTGGCGTATTCTGACGAGCCAAACTCCGCTTCAGCCTGGCTGTTTTGCGTAGCGGCTTCCGTGCCGCTCAACAGAAACACATCGCGGTCGGGCTGGCGGAAGTGGAACGTCATGGCATCCGCCACGTTCTCCAGCGTGCCCACAATCCCGATCACCGGCGTGGGATAAATGCCTTCGCCCAGCGTCTCGTTATACAGGCTCACATTGCCGCCGGTAATCGGCGTTTCCAACGCGGTGCAAGCCTCTGTCAGCCCGTCGATCACCTGCGAGAACTGCCACATGATCTGTGGCTTCTCCGGATTGCCAAAATTCAGGCAGTTCGTCGCCGCAACCGGCGTCGCTCCAGTGCATGACACGTTTCGCGCCGACTCTGCCACGGCATGCATTGCGCCCAGCTTGGGATCAAGCCAGCACCACCGTCCATTGCCGTCCAGCGCCATGGCCAGTGCACTCTTCGAACCCTTGATCCGCATCAGGCCCGCGTCCGCGCCCGGCCCTTCCACGGTATTCGATTGCACCATGGAGTCGTACTGCTCGAAGATCCAGCGCTTGGAGCAGATGTTTGCCGCAGCCAGCAGCCGCTTCAGATTTTCCGTAAGATCAGTTGCCGTGCTCCATTGGACTTTGTTTGGCTTTTTGCGTTCAACCGGCGCGCTCCACGGCTCCATCGGCCGGTGATACAGCGGAGCATCATCGGTCAGCGCCGTATTAGGAATGTCCGCCACCAGCTTGCCGTGTTCCAGCACGCGCAGACGGCTGCCGCTGGTGACCTTGCCCACAATCACGCCGTCGAGCCCCCATTTCTCAAAGACCTTCAATACTTCCTGCTCGCGTCCACTCTCCGCCACCAGCAGCATGCGCTCCTGCGATTCACTCAGCATGATTTCGTAAGCGTTCATGCCGGTTTCGCGCTGTGGCACCAGATCCAACTCAATTTCAATGCCCACGCCGCCGCGTGCGCCCATCTCGCATGTGGAACAGGTCAGCCCCGCTGCGCCCATATCCTGGATTCCCACCACAGCGCCGGTGTGCATGGCTTCAACACAAGCTTCCAGCAGCAACTTTTCCAAAAACGGATCGCCCACCTGCACGTTCGGCCGCTTCTGCTCTGAGCCTTCGCTGAACTCTTCGCTCGCCATGGTCGCGCCGTGTATGCCATCGCGTCCGGTCTTTGCCCCAACGTAAATCACCGGGTTGCCCTCGCCCGCTGCCTTGGCATAAAAGATCTGGTCACGCCGCACCAGCCCCAGCGCAAACGCGTTAACCAGCGGGTTCCCGGAGTAGCACGGTTCGAACTTGGTTTCACCGCCCAGGTTCGGCACGCCAAAACAATTTCCATACGACGCAATCCCGCTGACTACGCCTTCCAGCACAGAATGATTCTTGTGCACCGTCGCCTGATCAACTCCTTTGCCTGGGTGCCCCATCCTTTCCGCGTTCTTTGCGGAAAGGGTGGTATCGTTCGAAGGTGGCGCGATAGGCTCCCGGGTGATCGGCCCAAACCGCAGTGAATCCATCACTGCAAACGGACGCGCGCCCATGGTAAAAATGTCGCGCAAAATTCCGCCGACGCCCGTTGCCGCGCCCTGAAACGGCTCAATAAAAGAAGGATGATTGTGCGACTCAATCTTGAAC
Organism: Candidatus Angelobacter sp.; assembly: GCA_036488825.1. Classification (GTDB taxonomy): domain Bacteria; phylum Acidobacteriota; class Terriglobia; order Terriglobales; family Acidobacteriaceae; genus Angelobacter. Next base: position 91,643 of record DASXGZ010000018.1, read on the forward strand.
GCGCAGGCCCAGCCGTCGCCGATATCGATAATGCCGGCATTTTCTCCCGGCCCCTGAAGCACCATTTTGCTGCGCGTCGGCAGCCGCTTCAAATGCACGCGCGACGACTTATATGAGCAGTGCTCGCTCCACATCACGCTGAAGATGCCCAGCTCCGTCAGTGACGGCTCACGCCCAAGCGAGGCCTTGATCCGTTCATATTCCTCCGGCGTAATGCCGTGATCTTTGATGACTTCAGGGGTAATGGCGGAAGCGTGTGTTGTGGGCATGGGGATACTCTATTTTCGCATGGAGAGTGCCCAGCCGCGAGCCGGATGTCGACTTACTGTCCGGCTTTCGTCCAAGCCAGCGCAGCTTTCAGCGAGCGCAAAGCGTCAGAGACGCCCTGATCGGAATCACCGGTCACGGTGAATGACATGAGAAGTCCATTGACTACGGTCAGTTGCACGCTTTGAACCAGATGCTGGCCATGGATGGTCGAGGTGGCTCGAAAGCCGGCGAACGGGCGGGTGGCGTCCCCGAGGAGAAATGGCTCTTCGGATTCAGTCAAATCCGTTGCCAATGCCAGTTGGCGAATTGTGACCCTTTTCATGCTCTCATTCAACTGCTTGAGGTCTTTGGGAACTTCCGGCGGTAGTGGCATGACCGCCAAAGCAATATTCCGGCCGCCGCTGTCTCCGACCCATAAAACGCGATAAGGCGAGGACACCTGTCCCTCAGGGTTCACGAACCGGCGACCCGTGTCTTCAGCGCGGGTCATCCGTTCCGCGGTTAACGGTTGCCACTGGTTCAGAGTAATCCGAAAGTGAAGGGCATCGTTGACATAGGCATTGTCCCGGACCATCCCGCGCTGCTCCGGCGTGAGCGGCGGCGGGCCATCAGGATGGGAGGCTTCGCCGTGATTGGTTCTTGCCGCAGTAGCCTTGCGTGCAGCGGCAGCACGCTCGGCCAGTGACATCTGTGACGGATCGGTTGTTGGTTGTGTCCCAGAGTTGACTTGAGGCTGGGCGGCCTGTCCACTCAGGACAAACACGCAAGTGAGAAAGATGGTCAGCATGGAGCGAATGTAGCAGACGAGCCTTGGGAAAAGGAGTTACTGAAGGAATACGACCGAAAGGTGCACGCATTTCTCTTAGACCAGCAAGAAATGACTTGCTGGTTCGACTCTGCAGGAACAATTGACGCTGGCGCTGTCTCAGAGTTCTTCCTTACACTGTTGAGGATGAAATCCATCATCATCGGCACTGCCGGACACATCGATCACGGCAAGACCGCCCTTGTCAAAGCCCTGACCGGCATTGACGCCGACCGTCTGGAAGAAGAAAAACGCCGTGGCATCACCATTGATCTTGGCTTTGCCCATCTGGAACTCACTGCGCCGAGCGGCGAAAAAATCCGCTTAGGCTTCATCGACGTACCGGGCCACGAACGTTTTGTCCGCAACATGCTGGCAGGTGTTGGCGGCATCAATCTGGTGCTGCTGGTCATCGCCGCCGATGAATCCATCAAGCCGCAGACCCGCGAGCACTTTGAAATCTGCCGGCTGCTCTCCATTCCGCGCGGCATCACTGTAATTACCAAGGCCGATCTGGTGGACGAAGACACGCTCGGCGTCGTTCGCATGGAGATTGAAGATTTCGTGCGCGGATCATTTCTTGACGTTGACCGCTCGCCCGTCGTTGCCGTCAGCGCACTCAAGGGAACCGGCCTGGACGAACTAAAGCGCGAGATCGTGCGACTGGCCGCTGAAGTTCCCGCGCGCGATACGGAAGCGCTCTTCCGCTTGCCGATTGACCGCGTATTTACGATGAAAGGTTTTGGGGCTGTGGTGACCGGGACGCTCATCGCTGGCAAAATAAAAAAGGAAGAGGAAGTGGAGATTTTCCCCGCACGCAAGCGTGCGCGCGTACGCGGCGTTCAGGTGCATGGCAGCACGGCCGATCAGGCAATTGCCGGCCAGCGAACCGCCCTCAACCTGGCCGGAGTAGAGCTTGAGGAACTCGCCCGCGGGATGACGCTGGCTGCGCCCGGCGCATTTGAGCCAACGCAGAAATTTGAAGTCCAGATTTCTCTGCTTAAAGATGCCAAGCCGCTCAAGAATCGCGCTCGCGTCCACTTCCATGCATTTACTTCTGAGACCATTGCTGAAGTCGCGCTCTATGGCGTAAATGAAATCAAGCCGGGAAAGACTGCGTTTGCGCAGCTTCGCACCGCTGAACCGCTTTTGCTGCTTCCCGGAGACCGCGCCATCCTGCGGCAATTCTCGCCTGTCATCACCATCGGCGGCGCAGTTGTGCTGGACGCTTTTCCGCTGTCCCGGCAAAAGCAGGAAGCGCGGCAAAACTTCTTACAGATCGTTTCTTCAGGGATCCGGCAGGAAGCGTTGCTGGCCAGAATTGCGCGTCGCGGGCATGAAGGTTTGTCACTTGCCGCCGCAGTCCGTGAGACTGGTTTGAAGCAATCGGTCTTGCAGCCGCTCATTGCCGAACTTGTGCAGCAGAAACAAATTATTCAGGTAGCGGAATTCCTGCTGTCCAGTGAGGCCGTTCAGAAGACCCGGGAAAAACTCGTCGCCTCGCTGGAAGGTTTTCACAAAGCCAATCCCCTGGTGGGCGGCATTAGTAAAGAGGAGCTGCGCGAAAAGCTGGGTCTACACCAGACCGTGATGGAAGCCATTCTGGCGCAGCTTGCGCGGGACAAAAAAACTGAAGTAGTTGGCGAACAGGTGCGGCTTGCCGGACGCGGCGTGGAACTGAAAGATGAAGAAGCCAAAGCCAAGCAGCAGATTGAAAATGCCTTCGCTGATGCCGGCCTGAAAGTTCCGCTGATGAAAGAAGTGCTGGATAAACTTCCCGTGGATAAAACGCGCGCCCAGAAACTGGTCACACTCCTGCTGCGTGAGCGCGTGCTGATCAAACTGGCTGACGATCTCGTCTTTCACCAATCTGCCTTGCTCGGCCTGCGCCAGCTCATGGCAGCGCAAAAAGCCAAAACGCCAAAAATTGACGTACCCACCTTCAAAGACCTGACCGGCGTCACCCGCAAATATGCCATTCCTCTGCTCGAATATCTTGACCAGCAGCGCATTACCCGGCGCGTTGGCGACGAGCGCATAATTCTGTGACCGGGAAACTCAGAATAGCGAAGCAGCTATCAAGGTGCCTCTTTAGTAGCCAGGCCGCAAAGCGCAGGCGTGCGCAGCCTGTCTATTCAGGCGGCTGAGGGTTTTCTTTGGCGGGATCCTCCGCATACCATTTCTTTCAATTTGAGGGCGTTCTGTGCCGCGTATCCGGCTTGATCGTTGTCGAAGTAAATATAGATCGCTTTCAGCTCTTTGGCCCATGCCTCAATGCGCTTCGCCCACTCGCGCAACTGAGCGTCGCTGTAGCTTCCCTGATACTTTCCTGCCGTGGGACCATGGAGCCGGACATAAGCGAAGTCGGCGGTAACTTCCAGCGGCGAGTGATATCCCGCCAGTTCATAAATACAAAAAGCCGCGTTGTACCGGCGCAAGATGCGGTTTACCTCTGGCGTAATCCAGCTTGTTTCGCGGAACTCAAAGGTATAGCGACGCTCCCGCGGCAGGATTTCCAGCAGCGCTTCCAGCCGTTCACAATTCACTTTCCAGTGTGGCGGCAGTTGGAAAAGCATGGGCCCAAGCTTTTTGCCGAGGTGCTCCGCGCGGGGCAGTATATTGTCCAATGCGTTTTCCGGGTCTTTGAGTTTTTTGTTGTGCGTGATGAAGCGGCTGGCTTTTACAGCGAACACAAAATTTTTGGGAGTAGCATCGCGCCAGGACTCGAACGCGGCAATCGTCGGCAGTCGATAGAAACTGTTGTTTAACTCTAAAGTATCGAAGTGCTGCACATAGTAATCCAGCATCTTTGCAGCGGGCGTTTTGGGCGGATAAAACGTCCCTACCCAATGCTTGTAATGGTAGCCAGAAGTGCCGATGCGGATGTCGCTCGCCATGCTATGAATGCGATGTGCCTGCTGAAAAGAATGTTGCAGGGACGAAATGCATTTGTGATTGCATAGTCTTCATCTTTGCTCTGGTTGCGCGCCTTAACTGGCCACAAAGTGGAATTCTTCTGCCAAAGTATGCGCCCATACGTGCCCAGCCAGCAGCAGCTCTCCTCTGAAATGATTGGTATGGGAGTTGCTCCTGTTCTGTGTACCCCCTGGACTTAAAACCGAACGGAGAAAGTCCTGTATGAAAAGAGCACTCTTAAGTCTCGCAAGCCTTCTTCTCTCAATATCTCTACTCTCTTTACAACTCAGGGCAGATTCAGTCCTGACGACGATCAATATAGGCAGCGGGAGCACCGCAATTGCGGCAAATGCCCGGACAAATAAACTTTATGTTGCTGCCGGCCAGGTTGTCGCAGTGATAGATGGTAAAACCCAACAGGTCACGGCGAAAATCAACATTGCCGGGGGCGGAGTGAATTTTGTGGCCGTGGATATATTGACGGACCGCATTTACGCCAGCTCCTGCAATGCAGGCACGTGCAATATCGTGGTGATCAACGGAAACACCAACCACGTGATAGCCAATATCCCCATTGCCAGCGGCAGCCAGATCGGTATTCAAGGTCTGGCGGTAAATCCCGTGACCGGCCGGATTTATGCCAGCGACGCAGACAACGGCCTGTTGCTCATGATTGATGGTAAGACGAATACGATCATCGACCAGATTGTGGTTTCTTCCCAACCCGGCGGCATCAGCGTGAATCCCCAGACCGACCGTATTTATATTGCCGGCTCTGGTTTCCCCGGCTTGATCATGGTCTATGACGGAGCAACAGATGCGCTGATCGCCAATATTCCGGAAGATTTTGGCGTAGCCAACACAGCGGTGAATTTCGTGCTAAATCGCGCCTACGCTACCAATCAAGATAAGGTCATTGTGGTTGACGGGGCCACCAACCAGGAGATAACGCGCGTCCCGGCAGGACCATTTGCCAACGGTGTGGACGTGAACCTATTGAACAACAAAATATATGTCACGAACTCCAGCGGCGGAAGTGTAACCATCATCAATGGCAATACCAATCAGGTATTGCAAACACTGCCGGTTCCAGCCGTTTTTCCTGACGGAGTCGCTGTAGATCTGGCGAATGGCCTTACCTACGTTACTGACGTTGATTCTAACAATGTGATTGTGCTGAAACCGTAAATACCTTCGTCCTTCCGACGTTATAAAGGAGCAGGAACCTGTCCCTGCTCCTTTTTGGTTATCGGCTACTATTCATCTCGCCTCTGGAATGTTAGTGAGACCAAAAAAGCAATCGAGACTTCTGATTCTCACACAACAGTTAGTCCCTGCTTACCAACGGTAGATTGTGAATTGGTCTGCATAGCCGGTAATGCTGCTGCCGCCGGTAATGCCATCCAATTGGAAATTGGGGCCAAGAACGTTGGCTCCCCAGCTTGTGCCTGACGATACATTCACTGTACACGCTCCACCATTGCAAGTGAAGTTTTGTACCGCCCCATCAATGGCCTCGGCGTCAAACGTAATGGATGTCGGGCTTGCGTTGCGATGGAACTGGATCTGAACATGGTGCCATCCGGGCTGGAATTGGCTGCGGGAACAGGTTTGGTCCGCGGTAAGCGGCCATCCGTTGCCGAGCTGCCAGTGGCCAGCAACCATGTTGCACTGGGTGGCAAAGATGTACAAATATTGCGCCGGATTTCCGACCGTTTGGTTGAGATCTAGCTCAAGGTTGAAAACGTTATTAATACTTGCCTGAGTGAAGTACACCCAAACGTCATACTGGAAATGCGAGTAAACATCGTCATTGGCGCTGCTTGAGTTGCTCAATGGTATGAACCAGCGAACGCCGGCTCCATTGCTGCCGTCATAATTCATTGTGTACTGCCGGACTTGCGTATCGCCGGACGATGGCACGGCGGGAGGAGAGACTACGCTCGTAGTGCCATTCTTGCTCCCAACTGTCCCGCAGTCTGGCTGCGTCAGCCACAACTGAAAACTATTCCCGGTAGCACCGCCCACGCCCTGGCCTGCAGATCCCGGAGGGCAGCTACCGTAAGATCCAGTGTAGTTATTCAATAGTTCAATTCGACTATAGGCGTTGGCAGTTGATCCTGGCACAAGACCACCACCGGTAGTGGTGCTTACGGTGATGCTCACGTCAGTCTCACAAAGAGCGCCATTCACGTTCCACGCTTTCACTCGTAAGAGGTGGGCCCCGTTGCTCGGCGCAGTGACACTTTGATTGATGGATTGCTGGCCGGAAAGAATATGATCGGCAAGGTTGTCAAAAGAGTATGCCATGCTGCTGGTGGATGCGCCGTTGCACGCCGAAGCCTGCGCCTGCAACGGGAACGTTGTGGCGACATTGGCATTGTTTGACGGCGCGCTGACTACTACGGCTTGCGAGGAGACGGTGATGTTCAAGTCCGTTTCGCAGAATGCGCCGCTGTTTCCCCAGGCTTTCACGCGCAGAATGTGACCGCCTGCCGTGGTAGTTACCGTCTGATTAATAGATGTAGCGCCACTCAGGATGTTGTCGGCATTGCTGTCAAAAGAATAGGCCATACTGGATGTGGGTTGCGTCTGGCAGTTGGCCGCACTGGCTTGAAGCAGAAATGATGAAGCCACAGCGACCCCGTTCGCAGGCGCTGAGACAGTAACGTCAGCATATGCTTTGGTTGAGATGCTGGAAATGAAAATCACAGACCAGAGAATAAGCGTGGAAGTGCATATAGAACGCAGACTGAGCAACTGCATGGTTCCCTCCTGAACTTTCGGAAATGATAAAAGGGGGGGAACATACAAACATTCTGATGGACGGCCGACGTGAAGTGTTGTGAGGCAGGAACACAAAAAAACAGAGATGTGCAATAACTTTCGCCAGCGCACGTCCCGCCAGTCTGGACGGCCACAGCAGACTCGATCCTTTCCAAACTACAACTAGCCAGCTACAAGTATTTGCGAGCGTCCGGGACAGTAGTACGCTAGTTAAAGTCCGCGCTGCCAACGCGCAGCACTGTCCTAACTTTCTTCCCACGGTCGCTCTTTCCTTCTTCTGAGGTCTGGTGCGCCCAGGCGCCATATACTTTGTTTCCATAGGCCGTGATGGCAAGATAGTCGCCCAGAAAATCACCGTCAGCCGCAAACATTTCGGGGTCCCAGGTGTAATTCTGGAATGTTTTGCCCTCATCGGTGGAGCGGGCCAGCGTTACGGAAGTTCTTTCATTGTCCGTGCGACGGTCATAAAAGATCAGGTTAACCGCGCCGCTTTGCGAATCAACCGCCATCCATTGAAAGAACTGGTCATTACCATTGTGGATAGGATCACTGTTCACGCGAACGGGCGCGCCCCAGGTGCGACCATAGTCTGTGGAGGAAGAAACGAATACATCAACGTCTCCGTTGGAGTAGTCACTCCAGGCAATGTAAAGATTGCCGCCCTGCTTAGCATGGGAACTCCTTTTGGCGGGACGAGGATCCATGCCAATCTGAGGAAATCCATTGGAGCGGGAGACGCCGGTAATGCCGAAATAGCCCGGCCCGGCAGCAATCACGCGGCGTTCTTTAGTAAAGGTCTGGCCGCCATCGTGGGAAATGGCCATCATGATTCCGTCGCGGTCGTCCCAGATGGTGTAAAGCGTGCCATCAGGCCCAACTACGCCGTGAAATCCTTCAAGCGCGCCGTTATCGTCGCGCGGCAGGCCGGAAACGCTATTCAGCTTGATCGGCTTGGACCAGATCTTGCCGTCATCCGTAGAGCGCGAGAAGACCAAGTCGCTCGCCGTCAGGGTGAACTGTGTCCAGCCAATATAGAGATTGCCCGGATGCACGCCGCTGGTGTCCGCCACCACCCATGGCTTGTCCTCAAAAGGAATGTCAGGAGTAGATTCATGCGAGATGATCGTGATGGCATCGGGTTCCCAGGTCTGTCCGCCATCAAGTGATCGGCGGATGAAGATGCCGTTGCGCGTGGCGCGTTGCGCCCAGTAATTCGTGGTGCCGAGTTTGTCAAAAGCGATGTAACAGAGAATCGCGTGGCCTGCGGCATCATACGCCAGAGAGACGTCGCCGGAGACGCGGTAATTTCTAGGCGCCGTGCCGTCGGCGATCTTCCACGTCTGGCCGCCATCCTGGGAATAAGCCGCGCTGGCAGGCACCTGCCACGCCGCAACCACGTGCTGAGGGTTTTTTGCATCCACGACGATTGCAGGCTCATTGAAGTAGCCGGGCTTGGGGGTGATATCGGTAATGTGGGCCTTGGGCGCGGGCGGAGGCTCCTGCGCGAACATTGTGTTTGGGAATAAGAGGCTTGCGCACAGGACAACCAACAGTGTTGAGGTTTTCATAAGTTTAAATCATGAAAGTTTCGCGACACATTGTAAATGACTCTTCAGGCGCTTACGGTCGTTGCGCCGGCGCGTCTCAATAAGAGGATATAATCTGCTTTCAATTCTGATCCGCCTCCAGAGGTACAAACTCATGCGTAAATCCCTGTCTTTTACAATCGGCGCTGGACTGATTTTGTTTTTCTCCTTTTCGCTTCACAGCCTGGGAGCCAATCCTGCGGAGCCCGCTGCGCCGGCACAGGATGGCACCATGCCCGCGCTCACAGCCATTGCAGGGCAGGGCATGATGAGCACTGAAGCTTATAACGATCTGGAAGAACTCTCCGACTATATTGGCGGCCGCGTGACCGGCTCGCCCCAGGCAGGCCAGGCAGTGCAATGGGGGATGGATAAAATGCGCGCCATGGGCCTGGACAATGTGCGCGCGGAAAAGTGGCAGATCTCGCGCGGCTGGACGCGCGGTGTGGCCGAAGCCGAAATCGTAGTGCCCACTCATCGCAAGCTCTCTGTGGATTCCATGGGCTGGGTCGGATCCACCAAAGAAGGTGGTGAAGAAGCCGAGATTGTGCCAGTGAACATCAATAAGCTTGAAGATGAGATGAAGAACAACTCCGCTTCCTGGGCCGGCAAGGTGCTATTGATTGTGAAAAAGGGCTCTGCTCCGCCTCCCGACATGGCGGGATTTGCCAAGCTCGGCAACTTCCTTAAGAAGGCGCATGAGGTCCATGCCGTGGCGGTCATCGGCGGACAGGGAGGATCGTTGGCGACGGGCATGCACCTGACTCACACCGGCGCGATGGGCTTTGATACTTATTATGAAATCCCGGTCGTCAGCATGGTTGCAGAAGACCAGCAGCAGCTCGAGCGCTTTGTCGATCAGGGCAAACCCGTGCGGTTAAAAGTTAATGTACAAAACCGCGTGACCAGCGGGCCGGTGGATACGGCCAACGTGGTGGGCGAAATTCGCGGCACTGAGAATCCTGAACAGGTGGTTGTTGTGGGCGGCCATCTTGATTCCTGGGACCTTGCCGAGGGCGCTACTGACGACGGTTGCGGCGTTGCTACTACTCTGGGCGCAGCCAAGGCCATCAAACTCAGCGGCTTTAAACCTAAACGCACCATCCGCTTTGTGCTGTTTACCGGAGAAGAGCAGGGGCTGCTCGGCTCGCTGGCTTACACCAAAATGCACAAAGATGAATTGCCGAACCACGTGGCTGCTGTGATTCTGGATAACGGCCAAGGCCCAGTGGTAAGGCTGGATATGGGCGGCCGCGATGACCTTGTTCCGGCGGTCAAGAAGTTTGCTGACTCGGTAAAAGCTTTTGGCGAGGTTGACGTGGACGACAATACTGTCTTCGGCACGGACGCAGGCCCATTCATCCTGGCTGGACTGCCGGGCATCAACATGGGGCAAGATTCGCCCGAATATAAGTACACTCACCATTCCGCCGTGGATACCTTTGACAAAGTGAAACCTGACCTCCTCACCCGTGACGCTACCGTCATGGGCTTGACTGCTTTTCTGGATCGCCGACCGCCCTGAGCGCCTTGCCAGCCCCTGGCCTCCGGAGAAAACCGCCAAGATGCTGAGGGAAAAACATAGCGATGTCTTCCTGAAAGCTTTTGGGTTGTGGCCCTTCGGAGATTTGGGCAAGGACCAGACATCCATGCAACCAGCGCCGGGCTCAGGGCAGAGGTAAAAGGTACTTTCGTGCTGAACAGACGCGGAGAGAACTGTAATCGTTTTTTCCGCGTGGTTTCTTAGTAATTTCTTACACCACTCTCAGCAAGCTTTTCTCTCTAGTAATTTTTTTATTCACAAAATTTTCATCCAGCAGTTGTGAGCAGGCACATCTCTGACCAGAGCTGCTGCATCTCTATTGATTAGAACGCACACGTCCTGGCCCCTGGACAGTCGTCTTGCGATAAATCGCGCAAACGTCCCAATTGCCGGCGATTTTGACCGGAGGATGAGTCCAATATGACACCAGATGCAAACGCAAATTCGTCTACGCGCTTTTCTTGCCTTCACCGTTCAGCCGTAATTAAAATTTCCCTAGCCGCCTCCGCCCTGCTTATTCTGGCCGGATGCGGCGGCGTAAAGGCCAATACGGCTTCACCAACACCCACACCGAATCCGTCTCCCTCACCCACCACGTCTTCAGCCGCGCCAACCGTACAGCTCGTAGCGTCACCCGCAACCGTTGCTCCCGGCGGTCCCTCGACTCTGACATGGTCTTCAACAAATGCAACCGCGATCATCATTGATAACAACGTCGGCACAGAAGGCCCGAACGGCAGCATTGTGGTTATGCCCTCAGCGACAACAACTTACACTGCCAAAGCATCCGGCCCTGGTGGAACGCAAACTACATCGGCGATGGTGACGGTCAGCGGGCCGCCTCTGGCGTCAGGCTCCGCAAACGTGCTCACCTGGCACATGGACAACGGCCGTAGCGGCCTGAACAGCGGAGAGGCGACGCTCACGCCTGCTAACGTAAATCCTTTAGGCTTCGGCAAGTTGTTCTCATATTCGGTAGACAGTTACATGTATGCCCAGCCTTTATATGCTTCTGGCCTGAACATCAATGGAGCCACGCACAATGTCGTCTTTGCCGCCACGGAAAAGGCCAGCGTGTACGCCTTTGACGCTGATAATTTTGGCGACGGCAGTCCACTCTGGAAAGTCTCATTGCTGCAAGCCGGAGAGACTCCGCAGGCGGGAGGAAATCCCAAGCCGTTCCAGGGACTCACTTCCACTCCAGCTATCGATCTAAGCAGCAAGACCATGTATGTGTTCACGTCGCAAAAGAACACCGCAGGCTCATCCTTCTTCCGCCTGCATGCCATCAGCATTCTCAACGGACAGGAGCGGGCCGGAAGCCCAGTGGTGATCCACGCCTCCGTTCCGGGAACAAACGCTGAGTCGGTAAATGGGGTGATCACCCTCACGCCTGCATGCCTGCAACGTGCCGCGCTGCTGCTTTCCGGCGGAACAATCTATCTCGGCTTTTCCGCTTGTCCTACCGGCTGGGTGCTGGCGTATGACGCAGCATCACTCACGCAGACTGGCGTGCTCAATATGAGTCCCAACGCTGACGGGTACGGCCAGTTCGGCGGTGCAGGCGGAGTCTGGATGGGCGGCGGCGGTCCTGTGGCCGATGAGCAGGGCAATGTTTACCTGACCACCGGAAACGGCCCGTATGATGGCGGCCCAGAATGGGGAGACTCTGTGCTGCGCGTTGATTCGCATTTGAACGTAGTCGATCACTTCACGCCTCAGGACTTCGCTTTCCTGCAATGTCGTGATCTCGATCTTTCCTCCGGCGGCGCGCTGCTCATTCCTGGCCAGCAGCGTCTTCTGGTGGGTGGAAAAGCCGGTCACATGTACCTGCTCAACACCACCAGCCTTGGCGGAGTGCAGCCCAATGACGCCGGCGCGTCGCAATCCTTCTGGTTTACGCAGAACAGCCACTCCAGCGGAAGCTGCGTGGACAACCATAGCAACACAGTCATTGGTGACAGCGCGCCTTATGCTTTTTATGCCACAGCCGCATGGTTTAACGGATCGGCTTACATTGCAGCCGCTCCGGGGCCGCTGCGGCAGTTCTTGTTCCAGGGCGGACAGTTCGTCCAGGGCCCATCGGCTTCCACCGTCATCAACCCATTCAGTTACGGCGGCACGCCATTCATTTCCGCGAATGGCACGCAGAATGGAATTGTCTGGATGATCGACCACGTCCATCCGGTGCAAGACCCGTTCACTGCCACTCCGTCCACGGCAGTTCTGCACGCCTATGACGCCACAGACCTTACTCACGAGCTTTATAACAGCTCGCAAAATTCAGCCGACGCTCCCGGATTCGGAATCAAGTTCACAGCCCCGATCGTCGCCAACGGCAAAGTCTTTATGGGCACCGCGCATGACCCGGTCACCGCAGCCGATCCACAGGGTGAACTCGACGTGTACGGCCTGAAACAGTAGAAGGAACAGGACGTCAAATTCACTGGCAGGCCAGGATAAATCTACTGGCCTGCTCTGGCTTATGAAGGCTGAATAAGAGGAATGACCGTCAACGGCAGCAATGCCGTTACAAAATTCGGCTTACCAGATCTGACGTCACTTGCGGCCCCTCAGATTGTGAAAGCAATTTGGGGCTTTCAGCTTTTGTCTCTCATGAGCTTCTGAAGTTCAGGCGTGATGGGCCTTCGATTGGACATGAGGGCTGTGTATCTCAATTCCGAATGCGTTCGTGCAGCAAGGTCTGGAAGAGGTGATTGGCTTGACGCATGGCCTCACACTGGACAGAACCCAATTTTTCAGCGCGCTGCACGAGAGCCGACCACCTTTGCTGCGTTGATCGTGGGGGAGTGGTATCTGAAGCCTTTTGAGATTCTATGTTTTGTCCTCCATGATAGCGCCCTTTGTCGCTCGACGGAGTTGCTGATGACAAATGGGATAACAGAGGAACGCACTGTGAAGATAACTCAAATACATCGTCTCGGATTGAGGGTGTTGCAGCGTTTCGTAGTGATTTGCGGCTGGACATTTGGCCAATTGCATTGCCAGTTCGCTTTGTCTGAGTGCTGACAACTAAAATGCTTCTCGATCACGCCACCAACTGTTCCGGCGAACTATCTTCTGCAGCCACCTCGATTGCAGGTGTATCGACTGAGAGCAACGGCCAGCCTTTACGCAGGACAAACTCCAGCCATGCTCCAGCCGCTTGTGACGTTAGAACGGCGACAAGAACTAGCGTCGTATAAAACGCCGCGCTGATAATTCCGGCCTCAAAAGCTACGCTGGCCAGCACAATGCCGGGGCCGCCACGGGCGTTGGTCGCCACGGCAAGGTTGGTGACATCAAGGCCACGAAAACCGGCCAGGCGTGCTCCCAGCGCAACCGCCAAAAGCTTCAGAACACATGCTCCGGCAAGAAATGCCAGCAGCATCGAGACAGAAAAAGCTTTGCCAAAGATCAGGCTGTAGCCCACCAGCGCAAAATAGACCGGAATAAAGAGAGCGAAGGAGAAACCTGAGATCGTTGCCAGGGCATCTCCCAGCCGCTTGCGTGATACGGCAAAGCCGGCAAGGAAAGCCGCGAAAACCAGGTTTACGTCCAGCAAGCCGGCCACAGCAACATAAGCGAATGCAATCAGCAGGGTGAAGGTAACCGGCGAGTTGATGGCCAGCAAATTGAATCGTGATTTCGAAATACGCTTGGTGGCGCGCGGAAACAGAACTAGTCCCAGAATGAAATACACCAGCGTGATGCCGATGTGCAAAGCAATCTTTCGCGTCGGGAGCCCTGTGGAATCGGCGATTGCGGTAGCGATAGCCAGAACTGCCCAGAGAACAATATCTTCCAGCACGGCCACGCCGAGCACTAGCCGGGCAAAACGTGTGTGCAGGATTTTAAGATCGAAAAAGATGCGCGAGATGACAGGAATAGAAGTCACCGCGACGGCAATGCTCATCACCAGCAGCAGAGAAGCGCGGCTGGACTTAACGCCCATGAACCAGCCCAGTGGCAGCACAGATCCCAATGCCAGCATAATGAAGAACGGCAGAGCGGTGCCTACGGCAGCCAGCCAGCCAATCTGCTTGCGCTCATGTTTCTGGAAAAGCGCCTTGGTTTCCGCGCCCGAAAGAAACATTAGCATCAGCAGGCCGAGATAGTAGAGCAGATCAAGCGCGGCTTTCTTCTGGGGAGCGGCAATGTCCAGTTGAAGGAAATGCGTGTACGCGGCCCAGCGGCCCAATACGAACGGTCCGAGGATGCAGCCAGCCAGAATTTCTCCGATCACGCGCGGCTGGCGCAGGCGGGCAAACAGATAGCCGAGCAAATGCGCAGCGGTGAGCAAAAGAGCGATAAAGAGAATAAGGGGGCCGATGGCACTGGAAGGCATGATTAGGGAATCCCGAGCTGCTGTCGTTTAGTTCAGATGTCAAGAGGGCTCAGAATGTTGCTAATTCGATAGAATTCATGCTGTTTTGCTAACATAACTTTGATGGCTACCGACAAAGTTCGAGTGCGTTTTGCCCCTTCGCCCACAGGGGAACTCCACATCGGGAATGTGCGCACGGCACTATATAACTGGTTATTCGCCCGAAAAATGGATGGCACATTTATATTGCGGATAGAAGACACAGATATCGAGCGAAGTGAAGCCCGATATGAGACTCAACTTCTCGAGAACTTGAAATGGCTCGGGTTGGATTGGGATGAGGGGCCCGATGTAGGTGGCCCATATCCGCCATATCGTCAGTCAGACAAATTAGGTGTCTATCGATTTTATGCTGAACAATTAATCAAAGAGCGGAAAGCATATTATTGCTTTTGCTCGGCCGAGGAACTCGAACTCGAGCGCCAAGCGGCGTTACGAGAACAAAGACATCAGGTATATTCAGGGAAATGTCGAACGATAGAGCCTGAAGAAGCACAGCGACGTGTTTCAAACGGCGAAACGGCGGCCATTCGTTTGATAATCCCTCAACATCCGATTGGATTTTTTGACATCATCCGCGGAAATGTGCAGTTTCCCAATGAGGTGATTAGCGATCCGATCATAGTACGATCCAACGGCGTACCGACTTACAACTTTGTCGTTGTGATTGACGATGCCGAGATGAAGATCACTCATGTCATCCGGGGCGATGATCACATTTCCAACACACCCAAGCAGGTAGCAGTATATGAGGCGCTTGGGTTTCCTGTGCCTGTCTTCGCGCATCTTTCGACGATCCTAGGGGCCGATCGTGAAAGGCTTTCGAAGAGGCATGGGGCGACCTCTGTGTCCCACTTCAAAGAGATGGGCATTTTGCCTGAGGCACTGATGAATTATCTTGCAATGCTGGGGTGGGCACCTAGCGGCGGCGATCGTGAAGTTTTTCGCAAAGAAGAACTGATTAAAGAGTTTTCTTTGGAACGCGTGACTCACTCTCCTGCTATTTTCGATCAGGAGAAATTGAGTTGGTTCAATAAGCATTACCTCAAGGAGAGTTCGCCCGAGAGAACTCTTCAACTGGCGTTGCCTTTCTTTGAGCGCGCTGGATTTGTATCATCAACTCAAGACTCGGATATTGTTCGTTGGCTTACAAACATCACCCAACTGCTTGTACCGTATGTTGATAAGCTGACCGAATTGCCGCACCGTGCAAGTATTTTCTTTAGCTACGAAGCGGCTGACGCACTTGAAAAACCAGAAAACCGCGAAATCTTAGAGAACCCAGGCACTCCATTTATTTTGCGCGCGTTCGTGGAGCGTATAGCATCACGTTCAGCGCTTAGCGCTGAGATATTCAAAGAAATAATGAATGAAGTGAAAGACGAAACGGGTGTTAAGGGTAAGGCTCTTTTCCATCCAATCCGGATCATGTTGATTGGCTCACATTCCGGGCCCGATTTCGATCGGTTGATACCTCTCGTCGAAGATGGCAGCAAATTGGGCCTACCCATTCGTGTCAAGAATGTCCACGAAAGAGTAGCCGAGTTCATATTCAGACAGATTTCTTTTGTCGATTGGCAATTTGATTCCACTCGCCAGCTTTCAAAACTCGAGCCAGAAGACGTCTCTCTAAGAGACACTGTCTCTCGTCAAACTGCTGGCCCTTGGTTGGAACATCGAGGATTAAGGGCTCTAGACAACTTAACAGGTATCCTCCTATCGAGAGGGAACGCAGTTGTCAGCTACCACCTCCAAAGGTGGATTAAAGATATCTGCTGGAATCGTCTCGGGCCACAAGATCCCTTAACTTGGGCTTCTATTGAACACTTCGCTACGTTCTTGTATCTACATGGAGAGTTTGAGCAAGCTGGCGAATTGCAAGAGCAGTTGCTCGATACATATGCCAAGATTTTTGGAAATGAGCACGAGTCTAGACTTCAATCGCTTCGGCAACTGGCAGTGATAAGACTTGGTCAGGGTAAATATGAGGAAGCGAAGATGCTGCTCGATCAAATTGTGGATTTACGGAGTTCTCGCTGGGGACGGGAGCACCCCGATACCCTAACTGCCCTTTACGACTTAGCACAAGTATTTAGGGTTATCGGACGATTACCAGAAGCTCAAGAAATGCACGCTGAGGTCTTGAGCCTGCGCAAAGAACATCTAGGATTTCAACATCCCGATACCCTCCAATCTGCGAATCGTGTGGCAGAGGATTTCTTAAGAGCGGGTGATTTGATTAGCGCGGAGAATTTACAACGTAAGGTGGTTGATTTATGCCGTGAGTCTTTAGGGCGAGAGCATCCATTGACAGCTGAGTCTGCCTGGATATTGTCCGAGATTTTTAGAGGACTTATCCTTCGAAATTTGACCCAAAATCTTTCGTGGTTGCTTTATCGCGACCCTAAATGTTTACTCCCCTCGCAAACACGCCTCCGTTTAGACCTAGCTGCCCTAATCGGAAGGCGCATTGAAGATCGAGATAATGTCGATAATTGATATTCGCATCATGCTGATCGGCTCGCATTCTGGCACGGATTTCAACAAGCATCCCGGTAATAGAAGACGGAAGCCGGTTGGAACTGCCGGTGCATGTAAAGAGCGTGCGCGATGAATTTGTGGCCGCGCTGGGTCGCGCATAAAGAGGAAGAATGCAGGGACCCACAATTCAAGATCTCCTATGAAACCGCACTTCCGTTTTGACTTTACTTTTCCGCGTAACTACGAAGTCAGAATGCTGGAAGAGGCTCCGCCGGTCCATCCTATAGAGAAGCTGTATCACTATCCGGTGGAGTTGGAGGAGGGCGACCGTAGCGGCGCGTATCTGCGCGTCACGCCCCAGCAAGGGCCGGCTTGGGTCGGATTTTTTGCCTTGGGATTTGATTCCGATCAGGTGGTCAGCGCGGTCTGCTCAGCTCCTGATCCTGATTCTTTCTGCATTGTCGTTGGCGGCTATGCTTATGTTGTAACCGCCGCAAATCCGCAGCAGTGGCTGCGGGTGGAGCAGAGTCCAGTGGTGGATTTGCGAATACTGACACAGCAAGGCTTAGTGCTCTTCGCGGGTTTTACTTCCGTTACAGCTTTAGGCAGCTCAGGAATTTTGTGGACTACGGAACGTCTCACCTGGGAAGGGCTGACCATTACCGAAATTAGCGGAGACAAGCTGACAGGCCGTGGCTGGGATGCAATCGCGGATAAAGAAGTGCCGTTTGAGGTGGATCTGAAAACGGGACAACACATAGGAGGAGCGAGACCGTAAGAGCCTCGATGTACCATCAAGCCAGGGTTAGCTGCAGCCATTTCTCTTCGCCGTGAGGGGACAACGGCGCAGGTGTGTGGGCTGCAAAGGATAGAACATGAAAATCAGCGGCCAACGAGCAAGCGAATTCCTTGAATTGGAAACCGCTCTACACAAAAAGAGTGTCCGTAACTCGCCAGAAACCGTGGCTGAACTCCTGGCTGATGAGTTCATGGAATTTGGCAGTTCTGGAAGAGTTTTCGACAAGACAACCATCATTGAGATGCTAAAGAAAGAGGCCGTCGACCTGCAGGTTACGGTTGCGAATTTTGGTGCACGAGAGCTCACCCCCGGCGTGGTGTTGGTTACCTATCATACGGGCCATAGTTTGCGATCTTCCATCTGGCAGCTCATGGATGGCAGGTGGCAAATGGTTTTTCATCAGGGAACCAGAATTCCACAGTGATGCCCTGTCTGCAAAACTAGGTACCCGAAGCTTCTGCAGGAGAAACCGGACTTGAGTTAAGAGGATTAGCTAAAAGCTACGGGGGAGATTGTTCTCTGCGCTCAGGTTTTCGCTCTGTGGGCTCCCGCAGCGCTCACCGCCCGCAAAGCGGCTCCTGCATTCTTAAAGATATATCCCTCGCTGCGGCTCGGGATTTCGGCAGGAGACTCCCGCTCGGCTGCGCCTCGCTCACGCCTCCTTGCGCCTCAAGCTATAATGGAATATGGCGACACACCCGCAGCCCGCTTCGCAAAAAGAACTGAAGCTGCTTACGGCCAGGTTCCAGCAATTGCTGGCCAAAGTCGCCGAGAACCGTCCTTCTGACGATCTGGAAATCATCCGCAAAGCCTACAATTTTTCGCTGCAACATCACCAGGGACAGACCCGCGCTTCCGGCGAGCCATACCTGATTCATCCTCTGGAAGTCTCTCTAGTGCTAGCGGACATGAAGCTGGATTCCACGGCAATCTCCGCCGGGTTGCTGCATGATGCCATTGAAGACACCCCTGTCACGCATGAAGACATACGCCGCGAATTTGGCGACCAGGTAGTCCACATTGTTGAGGGTGTTACCAAGATTGACAAAATCGATCTGGCCAGCCGGGAAGAGCGTCAGGCGGAAAACGTGCGGAAGATGGTGCTGGCCATGGTGGATGATATCCGCGTGGTGCTGATCAAATTGGCGGACCGGCTGCACAATATGCGCACGCTCAAGCATCTGCCGGAAGAACGGCGGCAACAGGTGGCCAAAGAGACGCTGGAAATTTACGCTCCTTTGGCGCACCGCCTGGGGATGGGCAAGGTGCGCGGCGAGCTGGAAGATCTTTCGTTCCGCTACGTCGATCCGATCGGTTATGACCAGGTGCGTACGGCCATTGAGCAGCGCCGCAAAGCGGGTGAAAGTTTTCTGGCCAAAGCGGTGAAAATCCTGCAACAGAAGCTCACCGAGAACGGCGTTGATGCCAAAGTTGAAAGCCGGATCAAGCGGCTGTATAGCATCCATCAGAAATTATTGCGGCAGCGCATTACCGTGGACCAGGTATATGACCTGCTCGCTGTGCGCATTATTACTAAGTCAGTGAAGGATTGTTATACCGTGCTGGGTTCTATCCACCAAATGTGGCGTCCGGTTCCCGGGCGAATCAAAGACTTTATCGCCATGCCGCGGCCCAATCTCTATCAGTCACTTCACACCACAGTGATTACTGAAGATGGCCACCAGTTTGAAGTGCAGATTCGCACCGAAGAAATGCACAAGATGGCGGAAGAAGGTATTGCCGCACACTGGAAATACAAAGATGGCAGTCCGGTAAGCGCCAAGGACGAACAGCGGCTCGCATGGTTGCGCCAGGTGGTGGAGTGGCAGCAGGACGTAAAGGATCCCAACGAATTTCTTTCCACGCTGAAAGTCGATCTCTATCCGGAAGAGGTGTACTGCTTCACTCCGATGGGCAGGGTGGTGATCCTGCCTCGCGATGCCAGCGCAATTGATTTTGCGTATGCCATTCATACTGAAGTCGGGCACACGTGCGTGGGCGCCAAGGTGAATGGGCGTATTGTGCCGCTGCGGAACAAGCTGCGCAACGGCGACGTGGTGGAGATCATGACGCAGCCGGGACACAATCCCAGCCGCGACTGGCTGGGTTTTGCCAAGTCCACGCGCGCGCGCAACAAGATACGGCACTGGCTGAATATTCACCAGCGCGAGCGGGCGATTGAGATCGGCAGAAAGCTGCTGGAAAAACAGGCGCGCAAATACCGCCTGGCGCTAAAAGATTTCAACGACAAAGAAATGGACGCTATCGCCAAGGATTACGGACTGGGCGGCGGACAAGACCTGCTGGCGGGGATCGGCTACGGCAAGTATTCCGCGCGACAGGTGCTGGCAAAGCTCTCCCCGGAAATATCCGAGCAGCCGCCTTCAGAAGAGCCAAGCAAGACCAGCAGCACGATTGGCACTGTGATCCGGCGAGTCTTCGGTCAAAGCGCGGACGGCGGGGCGATCAAGGTGAAGGGCTATAACGACCTGCTGGTATATCGCGCGCGCTGTTGCAATCCCATACGCGGTGAAGCGATTGTCGGATATGTAACCCGTGGGAAAGGCGTTGCCGTTCATGCTGTGAGCTGCCCGAATGTCAATAATCTGATGTATGAAGCAGACCGGCGTATTGCCGTGGAATGGTCGAAGCCAGTGAAAGCCGCAACCCCTTCCGGCAAAGCCACATATCCTGTGAAATTGACGGTCTTTTGTGACGACCGGCCCGCCATGCTGAAACAACTCACGGCCGTGATCTCCGATGACAACACCAATATCCGCAATATTGAAGCCCGCACCGCTGACAGCCAGGCGACGATTGATATTGTCATCGACATTGAAGACGTGAAGCACCTGGAGCGCGTGATCGGCGGGCTGCGGAAGATTCCGGGCATCCACGATGTGCAGAGATTGAATAAAGCATGATTCGCCGCAGATTTAGCTGATGAGCGCAGATGAGGATTTAGGCCGCGAATCAACGCCAACGAGCGCAAATTGATATAAGTATTGTGGATCTATTTGTCTTTTCAACTATTATCAGCGGAAATTAGCGGCAGTCTTTTTCGGAGGAACCACAGATGAGCTTCACCCGAGACGTAATTTCTACTCCTAATGCACCTAAAGCAATTGGGCCATATTCCCAGGCCATCAGGGCCAATGGATTCATCTTCATCTCCGGGCAGGTGGCAATTGATCCGGCCACCAACAACCTGATTGAAGGCGGGATTGAAGCGCAGACCGAACGCGTGCTGCAGAATCTATCAGCTATCCTGCAAGCCGCGGGCAGCGGCTGGGAGAAAGTAGTGAAAACTACGGTCTTCCTGAAGAACATGTCAGAGTTTGGACAGATGAACGAGGTGTACGGAAAAGTCTGCAAGAATGCGCCGCCTGCGCGTTCCACGGTGGAAGTAGCCCGCCTGCCGAAAGATGTTTCAGTGGAGATTGACGTTATCGCGTTGGCGTAAATTGGCTTGACCTTTCGTCACATAATCCTTTGCTGCGGACCAGGTTTTTCTGTTCCGCAGGCCGCTTAATCTGCATCTCACGTTTAGCGCCAAATAAAAAATGAATGCCAACAAAGGAGCTTCAATGAAGCGCTTTTCTATTCTGATTGTTATGTTGTGCGCCTCAACGTTCGCATTAGCGCAAAAGGCGGACGTAGCGGTTGTGGCGGGAGGGTCCTTCGTTTCGGATTCCCAGCAATCGGTCTTTTCATCCCCCTCTGTGCTTTCAAAATTGAAGACCGAGCACCATATTTACTTTGAAGGCGCACTGGGCCTGCGCATGCTTGATGCCAAGCTGGTTGCACTGTATCTGGAAGTGCCGGTGGCAGGCATACCTTCACAGAAGATAACTTTCTCAAGCACGCCTTCCACGGTGGTGGACCATCTTTCCAGCATTTTTGTGACACCCGGCTTCAGGCTGAAGGTGCTGCCTGCTTCGCCTATTTCGCCATGGGCAAGCGTAGGCGGAGGGCTGGCCCGCTATGCAGCCGATTCAGGATCGCCTTCCAACAAAGGCGCGCTTGAGTATGGCGGCGGTCTAGATTTCAAAACAGGCCTGCCGCTGCTTGGCTTTCGCGCTGAGGTACGGGATTTTGTAAGCGGAGAACCGGGAACTGGCTTTTTCAGCGGACTGCCAACCGGCTCCGGTGGATTGCATCATCACAATATCCTGGCTGGCGGCGGAATTGTCCTGCGGTTCTAGTTCTTTATGGTGTTCTGAAAACGCACTGCTGTCTTGTCCTCTCGTCATTTTCACAGCACAAGCGCAGCGGTTACACTGAGAGAGATGGCTACCACCACTCCACCGCAGGAAGCGGCGATCTCGCGCAAGCCCGATCTGAGCGTCAGCTTTGCCGGCATCGGCTTTAAAAACCCGGTGATTGCCGCTGGCGGCACATTTGGCTACGGCATTGAGTTTGAGGACATTGTCACGTTGGAAAAACTAGGCGGTTTTGTCACCAAGGGGCTTTCGCGGGAGCCGATGGTCGGCAACCCGCCCCCCCGCCTGTTTGAAACTGCTGCCGGGATGCTGAACTCGATTGGGCTACAGAACATTGGCGCGCGCGCGTTTGTTGAAGAGAAGCTGCCTAAGCTGGCGGCAAAGAAAAACGTGGTGGTGATTGCGAATGTGTTTGGCTATTCGCGGGAGGAATACCAGGAGACCATCCGCATTTTGAATGAAGCTGAAGGCATTGCAGCGTATGAACTGAACGTTTCATGCCCTAACACGGCGCACGGAGGAATGGTATTTGGCACGGACCGCGCGCTGCTGGAAGAACTGGTAGCCAGTTGCAAGGCGGCGGCGAAGCGCCCGCTCATTGTGAAGCTTTCACCGAACGTGACCAGCATTGCGGCAATGGCAAAGTCGGCGGAAAATGCCGGGGCTGACGCCGTGTCTCTGGTGAATACTTTTGTGGGCATGGCCATTGATGCCAAAGCGCGCAAGCCACGGATATCCAACGTAACGGCGGGGCTGAGTGGGCCGGCGATTAAGCCGATTGCCCTGCGCATGGTCTATGAAGCCGCCCACACGGTGGAGATTCCGGTGATTGGCATGGGCGGCATTACCACAGCCGAAGATGTAATCGAGTTCATGCTGGCTGGAGCTGCCGCTGTGCAGGTAGGCACCGCGAATTTCTGGGACCCTTGTGCCACAGAAAAGATTGTAGACGGCGTGCAGCGTTGGTGCTTTGAGAATCGGGTGAGACGGATTACGGACTTGATTGGCACACTGGAAGTGTGAAGAGGATCAACCTAGCCAATTTACCTTGAGGCTCGGCTAGAAAATGGG
Source organism: Candidatus Angelobacter sp. (assembly GCA_036488825.1). Lineage (GTDB taxonomy): Bacteria > Acidobacteriota > Terriglobia > Terriglobales > Acidobacteriaceae > Angelobacter. The sequence continues at coordinate 114,511 of DASXGZ010000018.1, forward strand.
ATCTAACCCAGAGCGCCAATGAACGCTCATGTGCAGCCGACAATCAGGTAAATGATGAACACTAATTCGGCGAGTCAAAAAACTTCTTTATCCGTACCCAGTATTTTTGCACAATCATTTCCGTGCTGAGATGGCCGCCGCGTTCAAAAGAATTCAGCTTCACGCGCGTGCGAGTGGCAAAGCCTTTGACTGACTTGTACGGCACGTATGGATCGTCTTTGGCATGGAACATCATGATTTTCGCTGGCGTGATTTCTTTTGCATGATGCGCCGGATTGTAAAATTTCCCGCCATGCAGCTTGCGCCAGTTGCTGTCTGAAAGGCGATATCCTCCGCCAAAAGCTTCTCTTATGTACGCGGCATAGTTCGGGTTTGAAGTCTCCGCTTTTTCAGAAGCACGCGAAGTGCTCCAATCCACCACCGGGCAATTGGCAATCACTTTCTTCACCCGTTCATCCAGTGACGCCAGAATGGCAGCCGCTCCGCCAAAACTTCCGCCAATCACAAAGATTTCATCCGGCCCCAAGGCAAAGCGCTGACCGAACGCAAGTTCACGAAATCCTGTGGGTAATTCGTCAATTACATCGAGAATATCTTTGTGCGGGGATTGCTGTAAGAACTTTCCGCCGCTCTCCCATGATCCTCGGTATCGAGGATAGAAGACCCAATAGCCTCTTGCGGCTAGGAACGCCATTAACGGCTGTTTTCTAGGAATAGAAGGCATGCCGTCGCACAGGATGATGACCCTGTGCTTTTTCCCTGCACGGGCAGGAGGCAGAAACTCCGCGACTATTTCACCTTTGAAGCGCGTCCGGAAAGCCCAGCTCATTTTCCCTCAATCGCGTCCCACACCTTTTTGGTATCCACGTTTTGGGTGTATTTCACGATCTTGCCATCCTTAAAATTCCAGATGTGCGCAAACATCGCATCCATCACGCCTTTGGATTTTTTGTAGGTTCCCAGATATCTACCAGTGACAATGATGGTGTCGCCAGCGTCATAAAACTTGTCCACGTCTGCGCGATAGCCATCCCATTCCGTAGCCAGCCGGGCAAACACATTTTTTCCTACTTCTTCCATGCTGTGGTAGGTACCGGCATACGGAAAGCCTGCGGCTTCTGTCCATTCAAAATGCGGAGCCAGCGCAGACTGCAAATTCTTGGCAATCTGCTCCGCATCACCGGCATAAATTCCTTTAATAATTTCGAGGTTTGTTTTCATTTATTCACCTTATCCATGCCTGGTGCGCAAATAAACAGGTACTCGCGATTCCATCAGAAAAATCTAGAAATTCTAATCTTTTTCTGCGAAAGTTGGGTAACGCTCCAGCCGTTTCCGCAACAACCTATATATATCCCGCTGTATACATTTGGCGGAGGTTGATCGAGAACACGCCAGGCCAGGAGACACCAATGTACGATGCCATCATTGTCGGCGCGCGCTGCGCCGGAGCGCCTACTGCCCTTTTGCTGGCGCAAAGCTCGCTCACCCGCTGGATTGCACAACTAGAAGCGCGTTGGGAAGGTGATTGCCACCCGTAAGAACTTTTCTGCATCTGGGCAGATACGCACGCTGAAATTTTCAAGCTACTTTTTGGAGCGTAGATGGATATCGCGATCTTTGGCGCGGGGGTCGCCGGACTGATGGCCGCAATTGCATTGCGTGCGCAAGGGCACCACTGCAGAATTTATGAGCGGTTACGCGAGGGCCACGAGACGGGAATGGGCTTTATCCTGATGCCAGAGGGCATCAATTGCCTGCAAGGTTTTGGCGTAAAGCTTGGGCAAAACAGTGGATCGCCGCTCATTCGCTATTATTGCCGAAGTTCCAATGGCCATGTCCTCTATGAGCAGCCTTTGCCTGCGGGTACGATCAGCCTCCGGCGTCGCGATCTGATTGGTGCACTGATGCGCGCATTACCCGCCCAGGGCGCGCCAGTTTTCGACGCAGAACTTGCGAAATTTGAGTTTGACTCTGCCGGGAATGTCACACAAGCGGAATTGAATAATGGCGCAATCGTAAAGGCAGGCCTCTATATCAGCGCTGAAGGCATTCACTCACGAGCAAGGCAGGCTTTGTTTCCCAACTGGCCATCACCCCATGCGCAAGTCCAGGAAATTGTCGGACTGGTGCACTGTGTGAGTACAGCGCAATGGGCCAGAAACAATTTCAATAAGTTTTTTGCCGCGGGTGGCGGCATTGCATTGGGAGCGCTGTCCGTTGATGCCGAGCAGGTCGTCTGGTACGTCCAGTTTGATTCGAAGCGTTTTCCTCCGCCACCTGAAAGCGGCGAAGATGCCGCGCAGGCCCGCTATGCATTCCTCAAGGGCCTCGTTGGTGATTGGACGGATCCAATCCCGCATCTCCTTAGCATCACGGACTTTTCCCGAACACATTTCTGGCGACCACTGGATACGGACCTCATTCCCATGTTCTATCGAGGCAATCTGGTGCTGGTGGGCGATGCTGCACACCCGCTATCACCTTTTACCAGCCAGGGTGTCACGTCTGCGATGGCAGATACGGTTGCTCTTGCAGAAAAGCTTGGGCATGTAACAGCGCAGACAGACATTAGCCTGGAGGGATCTCTTGCCGAGTATTCAGCGATGCGGCGCGAGCAGTGCGCGCCCTACGTGGACAAAGGACGTGAGTTGACCCGGCATTTTCTTTCGCCTCAGATCGGCAGCACCGTACTGTTGCCTATTGCGGAGTCGAACCATTTTGAGCCAAGCGCATTTTCGGATAACACTGTCCGCTTGGACCTACTGCGTGAACGGGCTTTCAATATGCGCTGGGCGCAACAGCCGGTCGATGTTATTCCGCTCACGGCCGCCGATCCTGACTTTCCCATTTCTCCTGCCATTCAGGAAGCACTTGTGCGCCATGTGCGCGATGGCGTGCTCAGTTATGGTCCACCGGAAGGGCTGCCGCAATTCCGTGAAGCCGTGGCCTGCTGGATGCATGACACACGGCAAATGGATTGCAACTCGCAAGAAGTTTTCGCCACTGACAGCGCCGCTTCCGGCATGGCTGTTGTAGCGCGTGCCAGCTTGGTGCCTGGTGATGAAGTGCTTATTCCCGATCCGGTAGATTTTCTGCTGCACCATACGGTGCAGCGCGCAGGTGGCGTGCCTGTGCGTGTACCGGTGGATCCGGCAACCACGGCGCAGCAATTCATTGCAGGCATGGATTCCCGGCTCACCAGACGCACACGCATGTTGTGGCTTTGCAATCCGCATAATCCGCTTGGCATGGTGTATTCGCGCCAGTGGCAGCAACAAGTGGCGGAATGGGTAATTTCGCGCGGCTTACGTATTGTGTCTGATGAAATCTGGTCTGATATTGTGTACACTCCACACCGCCATGTCAGTCTGGCTTCCATCTCGCCGGAAATCGCCAACAATACTGTGACCGTGTACGGATTCTCCAAAAATTTTGCGCTGGCTGGACTGCGTGTAGGCTGCCTGATCTGCCCTGATCCAGCGTGGAAGAAAGAAATTGTTGCCGCCTCCGACGCGGAAAGCACGGTTTATGGCGCTTCAGTGTTGTCGCAAGTGGCGGTGATTGCCGCGCTCACCGATGGCCGCCAATGGCTGGCTGAATTTGTCCGCCACCTGCAAGCCCAGCGAGATTACGTGCTGGATCGCCTGAAGAAATGGCCGGGAGTAACAGCGAATCGACCGCAAGGAACATACGTGGTGTTTCCTGACGTCCGCAGTCTCACCGACGACGCAGAGAAACTCTGCCAGCATTTGCGTGAACGGGCCCGCGTCGCCCTGGTTCCAGGGGCTCCTCAGTGGTTCGGCCCGGGAGCCCCCGGTCACGTGCGCATCTGCTTTGCCACTTCCCGCGGCATTCTGCAAGAAGCATTTGACCGGCTGGAACCGGTAGTGATTCAAATGGCGCATGACCGCCAATTGCAAAAAGTTAGTCAAACTTGAATGGATTGCCGCTCACTCTGTTTGGCTCTTTCCCGGCTCTGATTCCTGAATGCAAACTGACTTCACATTCACGAATTCACGGATACCGTGATGGCTCAATTCGCGCCCATAACCTGAGTGCTTGACTCCGCCGAAGGGAATGCGCGCATCCGAAGAGACCATGCCGTTGATAAACGCCATGCCCGATTCAATTTCATTAACGAACATATCCCGCTCAGACGGATCATTGGTCCACGCACAAGCGCCCAGCCCAAAAATCGAGTTGTTGGCGATCTCAATCGCATGCGTCATGTCTTTGGCACGATAAAGAGATGCAACTGGACCAAAAAGCTCATCGACAAACGCCGGCGATCCCTCTGGAATATCAGTGAGCACGGTTGGAGCAAAGAAATTGCCTTTACGTTCCAGCCGCTTTCCACCAAGCAACACACGTGCGCCCATTTCCACCGTTTTGTTGACCTGCTCTTCAAGGCCCTTTAGCACGTCTGCTGTGGCAAGCGGACCAACGTCGGTTTCCGCATCCATCGGATCTCCAACTTTGAGAGATGCCATGCGCGCTACAAACTTCTTCTCAAAGTCTTCAGCAATCTGCTGGTGCACGATAAACCGCTTGGCCGCGATACAAGATTGCCCGTTATTGACGACCCTGGCCTGCACGGCGGTATCCACCGCGCGATCAAGTTGTGCGCTCGGCATTACGATGAACGGATCGCTGCCGCCCAACTCGAGAACAGTCTTCTTAATTTCCTTGCCAGCTACAGTCGCAACACTGCTGCCCGCGCCCACACTACCTGTAAGCGTAACGGCGGCGATGCGACGGTCAGAAATCACTTTGCTAACCCGGTCTGAACCAATCAGGAGGGTTTGGAAAGCACCCTCAGGAAAGCCGGCGCGGCGGAAAATTTCCTCAATGGCCAGCGCGCACTGGGGAACATTGGAAGCATGTTTCAGCAGTCCAACATTGCCTGCCATGAGTGCGGGGGCAGCGAATCGAAATACCTGCCAGAAAGGAAAATTCCAGGGCATCACTGCCAGCACAGGGCCAATTGGCTGATAGCGCACAAAACTCTTCGTGGCATTTGTTTTGGCCTCATCGTCCGCTAAAAAGCGCTCTGCATTTTCAGCGTAGTACCGGCAGCCAATTGCGCTCTTCTCTGCTTCCTGTATGGCAGATTTCAGCGTTTTTCCCATCTCCTGAGTCATGATCCGGCCAAATGTCTCTTTTTCTTTTTCCAGGATTTCGGCCGCTTGCCTCATCATGGCGGCCCGCTTTGCAAACGGAACTTTGCGATATTCACGGAAGACGGAGGCCGCGAGTGTAATCTTGCTTTCAACCGCATTATCCGAGTGCTGCTCAAACTCCCGCAGCAATTCACCTGTAACAGGACTTATGCTGGCAACAGTTTGGCGTGGAAGTTCAACCACTTTTTGTGTACTCATCACACATCTCCCATTGGCTGTTATTTCCGTTGGATGCAGCCCAGACATGGGAAGCTTCCACATTGACTAGCGTGCGCATCCAGCGATGGACGGCTGAGTGAAAAGCGCGCCAAGAAAGTCCGATGCGCAAGCCACGCTCATAGTGGCAGCACCATACCCGGCATCTTGGGCTAGGAATGGAAATTATGTTGGGGGGCCAACAGCTCGATTCGCAGCCGGCCCCGCAAGTCAGGCACAAGTGATAATCTATTTTAAGTAAGTCTGCCAATTGCGGAGAGCTGGCCGAGCGGTTGAAGGCACCGGTCTTGAAAACCGGCATACCCGGAAGGGTATCGTGAGTTCGAATCTCACGCTCTCCGCCATCAGTCTGGCCCTAAATTCACCGTTAGATTACGGCTTTGGAGTCGGGATTGGCTGCGCCTGTGGCCTTTGCTCTGCCGGACGGGGTTGCTGTGGCCTATCCGCTACGGCAGGATTCGTCACTGGCGAAGCGGGAGCTGCATTCTCATCGTCTTCAACCGGCGGTGGTGGCGGCAATTCCTTCTCAATCGGCTTGCGCGGGAACATCTGGTCGCGCTGCGCCGCCATATAAACAAACGACGCAACAATCACGGCCATCTGCTTCAAGTCTTCCGGCTGAAGACGGTCATAGACGTCCATATTGGAGTGATGGGTCCGGGTATCGTACTCCAGCGGGTCCTGGATGAACTGAAATCCCGGGATACCCACCGCGTCAAAGGAAAGATGGTCGGTTCCGCCGGTGTTGCGCATGGTGAGCGTATCCATGCCGAGATCGTGGAACGGCTTCATCCATGATTCAAAAATCGGCTGCACGGCCGCATTTTCCTGCATGTAGACGCCACGGATCTTTCCCGAACCGTTATCCACGTTGAAATAAACTGAGACCTTGGCCTGCTCAGACTTAATCGTCATTGGGCCATTTTCACGGCGACGGACTGAAGGGTCTCCTTTGCGCTCCGGGTCCTTCGACTCAGGCCGCGAGCCGAAGTGGTGCGCCACATACCACTCTGAGCCCAGCAGCCCTTCCTCCTCACCCGTCCATAGGCCAATGCGTATGGTGCGCCGCGGCCTGAGATCAAGCGCTTTCAGGATGCGCACCGCTTCCATCATTACAACGGTGCCTGCGCCGTTATCTGTTGCGCCTGTGCCGGCGTGCCAGGAATCAAGGTGCGCGCCCAGCATTACAACTTCATCCTTTTTGTCAGTACCGGGAATTTCCGCAATGGTGTCATTCTGGGTCATTGAGTCTGGGCCGTCATAAAAATCATTTTTTACGTTCAGCTCCAGCTCAACGTCTTTCTTTTCCGCCAGAATGCGCGCGATCCGGGTCCAATGTTCCGTGGCTAATGTGATCTGCGGGCTTCCCACGGTCTGTCCCATTTTGTAAGAGCCGCCTTGCTGCACAAAGACTGTGCCACCGCCGATGGCTCCCCGGCTGTGGTCGATGATGGCCAGAACTTTTTCCTCATCAAAAAACTTGTTGACCTGGCGCGCGAGCCGGGCGCGCTGGGCAAATTCGCGAAAACGGGCATCATTCCGCTCACTGGGAATCTGGTAATTCTCAATATCGGCCAGCGACTTCTCGGTGTATCGCTCAGAAAGCGGCTCTACTGAAGGCTTCACTTCAGGATCGTCGCCATACAGGACGATTTTTCCAGCCAGCTTGCCTTTATATTTCGCTATGTCCTGTGGCGTGCGGATATTCACTCTAACAACGCTGCCGTGAACGGTGCCGTTCGTGCCGGGCGTCCATGCCTTGGAATAGGCAATGAGCGTTGCGATATCGGGAGAAATCATGCGGACGTTTATATATTCATTAGCCCATCCGCGGCCAAATGGCTCCCACGGCTCCAGATGTGAGTTGGCCAAACCAAATTCCTTCAGCTTGTCCCGGGTCCACTCATTGGCCTTCTTCACATTGGGCGATCCGGTGAGGCGCTGCCCGATCTGGTCCATCAATCCGCTGGCAATCTCCATGATCTTTGAATTATGAAAGCCTTCATAGCGGATCCTGGTTATCGCATCCAGATCAACTTTTTCCTGGGCACTGCATTGGAGCGCGGCGGCCATTGCGAGTACCGCGAAAAATGAAATAAGGCGCTTTAACGAGGGCATTGTTTCTCCTTAATAGATTCGGCTGAGTGGCGGGCAGAAAAGTTTATATGCCTTTGGGAACAGGGTCAAATTCATGCTTGTGAAGATTCATTAAGCCGCCACTGCGGCAGCCGCTAAGACCCTCGGGGTCGATAGTGGCAGCATCGGCTTCGCCGCGCTGGCATTTCGCAATGACTGAAGCAAAATGGCCGTTACCGCACGGCCCGGGGCCGTCCAACACGGATGAGAGCGATGGTAAAACCGCAAATTGCAGCCAGAATCGCTACCGGGATCGCTGCTTTGTAAGCAAGAGTCATATCGGGCGTGGTATGGCTGGCAGCGCGAAGCACCAGCAAAACCACGCACAGGAACGCAACCGACAGAAAGAAGGTAATCACGCCGGAGGCGATTCCAATGCCGGCACTCAAAAAAAATTTCTTCATAAGGACGCTACAAGACCACAAAATGAACTGTACGTTAGAATAATAACGTGAGTCAGGCAGTCAATGCGCAACTCCGCACCGCGCAAGAGATTATTCGCGATGCGCGAGTCACTCAGGCAGCTAACGGTATCTGCTATACAACTTCCGGCGAGGTCATGCTCCCATCCGATGACCTGGAACGGATTGTGCATGCCGTGCCGCTCGCCATAGCTGCGGCACTGGACCGCAAGGCCTTCTATTTTGTCCCGCTCGCTATTGGCGAGGGCGACAAGACCCTGGTGGCCGAACGCTTTGAAGGCCAGCCACCGGATGGGGCGCTGTGCCATCGCAACATTGATTCCGGCAATGCCCAGTGCGTTTTTATCTCGACGCGCCTGCTGGAAGAGCGTTTTGCCATTGCATTTGAGTTTTATATCAATGTGGGGCACGCGTTTGTGGATAAGGCAGGAATCTCACCGGAATTTGGCGAGTTGGTCTGGTCGCAGGCGGAAAAGGGCGTACGCGGTGAAACCAGCCTGGATGCACATGAATTCCGCAGGCTGGCAAAGATGGATGCCTCCGGACACATGGACGAAAAGGCCAAATCAGATTACATGGCCGCTGCTTTTTGTGACTCGATTGCGATCTACATGCTCTCACTCTGCCTGGACGTTGATTATTACGAGCTGCGCGAACGCGACTATCCTTTGCTTGCGCCCTCAGCGTTGGCTGAACGCCTGAAGAAAGTGGCGGAACTCTTTCCGCCAAACCCGGGATATCAGTTCACGATTTCGTATAAACGTAGAGCGTAACAATTGGACTAGCTTTCTTAGTAACTCAGGTTTGCAAATAAGAACGCCTCCTTGCGGGAGGCGTTCTTAATTTCCATATTCTGCTACTGCAATAGCGTCCCGTTCGGCTCTTCTTCAACCTTTTCTTGCAGTACCACTGCTGATGCCACACGGTCGCCCTCTTCCAGATGCAGCAGGCGCACGCCCTGGGTGGAGCGGCCAGCTTCACGGATGGTCTTAGTATCAATGCGGATGATCTTGCCGAACTGGCTGATGAGCATGGCTTCAGACGATTCGTCCACCAGCATGATTCCAACGACATTTCCGTTGCGCGCCGTGGTCTTTACATTGATCACGCCTTTGCCTCCGCGTGACTGCAAACGGTATTCCTCCACTGGGGTGCGTTTGCCATAGCCCTGTTCGGTTACGCTCAGGATCAGGCTGGGAACCGTCTCTTCCGTTGCCTTGCCGTCTTTGTCTTTGCCGTTGGTCTTCTTGAGCTCTTTCGGAGTGACCGCCATGCCCACGATGTAGTCGTTCTTGTCCAGATCCATGCCGCGGACGCCATAGGCTGGCCGTCCCATGGAGCGGACGTCTTCTTCGCCGAAGCGGATTGCCTGGCCTTCATGCGACGCGAGGAAGACAATCTGGTTGCCGTCTGTCAGTCGCACCGCTACGAGTTCATCGTCCTTGTCGATGCCGATGGCGATAATTCCGCGTGACATCACGTTGCAGAAATCTTTTACCGGGGTTTTCTTGACGGTGCCTTTTTTGGTGGTGAAGAAAATATAGCGGTTCTCTTCTTCCAGATTGCGGACCTCCAGCAGTGTGCGCACGGTTTCGCCGGGCTGCAATGCCACCAGGTTGCCGATATGCTTGCCCTTGCCCGCAGCGCCTACGTCCGGCACTTCATACACCTTCAGCCAATACACGCGGCCGGTGTTGGTGAACACCAGCAGATAGGAATGCGTGGACGCGCTAAAAAGATATTCAACAAAATCCTCTTCGCGGGTCTTCATTCCCGTGCGTCCGGTCCCGCCGCGCCGCTGCTGCCGATAAATGGATTGCGGCGTCCGCTTAAGATATCCACTATGTGAGACGGTCACGATCACCTGTTCGTCGGCGATGAGGTCTTCCAGCGTGATTTCCGTGGATTCGTCGGTGATCTCAGTGCGGCGTTTGTTACCGAACTGCTCTTTTACTTCTTCAAGCTCTTTCACAATCACGGCGCGCAGCTTTTTGTCTGAAGCCAGAATGGATTCGTATTCAGCGATCTTCACACGAATCTCTTCCAGCTCCTTTAGGATTTCATCCTGCGAGAGACGGGTCAGCCGGTACAACTGCAAATCAAGAATAGCATCCGCCTGGCGGGCATCCAGCACGCCGCTGCGCGCTAACGTTCCCGACTCGGCAAGAATTTTTGCCCAGCCTTTGTCCATCACGCGAAGCTTGGCTGCCACCAGCTTTTCTCTTGCTTCCTGCCGGTTAGCCGATCCGCGAATAATCTTTATGACTTCGTCGAGATTATCGAGGGCTATCTTATAGCCCACCAGAATGTGCTCGCGCTCGCGGGCCTTTTCCAGCAGGTAAACCGTGCGCCGCCGCACCACGTCTACCCGATGATCGATGAAGTGCTGGATCGCCTGCACCAGCCCCATTTCCTTTGGCTGGCCATTCACCACCGCCAGAAAAATCATGCTGAAGCTTTCCTGCATCTGCGTATGTTTGAATAGCTGGTTCAGGATGATCTGGGCTTCAGCGCCGCGCTTCAACTCAACCACAATGCGCATGCCGTCACGGCCGGACTCATCGCGCACGTCGGAAATATCATCAATAACTTTGTCATTCACCAACTGGGCAATGCGTTCCACAATCTTCGCTTTGTTCACCTGGTAGGGGATTTCCCGCACAATGATTGCTTTGCGTCCCTGGTTCAGGTCTTCAATCGCGGCCTTGGCGCGCATAATAAATTTGCCGCGTCCGTGCGTATACGCCGCTTCAATTCCGCTGCGGCCATAAATGTAAGCGCCCGTGGGGAAGTCCGGGCCTTTTACGATCTTTAGGATTTCTTTGAGTGGCGTGGCCGGAGCGTTCACCAGCATGATGGCCGCTTCAACGATTTCAGTGAGATTGTGCGGAGGAATATTGGTCGCCATGCCCACGGCAATTCCGTTAGAACCATTCACCAGCAGGTTCGGAATACGCGTCGGCAGGACTGTCGGCTCAACGGTGGACTCGTCATAATTTGGAACGAAGTCGACGGTTTCTTTGTCAATGTCTTCCATCAAAGCGCCGGCAATTCGCTGCAGGCGGCACTCGGTATAACGCATCGCCGCCGGAGGATCGTTATCCACCGATCCAAAATTTCCCTGGCCATCGATCAGCGGATAACGCAGGGAAAAATCTTGCGCCATGCGCACCAGCGTGTCATAAATCGCAGAGTCGCCATGCGGATGGTAGAGACCCATGGCTTGTCCCACCACCTTGGCGCATTTTGTGTACTTCTTGTTGTATTGAAGCCCCATTTCTTGCATGGTGTACAGCACGCGCCGATGCACGGGCTTCAATCCATCGCGCACGTCGGGCAATGCGCGGCCAATAATGACTGACATTGAATAATCGAGATACGACCGCCGCATCTCCTCTTCAATGTTGATCGGCTGAATGTTGCCCAGGTTCTGCCCGCCACCATCGCCGCCACCGGGAGGAGGCGTCAACGGCAATTGCGGATTCTGTTCATCTGCCATGTTTTTCTCTCAATCAAAGACACGCGAATTTCACACACTGCAAGCGCTTCCGGCAGATCCATCTGGATCCACCAAAATGTCAGCTAAATGCTTGCATTTACAAGAAGTTATGCCTAAAAGGATTACAGGAGATTATAGCACAGAAGAGGGCAGTTTGGGCGTGTCGGATTTGGTCGTTGCTTCCACAATTAGCTGAAGGAATAAAAATTTGGTAATCAAGTAATTTTGTAAATTGCTAATTGAAGGGTACTACCGGCTTGTTTTACAAAATTACCCAATTACCCATTGACCAAATCTAGTTCAGCTTCACCGTCACGCCGCGATCGTCATTGGCCTTGATCGTGGCAGCGGTATCAAGCTCGTCGACATTGATTTTTTTGAGCGCTTTGCCGGAGAAATCAAATACAGTTCCACCCATGATGGCATAGTTCTTGGTCTCCAGTTGGCGACCGTCCTTGAAGATAAAAACCGTTGCCGGAGATTTGTCTTCAGTCGGCGCAGGCGGTGCAGCAGCCGCGTCTTGCTCCGGACTGGATCTCCGCTCAGGTCTGTCCTGGTCGGCAGCAGGAGCTTGCCGGTTATGTTCGCGGGAGTCCATGTAGTGCTCGCCGTAACGGCTGTCGTCCTGGCGTGACATGGCATCATGCGCGCCTTGCAGATAAGCAGCACGCAACTCATCATCACCGCGGTCGGTTGCGGCTTGTTGGGCTGGTGCAGGATCAGCCGGAGTTTCAGGCACGTAAGGGTCGGCTACAGAGGGGTATCCGTTGTCGCCGTAGATTGGGTAGAACAACGGGACCGGCACAAAAATCTGCCGACGTGGGCTGCGCGGATTTCCAAACCTACGCAAAGGACCGCGCATACGTGCAAAATTCCTGGGTGGCAGATGGACCCCAAATGGCAGCGGCGTGGGTGAAAGTACGCTGGAAGGAACACCATGCTGCCGGCCGTCAGCCGTGGGCGAGGTCACGGACGCGGGTGCTCCATGGGTAACTAATTGAGCTTGCGAGACTTGCAGGGCAAAAGCCAAAAACGGGATGACGAAGATTGGTCGCGACATAAGCACCTGCCTGTTACTGCCTGTCTTTAATGATAAACCTTGGCATGCTGAAATTACACCGGATTTCTCACCCACTGGGCCAGCGCCAGTAGGGTAAGAACGCTCCGGAGCAGGAAACATGCGAGCAAAATCAGCGCTACAGGATGGCGAAAGCGGGTTTCCAGAAAGTCCGCTGCCAATCCACCAATAAATATGAACACAAAGCTCAGACCTAAAGTTGCGTCCCATATGCGGATTGCCGGGACGAGGCTGAACAGCAGCACTGCCAGCAGACCTGTAAGCAGGGGTGCTGTGTTGCCAAAATATCGCGCTCTGGGCCAGCTTCCATAGGCCGTCAGGGCGGCAATGAACAGAAAAACCAGCACATAGCCATCGGTCCATCGGGATAGAGCAAATGCCAGATTCAAGAAGGCTGAGGCCGTTGGTTTCTGGGCCAGCACCGTTTTCAGCCCGAGGCCTCCGCTTCCGGTCATCCAATAAACTGCACCCCAGACCGCGCACCCAATGAAGGAAGCGCCAGTGAGCACCAGAACGGCCTTTCGCCAGCAGCCCGGCGCAAGATAGAACATGTAGCCAAAGGCCAGCAAAACCAGCGTGAATGTCCACCAGGCTGTTGCCAGGGAAAAACCGATGGACAAGCCAAGAATGACAATCCGGGGCACCCATTTCTTCGGCGGAGCGTATAGCGTGTGCGCTACGCCGATGGCCGTATAGATCAGCCCCAGACTGCTCCAGGCCAGGATAATCTCTGGGCCGATGTTGGTGCTGATGGTGATCATCGCGGGTGACGTGCAATAGAGCGCCAGCGCCACGTAGCCGCCTTCGTCATCGAATAACCTACGCGCCACCCACCAGAGCGCTGCGCCCAGCCAAAGTCCGAAAATAATGAAGGGAAGCCGCAACCACCAGGCGCGCGGTATTGCCAGCGCGGCGCTCAACCGGGGTGTTGCTATCTTCCTGGCAATGGTGGTTAGCCGAACAGGCAACGCCGCAACCCATCCGGTGAAAGGAGAGGAGCTAAAGCCTTTTTCACCCGGCCCAGCCAGACCCGCTGCAATGTAACGATATTCCAGGTCAGAAAGCTTGCGGGTATTGGCGGTCCAGAGGCACTGCGCCAGAAATGCCAGCAGCATGAGCCCGGCAAACACCTGCGGCCTGCCAACCCTGAATTCTCTGAGGACCTGAAGCATGAATTCACAGTTGTATCATGTGGAACTGAAGACTGCCTCATCTGGAACAGCCTGCGAACTCAAGCTGTAGTTGACTCGTTGCGTCTCCTTCTGCGGGCTTACACCCTAGCGCTTTCGGCCAGACTTAAATGCCCTGCCAAAGCTCCAGCTTCAATCGCACGCAATAAGCCAGCGCCCTTCAGCCTACTTCCTGCGAATTCTCTGGTACAGTTTGCTTTATAGCGAGGCAGCATGGAACAGGACACATCAGGCACCGTTACACCCATTCAGCCATCCAGCAAACTGCACCAGATTTTTTACAACGATCATGGCCTCCGTGCCGGATGGCGGCTGCTGATCTACTTTGCCATGATCATAGCGTTGTTTGCATCCGCGCTATTGCTTACGAAACGGCTGGCCAGAAGCGCCCCCAGGGGTGCGCAGTTGCCACCAATCGCACAAGCAGTTGCCCAGTTGATTAGCGAACTTGTTATTTTCCTAATTTTGTTGCTGCTGGCCTGGATTATGAGCCGGATCGAACACCAGAAAATGGGCGTTTACGGCCTGCCTCTGCAAAGGCAGGCGTTTTCACGGTTCATACAGGGATATTTTATTTGGGGATTTCTGCCTCTGGCGGTTTTGCTCGCCATCCTCCGTATTTTTCATGTGTTCTTTTTTGGCTATTTCAGCCTTGCCGGCCTCCAGATACTTGGTTGGGGGCTTTTATGGTTTTGTGTTTTTCTGCTGGTTGGCTTCTCAGAAGAGTATTTATTTCGCGGTTATTTTCTTTACACCTTGTCTGACGGTATCGGTTTCTGGCCGGCTGCCATCATCCAGGCAATCCTCTTTGCTCGAGTTCACATGGGCAATGGCGGGGAAACCCGCATAGGAATTATTGCGACTGCATTCTTTGCCCTATTCGCCGCCGCAACGTTGTGGCGCACCGGCAACCTCTGGCTTGCCGTGGGCGCTCACGCCGGCTGGGACTGGGGACAATCCTATTTCTTTGGTGTGAATGACAGCGGGTTTCAGGCTCCAGGGCACCTATTGAATCCCCACGTCGGTGCCGGGCCAGACTGGCTTACCGGCGGGACTGTGGGCCCGGAAGGCAGCGTGGTTACATTGATCCTTTGGGTGTTGATGACAGTGATTTTTCTTGTGGCTTATCGGAAGCGGAGTGAGCCGGCATTAATGATCGTGCAAAATCAAAAATACTAGCTGCAAACTCAATGCGCTGGACCAAATCTCTTTCTTGGTGCTGCCGGTATGTTGCTGGCCCTGTACCTACGGACCACCTAAAAATCAATGATGCGGCTCAGGCAGACCGGTGCTCATGGCAATTTCGGAGGTGGAAGCGGCGGAGGTTGAAAGGATTTGCCATTCCCAAGCGTCGCGGCAAACGCCTGAATGGCCGGAATATATCCCTGGGTCAGGTGCATTTCATTATGATCAGCATTTTGCGCCCAGAATGCCTGTTTGGGCGGGTTCGCCAGATCAAACATTTTTTTTCCATGCCAGAAAGCAATCACCGAATCACCGTGACTGTGCATGATCAGAACCGGACAGTGAACGTGCCGAATGTATTTATAGTTCGGAAATTTATCAAATGGGAGTAGTGGAACGCGGGTCAGCACGCGAAATGCTGAGACGAACGGACTTTGCAGGATCAATCCAGCCGATGGCCTTCGTGCTGCGAGGTATGTCGCTGGCCCTGTACCTACAGATCGCCCAAAAACAATAATGCGGTCAGGAGCGGTTTGCAGATTAACAGCCAGAAATTCATAGGCTGCCGCTTCATCTCCATAAGCCGTCTTCTCTGTGGCCTTGCCTTGGCTGGTGCCGTATCCCTCATAATCATAAGAAAATACGCTAAAGCCTGCCCGTCGCAGGTCTTCCAGCCAGTATCGATCATCGCCCAGGTCTTCAGCGTTGCCGTGGCTCACCAGTAAAGTGAACCTAACTGAAGGGTTGGGCAGATAAATTGCCGAAATCTTTTTTCCATTGGCCGTCGGAATCTTGAGAATATCTGGCGAATCCTTGTAGGAAGACGGATGCGGCAGGAAAATCATGCTGTCCGACAAGAAAAACGCGAAAGCCAAAAAACCGACATAAAGTGCGAAGATCAAGAGAAGCATGACGCGCAAAATTCGTTTCACTTAAAAGTTCCTATTAGTAGAAGAATGGGGAACTTCGGCTTTTGTGTGACGGCATGTTGTCATGGTGTTAAATCAGCAATACAAGAAGCAAAGCAGACATCCCCATCTCCTCAATGGTAGTCCAACGGTGTAGAACACCCCCGTAGGACCACATTATGAAGTCTATTCGTCTCTTTGTTCTTCTCTTTCTACTAGGCCAGCTCTGTTTCAGCTCTAATGCTCTTGCTGCTGTAGGAGTAACCGTACACCCAGTTAGAACCTCATTGACTTTGACCGAACCGCAGCAGTTCACAGCGACAGTTGTGAACACCACAAATCATAGCGTGATTTGGGCGGTGGACGGAGTTACCGGAGGGAACTCAACAGTTGGGACAATTTCGACTTCCGGCTTATATCATCCTCCGGCCAAGCGTGGAACTCATACGATTACGGCAAAAAGTGTCGTCCAGTCCACGGCCAAAGGCTCAGCGACGGCCTGGGTAACAGACTACCCGGGCATGTTTACTTATCATGCCGACAAATTTCGCAGCGGAGTCAACCTGCAGGAGTTTGCGCTTACCTCGACCACGGTGAAGTCGGCAACCTTTGGCAAACTTTTCTCCCGAGCGGTTGACGGGCAAATCTATGCGCAGCCGCTGCATGTGGCAAACCTTACTATTGCCGGAGCCAAGCACAATGTGGTCTTCGTAGCCACCGAGCACAGCAGCGTGTATGCCTTTGACGCCGACGGAAAATCGACTTCACCTTTCTGGAAACGCAGCTTTATTAATCCGTCAGCGGGGGTCACTACCATCGCAAAGCCATCCAACGGGTTGATCGCGCCGGAAATCAGCATCAGTAGTACTCCCGTGATTGATACCGCTACAAGCACAATTTATGTGGCCGTCTCTACGAGCGAAAATGGAAATATAGTTCATCGGCTGCACGCGCTCAGTCTCACCACTGGGACGGAAAAATTTGGCGGGCCGATAACGATTCAAGGCTCAGTGCCTGGTACCTATCCCGCGATATCGGTGAATGGGCGCGTGCCTTTCGTCCCCAAACAGCATTTGCAGCGTCCTGCTTTACTGTTCCTCAACGGCAACGTTTACATCGCATATGGCTCCAATGGTGACGCGCTCCCCTATAACGGCTGGCTTTTTGCTTACAGTGCTCAAGGCACCAATGTGTTGCATCAGGTAGCAATTTTCTGTGCCAGCCCAA
Source organism: Candidatus Angelobacter sp. (assembly GCA_036488825.1). Taxonomy (GTDB): domain Bacteria; phylum Acidobacteriota; class Terriglobia; order Terriglobales; family Acidobacteriaceae; genus Angelobacter. Next base: position 131,555 of record DASXGZ010000018.1, read on the forward strand.
ATCAGGGGGCCTCCGCAATCTGGCAAAGCGGAGATGGCCCAGCAGCTGATCCTTCCGGAAACATTTATCTGGCCACCGGCAACGGAGGCTTTGATCTCAATACCGGCGGACCGGACGCAGGCAATACTGTCCTGAAACTGGCATTACAATCCGGAGCTTTGGTGAGGCTTGACTACTTCACACCGTCAAACACGGCGGAATTGACAACGGACGATCTGGACTTAGGGGCTGGCGGCCCCATTCTGCCGCCAACCCAGGCGGGCGCTGCCGCGCCTAACCTGGTAATAGTCGGAGGCAAAGATGGAAAAATTTATGTGATCAATCGCAGCAACATGGGGAAATTCAATTCCAGCGCAAACAGTAATGTGCAAACCATACCTCTTGGGAATCCAGATCCCACGAATGGACTGTTTGCGACTCCGGCGGCGTTAGGTTCTTCTATTTATTTCGGTGAGGCCGGTGAGCCGCTTGAACTGTTCACGTTCTCAAGCGGACTGCTTTCAACAGCCCCCACCGCCCAAAGCAGCAATGTATTCCTCTATCCCGGAACGTCACCAATGATCTCAACCAACGGGACCAGCTCGATAGTCTGGGCCCTTGACTTGCATGCTTATGTGGGAGGCACGCCGGACGGCACGGCCAACACTTCTGGTCCGGCGGTATTACATGCCTATAATGGCTCTACAATGCAGGAGCTATACAACAGCACACAGGCAGGCTCGCGAGACCAGGCGGGGAAAGCACTCAAATTTACTTCCCCCACCATTGCGAACGGGCATGTTTATGTTGGCACGGCGAACGAGCTGGATGTGTACGGATTACTGCCCTAACTCGGTTTTGAGCAGTTACCGCTTCCCCATTGGCATTTTCGCGTGGGCCGCCGCTGCCTGCTTCTGCTCAACTGATGGCGCTGGCGGCTCCGCTACAAGCTTGAGCAAGCCCAACTCCTTACGCAACTCGATTTCAAGCTTTGCCGTCATGTCTTTGTTTTCTCTCAGGAATTGTTTTACATTCTCCCGGCCTTGGCCAATACGCTCGCCTTTATAGCTGAACCATGCTCCGGATTTCTCCACGATTTCTTTTGCTACACCAAGATCCAGCATGTCGCCTTCGCGCGAAATGCCTTCGCCATACATGATGTCAAATTCCGCTTCGCGGAAGGGTGCGGCAGTCTTGTTTTTTACCACCTTGATCTTGGTCCGGTTGCCAACAACTACATCACCATCCTTGATGGCGCCAATGCGCCGGATATCGACACGCACAGATGAATAAAACTTGAGTGCGCGGCCGCCCGTTGTGGTTTCAGGATTGCCGAACATCACCCCAATTTTCTCGCGGATCTGGTTGATGAAGATCAGGCAGGTGCGCGACTTAGAGACTATACCCGTCAATTTCCTCAACGCCTGCGACATCAAGCGCGCCTGAAGGCCCATGTGGCTGTCTCCCATTTCACCTTCCAGTTCGGCCTTAGGCACCAGAGCCGCTACTGAGTCCACCACCAGGACATCAATGGCGTTGGAGCGGACCAGAGCCTCGGCTATTTCCAGCGCCTGCTCGCCGTAATCTGGCTGTGCCACCAGCAGGTTATCCACGTCCACGCCTAGTTTTTTGGCGTAAATCGGATCCAGCGCGTGCTCGGCATCCACAAAGGCAGCCATGCCGCCGGTTTTCTGGGCTTCAGCAATCACCTGGAGTGCCACCGTCGTTTTGCCGCTTGATTCCGGGCCAAAAATCTCAATCACGCGTCCGCGGGGAAAGCCGCCTACGCCGAGCGCAGCGTCAAAAGAAATGGATCCGGTGGAGATCACGGCAATAGGAACAATCGCTTCTTTGCTCCCCAGCCGCATAATGGACCCTTTGCCGAACTGCTTTTCGATCTGCGCGAGCGCGAGATCAATTGCCCTGGTTTTTTCCTGTCTTTCGTCAGCCATGTATCGTCTCCGTGCAGCATTCCTCTGATCAAAAGAGCTGCTTCGCGTGTGTTCTGGTTTTCCCCTGATTTGGGGTGGTCTCTATATTTTTATCATATAGCGAATAAAAGGGGAATTTATTTTTATCAGCCGTAAAAAAGGCCCCCAGACCGAAATCTGGGGGCTGAGCCGACAGGAACAAACTTTTTACCAGTAAGTGAGCTTTACGTTATCCAGCCAGGTGCTGAAGGCTGCGTGGTTCCCTCTCATGTCTTCCTGGAACGCCACATTCAATTCGTTTACGCCGGAGGGGCGGGCCGGGTAGCTGCGATTTACATAATGGGTCACGCCGTCCAGCGTGAGAGAGACATAAGTCACATTGCTACCGTTGCGTTTGAATTGCCATGTCAGGTGATGCCATTTGAAGGCGGCCGGCATTGTGCAGGGAATCCCTGTACTTATCCAATTGCCTGCTTTATTGCCCCAGACATCCCAATGCCCGGCGGCGATGTTGCACTCTGTGCCAAATATCCAACGCAAGTGGCCGTTGGCCTGGTTATTGTCAAATTCCAGCGCCTGCGCATTCTGGGGCGCTTGTATGTAGAAATCCACGTCGTAACGCAGGTTGGTGGCTCCGTTGGCTGCACCAAGCTGCTTCCACCACAAGGCGTCAGCATACGGCTTGCTGCTGGCAATGTGAAAAGTTCTGGAAACGCCGCTCATTGAAGGCGAACCCGTGGTAGCGCTAAAGATGGAGGCTGCAGGGCCGGCTGCGTTGGCGCCTGCACAGGCTACACAGCTTTGCCACCCGCTCATTCTCTGGATCTGGCTCTTGACTGTCTGGGCGGATGAACGAAGCGATGTAGCCGCCAAAAGGAACAGTGCAACTGCGAGAATGGACATGCTCTTGGTTGTTTTTTTAAGTATCACTATTTTTTTACTCCAGGGGGATTGTTTTTCATGCCGCCATTTCCAACGGCGAAAGTGAGCCTAAAGGGCCATCTACTCTGCTACAACACTTTTCGCCCTGCCCGCTGAGAAACCCAAAATCGCGAACTACTAGGTGATTAAGGCCAAAACTTAGTTCTAAAAAGAAAAGGAGCGGCTCGAAAACCGCTCCCAATGCCTTTACTGCATATTCATCGCAATTTTGTATTTTTGCTTCGAGAAAACCCAAGTTCTCTCTGAATCACACACCCTTAGTACTACCAGTATGAGAGAGTCACTCTGTCCAGCCACGCTGAATAAGCATGCATGACAGAATCACCATCCATCTGGAACGCCACATTCATCTCGTGGACGCTGGAGCCCCGCGCAGGATAGCTGCGATTCACGTAGTGAGTCACACCGTCATAGGTGAAGCCCACAAAGATCACATTTGTCGTAGTGCGCTGGAATTCCCACGTCAAGTGGTGCCATTGAAATGCAGTGGGAGCAGCGCAAGCGATCCCTGTTGAAATCCAGTTACCGGCTGCGTTCCCCCAAACATCCCAGTGGCCGCCTTTGATGTTGCATTGCGTCCCGTAGATGAACTTATGGGCTCCATTGGATTGATTGTTGTCAAACTCCAGTGCCTGAGAGACGCCAGGATTGGTGATGTAGAAATCCAAGTCATACTTCAGGTGGGTGGCAGTGTCGGCAGCGCCAAGCTGCTTCCACCAGAGAGCATCCGAGTAAGGCTTTGTTCCGCTGATGCTGAACTTGGCGGAGTTGCCATCGAGTGAAGGAGACGCTTGATTCTCCACCATTGAGAAGACGGCCACGGGCCCGGCAGCGTTAGCTCCGGCGCAGACCGTGCAACTGGCCCAGCCAGTCATTTGCTCGATATTGCTTTTTGTGACTGCGCCGGCGGGAGGAGGAGGCAAACTCCCGGGCGTGGGAGTAGCGGCTGGGGTAGGCGTTGGAACCGGCGCTGATCCGCCGACAGTCAGCGCCAACGGCGTCTTCATGACAAGGCCGGTCTGATCCCAAGCCTGGACTACAACATTGTGCGTGCCAGCTTTAATGACGACAGAGGTGTCAAGCTTGCTGGCATCCACCAGGTAAACGCTTACATTGTCCACATAAATTCTCATGGCGGTAACAGCGTGCGTAGATGTTGCTGAGGCGACGAAGTGGACCGGGGATCCCGACGTGGATCCGGCTGCAGGCGATGTAACGGTGACTCCCGCGAAGCATGCGGTGGCCAGAGTCAGAGTCGTGATCAGTAACCGAATAGCTTTTTTCACTTGCGTACTCCTTCAGAGCTAGGGTGCTTTTCCTTGAGGAGCAGAGGTTACGAGCGCATCTACTCTGGATACATCGGGAGACCACTTATTTGAGTAGTATTTCACTCTTAGGCTGGTACTAGAGTGGCAGGGCGCGCGGCAACTGCATAAACACGGCCAAATTACGATAACAAGCAGAAAGGATTAAGTAGGTTTCCGTGCGACAGACGGGATAACGGAACAATAAACAGAGGAGTCCTGTGTAAAATTGTGAGGAAATCTGGATTTCTACGCTGCTGAATCCTGGACAGTGGCCAGCACCTTTTCCGTCTTGTAATGCAGCACTCCTTCAACATCTGCACGATGCAGCTTATGAATCAGGAATAGGGGACGCCGGCGAACTTCGTCGTATATTCTTCCAATATACTCGCCAAGCAATCCTGTGCAAATGAGCTGAACGCCCCCGAGAAAGAGAATCGCCAACATGGTGCCAATATGCCCGGCCCCCGGTATAAGGCCAAAATACTTGAGATGGAACACGGTATTACCAATAGCAACCATTGATAAAAACAGCGTGAATGCGAGCACCATTCCGCCCAGCGCCATTCCCAGTCGAAGAGGCTTGTAACTGAAGCTAAAGATTGCGTCCATGGCATATTTAAACAGCCTGGGAAGCGTCTGCTTGGCCTCGCCAGCAGCCCGTCCGGCACGCTCGTAATACACTACCGCTGTTGGGAAGCCCACCCAGGCGCGCAGTCCGGGGAGGTAGCGATTACACTCTTGCAGATTGATGATTGCGTCAGCGGCCTGACGATCAAGCAGCCCAAATATCCCCGCGTTCAGAGGGATAGGGAAATCTGAAATCAACCCCATTACTTTGTAGAACAATGGAAACAGTTGGCCGCGAAGCCCTTTTTCAGCGCGGCGGGACCGCTCCGCGATCACAACCTTTGCCCCGCGTTTCCAGGCCTGAATCATGCGCGGCAACACTTCCGGAGGGTCCTGAAAGTCGCCATCCATCAGCATGATGGCGTCTCCTTTGGCAACTTGAAGGCCGGCCGTCAAGGCTGCCTGATGGCCGAAATTACGCGAGAACTCCACCACAGAAACGCGTGGATCGTTCCGATGAATTTCCATCAGCAGGGAAAGTGAAGTGTCCCGGCTGCCGTCGTTTACATAAACTATCTCCCAGCTTTCTTCCTGTGTCTCCATTACATTGCGGACTGCCGCGTGGAAAGCGGTGATGTTTTCTTCTTCGTTGTAAATTGGCACTACGACAGACAGCATGGTCCAACCCCGGGAGGAAATGTTTTGTACTTACAATAACTTTCCATCAAGTGTGATGCGGGTTTCCCATGGGACAAACTTGGCTGCCCCATGGGTACGCACATTTAGTTACGCCGCTTCGCCCTTTACAACTTCTTTAAGCGGCGGCTTAATCGCTACCGGACGCTCTCCCACAACGTCGGGACGGCCAACGCTGTAGTAATTAAGTCCTGCGGCTTCCATTGCCGATGGGCGGAACAGGTTCCGGCCATCTACGATGATGGGATACCGCAAGAGCTGCTTTACACGTGTAAGATCCAATGCGGCAAAATCCTCCCACTCTGTCAGCACCAGGCAGGCATCCGCCCCGTCCAAAGCTTCATAGGCGCTACTGGCGAATTTCACGCCTATGTTCGGGCCAAACTCTTCCGCCGCCCGGTCCATGGCTGCGGGATCGTAAGCCGTCACTGAGCACCCCTCCTTGAGAAGAGATTTGATAATGGCTACAGCGGGCGATTCACGCAGATCGTCAGTCCCGTTTTTGAATGCCAGGCCAAGCACGCCCAACTTCTTGCCTTTCAATGTCCAGAGCGCTTTGCGTACTTTGCGCATAAAGCGATTGCGCTGCTCTTCATTTACCCTGACTGTTTCATCAAGAAGCCCGAAGTGGCATCCATTCTCCCTTGCCACAGACCGGAATGCCAGCAGGTCTTTGGGGAAGCACGATCCGCCATAACCGACGCCCGGCGAGAGAAAGCGGCGTCCAATGCGGGAGTCTGTTCCAATTCCCTCACGCACCTGTTCCACGTCTGCGCCTACCGCTTCACAAACGCTGGCCACCGCATTAATAAAGGAGATTTTCATCGCCAGGAAAGCATTGGAAGCGTGCTTGATCAACTCCGCGCTTTTGGCGCTGGTGCGGATTAGCTTGGCTTGAAATGGCCCAGCCACCGGCCCCGGAATCGCGTCCGGCTGCTTGAAGTAGCTGCCATCAGTCAAAGGCTGATAAGCTCTGGCCACGACCTCCGCACAACGCTCGCTGTCTGCTCCCACCACAATCCGGTCAGGATATAGGAAGTCCGCCACGGCCGTTCCTTCACGCAGGAACTCCGGGTTGGATGCAACATCAAACAGCTCAGCCGGAGCGCCATTCAGCAGCATGATCTTGCGCACCCAACTGTTGGTGTAAACCGGCACCGTGCTCTTCTCTACAACCACTTTATAGTCATCTATGGCGCAGGCGATTCCCTGGGCCACGGATTCCACATACGAGAGATCGGCATCGCCATCATCTTTAGGTGGCGTGCCTACTGCGATAAATATGACTTCACTGCGGCGCACCGCCTCGGGCAGGTCGCCGGTAAAGTCCAGGCGTTTGCCGCGGTGGCGCTCAAGCAATTCAGGAAGAAATTTCTCGTGGATCGGGCACTCGCCGCGTTGCAATTCGGCAAGTTTGCGCTCGTCATTATCGACTAGAAGAACATCATGGCCTAATTCGGCAAAACAGGCTCCGGCCACAAGGCCAACGTAACCTGATCCTACTACAGCAATTCTCATTGCGGGGTCCCCATGGTTCGACGAAAGTTCGCTCGGCGCCCAATTTTGGATTCCAGAGCAGCTAAAAACCTTCGATGTCTGAAGACCTGCTCGGGATGTCAAACCTAAGTAAATCCAGCAGCAAGCCAACAAGAAGAGAGCAAATGACATCTGACACTCAGAATGTGAGCTGCTGAATTCGGCGCTCCGTAGTACCAACACAGGAAGTTTTCTCTGGCACAGGAGCGAAGATGGCTAAGTTAAGCAAAATCTTTTTTGGCGGTTCTGCTGCTCTATTCTTTGTTTTCCTTCTGGCCGGCTGCCAGGGAGTGGGGCTGGCGGCTAATGCCAATCCGACGCCAACACCCGCAGCAACACCAACTTTTGCTCCAACACCCGGGTCGCTTCAAAGCGTCAACCACATTATTTTTATGATGCAGGAGAACCGCTCTTTCGATTCTTACTTAGGCAAACTCAATGACTATCGCGCCAGCCTGGGTTTGGGAAGAGATGCAGACGACCTGGAAACGGACTTCAGCAATCCCGCCGACGATGGCGATACCATTTCAACTTTTCATCTGGGCACTGGCTGCATCTACAACACCACTGCGGCATGGCTGGAGAGCCATGGCAATGCCAACCGGTTTGATACCAGTGACAGCGCTCCTCTGCTCCTGGATGGTTTTGTCCATACCGCCGGAGGGTCGGCCATTTTCGATGGCGATCCAGACACTAAGGGTGTCCGTTCCATGGGCTATTACACGCAGGCAGATATGCCGTCGCCCTACTGGTTCGCAACGCAGTTCGCCACGTCTGATCGTTTTTATAACCCTGAGCCCGCCCAGACGGAAGATACACGGCTGTATGCTATGGCCGCTACTTCACAAGGCCTGGTTCAGCCACCTCAGGTCAGCGGCACACAGCTTACGGCCAAGACAATCTTTCAGTTGCTGGACGCAGCCAATATTTCCTGGAAAATCTATTCTGTTGACCGGCAGCCCGATGGCAAGCTGATCACGACATTGCGCAATTTTCAGCCTTATGGAGCTACCAAGGAAGACCACATTTTCCCGATTTCGCAATTTTCGACAGATGCACAAAACGGAACCCTGCCTCAGTTCTCTTACATTGAGCCCGGGTTCTCGTCGGGACGCGATGAGCATCCAGGAAAGGGTGAAAGCCTGCAACCGGGTGCAGCCTTCATAAATTCTCTTTTTACGGCGCTGATCAACAGCCCATCATGGAAGGACTCGGTTTTTATTGAGACGTTCGATGAAAATGGCGGACTGTTTGATCATGTAGGACCGATGATCGATGGCAGGCCCATACAGGAACTGCAAATCGGCGCCACTGGCCAGGTGGTTGGCGCAGGCAAATACCCGACGGATGCGGCCATTATGCATGTACCCAGCCCTGACGGCATCAAGCCCAGAGACTTGCGACCGAATGATCCTCCGGATGATTTCATACGCACCGGCTTTCGTGTGCCGTTGATTATCGTATCGCCCTTCGCCAAGCCGCATTATGTCTCGCACACCCCGATGGACTACACGGCCGTACTAAAGTTCGTAGAGAAACGCTTCAACTTGCCGAACTTGAACGCCCGCGACGCCGCCCAGGCTGACATGGAAGAGTTCTTTGACTTTTCCTCCCCAAATTTGAATCCTGGCTCGCCCGCCAGCCAGCCGCTCAACCTGCCGTGCAACGCAGATCTGGCATCGGCAGCTAAAAAGACCACTCCATAGACGATAATTTTAGAGTTTTGCTAGGTTCACGATGGGCGGTATTGATATATCCAAACTCCCCTCCTATGTTCACCAGTCGCAGTTCTTCACTGCCCCGGTGCTCCTTCTCTGCATAGTGTTGACACTCTTTAGTTTCTATCTCACTTTGGTCAAGTCCGCTTTTATGTTCTTGACTCTTCTAACCCATTGAAGCTTAAGCGATTGCCTGGGCCGAACGGCCTAAAAATGGGCGAGCTCATGGACGAAATTCCACAAACTTTCCCAAATCTAAGAGGCTGCAAGGCCGTAGAATTTTGGTTCGTACTAACTTAAAGACAGAATGGGACAGGAAGAAGACATCCCAATTCGGGACTTGCTGCAACTTTGCCTGCGCTCAAATGACGAGCAGCATTGGCAGAAGTTTGTGCGCCGAACACACACAGTGATCGCCGGTGTGGTCCTCAATACATGCCGCCGATGGCAAGAGCCTTCCCGCAGCCTGGGAGATGACCTGATACAAGACACGTATGTGAAGCTTTTTGCGAATGACCGAAAAGCTTTGCGCAGCATCAAGAATGAATACGAGAATACTATCTATGGTTTTTTGAAAGTTGTGGCGTCAAATGTGGTGTGCGACCACTTCCGCCAATCTAAAAATAAGGTAGTTGAAATTGAGCCGACAGACCTGCTCTTGCCACCATCGTCTGATGGTGCGAACAGAATTGAGATTGCACAGAGAAAGCATGAAATTGAACGCAAACTGGAAGAGCTTTCAGCCACACCCACATACAACAGAGACATGGCAGTTTTCTGGCTTCATCATGCTCAGGGTTACACAGCAAAAGAGATATCGTTGCTTCCCGGCATTGCCCTGACGGTCAAGGGAGTTGAAGCATTGTTGTTTCGGCTTATGCGCTTCCTGCGCGACGGTTTGGGGCCGCCGGAAGATCGCGGCAAAGATCGCAGCCAAGATACAGAAGAAAACAAGGACACAAGCAGCGCCGAAGAGGAAAATGAAAGCGGCTAAGAGGCAGTAGTTCATCGGTTTACGGACGGGTGAAAAGGATTTTTTTGTAGTTTTACGTCTTTGGAATTGAAGGCAGTATGGTGATTGATCGCAGAATGAAATCAAGGACAGGTCATTTTGGCAGTGATCCAGGGATACCCGGCAGTTGAGGAATGTGCGACCAATTGCAAAAATGCAGAGCCAAGCGAATTGTGTGCTGCAGACATTTTTTCAGAAGGTTGATTGTTGATTTATGAGCATGCCGCCAGATAATAATTGCCCTGACGACGAACTGCTGCAAGAGGTGGCGGCTGGTATTGGTTCGTCGGAACTGGCCCAGCAGACGATGAGCCACGTTGCAAGGTGCAGTACGTGCGCTGCAGTACTGCGCCGGTACATAAAAGAGTTTTCTGACGAACAATCTCCTGAAGATGCCGCAATTATCAAGCAATTGCAGAGTTCCAGACCGCAATGGCAGAAGCGCCTGGTACGAGAATTGGTTGGAGGCCGACGTCGATTTCCCTGGTTGAAGCTGGTTGCCGCAACATCTGTAACAGCGGTTGCTGTTTTCATTGCAATTGCCAGCCCAACATTGATGGCCAAGTATGAGCTCAGCAAGGCCCAAAAGAATGTAGCAGCAGCAATCATGCAACGCCGCACCACTGAGATGCGGCTTACGGGCGTCGATTATTCGCCGCCAAAGCTATTCTCAAATGAGATGGGCCCGGAGAACGGACGTAGCCTGGATGAAGTACCGGCTCCATTGAACGATGCCATCGGCGCGGCAAACAAGAATCTGCAAGCCGGTAAATTTTCTCCCGGCTGGTTCCAGGTCCAGGGCCGTTCCCTTATGTGGTTGGAGACGCCCAGCAGTCTTGAAAAAGCAGAAAAAGATTTTGAAAAGGCGCGCTCTTCCGACTTGGACAATGCCAGTCTTGAGATTGATCTAGCTGTAAGTTACTACGAGCGTGATCGCAGGGCCGAGCACCCTGATTTGCAGCGCACTCTCAATGTGCTGAATGAAGTTTTGAGCAAACCGAAATTAACGAATGACGATAAGGCCAGTGCTCTTTTCGATCTGGCCATTGCCTATGAAAAAACCCAGGCATGGGACCTGGCGGTGGATACCTGGGAGAAATACCTTCAAGTCGATAGTTCCAGCGGTTGGGCCACTGAAGCGCGTAAACATTTGCAGGAAGCAAAGCAGAAGACGCGTCGCTCCAGCCAAGTGGAAGAGTATGGGGACTCTGCAATAGGCTGGCTGGTCGATGCGCTGGGCAAGCAAGATGCCGGCTCAAGAGAAGCAGTGCGAAAATTGGGGAGCGCACTAACAAGCGACCATGCTGATCCCTGGCTGGAAGATTTTCTGGCTGCGCTAAAGCCTGGAGACCTTCCAGCAATCACAGCTCTTTCGGCCGCATTGCATTTGAACACCAAAGGGGAGCACAAGGACGCGATTACACAGGCGCAAAAGGCCGCGCAAATTTTCGCCAGGCAGAAAAATCACGCCGGAGAGTACAGGGCTCTTTTGGAGGAAATATACGCTTATCGCAGGGCACTTGATGGCAAGGCTTGCCTGGCACGGGCAGGCCCTTTGTGGAGTGAGCTATCGCGAACAAACTACCAATGGTTTAAAGCCCTTCTATCCCTCGACAAATCGGAATGCGAAAATTTACTTGGCGCATTCGCTGAGTCTGATGGCAACCTGCAAGCCAGTCGCCAGATTGCTGTTCAACACGATTTTCCAACATTTGCCCTGCGTGATATAGGTTTTTCCGCGGGCAATAAGCATTTGCGCGGAAGCTGCAATGAAAGCTGGCGCGAATCGGTTGACGGCTTAAATGTGTACTGGCAGAAACCGCAAGTGACAGCGGACCGTCTATATCAGTTTTATTCCGTGATGTATCAATGCGCGCTGGAAACCGGCTCACTGCATGCGGGTGAGGCGCTGTTGCGCCACGCTATAGAACTGCGCAGCAGCCCAGAGATAAGCAAAAATTTAAAGATTGAAGGCATTCTGCACTGGCAGTTGGCCAATGTGCTATTAGCGCGTAAAGCACTTGAGGAGGCGGAAAAGGAAAAGCAGAAGGCTGAACAACTTCTTCCACTAGAAAATCTGCCGCCACAAATCAAACTCCAACTTGCTGAATTCCAGCTAGAACATGGAGATGCCGGCGCTGCGTTACAGACGCTAAAGGACCTGAGTGTCGCAGGTAGCGATGTAAATATTGACCCGGATCACTTCTTCGCCCTAGGCCTTAACCAGACATTTGGCGATACATATCTGAAATTGGGAGAGTTTGATAAATCGGCCGTAGCTTACAAAAAAGCCATCCAGGTTTCGGAATCATCTCTGGACAAAATCGGGAAATGGGAAGCGCGCTTGAGCTGGCTGCGCGCTACAGACGAGAGCTATCGCGGGCTGGTCCGTGCGTTGATCGAGCAGAAAAAACCCACAGAAGCATTGTCGAGCTGGGAGTTGTATCGGAGCCGCCCAATGTTGCAAGATCCGATGGCCGCAAACAACCGCCGTCCTGGCTTCAGCAGGCTTGCTGATGAAAATGGCAGCCCGGCACTTCCTCAGGATAAGCAGGAAACTTTGCCCAGGATCACCTATGCGAACTTCAAGGATGGAATGCACATCTGGATTTCGCAGAACGGTGTCACCAAAAGCCGATGGGTACAGGTAGAGCGGCAAGACCTTGAAAATATGGCGCGAGACTTTGTAGAGAAGTGCGCCGTTGAAGATTCCAATTTGGCCGACCTTCAGCAAACAGGAGCAAGGCTATTTTCACTTATGCTGCAGCCTGTTATGTCTGAGCTAGGCCCTGGTGGTACGGTCATTATTGAACTGGATCGACAGACATATAACCTGCCGATGGAAGCGTTACTGAGTTCTGACGGGAAATATTTTGGGGAGCATTACTCTCTTATCTATTCTCCTGGCATTTGGATGGAAAAGACATTGCGTGCTCCGAGAAAAATCAACGGCCAGGAGTCGCTGCTTCTACTGGATGGGTCCCATTCACCAACCGCAGGTTATCTTCCTGGACTCGATGAGGTAAAAACAACGCTTGTCGGACTTTTCCCGCGAGCGCAAGTGATCAATTCCGCAAAAACCAAATGGATAAAAGCACGGCCGCGTTTGGCGGGAAATGAGATATTCCAATACATGGGACATGGAAGGCCTGATGGCAGCGGCACGATGCTTGATTACGACGAGATCACACAACTCCATGCGCAGGATTTTTCGCCGGATTTAACCAGGAATCTGACCATGGTTGTGCTGGCGGCATGTTCCGGATCAGCCGGACGGGACAATGGACTGGCTGATACCAACAGCCTTATCCATGCATTTCTTGCAGGGGGAGTTCCCAGCGTTATTGCGAGCCGCTGGAATGTCGATTCCTTAGCAACATCCAAGCTCATGATCAGTTTTTATCAGCATTTAGCCAGGAAGGAAACGGCGGCGCAGGCAATGAGCAGTGCAAGAATGGATTTGCTGCGGGCCAAGCCACATCCCTATTTCTGGGCTGCTTTTTCCCTGTCAGGCAGGGCAAGTTGAAAGGCCTTAAGCTGTAAGCATCTCACGAATCCCAAAGGCTGCCGCCCAGCAGCCCCGGGACAGTAGGAATGCAATCTGTTGTCAGTGAAGGAGAAGGACGATGCATAGACGTGAAGTCTTAAAGGGCCTTGCTGCGCTTCCACTCGCCGGCGTTCTGACCGGCTGCGATCACGATAAACGAGGGAAAGAGGAACGGTCGCATGTGGTAGAGGTTCACCTGGAAGGGGCTTTTGCCCTGGTTATCCAGGAAAACAAAGAAAATTCAATTCTTGCCTTTTCGCCACGACCACCAGCCGGAGAAGAGGAACATCAGTTTTACTTCAACGGCTCGCACGACGCTGAGAATACAACAAAGCCTGTGAAGTTTAACCTTTCTCTGGACAAACAAGACCATGGTCGGAGACCAGAAATTGATCCAGGGCTGAAAGACTTTCATTTCACCACGGAGAACTGGAGAGTAGGAGACAGCCTGGTGACACTTGAGTTGCCGGCCCCAACCGAAATCACTTTTTCCGGGCACCGGTTACCGGTGACGTTCCAATCGGACCATAGAAAAGCGTTCATATCGTCCAACCATATTCTGAGATATGAACTGCCGCGAGAGGCGCAGCCAAAGTTGGACTGCGGTGGTCTAAACCACCAATGTAGCCCAGAGGACTCCTATGATGGTGTCACCCGATTCTTCTTTGAGGTGGGCCCTAAACGCTACCTTAAGCATGAAGAATCGCAAGCTCACGCAATAAGATATTTCAACTATGTTCTGCAACAGTCATTTCCCGATCTGGCGGCAAAGTTCTCCCTCGAAGATCCTTATAAAAAACAGGGAACGACACAGTCAAGGTTGGTGCCGGCCGTCTTCCAATATGATGCCCAGCCGGCAACGCTGAACAATGTTTCATACATTGTGGATTGTGAAGTTGCCTTGCCATCGGCGGGCACTAGAACCGCGGCAAAGCCCTAGATGCACTTTCCCGGAATTCGCGCGCTCGGGGACTTTGAAGACTAAAGTCCCCATTTTCCTGCTCCACTGGCAATTTCCATCCTCAGTGCCCTTTGCTGCCCGAACCAGCGCTACTGAGCTATAGTCGGCTTTTCAGCGGTTTAAAAAATAATCTTTTGCGATTCCTAAAGGGAAATCCGGCTTCCACTCGTCTTATAAAACAGGCGACGGTAAGCAATCATTTCAAATGAAATGACCGGGGCAGGTAATGGGCCGGAGAACCCGGCCGCCTGCGAGGCGAGCCGCTTTGCTGTGGCAGCGACGATTTCGAGCGACCGAGCGCGCTGCAATGAGGAGCAGGGAAAATGAGTACCGCACCATGCCTGGATTTCCATCAATTCACAGAGAGTTATCTTCATGGGCTAAGGGCGCAAGACATCACCACTGAGGCCCACTTTGTTTCATATTTCAGCAGGGTTTTGCAAAGCAAGCTGCGCCGCCGGCTGGTTTGTCCAGAGCATATTAAGGACGTGCAGCAAGAGACCCTGCTGCGGGCGTGGGCAGCGGTCCGCGCTGAAGGTGGCATTCGCCAACCGGAACGGTTCGGAGCTTTTGTAAGTTCGGTATGCAACAACATTCTGCGGGAGTCATACCGCTCACGGGCGCGGACCAGACAGTTGGATGATTTACAAACCGATCCAACTGATCACACCCCAACCCCTGATGGAGTGCTTTTGGCGGCAGAAACCAGAAAGCAAGTACAGCAGGTCCTTTCAAAGCTGGAAAAAAAGGACCGAAGGATACTGAGGGCTGTTTTTTTCGAGCAGAAGGACAAAGACGAGGTCTGCTGCGAACTGGGTGTGAGCCGGGAATACCTTCGCGTGCTTCTGCATCGCGCCAAGAAAGAATTTGAAGCGGAATACAGACATATAAGCGCTCCGCAAGGGAAGCATATTACTTTCATCCGGCCGTATCGTAAGGCAGTTGGGCAAACAAGAAATCTGCGCCCCACAGCCCCTGCGGCTTTATCTGAGTGCTGTTGAGTTTCCGGGATGAGCCAACTCCGCGCGATAAAGCCGGCGCCATCTTCGCTGGCTTGAAACATGGACGTGTGTTGATCTTGTATTGCGCAGATTCAACAGCCGTTGCGTTCGTAATGAATCATCTTTTCAGGCCAGCTCAGTTTTTTGAATGAGTGGGGTGCCGCCAGCCACCATGAGCCAGCGCGGATCACTGAATAGGATCGTGCGCTGAATTCTCCCGCGTTTATCTAATGAGTAGCTGCACATGCCGCCATTCAGCGTTCGAGCCCAAAATGCGAATAGCTGAGGCGGCGGAACTCATCCTTTGAAGTTCTGGGGCATTGGTTCGGGTTGACAGACGTGGTGCATTGGCCTTCTGACTGCAAAACAATTCAAAAAACAGCCAGAATCCAGCTAAAATTTCGTGGTACCATTGCCGTTCCAATAAATAGATATGGTTTCCCATAGGCCGCTAGAAACAGCTTGTCAGGAAGGCGGTTTTATAGGCACAATTCAATCATTGAGGCAATTTATTGTTGAAGCGCAATCTAACCAGATCGCTCCCTTTTGAGGGACCTAAAAAAGGTGTGCGAAGACAGCAAAGTAACCGGGCCGATGATCGACCAACGGACCGAGTTTTAGAGTTGCAGCACAGACCTCAGGAGCTTATTTCATGAACGATGCTTCGGTCCCTCCACGGAGAGACCCGCGATCCGAACGCAAAGACATCTTTGAAAAGTGCTGGAAGTTCAATCGCGCCCGGGCTTTGCAGGAAGCAGGGCTATACATCTATTTTGAAACCTTTGGCGGGCGGGAAGGTTGCGGTCCCAGCGAAACGATGCTGGGTTCCCGCAAGATCCTGATGTTTGGCTCCAATGATTACCTGGATCTTGCCTGGGACCCCCGGGTTAAGGGAGCTGCTGCCGCCGCTATTCGTAAATATGGCACCGGGTGCAGTGGTTCCCGGCTCCTGAATGGAACGCTGCCTATCCACGTACAACTGGAAGAAGAGCTTGCCGAATTTATGGGCAAGGAAGATGCAATTATCTTTGGCACCGGATTTCAGGCCAATTATGCGGTAATTGCCGCCCTGGCGACTGAGGGTGAACTTATCCTCTGTGAACATAATCTGCACGCCAGCCTGGTGGATGGCGCTCTGAGGTCTTCTGCGCGAACTCTGCGCTATCGTCACAATGACATGCTGCACCTGGAAAAGCGGCTGCAACAAGCCAATGGCGAAGGTGTGTTGATCGTCAGCGAAAGCGTCTTCAGCATGGAAGGCGATATTGCTGACTTGAAGGCCGTTACGTCTCTGGCCCAGAAGTATGGTGCAAGGACCTATGTCGACGAGGCACACGGGCTCGGTATTTTTGGTCCCACAGGCGCAGGCGTGGCGGAAGAACAGGGTGCGTTAAAAGACATAGATATAGTGATGGGTACTTTTAGTAAATCCCTGGCCGCCGCGGGCGGGTTTGTAGCGGCTTCGGAACCGGTTATCCATTTTCTGAAGCATCTCGCCCAGCCATTTGTGTTTTCCGCCAGTGTGCCTCCAGCTTCCGTGGAAGCGGTGCGATGCGCGTTGCGCATCCTGCGCGCGGAACCGGAACGCCGGCAGCGGCTTTTGCGGATTGCCAGCCTCATTCGCCGTGAGCTTGGAGCATTAGGGTTTAAGGTCATCGATGGGAACAGCCCGATTGTAGCTGTGGTGATTCCAGACGAAATCCTGCTCTTCCAAATGGCCCGGGCGCTGCTGGATGAAGGGATATACGTGAATGGGGTGGCACGTCCAGGGGCAACGCAAAATTTGATCAGGATTTCCTGCACTGCCGCGCACACTGAGGCACACGCCTGGCGATTGATTGAAGTGATTGAACGGCTTGCAAAACGTCTACACATGGAACTGGAAAAACCTGCAAAGGCCGCAGGTGGAAAACACGTTGCTGATTGTCCGCGACCCGAAGTGCCCGCGCGTTAAAACATGTCGAGGAGATTGGCGGTAGACGGCTTGGCCCAGAACCATGGAATTCTCTCGGGCGTGGGGACTTCTGACAGTGGCAACTGTCACGGCATCCTGTTAGCAAACTAAATCAATGGCAACGGGCAAGGCCGCAGCCCAAATGAAAAACGGAGTTAACTGAATCTTGCCCAGCTCAACTGAAACCAGCCATCCCACGCAGATAGCACAAAGTGGCAGCCGCGACAGCAAAGTAGTGCTGATCACAGGAGCGTCCACTGGAATTGGACGCGTTTGCGGCGAACATCTGGCTGGGCTGGGAATGACGGTTTACGGCGCAAGCCGCAGCGTGCCGGCAGGAGTTCAATTTCATACGCTGCGGATGGACGTAACGGACGACACTTCAGTCGTTGACGGCATACAACAGATTCACCAGCAGCATGGCCGTCTGGATGTGGTCATCAATTGTGCCGGGTACGGAATTGCCGGAGCTGTAGAAGAAACAAGTCCGCAGGAAGCTATGGCGCAGTTTGATACGAACTTTTTTGGAACTCACCGCGTCTGCCGCGCTGTGCTACCTATTTTGCGCGAGCAAAGAAACGGTGTGATCATCAATATCAGCTCGCTGGCAGGATTGCTGGCTGTGCCATTTCAGGCCTTTTACAGCGCGAGCAAGTTTGCCATGGAAGGAATGACCGAAGCGCTGAGAATGGAAGTCCGCCCGTTTGGAATTCGAGTGGCGCTGATTGAACCGGGGGACTTTAAATCTGAATTTCCCGCCAATCGTGTGAGCACGGCCGATTCTATCAAGAGCAACGTTTACCGTGAGTCGCTGGAACGATGCGTAGGCGTGATGCGTGAAGAAGAGAAAAACGGCAAAGTGCCTTACCCGGTTGCGCGGCTGGCAGAGCGTATTATCAATGATCCTTCTCCGCGTCTGCGCTACACGATAGGCCCATTGGGGGAAAGAATAGGGCCAAAGTTGAAGAGCATTCTTCCGCATCGCATCTACGAATATCTCTTCATGAAGCATTACAAGCTTGCCTAACGTCCCGGCGATGAAAGTGGCGACATCTCAAACAGCGTCGCGGCCCGGAACACTGTGGCCCATCGATAAACTTTTTATTGCGTATGCCGCGATCATGATTAGGCTGCTCTTTATGGCGCGACATGAACCGGTTGCGCTGTGGCTCATTTTGGGACATATCGCAGCAATTAGCTTGCTGGTTGTGTTCAGCAGAAATACCTCGGCAATTGCGGAATTTGCGCACCACTGGTTCTTACTTGTCTATGTTCCTTTTTGCTATAAGCAGGTTCCGTTCCTTGTATCGGTGCTGAACCTTCGCCCGGCCGATGACACATTGGCGCATTGGGACCTGGCAATGTGGAAGGTTGATCCGGTCTTCTGGCTGAGTTCAGCGCCAAACCGTTTTCTGGTGGAATTTTTTCAGGCAATCTATTCAATGTTTATTCCCGGAATTATTGTGCTCGGCATTATTCTGTGGACGCGCCGGCCACGACCAGAATTCCGTTATGGAACATTTGCCATAGCCGCAACATTTCTAATTTCCTATATAGGCTATCTGTTATTGCCAGCGCGCGGCCCGCGCTTTATGGCGTACGCTTCCCAATACGCGCAGTTACACGGATTATGGACATTTAATTTTTTTCAAAGCAGCCTAAACACGCTGGAGGGCTTGCAGTATGATTGCTTCCCCAGCGGACATGTGGCGGCGGTGCTGGTTGGGTGTTTCCTGGCGCGACGAGTTTCCGCTCCGGTTTTCTATGCGTTCTCTGCTTTTGCCGCGTGCATCGCATTTTCTACCGTCTATTTACGGTATCACTACGTGATTGACGTGATTGCCGGCATGTTGCTGGCCATCATCGTGATTATATTTTCGCCGATGGTCTATCGAAAACTGGAGGCCGGCCATCCTGTTATGGCTGTGCCATCCCCATAGCTCGATCCGTGGCAAAAATCGAAATAGCTCGTTTCTTGCGGGCGGGTCAGAGCATGCATTCACGAACGCGTGTATAGCTGAAGAGCAGCCCAATAATAAGGGGTTGCGTGGAATCCGCCGGCGTGCAGCATGGCAAGTTTGGCATGACGGAGAGCATCGGCGGCAGTTCTGCCTTTTTGGAGTTCCCCGTAGAAATCATCCATTAATCCAGGAGTGATGGAGTCATCCACATCCCACAGCGCGGCGACGACCTGGTGTGCTCCGGCCCGCATGAATGCCCACTCCAAACCGAGAAGCCCTTCCAGGGACTGGATATTTGTTCCCACGCCCTCACATGCTGAGATAGTCACCAACTCAGCATTAAGAGGAACTTTTACGATATCTCGACCAAGCAGCTTGAACTTGCCACCTGCATCGGAAGACAGAATGATGGCTGATTCCAGAGGCTCCAAAGCATTCGGCGTTCCGTGCGTGGCGAGGTGGATAAATTTGAACGATCCCGGATGACTTTGCAGGTACGAACCTGGAGTCGCATTCTTTCCTGTGAAAGCGGTGGTTTCACCCGCTGGAAAATGCCTGCGCACACTTTCCATTTCTTCCGGAGCATGCGGCAGCTCGGCAAAATCCGGATCGGCCTGAGCTGCCGCGCCAATAAGGAGTAATCCCTTCGTGGGAATTCGTCTTCGATCTTGAGTTGTGAGCAGATCGATTGAACTCGCGTTCTGTATGTCAACATCCTCAATCCAGTAATGATCGGATATATGAGGTGAGATGAGCGTCTCAAAATTGACGCTGTAAATCTGGCTGTCCGCGATAACGATTACGTGCGCCCCTCTGGGTATCAACTCGCTTGCAGGTTGAACCAGCACCTGAAAAAGCGTCTTTGACGCAGGACTGGCGTCTATTGGCAAATGCTGTTGGATCTCCTGCCTGTAAGATTCAATGAGATTATCAAGATCTGGTCCGGATTTGCCGAGGGGGAATAGACGCACCTGATCTGATGTGACGACCCACAAATAACATTCGCTCTGGGTAGCAAAATAAGAAAAAAGGATTGCGTTGCTTCGACGTAAGTAAGCCTGGATCCTGCCAACCCAAATATCAACATTTTCGACCTTGCGTCCCGGTTTTGCTTTCAACAAAGTTCGAGCCCTGCCCAACTGGGCAACCTGAAGCGCCTTCGCCGGCTGCTTTTGGTTAACGAGAAAGGCCACATAGTCGTCGAATACCGGCATGTTGTCGCGTATGGATGTCTGGAATTCTTCACTCTGCATATTCTTGGCGGCTTCGTCCACGGTTGCGATGCCGCTTTGAAACCACCTCTCCGCCTCAGCAGCATTGCCCAGGACTGCATAGAGGAGAGCTATCTGGTCTTGCAAGTACCACCTAAGCGCGTAGCGTATTTTCCTGCTTTGCTGGTCCTCACTCTCTATTTGCTGCAGCAGTTCCCGCAGCTCGAGCATGGCTTTAGTAAAGTCGGCATGAGCCTTCAGGATTTTTGCCTGGTCCAGCCGCCAAAGCTCCAGATCGTCTCCCGTGAGTCCCAGATCGTAGCCCATCTGATGAAATTTCTGAGCCAGTTCCAGATCACCTTGCTCAATCTTGAGCGAAGTCAGGTTATGCAAGCACTTGGCGGCAATGCTTCTGTCATCGAACTTGGTTGCAAGCGCGAGTGCGCGCTTGTATGTTTCTTCTGCTGCTCCGGAGTGGCCGCGTTCATTCTGGACCCTACCCACGTCAAGCAGCCAATGCTGTTCATCGCGCGGTATGTGCAATTGTGATGCTATGCTTTCCGCATCGGCAGAATTCTTTTCGGCTTTGGCAAAATCGTGCAACTGTGCATAGAGAAAGCCAAGGTTGCCTAAAGCCTGCTCTTCAAGAGGAATTGCGTTCAACGCACGAGCGGCAGTCTCATCTTGGCCATACCAATCAATTGCTTCTTCATAACGAAGGTCCTGCATGGACGACCAGCCGAGACCGGCCAAAGCGTAAGCCTTGAGATATAGATCTGATGCAGCGCCCGGGCGTATGACCTCGTGAAAGTATTCTTCCGCTTTCTGCCACTCACGCCTCAACAACGCGCAACGCCCCCGAAAGTATGCTATTTCAGTCAGTCCGTCATGGCGCTCGCCAATCAAATGACCTGCCTGGCTGAAGCGATCTTCCGCTCCCGCATAATCTTTCAACTGGCACAGCGCGTATGCCTGAATAAGTTTTCGGTACCAAAATACTTCCTCTGGAATGTTTGCGGGCGGGTCTGGTTGGAGAAGATCAAGGGCCTTAGCTGGACTTCCCATACGGATGTCAGCCTCAGCACTTAGAAGGCGGAACTTCCAATTCACATCGATAAAGTTGACAGAATTTTTATAACCTATTTCAGCGGCTTGCAAAGGCTGGTCTGTGAAACCCTGCTGAAATTGCAGGCGGGCCTCAGAATATTGTTTTTCCAGAGAGGCCCGCCTGCCTTTGCAACCGCAGATGCCGAGTAAAACAAGGCATAAACAAACGATTCCTACGGCGGAGGCATGCCACCGCTGCCAGAAGTTGCTCCACCATCGGACGTACCGTGACCGGAAGAGCACATCTGCACTCGAAACATGGTTAATGTACGGGAGTGCCGATGCACAAGCATTTCTGCAAGGCGAATTATCCCGAACTTTGGGATACAAATAATCGAGCCAAATCCCAGAATTTCGGATGAACCGATCTGGTCTTTCAAATCGAGATGATTGGCTGCCGAGAACCAATAGCTTCCGCAATCGTCTGGCCGCTTACCTTTCTGCCTGCATTCCTTTACCAGGCCGGACATGCCACCCAGAGCATGATAGGTGCTTTCCAGTTCTGCAAATTGTTTTTCTGTTAATTTGCCTAGCTTACTGCCGACCAGCCATTCGTCTGTTTTGCTGTTCTGATGGGCCGTCGCGACTTTCGAATAAGTATCATGATCATGGAAAATGTGAGTCGCCAATTTTACATCAATTTTATGGCCTGCTATTCTAAGGTTTTCAAAATAGCTGCCGGTGATGTCATAACTGGATTCATTCTTGCCATCCGCACCATAGTAAATGGCCATGCGAGACACCACTCTATCTGCGGTAAGCATGTCTGCTACGTTAAGCCCTTCGACTACAGACCATGCATGGGTTGTGTGAATGCCATGGCAGTCGTCATAGCTTCCGCCCACTTCCGAGTAAGCCTCTTTGAAGGATATAAGGCCATCGACATTATAGGCGGAAACGCGGTGTGACCCGTGGCCTCCGTGTCCGGCCAGGACAACGGGCGCCTGCGGGGCGAGGCTATGTTTTTTTGGTCTTTCAAATTCGGCCGCTACTGAATAAGCCGATGCCTGATACAAGTACTGAGAATGGTGGCGCGAGCAAGTCATAATTATCTCCACAAAGTTACCTGGGATTGGACGTGGCCGTACACAGACACTTGAGGAACGACAAGTCTTTAGTATTGGCCCGAAATACCCCGATTGTACACGGGCATTGGAAGAGTAGGCGAGAAAGGAGATACTTCAGATAGATATAAAGGTGAACTACAGTAGATCCAGCTAATTGCTCGTGAACTGCAAGTCAAACGAGCCGCGGCCTACTTCCTCCTGAGTTCCATCACTCCTGCGCCCAATGATCACAATGGAATACTGACCGGGATTCAATGCCTCGGCAGGCATGGCAATCGAGGCCATAGTTCCGGTCTGCGCTTCCGGCAATGCGATCGTGTGCAGGAGCTTCCCTGAGGCCGATACAATCTGGGCCAGGTAATGAGCGAATTCGCCTTTGCGCGCATATTCCACATTGAGACTCAGTTCAGAATTTTTTGAAACCTGCAACACGGTTGTCGCACCGGAACCATGAGCAATGCCCGTTAATACAGAACGCAGTTCAGGGCGAGGTTCCTTCAGACGAGTGATGATGGAATTCTGGCGCATCGCGATGCCAGACGCCAGCAGGAAAAGGCAGAGTGCTGAAATAGCGGCGGGGTTGCGCATACCACCTATCAACTGTGACATAAATCCAGACATAAGGGTTGGCGCTGGTTCTTCTGTACCGATGCGGCGTAGATGGCCTACGAATTCCGAGCCTGCCTTTACCTGCTCAAAGCAGATCGGACAGGCAAACAAGTGCTCTTCATAAGCGTCGCGATCGCCCTCCGTAAGTTCACCGAGCAGATAACGTTCCGCGATCATGTTCTGCATCGCTTCATCGTGGTCGATCAGTCTTGCACTCATATAACTTACCCCTTCGATCTTATTGGGCCAGGTGTTCTAACAGCGTGAATCTAATTACCTTTTCTCTTGTACAGCTCACCGAACCTGTTAATGGCCCGGTGAAACAGAACGCGAAGGTAGTCGCGGTCTACGCCAAAATCATCACAAACGTCCTCATTGTCACGGTCGTCAAAAAAGCGTGCCTGCAGGAGGTGACGGTCTCTTTCGGGAAGCTCGGAAAGAATTGTGCGAACCAAGCGGCCATTTTCGCGGCCTTGCATGATTTCCTCCAGGCCCGCGGCGCCATCGGCTACATCTGTGGATTCCAGCGGTTCATGCAGGTGTTGGTGGTCATCGCGGCGGGTTTCCGAAAGAACGTTTCTGCAAACGGAGTACACATAAGCGCCGAAACCACTGGGATTATTCACGCTCCCTGCCTTGACCGCAACCAACACGCGGCAGAAGGTTTCCTGCTTTATATCTTGAATTGTGTATGAATCAACGCCGCGCGCGCGCAGAGTAATTCTCAGCCGTTCACTGAAATATGCAATGAAATGCTCTTCGGTGGCAGGATCATGGGCCCCGAGGCGGCGAAGGTATTCTTCATCGAAGGTGTAAAAGTCCACTGGCGTTTTGTTAAACCAGTATACTTCACCCTTCGCAACCATCCTCTGCTTTCTAAAGCGAATGGGCACGCCAAAGGCAGGATGGTACGGTAACGAACCGCCTCGCTTGCTTCCTTCAATCGGGGATGGCAAAAGCACTCTTTTCACTCAAGAAAACTTTCAAAAAAGCGAAGCGGCAGTCACGCTCACCCACGATTGAACCCAATCGGCAATCCACGGGAAACTTGCTGCCCCTACAGAGAACTAGTGATAAAGGTGCTCTGAGCGTTTCATCCCGTACTTGAGAATAGTATTGTGGTAGCCACAGCGAGCGCTAAGCCATTTGCTTTGTGACGATTGGCTCAAACTGATTTCAGCTCATCTCTTTTTTGTTTTTATTAAGTTTTATTAAGAGATAGAGTAGCACCGCCTTGATTTTGAGAAGAACTTGCTCAGGACATTCTTAAAATAGTGGGCGGATTCTTAGAGTTTTTCATAATCGACGCCAAAATTGACATCGGAGTGCGATACAACAAATTGCCGTGGGTGAAGAGATCTGCCCCCTGAAAATTTGCATATTCAAGCAGGTAAGGTGAGTTGCTGCATTTCATTAGCTAAAAAATCTTTCGCAAAATAATTTCATCAGTCCGCTGTAGATGAACCAAGAGTGCACTTTATTAATTTTTCTAATCCAGTAGTCAGGCTATATTTTTTTCGCTACTTTGAACTCACCGATCAGCCCTCTCCGGGAACACAACGGGGCTGAGCAGCAGGACTCCAAGTCAATAGTTCGCAGAGATCGTGCCGACGTGGCCAGAATCGCCACGCCTTCTCATTCGTCTGCCTACATGAATGGCTGGAGCCAAATACAGAGGAGACAAATTGAAAAGCAGTCGACGGATACTCTCTATTCTCATGGCCGGCATGTTCATCTTCGCAATCGCGGGGATGAAAGCTTCGGCCCAAACCGCTGTTGCACCTGTCGCAAACCCGTGCCCGCGTCTGGCTGCGGGTAGCGTGGTGCATAACCCTCCCAGCCTGTTTAGCAGCAAGGGAGTGCTGGTAGTCAACTTCTCTTACCAGACCACAACAGATGCTGACGGCCGCCAACTGTTCTGCTTTATGACGCCCGACGGCAAGCAGAACCCGACGCTGCATGTGCGTCCAGGCGACCACCTGATCGTGAACGTGACCAACAACGTTCCGGCTTCAGGCGGAATGACCATGGCGATGTCCAGCACCGACCAATGTGGCGATTCCATCATGACCGCCACATCGATGAACATCCACTATCACGGGACCAACACTTCGCCCATCTGCCATCAGGACGAAGTGATTCACACCATTATCAACTCCGGGCAAAGCTTCCAATACAATCTGGCATTTCCCACCGACGAACCTTCCGGACTCTACTGGTATCATCCACACATTCACGGAATCGCTGAAGCCGCGGTGCTGGGCGGAGCTTCCGGAGCAATCGTGGTTGAGGGTCTGGAAAACATTCAGCCTGCGGTGGCTGGATTGCGGCAGCGCATCCTGGTGCTTCGTGACCAGATCGTTGCCGGCGACGCATCTCCCGGCGGCGACGTGCCTTCCTGGGACCTGACGCTCAACAACATTCCCATCGCTTATCCTGCGCTTAAGCCCGCGATCATGAAAATGCGGAATGGTGAAAGCCAGCTCTGGCGCTTCACCAACTCCTCAGCCGACAGCTTGGTTGACCTGCAAGTGGTTTATGACGGCGTTCCGCAGACGCTCAAGATCGTCGCTCTGGACGGTGTGCCGACAGGCTCACAAGAGGGTTCGCGCCAGGGGGTTATTGTTCCAGCCAATCACATTCTGGTTCCGACGGCAGGCCGCGCGGAATTCATCGTTACTGCACCTTCGTCAACTGTAAAGACCGCGGTCTTTATGACCCGCAGCATTGACACCGGTCCGGCCGGCGACAGTGACACGCAACGCACTCTGGCCACTATCCAGACCATTGGCCCAGACACCTCCGCCGACGCTGACGGTGTTGTACCCGCTGTCAACGCAGCTCCCGGAGTCCAGCGCTTTGAAGGGCTGAAGACTGCCACGGTCAATACCAAGCGGAAGCTTTACTTCTCTGAAGTGATCTCCAACCCGGCCGATCCCAGCAGCCCCACGGACTTCTTTATCACCGTGGAGGGAGCAACGCCGGTCAAGTTTGATCCTGCTAATCCGCCGGCCATTGTCACCACGCAGGGCCAGGTTGAGGACTGGACCATTGAGAACCGTGCCACTGAAAACCACGAATTCCACTTCCACCAGATCCATTTCCTGGTGCTCTCACAGAACAACTTTGAGAAAAACGGCAGCAAGCAGCAAGCCGACGTCGCCGGCCAGTTCATGGATATGGTCCAGGTCCCTTACTGGGACGGCAATCCCAAGCATCCTTATCCAAGCGTGACCGTGCGCATGGATTTCCGAGGCCCAGACATTGGTGACTTCGTCTATCACTGCCACATTCTTGGACACGAGGATAACGGCATGATGGCGGTCATCCGCGTTCTGCCTGCGGCCAGTTCCAAGCAGTCAACCACAACGCCCAAAGCCACTGCTTCAAACCAGCCAGCCGACTCAAACAGCGCGCAGGTTTCTACTCGTACCTTCGTCGCTGCCGAGCCGGTCGATGGAACTATGTCCAATTGGACGGATTTGGACATGAAG
This sequence comes from Candidatus Angelobacter sp., assembly GCA_036488825.1. Lineage (GTDB taxonomy): Bacteria > Acidobacteriota > Terriglobia > Terriglobales > Acidobacteriaceae > Angelobacter. The sequence continues at coordinate 158,155 of DASXGZ010000018.1, forward strand.
TAACCGGCAATCTCCTAACGTTGCAGTTGAAGAACACTGATCTCTTTCCGCGGCTTCAAGGAAACTTGAGGCCGCATTTTTACGGCGTGATTTTTCAGGGGATTTTTTTGGTGATTAACGATTTTTGTTCGGCTTCCGTGACTTCTCTCACCCCGATATACTCGTCGCACCCCCGTTGAGGTTGTTTTCTCCGTTCCCTGCTGAGACCCTATGCTAACTGGTGAAATTCGCAGTCAAATTGATCAAATCTGGAATGCCTTCTGGTCGGGCGGCATCTCCAATCCCTTAGAAGTAATTGAGCAGATCACCTATCTGCTCTTTCTCCGCCGCCTTGACGATCTTCAGACCGCTGAAGAACGCAAGGCCCAGACCCTCAAGCAGAAAAAGCTGGACCGGCGTTTCTTTCCTGAAGGCAAAGATGAGCGCGGCATGCCATTTGAAGACCTGCGCTGGTCAAAGTTCAAGAACCTGGGCGATCCCGGCCGCATGTACAAAATTGTCGATCAGCATGTCTTTCCCTGGCTCCGCACCCTGGGTGGCGCGGACACTACCTACGCCCGCCACATGAAGGACGCCCGCTTCACCATTCCCACGCCCGCGTTGCTGGCCAAAGTGGTTGACCTGATTGATAAAGTCCCCATGGAAGACCGTGACACCAAGGGCGATCTTTATGAATACATGCTGGCCAAGATCGCCAGCGCCGGGCAAAACGGACAGTTCCGCACACCCCGGCACATCATCCGCCTCATGGTGGAAATGGTTGCGCCCGAGCCAAAAGACGTGGTCTGTGATCCCGCCTGCGGCACCTGCGGCTTTCTGGTTGCCGTCGGCGAGTACCTGCGGCAAAACCACAAGGGCATGCTCACCAATAAAAAACAGTGGGAGCACTTCAACCATCATCTGTTTCACGGCTTTGATTTTGACAACACCATGCTGCGCATCGGCAGCATGAACATGCTGCTCCACGGCGTGGAAAACCCTGACGTGGTCTATCGTGATTCGCTCTCCCAGGACCATGCCGGGGAAGAAGAGAAGTACACGCTGGTCATGGCTAATCCGCCCTTTGCCGGCTCGCTCGACTATGAAAGCGTGGCCAAGGATCTGCAGCAGGTGGTCAAGACCAAAAAGACTGAGCTGCTTTTTCTGGCGCTGTTTATGCGTCTGCTCAAGCCCGGTGGACGCGCGGCGGTAATCGTGCCCGATGGTGTCTTGTTCGGATCGAGCAACGCCCACAAGGCGATTCGCCGAATGCTGGTGGAAGACCAGAAGCTCGATGCCGTGGTCTCATTGCCCAGCGGCGTGTTCAAACCTTATGCCGGTGTATCGACGGCAATCTTGCTCTTTACTAAGACCAACTCGGGCGGAACGGATTACGTCTGGTTTTATGACGTGGATGCCGATGGCCTCTCGCTGGATGACAAGCGTACGCCATTGCTCAGTGAAGACAAATTTGGCCCCGTGCCGCAGACGCTGCTTTCAACGGAAGAACATGCCAAGAATAATCTGCCGGATATTTTGGCGCGCTGGAAGCAACGCGAGAGCAGCGAGTGTAAAAATGCACGGATAGCGCAGAGCTTTTGTGTTCCTAAGGCTGACATTGAAGCGCAGGGCTATGACCTGAGTCTGAGCCGCTATAAAGAAGTGGTCCATGAAGAGATGGCGCATCAGTCTCCGAAAGAGATTCTAGCTGAACTGGCAATGCTGGAAGGTGAGATTCAGCAGGGCATGAAGGAACTTGAGGACATGCTGGGATGAATCAATCTGTTCTCCCCTCTAATTGGCGGCTGGCAACTATCGCGGATGTTGCTGCACCAGTCCCTAATGCCGTAGTCGATGGCCCGTTCGGCTCCAATCTTAAGCTGAGTGATTACGTGGAACATGGCATTCCTGTGCTCCAGGGTAAGAACATCACAAATGATACATTTCGTTGGTTCGACGTGCGATTCATTTCGCATCGAAAGGCCGAAGAACTAAAGAGAAGTAGCGTGCGAGTTGGAGACATCCTTGTCGTAAAAATTGGGTCGATCGGCTACTCGGCTGTTATTCAAGATACACAGGGATTCGATTTCGCGATCATTCCGGCGAATTTGGCCAAAATCACGCCAAACGGGGAACTCGTTGATACCAAGTATCTTCACAAATGGCTCACGTCGCCAGAGGCGAAGCAGTATCTAGAAAGCGCGGCATCAAAAACAGCGCAGCCGGCTCTCAGCTTGGGAAAAATTAAGATGCTTCCCGTGCCCTTGCCTCCATTGTCGGAGCAGCGGCGGATTGCAGCGATTCTAGATAAGGCTGATGAGTTGCGGGCCAAGCGCTGCGCCATCGTCGCCAAGCTCAACACCTTGATCCAAAGCCTCTTCCTCGACTTATTCGGGCATCCCGATCACAATCCCAAAGGTTTCGCGCGCAAGGCGCTCGGTGAATTGTGCGAGCGCGTGACTGTTGGATATGTAGGACCGATGGCGGAGCAATATGTCGAGTCCGGAATTCCTCTTCTAAGGTCCCTCAATGTACGACGAGGGCATATTAAATTGGCAGACTTGAAATTCGTGCGGCCAGCATTCCATGCAAAACTAAGCAAGTCTGCAATCCGGGCTGGCGACGTGGTTACCGTCCGCACTGGCCAGCCTGGAACCACCGCAGTCGTTCCAGGATCGCTAGGTGAAGCAAATTGCGCCGATTTGATTGTCATGACATGCGGCCCGAGCCTTGATCCACACTACTTGAGCGAAGCCCTAAACCTTTGGTTGGGAGATGCTGAGTCAATCCGAGGGCAGGTCGGCGCGATTCAGCAGCATTTCAACATTGGCCGTGCAAAAGAGCTGGAACTAATTCTTCCGCCCCTTACGCTGCAACAAGAATTCGTCCGCCGCCTCGCGGTTGTGGATAAACTGAAAGCCGCGCACCGCACTTCTTTGTCCGAGATGGACGCGCTCTTCGCCTCACTTCAATCCCGCGCTTTCCGGGGAGAGTTGTAACCATGCCAACGAGACACGACTCACATGTTCAAGAGCTCACCAGTCTTTTAAAAGATTCGATATCACGGGCATGAGAAAGCTTTGGAAGGCTGTTCGCAACAGCGAGTTCAGAGCAGCCTGCCAAAAGATCTTAATCGAAGTCGCTAAAGCAGAAGGTGGGAAGCTGACGCTAACCACCGTGTCGATCCTCATTGGGGCAGCTTTGGGAGGCGTTGGCATCGCAGCAATGGGCGGAGCCATCGGCCTGCCTTTGGCGTTGCTGCTTGCTCCGGTTGGGTATTTCGCAGGCTCCAAGATTGACTCATCCCATAGTAAGAAGAAAACGAGTGAGCGATTTACAGATCCAACTGAGCCAGCCCCGCAAGATGAACAATCTGAAACCGACTTGGAAGAAATGGCGGAGTTGCTGGCAACTTTGCTTTCATGCAGCGATATAACGGAAGCAAAAGCAGCTGAACTGGAAGGAAAGGTGGCGGAACTTCTTTCACGGTGTGAAAAGAGCGAGTCAGCCACACGGAACCTTGAATCACGTATTGTTGCCGTGGAAACGCGGATAGCTGATCTTGAGACTACTGTGTCCGAATCTCAGTCGAATCTGGCCAGATTGAATCTGCGTATGAAGTATTTGGCATGGTCTGGTTTTTAGCCTGGTCTTGATTACAGTAGCCGTTCTTGTATGGTGTTTTATTAGGAAGTAAGAGAACGAGTTAGAGAATAGCAAGTGAGCAACTTCAGCTTTTTACAAGCCGAATTCCCGCAGCTTTTTGCCGACGCGCAAAAAGCTGAAGCCCTGGTCATCCCAGACCCGCGCACGGCCTGCTTCTATGCCCGCCGTGCGCTGGAGTCGGTTGTCGCGTGGCTCTACAAAAGCGATCCGGCGCTGAAGCTGCCTTACCAGGACAATCTCAGCGCGCTCATCCACGAACCCACTTTCAAAACTGCTGTTGGCCAGAAGATCTTCGTTAAGGCCAAGCTGATCAAAGACCTGGGCAATCTCGCCGCGCACAGCCACAAGCCGTTGCAGCAGCGTGACTCCATGGTCGCCGCGCAAGAGCTGTTTCACATTTGCTTCTGGCTCGCCCGCACCTATGCCAAGGCCGCCAATCCCGCCGATGGACTCACGTTCAATCCCGCGCTGCTGCCCAAGACATCTCCTGTCCCGCCGCAGACTCTGGCCCAGCTTCAGCAACTTGAGACACAGCTTGGCGAAAAAGATACGCGCCTTACCGAACTGCTAACCGGCACCGACGCGCTGAATGCTGAACTTGAGCGGCTTAGAGCAGAGATCGCCGAGATCAAGAAGCGCAATGAAGCCACTCCGGACCAGCACAACTACTCTGAAGCCGAAACCCGCGACTACTTCATTGATCTGCTGCTGAAAGAAGCCGGCTGGCCGCTGGACAAAAAAGAAGACCGCGAATATCCCGTGAAGGGAATGCCCAACAGCAAAGACACGGGCTACGTGGATTACGTTCTCTGGGGAGACGACGGCAAGCCTCTGGGATTAGTCGAAGCCAAGCGCACCCGTCGCGATGCCCGCGTTGGCCAGCGCCAGGCCGAGCTTTATGCCGACTGCCTGGAAAAACAATTCGGCCAGCGCCCCATCATCTTTTACAGCAACGGCTACGAGCACTGGCTCTGGGATGACGTGAACTATCCGTCGCGCGAGGTGCAGGGCTTCTACAAAAAAGACGAACTGGAACGCATGATCCAGCGCCGCCAGACGCGCAGCCATTTAGCTTCAGCCACAATCAATGAAGAAATTGTCGAACGCTTCTACCAGAAGCGCGCCATCCGCCGCATTGGCGAGGCATTTGAAAAAGACCGTGAACGCAAGGCCCTCGTTGTGATGGCTACCGGCGCGGGCAAAACTCGCACTGTCATCGCCTTGTGCGAGTTGATGATGCAATGCAACTGGGTCAAGCGCGTTTTGTTTCTGGCGGACCGCATTGCACTGGTTAATCAGACCAAGGCAGCTTTCACGCGCCATCTGCCTTCCGTTCCCGCCGTAAGCGCCTTGCAGCAACCTGAACTGATAGCCGATGCCCGCGTGCTGGTCTCAACTTATCCCACCATGCTGCGCCTGATCGATGAAACCAAAGACGAGAAAAAAACTTTCAGCGTCGGCCACTTCGATCTGGTCATCATCGACGAAGCGCATCGCTCCGTGTACCAGAAATATCGCGCCATCTTCGAATATTTTGATTCCTACCTTGTTGGCCTCACTGCTACGCCCAAAGATGAAGTAGACCGTAATACTTATGGCCTTTTTGAATTGGAAGATGGCGTTCCAACCGACGCCTATGGTCTGGAAGAGGCAGTCAAAGATGGCTTTCTCGTTCCACCCAAATCGGTTTCCGTGCCTTTGCAGTTTCAGCGCCAAGGCATCAAGTATGCTCAGCTTAGCGACGAAGAGAAAGAGCGTTGGGATGCAATCGAATGGGATGAAGACGGAACGGTACCCGGTGTTGTGGAGCCCGAAGCCGTAAACAAATGGCTCTTCAATGAAGATACAGTAGATAAAGTTTTGCAACATGTGATGGAGCGCGGGCAGAAGGTGGCGGGGGGAGACCGCCTGAGCAAGACCATTCTCTTTGCCAAAAATCATAATCATGCGCAGTTCATAGCCGACCGCTTTGACGCGAATTACCCGCATCTGCGCGGCCAGTTCGCCCGGGTGATCGACTTCCAGGTGGAATACGTTCAATCCCTCATCGATAATTTTTCTATTCCATCAAAGTCACCGCATATCGCCATCTCCGTGGATATGCTCGACACCGGCATCGATATCCCTGAAGTTGTGAATCTGGTTTTTTTCAAAATGGTCCGCTCCAAAACCAAGTTCTGGCAGATGGTCGGCCGCGGCACGCGGCTCCGTTCTGATCTCTTCGGTCCTGGCCAAGACAAAAAATTCTTCTACATCTTCGACTATTGCCAGAACCTGGAATTTTTTAGCCAGAATCCCGAAACAACCGGCGGCGCGGCGGCAGAATCATTGAGCAAAAAGCTCTTCATCAACCGCGTGGAACTGATTGCCGAACTGGACAAGATAAAGACCGATGCCGGTGATCCGCGCCCGGAGCTTCGCAAAGAAGTTGCAGAGCGGCTGCGCCAGGAAGTGGAATTGATGAACGTAAACAATTTCATTGTCCGGCCAAAACGCAAGCTGGTGGAAAAATACAAAGACGGTGATACGTGGAAAGAGCTGGGCCTGGAGCAGCGCGGCGAGTTGGAAGAGCAGGTAGCTGGACTTCCTTCAGAACTGGTAGATGACGATTTGGAAGCGAAGCAATTTGATCTGCTGGTCCTGCGTTTGCAACTGGCGCTGCTGCGGCATGAAAAAACCTTCACGCGCTGGAGCAATGATGTGCGCGAGATTGCCGGTGCGCTGGAAGAGAAAGCCGCCATTCCCATGGTCCGCGAGCAGCTTGAACTGATTATTGAATTGCAGACCGACGAATACTGGCAGGACATCACCACGCCGATGCTGGAAGATGTTCGAAAGCGGCTTCGTTCGCTGGTGAAGTTTATTGACAAGACAAAGCGCCCAACCATCTATACCGATTTCCAGGACTTGATGGGCGAGGAAACCACGATTGATCTTCCGGGTTTTGCGGCCACCCACGATGTGGAACGCTTCCGCGAAAAGACACATCAATTTCTGAAGACCCATGAGAATGATCCTGTGATTCACAAGCTTCGCTGGAATGAGCCTCTGAGTGAGCCCGACTTGCTTACCCTGGAAAAGATGTTGGTTGACGCTGGCACAGGTACAGCAGAAGACATGAGCCTTGTCCGCGCCGATGGGGGCTTGGGCTTGTTTGTACGTTCCATGGTTGGCCTTGACCGTGAGGCCGCAAAACGTGCTTTTGATAGCTTCCTCTCTGGAAAAACCTTTACCGCAAACCAAATTCAGTTCGTGAATCTCGTGATCGACTATCTCACCCAAAGCGGATGGATGGAACCCTCGCAGCTCTATGAATCCCCATTTACTGATTTCAGCCCGAAAGGCGTTGAGGGTGTTTTCACTCCCGACCAGGTAAAGCAACTGATCGGCGTGCTGAGCGAAGTTAGGCAAAGGGCCGCTGTTGCGGCCTGATTTAGCGCGCTCCGCTTTGCTGCGCGCGGGCCTGCGGCAGAGCGGAATATTCGGAAGTAACTTCTCTTTCGCGGCCCCAAAGGGCCGCTCTTTCACCAAAACCAAAGGGGCTTTTACCCGCACGGGGTCCCATTCGGCTCCGTCGCTACGCTCAGTCCCTCAGGGCAGCCCCTGCGGCACAAGGAAGATGTTTGGAAATTTGATCTTGACGCGGCCTTGAAGGGACGCGATTACATCGAGTGGAATGTAGGCAGTGGCCGGCGGAGAACGTCAGCTCAGGACATGTCCTGATTCGCAATTGATTCGCTTCACGAAATCGGCTACAGTACGTCAGCCCCTCAGGGGAGCAGTGTGTTGGATTTTTGAAAATTGGCAACTGGCAATTAGCAAATGGCAAATGGCCAGACAAAGCAAAAGCAACGGGATTCCAAGCCGAAACAAGGCATAAAAGGAGCTTCGACCGTTCGGTGACCGGTCGGTCGAATGGAACAAGGGCTTTGTTTGCAATAAAAGAGCCTACCCCCGGGTGGGGGTCAATAGGGATTTACCTTAGGAATTTGACCGCAAAAGACGCGAAGAACGCAAAAGGGATGTTCCCAATCCACGCCACTTGGAGGCGAATAGCTGAACCCGAGTCGTATTGATAATCAGTTCCTGAAGCGTGAATCCAGTTGTGCGCGTCGGCGGTTACGGTCAGATTTTCCGCCCCGCATTTGGTGATGCTCTTCTGCAGCAGATTGCCCCAAGCGTCATAACCATAGCTGTTGCCCCAATATTCCGTTTTGTTATTTACGGTCATTGTGGCGCAATTGGTTCCGGCATTTTGCGCTGAAGTCAGCCGGTTCAGCGCATCATACGTAAACGTCTGGTCGCGGTTGCGGTCACGGAAATTATAAATCCCGAAAACATTGCCGTTATCGCTGCCGGTGGTGCCATTGCCAACATGAAAGTCATAGCCAATGGAATACACGGTCTGGCTGGGCGCGGGGGCGGACATGTTTACCGGCTGCAGGCGTTTGTTGTAACTGAAGGCGCTCGTGATTCCGGCAAAGGTCCCGCTGTTGCCGCTGATAAAGCCGGTCAGCGCGCTAGTGGCGCCATAGGTTGCTCCCGTGACGTAGTTAATGCCGCTGCCACTATCAATGGCCGACAGCATTCGTCCGGCTGAATCCGGCGTGTAGGTCACCACAGAGCCGCTGGGATAATGCAGCGTTGTCAATGAACCACTCTATACAAGAGATCGTTTGAAGAGAGACAGGATTCCAGCTATCGCTCCGAACACGAGGCCGTACAGGACTGCATTGCCCAAGATCGTTAAGGCGACGACCATCCATTCCTTCGAGACGACGTTCATAAAAATCAAAATATAAGCGGGACAGAGTTTGAACGTGAGCTTTTCCACGAACGCATTTGCATTCCCTGGAAACGGTCTGATGTATTCGAGAGACAGCAGAACGACAGCTACTCCAGTTCCTACTATCGCCCCTGTGATGGCTCCATTCTTGATCGACATAAGCACCTCTAGTGTGAAGTGGAAGTTTGAACTGAGTTGTCTTTGTACTGCTGCTTTCGCATATCCTCTACGAGTGCCCCCGGCTTGATGTCCGGAGGCGCATTCCCTCCCGCGCTGTTGACCACCTTTTCAGCGAAGTTCGCACAGTTGTTGCCGACAAGCTGGTAATTGCCAGGGCTTTTAGCCACAGCATCTATCGTTCCTTGCGCGGCTTTGGCTTGATCGCCTCTGACGTGGACAGTCACCTGATCTTCGGTCTTGACGCCTGCAGCTCTCGGCTCGACGGTGCCGGGGACAGGTGTATTTTGCAGGACTTGCACCGTGGTCATGTTCTGCTTTGGCCCATAACCAAGTTCCTTACCACCGTCGACCTGCACGGTAACGTGTCCAGCGATGTTGGCTCCTTGACCTGAGACTTGCCGCACTGTGATTGTGTGGTCGTGTTGCGCATCTGGTGTGGGGAGCTTCTTATCTTTATCCGCGTTGCTCTCGTGCCCGTCAGGATCAGCCGCTCTCAGCGGATTGTTGTAAACATACGCATAGAGATTGAGGCTCTGCGGGTTATCGAGTTTGGCATACGGTACGGGCTCAAATTTCACGCTCCAGTCGGGGCTCATCCACCTTCCCATGCTGCTGGCGTAGTATCTGGCCCCAAAGTAGTCGAGACCAGTCTCAATATCACGTTCTTTGCCGGTGAACTTGTAATAATTTGCTCCTGGCCCAGTGACCAACATCTCCGTTCCGAACGGATAATAATCAGATTCCTCCTCGACAGCTCCTGCTGCGCTTGCCACTAGGCTCGTGGAACTCAGGTGATCTGAAAGGTAGTAATGCACGGTATTTGCCGGAAGATCAATCCGAGCAACACGCTTGCTGCCGAAATAGATATATTCCGCGGTCAGATTGCCTGAGCCATCGCCTTCCGCCAGCGTATTTCCGCCCATGGACCAGTACCGCTTTACTGCCGCGCCGCCGACGGCATTGGACTTCAGAACACGTTCGCCATTGGCATCATAGGTATAAGTCACCCCAGCAGTGGATGACAGGCGATTTTCCTGATCGTAGGTGTAGGTAGCCGAAAGATACGACATCAGATTTCCGGCAGCATCATATGCCATACCAGTAGGACGATTCTGCACATTTCCGCTCAAGGTGAAATTACCGCCATGCGCCTTGTTGCCCATGGGAACAATCTGCAAGTTGCCCCAGGCATCAATCGAATAATTCTCGCCCCATGAATACGTTCCCGTATTAGCCGAAGACCACCCTGAAGCAAGACGATTCAGCGCGTCATAGGTGAATGCCTGTGAGCGATTTGTATCACGGTAATTGGTAATCCCAAAAACATTTCCATTATCCGTTCCGCTGCCCGCGACTCCAGTGCCGGCGTGAAAATCATATCCACGATCCATGATGTTGCCGATATGAGTCGTATCGGTGCAGGATGTAGGAAGCACCCCAGATGTTAGAGCCGTGATGCGACACATCTGAAGACGCGGCGTGTATAGAAAACTCTGGTTCAGCGCTGGAGTGCTACCGTTCAACAGACTTTTCAGTGATCCATCAGGGTTGTAACTGGCTGATAAAACATAATTCGTTCCACTCCCATCCGCAGCAGAAACCAATCTGCCTGCAGAATCAGGCGTGTAAGTCACAACCCTTCCGCTGGGATAAGTCAAGGTTTTGACCGAACCGTCCAAGTTGTAGGTATAGCCAGTGCTTTTTGAGACACCCGCAATTGTCCGTGTCTCCGTCGCCAGCCTCCCCAGAATGTCATACGTGTAACTCGCTGTGCCTGCCTGATCGATCAGCGAGGTGAGATGGCCTTTGGCATTAGCGCCGGAGTCATATGCATATGTCACAACCGGCGTCGTCAGCGGACAACTCTGCACTCCATAGCCCTTG
>DASXGZ010000019.1:0-66573 GCA_036488825.1 Candidatus Angelobacter sp.
TTCCGGCGAGCCCATAATTAACCCGGCAATCGCGCCATAGTTTGGTTTCTGGTCCGCATCGTCCAGCTTGCGCTGGGAAATCTGCGGATCGCCTAACTGCTTCTGCATTACGGCATGGGTCTGCGATGAAACATCGCCCGCTAAAATGGATTGCTCTAGTGCTGCGAGTGCTGCTTGTGAATCCGCCGGCGCAGGACCGGGGATCAGAGCTTGCGGATCGAGCGACGTTCCCGGCAACTTGCCTGAAGCCAGCTGCAAGGCAAAGTTCATGCGGTTCAGCAGTGCCGAGGAGTTCACCCACGCTTCCGCCTTCATGGAATAGCCGGTCGGAGGCTGCATGGCGTAGAGCGGCATGCCCATGCGATTGAGCGTGCCTACCAGCGGCAGCGCATTCTGAATGTCAGCGCCGGAAGCGCGCGCGGCTGAAGCCACAAATTCAAATGGCGTTTTCATCTTGGCGCGGTAGGCATCGGCGGCCCAGAACTCAGGCGAGTGGAACATGGTCCGCAGCACTTCGCGTATGTCACCGTCCTTCTTCAAGAATGTCTCTGCCATGCGGTCAACCAGAGCTTGCGGTGGATTGTCCGACACAAAGCGCATGGCCAGCTTGCGCGAAATAAACTTGGCGGTAGAAGGATGATGCGCCAGCACATCCAGCATCTCCTCGCCTTCTTTTTCGCCGTGCTCGCCGATCTTGCGACCCAGAATATATTTTGGGCCAGGTTCGTGCGCGCGTTCATTGAATTTAAAGCTGCCACCCATCTGCGGCTGCTCAATCGTCCAGCCGGTAAGCACCTTGGCGAGTTCCGTTACGTCTTTTTGGGTGTAACCGCCATCCACGCCAAGCGTGTGAAGCTCCATGATTTCGCGGGCATAATTTTCATTCAGGCCGCTGGGACGGTTCTTGCCCTGTTGCGGACGAGGCCGCGCAAAACGTCCGCGACGGACAGGGCGTCGTTGCGGACCATACAGCGCCAGCTCTGAGTTTGGGCCAACGCTCTGCCAATTGTCCAAATAAAAGAGCATGGCCGGACTCTTGGCCGTGGCAGCCAGAATATCCTTGAACTTGCCCAGCGCGTGCGGACGAATCACGTCCCGCTCATAGGCGTTCACCATGTAGCGGTCCGGTCCTTTGCCGATGAAGACATTGAAGTGGTTGAACCAGAAATCTGTCATCACTTCGTCAAGCTGGCGATCGCTATAAATAGCGCGCAGTAGCTTGGCTTCAGCCAGTTCGCCCAGAACCGCCTGCGGCTGCACGATGGCCTCAATGGTTTCGCGTTGCTCCGGCTTCATGTCATCCACCAGTTGCATCGCCCGTGGCCCTTTGTAAGTCTTGGCCAGATCAAGCCGCTCTTCCGCCGACATTTTCAAGATTGCTTTATAACGCGCATCGGGATCCATTTGTAGCAAATGGTCTGCATCCAGGTCGGCATACATGGCGTATTCACGCTGCTTTTGCTGTTTGCGCTGCGCGGCCGTGAGCGGAGAGTTGTCTGCGTCTTTGCTCATTTCAGCCGAATCGTCTTTTGCCTCATCTGCTGCCGGAGCGCTCTTTACTTGTTTGGAATCGGCTGGCTGGTTGCCGTTGTTGACAATGCCATTACCCGCGGAGGTTTTGTCTTCTTTGTTCTGCTGGCGTTGCTGGTATGCGGCCAGACGGGATTCATACACGGCCTTTTTTGCGGGATCGGACGGCATGGACTTACGCCCATTTTCAATGGCTTTCAGCACCTGGGGCGGCGGAAAGTTATCCACCATCTCTTTGGTGCTCATCTTTAAAGTGCGGAACGGGGCCAGGCGGGACTCAACAGCGTTATCGTCGATCTTTTCAGGATGGAGTTGCTCGTCAAACCATTTGTCCAGACCAATGCTGCGGACGCGGTCCACATCGCCAGGACGGATGCCAAAAGTAAAACGGTTCAGGGCGTGGACAATGCGCTTGCCATTTTCCATTTGCGGCTGAACGGCTTCTGCCGCAGATGTCTTTAGTTTAGAACCCGATTTGGATTTTTTGTCTCCGGCTATCAGCACGGTCGCGGAGGCCAGCACAATGAGGCCCAGCAGGATCAATAGCTTGCGCAAGGCGTGCATAGAGGCTCCAGGAACTCTTCTTCTCAAGGATATTAACCCCAAGTTATGCAAAAGTTCTGGAGGCAGCCAGATTCTAGAATGACTACGCTGGGGTAATCCGGCCACGGGTCATCCGGCGGTTCAGTTCGGAAACCATGTGATCGATATCGGTAGGCGAGATATTGCAGGGCACGCTGGGATCAAGAAACATTTTCCTTTGCTTGCTTTCATGCCCGGAAGATGACCATGGGCGCGGTGGAGAAACATGGGTCACCGCGTCACGCCGCAACTGCACAAGTAAAGCATGCACCACTGCGCCATCTAACTTGGAGGGTGCCAGCCAGCTCAACTGGGCAGCCGCTTCACCCAGTGAGAGTTTCTTGCGATACGGGCGCTCGCTCAGCATCGCGTCAAAGGTATCGGCCACGGCAACAATTTTCACCGGCATGGAGACTTCGTCGTTATGCAGGTGGTCGGGGTAGCCGGAGCCGTCCGCGCGTTCATGGTGAGACCGCACCACTTCAGGAATTTTTGGCCAGGGGAATTGCACGGTGGAAACTATGCGATGTCCCTGCACGGTGTGGTCAGCCATTTCCTGAAATTCGCCGGGCTCCAGAGCGCCAGCCTTCAGGAAGAGCCGCTTATCCACCGTAACCATGCCGATGTTGTGTAAATATCCGGCAGCGCGCATTTCGCTGGCTTCAGCGGCCCCCATGCCGAGCGATTCCGCGATCCCTGCAGCGTAGCGCCCTACTCGTAAAGAATGTCCCTGCATCAACACGGACTTTACATCGATGGTGGCGGCGAAGGCGGCCAGCGCATCGTCCCAGAAAGAGTGGACTGAAGCGATCAGCTTCAGATTGTCCGCTGTGCGCTCTTCCAGTGACATCATTAACTGATGGTTGTACATGGCCAGCGCGATGAACGGCGCAAGGTCGCCAATCTGCTTTAGCACTTCCGGCGTGTACTCAGCGCCCTCTTCACGTTCGCCCAGCAGCAGTGCGCCAATCAGCTTGCCGTGGACGCGCAATGGAGCGATGCATCGGAACCATACGCTGGAGATATTTCCAGTAGAGCTTAAAAAAGTGTCACATCGATCACGCGAAATCCGTTGCGGTGCGGGAACATTGGTCAGCGCATGAACATGTTTGGGCAGAAGCGGGAATACGGCCGTCTGCGGGAAGACGACAAAACCCTGCGCGGCGATGGACGCCAGCATGGCCGGTTTTTCCTGAAAGCGAAAGAGCGCGCCTGAGCCGGCGCGAATTGCTGCCATAACCACTTCCAAAGCACCATTGGCGGTTTGGGAAAGGTCTCGCTCACCCGTTAATACGGGACCCAGTTCGGCCAGGACCTGGGAAGCGAGCAGCGGAGGCCTGCTGGTAAAAAAAGAGTCGGCCAATTTTTCTAAGCGGCGCGAACTTCCAGAGAACCTTAGAGTAACAGCTTAGCTCTTAATGACAAAGGTCTAAGTATCGGGATGGTTAATAGGAAAGGCTTTGCAGAGGATTAGAGAAGTAGCGGAATTTAAAGATTAATGACCAGGAAAATTGCCACAATCAATTTGCATTACGTTCAGTTCGTGGATGGGCAAGGCGAGGATTTGCGCTCATACAAAGCCTATTTTTGTTTGGCCGTTAGAGGCTTGCTGTAGTCCATTTTTATTGGGGTGGCTTCCGGGTGCTGCTGATTGACGTGTTCCCGGAAAGTGCTTACATGTTTCATTGGGCCCACCATGGAAATGTGGAATGGCTCCTGGCAGAGAGAGCACAACCAGGTACCAGATTCTTCAGCACGCTTAAGATAGACAGTGTTTTCTTCCATACACTAATGATCGCACATGAAACATGGAGGCGCTTGTGCCTCCATGTTTCGCCATTAAGGATAGGATTAAAGACCTGGTCAGTTGCCACGGCTTGCAGGCGGCACAATGCCATTCATGCGCAGGTATTCAATCATCTGGCCGTATTCGTCGGCGGCATGAATCACGACTGCCGTGGCCACGAACAAACGTGGTGCTGTGCCGCGGAACCATGGGATTTCCTCAAGGGCGTTTTGTGTGGTAAGAGTTTTGGCCGCGCGATGGCCCACAGCAAAGGAGTCTTTCAAGAATTGGACGATCTCGGCTTTCGTCTTCAACTCGTCTGGGCCGTTTGGCCCTTTGATGTTTTCCGGCATCTTTTCCCCGCTAACGTTCGTCCACAAACGATAATTTGCCGCGGCGGTGTGCTTTACCAGCTGCGCAAAGGTGCGGACATCCTTGTATGCGGCGCCGGGAATATTCAGGCTGGCGGGCGTGAAATCAAATTTGTCGGCCGGCATAGCTTCTGCGGCTTCCACCACGTTCTTTTCGTATTGACTCACCTGACGGTCTACCAGCGAAGCGAAAGTTGCTGGAGCGGCGGGCGAAGCTTGCGCTTGCGGCGCAGGTGACGCCGCCGGCGCAGCGGACTTGGTCCCGCCCTGGGCAAGAGCACTTACGGCAAAACTCAACACGGCCAGCAGGCACAACATTCTCAGAAATTTCATCGTGAATAGCCTCCTTGTATCCTGATCCAACAGAACGGAGAAAGATAACACGAGCAGCTCTTCCGTTCCACTTTTAGGGAATAGCGGTAGTCGACGTGGGACATCCAAATAGGTTGTGAGAGTTTTCCATCCGCCAGCCCGAAGGGCGAAAGATTTCTTTGCGTTGATTTCGGCCGTGGCACGAAGGGAATCCCCAACATGGGATCCGGTGCTGCTCAAGCCTCAATTATGTTCTGCACACCTTGTCCTCGCTGCCTGGCCGCTGAGGTTGTTTGACTTTTTTGCGAGGCGCTGCCGGTTCGGGCAAGATGCCGTGGATTAACTGGCCACAGAACCCGCGTAAGCTTGCAATAATTCTTCTGATCCGCTCGGGCGCATCGTTCCAAATCTCCGTTCCGGTGAAACGAAAAACTGAAAAGCCCAGGTCGGCTAAGAATGCCGATTTTGTGTCATCGTGAGCCCTTTGCGCTGGAGTGTTGTGAAAAAGGGCGCCGTCACACTCGATTGCCAGATCGCGGCAATAGATGTGTCTTCCCACCCGGCAGTTGAAATGAACGGCGATGTCGATGCGGTAATCATCCGCGGGCTCTTGAAGAACCACTTGGGCAAGAGTCATTCGGTCCGCGAGTTTAGGCAATTGGGGGCTCTCGCCTGCTGCGGTGACAGCCAGCGGGAATCCAGCCATGGCAAGCGACGTGCACAGACTCAGAAACCCCACAGCTTCGACAGGAGACTCGCACGGCTCAGTGGCATTTGTCCATGTCCGGTATTGCTCCACACACGCTGAATGCAGCAGTGCTTTGCGCAGCCACACCACAGAAAGACTTCTGGGAATCTCGAGCGGCGCATCTAGGCGATAGGGGAGATTGCGGCTCGCGCGTATCAGGCATTCAGCCAGTTCAAATGAGATCAGGCTCTCTGCGCAGCCAAAAGGGAGCAACTCGCCGTTGCTCGGTTGCTCCGCGCCAGGATCGGGGGCGAGTCCGTAACCTTCAAGCCAATCGCCGGGAATGCCATGCCTTCACCTTAGCACGAGTGAATGAAACACGAATACAAAAAACTGCATCAAAGCGGCGGTTTCCTGTGCATCGGCTGTGGAAAATGCGACCTTAAATTAGGCAATGAGCGGTTCGGGGGAAACGCCAAGAATCGCGTGCCTTCTCCATTTTGTCATTCCCTTGTTCGGCGAGTAGTCTCAACGCTGCAACAACAACGAGTTCATGATCTGAGTGGTTTGGAGATGCTGACGGAAAGCTAATGACACCCCTTCCTTCCCGTATCTACGACCTGGCAATCAGTCATTTGCCCGTCGCCTCACGAGATTGAACAAATCCGTTCCGCAGTGGTCGACACTACCGCCAGATCATTATTGATGCACACGAGCGGATCGTGAATATGCTCTTCAATCTGCGCCTTCCTCAGCGGCTGAAGCCGAAAAACCTAAGCAGCTTACCGCAGGCCTAAAGGCCTGCTCCACCCCGTGAGGGATACAGCGACTTGGAGTCTGCTCTGCCCGGTGAGTGGCGACCTGGAGTTTGCTCTTTAGCCTCCGCTTCGCTGCGCGGTATCGAGTGATCCGGTGATCGGGAGACCGGAAAAACCAGGAAACCTTACCACTGATCAACGCAGATGACACTGATCAGGAAAAAAAATTGAAAAACTGCTGAGGGATAGAGGAATCGGAGAACCAATTCCTCAGCGGCTAAAGCCGACAACCTAAGCAGCTTACCGCAGGCCTAAAGGCCTGCTCCACCCCGTGAGGAGATGCGGTAAGTTGAAGTCTACTGTACCCCCGTGAAGTGATGCGGCGACCGGGAGTCGGCTCTGCCCCCTTGAGGAATGCGGCGACATGGAGTCTGCTCTTTGCCGTAAGGGATACAGCGACATGAAGTCTACTCCAGCCCGTGAGGAGATTTGGTAACAGGGAGCCTACTCTACCAGGTGAGGTATGCGGCGACCTGGAGATTGCTCTTTGCGTTCCGCCTCGCTGGCGAGCCTACAGCGTAAGAAACAAAAATGATGTCTCCCTTACGGAGTAGAGCAGGCATTTATGCCTGCGGTAAAGCTGCTAAAGAAATTGGCTTCAGCCGCTGCGGTACCGGGTCTAACTTGAAGAGTGGGTTTGCCGAACTGTAGGGATATTCTTCCGGGGTCCTGGCCAAAAACCGTTTTACCGGATTCTGCCAGATGTAATCTTTGAACTTTTGGTATTCGAGCGAGTCTCTGATCCGCCGGTCCAGGAAGCTTGGTTGCCATGTATCTCTTTTGACTCTCAGGTTCTTATTGAGTTGAAAAGAGAATCCTCCCTTGATCAATTGCATGGCCCTTTCCAGAGTGATTCCCGTGGGGGAAATGATCAGGTGGAAATGGTCCGGCATGACAACAAATTCATGCAGCAGGTATTTTTTCTTTGTTCTGTAATCCATCATGACTTCAATAAAGAGCCGGGCAATCTTCTCAACCTGGAAGAGGCTCTTTCTCTGAAGGACATTGGCAGTGACAAAATAGCTGGATTCAGATGTTGTTCCTCGATGAGGAATGGTCAAAAGTCACCTCAGCGGCTGAAGCCGAAAAAGTCTAAAGCATCTTATCGCAGGCATAAATGCCTGCTCCACCCCGTGGAACGATGAAGTATGGCGGGGCCTGCTCCACCCCGTGAAACGATGAAGTATTGCGGTGCCTGCTCTACCCCGTGAAATGAGAAAGCATGGCGATGCCTGCTCCACCCCCGTGAAACGATGAAGTATTGCGGTGCCTGCTCCACCCCGTGCGGGATGCGGAAAAGGAAGGGCGGTTCCTTCGCGCTTCTTTTTTTGAGAAGAAGGAATAGTCAAAAAAGACACCTCAGCGGCTGAAGCCGAAAGCTAAAGCATCTTATTGCAGGCATAAATGCCTGCTCCACCCCGTGGGACGATGAAGTATTGCGGTGTCTGCTCCACCCCCGTGGAACGAGAAAGTATTGTGGGGCCTGCTTCACCCCATGCGGAATGCGCGGGAAAGGAAAGGCTGTTCCCTCGCGCTTCTTTTTTTGAAGGAGGAACGGTCAAAAGTCACCTCAGCGGCTGAAGCCGAAAGCTAAAGCATCTTACCGCAGGCATAAATGCCTGCTCCACCCCGTGGGACGATAAAGGATTGTGGGACCTACTCCACTCAGCGGAAAGATAAAGTATTGCGGGGCCTGCTCCATCCCGTGCGGGATGCGCGGGAAAGAAAAGGCTGTTCCTTCGCGCTTCTTTTTTTGAAAGAGGAATGTCAAAAGTCACCTCAGCGGCTGAAGCCGAAAAGCTAAAGCATCTTACCGCAGGCATAAATGCCTGCTCCACCCCGTGGGACGATGAAGTATTGCGGTGTCTGCTCCACCCCGTGAAATGAGAAAGCATGGCGATGCCTGCTCCACCCCATGAAACGAGAAAGCATCGCGGGGCCTACTCCAACCCCGTGGAACGATAAAGCATGGCGGAGCCTGCTCCACCCCGTGCGGGATGCACGAGAGGTAAGGCTGTTCCTTCGCGCTTCTTTTTTTGACAAGTATGAAATCCCAGGAGTCAGGAATTGGGCTCTTCTAATTAACAACTTAGAGCTGAAGCGATTATAGGTTCTGATAACTTTTAATTTTTTATTTCACCCATTGACTTCGGTTTAGTTTTCGCTCAATATACGCATTGGTTCTCGCCGGGAGCGGCGTCGTCGAACCATCGTAAAAAGGTAGTGGAAACAAACCTTTTAGCGATCCGGGTATCCCAAGTGGAGGCGGGAAGCCCAAAAAGGCCAGCAACCATGTTCTCATAGCCGACCCATCGTTAGGGCCACAGAGAGCGTTGAGCCAAATCAGCAGTCTGCATTCAGCGATCTGCAATCAGCAAATACAACAAACAGGATATGTGTGTTTAGGAAGCTTCTAGCCACTACCACTAGCCACTACCACTAGCTACTAGCCAGAGCGCAGAACCAGGCTTTTGGTACTTGGTGGATGGTATTTGGCTGAGCCCAAAAAATCAAAAGCGGGCCCGTGGGCTTTGGTATTGGCTATTGGCTTAGAGCAGAGGCAAGAACCTTATTGCTGATTACCACGATCATAGTGATGAAGATCCAGGAACCGGTACATCGTGAATATCGGGACATCGGAAAATCAAAGAATAAATCCTTAAGACACTCAATCAATTCAGGCCACACGCGAGTGGCTTTCTATTCAGGGGAAACAGGATGACGAAGCAGGAGATCATGCAAGCGATTGTGGGCTGCGCTGAGCAGCTCGGAAGGACACCCAGCATTTTTGAAATGATGAAGATGTCACAGGTAACGCGCCGGCAGATGAGAAAACATTTTGGCTCTTTCTCACACGCGCTGCACGAGTGCAACCTGGAAAGAGCGACCGCCAGCGGACAGAGAGTGCCGCTAGAAACATTGTTTGTGGATTGGGCCGGCGTAGTACGGAAGACGGGCAAAGCGCCAAGCATGAGCGAGTACGAAGCCCTGAGCCGATACAGTTGCAAACCGCTGGTCCGGTGTTTTGGAAGCTGGAAGCAGGTGGCGTACGGATTAACGCAATTTGCGGAAGGCCGGGGCCTGGCCGAGCAGTGGAGGGCGGAGCTGGACATGGCGGCGGTGAAGGGCGGCGACCAGGATGCGCAATGGCTGATACCGCGGGAGGGGACGCCTGAGCGGCCGAAAATGCCCCCTTCGAGGCCAACCCTGGGACCAACCTATGGGACGCCGATGTTTGCCGGGCCATTGGCTTACGCGCCAGTGAATGAAATGGGAGTGATGTTTCTGTTTGGATGGATGGCGCCGCAGCTTGGCTATGTGGTGCAGAGGCTGCAACCGGAGTTTCCTGATTGCGAGGCAATGCGATATGTCGGGGAAGAGACATGCCAGATGGTGAAAGGGGAGTTTGAATTCGAGAGCCGCAACTTTTTAAAACACATGCACGACGTGAAAGGATGCGATTTGATTATCTGCTGGAAACATAACTGGCCGGAGTGTCCGCTAGAGGTGCTGGAACTGCGAAAGGAAATTGCCAAAATTGCCGGTATTGCCAAAAGTGAAAATTGAAAAATCAAAAGCTTTTACCACAAAGGACACGAAGGAACGCAAAGGAAATGCTTGGGCAGATTGCCAAAAACGCCGAAATTGCAAAGACCAAAAACAAACCTTTTACCACGAAGGACACGAAGAAGCACAAAGGAATGCCTGGGGAATTGCCCATCGCTAACGTTTCCAAGATTGGAAAACCTTTACCGCAGAGGACGCAGAAGAACGCAAAGGAAAACAAAGGCTTACCACGGATGAATATGGAGCAAAATCGGTTCTCGACCGGCGTTCATCAATACTCAACGCTAACTAAAAATAATCCGCTGGCGGGAGCGGTGGCTGCAGCGGCGGAGCGGTCACGCAGTTCAAGGATGCGGCGGACGTCGCCGATGGTGAGGCTTCCCTTCCCGACCATGAGAAATGTTCCGACCAGGTTGCGCACCATGTGGTGGAGGAATCCGTTGCCGCGCACGGTATAAACAAATTCGTCGGACTGGCGCTGCCATTCAGAATGGAAAATAGTACGGACGTTGTTGACCGCGAGCCCTTCTTTACGGCTTTCCGGATCGACAGCGGCAAAGCTGGTGAAATTATGCTCGCCCTCCACGATGGCGGCGGCCTCCGCCATACGCGACTCATCGAGCGGATAAGGATGGTGGTAAACGTAGCGCGCAAGGAATGGCGAACAAATTGCTCCACGATAGATGTGATAACGATACGTTTTGGCGATGGCTGAGCGGCGCGCATGAAAATCCGGCGGCGCTTCTTCCACGGCGAGGACGCGTATGGACCGGGGAAGCACGTCATTAAGCGCGCGAACGAGATTTGGCGCAGGAATTGGCGATTCGATGCCAACGGTGGCGACCTGCGCCAATGCGTGGACGCCGGCATCGGTGCGTCCGGAGCCTTGCAGGAGAGTTTTTTCACCGGTCAACTGTTCGAAAGCGGACACCAGTGTCCCCTGAACGGACACACGGTCAGGCTGGACTTGCCAACCGGCGAAGTCATGACCGTCATAAGCGAGCGTGAGTTTAAGATTGCGTGGCAAAAGTCTCCGCCTAACACTTTTTAACGCCATAAAGCAGCGCTGAGCCGATATACTAACGGGTTTCCACTAAACAGAGCGTCTGATTCTGGAACCACAGAGGGTGATCCCGCGTATCTTGATTGTGAGAAGGTGACGGAAGCGGGGAATAACAGTCTTTATAAGTTGCTAATTGGTCAGAGTTTGCACATCGGGAGAAGAAGAATGTCCGCAGCTTTTATCCGCAGTGATTTCGCAAGGAAAGTTGTATCCGTGGTATGCCTGTTGGCATTTCCGGCGGCGGCGCAGCAGGCCAATACCGGCTTGTCAGTCCAGCCCACGCAAAGTGGCAGCCAGCAGCCTGGAGCGCCGGTGTCGAACGCGCCGGAGCCGAAGACTTTGCCGCAGCCAACACATGTGGATTATTCCAAGCCGGCGCCTTTATTGCCGAATCCGTTTGCGCGATACATTCCGCGGGACGTTCCTCCGCCGGCGTTTACCAACGCGCCGAAGATCGAACAGCTGATCCAGAACGGCAAGTTGCTCCTCTCGCTAAACGACGCAATTGCAATCGCGCTCGCTGACAACCTGGACATTGCTGTTGCCCGCTATAATTTGCCCATCGCAGATACTGACATTTTACGCACCAAGGCCGGAAGCTCTTTTCTGGGCGTGAATTCAGGCGTAGTTTCCAATACGCCCGGCGGCGGCCAGGGAGGCATTGGCGCTGGAGTGACCGGGGCAGGAGCCGGAGGAACTACAGCAGGAGCCGGAGGAGCAGGCGTTGGAGCAGGTGGTTTCGTCGGCACAACCAGCGGAGCTGGACCGCAACCGGATAGTTTTGATCCACTGATCACTGGCACGTTTGCAATAGAACAATCTGCTTCTCCCACCAACTTCGGCCTGCTGTCTGGTTTGGCTGGCTCTGGCGCCACAATACCGGTGGCAACGGCGCATACAACCACTGGGGATCTCTCTTACACCCAGGGGTTTTCACCAGGCACGGCTTTGCAGGTCTCTGTCAACAATCAGCGGCAGACCACAAACGGTTCTCAGCAAACATTCAATCCGGCGCTGACGTCGAACTTCCGCGCCTCGATTCGGCAGCATTTGCTCCAGGGATTTGGCCGTAGTTTAAACCTGCGTTTGCTTCGTACGGCACAAAACAATAAAAAGATTAGCGAAGAAGGTTTCCGGCAGCAGGTAATTTCCACGGTAAGTCAGATCGAAAATATCTACTGGGACTTAGTTAATGCCTATGAAGCGAACAAGGTAAATGAACGTTCGTTGGCATTAGCTCAGAAGACTCTTTCAGATAACCAAAAGCAAGTCGAGATTGGAACACTTGCGCCGTTGGATGTGGTTCGGGCCCAAAGCACCGTGGCCACGGCCGAACAAGCTTTAATTGCATCCAAGACGAATCTCCAGCTTCAGCAATTGACAATCAAGAATGCACTCACTCGAAGCCTGCCCAATGATTCTCCAGTAGTACAGGCAGATGTAATCCCTACGGACACCGTCCAAATCCCGGACCAGGAAAATCTGCCTCCGGTCCAGCAATTGGTGCAGATGGCGCTCGATAACCGTCCTGACTACAACCAGCAGAAAATCACGTTAAAAAATAGTGAGATCAACATCAAAGGTGCGAACAATGGATTACTCCCGGTCATAGATTTGGTTGCTTTTTATGGAGCGTCAGCGCTGTCAGGCGTGCAGAATCCTTTAGGTACGTGCCCTCCGGGCGTAACTGTGAATTGCACGCTGCCTGGTACCATCCCCGTCAGCGGATTCGGCAATTCTTTCACTAATCTGTTTAACTCGACCGGACCGGACAAAGGCGTGCAGATCAACATTCAGATTCCGCTCGGCAACCGCGTGGCCGAGGCCACCCAGGTGCGTTCCATGCTTGAGTATAGGCAGTCGCAGTTGGCGCTCAAGAGCGCTGAAAATGCGATTACCATTGGCATCCGTAATGACGTTTTTACGCTGCAGAATAACCGTGCGAGTGTGGCTGCCGCACAGAAAGCGCGAGATCTGGCGGCCCAGACTCTGGACGCTGAACAGAAAAAATATAACCTTGGCGCTTCAACCTACCTGGCAGTTCTACAGGATGAACGCGATTTGTCAGCTTCCGAGTCCGCAGTGGTCACAGCCATGACGAACTATGCCAAAGCGCGGGTTCAACTCGACAAGGACACAGCCCAGACACTTGACAGCTACAACATTAAGATAGACGAGGCAGTTACCGGTGAAGTGAAGACCCAGCCAAATGTCCCTGGAATCGTGCCCAGCAAGACCGCCATTCAGGAATCAAACACGCCGCCCCAGCAACAGCAGCCAGTTACCCCGGGACAACCGCAAACCAATCCGCCTCCACAGCCGCAAACAGCGCCGCCTGCGCAGCGGCCGCCTCAATAGATTTATCCAATCGGAAGAACTGCGGCTGATCTTTCAAGGGTCAGCCGTTTTCTTTGCCGCTTGTATGCGCTAATGTTGAATGTCGGCTGAAGCTATTTCGAGGGCGCTAACGATTGACTTTTTAGCTGCCAGCCTATGCCAAGAGTCCGGTCCCCATGGCGGAAATTGTTATCCAGGAACTCTGGTAAGATTGGCCGTTTTGGTATATAGTCCCGAAACAATCCCCCATATATAAAATATCCGAGGTGTTTCTGCTGTGAATCATTCCCGGCTCTGCCTGTTTTTAGTTCTTTTATTGTTTTCCGTAGCTCCCGCTCAGGCCCAGAAAGAAGATTGGCTTCCCATCACAAAGCAGGACCAGGAGATTAATCAAGTCCCTAACAGCCCGGGAGCTGACGCCATCCAGCTTTACTATGCGGATTTTATCAACGACGACGAACAGACGGAGTTCTACTACAGCCGCATCAAGGTCTTGAATGAAAAGGGCACCCGCCATGCAGATGTGGAAATTGCCATACCTCCGGAAGGCTCAATAACGGGGCTGAAGGCGCGCACGATACATCCAGACGGAAAGATCACAGAATTCACAGGCAAGCCATTTCAGAAGACGCTAATTAAAGGCCGTGGAATAAAGTTCGTGGCCAAGACATTTACCATGCCGGACGTTACGGTAGGCAGCATCATCGAGTACAAGTACAAGATCGAGTGGCCTTACATACTGACCGACAATTCCTGGAGCATCCAGCATGAGCTTTACACCGTAAAGGAAAGCTTCCGCATGAAGCCCTATTCTGGGTTACTCGAGGGTTTTGAGAACGGATATCAGGTGGCATCCCTTTACTCTCATATGCCAAATAACATTAAGCCGGTACAAAAAGGCGGCGGCTATCAATTGGAAGTCGAGAACATGCCGGCATTTGAGAGTGAAGGCTACATGCCGCCGGAAGAAGACCTCAAGCCCCAGATGCGATTTTTTTATATTGGAACAACTACCTCCACGTCCGAGAAATTCTGGCAGGATGCGGGAAGGAACTGGAATAATCAAGTAGAACATTTTGTCGGAAACAGCAGCGAAATTAGTCAGGCTGCGGCTGAAACAATCGGCGGTGAAGCCGATCCTGAAAAGAAATTGCGCAAACTCTATGCCCGCGCTCAGCAGGTCAGAAACATCAGTTATGAGCGTGAACGAACCGAGCAAGAACAAAAAAAAGAGAACCTGAAAAAAAACCAGAATGCAGGCGATGTACTCACGCGTGGAATAGGCACAAGCGAAGATATAACGCGGCTTTTTGTCGCTCTTGCGCGTGCGGGGGGATTTGAGGCGTCAATCGTCCGCGTAAGCAATCGCAGGGACAAGTTTTTTGATAAAGGCCTGCTGTCTCGCCGGCAGCTCGATGGAGAAATTGCCGCGGTGAACGTGGCAGGCAAGGACGTATTTCTTGATCCTGGAACCATGTTTTGCCCGTATGGCTACCTGCGCTGGATTCGCACCTCAACCACGGGCATCAAGCTGGATAAAAAAGGCGGGGTTTTTGTAATAGCTCCCGCCGCTGCATACGACAAAGCCGTGATCCGGCGGGTAGCCGAAATGGAATTGGGTTCTGATGGAACATTAAAAGGTACCATCACTGTAAAGCTCGAAGGTGGCGAGGCGCTAGAGCACCGGTTGGACGAATTCAACACGGATGAGGCTGGAAGGAAGAAAGATTTAGAGGACGAACTCCAGAAATGGCTCCCCACCGAGGCAATCGTCAAGCTGGCCAAGGTAGAAGGTTGGATGGAAAGTGATGCTCCGCTGCTGGCCCATTTTAATGTTGAGATGCCCGGATACGCCTCGGTTGCGGGCAAACGTTTATTAGTCCCTGCTTTCTTATTTCAGGCCCGGCAGCTTGATGCTTTCAAGCATGGGGATCGCAAATTCCCTGTCTATTTCCCTTATGCGTTCGGCGAAGTGGATCGGGTCACGATTGCGCTCCCAGACGGATACAGCCTGGAAAATGCCCCGGCGCAGCAAGACGCGCATCTGAGCTACGCGGTTTACCAGAACCTTGCGCAATTTGATGGTAAGCGGTTGGTCACACAGAGGGTATTGGAAGTGAATGGGATATTTTTCCGGATTGAGTTATATCCAGAAATAAAAGACTTTTTTGGCAAGGTCCAGGCTGGAGACGAACAGCAGATCGTACTAAAGGAAGGCAACGTCAATGCCCAGAAGACTAACTAGTGTTTTTTTATTTCTATTCCTGATGAACTTTTTGCCTGCAACCGCCAGCGCCAGTGTGCCGGACTGGTTGCGGAGCCTGGCCCAGCAGCCGGCCAGGAAATATGCCGATGATGCGAATGCGGTTGTGCTGCTCGATGATCAGGAAACCACCGTCCGGGACAGCGGTGAAATCATTACTCATGAACGGATTGCCTTCAGGATTCTGCGGCCTGAAGGGAAGGATTACGCCGAGCACGCAGTGTATTTTGATTCCGAAACCAAGATCAATTCTTTTCACGGCTGGAGCATTACAGCCAAAGGCCAGGAATACGAGGCCAAAGAGAAAGATGCTTTTGAGCATAGCCTGGGAGACCAAAAAGAATTTGATGATACCAAGGAAAAACTCATGGTGCTTCCCGGAGCTGACGTAGGCACGGTTGTGGGTTTTGAATATGAGCAGAAGCGCCGGCCATATCTCTTCCAGGATTATTGGTATTTCCAGGATACGGTCCCGGTGGAAAAGAGCAGGTACACGCTCCACATACCATCCAGATGGGAATATCGGGCGGACTGGCTCAATCACGCAGAGCAGAAACCAGCGGAACAAAACGGCGCTTTAGTTTGGGAGGTTTCTGATGTTCCCCGAATTGAGCAAGAGTATCACGAACCAGACTTCCGCGCCCTCGCGGGTCGTATGATTGTGACGCTCTTTTCGGATAAGACTACCCATCGGAACTCCGAATCCTGGAACGACCTGGGGCTGTGGTATTCGCAATTGACGGCGGGCGTTCGTAATTCCAGTCCTGCTCTGCAGGCAAAAACACAGGAGCTGGCGCCTGCGAACCTGCCAATGTTTGAGCGCATCCGCGCACTCTCACTTTTTGCGCAACGCGACGTCCGCTATTACGCGATTGAAATAGGGATCGGCGGGTTTCGCCCGCATCCAGCAGGCGAAATTTTCAGCAATCGCTATGGAGACTGCAAAGACAAAGCTACCGTGCTCAGCTCCATGCTGTCCCAGATCGGCGTGAAGTCGTATTACATGGTGATCCACGCCACGCGCGGAATTTTCACTGAAAAGACGCCTCCAAATTCCGCCTTCAATCATATGATTTTGGCGATTCAAATGCCCGAGGACAGCTTTTCCCAGAAGCTGCCGGCAATGTTTGAACACCCAAAGCTGGGCCATCTCCTTATCTTCGATCCCACAAATGACCTGGTGCCGCTCGGACAATTGCCTCCTTATGAGCAGGATAGTTTTGCGCTGCTGGTGACAGACACCGGCGGAGAGTTGATCCATTTGCCTGTTACTACCTCTGACCTGAACAAGATTTGTCGCAATGCCAAATTGACCCTGCTGCCTGATGGCACCTTGCAGGGCGAGATCGAGGAAACGCGTTCGGGGTACTTAGCGATGAACGGCAGGGCCTATCTACAGCATCAGAGCCAGAATGATCGCAAAAAAATGCTGGAACACTTCTGGGGGCCAAACCTGGGTGGCTTTCAGATTGACAGCTTCAATCTGGAAAATGAAAACGACATCGACAAGGACCTGGTGCTGCGGTACAAATTTACCGCCAGCCATTACGCGAAAACCGCCGGCCCGCTGCTGCTGGTGAGGCCACGCGTGGTGGGAGAAATGGCCGGCGCTTTCGATGTAACCAAGCCGCGCCATTATGCCTATGATTTTGAGGCGCCCTTTTTAAGAAGTGACAACGTGGAAATTACTCTTCCAGAGGGCTACACCGTAGACGAACTGCCTGAACCGGCGCGCGCCGTATTTCCTTTTGCGGAATATACGAGCAAGGCGGAAAAAGCCGGCAACGTACTGAAGTATAGCCGGGAATATAAGATGCAAACCACACAGGTCCCTCTTGACCACATTGAGCAACTCCGCAAGTTGTTTAGCCAGATTGGCACGGATGAAAAGAACATGGCGGTACTGAAGAAAGGCAACTGAGTAGCCCTTGAAATTCGGGGCAGACGTATCTTAAAATCGTTATTTAGCGAAGCCCTGTTCGTCGTAAGAAGCGGCCGGCAAGCCGCCGCGCCGCGAAGAATCCCGAAGCCAGAAATGGCATGGGATCGGCCCAGTTCCACCAGCCGTAAGATTTCGACCGAACTACATTGACGAAAAAAGCCGGGCGGCTAAGAGGACGCGCGCCGCGGGTTTCGCGAAACCAACTGGCGTAATTGTGATATCCCAGCCAGGTTGTGCCATTGCGCTGCTGAGGAAGCGTGGAGCGTTGTTCGGCAGATTGGCGTCCAGCAGATTGGCGTCCACCAGACTGACGTCCGGCAGACTGGCGTTCAGCAGGCTCCCCAATAAGGTCCTGATAGGCGAGATAAGGCAGATTAACTCCCGCATCGGCAAAGATGCCGTTGTACCAGGGCAGCCGGGTATTCATCTCAATGAAGTAGTAGCCGCCATCTTTTTGGCGGTACTTAAATTCCAGCGACCCGAGCCCGCGATAGCCCAGAGCAAGAATCAGCTTTCTTCCCTCTTCTGCCAGTTCTTCATTCCGCACAGTCTGGCCGTGACACATGCTGCCGAAGCCCGCGGGATACTGCCGCAGTTTGCGTACCGTGGAATACGCCGCCACCTTACCCCACGTATTGATCAGCGCGGTGTACTGAAATACCTGATCGTCTCCGCCTTCTATCAACTCCTGCATCAGAGTTGCGCCTTTCATCTGCGGAAAGCTGAAGAAAAACGATTCAACTTCTTCAGCGCTGTTGGCTACCAGGACTTTGGCGCTCTCAACGGGAAAGCCTGCGGTATATCGATGAACTGGCTTGACCAGGCAGGGATAAACAAAGCCGCGAGCCACCTGCGGCATGTCATCTTCTGGCCGCGTTATATGCGTGCGCGGAACTTTTACGCCATGCTGTTCACAAAACCTCACCATGCTTCCCTTGTCCACAATGGTGGAAAACAGCTCTGGCGGGACCCAATGAAACAGAAAATGTTGCGCCAGCTTCTGCTGCTGATTGGAAAGAAAGCGCGCAAACCAGTCTGAGGTGGCGAACAGCACCGGTTTTTGCCGGAAGCGCGCGCCCCATTCCAGCATGAGCGCGCAGAGGACATCTTCATTAGCCACGCTATCACCCGCATACGCGCGAGGCTGGCTGGGATCGTCGGGGAAAATAAAGCAGTCTTTGCAATAGCGTGAGTAGCGCAGCGCGTCCCGCAAGCGGTCATTCAACGCATAGACCGGCACCCCTTTGCGTCCGACGCTGCGAGTAATGCCATACGCGGAGACATCCAGCCCTTCAACAAAAATTGGCGAGATGTCTTTTGATGAATCCATGTTGTCGGTTATGAATCCGTCGGTTCTTTTTCGCTGCCCTGCGGCTTGGACTTCAATTCCAACGGCGCGTTTTCATCGGCATGAT
This sequence comes from Candidatus Angelobacter sp., assembly GCA_036488825.1. GTDB lineage: Bacteria > Acidobacteriota > Terriglobia > Terriglobales > Acidobacteriaceae > Angelobacter. The sequence goes on from DASXGZ010000019.1 coordinate 18,675, forward strand.
CTCCCATCAGGCGGCGCAGCCTATCTCTCGCGGAAATCCTGACAGCATGCAGCCAAGCACCGTACCAATTTTTGCGAAAAACAAATATGCGATAGTTGGTGCGCCGCTCTGAGGCCCAGCGGCTTTCATCCCATGTGGCCGGGCCGACGAAGTCAAACTCGCGGAGCCCGCGCTGTGGCGTTTCGCTCAGGACTTCATTGACCAGAAGTTGTCCCGGCCCATGCCGCCGATATGCTTCGTCGTAGCCGGCCTTGGCCAGGAAATATCTTCCTCGCAAATTAAATCCAAAATGTGCGGCGATGGGCTTTCCGTCCAGTTCAAGGAAATCCAGGGAAAGATATCCATCACGCGCCGCTGCCTGCGCCACCAGATCATAAAATTCTCGCGTTCGCGGATCACACTTGATGGCGGTGCCTTCAGCGCCTTTCCATCCTGAAGATTCAAGGGCATAAAACTTCTCCAGCGCCTCAGGATCAGCGGTATCGTGATGTTTAAGGGCCAGTGTTCCCTGCTCTTCCAATTGTTTCTTTGCCCGTCGCAGATGGGAGCGGAATTTAGGCCGCGTTCCCGCCAGCCATGATGGCTGGGCTGAAGGCTTCTCCGGAATCGCCGCAATTGATAAGTGCAGAGTCTGCGATGTTCTCTTACGCGCGGTCTTAAAGCCATCTGCCTGTGCCAGCGCCACTAGGCGGTCCATCCCATTGCCTTGCACAACGTTGGCAACGTCAATCACGTCCCATCGAGGCAAATCTTTTGCCGCCTGCCAAAGTGCTTGCAAGGCCGCTTCGCCTTCCGGCCCGGTACAAATCGTCAGGCTGGCGCGCAGTGAATGCACGTTGGCCGGAATGGTAAGTCGAATGGCGGGAAATCCGGCTAAAAAAATTCGACTTTGTGTGAGCGGCAGAATTCCCCGCAGCTTCTCGGCTGCCCACGCGGAGATCACGATGACTTGAGCCTTGGGATCGAAGGCCTGCAGGTACGCCTGCGCCCATTCCGGACGGTAAAAAACTTCTTCATCACCAGATTCGTCGCACAGTCGCCGCCACTCGGCCGCCAGTTGCTCAACCAGTTCAGACCCGCCCCGCTGCACACGGACGGAGAGTTTTATTCCCGGAATCTGTTGCCCATGCGCGACCATCTTTGTGCTTGCTCTGCATGGAATCTAACAGAGTTCGCCGCCGTTGTGCCAAGTACCGAAGTCCTATGTATAACAAGAGTCATTTTGGGGACTTTTCATCCAGGTGCTCCTTGCATTTTTGTCCTCTTTTTCTGCGCCATCAGAGGATTGTGTTGATAGACGTTCAGGTTCACCTAGGCAGTATTAGGGGCCGCATTTTCGCGGCAACCGCAGCAGAAGGCCCCTCGGCGGGTTTTAAACAAACCAAGCCGAATTCAGATAACATATAGAAAAGCGCCTCCCTGCATTCAAGCTAAGTACCTTAATAGCACCCTTTCTGGCGCAACAGGAAAACATGTTTTCACAGCGTTTGATCAAATCCATACTCTTCTTAGCGGCGGGCGCCACCACAATGGCAGCTCAGGATTCCACTCCATCTGCCACGCTTGCCTCATCGGTAACGGCGCTTCAGACCATTGCGCTAACCGTATCCAGGAATACTCCTCTGCAGATTGCGCTGGATAAAGAAGTGCGGGTCAGGAAGCCGGGCCAGCCGATTCATGGCCGTCTGGTGCAGCCGGTTTATGCGTTTGATCGGCTCGTTGTGCCTGCGGGCGCGGAAGTCGATGGCAGCATCGTGCGCATTGAAGATCTCTCCGGGAAAAAACGTGTGTTTGGGATATTGAATGCCGACTTTACACCTACCCGTAAAGTTGAAGTTGCTTTTAATCAACTGGTCCTGCCGGACGGCAGGAAAATTCCTTTTCAAGCTGTGGTCACTCCTGGCTCGGGCCACGTCATGCAGTTAGCGACCACTAAGGACGACAAGAAACAAAAGACCGCCAAAGATGCCGCTGAGGAGAAGATCGACGAAGCAAAGCAGGAAGCCAGGCGGCAGTGGCGGGACGCCGTAAAGCAAATCAAAGAGCCGGGAAAGATACATCGTTTGGAACGGTATGCCATCAGCCAGCTTCCTGCCCGTCCGCAATATATTGACGCCGGAACCACGTATTTTGCCGAACTGCAAGCGCCGCTCGACTTCGGCAGCGAACCTCTGACACCTCAGATGCTTGCCTCAATCGGCACAACTATTCCACAGGGCAGCCTGATTCATGCCCTGCTGATCACGCCTCTTGATTCCGCTACAACCCAACAAGGTACGGAAGTGGAGGCGGTGCTTGACCAGCCGCTGTTTGACGGCAACCGTCTTATCCTTCCTGAAGGCAGCCGCTTAAAGGGGGCCGTGCTCCAGGTGCAGCCTGCCCGCTTCCTGCACCACAATGGACAGCTTCGGATTGCTTTTCATGAGATCGTTCCGCCTGATGGCGTACCGCAAAAGGTCGTCGCAAGTCTGGAAGGTGTTCAGGCTGGGAAAGACGGCAATGTAAAACTGGATTCTGAAGGCGGCGCCGAGGCATCCACTCCCAAGACCAGATACTTAACAACGGGTTTATCTGTGGCCCTGGCTGCAACTTCATTTCACCACGATTCAGACGGAAATGATGGCGGGGAATCGCATGGCGGGGGCGGCGGGGCCGCAGGATTCAAGCTGGTGGGTCTGGCCCTTGGATACGCCGTAAAATCGCAGGCATTCGGGATGGCTATGGGAGCTTATGGCGCCAGCCGGTCCGTCTACTCGCATTTCATCGCTCGCGGGCAGAACGTGGTCTTCCCCAAAAATACCGCGATGCAGATCGGGATTGGATCGCGAGGGAAAACCATTCTTAAACCGACTGAGCAGGGGAATGGCTCGCAGCCGCAGGAGCCCAGGCAATAGTACTCGTTCAGTCCGACGCAGGCTCACTCCTGCTATGCGTGAAACATGCATCATCCTGAGGGCTCCAGCTTTTCCGCAATCTCCAGCATTTTGGTCACGCTGTTCCAGTTGCGGCCGGTTCCTGAAGTCTGGAGGGCACGCTCAATCTTTGCCCACGGCAATTTGGAACGCCCCTGGCCATTGGGAAAATAGATGTAAACTTCGCGGCCGATGATGTGAAGCTCTTCAGGGTCAGTTTTAATTGCAAGCGCGGCTTCGCGGGCTTCGCTGCCCGGATTGGCGGCCAAAAAGTTGACCAGCAGCTTGCCGGGCTCGATTCCGCTGCGCTTGGCGAACGGATTTCGTGCAATAACATCTCGCAATTCGGCCGCGGTGCGGAGAACGACGCCAGGCCGGAAGCCGAAGGTCTTTTCAATCGCATCCTGGATTCGCTTGGTTAACTTTGCCAGATCTTTTTCTTCCGTCTTAAAAACAACGTTGCCGCTCTGGATGAAGGTTTGCGGGTCTTTCAGCTTCAGCGATACGCAAAGGGTCTTGAGCGCGTCCATCTTGATCAGGTTGCGTCCGCCGACGTTGACGCCGCGGAGCATGGAGATGACGGCTGGCATAGAGGGTTCGAGTATAGATCAATTCGTGGGCTGACGAATTCGTCCCTGGGCAAGCGGGCTGCCGACGGAGCGGCTTCAAGGTGCTCACCCCTCATGGGCCGCTACTTGGCCCCAGTTTTACTCTGGTAGTCAACAGCGTGAGTTGCCAACAAATACACTTCTATGCGCCCGCTTTGTACGCCACAATGGCTTTTGTTCAAAGTGAGGGCCATGGATGAGGAAGATGAGGAAATTGTCGATATGCCTGGTGTGCCTTCTGACCGTAATTCTCGCGGTCGGTCAGGCAAAAAAGGGAGCGCCCACCAGCAGCTGGCTCTCAGCCGCCGCGAACATTTGCGACCATCCATACCAGATCCATGAGCCCGCCGACGGCTGGCCGGAATCACCGGTCCAAATACTCTTCCATCGTGAAGAGAGCAAAGCGCCGTGGGCCCACAATCCGGCTATTCGCGTTCCCGGACTGGAGGCTACCGCGCCCGGCAGCGCGCTCACACTAGTCTGCGTGGACGAGTCACGGGTGGAGATGGGACACTATGATTCCGGCGAGCCCGGATATGCTCCCTCCTGGGGCACGATTCTGGTGCGCCTCTCAGACCGCAAGGTCTATTTCATGGGCCGCAATCTTGATGGAGAGATGCCTCCCCAGGTGAAATACAAGAGTGGCGCGGGCGTGGGCAAGCCTCCAACAGAAACTCTGGTGCGCTGGCTGCGCCTGCTGCTGAACCAGAAGGTTGCGCGATTCAAGATGCGGCTCAAATGGAAGGAATACGCTGAGGTCTCCGCCATGGCCTTTTCCGGAGACAACAGCCGGCTGGTGGTGGCGCAAGCGCCGCGCAGTTCCAGCAGCGGCGCCACGCCGCCTTCGCCCATCACGGTATTCGACATGACGACGGGACAGCCTGTGGCCACCATGCACGCGGATTATTCCACCGATGCGATTGCCATCTCAAAATCAGGAAGCACGATTGCCACGGAACGATATGGTCAGGTAGAGATCTGGGACGTTGCCACAGGCCAGGTCACACGCAAGCTGGAAACCAGTAAAGTGCGCTCATTGGTATTCGGCCCGGAAGACGTTCTGGGAGCAGCGGGCGATGAAAAGGCCGCGGTGTGGGACGTGAGCGGAAACCGCATTGTGCGTTCAGGCAGCGGTTCTGTGGTGGAATTCTCTCCAGAGGGCGTGTGGCTGGTAATGGCTAAAGCAGCAAACGGCTTCAGCGTGCACGAACTGGAATCGGGGCGCGAACTGGGAAGTTTCCCGGACGTTTGCGGCGACCCGTACAAGTGCTTGCCGTCGCGGGATGGCAAGATGATGGCGCGATGGTCGTCACTAGGCGAGAGCATCTACTCGAACGGCAACCGCGAGGGAAAATCTCTTTCGCTGCCCAACTTGGGCGTAGACATGGTGTACGCAGTAGCGCCAACGCGCGACGGCTTTGTAATAGCTAACAGCGATGGAGTTGCCGGCATTGTATCCGCCAATACACCTGAGACCCGCGTCTTCGCCACAGATATGACCAGCATCAAGGCGATAGCCACCTCGCAGGACGGTAAGCTGATTGCGCTGGGAGACAGCAGCGGCACAGTGGAAGTCTGGGAGCTGCAGTGAAGCAATCGTTCCTATTGGATTACACAGAAATAACGGTTGCAAAGCTGCCGCCTTTGATGGAACACGAACTTTGGAGTACACCCCCTCGCCTTCGGCGTAGGATCGACCCTCAATGACAGAAGGCAACGAACTTCCTAATCCGAAACAATCAATCGCAGGTTGACATCCGTATAGGTAAGACGATATCTACTTGAGATGAAGACTACCATCTCTTCCAAGGGCCAGATTGTCTTGCTGGCGGAATTCCGCCAAATGGACCGAATCGAGCCTGGGCAGGAGTTCGACGTCGAGCGCATTGATCATGGAGACTATCGCCTCATTCGACGCGTTGCACCGCGGAACGAGGGCGCCATTGCATGGCTGCTCAATTGTCCGTACAAGGATTTTTTTGTTCCTATCGACTCTAAATCAACCGATACCTCGACGAGGCGCTGAGCCGCGAAAATCTCTATGAGAAGACGCCGTGGCCGGATATTAGCAAGAGCTGACGGCGGCCAGGAAATGCTCGATAAGCGCTACGATGGGATCAAGAGTGGCCGGGTGGCGCCCATCAACGGCGAAGCCTCCTTTGACAACCTGCGTCAGCGCGAAGACGAACTGCTCAAGAAGCGCAATTTGAAATATCGCTGAGAATACATTGCGAAGGCGACAAGAATCGCGCGGTCACTGGAATAAAAATCACAGCCGATTGAAATAAGGCGGCTTCATGATATCCTGGCCATCGCGCTCCCGCTCCAACATGATCATTGAGGCTTTGGTGCTTGGTGTGAAACAGCACCCGCCGCTGCGACTGCGAAGTCGTTCTTTGAATCGAGCTTCCAACTTCTATCTGGAGTCAAAATTGTCACGTGATTTAACCCAGTCGTTTCGACGGCGCTCGTGCTCAAGAGCTTAGAGTCCTGACTGCCAGTTAACGGATCCTGATCAAAGCTGATCGTGATTGTTCCGTTCTCCCCCTCTACATTGGCAACTTTGCCTAGGGTACCCACACCATCCGTCTGCTTCTTTAGTGAATTATAGTGCGCAACAAACTCATAGCCCTGAAGCTTTCCTTCAATGAGGCTCCACTGATTCGATAAATTTGTATCCCCGGCCACTGCCGCCTTTTTCTCAATAACAACTTTTCGCGCCTGCGCGACACGGGCAGCATCGACTTGCGAAACTAATTCAGGGTGGTCACGGAATTTGTCGAGAAGCACTGCACTTTCGTGCGGCTTTTTCGGGTCAGAATTTTCTATTTGACTCATAGTCGAGACTGCGGCGTTCTGCGAAGTCACCGGTCCAAAGGATGGACCTACTGAGCGAAAATTGAACGCCAAGACAAAAAAAATCACTCCCACAAATGCTAATTCAGGGACTAGCGCCTTCCAACTCAGCATCCAAGCGAAGGGGCGGAACGTCTCTCTTAAAATGGGGACTGAAGAATACTTTTGTTCCGCCACCGCTGTAAATGCTGCTTTCTGCCGATCGTACAATTTCTGGCGACGCCTCACATCGGCAGCAAATTGGCCACACTCTTTGCAGGTCGAGATATGTGTCCCAACTGCATCGTCAGTCTTAGTTCCTCGAACATGGCACGCGATCAACTCAGGTTCAGGGCAGTCGCCTGCCTCGTTCACCTCATTTGGCGGAGTGATGGCGGAAAGTGCTTCCCGAAGGCCCTTCTCGAAGTCTTTGGTAGGGCTCATTTATTTCCCCCTCTTCCCTTATATATCTATTATGGGTCAGCAGGGCGTTTTCTTACATTGGAGAGACCAATTTCTTGAACTCGTCAATACAACGCTGCCACTGGGTGTAAATTGTACCGATCTTTATTCCATTTTCTTGGGCGTACTCCGTAAGTGCTTGATGTGAAAGGAGAAACGACCTAACTAGCTTTTGGCACCTTGGATTTACTTTCTTAAGTAAGTCCTCGACAAACTGTCTATTTTCAGCCTGTTGAATTTCTTTCACGAAGGCTTGAGACACCATATCTTCGAACCGAAATCTTAGGATCTCCTCCTTGCTGAGGCGAACTTGAATTGCACGCTGTTGCTCCAGGATTTTGTTGCGGCAAGACTTGATCAAGTAATTTTGCAGGTGAAGGTAACTTGAAACCTGATTCGTTATTCTTGAAAAATTCTCAAGCAAGCGTAATAAAACATCTTGGACAACATCATCCCCCAATTCCGGATCGATCCGCATCCGGCGCATGAGATCCTGAGAATATTTATGAAGTCTCGGCTCGAGAAGATCATACAACTGAGCCCAAAGCTCGGGGTTTTGGGGCCTGCGTTTCAGTTGTTGTAGGATCTGGTCAGGTGAGAGCATTTTGGATTGACCGATCAAGTATATCTAGTATTGCTAGGCGCACCTGTGCGTCGTTCGCGGCGGTAACAGGATGTGTGCTAAGTGTGCCTCTAATCTGACGCCAAAAATAGGAGATCGCGTCAGAATTCGGAATCATTCCAATTTTGGCAGAGAAGAACGAAGCCATGACGTAGGACTCAACCCAAGTATTTCTTGCTCTCAGTTCTCCCCAGAGTTCGTCGCTATTACGTTGTTGCGCTTCTTCGAAGAGTTTTGGATCCTTCAAGTGCTTCGGCCAGCGCCAATAGCTGTAGTAGACAGCTGCTGCGATGGCGAGGACCGCAATCAAGAGAGGTACGAGCCACCACTCACCTTTCAAGAGTAGAAAAATCGACTTGGCCTTGAGATCGTCACGAGAAGGAACTCTGTAAGCCGTAGTATCGCCAACCACGACCTTTACCGTTTGAGGTGCCACCGAAGACTCACGCTCGACTCCGAGAACGACTCCTGAACCTCGCTTGAGGGGTGGAATCACAAGATACAATGGAGTAGCAGAGCCGACCCCTTTGATAGGAGCAACGAGAGAAGTGCCGGTCATTGTTTGCCAGCGCAGAATCCAATTACTGTTTATTGCCGCTGTACTGCGTTCCCACCCTTGTTGTACCCGGTCGATCGCATTACGAATCGCAATTTGATCTGCGCGGCTTATCTGCTGAGGAAAGACAATCGTGTTCGTCTGATGCGGAGCCAATATGCCTACCAGCGCGAATTGTTGTTCCAATTGCTTTCTCTCGGGAAGCGTAAGCCTAGTGTTTGATTTGGCGATGGCGAGGCTTAGGCGGTTCTGTAACTGAATTCTTTCCAAACCCTCCCATTCCGACAGTCCGCCGGATAAGTGCCGGTCGCCTATTTCATCGGCAAGTGCGTTATTGCCCCCGCGCAAAAATGAGTTAACCTCAGGAACAGACGGAAATATCTCTCGAAGCGACCAGTCGCGTGCTTCTTCCAAGACCGGTCGGTACGTGACATCAATCAAATTGTCAGGATGACAGTCGAGGCTGACTAAAGCTGAATCGGCAGCATCATCGTCGCTGTAAATCGAAACTTCAAACTTGGTTGGATGGTTCGGTAATTGCCCGGCATAGTACCGTACCTCGTACGGCTTGATTTCGTGCTGGTAGATCCAGAGTAGAAGGCTGGATAGGGGCACAAGGGCAAGGGCGCCCACGGCCCAGCGGGCAATCTTGACCGAGCGTGGCGCGTCCGACGACATCTAACTTCGATATGCATTACCGTCTGTTCAAGCCATAAGTCTAACATGCTCGATGAGATGTAATGCTACAGACAAGCAGAGCAGGTGCTGTCCGGGTACACTAGTTTAAAGTTTTCCAGGGAAACAGCGAGCATCGGCCCATCGGATCGAAAAGCTTTCACATCTGCCAACTCACTGGCGACAAGAATGTACGGCACATTGTAAGCCTCTGTCAAGCGCCGGGGGGTTAGAGAGGGTTAAATAGTATCAAAGCCCGTTAGAAATGTCCCTTATATGCGCTGATTGTGCTCCTTGATTGTTCCCACAGTTGCGCAGTCGAATACCGTTCCGACAATACAAAATCCCTTAGGCCAGGAACGGAATCGAACCGTCGATGCCTGCCTTTCAGGACTGCGTTCTACCCCCTGAGTTGCCTGGCCATTCTGAGTGCTAGACACGAAACTTGCGGTGGAATCCGTCTTTCTTCTTCTCAACCTTGAATACGCCTAGGGCAACGGCACTCATGCCGGTGCTTCGTTGCCCATGTGGCAAAGCCGCCCCATCTGTGCTCGAGTCGTTTGCATTTCCCTAAACTGCCGCCATACACCCCGCCACCGGCCGAATCGGCGCACAAAGGCCTTTCATCAGCTTGGCAAATTCATCAAGGTTGAGTGATTGCGCACCGTCTGACAAAGCGCGCTCCGGGCACGGATGCACTTCAATGATCAAACCGTCTGCGCCGATGGCAAGCGCGGCGCGGCTGGCCGGAGCGATCAGCTCGCGTTTGCCGGTTCCGTGAGAAGGGTCGGCGAGCACAGGCAAGTGTGAAAGCTCGCGCACCAGCGCCACAGCGGCCAGATCAAGCGTGTTGCGGGTCATCTCGCTTTCAAAGGTCTTGATGCCGCGTTCGCAGAGCACAACGTTCTTGTTGCCGCCCGCAAGAAGATATTCCGCCGCCAGCAGCCATTCTTTCACGCTGGCGGAAGGACCACGTTTGAGCAGGATGGGCTTATTGGCCTTGGCGAGCTGGCGGAGCAGATCGTAATTCTGCATATTGCGCGCGCCCACCTGGAGCATATCGGCATGGTCGCTGATGAGCTGAATGTCATTCGTGCTCATCACCTCAGTGACCACCGGCAGGCCCACTTCTTCGCGGACTTCACGCAACAGCCGCAATGCCTCAATACCCAGGCCCTGAAAATCATAGGGCGAAGTGCGAGGCTTGTACGCTCCGCCTCGCAGCAGCGTAGCCCCAGCAGCCTTCACCGCGCGCGCCGTAGAAAAGAGTTGTTCGCGCGACTCTACTGAGCATGGCCCTGCAATCACTACGGCCTCTTCTCCGCCAATTGTCACCCCGCCCACATCAACCTGAGTGCGTCCACTCTTGGTCTGCTTGCTCACCAGTTTGAACGGATGCGCAATGGGAACCACGGAATCCACGCCGGGCGCAGCCTGCAATGCTTCCAGGGCCATACGGGAGCCGCCTGAGCCCACCGCGGCCACAATGGCCCGCTCTGATCCGCGTGTGACATGCGGCTGGAAACCGCACTCGACCACACGGTCAATGACATGTTGAAGTTGTGCTTCCGTTGCGCCTATTGCCATGTTGATAACCATTGGAATACTCCTGGTTTAGCCATTAGCAATTAGCCATTGGCAATTTGCTTTAATTTTGTTGCTGATCGAGTTCTTCTTGGCTATTTCATTTACGACCATTCCTTGACGGCTGAACTACGTTGCTGTTCTTGTCGCCTGTTGCTGCATCCTTTTCGTTCCCAAACGGCGGGTCTCTTGGATAATGCTGTGAAAGATCGCGGTGACGCTCTGCTGATCAAGTGGGCCGGCATTCTTCTCGGCCACGCGGGCCAGTATCTGAGCTTCACGCCTGCCGTCATAGGCAGGAATGCCCGACGCCACCTTGATTAGCGCAATTTCACACGCGATGGCGGCGCGCTGGTTGAGCAGACGGAGCAGCTCGGCATCGAGCGCATCAATCTGCTGGCGCCAATCTTCGAGCGACTTTTCACCTGTTGCGGTTGGTTGGCCCATAAAAAGCTCCTGTAAGCAAAAACCGCGACCCCTTTAGGATCGCGGCTTGCGGTAATTTATGATGACTAACTTTATTGCATTGTCAGCACACCATCCGCGTAGCCGCTACCCGTAAAGTGGTAGCGGTAAGTAAACGCGAAAGTAAATCGGCTGGCGTGCATGCTGAGCGGATAGTAGTCTAGATTTTCAGATGTTGTCAAGAAAGTTAATAAATTTAATGCGCAAAAAACTTAGCTCTTGGCCTTTAGCCAAGGCGGTGTCACTCAAGACACCAAGGGCTAAAGGACCAAGATCTAAAGGCTAAATATGACCAAAATCACTGATTCGAAAGATGCAGCAGCGGCAGCACAGCAGGCAACAAACTGGCAGGCATATATAGAAGACTTTCGCCGCGCCGGGCATGAAACCGTGGATTGGATTGCCGCATACTTAAGCAACGTTGCAGATATGCCTGTGCTGGCGCAGACCAAACCGGGCGACCTGCTGGACGCATTGCCGAAATCGGCCCCGGAAAAAGGCGAATCATTTGACGCGATCCTGCGCGACTTTGACCGGTTGGTAATGCCTGCGGTCACGCAATGGAACCATCCCCGCTTTTTTGCCTATTTCGCCTGCACGGGATCAACGCCGGCGATTCTGGGCGAAATGCTGGCTGCAGCGCTCAACACCAACGGACTACATTGGAAGACCTCGCCTGCTGTGGCGGAACTGGAACAGCGCGCGCTTGACTGGTTGCGGCAATGGATTGGCCTCTCCGACGCATGGTTTGGCATTGTTTATGACACAGCTTCCACCAGCAGCATGCATGCGGTTGTCTGTGCGCGAGAGCTGGTGGCTCCGGAGGTGCGAACGGAAGGAAGCCGCAATGACCTGGTGCTCTACACGTCAGACCAGTCGCACATGTCGATTGAGAAGGGCGCGATTGCCGTCGGAGTGGGGCAGAAAAATATCCGCAAAGTGCCTTCAGACAGTGAATTCCGTATGCGTGCCGACACTCTGGCACAAATGATTGAAGAAGATAAACAGGCGGGCAAGCGGCCGTTCTGCGTTGTGGCCACTGTGGGCACAACTTCTTCCACCAGCATTGATCCCGTGCCGCAAATTGCCGGCATCGCAGAGCAGCATGGCATGTGGCTGCATGTGGACTGCGCTTATGCTGGGGCAGCAGCCATCCTGCCTGAGCAGCGGCATATTATGGCAGGCGTGGAGCGCGCGCATTCGCTGGTATTTAATGCCCACAAGTGGTTGCTCACGCCCATTGATCTGAGCGCGTTTTACACGCGTCGACCAGATATCTTGCGACGCGCATTTTCGCTCACGCCAGACTATCTGAAAACACAGGACGACCCACGTGCGCACAACCTGATGGATTATGGCGTTCCGTTGGGCCATCGCTTCCGTGCGCTGAAGCTGTGGTACGTGATGCGTTACTTCGGACGCGAGCGCGTTGAAGCGATGCTGCGCTCGCATATCCAATGGGCTAAAGATTTCGCAGCGCTGGTAGACGCGCATCCGAAGTTCGAGCGCATCGCTCCTGTGCCGCTCTCGGTCGTATGCTTCCGCTATAAAGGTTCCGATGAAGAGAACAAGGCCATCATGGAAAGGGTGAATGCCTCGGGACGGGTGTTCATTGCCAGCACAGTGCTGAATGGGAAGCTGACGTTACGGCTGGCAATCGGAAACCTTGAAACAACTTGGAAAGACGTGCAGGAAGCGTGGGACCTTCTGATGCAAGCGGCGGAATCAGTTTAGCCGCGAATGCACGCGAATCAGGAAACCAGTACTTGTGTTCGCTCAATTCGAGGTGGATCTTATGATCTTTTGATTTTTACGCTGAATGCATTTGCAGGGCATAGAGCGCATAGCAGAGCGCAAGGAATGTCGCTTCCAGCCCCACAAAGACCACCACGAAACTATTGTGGATATTGAACAGCAGTCGATTGCTGAAACCCCATTCATTCGCAGGAAGCCTGACCTGCATGGCGCGATAGAGATCGCGCGCCACCATCACAAAGAAGCGCAGCAGCAAAAAATAAAAACCAAGCCAGAAGACTACCCAGAAAAGTGGGCCAACACTCAAAAACAATCCGCTTAATCCATAGGCGTTGCCGCTTAAAGCCACATGCAAAAATACCAGCAGGACCAGGTTAGGCCAGAGCCCTTCAGAGGTGGCGAAATAGAGATAATAATCAGCCAACCGGCCAGCCTGGCGGTTACGGGAAAATTGTTTCTGCGCGCCCTGACTGAAGAGTCCGGCTGCCAACAGAAGCGCCAATGAGAAGATAAGCGGCGTGCCTGAGTTGGCAATAGCCAGCGTGGCCTGCCGGGAGCGAAGCGTCCGCTCGCGAGCAGCCATCTTCTTTTTGTATTGTTCTTCGGATTTCTGGGTTTCGTCCAGCGACGTATTGAGCGCGGCCAAAGCCCCTTCGCGGTTGAGGGGCGTTGCAGAAAGATGCAACTTAAAACTGGCCTTTGTGGAATTAGAAATCCTTCTGATTTCCGCCTGCGTAGCGGCAATAATCTCTTCCTGTCGCTGCACTTCGGTTTGCACGTTGGCCTGCAGCGTGACGATCTCATCTTCAAAGTTGCCCGCATGACGCGTCATCTGCCAATTGATCAATGACAAGATCGCGGCAATCAGCACCAGCCCTTGCAGCGCAAACAGAGTGGGTGAAATCCAGCCCGGAAGTCCTGCGGAGATCGTAGCGGGAACCAGTTCGGCGTTCTGATCGATTAAATTCTTCTGCCGCACAAATGGCATGAAGCCAGGCTGCTGGCGCCATTGCAGCCTTAGTTGCTCCTGTGGACTGAGCGCCGCTTCGCTCACTACCTCCTCGTGCTCATACACCGATTCCATGGTAATGCTTGGTTTAGCACGTTAGAAAATGGCGCACAAGCACCAGGAGTGCATGGACTTGCATGCCGCGGCCATCCTGCTGGAGCCAATCCATTAACGAAGCACCACGCTAATGGAAGACGCAGACGTAGCTACGCCGAAGGGTGAGCCTGTAACTGGTGTAAGGGCCCCATTGGAAGCGATTCCGAAGGCAGCAACGTCATGGCTGACCTGGTCCGTCACATAGACGATTGAAGTGTTGGCATCCACCGCCACGTCAGAGGGCCCTACGCCGCCAGTAGCAAATGGGGATCCGCTAATTGCACCCAGCACACCTGAACTGTTATCAATCGCATAGGCAGAGACATCGTTGGAACCGGCATTGGCAACAAACAGAAGCGCTCCCTGCGGATCAATGCCAATCCCGCTCGGCGCAGCGCCTGCGGCAAAAGGTGATCCGCTGATCGGAGCGAGCGTTCCGTTGCTCTGAATTGCAAAACCCAGCACTGCATTGTGGGCAGTATCCGCAACATAAAGGAAACGTCCGGAATGTTCGATGGCTACGGAGTTCGGCGTGGAGCCAACGCCCGTGGAAAAGGGTGAGCCTGCAACCGCTGCCAGCGCGCCGTTGCTGTTGATAACAAAAGCCGCCACCGTGCCCTGCGTTGGATTGGCCGTAAAAAGGAGGTTGCCTTGCGGTGCGATAGCCAGTGACTGCGGGTTCGATGCCGGAGTAATCAAAAATGGCGAGCCAGCCACCGCTCCAAGGCTGCCTGTTCCAGGATCAACCGTAAAAGCCGTAATGTCTCCCGATGTCTGGTCAGCCGCATATAAAAATGGCGTGGTGGGTGACATGGCTAGGGCGATGGGTCCTGCGCCGGTGGCAAAGACATTAGGCGGATTCACCGGGACCACAATACTGGTGCTTACCGGCACAGAGAGACTGCCATTTCCCGCGTTGATATCCAGCAGCGTTACGTCATTACCGGCAAAGTCGGCTATATAGAGAAAATCGCCGGAGGTATGCGCGGTGACAGCCGAGGGGTTGGATCCTACCGCAAAATTCGGCGTGCCCAGGGGGGCCAACGCTCCGCTGTTGTGTACCTGGAACTCAAACACTTCATTGGTGCCCTGCCCTACTACATAGGCAAACTGCTTGTGCCCGCTGGCACATCCGCTTAGAAAACCTGCAATTCCAAGTATAAGAAACGCGCTAACGCCGCATAAGGCCGAAAAAATCCTTACCTTCATTGATTCTCCTCGCTGCAATTAAAAGAAAAATAAGGATACATGAACCGGGCCGAAACCTGCATCCCGGCTTGTCTTTGGCCTTAGAACGTTCTGGTTCGCTGTTTTTTGCGGCCTTGCGCGGAAGAACACCTCATTTCGGGACCAATTGAATCTCGAAAATGCTCGGCCACAGTTTGCCCGTCACAAACAAACGCTTACGATTGCGATCGTAGGCGATGCCATTCAATACTGCGCCCGATTCACGACGGAAAACCGGGCTCAACAAGCCAGCAAGATCAATCCAGCCCAGGACCCTGCCATTCACAGGAGAGATGCGGGCAATCCTGTCGGTTTGCCACACATTGGCGAAAATCTCTCCTTCCACGAATTCCAGTTCATTCAACTGATCAATGGGAATAGCTCCATCATGAACTGTAAAACGGCGTTTTTCGGCCAGCGAGATGGCATCCAGAACACGAATGGCAGAGGTACCATCACTCATGTAAATCTCGCGGCCGCGGGTAGTCAGGCCCCATCCCTCTCCGGAATACGAAAAACGGCGCAGCAAACGAAAGTCGGCCAGATTGTAAACAAATCCAGTTTGTGACTGCCAGGTGAGCTGTATCACTTCATTATTGAACAGCGTGATTCCTTCGCCGAAGAATTCATTTGCCAGATCCACCCGCTGCACAACTTCACCGGTTTCAAGGCGGACCTTCCGCAGTGACGACCTTCCGTTAAGCCCGGTGCCTTCATAGAGAAAACCATCGCGAAAAGCCAGGCCCTGCGTGAAAGCGGCGGGATCATGCGGAAAAGTGTGAATTATCTTAAAAGTATATTCCGGCGTGGACTTCGCGGTTGCCGAATGCGCAGATTGGGAAAAAAGGGATCGCCCCAGCATAGCTAGCAGAAATCCCAACGTAAATCGTCGCCGGCTGAAGGAGGTTTCCATAAGATTAACGCCAGTTTCTTCTTTCCTTCGGTATCCCGCCACTGCCTAGTAGCCGACTTTCGAACTTTCGTGCGAGCCGAAGGATCGCGGCGGCAGATCTTTCTTGTCTGGCAATGCGGGGCATATGATACCCCACTGGAGATTCCACCATGTGTTCTGCTGCACCTTCTTCTGACAGCTTCTGCAAGAAGATTGGCGGAAATTGCTAGTTACTGCGACAGAATGAAGCAACAGTTCAGCCAGCGTTTGCCCCAGGCCTGATCAGAAACGCCGGCACAGATCATCGTTTGCCGGCAAGATTGGCCCACTCACCTGACTGAATGAAGCTGGCCCAGTAGAACGGATGCGTGTGTCCTTTTTGCCTGAGCATGGCCAACTGCGCGCGATGAAGCGCTTCTCCCCGCCCTAATCCTTTTTTTAAACCAGTGTAATAAGAGGTCATCATCTCGCGTGTGACGTCATCGCTCACCGGCCACAGGCTCATCACCAGGGTCTCAGCGCCTGCTAGGACAAAAGCTCGCCGCAGTCCGTAAACGCCTTCGCCGTTGTTTACGTCGCCAATTCCGGTGTCGCACGCGGAGAGCGTCACCAGTTTTGTTCCCCAGAGGTTCAGGTTGGATGCCTCCAGGGCAGTGAGTATGCCGCCCATTCCTTCCCGATTTGAATTTGCACCAGCCAACGCGATTCCGGAGCGCATGAGAGGATTCTCCAGTTCACCAGCGGCAATGCCTTTTTGGGGGCCGGTCTGGAATGATCTGCCCTGGTCCTCCAGAAAGAATCCGTGGGTTGCAATGTGCAGGATTTTCGGCGCGTTAACATGTTCAAGCGCAGCTTTGGTGGCTTCAGCTCCGGTAAGCATTTGTGCGTCAGGAAACAGAGCATGAATCGCAAGTGCCTCCCGTTCAGAGCCAATGAGAGGGGCAAAGTAGAAATCGGAGAGCTTTTGTCCGGAGGTGATGCTTCGCCGTCCGTTGCCTGCTATTCCGAGGGCCGGTTTTGCCGCCGCCTTGGCCAATAACTTATTTCCTGACGAATCAAACAACGGATTCGCAACCAGGACTGTCGGATTCTGGCTCTGGTGTGGCGCTTGCAAGCGCAATAAGTCGCGACCAGTTGTTAAGTACGTAACGGAGAACCGCTCCACCAGATAATTGTCCTGTTCATCCAGCAATGCCTCAAACGGGATAAGATCAAGCTCTCCATCGGGCGCGATAAGCAGGTGAGTAGCATCTCCCACCAGGAGCCGGATGGGCTTAAAAATTTTTTCATCGGCGGTTCGCGCAAGCTGTTGTACATCTTTCCGCGCCGGATCTTGTAAGGCTTGGCGAAACGCCTCCGCCGCTTTGTCAACTTCTTTGGTTTTGCCCAGGTCGGTCCACCGTATATCGCCTTCATGCCCAACAATGTAAACGCAGTAGCGTGGGTCGTAATACTCCTCTGGATACTCCTTACCGGGATTGTTCGGGCGATAGATAGCGAATTCAACCAGGACCGCATCGTGGGGAATTGCGGCTCTGATCTCTTCCAGGCTGATAGCATCCATATTGTCAAAGTAGCCGGCGCCTCTCTGGCTGATGTCAGCTTCCAGCCTTTCCTTTTTCTCTTGCAGGCGCTGGAGCTGTTGGAGATATTCGGCGACCGGCGTCTTGCCCGGGCCATTCAGAGCAGTCTTGGCCAACTGCGTGTCTATATTGCTGAGCTCATCAATCAACTTCTGATCGCCGGGTTTCATGTGCTCGCGAATCGCTGCCAGGTTTCCTGACATTGAATCCAACACACGGGCCTTTCGCCGCAATATGGTCAAGGCAGCCAATTCAGCCGCTGCCTTGTCTTGTGGGGCCGTCTGAATATGGAATGAGATCGTGAGATCGGTGCGCACTGACATCCATTTGCTATAAGCCAGCCGTTGTCTTTCAGAGCCTGCGGCAAGGTTGAATTCGATCTCCCTATCCACCACCTCGGCAGTCCGTTGCTGGTATTCCAAAGCGTGAGGTTTGTCGCCCATCTCGGTATACAGCTCTGCCAGATTAGTAATTGCCGCGCGTGTCAGGGCATGATACGGGCCAGCTGAAATTTGCAAGATACCGAGTGCACGCTGGAAATATTCCGCAGCCTTGGCCAGGTCGTTCTCGTCCCAATAGACGTTCCCGATGTTGATCAACAGAGCGGCTGTGTCCGGATTGGTAGCGCCTAGTTCCTTCTCCCCGATAGTTTCGGCCCGGCCCAGCAACTGCAGGGCGCGGGAATATTGCTTCTTCTGCCGTGCAATCGTTCCCAGATTCTGCAAGGGCGGTTTCAGCATGTAAGAATCCGGCCCGTATTTTTTCTCCAGTCCCTCCAGGACCTTTTCCGTCAGGGGCTCTGCGCGCTCTAAATCTTTCTGTTCGAGGTAGAGATTTCCCAGGTCGTGCATGATAGTCAGCGAGACAGTATCGTCAGGCTCGAGTGTTTTGTCAGCGATTGCTGATGCTGCCTTTAGCATAGATAGCGCTGCTGTAACATCGCCCCGCCGCAGGCGATGGACTGACATTTCTGCCAGGGAGCTTGCGACAAAAGGGTGTTCCTCTCCCAGCGCTTTGCGAAAGATATCCTGCGCTTCCTGTTCGTATTGCTGAGCTTTGATCATGTCGTACCTGGATTTGTATGTCTGCCCAAGGAAGCTCAAGGCCCAGGCTTCCCGGAGGTCTTGCTTGGGCGCGATTTTCTCGTAAATGGCGATAGAGCGCTTCAAAATTGCTTCTGCATCGTCGAAGTTTCCCCTGATGCGCTCCAATTGACCAACCCGCATTGCCAGTTCGCCGGCATATGCGTCGTCAGGGCCAAACGACTTTTCAGCCTCTTCAAGGGCTTGCTGTGCCAACTTGAGCGCTTCTTCGGTTTTCCCGAAGTCGCGCAGAATTGCTGCCTCAGTGGCCAGCTTGTGCGCTGCGAATTCCGCTCGGTCCTTGTCTGTAGCCACTCGCACTTCCGCGATTCGAATCTGATAATGCCCGGCAGCAATCTTCGGGTAGCTCGCCTTGACTTTGAGCTGATACACGGCTGCTGTGTCGGCTACGATGCCTGGTGTTTCAACTCCCGTGAGCCTGCTTTCCGAGTTGTACTCGGCTAGCACTGCGCCGCTGTTGTCCAACAACTGCACCGTGACATCGATACCGTGTTGCTCCACGATAACCTTGGCATACTGATGCTCCTGAATGTCGAGGCGATAGGAGTGAGTTTGGGCGCCTGACAATTCACGCTCGATAAGCTGGCCCGGCAGGAGCAGCGGCGTTGGCCCCTGTTGCTGTATTGTGGTTGCCGGACCAGTATTAGCAACGTTTTGCAAGAGGGCTGTATTGCCTGTTGCAAGCGCGCTAAAAGGGATAACGCATATTCCGAGGATTACAGAGAACGCCAAAGCCCTAGGCATCTTTAACGAGTAGTGAACAATAACTTTGAATAAGAGATGGACTACAGTTTTCTCCATGCGAATCACCCCCGCGCGCGGATGAACCCGATGCACTTAGAAGGGACTCATTTTAGCACTTGTCCCTGGCAAATAAAGGGTACTTGTTGTTGGCTATCGGCTACTACCATAAGGTCTTACGTCAAGTTTTTCGCTGGATCTGTGCCAGTAAATGCATGAATTTTTCTAATTGAAAATCCATGAAGTCGACGCTGTCGCATTTTTACCCTCGGCGGGAATTTTGGGGAATTCGGAAGGCGTGCATTCTGCTTGAAATATTGGTCGGCCCTAGCAGACGATTTTCGAACTTTTCGCGTCTGCACCGGTTGTGTCGAACCAATCCTTTCAGTGATTTAAACGATTGTAACGTGCTTCATCGATCCGGTTCTGAGCGTAATCGCGATATTTCCCCAGTAATTTAAAGAATACCGGCTAAGCGGTGTCTAATCTCTACGTGACGCCCTGGAAGTCCCGGCGTCTTACTGACTGATGAAGAGCGCAATTAGGAAGATAATCACCGGGGTGGCTGTTCTTTTGATTGGCGTAAGCGCATTCGTGTGTGCGTCGGTGTACAGCACATACCAAACTGCAGTCGAAAGATTGGCTGAATTCAAAGAGCTAAGCATATCGAAGAACCCCACAGCGCGGTTTGAGGCTCTCCGACGCAAGTATGGGAGCAAGCTGCATCCATTGGAAGGCTGCACCCAACGACTTTGCCAGTACGAAATCGCCTTATCGAACCATCGGGTTGCAGCATTTCGGATTATGCCCTACACGGAAATGAACATTTGGTTCACGACCTACCAAGGGTCGTTGCAACTCGCCATGCTTGAGTACAGAACTGCACTCAA
Source organism: Candidatus Angelobacter sp. (assembly GCA_036488825.1). GTDB lineage: Bacteria > Acidobacteriota > Terriglobia > Terriglobales > Acidobacteriaceae > Angelobacter. The sequence goes on from DASXGZ010000019.1 coordinate 38,690, forward strand.
AGAGCCTAATAGCCCAGTTGTTCACATTCAGCAAGGGATGTGTTCCCACGGTTGCGGTGTTCGCTTCGACGTTAATCCGCACGGCACCACTCGGCAGATGTGGAATGGCATTGTTGAATTCGACACAAGAGCCAGCCCTGAACAGAGGAATGCTGCCCTTGCGCTCAACCTATCCTGCTTCGTCCGACCTGCAAGGTGTAGAGATATCATTGACCTTTTGCCGACAATGTGGGCGCACATCGGGTCGGAGGAGATTTCAAGTCAATGGGTGGGACTATCGCAAAAGCTAGAAGAGTCACATGGCTTTCCGACAGTGGACGATTTTTAACTGACAAAATCAGGCGATTACACTCAACGACGGGATTCTGAGTGTAATCGCGATGTTTCAACAGTTATCTATTGACTCAGATCACGAAAACCCTTGCATCTCAGCAAGTCTTGGGCAACGGAACAGAGTGGTAACTCTTCCGCCGGAATGATGCGCCGGCCCAGTTGAACTTGATAACGTCAAGGGTCTTCGGGCAGCAGTGTTCCCACCCGTGAACGCCTCAATAGTGAGAAGTAGAGGGTGAGTGCTGAGGTCGGCCGATGTGCCGCACTTTCGCGTATTAAAGAGGATCTGTTGTACCACGATTGGGTGGCCGTCACGCTGGGTGAAGACTTGTACAACACCAAAATCACTGGCGCTGCCGCCAGTGGTCACCCAGGAGAACGAAACGATCGCAAACTCTGAGTTTTCTCCCACAAACCGTACCCAGTCCAAACCAAGCCAGTCATAGCCGTCCCCCGTTCTCCAGTCGCGGATATGTTCTTTGCTGTCATATTTTCCATTTCGCAGTTTTCTTGTCAGAAAGGACTTTCCATCCTCATCAAAAACGTGAAACCTAAAGTTGCGAAAATCTAGTTGACTCAGGGAGTTGGTGGTTCGGGTATAAACGTGGTTTGGATTAACAACTTCCAAGGTGGCGGCCGAGTCCGACTTTTGTGGTGGATTCTTTCCCCAGGCGCAAGCGCCTACGAGCAGCCACAGAAAGGCGAACATGACTTTCTTCACGACAGAAGTTTACGCCAACGCGGCTAACGGTTGTTAACAGGCGATTACACCGTCTTTCTCGCCGCAGTTCAAAAGTCTGGATGGGTATGCTGGCAAGCTCTTGAAATGATGAGGTCAGTTTGATTGGTCAGCCCTAGCAGACGATTTTCGAACTTTTCTCTTCGGCACCGGTTGTGTCGAACGAGTCTTTTCAGTGATTTAAAAGATTGTGAGCTGCTTCCTCGATTCGATTCTGAGCGTGATTGCGATTTTTCAACAGCTACGACGGAGTGCGGGATGCCTGGCTGTTTGCCGTGATGAAATGGCCGCGTCGCAGCCAGCCGATGATCGCTGCAACGGAGAGGCATACAACGGCAGGCCACAGTACATCCACACTCTGCGATAGTCGATCCCAATTCGTTGGAGTTCGCACCCAGTGATAGCGGGGCTGCGCAGCAACAACATAGAGCAGCGCAACAACGAACGCCCAACGCTGCGGTTTTAGTCCGGTTGCCGAAAAGGTGACAATTGTTGCACCGAGGCCTGCGCCAACTGCTCGCCCCATTCCGCTCATTGCGCCCAAAGCGATCGCGGAAACGAAGCTGTCTCCGTAGATGATCCCGCTATTAGCTTTTCCGAACAGCCAAGCCACTAGTACCACGGGCTGATGGGATATCCAAAACGCTCCGATGCTGATTAGAAGATTTCGCACCCATGACATAGGCAAGTCCCCCTTTAACCCGTAAATCAGCAACACTCTATGCGAGATTGAAGGGCGTTTCCAGATTACTGTTGATAACAGGCGATTACACTAACCATTTTGCAAATCAGTTCAAAAGTATGGGATGAGTGTCTTTGCAAGTCCCTGAAATCATAAGGCCAATTTGATTGGTCGGGGAGAGAGGATTTGAACCTCCGACCCTTGGTCCGGAACCAGATTCCAAACCGAATTGAACTCTTTTAAAGTTTGAGGTTTTTAAATGATTGATATGAAACCTATTGCGAGCCGTTCGTTGAAAGCTGTTGTGATTTGTTGAGGTCGGCGGCTTTCACAGCTACAAAATCGTCTACACTCAAAAACTTTTGTTAATCTGAAGCTGTCGATTCTGCGCGCGCTAGGACGATCTTCTTCCCCGATCGTAACCAATCGTGGAGCGACGATGCATATGTTCGGCTTGCTGGGTGCACGGTCCCATCTAGCAGCCTGACCAGATACTCCCCATTCTCCTGCTTGGTCAGCTCAATGATCTGGTCCCAGCGCACGATTCGCGAGCGATGAATTCGCACAAAGCGAGAGGGATCTAGTCTCCCCTGTAGTGATTGCATCGTCTCGCGGAGAAGAAAGGCGCCTGTTGACGTATGCAACTCCGCATAGTCGCGTGCCGCGGCTACCCATAACAGGTGCTTCACATATACGACCTGAATGCGAGAGCCTGCCTTGATGGCGAATTGCGTTGCATACTCCGGAGCCTGTTCTTGAACCGCTGGCACAGAGGACGCGCTGACGGCCGGCTTTTTCCACTGCTTGATGCTGATGTAGAGATTGCACCACAGGAAGAGAACTGCGCCGCATTGAAGCCAACTCATTCCCCACGTGCTGCCATTCAATCTTGTCCAGCCGAATGTGGCGAGCCCGATTACGAAGCTAGCGAACGCGCCAATGAGCAGCGAAATTGTGAATGCACCTGCCTGCAGCGCAAGCCAGGAATGCATCCAGCGTGCGCTCACCTTTCGGCAGAGAGGACGGATTGCTAGGCTTAGGCAAAAGAGTACTGCGCAACCGACAGTGTTGTAGTGTAGGATGTCGCGTTCACCGAGATGCGGCAGGGCGGCCAGGAGCAGCAGTCCGTACATCACTGTCCAGCAAACCGCTTGCAACCGCCAGAACGAGGGCTTCCAGTCGCGTAACGCGAACCACATCGCCCATATTCTAAGGCCACCCAAGTCAACTCGCAATCATTTCGTCGCACAGGGCCGTCTGTTCGTCGCAAATGCCGCGACGATCGCAGATAGAGAGTGGTTTCAAGGGTTCACTCTCGCTAAGGTGATCGCGGGCCAGAAGGTCAGAACCAACGGATTTCGACCGCGAAGCGGCAGCGAGGAGATCACACTATGGAACAAAAAACTATAGATGCAGGCGCAGCAACGAGAACGGGGCAACGGAGGTTGCGCCGTTTTTTTGTTAGAGATGACGCCCTTTACGATCATTACGTTGCTGTTGGACAAGCTAAGTCACTTGGAGCAAAGGTTTTTTACATACTAATGCATCTTCTTCCCGGCATCATTGCATGGGGACTTATTAATGTGAATTCCATCTATCGAGCATCATTGCGTGTCACAGGTCTATCCGGCAGAACGCAACAGTACATGTTGCTCATCGCCGTTACTTTTGGGTGGCACATGCTGCTGCCACTCATGATTTTGCGCTTCAAAGACAAACTGACATGGAAACAGACCCTGGAATTCCTTGGTTTGGATCGCGTAGACCTTCGCGGATTGGTTGTTGTCTTGCCGGTCTATTGCGCATTGTTCGTGCTTATCGCTTTGCCGTACATGCAATGGATCTGGAACCCACTGGAAAAATGCCTTCAGTCAGTGCCTGCATTTCACATGCCGGAGTACACGATTTTTAAAGCAGGACCGGATGGTTTGTACAGTTTTCCGCCAATTGCACTCGTGTTCTTATTAATCGGGAACTTCTTGGGAGAAGAGCTCTACTTCCGCGGGTACCTGATGAAGAAAATCGCATTCCTCGGAAATGCCGCCTGGATCGTCAACTCGTTCTTGTTTGCCATCTATCACTTGTGGCAGGTTCCTCAGACATGGCCACTCATTGGCCTTGTGTTTGCATTCGGCTTACTGATGCAGCTTCGTAAAAACCTGTATGTGCTGATCGCATTTCACCTCTTTGTCAACATGTGGCTCACCTACGGCTCATATCCGCTTGCTAAACTCCTGCATTTAGCGAATTAGCCGGACGATGTTGTAACGCAGTGCGAGTTTGGAGATCTCTGGTCCGGGTTGCGGACCGTGGGCAACACGAATGCTTAACGAGAGAGGGGTAAGAGTCTTTCCCATGAAATTTCTGAAAGTCTGTTTGCTTTTTTCTTTACAGCTCGTCGCTGCCGCATTTTGTGTCGCGCAGGATCAGAATCCAGAACTTGCGAGTCGAATTGAGCAAATCATGCAGGCTCGGTCCGCAGATGGAGACTTCAACGGTACGGTGCTCGTAGCTCGAGGCGGCCGCGTCGTTTATCAGCGGGGATTTGGACTTGCGAACATGGAATGGAATACTCCCAACGATGTGAATACAAAGTTCGAGATCGGCTCAATGACAAAGCAATTTACTGCGCTCCTCATTCTCCAATTCGTCCAAGAGGGAAAAATCCGACTGGAAGGCCACCTTTCAGATTATCTCTCCTATTACCGCACGGACACGGGCAGCCGGGTCACAATCAGTGAGTTGCTCTCGCACACCTCCGGCGTCCCTAACTTTACTGATGCTCCGGGTTTCCTGGATGGCCCGGCGAGCAGAATCCATCACACGGTAAAGGAATTCGTTCAGGATTACTGTAGCGGCGACTTGCAGTTTGACCCGGGAACCAGGTTTCAGTACAGCAACTCAGGTTATTTTGTGTTGGGTGCAGTGCTCGAACAGATATCTGGCGTTCCTTACGAGCAGCTGCTTACGGATCGCATCTTCCATGGAATGAAAGATTCCGGCTATACGCATTCTGAAAGCATCATCCCCCATCGTGCCGTAGGTTATGAACGCTCTGCATCCGGCTTGCAGAACGCCCGCTATTACGACATGTCTGTTCCGTTTGCCGCAGGCGCGCTCTATTCGACTGTCGAAGACCTCTACCGCTGGGACCAGGCGCTTTACGGGGAGCGCCTGTTGCCAGCTCGATTGCGCAATCTGCTTTTTAGGCCCAACCTGGAAGATTATGGGTACGGTTGGGTCATGCTGGTACCGTCAGCAGGATCACCTTACGCGGGCGAATCGATCCCTATGCACGGTGGCGCGATATTCGGGTTCCAATCGTTGATCCAGCGGATCATTCAGCATCGGGAATTAATCGTATTACTGGACAACCATAACAGCCCGAAGCTTTTGCAAATTGCACAAGAGATCAGACAAGCGTTAGCCAGCACGCTCAGAGCCCCAGGCGCTCGAACACCTGATTCAAAACCAAGTGGTCGTATGTGAAGGCGCCGCTCCGATGTAAGTGATTGAGAGAATTGGTCGGGGCGACAGGATTTGAACCTGTGACCCCCTGCGCCCAAGGCAGGTGCGCTACCAGGCTGCGCTACGCCCCGACATAATGATGCTGATACATTTTATTCTAACCGATTTTCAGGAAAGGATTTACTTGATGTTGCGCGGCAAACTTCGCGGATGGACATGAGGATTTCTGTTTATGGGATAACTGGCTTATATGGGCCAGGAAGTTGGTTGGGCGTGGGCCCAGGAAACGTTACAAAAACGGAAAAATGTTCATCGCTTCGAAACCTGAAATAGCCAGTTCCCCTTGCACGTTTTCTGGGGCTATTCCAGCCGAGTTGAACGCTCTCTCTTCTCAAGCATCTCATCCTTGCAAAGTATCGCACTGGCTACCCAAAGGCACAAATTTAGGCCAGCTCTATCTCAACACGCACGACAGAAAATTAGAAAAAGTTCCCATTGAGCAGTTCCAATATGAAACTTAAGTAAGCAATCATATCTCTGTAAAAAGGTTCTAATTTATTAGAACGCGCGCAGTCCTCCCCTTATTCCCATTTCGGGAAAATTTTGTTCTAAATTCGGAAATTAACAATAAGTCCAATAACTTGTTGGGGATACAGATTTACATCTCAGACTGAGTAATCAAATTACCTGACTAAAAGGAGTGTTCTTAAATGTGCAGAATATTCGCGAAGATGTTGATATTAGGAGCGTTGTTGTTTTCGGCCAATAAATTCTCCCCCAATATCCAGAATCCGGGATTCGACGGCGGCGCTCCCACACCTGTTTGCGACCCCACTTGTCACCTCCCGCCAAGTATGACGAGCGTAATGTAGAGCATTCGCGCTTCCTGGAAGAAGTGCTTGTCTCGGTGTTCGCGAAACGGTATTCTTTCCACCATGGCGCTCAGGTCGCTGATTCACGGCTTCTGGATGTGCAGCATTGGTATACAAGTGCTGCTGACCGGAGTCGTCCTCGCGAAAAAGATGTGGGTGAGAGTGCCCGTTTTCTCGGCCTACGTGGTGTTTAACTTGATTGGCGCAATTGCTACATACGTAGCGGCGAAATCGACCCAAGATGCTATGCCTTATTTTTATACTTATTGGATTTGTGAGGCTATCGGGATTGTGCTTGGGTTGGCGGTGGTTCGTGAGTTATTCATGAACCTTTTTTCTCCGCATGCCGGCTTACGTAATTTGGCAACAATGATTTTCCGGGTGGCTGTAATTGTTTTGCTCGCTCTGGCGTTCGGCGTGATCTATGCACAATCCGCAAATGCCAGAGGAATCACCAATGGTGTTTTGCTCGCGGCAGAGGCAGCGCGGATCGTGGAAGTAGGATTAATCATGTTCCTGTTCTTGTCTTCCAGTGCGTTTGGGTTGCATTGGCGGCAAAATGTATTTGGCATTGCACTTGGATTGGGCATGTTTGCAGCAGTAGAGCTTGTCACGGTGACTTTGATTGGACATGTAAATGCAAATACCAAGCAGGCTCTCGGTCTTGTCCGCGGGATTTCTTTTTCTTCAAGTTTGTTGATTTGGTTGGGATATCTATTAGCGCCTGAGCGCGCTCCCAATGTTGGAGAAGTCCCCAAACGAGCCCAGCTTGAGCAGTGGAATCAGGCAGTAACGGAGCTAATAAGTAGATGACAACTGTGATCGTAATTGCGCTTGCGTTGTGCGCTGTCATGTTGTTTTACATGGCGGTACGCAGCCGCAGAAAACAGGCTGGAGATTCTTTCCGCCCGGTAGACCTTAACGCGTTCCGCACCCTGATGGACCGGGACGATGAGCTTTTCATGAAGGAAAAGCTCCCACGCTCGAAATTCACCCGTCTCAAGCGCCAGCGTATTCGTGTGACTTTTCGCTATGTGGCCCGGATTGCATCCAACGCGTCTGCGGTGTTGCACATGGGTGAAGAAGCGGCGCGTGTAACTCCAACGCCAGAAGTGGCCCAGGCTGCAAGTCAGGTCATGGAACTGGCGACGCAGATACGCCTGCAATGCCTGGTCGCTATGGCAAAGCTCTCGCTGGAATACGCGATGCCATCGCTGCAACTGACTCCGGCGATGCTGGTGCCCAAGTACCTGTCATTACGGGAGAATTTAAAGCGGCTTGGCGCGCTGGAACCGCAAACACTGGTTCCATTGGCCTCAGCTATCTAGTTTGTGATCAAAGAGGGCGGCGCAAAGCACCGGGGATTATTCTTTGCAGTATTCCAAGGCAAAAAAAAAGCAAAAACAGCTTCCCAAACCGTGGTTTCCATTTAAAATAACCGCATGCTTCTTCAAGGCATTTTCCCTGCTGTGACCACGCCGTTCTATCCTGATGGGGCGGTGTATTACAAAAAGATTGAGCACAACATTGACCGTTATTCGCGGACTCCCGTCGCCGGGATGGTTGTGTTGGGATCTACCGGGGAAGCCGTAATGCTGAGCGATCATGAACGCCACGAAGTGTTGCGCGTGACGGCCGAAGTTGCTTCAGCGGAGAAAGTCCTGATTGCCGGCACAGGCGCGGAATCAGTGATTGAAACCCTGCGGCTCACCGAACTGGCAGCCAAATTAAATTATGACGTGGCCCTGGTGCGAACGCCGCACTTTTACAGGCCACAGATGAAGCCTGAGGTCTTGCTGGCTTTTTATCGAACCGTGGCTGACCGGTCTGCCCTGCCTGTCCTGCTCTATACGGTGCCTCCTTTTACGGCCTATGACCTCCCGCTGGAAGTAATCACAGCATTGGCCGAGCACCCAAACGTTATTGGAATTAAGGAATCAAGCGGCAATGTAGAGAAAGTGGCTGCAATGGTAAAAGCGACCAGACATATTAAGCAGTCCGCGACAGTCACTGAGATACAGCAGGCGGTAACGGCACGTATGCTTATCGCCCCGGCAAAGGACGAAAATAGCGGCCAGTTTGTGGGCGTAAAGCAGTTGAATGGTGGCTCTGATGTAGCCGTGGCAACAAAGGCCGCCATCAAGACCCGCAGCAAAGAAGTGGGATTTCAAGTGCTGGTAGGGGCGGCGCACACGCTGCTGGATTCACTTCTTGCCGGAGCCAGCGGCGGAGTGCTGGGGTTCGCCGCACCTGCGCCGACCATTTGTTTTGAGATACATGCGGCTTGGAAAGACAATGACATGGAACTGGCCCGTTCCAAGCAACTGGGGCTGGCGCCCGCCACCAGGCGGGTGGTTTCCGAATTGGGGATTCCAGCCATCAAGTATGCCATGGACCTGAATGGCTACTATGGCGGTGTTCCCAGATTACCTCTTCTTCCGCCCACGGCGGCGCAGAAGTTGGAGATTGAAACGCAAATGAGTGCTTTCCGGAATTGACTGTTGTTGCCGTGAACTGGCTTGCTGCTGCATTCGCGACAAGTGTGCGGATAAGCAGCATGGAACCTCCGGGAAGTTAATGCGTTTATCCATTAACAGGATGGGTTTGGGTTTCTTTTCCCAAGCCGGGAGCCTTGGGGTTAAACTAGAAGCCAGCAACACATGCAATTGCCGCCGCACTAAACAATCTTCCGGCGTGAATGATAAGGTTTTCTTGTCCTCCGTTGCCATTGGCGATTGCAGCACGAAGACGCAGGGAAAACAGCTTATACGAGCCGAGGCATAAACAGTGCTGTCAGCGGGCAAAAAATTACGCGAATTGCGGGAGCATATGGGTCTCACATTGCGAGATGTGGAGATCGCTAGCACTTCACTGGCTGAATCAAGGGGGATAGAGGAGTTTGTCATCAACCCGAGCCGCCTTTCGGATATCGAAACCAAAGGCGTGATCCCCAGCATTTACCGGCTTTATGTTCTTTCCGTTATCTACCGCGCCGATTTTACGGAATTGCTCAAATTGTATGGAGTAGACCTGAGTTTTACCGCCGCGGATTTTTCCATATGCCGCCCCGCCAAGACCCACCGCTTAGAGATCGCCATGGGCCATGGCAACGTACAAATCCCCACTAAGCTTGACCCTGGTTTTGACGCGAGACACTCCATTGACCTTGGCCGCATGATTGAGAGTTGGGGTCCGGTCCCTATGCAGTATCTCCTGGAACTTTCCAAGAAAAAATATATCTACGCCTATGTTGGGACTGAAGACCTGACCATGTATCCGCTGATCCTGCCTGGTTCATTCATACAGGTGGATGAAGACAAGAGCCGGGTGGAAGAAAAGAAATGGCACTCAGAGCTGGAGCGGCCGATTTATTTCATTGAGACCCGCGAAGGCCATGTGTGCTGCTGGTGCTCCGTGCGGCGTGGGGAAATTCTTTTGCAATCGCATCCGTTGTCGCCGGTGCCGGCGCGAATTCTTAAACACCCGCAGGAAGCCGAAGTGCTGGGGCAGGTGGTGGGAGTGGCTATGCGACTTGGTGAGTGGAACGCTCCTGCTGAGCCAGCGCGGCAACTGAGTCCTGAAGAAGACATAGGTGAGCCGAAAGAATTGCGTCGCCGTTGACTGGTGCTTTCAGGATAAAAGAGTCCGGGCCTGGAACTGTCCAGGAACCGGAACGCGCCCGGGCAGACTGATATTCCTGGAAAATCTCCCGAACCGGCACATGGCTTAGCGCTAGCGACGTTTCCATATGGGCAGCGTAAATGGCTTCCTGGGTCGGACGGTTGCCATAAGCACGGGAAAAGCCCCAATGTAGATATCCACCGCTGCCAGTTTGCAGCGAACAGATGTAAGCCACCTTCTCCAGCAGCGTGGGTAAAGCGCTTAATGTGCGCTTTTTGAAATCTTCAGCAGCTTTAAGAATCATGGCGCGTAATCCCCTGAAATTTGCTCAAATGAGCAGTTTCTCATTCCCCACTCTAGTATGGCTTCTGATAAAAAACATAGCATAAGGCCTTGCCTGGGGCAGCATTTTTTCATTTCTGTTCTGAAAGGCGAAAATTTGGGTACAAGAGTAATGGCCGGGTTTAGCGGTTCGCCAGAGTGGCTATGTCACCCAGGCCCAGCAGTCGCCGGTCGGCAGTGACAAGAGTCAGGCCCAAGACCTTGGCAGTAGCGGCCAGGAAGCGATCTGCCGGGTCTGCGTGCAATGGTAATTGTTCAGCCAACAATGCCATCTCATAATTCAATGGGGCTTCGTGCAGACCCGTAAGCGCACGCTCAAACCATTTGACTGGATCTCCCGGAATTACTAAACCCCCTTTGCGTTGGAGCACCGTTGCTTCCCAAACGCTGACCGGAGAGAGCCATAGTTGATTGCTGGATTGTTGAAATTCGCGCTGTAAATGGCGGCCCACTTTGCCGGGCTCAAGTAAGCTCCAGAGCCAGATATGGGTGTCAAGCAGAAGGTTCAATCGCGCAGCGCCTCCCAATCAGAAGGATCACTGGCAGGCTCCATAATATCGCCTACAATTTTGGCGGTCCCCTCCATACTGCCAAGCCATTCTTTTTCTTTCCTGGCTGGGGAGGGCGCCACAACTTCAGCCACAGGCTTGCCGAACCGCGTAATACGGACAGGCTTCCTGGTCTTACGAACCCGCTCGAGAATCGCCAGACATTTGGCTTTGAATTCAGAAATAGCGATCTCTTCCATGACTATACTATTATACCATGGTCAATATTTTTGGTCTAAGTAGCTGAAGAATGCTGCGGGTTAAACTGGTTTTCTTATGCGTATTCTGATAGCCGGTGGCGGGACTGGCGGCCATGTAATTCCGGCCCTGGCGATTGCCCGTGAACTCAAGGGCCGCTATAACGCCGAGGTTTTGTTCGTGGGCACAGCCCGTGGGATGGAAAACAGGCTGGTTCCACAAGCTGGTTTTGGGCTGATGCGCGTAAAGGTTGGTGCGCTTAAGAATGTAAGCATGATCACCCGCATGCGCACCCTGTTTGATCTGCCGAGAGCTGTCGTGAATGCCAGAAAAATCATCAAGGTTTTCAATCCTGACGTGGTAGTTGGTGTGGGCGGCTATGCCTCCGGTCCGGCTATGGCAGCTGCCGTCCTGATGCACGTTCCCACTCTGGCTTTTGAACCAAATTACGTTCCCGGTTTTGCCAACAAGATTGTGGGACATCGTGTATCGGCTGCTGCGGTGCATTTTGAGCAGACACAAAAGTATTTTCGTAATGCCCAGGTGGTGGGCGTGCCGGTGCGGGCAGAGTTCTTCAGAGTGCCGGCTGCTGGTCCGGGCCATCCGCCAACGCTGCTGGTTTTTGGAGGCAGCCAGGGTGCGCAGGCAATCAACCAGGCTATGGTGGCTGCCGCCCCCGCAGTATTAAGACAAATTCCCCGGCTTCAACTCATACACCAGACAGGCGAGCGTGAATATAATGGCATCCAGGCAGCGTATGAGCGGGCCGGAGTAAAAGCTGAGGTTTCGGCTTTTATTGACGACATGCCGGCTGCTTTTGCCCGGGCCGACTTGCTGTTATGCCGTTCCGGAGCAAGCACCGTAGCAGAAATCACGGCGGCGGGAAAGCCAGCGATCTTTGTTCCTTTTCCACGCGCCGCGGACGACCATCAGCTACGCAATGCTGAGGCAATCGCACAGGGAGGCGCGGCGGTACTGGTGCCTCAAACAGAACTTACGCCGGAGCGACTGACGCAAGTGATCACCGAGCTGTTTGCCGATCCGAAGCGTCTAACTGAAATGGCAGCGAAGGCGCGAGCGCTCTCCCACCATGACGCCGCGGGCCGGGTAGCGCGGATGGTGGCCGAGTTGGCAGAGGCTAAATAGATTGCCAGAAATGCCATGACTGCCAAAATCGCCGGAATTGAGGATCGGTGAACAAGGCCGCGATCCCGGCTTGCGCGGCGAGTGGCAGACGTCGGGAGCATATGGGCTCAGAATTTGAGAACACTCCGTAGCGGTTTGGAGCGAAGCGACTCGAGTTTTGGTTAGGACGCGAGCCCGGCTTGCGCGGCGAGCGGCAGACGTCGGGAGCAATTGAAAGATTGCGTTTGACAAGGCGCTAAGCGGTTTGGAGCGAAGCGACAAAAATAATGTTTGCTAAGATTCAACGGATTCATTTCGTAGGTATCGGCGGTATCGGCATGAGCGGTATTGCCGAAGTACTGCTTACGCTTGGATATAAGGTTTCCGGCTCAGATCTGAAGAGTTCCAGCGTTACCGAACGCCTGGCGGAAAAGGGCGCCATTATCTTTGAAGGTCACCAGGCCGAAAACATCACCGGTGCTGAAGTGGTCGTGGCTAGTTCCGCTATTCGGCGGGACAACGCTGAGATTGTAGCTGCGCATGCTCAGCACATTCCCGTGATACAGCGTGCCGAGATGCTGGCAGAACTCATGCGGCTGAAATATGGCATTGCCATTGCTGGAATGCACGGCAAAACTACCACCACCAGCATGGTGGCGGCGGTGCTGGCTGCAGGCGGCCTTGATCCTACAGTCGTTGTCGGTGGACGCGTAGATGCTATGGGCTCGAATGCGCGGCTGGGTAAGTCGCAATATCTCGTGGCCGAAGCTGACGAAAGCGACCGCTCATTTCTCAAGCTCTCTCCCATTCTTGCCTTGGTAACCAACATCGATCGCGAGCACATGGATTGCTATCGCGATATGGCCGACGTGGAACAGGCATTCCTCGACTTTATTGATCGTGTGCCTTTTTACGGAATGGCCGTGCTCTGCCATGATGATGAGCGCCTGCGCAACATGCTCCCGCGTCTTGCGCGTAGGGCGACAACCTACGGCGCCCACCCAGATTCTGATTTCCGCATCGGCGGCGCAAAAGGCAAATGTGCCGGCAGCAAACACTATGCCCATTTCTCCGTTGAGTATTGCGGCAAAACGCTGGGCGATTTCCATCTGCGCGTACCGGGCGATCACAATGTGCTGAATGCCACAGCAGCCGTGGCTGTGGGGGTGGGCCTGGACATTGAACCCGATCGCATCCGCGAGGCCCTGGAAAACTTTCGTGGTGTGGACCGCCGCTTTCAACTTCGGGGGCGCGCAGCCGACGTCAGCGTAATTGACGATTACGGTCATCACCCGACGGAGATCCGTGCCACTTTAGCTGCGGCGCGACACTGCGGGTTCAAGCGTGTCCATGTGATCTTTCAGCCTCACCGCTTCACCCGCACGCGTGACCTGCTGGACCAGTTCGGCTCTGCCTTTACTGATGCCGACACTGCATTTGTGCTCGATATCTATGCCGCCAGCGAACATCCTATTCCCGGAATTACGGGAGAGATCCTTGCCCATGCCATTCAATCCCAGGGTGGCTCTCGCACTGCGGTGCGCTACGTCAGCTCGTTTGACGAAGCTGCGCGGCAATCGGCAGCACTGGCTGAACCCGGCGACATGGTGCTTACCCTTGGGGCCGGCAGCGTGTCACTGCTTGGGCCTATGGTGCTGGAGCAATTGAAGAAGAGGCAGGGAGCAATGAAAGAAGCAGCCAATTATTAATGGTTCGCCTGTACTAAGTCACAATGCTGGACCGCATTGAAAGCTGCTAAACCAAGGCCGTTGCTATTTCAGCTTCGGGCTGGATCTGCACGTTTCGGCTCTTCGTCGAAATCAGGAGCGTGGCCGCGACAAGGCAGAGCCCTCCAGAGAGCCAGAAAGCATCGCGATAATCTCCTAAGTATGTGCGAATCGTTCCCGCTGTAAGCGCAGCCAGTGAAGCGCCCAATTGATGCGCCGCGCCAATCCAGCCATAAATCACGCCAACATTTTCACGACCAAAAGAGTTTGCTGTCAGGCGCACCGTTGGCGGCACGGTAGCAATCCAGTCCAGACCATAAAAGACGGCAAAGCCTGAAAGCCAGATATGCCGACCGCCAAGAGCATACGGCAAAAATAGCAGCGATAATCCCCGTAAGGCGTAATACCAGAACAAAAGATAGCGGCTGTTGAAACGGTCCGTGAGCCACCCTGATGCGGTCGTGCCCAGCAGATCAAAAACTCCCATCACCGCCAGCATGGAGGCAGCAGTAACCTCCGGAATTCCGTGGTCCATGCACGCAGGAATAAGATGCGTGCCAATCAGGCCATTTGTACTGGCGCCGCAGATGAAAAACGTTCCAGCCAGTATCCAGAAATCGCGCGAGCGTGCAGCCCAAAGCAGCGCACGCATCGGCTTCCGCGCTACGCTGTGAGTAGCCGGTGGCGATTCTTGCGTCGCTCCGTAAGGCAGTAAGCCAAGATTGGCAGGCTTGTCCCTGAGCAACAACAGAACGATCACAAACACAAAAGCCGCTGCCGCTGAAACCGTATACGTCACGCTGCACCAGCCATGCCCTGTAACCAGCCGCGCCATCAAAGGTAAGAAAACCAACTGGCCGGTGGCATTGGCGGCAGTGAGCATCCCCAGTACCAGCCCGCGGCGCTCCTCAAACCAGCGGTTCACCACAATGGCTGCCAGAACCATGGCGGTTACGCCTGTACCTGCTCCCACCAGCACGCCCCAAAAAAGTGTAAGCTGCCACTGCGCATGCATTCTGGAAGAGAGCGCCACGCCTGTGGTGAGCAGGGCCAGCGCTCCTAATACCATCCGGCGCAGACCATAGCGGTCAATAAAGGATGCGGCAAAAGGCCCAATCAGGCCGAACAAGGCAATGTTGATGGCGATCGCTGCGGAAATCGCGGCAGGGCTCCAGCCGAATTCGTGTTCCAGCGGCACCATCAGGATGGCGGGTGTCGCCCGAACACCGGCAGTAGCCAGCAGCACAAAAAACGTTACGCCGGCGACGATCCACGCGTAATGAAGTTTTCCGCTAAAATTTTTCTTGCCAGCTACCTGCTCTACATCATCGCGTTGCAGCACTCGAGATCTCCATCCGAAATCGCCAGAAAAGAGCGAACCCAATCAGGACTTTAAAGATGTTCCACAGGCGCGCCGGGATGATTTTTTTCACAGCACAGAAATTGGCCGCCTGTGTTCACAGCCATTTCTGTTCTTGAATGCCAGACGATCTGAAAAGATTTTAAAATCGCTCAATTGCGATGATTGAACCCCCAACTCGTTTCTGCTCCAGCGACATTAACATTCTTCCCACTCATTTCATTGTGCAGCAGCTATCACTCTTCTCTGATCCGCAAGTCTGGGGTATTTCTTTGTACAACAGTAATGTTGCTTGAAATGCATCCGATATGCGACAGTATCGGTTCGCCTTCTTCCGCAAGGCAACAGCAGGGTTGTGTCCGGAATCGTAGGCGACAGGTGGCTAATGGCAACAACAACGGAAAAACGCACGTATGAAGAAGCTGTAAACTGGCTTCGTGATCATGGCTTTGACATTCTGGAAGCTCCCGGCACAAAAAACCGCGTTTTCCTGAAGAAAAACAGCGTCTCTGCCGCCATTGAACGCGGTGACGATGGCGGAGCGCGCCTGTTTGCCAAGCCGGGCGTGCAGATTGGAGGCGAAATCTCCCGCCTTGTGGACAAGGGATATCAGAAGTTTCTTAAGACCACCAAAGCTGAGGTGCCCGCCACCGCCGACCATCTCCAGGCCATCCATCAATTCTCAGAAGAGCTGCGTGAGGCCACTGGGGCCACCAGCCTCTACAATGAATCTCTGGGCACCGTCAGCGACCGGTACAACTATGACCGCGTAGAAAACAGGGACCTGCCTGAATCGCAGCGTCCTCAGCGCGCGTGGCAAGGCAAGAAAACCGGACGCAAGCCCGCGTAAAGAACTGGCGCGCTGATCCATAGCGTGCAGCGCAGAATAAACCATTTTCTGGCAACAGCCTCTTTCGCTACTCCGCTTTTTGACAATCCACCTTCAAAACACCTAGACTTTGTTTCTCACTTGGAGCAGCTACTTATCTCAAGCCAAGAAGGAGATTCCATGGTTCAGAAAAACATTCGGTTGTTTGGCGCAGTTCTGGCATTCGCGCTGTTCGCCACCCTGGGCTTTGCGCAAGCTGCCCCTGCCGCCGGCAGCAAGGATACAACCGCAACCAAGAAGACATCGAGCGCCAGCACTGGACAGAAAACCAAGAAGGCTGACCTGGTTGATATCAATGCCGCCAGCAAAGACGAGCTCACGGCGCTTCCTGGAATCGGCGATGCTTATAGCCAGAAGATCATTGATGGCCGCCCTTACAACAGCAAGCGCGATCTTCTAACCAAGAAGATCCTTCCACAGGCGACCTACGATCAGGTGAAGGACAAGATCATTGCCCACCGCGCTACCGCATCAAGCGCCAAAGGCAAAAAAGGTAGTGGTTCTACAACGCCTAAGTAGAGGCTTTTCTTGACTGTGTGGCGCCTTTTGCGGGGCGCCTTTTCTTTTTTATAGCTACAGTAGTGGCCGGCTTTTCTGCCCAGCTCACACGGAAGACAGGAACGGACTCGCTACGGCCTTTTACCTTCAGTTCAGGCAGCCGCTCCATATCAAAATTCCTGTCAAGCTTTTTTGCCGTCGATTCTGAAATTAGGACCTGGCCGCCCGCGGCGTTCGTCATCAACCGCTGCGCTGTATTGACCGAATCGCCCACCACCGTGTAATCCAATCGTCGTGGCGACCCTATATTTCCTGCAATCGCATTCCCGGTATTAATGCCGATGCCCACGCGCAGTTCCGGCCACTGGCGGGCAGCTGCGTCACGGTTAAGCTCAACTAAAAGCCGTTGGATCTGTATCGCCGAATTCACTGCCGCGGCGGCATCGTTACCTTTTGAGATCGGCGCTCCGAATACTGCCATTACGGCATCGCCGATATATTTATCCAGCGTTCCGCCGTTGTCGAAGATCACATCCGTCACGCGGGTGAAATACTCATTCAGGATTTCCACTACCCGGCCCGGCTCCATGTCCTCGCTCATGGTGGTAAAGCCACGAATGTCGGCGAACATCACTGTCACTTCCCTGTTGACTCCACCCAGCCTGATATCAGGATTGGCCACCACCATCTCCACGACTTCAGGAGAAAGAAATCTTTCCAGTGCGGAACGCTGAAGTGATTGCTGGGCAATTTTCTCGTGGGCAGAAGCATTGTCAACCGCCGCTCCCGCTTGCGCCGCCACCAGGGCAAACACATTCAACTCTTCCTGCGTGAAGGCTGACGCGCGCTCCAGATTGTCCACATACAAGACGCCAAAGAGCCGGTCTTTGCCCATCAGCGGAGCGCACATGGCAGAGCGCAGACCGGAAATCTTGAGGCTCTCACTGCCGCTAAAGCGCTCGTCGGCGCTTACGTCATCAATCAGGATTGGCTGCTTTTCTTTCCGGATCATATCCAGCACGCTCTTGCTGAGGATGATCTGCGGCCTGCTTCCCGTGCTTGCCGGATCGCGGTATCGTACTTCGCTTTGACGCGACACTTCTCCCTGCTCATCGAATAACAGCACAAAGCCACGTTCCACGCCTTCGATCAGGCAGGCCAGGGAAATTACTTGTTCGCAGATGTGCTCCAGCGCCAGCTTGGAATTGAGCGCCTTGCCCGCTTCATACAGGACCGTTAACAGATAGTTTTCGCGTTCCAGTTTTTTTATGCGCCCAGCCATGTCAGTAAGATCGCTGCTGGGGCCGCCGTTGCTGTGCGGCAATGCAGCCTCACCGGCTCTGCCGCGCATGATGTGATTGAGCGTTGACGGCCATTCGCCCCGGCGGACCTGCAGCCCCTGCTCGTCCACATTCTCCAGGCACAATTTGTAAAGGCCCACCAGCGCAATGTCGCCGTTTTTGAGCTCTGTTTCCCTGGCGATTTTCGTATCGTTGAGAAGAATGCCATTCGTGCTGCCGCGATCGGCAATGGAAATGGAATTATCGGTGAGCTTGATGACCGCATGAAAGCGGCTGACGCTGGAATCATTCAGGACAAGGTCATTGGCATTGCCGCGTCCTACCGTGATGACGGGCTTGTTGAGTTCCAGTATTCCGTTTTTTCCGTCAGGCGCGAAAATGATCAAGCGTGCCATAAGACATGGTCACTGTTTCTCTAGGATCTCGTCAATGTTGACAACTTTGCCTTTTTGGACGCGAATGTTTCTGTGGATCGGCTTGTAGCCGCTCATTTGCAGCACAATGCTGTACACTCCCGGATCGGCGGGCCAGCGCGCATTGGTCTTTTTGGGGGCCGCTTTGCCATCTACCAGGATCGACGCTCCTTCAGGGTCTGTCCGTATATGTACCAGGCCCTTGCCTTCTGGAATCGTGTCCGTGCCAAAGATTCGCCGCAGCAATGTCGGACTCTTCCCTTCTTCCGACTGCGGGTTCACGCTCAGCAATACCGGCGAGAAGCTCATGGTCTGCCCTTCGGCGACGCTATCCTCAATGGATGAATCCTTAAATCCGGCTTTCTTCACCGCAACTTTATGGAAACCTTTTTCAACAGTTAACTGGGCTGGAGTAGTCATGCCGCTATCTTTCCCATCCACCCAGACGGCTGCTCCCTGCGGATTGCTGGTGACCACGATGGTTGAAACGGAAGGGGCCAGATCGGCTGAAACATCAACACTTTTGCCGGCGATGGATTCCACTGATTTTGTTTGTTGCAGAAATCCTGCCTTGGTGAAAACGATAGTGTGCGTTCCGGCGGCAAGGTGGGAGGCGGTAAACGGCGTTACCCAGTTCGGCTCGCTCCAGCCATCAATCTCCACCTTGGCGCTATCGGGTTTCGACAGCAATTTCAGTTCGCTCTGCTGCACAAAAACCTGGTTGGGTGAGCTTGTGGCCTTTTGTATCGCCGGTTGCTTTTGGGCTTTTAACCCTTTCTTGGTGGGAAAAAACTTTACCGTGGTGTCCGGCGCTATTACATCTTTATCATTCGGAGTCGGAGCAGGAATCGCAATTGCTATCGGCTCGCGGGCAGCCGCCTGCTGTTGCGCTTCTCGCGCCTTGGCTTCGGCTGCAAGCTGGCGCATCTTTACCTGCGTCCGGTGGTAGGCGTATCCACCCATGGCGCAGCCCATAGTCACAATTATAAGAATGGTCGCCAGCAGCAGGCTGCGCTTGCTGGAGAGAATCGCCGTGGTCGGACGGCGGAGCGGAACCGGCAATTTGGCTAATGCCGGGGCGGCTGCGGCGGCCCTGACTGTGCTGCCTGAAACAACCCGCAACGGAAGCACGACTGTCTTTTCAGGCGGAGTGGCAGGTGCTGGTCCCATGGCGATGGTTGAGCCACTGCGGACAGGCCCTGCCAGTTTGTAATTTTCAAGATCGCGAACAAGGTCCGCGCCGGTTTGATAACGATCGTCAGGCGCTTTGGCCAGTGCCTTGGTGACAATCGCACTCAAACCGGGATGGACAGTTACATCCAGATCGCGTGGCGTGATCGGGTTTTCATTGACGATTTTGTAAATGATCGTCGTAACATTCTGACCGACGAATGGTTTTTCGCCCGTCAGCATCTCATAAAGAATTACTCCCAGGCTGAACAGATCAGACCGCCCATCCAACTGGCGTCCCTTCACCTGTTCGGGCGACATGTAATTCGGCGTACCCAGGACCTGCCCGGTGTTCGTGACCTGCCCGCCGGACTTGGCAATGCCGAAATCCATGATCTTCACCGTACCGTTACCGGTGATCATGATGTTGGCTGGTTTTATATCGCGATGAACAATGCCGTTGGAATGCGCATAATCCAGCCCTCGGGCAATCTGCCGCGTAAGCTGGAGCACTTCATCTGTCGCCAGAACGCGTTGCTCCGCCAGCACTTCATGGAGCGTGGTGCCTTCAATGAACTCCATGGCGATGTAGAAAATTCCATCTTGCTCGCCGGCATCGTAGATGGTGACAATATTGGGATGGTTCAGCACCCCGGCGGCGCGTGCTTCATTCTGGAAACGGCGCACCATTTCCTTCGCGTCCAGTCCATGGACGTCGAGCCGCATCGTTTTAAGTGCTACGGTCCGGCCAATAGTCGGATCAAGGGCTTTGTACACGACGCCCATAGCGCCGCGACCCAGCTCACCGGTGATCTCGTATCTGCCAACCGTCTGTAGAGACATCATTGGGGCTAAAGTAACTTAGTGGCGCCCTTGCCTGTCTCGGGGGAGGAGACGTACAAACTTTATCGTCATTTTCTTATGGAGAATACACACTCCGAGTGACCCGAAAATATCCCATTCTGTTACTGCGGGTCAATGCTCGTGTACGCCCGGCATGTGACTTTAGTTTGCTGCCTTGATTCGCCGCAGAAAAACCCTAAAATCACGCCCAATGCCCCACCTACAATGGGCCTATGCGCATCTATTTAATCGCGTTGCTCTTGCTGCCCCTATTGCTCCCGGCACAGGCTGGGTCCATGCCCAATTCTCAGCCGACCAGCCAGCAGGACGAAGCCCCAGCAGAGCAGCGTGCCGCCCTTGAAGAAGGCATCAAACACGTCTTGCTGTCACAGGTGGCAGCCTGGAACCACGGCAATCTTGAAGGTTTTATGCAGGGATATTGGCATTCGCCGGACCTCACTTTCTTTTCCGGCGCTACCGTCACCCGAGGCTGGGAGCCAACGCTCGCCCGCTATCGCCAACGGTATCAAGCTGAAGGCAAGGAAATGGGCAAGCTCGAGTTTCAGGACTTGAATATTGATCTGCTGAGCCGAAGGTCTGCTGTGGTTACAGGCAAATGGCAGCTCACGATGCCTGGCGGAAAAACGCCTGATGGCAAGCTGCCGCATGGTCTGTTCACACTGATCTTTAAACGCCTGCCCGGCGGATGGAAAATCGTGCACGATCATACTTCAAGCGAGTAAGTCAGGATAACTAGCTCAGATTCACCGCACGAATACCGTTCCACATCGAAGGTGGGGAGCGTTATACACGCGCAGTAATTAGGGACGAACTCCTGTTTCAACCGCACGGGCGATCATACTGGCGTGCTCAGGGGTGACGGGCGCAGCGGTAAGGTAATGTATCAACCATAATCCACTGTTCCTGATCTGCCACTTTGGGGAGTAGTTACCAAGCCAGCCTTCCGACGGACCACAGGTGGGGCACCCAGCAAAAGTGCCGATTAGAGCTTTCTCAAGCCCTTCCGCACCCATTCGCTGGTGTTGGCTGGAGATTTCAATAAACCTGAAGGCAAAATTGTCCCGAAGAATGCGAGTTATCTCCGCTTCGATTTCAGCCTCTTTCGAAATATCTCGCAGATGTCGTTTGGCATCCCGCATCTTTCTCGTTGTAAAGACGAGATCCCACACCGCGAGGTACGAGTCGCCAGCCTTATTGAGGAGCGCCCGGCCAATGTGCTTGCGAAAGATGCTGCGATCATGTGGAGCGGGTTGATCTTCCGTGAAAACCATCTTCCGTTCGTCTAACAAAAAGTGCTCACAAATACGCGATTTAAAATTTCCATCCCGGTGGGTGCCGACTCTCACGACTCGTGCCGATGATGTGTGATGAATGCAGCATTCTCCTTTCTCGTAAAAGAAGTAGATCCCATTGGTCGGCAGCGCGGCTACGTTGAACGGATATGTGAACAAAGGGCGCTTCTCAAGTGTCTCGTGAAGCCATTGGCAATAATCAGTGTTCATGAAATGTCTCGTAAATGTGTGATTCTCCTCACGCGATCCGCCAAGGCGCTATCCTTAAGGAGACGCGCGTACAGCGGGTGAAACCTTCCAGGGTTGTAATAGAAATAAATTTCCGAATAGCTTGCGAGCTTCTGGTCAAAGTCCTTTAGCAATACCGAAAACTCAACTTCTGTCACCGTATCCGGATCTTTTTCATACCACTTGTGTTTGATCTCAGGAAACCAAACGCCATAGAGGTCTGAAAAGATCGCCCATCGCACATTTGTAGCACTGCAGCGCTTCATAAACCGTTGCGTCGGCCTCGCAATGTAAAGTTCGCCCGCTAGGGCGGTCTCTTCTGTGTCCTTGTATTCGTCATTCTTTTTGTGAGAACAGTGCGTAACGTAAATTCGTGGCATTTATTTTTTCAGCCCTCTCCCTTGCATGGTCTTCATCCGCTGCAATTCTCGATAGGCCTCGCTCTTGGAGAGCCCCCGTTCCTTGGCCAACGCCTTCAACGCTGCCTTTTCATCGAGATTCTGCTCGCGCATGATCTCGTCCAGGCGTTGCACTATGTTTTTTGCCCCGGCTTGCGATTCATGCTCTTCGCCTTTGCCGATCAGTAATGTAATCTCGCCTTTTAAATCTTGCTGCTGAACGCGCCCGAGCACAGCCTCGGCGGCGCCACGGATGAATTCCTCATGCACTTTAGTCAGCTCGCGGGCCAGCACAATGGGCCGCTCCGGGCCAAGTGTCTCCACAATGTCTTCCAGTGTCTCGGCAATACGGTGCGGCGCTTCATAAACCACGGTTGTATGCTGCGCCCGTAGGAGTGTTTCCAGCAATGTCCGCCGCTGGCCGGACTTGGCCGGCAGAAAACCCAGAAATTGAAAGCTGTCGGTAGGCAAGCCGCTGGCAGCCAGCGCCGCGACAACAGCCGACGCACCAGGTATCGGGATCACCTGTACGCCGTGCTCAATCGCCAGCTTGATCACCCGGTATCCGGGATCAGAAATCCCCGGCATGCCTGCGTCGGAAACCTGCGCCACGTTAAGTCCCTGCTCCAGCTTGGCTACCAGTTCTTCTGCGCGGGCCGCTTCATTATGCTCGTGGTAGCTGATGGTGGGCTTATCAATGCCATAGTGATGCAGGAGCTTGGCGGTATGCCGCGTGTCTTCGCAGGCAATCAGGTCCGCTTCTTTCAATACCCGCACTGCGCGATAGGTAATGTCTTCCAGGTTGCCAATGGGCGTGGCCACCACATACAACGTACCCGGATTTGTGCGTTCGGCCATTGCTCGTTGAGTCCCGCTAAGAATAGCATCCGGCAATTTCGCCATGCCGGTTCGTCTTTTCCGGAAACAGCAGTCTGCTAAAATCAGGGACAGATACTCTCATTTTTCCGAGGTTAGTTTCCGCGTGCCTCTTTACGAATATAAGTGTAAGAAGTGCCAGCACAAATTCGAGAAAATCCAGAAGTTCTCAGACCAACCCATCAGGAAATGCCCCGAGTGCGGCGGCCCAGTGGAAAAGGTAATGCATGCTCCAGCCGTGCAATTCAAGGGCAGCGGCTGGTATGTGACCGATTACGGCGGAAAAAGCGATAAGGGCGAAAAGTCCAAGCCAGAGGGCAGCTCTGAAAAAGACGGTGCTGAGAAAAAAGAATCCACTGGCAAAGAAGACGGCGCCAAGGCCAAAGATAAAGACAAGGACAGCTCAAAGAAATCGGAGCCCAAAAAGTCTGAAAGCAAGAAATCTAAAGACTGAAGATTTCCGGTTGGGCTGCATCTTCAAATACAAAAAAGCCGCAGAAGGCGCATCCCAGCGCTCATCTGCGGCTTTAGTCCTATTACTTGGCGCGTTGCGAGCCGACAGGGTTTGCCCCAACCCGTCCGCTCACGGTAAACACCATCTGCCGCTTGGGCACATCTGCATCCACTATCACGTGATCGCCATGCAGAATCTCGCCTTCCAGAATCTTCAGGGCGAGCGGGTCCTGAATCATCCGTTGGATCGCCCGCTTCAGCGGACGCGCACCATAAGCCCGGTCATAGCCTTCAAGGAACAATAACTCCTTGGCAGCCTGCGTAAGCTCAATTGTGATCTTGCGGTCAGCCAACAGCTTGCGCAGATCGTCCAGCCGCAGCTCGATGATGTGAGTCAACTGCTCCTCGCCCAGCGGCTTGAAGACAATAATGTCATCCACCCGATTAAGAAATTCCGGACGGAAGTGCTGGCGCAACGCCTCCATTACATGGCCAGTTGCTTCGGCAAACGCTTCCGGCGAACTCACGCCTTCAGCCTGCAAATAGCTAGCGCCAATATTCGACGTCATAATAATGACCGTGTTTTTGAAATCCACGGTGCGGCCACGTGAGTCCGTCAGCCGTCCGTCGTCGAGAATCTGCAGCAGGATGTTAAAGACATCCGGGTGCGCCTTCTCAATCTCGTCAAACAAAATGGTGCTGTAAGGCCGGCGGCGTACCGCTTCAGTAAGCTGGCCTCCTTCGTCATAGCCCACATATCCAGGAGGCGCGCCAATCAGCCGCGATACCGCATGCTTTTCCATGTACTCGGACATATCAATCCGCACCATGGCATGTTCATCATCAAACAGAAACTCCGCCAGAGCACGCGCCAGCTCTGTTTTTCCGACGCCTGTCGGACCCAGGAAGATGAACGAGCCAATGGGCTTCTTGGGATCGCTCAGACCCGCTCGTGACCGCCGTACTGCATTCGCTACGCGCTCCAAAGCTTCATCCTGCCCGATGACCCGCTGCCGCAGCCGGTCTTCCATGCTCACCAGCTTGCGCACCTCGCCCTCCAACATCTTCGATACCGGAATACCGGTCCACTTGGAGACAATTCGCGCCACGTCTTCCTCGTCCACTTCTTCTTTCAGCATGCGGCGCTGCTTGTCATCGGCCAGCGCGCTCAATTTCGCCAGCTCGGTTTCAGCCTGGCGCAGCTCCCCGTAACGGATTGCCGCTACGCGCTCCAGGTTTCCGCTGCGTTCGGCCTGCTGCTCTTCAATCTTCAATTGCTCAATCCGCTCCTTGAGCTGTCGGATGCGGGTAATGCCTTCCTTCTCTTCTTTCCAGCGGACTTTCAACGCATTTGCCTGTTCGCGAATCTGTGCCAGCTCGCGCTCAACCACCGCCAGCCGCTCACGCGAATTTGCATCGTCTTCTTTCTTCAGCGCCTGTTTCTCAATTTCAAGCTGTGTTGCTCTGCGCTCTAACTGGTCGATTTCCGTCGGCATGGAATCAATCTGTATGCGCAATGAAGACGCAGCTTCATCGATTAAATCAATGGCCTTGTCCGGCAGAAAACGGTCTGTGATGTAACGGCTGGATAGTGTCGCTGCCGCTACAATTGCAGAATCCTTAATGCGCACGCCGTGATGCACTTCATATTTTTCTTTCAGGCCGCGCAGAATTGAAATTGTGTCCTCCACATTCGGCTCGCCGACAAACACTGGCTGGAAGCGCCTTTCCAACGCCGCGTCCTTCTCAATGTATTTGCGATATTCATTCAGCGTGGTTGCGCCAATCGCGCGCAGCTCTCCCCGAGCCAGCGCCGGCTTAAGCATGTTGCTGGCGTCAATCGCGCCTTCAGAAGCTCCCGCGCCCACCAGTGTGTGCAGTTCGTCAATAAAAAGGATGATCTGGCCGTTGGAGTCTTCAATCTCTTTGAGCACGGCCTTCAGGCGGTCTTCAAACTCACCACGATATTTGGCGCCGGCCAGCATTGATCCCAGATCCAGCCCCACTACGCGCTTGTTCTTCAGGATCTCCGGAACGTCGCCGGAGATAATCCGCTGAGCCAACCCTTCCACGATTGCGGTCTTGCCTACGCCGGGCTCGCCGATGAGCACAGGATTATTTTTGGTCCTGCGAGAGAGCACCTGGACCACGCGACGAATTTCTTCGTCGCGCCCAATCACCGGATCAAGCTTGCCCTTACGCGCCAATTCTGTCAGATCTTTGGCATAACGGGACAGCGCCTGGTACTTGCCTTCAGGGTTCTGGTCGGTCACACGCTGCGACCCTCGCACCGAAGTCAGCGCTTTCAAAATGGCGTCATGCTCCGCGCCTGCGCCCACCATAAGCTGGCGTGCCTCGTTGGCTTTGTCCTTATCTGCCGTCATCGCCAGCAGCAGGTGTTCCGTGGAGACATATTCGTCTTTGAAGGTGTCGGCTTCCTTAAAAGCCTGGTCCAGCACCCTGGACATTGCGGCGGAAAGGTGCGGCTGCGCGGCTGTGCCTGAGACTTTTGGCAACCGGTCAATGCGCTCCATTACCTGCGATTGCAGGGTCGCCGGATTCACGCCCAGCTTGGTCAAAACAGGCACAACAATGCCTTCGCTGTCCTGCAACAGCGCTGCCAGCAAATGCAACGGAAGCATTTCCGGATTGCCATGCTGTCCCGCAAACTCATTTGCCTGCTGGATCGCTTCCTGCGCCTTGATTGTAAATTTGTCCCAACGTATTGCCATATCGAACTCCTAAAACTTGTTTGTTGTCATATATCCTTCCCCTTCGCCAAGCTCAGGGTCAGGATTTCGCCTGGTGCCTCAGACTCCGCCATCCCGGCTCAATTTGTCCAACAAATTCCATATCGTGCTCCTGTTTTAATTCTCTAGTCTTACCGGATGCTTGCCGCGTCAGCAGCGATAGCCTAAAAGAAAACGGGAGATGAGCTTCCATCTCCCGTACCTCCGTTAATCAGCGGAAATGGATTACTCCATTCGCCGATTACCCCTGGAGTGTCTTTTCCCCGTTGCCTACTTTGATCTGCCGCGGCTTGGCTTCCGCCCGCTTAGCCATGGTGATCTTCAGGATGCCCTTGTCATAGCTGGCTTCCACCTTCTCAGAATCCACCGTGTTCGGCAGCCGGAAGGTGCGCAGGAACGAACCATAGCGGCGCTCAATGCGATGGAAGTTCTCTTCCTTCTCTTCCTTCTCAAACTTGCGCTCGCCCTGGACTGTCAGGGTGTTATTTTCCACGCTGACGTTGATGTCGCCTTCATTCACGCCCGGAACTTCCAGCTTGAGAACCAGATTCTGCTCGTCCTCATAAACATCCACGGGAGGAACAAAATTGCCTGCGGCCAACTGGTCTTTGCCGGTTGGTTCGGTAAAGTTCTCAAAAAAGCTGGCCAGCTCGCGGAAAGGGTCGATACGGGTAATCATGGTCATGTTTTTTCTCCTTCAGATGATTTGGCTTTCTATGATTGCCGCTTACAAGTTCTTTGATGCATATATAACAACAAACAAATCATAAAATATGAGTGTTATATTGTCAAGTCAAAAAATATAGGAAATATTGCTTTGTTTCCATTGATTTACAAATTTTATAAGGATTTTAAGCGATTCAAAGAACCGAAAGAACAAAGCATTGCAGATAAAAAGTCTCAGGCACTCCCAGCAGAATGGGGTGATCTTTGGACTGGGTGCGCTTCTCAAGTACTCGAACAGAACGGTGTGAATCCTGGGCGGATTCGGTCAGCATTGAGAAAAAATCGTCCTCGCTGACGGCAAATGAGCACGAACAGGTAATCAGCACTCCTCCCGGACGGAGCATCTTCATGGCCCGCAGATTCAGCTCTTTATACCCTCGCATGGCCGATTCCAGATGCTTTTTGGACTTGGCAAAGGCCGGCGGATCAAGCACGATGACGTCATACGGCCTGCCCGCCGCGGAGTAATCTTTCATCAGGTCAAAAGCGTTACCTTCAATCCATTCGATCTCTGTTTTGTTTGCCGCTGCGTTCAGCTTTTCATTCTGCTCCGCTGTTTCCAGTGCCTCGCGGGAGATATCGACGGCGGTTACTTTGTCGCATGTCCGGGCCAGGTGCAGCGCAAATCCGCCTTGATAAGTGCAGATATCCAGGGCTTCGCCGCGCGCATATTGGGCCGCAGCAGCGTAATTTTCGCGCTGGTCCAGAAACGCTCCGGTCTTTTGCCCGCCCAGCGCGTCATAGCGGAACCTCACGCCGTTCATGGTAAAGCTGGTCGTGCTCCTGTCGCCTTCCACCAGCGCCGATTCCATCTCCGGCAACTGCTCCAACTCGCGAATGCGCGCATCTGTGCGCTCCACGATGTTTTCCGCGCCGGCAAGCGACTTCAGCGCTTCAATAATCACGCGCTTTCGTTCCGGCCGGTCCCAAGCCTGCGTAAGCACCTGGAAGGTGTAAACGTTGTTATACCGGTCAACGATTAGCCCCGGCAGACGGTCGGCCTCACTGAAT
>DASXGZ010000012.1:0-97544 GCA_036488825.1 Candidatus Angelobacter sp.
ATGGAGCCGGTGGAACCGAGGATGGCAATGCGTTTCATGGTTGGTGCCTGAGCGCCATGTATAAAGCGGGATAGAAAAACCATAATACCGGAGCCGCGAACATCATCGCGTCAATCCGATCCAGGATGCCGCCATGGCCAGGGAGCAGCGTTCCGGAATCCTTAATGTCCGCGCCGCGTTTAAAGGCCGATTCCGCCAGGTCGCCTAGCTGAGCAGCAATGTTGACCAGTAACCCAAACGCGGCGGCAAGCCGCCAGTCAGGCGCATACAGCCGGATATCGGTGAAAAGGAGGCTCTGCGAGGTAAGTGCATGGAGCCTTATCAATAGTGTTCCAATGGAATGTATGTAATGAAAGAGGACAACTGAAACCAGAATCGCTCCAATGGTTGAAGCGACGGCTCCTTCCCACGTTTTTTTTGGGCTGATGGTTTCTGCCAGCTTATGCCTTCCGAAAGCCCGTCCAATGTAATAGGCAAAAATGTCCCCAGACCATACCACAAGCAGAAAGACAAATATCGTGATACGGCCATTCTCAAAATGCCCTATCGTGGAGATTACCCCCAGCGTAAACGCCACATAAATGAATCCGAAATAGGAATATGCCGCCGCCGGCAAAACTTCTCGCACCTGCCACAGGCACATCCCAATAATCACCAGGACGAGAGGCAGCACGCGGACACCGGTTGCGGCTGTTGCCCAATTCTCAAACGCTCTGCCGAAATTTGCCACACCAAAGGCGCTGATTCCGTAAAGGCATTGGCCCAGAAAATAGAGACCAATCGCCACCTCGGTCACGTAGGCGTGCAGCTTTTGCTGATAACGGAATGCAATGCCAAAATATTCATGGACCGCCAGCACGGCGGTCAGTCCAATAAATGCGCTATAAAGCCAGTTTGGCGCCTTGAACAAAATCAGCAGCACCACTGGCACCAGCGCCGCCGCGGTAAGGACTCTCTTCATTTAGTTGGAGCTGCCTGGGGTAGGTTCGTTCAGGCCGCCATAGCGCCGTTCACGCGATTGAAATTCCTTGATGGCTTCAAGCAGGTGAAAGCCGTTGAATTCAGGCCAGAAGAGCTTGGTTACATAAATTTCAGCGTACGCAGCCTGCCACAGCAGGAAGTTGCTCAGCCGCATTTCCCCGCTGGTTCGGATAATGAGGTCGAGCTCCGGTAGATTGCACGTGTACATGTGCCGGTTCAGACTCTCTTCGTCGATCTTGAGATGTTCCAGGCCGCCGTTGTTGGCTGCGGCGCTTACCATGGCTTTGCAGGCGTCCACGATTTCAGATCGTGAACCATAATTGAGGGCCAGGGTCATGACGGTGCCTGTGTTGCGTGCGGTTTGCTCCTTGGCCCAGGCCATGCGCTCCTGCACTTCCTGCGGCAGCATTTGGCTTCGCCCAATGAATTGCAGCCGGATATTGTTGCGCTGCATCAGCGGCAGTTCATTCTTTAGATAGCGGTGCAGCAGCTTCATCAAAAAATGGATTTCGGTTGGGGGGCGGCGGGTAAAGTTCTCCGCAGAAAAAGCATAGAAGGTCAGCGCGGGCAGGCCGATGTTAGATGCCGTTTCCATCACTTTGCGGAGTGCGTCCACACCTTTACGATGGCCTGCAATACGCGGCAGGTGGCGGCGTTTGGCCCAGCGGCCATTGCCGTCCATGATGATCGCGACATGTTTTGGGAACTGGTTAGGATCAAGCTGGCTGTAGAGTTCAGCTTCCTTTCGGTCCAGCCCCGAAGGAATAGTTCGCAAAAACGCCTCTCAATACCCTTCCACGCTAGCACAGCAGCTCTGGTCATGCAATTTACAGTTCCTTACCTGCCTTACCCAGAGGCTCTGCTAGAATAATGACTTGATCCCTCCTGTGGAAATCCCAGCAGGCGATTCACTTTCCGGGGTTTGTGTTTTCTAATCACAACCTACATGAGAGCAACAGTTAAGACACAACTCGATACCGGCAAGTTGATGCGCGCAGTCGCTTTCATCTGCGTGTTTCTCGCCCTGCTAATGACCGGCGTGGAAGCCATGCACGTGCACTCTGAGGCTTCCGTTACCCAGAATTCCGCCTCCTGTGCTATTTGCCTTTCTGCGCACGCTAAGGCGCCTACCGTCACGATCCAATTTCTACCCCAGATCAGTACGGTGGAAACCGTAGCAGTCACGTATGAATCGCAAGGAAAGAGCGCTGCCCCTGAACTCGCGCTCTTCATACGCCCTCCTCCCGCTGCCTGATTCCAGGCCATTTACCAAATTACGTCCATAAATCCAAGCTTTTTTGGAGGGGAACGATGTTTCGGGCCCTCTTTGTATCATGCTTTATGCTGCCTCAATTCTTAATGGGGCAGGCGACAATTCCGCTAACCACGTCCACGGCTGTGGGCCAATCCGCGCCGCAGGGAAGCAACACGGTCCAGACGGGCCGGCCCGGCGCTACCCTGATCACGCTGGATCAGGCAATATCGATGGCGCTAGCCAATAGCCCCGCTATCAAAGCCGCGCGCACACAGATCCAGCAAAACCAGGCGCAGGAAATCACGGCCAATTTCAGGCCGAACCCGGTTTTGTCATGGGACTCGCAGTTCATCCCTATCTTCAGCGGAAACTTTTCTACGGACACGTTGAATAACCTGCAGCAATTTGATGTCGGCGTGGGATATCTGTTTGAGCGGGGCCGCAAGCGCCAGAACCGGCTGCAAGCTGCGCGCGACCAGACGGCCGTCACCGCTGCTCAGGTTGCTGACACCGAGAGAACACTTGTCTTTAACGTGGCCCAGCAGTTCATCAATGCCCTGCTTGCCAATTCCACGTTGCAATTTGCCTTGGAAGACCTGAAGAGCTTTCAGGAAACCGTCAACATCAGTGAGCAGCGCTACAAGGCGGGTGACATCAGCGAAGGCGATTATCTGAAAATCAAATTGCAACTGCTGCAATTCCAGACGGATGTAAGCTCAGCTCGTGTGGCCAAGGTTCAGGCTCTAGGAAGCCTGCGCCAGCTTATCGGTTACGTGAATCTCCCACATGCATATGACGTCGTCGGCGATCTGGAATATCAGCCTCTTACGTCCTCGCTGCCTGATATCCAGGTAAAAGCGCTGGCTGAACGACCCGATCTTCAGGCAGCAAAAAAAGGTGTGACCGCCGCTAACAGCCAGATATCCCTGGCCAAAGCGGATGCCAAAGTCGACGTGAATGCCTCAGCAAGTTTCTCTCACGTCTCAGGAGCAAGTTCCACGTCATTATTTTTCAATGTGCCATTGCCCATCTTTAACCGCAATCAGGGAGAAATAGCCCGGACCAGGTTCGCCTTGACCCAGGCAGAACTCACCGCAAAGGCTACCGAAGACACCGTTATGACAGACGTGACCAATGCCTATGAAGCAGCCAGTTCCAATCAGGATGTAGTGAAACTTTATGTTTCTGGCTATCTGAAACAAGCACAGGATTCGCGCGACATCAGCCAGTATGCCTACAAGGGAGGCGCAGCCACGTTGCTTGATTTTCTTGATGCCGAGCGCAGCTACCGCTCCACCCAGCTCGCCTACCGTCAGGCGTTGGCCGCTTACATGCTCAGCCTGGAGCAGTTACGGCAGGCAGCGGGAGTCAGGAGTTTGCCATGAGATATCGCTGCCACCAACCAAGCACCTCACGATTCTTCCAAGCGGCAATTCTGCTGGCGATTGCATCCGCAATGTCGCTGACGGCCTGCTCCGGCAGCGATCCGGCTGGAAAGACATATGCGAACGGTGGATCGGACGCTAAAACCCAGCTATTCACCGTTCCCAAAGAGCAGGTTTCGCATATTCAGGTGGTCACCATCCAACCCGAAAGCTGGCCCCGAATACTGCGGTTGAACGGGACTGTTGCATACAA
Source organism: Candidatus Angelobacter sp. (assembly GCA_036488825.1). Taxonomy (GTDB): domain Bacteria; phylum Acidobacteriota; class Terriglobia; order Terriglobales; family Acidobacteriaceae; genus Angelobacter. The sequence goes on from DASXGZ010000012.1 coordinate 3,875, forward strand.
CAGCTTTCTAACCACCCCGGTCATTTCCCAGGTCAGTGGGCCGGTAAGCAGAATCATGGTCTCGCCCGGCCAGCAGGTAAAAAAAGGTCAGCCGATGTTGTACGTCAGCAGCCCGGATTATTCCCAGCTTCGCGCCAATTACCTGAAAGCCCGTGACGCTCATTCGCTGGCCCACAAGAACTATCTGCGTGCCCAGGACCTTTATGCGCATCACGCGATTGCCGAACGGGATTTGCAAGCGGCGGAGTCGGCTGAAATACAGGCGCAAGCGGACCTGCAGGCGGCGGAGCAGTCACTGAAAATCCTTGGCATACCACGCCCGGATACTCTGATAGAAAATCCGACTTCGCCGGAAGTGCCGTTACTGGCCCCAATTGCCGGAGAAGCGGTAGAGCGGTTGTGCTCCCCTGGGCAGGTGCTCCAAGCCGGCCAGACACAGTGCTTCACCATCTCTAATATGAGCACAGTCTGGGTGCTGGCAAATGTTTATGAAAACCAGCTTGCTTACGTGCATGTTGGCGATCCTGTAAGTATGAAGACTGATGCCTACCCTGACGTGTTTCATGGGCGAATTTCTTTCATGGGCGCTTCGCTCGATGCCACATCACGTACCCTTCAGGCCCGCATTGATACTAAAAATCCTGCTGGGCGGCTGAAGAAAGACATGTATGTCACGGCAACAGTTGTTGCAGGAAAGATTGACAATGCATTGCTGGTGCCCGACTCAGCAGTTTTGCGCGATGCAGAAAATGAACCTTTTGTGTATGTCGCCGTGGGACAAGATCAGTTTGCGCGGCGGCCCGTAAAGTTGGGACAGAGCAATGATGGGAAGACCCAGATAATTAGCGGACTCCAGGCCGGAGATCGAGTGGCTGGCGACGGCAGCCTGTTCTTGCAGTTTGCGAGTTCGCAGTAGCCGGTTCGGAGCGTAGCGACAAAGTTTCTGGAAGATAGACAGCCGCGAGGGCCGAGCCGCCCGAGCGGCCTGATGCAAGGCAGAATGAATTTGGGTGGAAAAAGGATTCTCAAGCGGTTCGGAGCGTAGCGACAAAATTTCTGGAAGATTGATAGCCGCGAGGGCCGAGCCGCCCGAGCGGCCTGAGGCAGGGCAGAATGAATTTGAGTGGAAAAAGGATTCACAAGCGGTTCGGAGCGTAGCGACAAAAATCAATGATACATAAGCTGGTCCAAGTTGCTTTGCGGCAGCGCTTTCTGGTGCTGATGCTCACGGTTTTGCTGGTGATCGCCGGAGTCATTTCTTTCCGGCGGATGCCCGTGGACGCCTATCCTGACCTGGCCCCTCCCACGGTCGAGCTCATCACGCAATGGCCGGGGCATGCCGCTGAAGAAGTGGAGCGGCTCATCACTCTTCCTCTGGAAGTGGAAATGTCCGGCGCACCCAAGATGGAGATAATGCGTTCCATCTCCCTTTATGGCCTTTCCGATATCCGGCTTACATTTGAAGAGGGAACTGACGATTATTTTTCCCGGCAGGTAATTTTTCAGCGAATCGGCGACGCGCAGCTTCCTTCCGGCGTGACGCCCAGTATGGCCCCGCTCTTCAGCCCAAGCGGCCTTGTCTATCGTTATGTGCTGGAAAGCCCAGATCGCAGTCCCCAGGAACTTAAGACGATTGAAGACTGGGTAGTGGAGCGCGCTTATAAAGCCGTGCCCGGCGTGGCTGACGATTCCGGTCTGGGCGGCACAGTCATGCAATACCAGGTCCAATTAGACCCGGCAAAGCTGTATGGATACCACCTGACGGTTCCACAGGTGGTGCAGGCATTATCGGTCAACAACGCGAATGCCGGCGGGGGCTTCTATTCGCAGGGCGGACAGTTCTATTACGTGCGCGGCCTGGGTATGGTGCAAAACACCTCAGACATTGGCAATATCGTGATCGCCAGCAACAAAGGCACTCCCATACGAATACGCGACGTGGGGGAGGTTGAAATTGGAAATGCCCCGCGGCTGGGAAGCTTTGGTTTCCAGACACACACCACGAACCAAAATGATGCCGTGGAAGGCGTGATCCTGATGCGCCGCAATGAGCAAACGCAGATCGTGCTCAAAGGGGTGCAAAAGAAAACAGAGGAGCTGAATAGTTCAGTCCTGCCTAAAGACGTTAAAGTGCGGCCTTTCTATGACCGCAGTGATCTGGTGCAGGTAACCACTCACACGGTTGAGAACAACCTTCTCCGAGGCATGATCCTGGTCTTGGTGGTACTTTTATTTTTCCTGGCAAGCATACGCGCCGCAATCATCGTGGCGCTTACTATTCCGCTGGGTCTGCTATTCGCCTTTATCGTGCTGCATGCCCATGATGTTTCGGCCAACCTGCTATCGATTGGCGCCATTGATTTCGGCATCATCATTGACGGCACCGTGGTCATGGTGGAAAACATCTACCGCGAGCTTGCGTTGCGGGAAGGGCAGCCGTACAAGCTAAACGAAGTCATTCTGGCCGCCGCCAAAGATGTGGATCGGCCCATCTTTTATTCCGTTGCCGTCATCATCGCCGGGTATCTCCCTATCTATGCTCTCAGCGGCCCTTCCGGCAAGCTGTTTCATCCCATGGCAGATACCATGTCATTTGCCCTGATTGGCGCTCTCATTCTCACTCTAACGCTGGTTCCGGTTCTGGCTTCTTACCTTTTTAAAAGCGGCGTGAAAGAACCGAGGAACCGCGCTTTTGAGTGGATCAAGAAAATTTACACGCGTCAGCTTGATTGGTGTCTTGATCATCGCGGCATGACCTTGCTGGCAGCGGTTTTGATTTTTTCCGCTACGCTGTTGCTTGTTCCATTTATTGGCGGCGAATTTATGCCCCACCTGGATGAGGGCGCTCTGTGGGTCCGGGCCACCATGCCCTATACCATTTCTTTTGAGGAATCCAGCAAGATCGTTCCGCAGATTCGTAACATTCTGATCTCCTATCCTCAGGTTACAGTGGTAGGCTCCGAACACGGGCGGCCAGATGATGGCACTGATCCCACAGGCTTCTTCAACGCTGAATTTTATGTGGGATTGAAGCCCTACGACGATTCCGCATGGAAAGGGAATCTTGATACCAAGGAAAAGTTAATTGCTGCAATTGATAAACGGCTCAGTGCCTTTCCTGGCATCATTTTCAATTACACACAGCCGGCGGAAGATGCGGTGGACGAAGCCCTCACCGGACTAAAGAGCTCACTGGCAGTCAAGATCTACGGCCCCGATCTTGATGTATTGGAAAAGAAGGCTGTTGAAATTAAAAAAACTTTGGAGGATGTTCCTGGTTTCACCGATTTAACAGTAGTGCATGAGTTGGGCCAGCCCAGCCTGAATATCAATGTTGATCGCGAAAAAATTGCGCGCTACGGAATCAACGTGGCTGACGTTGAGGCTGTGATTCAGGCCGCTATCGGCGGGCAGGCCGCTACCCAGGTTGTTCAAGGGGAAAAGCTTTTTGATCTTGTCGTGCGTATGCAGCCGCAGTTCCGCAGCAGCGCGCAAGAGATTGGGAACCTGCTTGTGGGAACTCCTGATGGCCAGCAGATTCCCATCAGCCAGATGGCGGAAATCAAACAGGGCAATGGCGCATCGTTCATTTACCGTGAAAATAATTCGCGTTACATTGGCGTGCAGTACAGCATTGAGCATCGCGATCTGCAACGAGCGGTGGAAGATGGTCAGGCTGCGGTTAAAAAGAATGTTTCCATTCCCGGGGGATATCGCATTGCCTGGGGCGGAGAATACGACCAGTTCCTGGCCGCCAAGCAGCAGCTTAGCATCATTGGACCGCTGGCTGTTTTGCTGATCTTCTTCATTCTGTTTGCGCTGTATGGCAATTTCAAATTTCCGATTGCTATAGCCCTGGATGTGATCATGACAGAGCCTGTGGGCGCTCTGATCGCACTTAAACTTACGCATACGCCATTTAGTGTTTCCTCGATTCTTGGCCTGCTCGCGTTGATGGGCGTTTCGGTGGAGACCGGAGTGATCCTGATCTCTTACATAAACAAGCTGCGGCTGGAAGGAATGGACATACGCTCTGCCACGCGTGAAGCAGCTTTGCTGCGCCTCCGGCCCATTATGATGACTGCCCTGGTTGCCTGCCTTGGCTTGCTGCCGGCTGCCCTCTCGACCGGAATCGGCTCAGATACACAGAAGCCGTTCGCTATCGTAATTGTGGCTGGACTGGTGTCCCGGCTATTTCTGGGATTCTTTATCAATCCTGTTCTCTATCGCACTGTGGCGCGTGAGGGAGACGTTCTGCAAGTGTGACGCAAGATGTACTAGGTTTCGTTTTGCTATGAAACACGAACAAAGCAACATCGCTCGTTGGATCCCGCCCTGGCTGGTTATTGCCTGCCTGGTGCTCGTGCTGGGTTCAGCGGCGGCGCAGGCGTTGCATTTCCATCTTGACGGAATGGAAACTGACGCCAGGCACTGTACAGTGTGCCCGCTGTTGCACTCAGCAGTCCGTGTGGCAACTTTTTGCTACACAAGCGTCATATTTCGGCAAACCGGCTTTCTAAGCCCATTGCTGAAAACTGACCGCAGGACAGAGTTACATTCATCGCCTTATTCTTCACGTCCTCCTCCTTCCGCCTAACTCCTTTCAACAACACAACTCAGTCCCCAATCACTCTTCACCCACAACTATTGGAGGAGCTATGCGTATTGGTATGAAAGCGCTCTTGTGTTTCTCGTCGCTCGCGTTTATGACCGTTCTTTTTCTGCTGTGCATTCAGGCCTCGGCACAGACATCCACTTCAGGAATGATTCAAGGTGTAGTCACTGATCCAACCGGGGCAGTTGTTCCCGGCGCAAAAGTTGAAATTCACAACCCAGTTAGCGGCTATGACCACACTGTAACCACGGATGGCGCCGGGAGGTTCGCTATTCCTAACATTCCTTATAACCCATATCATCTTTCTGTCAGCAGCAAAGGATTTGGCCCTTTTGCACAGGATGTGGACGTTCGCTCCGCGGTGCCAATCAATCTCACTATTGGCCTGAAGTTGACCGGTGCAACGGAAACCGTGACGGTGGAAGCCGGGGGTGCTGACCTGATTGAAACAGATAGCACGTTCCATACAGACGTAGACCGTGCCCTTTTTGACAAAGTTCCTTTGGAGAGCACGTCATCTTCCGTGAGTTCGCTCGTCACTCTGACCACGCCGGGAATCTCCGCGGATTCCAATGGACTTTTTCATGGTTTGGGTGACCACGCTGAAAATTCCTTCTCTGTGGATGGCCAGCCGATTACCGACCAGCAGAGCAAAATCTTTTCCAACCAGATTCCATTGGATTCCATACAGTCGATGGAAGTCATTGACGGCGCGCCGCCCGCTGAATTTGGTGAAAAGGCAAGCGTGGTGATCAATGTAACAACGCGTTCCGGCCAGGGAGAGACAACGCCACACGGCGCTTTCACAACTTCTTACGGAAGCTTTGGCACTTCTACCGCGGGGTTTAACCTTGCCTATGGAGGCGAGAAGTGGGGAAATTTCATTTCCATCGACGGGATTAACAGCGGGCGATTCCTTGATACTCCTGAACTCGCTGTTATGCACGACAAGGGCAATGAGCAAAACATTTTTGATCGCGTGGACTACCAATTCTCTCAACCTGATTCTTTGCACCTGAACCTGGGGTTCACGCGTTCCTGGTTCCAGACGCCAAACACCTTTGACGCGCAAGATGCCACAGCCTGGTCAGGGCTGGTGGTGGATAACGGCGGTCTTGGCCCCAATGGCGTTCCCGTAGGTCCGTCTGATCAGCGTTCACAGATCAGGACTTTCAACATTGCTCCCTCATGGACGCACCTTGTGAATGCCAACACAGTGTTCACGCTGGGCGCGTTCCTACGGCATGATCAATTCAACTACTATCCCAGCAATAACCCGTTTGCCGATCTCGCGCCGGGCCTTCAGCAGGAGACCTTGGCGCAGGACCGCAGGCTTACCAATGCCGGACTTCGCTCCGATCTTTCCTACTCAAAGGGGATTCACAATTTTAAGGCAGGAGCCACCTACCAGCACACTATTCTGGATGAACATGACAAGTTTGGCATCGTTGATCCAACTCTGAATGCTGTCTGCTTCAATGCAGATGGAAGCCCGAACGTCGATCCTGGGATTAATGATCCTGCGCAATGCGGCGGGCCGCTGAACTCCGGCGGTTCTGCAAATCCTGGCTTTAACAGCCTCCTGCTTCCGGCTGATCTCACCCGTGGTGGCAGCCCATTTCCCTTCAACGGCCACACAGACATCAAACTGCTTTCTCTTTACCTGCAGGACGCAATTACAAAAGGAAATTGGACGCTTAACCTGGGCGTCCGTGGTGATATGTACAACGGCTTTGTTTCCCATGGTGAAGCTGAGCCCCGCCTAGGTATTGCTTACAATTTCAAAAAAACCAATACGGTTTTGCGGGTTTCCTATGCGCGGGTACTCGAAACTCCATTCAATGAAAACCTGATTCTTTCCAGCGTCGGATGTGCCAATCCTGTGCTGAATCCACTTCTGGTCTGCGTATCCAATGCTGCCACTCCTTTTTCTCCGGGATGGCGCAATGAATTTCATGCCGGGTTGCAGCAGGCATTCGGTAAATATCTGGTTTTCTCGGGTGAGTACATCTGGAAATATACCCACAATGCGTATGACTTCGGCGTATTTGGAAGCACGCCGCTCACATTCCCAATTGAATGGCATAACTCCAAAATCCCCGGCTTTGCCGGGCGCGTGAGCGTCCCAAACTTCCATGGGTTTACGGGACTCTTCGTATTCTCCAGCGTGGCCGCGCGGTTCTTTACCCCGCAACTCGGTGGAGCGGGAGCTGCTCCCAATTCTATTGGCGCTTTCCGCATTGATCATGATGAAAAATTCAACGAGACCACGCACCTGCAATACCAGATAGGCAAGCGCGGGCCGTGGCTCGGTTTCAACTGGCGTTATGACAGCGGACTCGTGGCCGGCGCGGTCCCATTTGCTACGGATACTACAACCCCGGTAGATTTGACCGGGCTTACCGCTGACCAGCAGCTTCAGGCCGGCTTGTTCTGCGGTGGTGTATTTCCCACTCTTAGCGCACCGCTTACAAGCTGCGCTCCGGCGCAATTTGGATCAACGCGCATTACCATTCCCGCGCCTGGGACAGAAAACGATGATCACAACCCGCCGCGCATTTCTCCCCGCAACCTGTTTGATCTCGCGGTGGGACATGACAATCTTTTCCATGGTGATCGATACAAATGGAGTTTGCAGTTAAGCGCCATCAACATCACCAACAAAACAGCGCTTTACAACTTCCTCTCAACTTTCAGCGGAACCCACTTTGTTACGCCGCGTTCTTACACGGCGCAGCTTGGTTTCCACTTTTAAACTAAACTCCGGTTTCTGGCTGGAATGGGGTGTTCACCCTGTTCCAGCCCGCACTTTAATTGTTGGCAACCAGCATCAGATGCCTTTGCCATGGTTGGGGTGGGAAAGTAACTGAGGCCGTATGCAAAAATACATTCAATGTCTATTGCGTCTGTTTTGGTTTCATTTTTCCGCGCTGTCCCAAACAACCTCCTGAAGTCCAAAAGATGTATGGCTTCTCTGCTTCTACTGGTTATGTCGTGTTGCGCCATTGCGCAATCCAGTCGAGAGAGCAGTATGCAAGATAGCGCCGATGAGGTTCCTGAAGCTAATCCGGCGCGGCCCACAGTCGCCACTCCGGCAACGCTCACCCCGATCGGTTATCTGCAATTTGAGAATGGGATCCTCTATGCCGCAGACTCGCCGGAGTTCTCCAGCCGCTTTGCCATTAATCAAGTGACTAAGCTCACCGTTCATCCACGTCTGCAATTTCTGGTGCAGAGCGAGCCCTGGGTATATAGCGGTCTGGCCAATCAGAAAGAGTCCAATCCTGGCGACGTGCTGGCAGGGTTTCAAGCTGTTGTCCTGCCTGGCCAGGATAAGCGTCCGACAATCGCGCTCAGCTATTTCAAACATGTTTACGCCGGTTCCGCGCCTGACGTTGATTTTGGAACGCCGGAACATAGCCTGCTCCTGCTGATCAGCGAAGACTTTGCCGGCTTCCACTTTGACCTGAACGGCATGTTCAATGAGCAAACAGATAATCACGCCGGGCGAGCGCAGTTTGGGCAAACAATTTCCATTTCGCACCCATGGAAGGCCTTCACGATTGCAGGAGAATTGTGGCACTTCACACAGCCTTTCCTCAGGGGCAATGCCGTGGGAAATTTGTGGGCAGTTTCCTATCCGGTGCGCCGGAATTTGGTAGTTGATGCCGGTTTCAATCGCGGTCTTACCAGCAGCTCCACGCAATGGGAAGGTTTTGTCGGATTTACTTACTTGTTGCCGAGACGCTTATGGAAGGCGCGCCCCCCTGCAGAGGCAAGAAAATAGGGCCTGATTTCCGCTACAATTTTCTTGTGGTATCCAAGGCCAGTTCAGATGTGGTCCAGGCGTTTGCCGCATTGGTGCGTTCAGAAATCGATGACGAACGTATAGACCTGCTGCGCGCAGCGCTGACTTTTTCACGAATCGAAAATCCTCAACTCGATATTGACCATTATGTGCGCCGGGTTGATGCTTTAGCGAAACGCGTCGCGGCCAGAATCCAGGACCTTGACGATCCCGCTCACGTCATCGCTGCCTTAAACGAGGTTCTTTTCCGGGAAGAAATGTTCCGGGGCAATACTGTGGATTACCATAGTCCACGAAATTCGTTTCTGCACCAGGTACTGGACCGCGGACTTGGTATCCCCATTTCTCTGGCGCTGGTGTACATGGAAGTGGCGCGCCGTGTCGGCTTCCCGCTTTTTGGCGTCGGCATGCCCGGCCATTTTCTGGTGAAGCACTATGATGTGGACGGCCGGCCAATCCTGATAGACGCTTTCGAAGGCGGGGCCATCATTACCGAAGAAGATTGCCGCCAAAAGCTCAACAGCATCTATTCTGGACACCTTGCATTGCAGCCGGAATTCCTTATGACCGTCACTCGCCGCCAGATGTTGACGCGCATGCTGAACAATCTGCGCTCTGTCTATCTTTCTCAACGCGACTTCCGCCGTGCCGTTCAAATTGTTGACCTGATCCTGGTGATCTATCCCCGATCGCCCGAAGACGTGAGGCAGCGCGCCGTGCTGCGCTACAACCTTGATGATTACAGAGGCGCCCTCAATGATTTTGACGAATATGTAAAGATGTCACCGGATGCATCAGATGTGGAAGAGATCAAGCAAACCGCGCTATCCTTAAGGCGGTCCATGGCGATGATGAATTGAATATGAGTTTGACTTCTAGGTCTGGCCCTAAGCTTGAAATTCATCCGATCCTGGCTCATTGCAGCTTCACCTTTGGTTCAACAGACATTCCCGGACGCAAACGATGGTCAGCATTTTCCCCTGAGTCCAGCACAATGCGCACCGGAACACGCTGCACCACTTTAACGTAATTGCCAGTGGCATTTTCCGGAGGTAGCAGGCTGAAGCGCGAACCGGTTGCTCCACCAAGGGAATCAATGTGGCCGCGATAGTCGCGTCCGGTAGCATCCGAATGCACCGTTACCGCCTGCCCGGATTTCATTTTTTGCAATTGTGTTTCCTTAAAGTTAGCGGTGATCCAGAGGTCATCGACGGGAATAATGGTCAGCAATTGCTGGCCCGGCTGCACACGCTGGCCGGCTTCCACGATTTTGCGGCCGATAATCCCGCTGACCGGAGCAATGATTTTCGTATAACCAAGATTGAGTTGCGCCGTGGTGAGCTGTGCGTGGGCGCGTCCCGCTTCAGAGACAGCAGCAGAAGCCTTGGCCCGCGAGGAGGCAATCTGCTGCGGCGCCGAGCCGGCAGAAAGAAGATCGGCCTTGCGCTCCGCCAATCTGCTTTGCGCCTGCGCAATGCGCTTCTGTGCCGCCAGCGTTTCTGCTTGGCCGGCAGCAACGGCCTGGCGGTCTGTACTGGCTTCCGTGGCCACTCGGTCATACTCCGACTGAGAAATCTCATGCTTGGTCAGAAGTCTTTCATAGCGCTGGCGATCGGTTTCAGCGCGATTGAAATTTGCTTCCGCGCCGGCAAGGCGCGCTTCGGCTGCCTGCAATGCCGCACGCTCAGACGCGACCGAGTCTTCTGCTTCGCTCACCGCAGCCGTCGCCAGTTCCAGGCGACCGTTGCTGCCGGAAGAGATGACAGCTATGTCTTTTTCGGCGGCAGTGGAGCTTGCTTGCAGGCGATCATAGTCAGCCTGGGCACGGTCGCGCTCCGCCTGATAATCCGCCGGATCAATTTCCGCCAGCACGGTGCCGGCCTGCACATAATGGCTGTCCTGTACGTCGGGGTTCACGCTGAGGATGGTCCCGCTGATGCGCGCGCTGATGGGATGCAGATGGCCGTCCACCTGAGCGTCATCCGTGGATTCATAGGAGGAAAAATATCCCCATGCAGCCGTGCCTGCAACCACAACCACGATTAACGCCGCAATAAACAGGGCTTTGCGATAGCTTTTAATCGTACCAAGCAGCGAACGCTTCGGTGCCGGAGCAAACTCTTCCGGCGCCTGCGCTGGATGCATTTTCGCGCGCTCCTCCTGCTCTATTGGTTCAAGCTCCGGTTGGGGTGTTTGCAGTGTGGTAACCATTTTAGTTTCCTCCTAAATACCTGGTCACATCTTTTTGTGCTGAGCCCAGCGCCCGCAACAGCGTTAGCTTGGCCAGGTTATGCGCAAAAAGACTGGAAATATAGTTTTCGCTGGCCGCAGCCACGTCCTGCTGCGCCTGAATGATTTCAAGATTGTTGGTAACGCCGTTCAGGAATCTGTCACGGGCCTGCTCCAGCGTGCGCTGCGCAAGCTGGCTGTTTTTCTCCGCAACCTTTACCGCGCTTTCCGCGGCATTCAGATCGGTGAACGCGTTGCGAACTTCATAGTCAACGCGCCCCACCAGGTCGGCATATTCTGACTGCCTGCGGTCAAGCTGCGCTGAAGCATCCTGAATATCGGAGCGTATCCGTCCGCCGGTAAAGATTGGCAGTGAAACCGTTGCCACAAGCGAGTAAGTTGCATCAGACCGCGCCAGATTCGTTCCGATGCTGCCGTAATAGCCGTTCACGCTGATGCCGGGTGCGCGCTCCATTTGTGCCGCGCGTTTGCTGAGTTGTGTTGCCGATGCCGTCGCCTGGGCAGATTTAATGTCTGCACGGTCCTTGCGCGCCTGCGTGAGTGAAGTTTGCAGGTCGCTGCCATTCCATTCCTGATATGCAGCTTTGCTGGTCGTGTTGAACGCCTGTCCATTGGGCAACCCAATGAGCCGAGCCAATGTAAGTTTGTCTTTTTCCAGATTGGCGGCGGCGACAGTAAGGCGCTGTTCGCTGGTCTGCCGTTGCACGGTAGCGCGGAAGCCATCGATCTCGGCGGCCAATCCGGAAGCTACGCGATTCAGCGCCTGTGCTTCTAGTTCCTTCGCTGAGTCCAGTTCGGCTTTGGCGGTCTCCACTCGCGCTTCGCTCGATTCCACTTGAAGATAAGCAGTTCCAACCGCCAGCGCGACTACGTTACCCGCATCGTCCACTTGCAGTTTTTGTGCTTCAGCCGTTTGTTTCGCTGCCTTGTATCGGTACAGGGAATCCAGGGTCAATCCAGTATCGGAAAATGTGAGATAGCTTTCCTGATAGCCAAACTGACCAGTCGCTGCGGGTAGTCCCGGAATTTTCAAGCCAATGGCAACACGGTTGAGATCGTCAAGGTTCTGGCGCAATAGTCCGGACACGCTGGGCACCATCGCGGAAAGAGCGCGCAGCCGTTGCGCCTGCGCCTGCCGAAGCGATGCCTGGTTTTCTATAACGCCTAAGTTGTAGCGCAGACCGCGCGTGATCGCATCATTTAATGAAAGCGCAATAGGTTCGTTCGATAATGTTCCTGTCGGCACGCTACCTAGAAATGGGTTCTGCTGCTGTCCTGCTAAAGAGCTTGGGGTGGTACTGTTGGCGGCAGGATTAATCGTGCGCGGCGTGGCAATGCTGCCTAGTTCGAAAGATGCCGTGTTCTGCTGCGCTTCAACACGCAGCGAGGCTCCGGCAATACCGGCAAGAACAATGATGATATGAAGGCGCTTCAATTTGTGCTCCGATCTTCTCATTCCTTACCTCAGTGTGCCGCGGCAGATCCTGCGCTGCGGAACGGCTTTGTCACCAATGCCAGCACCATGGTCGCAAGCGCAACCCAGCCCAGCACGTGGAAACAATCCAGTGCGCCAAGGAATGCCGCCTGTTGATTGGCTATGCCGGATATAAGTTCATAGGCTTTTTGCGAAGCATCTGCGGCGCTTGCTCCGCTGTTAGCAAGATACTGCGCGATGGTTTCCAGCTTCTGGTTGAAAATGGGGTTTTCCGGCGTGAGCTGTTGTACTAATACACTGTGATGAAATTGCGTGCGCCGCTCCAGCACGGTGGTCATAAACGCCACGCCAAAACTCCCGCCCAGGTTGCGGAAGAGATTGGTAATGCTGGATGCTTTGTTGTTCTTGTTTGCCGGCAGATACGAATAGGCCAGCGAAATCACGGGAACAAAAAAGAAACCAAGCCCAACACCTTGCAAAGCCCGCGCCAACGCGTAAGAACGATAGTCAGAGCCCAGGTCGAGCGATGCAAAACGCCACATCGCAAGGCCTACAAAAATTGATCCGGCGATGATCAGCTTCTTCGCGCCCGTTCTAGGTATCAGCCGGACCACCACCGGCGCCATCAACACAATCACAAATGCCCCGGGACCAAGCACCAATCCGGCATCTGTTGCCGTGTAGCCATAGAGTGACTGCAAGACCTGAGGAATAAGAACTGTGCTGCCGAACAATACAAAGAAGAAGCCAAAATAAAGAGCATTTGCCAGTGCAAAGTTTCGTTCTTTGAAAAGCTGAATCTCCACCACAGGATCGTGGTGCCGCCATTCATACATTGTCGCCGCTACCAGCGCCGTTAGCGCTACGGTCAGGAAGATAACGATGAAGTGGCTTTCCAGCCAGTCTTCACGCTGGCCTTTATCCAGTACGATTTCCAGCGCGCCGAACCCCAGGGCGATTAGTGAAATGCCGATATAGTCAATCTTCAGTTTTCCGCCCGCCCTCGTGGCCTTTACTTCCTCAGTAAACTGCGGCGGATCGGAAACCAGCCGGTGCGTAAGGATCAGGCTGACCAGCCCAATCGGTATGTTGATAAAAAATACCCAACGCCAGGAGAAATGATCGGTAATCCAGCCACCCAGCGGCGGACCTATGGCGGGCGCGGTCACAATCGCCATGCTGTAAAGCGCCATTGCGGCGGCACGCTTGGCTGCGGGAAATGTATCTACCAGGATGGCTTGCTCCACCGGCGCCAGACCGCCGCCACCCATTCCCTGCAGAATGCGGAAGAAAATCAGCAATCCCAGGCTGGGTGCGATCCCGCACAAAAAACTGCTGATCACGAAAAGCGCCACGCATGCCATGTAATAGTTCTTGCGTCCAAACACGCGGCTGAGCCATGCGCTCAGCGGCAGGACAACCGCGTTGGCTACCAGATAACTGGTGAGCACCCAGGTGCTTTCGTCGTAACTGACGGCAAGCCCGCCGGCGATGTGCGGTAAGGAAACATTGGCGATGCTGGTATCCAGCAGCTCCATGAACGTGGCCAGCGTTACTGTAATGGCGATGAGCCATGGATTGATTGCAGGCTTGGCAACCGATTGCACGGCGGGAACGCTCAGCGGCCGGTTAAGAACTTGCGTGCTCACTTCGCCTGGCTCCTTATTTTCAAATAAAGCGTACGCCGTAAACTTGCGTGTGTTACAAGATGCGTACGCTGTACACAGCGACGCAAAAAAATATAGTTTTATTCGAATTGCCGCGTTACCGTGGCGATTAACTCATCTTTCATGCGTTCCGGATCCTTCCATGGATAGCATCTGCTCGTCGTGATAAGCGCGCTGGCCAGGCCGTGTGTCGCCACGCGGATTATCTGAGCCGCCATTTCCACATCCACGTCCATACCCTTCTCCGCTGCGCACTCACGCACGCCCGCGCGCAGCCGGTCCATAGCCCGCTGTGCAATGGCCACTTTGCGTTCCGCCACGGGTCCCGGCGGCATCAGCGTCATAAAAGTCACTTTGTAATGATTCGGGTGGCCGAGGTGAAAATCCACGATCGTGCGCATGCATAGCCGCAGCTTTTCCAGTGAGGTTCCCGGCTTTTTTCGCGTTTCATCCAGCAGTTGGATCATCCGGCTGAACGTCTCTTCGCAAATAGAAAGCAACAGCTCTTCCTTGTTTTCATAGTGGCGGTAGATGGCCATCGGCGAACAGCCAATCTGCGCGCCAATGCGCCGCATGGAAACGCTTTCATATCCTTCGCGCGCAAACAAATCGCGCGCTGTATCGCGTATTTGGTCCCGCAACGGCAAATGCGAGCGGCTGGCTTTTGTCCGGCGGACGGTCGACGCTGGTTTGGCAAGAGGCACAGCTTCTTGACTCCTTTGAATATGTTTACACTGTAAACATATGATGTCAAGGAGAATTCGACAGGCGCCATCTTTATCAGGGGGATTGATCCCCTTCGGACAGACCTTTTATCCTAATGAAATCTACGCGAAGGGCGGATCCATGGAGAAAACTTTGCTCAGTTGGTTACTGACGCGACGAGGCTTTTTGATTGGCGGCAGCCTCGCGTTGGCGGATGTACTGTACGGGATGCAGGGCGGAAAGACTCCGGAAGCCCCAAAGTCTGCCGGGCCAGCGAGCCCAGAATTGCTCCAGGACCTCGTCGCCGCAAATCGAATTCTTGCCGGGCAAGGGGTCGTAGATGGATACGGGCACGTCAGCGTGCGGCACAACCTTAACTCAAGCCGCTATCTGCTTTCGCGTTCATTGGCCCCTGAACTTGTTACCGTTGATGACATTTTGGAGTATGACCTTGACAGTGTGCCGGTTGATCCAAGAGGGCGGGCGCAATATCTGGAACGCTTTATCCATGGGGAGATTTACAGAATACGAGAGGACGTAAAAGCGATTGTTCACAATCACTCACCTTCGATAATTCCTTTTGGAGTCAGCGCAGTGCCACTTCGGCCTATGTACCATATGTCTGCATTTATCGGTGAAGGTATACCGGTTTTCGATATTCGCGATTTTGCGGGAATGAGCGATATGCTGGTCCGCAACCCCGCTCTTGGCCACTCACTAGCCACTATTCTGGGAAACAAGCCGGCTGCGCTCATGCGGGGACACGGCGCAGTTGTTGTGGGGGCCTCACTGCCGATCGTGGTTGGCAGGAGTGTTTACCTGGAGATTAACGCCAGACTTCAGAGCCAGGCCGTGGCACTCGGCGGCCCCATAAAGTACCTATCGCCAGAAGAGGCACAAAAAGCGACTCCTCCAGACAACTACCAACGAGCCTGGGAGCTTTGGAAACGTAAGTCGTCTATCAAGTAGCATTTTGGCAACAGCAGTTTTTTTGCGAGTTGCTTCTCGCGTGTGGTGCAATTTGCTCGCGATAGGCAAAGCCCAATGAAGTCCCCTAAAATCTATTTTATTGCTCTTAAATCGTATATTTCCGTATTGCTATGACCTTTATACTTGCACTTATACGTTGCAGGATGTAAAAAGCCTGTTGCCCGAAAAAAGCGGATCACGTGATTGACTCCCGAAAAGAGCAGGCAGCAAACCATCAGGAGCGAACGATAATGAGATTGGTACTGCTGGCGATAACGTTAGTGCTTTGCGGACGACCGGGGATTGGTCAGGACAACACATCTTCGGGCAATGCACAGGAGCCGACCGTGGCTGCTGAGTTCGAAAAGGTGCGCGCGGCAATGGCAGCACAGCAACAGCAGATTCTCGCGCAGCAGCAGCAGATTGAGCGGCAGCAGCAGGAGATAGAGTTCCTCAGAACTCAACTGGTCCCCCTGCCGGGCGCACAGGCAAATCACGAGCAAGCCCCACAGCAAGTCAATGCCTCGTTGACACCCTCGGTGGCCTTGCCGGGTGCGGGGACCGTCCAGGGAAGTGCTGACAAGCCGAAAGAATCGCCGCTTTCATTCCGCATCGGCGGAACGGAATTTACTCCCGGCGGATTTATTGATTTTGAAAATGTTTTCCGCACAACTAACTCGGGTTCAATCATTACCACCAACTTTGCGGCGATTCCGTTCAGCAACACTCCTCAGGGACATCTCACCGAGAACCGCATAACGGCCCAGTTCAGCCGGTTCAATCTCAAGGTTTCGGGCAAATACGGCGCGAATGATGTCACCGCTTATGCCGAAATGGATTTTAACGGGAACGATGCTACCAATATTTTTGTAACCGCCAATAGCCATACATTCCGCGAGCGTCTCGCCTGGCTCGATCTCAAGAGAAATAAATGGGAATTCATCGGCGGACAAACATGGAGCTGGATCACTCCAAACCGTCGCGGCGTTGGGGCCCTGCCCAGCGATCTTGCGCTGACTTATGACGAAGACGGAAACGCGCAGGTTGGCATTCCTTACACACGGGCCGCCGAATTCCGCGCGATATATCATCCCAACTCACATTGGGCCGCCGGCGTGGGCATTGAAAATGCTGAGCAGTACACGGGATTTGGCGCCGGAGAGGTCACGCTCCCAACAGCGTTTGCAGCCCTTTTGGCACCGCAACTAGATCCAACCAATACCACGAATTCCACCCCCAATGTGTCCCCTGACATATTGTCCAAGATCGCTTATGACTCCGATTCCAATTCCGGAAGGCATTTTCACGCAGAATTGACAGGTCTGTTTACGGCGGTAAAAACCACGATTGTTACTGGAGCCGGCTTTCAAGGCAACTCAACAATAGGCGGCGGATTCGGCGGAGCTTTCAACTTCGAGTTATTTAAAAATTTCCGTTTGCTGGCAAACGGCTTTTATTCCGATGGCGGTGGGCGCTATTTGATTGGTCTTGCCCCTAGCACTGTTGTTCGATCAGATGGAAGCCCTTCATTGGTCCATTCCGGAACCGGTCTGGTTGGAGTGGAATTTCAGCTAACGCCGAAAACGCAGTTCGGCGCTTATTATGGCGCCATGTACGCGCAGCGCAACTTCGAGCTGGACACGAGTGCAGGCGCCAAGCCCAATACTTTTATCGGTTTTGGAGCGCCAGGATCAGCTAATACCAACAACAGGGCCATTCAGGAACCGAGCTTTGACTGGACGCAGACATTCTGGCGCAATCCGCAGTATGGGGCCGTCCAGCTTGTTACGCAAACATCTTATTTAACGCGCAGTCCATGGTTTGTTCCGGTGGGCGCTCCCAAGAACGCACACCTGGTAATGGTCTATACGAGCTTGCGATACGTACTCCCGTAGCGTTCTGCGATTTCCTGGCCAATGCACAGCTGTTTTGCTCGTTGGTCCGTTCTTTCTATCGCCATGCTTGCTACTGTGCAATCGTTTGTTCCTATTGCTGTCATTGGCCGCAAAAAAATACTTATACCAACCCTTGCTTGATTTCGAGTAATTCACGATTCGCATACCCTCAAGATCATTCGTGTAGAGCCTGAGTTTCCGTTTTTTCTTGACATTAGAGATATTCCGTCTAGCCTATTGGGCTGAAATGGAAGGCCGTCTCTTTTCGTTTCATGGAATCCGAGGCGCCTGTTTCTCCAGGTGTTTTAGAGATTGGTTCGCTTGTCACAGTTTCTATAACTACGCATACAAATCACATGTAATAGTGGAAAACCGTTTGGACTCAGGAGGCTTTCAATCATGATTCGTATTTCGACCCGTATATGGGCAGTGCTGTTCGCAATATTCGTGCTGCCTATTGGCGCGTTTGCATCCGACGCCGCAGCCGATGCTGCGAACAAAGCCAAGGAGAAAGAAAGCGCCAGCACAGAGACGACTGTTACAAGTCGAACTCCGGCTGCACCCGTAAGCGCTTCTACTGACCCTTTATTGCGCCTTTTGGTAAATAAAGGTGTTCTCAACGCAAGCGAAGTAAATGCTCTCGCATCTGCTCCACCCGCAGAGGCACGCCAACGCCTGTTGACACTTCTCAAGGACAAGGGCCTGCTCTCCGCTGCAGACCTGGAATCTCTGAATGCAGCGCCGGCTCCAGCATCACCGGCTGTCAGCGAGCCATCTGCAACTTATAGCACGGTCGGAATAACCGCTATTACCCAGGCGCAGAGCGGTCCACCGCAGCCCCCCAAGACGCCGCCTCCTTCAGGACCGATCCCGGCGATTGCGCCGATCCGCGTGCTGCAAGTAGATCCTTCAAAACATGAAGGCTTCATTCCTGACATCAAGATCGGGAAAAGTATCAACATTAAGCCGTATGGACAGTTCAAAGCCAGCGCTGTGTACGACACGTCATCTCCATATGGAAATGACTTTCCTCTGCCTGGTTTTAACGCCATGCCTAACACTGTGGATGCGATCCCAGAATTCCACATTAAGGCGCGCTTTGCCCGATTTGGCAGCAACTTTGAGTGGTTAGACAGTCCCAATCTGGTGATAACGGGCAAGGTTGAAGCGGATTTCGAAGGCAATTTCGGCCGGTCCAACAACCGGAACATCAGCTCTATCCGTTCAAACATGTTCCAACTGCGTCTGGCTTATGCCCGCATTGACTGGAAGCGGACAGACAACACCAGCCTGTTCCTCGTCACAGGACAGGATTGGACGCCATTCGCTTCTTCCACGCTGCCGAATTTATTTGAAACTACCGGCCTCGGAGTTGGCTTTGGAACACTCTATGAGCGTGCTCCCCAGTTCCGTGTGGGCATGGAGCATAATTTTGGCGCCTTCAAACTTGGACCGGAATTTGCGGTTGTGCTGCCCGCTTTCGGCAACCTTCCTACTGATCTGACCACTGCCGGAGTAGTAAATCCAAACGGCGAAGGAATTGGCAATCAACTTGGCTTTGGCGAACGCCAGGGCGCCGATTCCGGAAAGCCCGAGATACAAGCTCGCGTGGTTGGCCAGTGGCAGCTTGACCATGCAGCAGGCGTTGTCCCGGCCCAGATTATCATCAGCGGCGTTCGCGGAGAAAGAACGGTTGACGTTGACGCGGCAGCAGTTCCCGCCGCGTTCAAAGCGGCCTTCCCAACTGGCGCCCAGATTGGCTCAACACGACTGGCATGGACGGGTGAAATTCAATTGCCCACCCGCTTTGTCACCATCATCGCGAAGTATTACAACGGCAATGATCTGCGCTACTATTTCGGCGGCCAGATCTTTGGACCGTTCAACGATACGACTGGCCTGACCGGCATCACGGGAGCACAATCAATTGATGGATCCACCGCCGTCGCTTTTGGATTGCGCAATGGAGTTCCAGTGATTGCCAACTCGCTGCCCCCACGCGCACAAGGCGGATTTGTCAACATTGGTATTCCACTTTCCCGTTTAGCTAATGCCGATCCCAATGGGCGCAATGCCGGATGGGCATTCTACCTTCACTATGGATATGATCAGGTTCTTGCCCGTGATGTGCGCCGCGAAGGCGGCGGCCGCGAAAAAGGCGATCTCGGCGCCGGAACGCTGCAATACAAACTTAACAACTTCGTGACTTTTGTTCTTGAAGAGTCGCTTTATCGCACACGAGCCCTACCCAACGCTGCCGGCAATTTCCCCTTGTTTGAGGGACGGCAGATGCGGGAATGGAAAGATTTCCGGTCAGAATTTGGTCCGATCTTTACCTTCTAAACTTTTGTCCCTTCAAAACCACAGAGGTCAGGCGGTAAGCCTGACCTCTGTTTTTATTTCTGACTAGATTGATCTTCGCCTCAGGGCAATGTAAACCGCAGATCGGCCCACGCCATGCCCAAATGCGCGTTCTTGGGATTATTCGCTGGCAGGAACCAGGGGGCGCGAGTTAAGTATGAGTACTGCGTAATGAGTTGAAAGGCCCCATACTGAGGGTTCTTCCAGAAGGTCTGTACCCATCCAAGAGTGCCTTCCTGGATTGCCCGGTTGTTGTTGGTCGAGGAATTCGGACCACCGAATCCAATGAAGGTATTAGCTTTTGCACCTGTGCTGGTGTCCAGTGCAAAGTTACGCTGGAAATAGGCGCCACCGTAATACCCATACAGCATGCTCTTTTTGGTCATTTGATATTCAAATCCATCGGTGGTCGACGCCGAATGCACCAGGGAGATTTGGCCATTCGGAAGGACTATTGCCTGTGGACCCATACCAAAAATGTATCGTCCCCCTCCATCGCTGTAGAAGGAATTAGCAATCAAGCGGAAATTTTTAATTACTTCCAAGTTTAAGTTAAATTCGCCGCCATAACCGGTTTTCATATCTTTCGTGAACGGTCCACCGGTCGTTGTCTGAAATGCATCTTTTACTGAGGTCACCAACCCTACTGCTTCCACATGGAAATGCTTGCCACCTAAGTCAGTATCATATGCAATCTTGGGAACGATATCCGGATGCAGGTTTGGGACTGTTGAACTATTGGCAGCATCGAACTCAGCAGCTACCTGGGCCAGACCAGCGGGGAAAAGCACTTCTCCCTGTCCCGCGAATTGTTCTGGGTTCTCGAGTGCAACGCCCAACACGAAATGGTCATTTGCGTGATAGGCAACACGGAATTGAGGTGAGCGGGCCCAGGTAAGTCCCGCCTGGTAGTTGAAATCCATGTCTTGCGAATAAAACACATCCTGCGAATATGGAGATAGCCCGACTCTGTTAGGCGTCATCCAGCTCCAGGTCTGGCCTCCCAGGATTTCCCATTTGTCGCGCTTGTAATCGACAAAATAGTGGCGCAGCCGCATGGTATGGCTATTGCTTGTCACAAAAACATTGGCTGCATCATTTCCCAAAAAGTCCATTTCGAAGAAGCCAGTTACATCATTGCGGCCAAACTTATCTCCGACTTTCATGTTCACCCGCGAGTTCTGGGCGGTGAATCTTGTCTCGGTCAACTGGCCTGCGGGGGTGTTGCTGAACGGTATTGCAAAAAAGTTCGTTCCCAGCGATCCGACGTTGGTGGTGCGGAAGAATGCCGTAAAGTCAAGAAATCCTCCCGGGGTGAACGTGGCATTACCGATCTTGAAGGACAACGGCGATTCCACGGGGCGCTCTTGCTCTTGGGCGATATCAGAAACCGTACGAACAGCCGGATTGACACTGGGGGCTGTCACGCTCGCGTTCACGACATGCCCTGCCTGGACATCATTCGTGGCAGGTGATGTGGCAGTGGCCTGAGAACTTAATTGCTGTTTTAGTCTTTCAATTTCCTGGCGTTGCTCGGAAACCTGTTTTTGCTGGTCTGCCATGGCTTGTTTTTGTTCTGCCACCGCTTCACGCAGCTGCTTCACTTCGTCTGTTAGATTGGCTGAGCCAGCGGTTCCACCGTCGTTACTCGATTGAGCAACGCCAAGACTGGTTATCAGCACTAAAGGCCATAGAATCTTCAACAATTTCACTGAAACATTTCTCCCTTCGTTCCTAATTTGAATCAGGAACTACGAATATCATTGGATAAAATCGCACAACGCGATAGCACTATTCCTTGTCCGTACATAACTAATATCTAAGACGATTCCCGAAACGGAACTCTCAGGCTTAATTGGTGAAATGACTGTCCTGGCAAACCAGGCCCACACACGCTTACGTCGCTCTGAGTGTTCCTCAGCAGGGTGCAGTATTTGTGTGAAACGCCCGTTAAAGGATTGTTAAAACGAGGTTAAAAACCTGGAAGGGAAGAGTGGCATAACGACGGGCGGCGGCATGGCCGGAAAAGGCCGCCACCGCAATTATTGTGAAGCAACAAAAGAACAGTTATTTGCTGGTTTACTACTAAACCCTCGGCCAAATACGGCTTCTTACTGTCCCACCTGGTAAGTTAAAGCTGAAATCGCGAACTCATATTGATATTTTGCGGTAACGGTACTGATTGCGGCCTCAGTTTCCTGCAATTGGGCTTCGCTCAATTCCACAATTGAGCTCAAGCCCAGGTTATAACGGGCCTGGGCCAGATTGAGGGAAAGAGTGGCCTGATCAAGCAATTTGGCGGCTACATTTTCCCTTTCAAAAGCGCTGTTAACATTCAGATAGGCCACCCTGACTTCGCGAGCGACACTGTCCCGTAGATCGCGTACCCGCTCCGCCGCAGCACGAGCGCGGTACTTTGCTTCCGCGGCGCGCGAACTGAAAAGAAATCCGTTGAAAACCGGGATATGGACGTTTACTCCAATCGCGCCATAAGTGTTGGTTCCGAGACGGTCGCTGGCGACAGGCGTTATTCCAGTTGTTCCCAAGGCGGAGATATCGGGCAATTGGAGTCTTTCTTCCGCTGTCATCAAGTGTTCGGCTGAGCCCTGTTCCAGTTCGAGAGCTTTCACATCTGGCCGATTGGCGAGTGCCTGTTGAATGACTTCATCCACAGTTCCTGTCAGCGGTTGAGGGGCTTGGACGTCCACCAACTCAAACGGCTGCTGGTTTTGCAACCCAAGCGCTTCAGCCAGGCTGGCATAGGCTGCGTCGCGATTGCTTTTTGCATTCACCACAAGCAACTGGGCTTGCGCCAGGGAGACATTCGCAAAACTCAGATCAAGCGCGGAACGGAGCTTGGCTTTCTCCAGGGCCTGCACCTGGTTGACCAGCACTTGCCGTGAACGGACCGTCTGATCGGCGACTTTTGACAGCACATCGGCTGAGAGCGCATCATAAAAGGCCTGGTCGACGGCGAAAATAATCTGTTCCCGGGTCGCAACTGCATTCTGCTGTTGCGCCTGCGCATGGAGGCTCGCCGCCGAGCTTAAGTTCCTTGTACGCCCAAAATCCGTAATCAACTGGCTGGCGGCCACGCCAGCGCCGGCCCGATTAAACACGCTCGGGTTGTTGAGGGCCCCGGCTGTAATTCTATTGCCGTCCCGGTAGGTATCGACTCCGGTTGCATTCAGATTGATCGTGGGATAGTAGGCCGCCCTGGCCTGGCGCGCTGCCTCTTTGGAAGCCAGCGCACTCAATTCCGCAATGGTGATTCGCGGATGATTTTTGAGCGCCAGTTGTTCAGCATCATGCAAACTTAGTTTCGGCGCAGCCTGCGGTGGCTGAGTACCTTGTGTGCCGTTCGGAACCGAGGTTGATGGCGTACTTCCCTGGCTGGCCGGAATTTGCGCTGAATTCATCCCCGTCTCGTTCAGGGATGCTGGACCAGTCTTATCAAGGCAGTGGATGGTGACGCAATCCTCCTGCTGGCCAGCCTGCGAACGCAAGGTTGCATCCTGGGACATCAGCGTGGCGCTAAAAATCAGCAAGCCTATAAGAACATGGAGCACTGATTTGATTGTCTTCACATTTTGTCCTTTATAGAAGATGCCATTTTCAATCCGCCACATTATTGATGGGTTCCTCTCGCCGGTGAACCAACAGATATGCCGCAGGAACCAGGAATACCGTCACCACCACAGAGACGGTAAGGCCGCCGATGATCGCGCGGGCCAGCGGTGCATATTGCTCGCTTCCGGCTTC
Organism: Candidatus Angelobacter sp.; assembly: GCA_036488825.1. Classification (GTDB taxonomy): domain Bacteria; phylum Acidobacteriota; class Terriglobia; order Terriglobales; family Acidobacteriaceae; genus Angelobacter. The sequence continues at coordinate 27,342 of DASXGZ010000012.1, forward strand.
AAGCGCCAGAGCCATGGGAATTAAACCGAGAATGGTCGCCAGCGACGTCATCAGAATAGGACGCAGACGCAGGCGGCAGGCCGTAGCTACAGCTTCCTGGATCGGCTTGCCTTCTTTGCGCAGAACACGGGTCACATCCACGATCAAAATGCTGTTAGAAACCACGATGCCTGTCATCATAATGACCCCCATCAAAGACATTACATTGAGCGTGGTATGGGTCGAAAGCAGGACAAGAATAACTCCAGTGATCCCCGGCGGTATGGCCAGAAGAATAATCAATGGATCAATAAATGATGCAAATTGCGCCATCAAGATCAGATAAACCAGAATGATGGATAGAATTAACCCTAGCCCAAAGCTCTTGAATGACTGGCGCATGCCTTCGACTGAGCCTCGTACCGCGATTCGTACATTCTCCGGCTTTTTCGTGCCGGCAATAATTTTGTCAACACGGGTAGCGAGGCTGCCGAGGTCTTCTCCCAAGGGTGAAACGTAAATATCGATCACTCGCCGTAATTGGTAGTGGTCCACTTCCGTTGGAGCTTGAATCGATTTGATGTCAGAGACACCGCCCAGTTGAGTGGTGTTGCTTCCATTGGCTGACCGTAACGGGATCTGCTTCAAATCCTCCATTGACTTGATCTGCGCGTCAGGATACTGGACGGTCAGCATGTAATCATTGCCTGTCCTGGGGTCCACCCAATAGCTGGGAGCGATCATCTGGTTCGACGTAAGCGCCGTAATTACATTGTCAACTACCTCACGAGAAGAAAGTCCCAGCCGAGAGGACATCTCGCGGTTAACGTCCAGGCGCAGTGCAGGATAATCGAGGTCCTGCGGGATAAGCACGTCGCTAACTCCTTTTTCCCGCCGGATTTGGCTGGCCAATTCAGCAGCGGTGGCATACGCTTCATGCAGGTTATTGCCGCCTACCTGAATATCAATTGGCGCCGGCAAGCCAAGATTAATAACTGCATCAACCAGGCCGCCGGATTGGAAATATGTTGCCAACTCGGGAAGATCTTCGGCAAGCTTTTCACGAACACGTCTCATATATTCGTAGCTGCCGATTTTGTGCCCTTCCTTAAGGCTGACCTGGACCGTTGCCGTATGCTGGCCTGAGTTGCTGGTATACATCGAGGAGAAGCCGGGAGTGACGCCAATATTTGAAACGATCATCCCAATCTCTTGCGGGCTCACAACCTCCCGAATGTCGCTTTCGACTCGACGTACATATTGGTCTGTCAGTTCGATCCTTGTGCCCGTGGGCGCCTTAAGATTAATCACAAACTGGCCGGGATCGGTGCGCGGAAAGAATGAGATGCCCAGCAACGGATAAAGTGCCAGACTGAAAATAAAAATCCCCATTACACCAAGAACCGTGGCAGCCGGACGCAATAACGTTTTGCCCACAGCTATGTCATAACGGCCAAGAAGGCTGTTATAACGACGATTGAACCAATGGACGAAGTGGCCAAAAGCTGATCGGCGAACGTCATGACCGATTTCTTCATCTGCTTCCAGGATATGGATAAATTTTGCACAAAATAATGGCACCACGGTGAGGGCCACCATGTAAGAAGCGAACAACGACAGTACAACCGCAGCGGCCAGAGCTATAAACAGAAAACGGCTGACGCCATAGAGAAAAACCACGGGAAAAAATACGATTGCCGTGGTAAATGTTGCGGCCAGCACAGGAAGCGCTACTTCGCGGCCTCCCTTCTCAGCTGCTTCCAATACGTGCTCACCCATTTCCAGATGACGGAAGATGTTCTCCAGCACAACAACGGAGTTGTCAATCAGTCGTGACAATGCCAGCGCAAGCCCACCCAGCACCATCGTGTTAATGGTACCGCCGCCCATGTTCAAGATCAGGAAAGTAGCGAGCGCCGAAAGTGGAATTGATAACAGAACAGCCACAGTTGCGCGCATGCTGCCTAAGAACACAAGGATCATTACCGCGGTCAGCACCAGCCCAATTCCACCTTCGATCCCCAGGTTCTTGATCGCGGTCTTTACATAAATAGATTGGTCAAAAACGACCCTGGCGACCAGTTTTTTGGGCACATCGGTCAAGTCACCCACAATATCTTTAATACCGTTAACGATCGCAATGGTGTTGCTGTCTCCGCCCTGTTTTAGAACAGGCAAATAAACTGATTTCTGGCCATCTACGCGAACCACGCTATTCTGAATCTGTTGCGCGTCCATGGCGCGGCCAACGTCGCCGACCATCACTGACGCATTCCCCACCGTCTTCAGGGGCAAGCGGTTGATCTCTTCCGTGGTAGGCAACTGGCTATTCGTATAGATATTGAAGTCTTTTGGTCCGATGCGAACATCACCCGCAGGCAAAATCATATTGGAGTCATTGACTGTCCTTACAACGTCCATAAGACTCAACTGATGGGCCTGTAGCTTAACTGGATCTACATAGACCTGAATCTGGCGGTACTTGCCACCGAAGGGCTGTGGGACAGAAGCGCCGGGCACATTTGCAACCTGGTTGCGAACGTTGTACTGGCCCAGGTCGCGCAACTGCGTCTCGGTCAAGCCTTCGCCTTTGAGGGTGATCAGGCACACCGGCAAGCTGGAAGCATCAAATTTCAAAACGACCGGAGGAAGAGTGCCCGGTGGCAATCTTCTCAGGTTCGCCATGGCCAGGTTTGAGATGGTGCTGACAGCGGAGTTCGCATTCGTGCCCGGTTGAAAATAAACCTTGATCAGGCTTACGCCCGGCAAAGACCGGGATTCCATATGGTCAATGCCGCTGCCAAGGGTAAAGAACCGCTCAAACCGTCCCGTAATATCGGATTCAATTTGTTCAGGCGGCATTCCGGAGTAAAACGTTGCCACCACGACAACAGGAATATTGATGTCGGGAAACAAGTCAACCGGCATGCGCGCGACGGTGGTTACGCCGACCACCGCAATAATCAGGCACAGCATGATGATAAAAAATGGATATTTGATGGCAAAGGCAGGCATTACTCATCTCCTCCTGCGTCAAGAGCACTTACTTTCGCATTGACGAGTTGTCCTGGCCGGTACGCTGCGAAGTTTCCAACTATTACCCGGTCACCAGCATTCAGTCCTTTCAGTACCTCCACCCGGTCGGGTTCTTCCAGCCCTGTTTTGATTTCCCTGCGTTCCACACGGCTTTGCTGGTTTACCAGTAAAACTGTTGTTTTATCGTTTTCACGGCTTAGAGCTTGAATCGGCACAGTCAGCGCGCCTGTACGGTTTTCCAGAAGGAGTGAAACATCTGCATACATGCCGGGTGATAGCTTCCTGGCTTCGTTTGGAACGTCGATTTCTACCTGCATGGTGCGAGTGGAGCGGTCAAATGAATCAGTCAAACGCGCAACCTTCCCGCTTATGTGCTCCCCGGTGGCCTGTACGTGGATGTCAGCTTTGGTTCCAACCTTGACGTGAGCCGCTACTGATTCAGGTACCGGCAGTCTCAGACGAAGAACGTTAATCTGGGCAACTTTAACAACCGGAAGAGAATTGCTGTTGGAAGTCCCTGCTTGTATCAGGGACCCTGTGTCGGCATAGCGCCAGGTCACTACTCCGTTGAATGGCGCAACAATGCGCGAGTATTCCTGCATTGCCGCCACCTGGGTCCTTGTTGCCTGTGATCCGGCAAGGCCTTGTTCTGCTGCCGCCAGCGCGGATTTTGCTGCTTCAACTTGCGCCTCAGACGAGCGATCTTTAGCCAGAATGTTGTCGAGTTCCTGCTGCGCGATCAAGCCAGGCTGGGTAGCAAACACCTGCTGTAGCCGTTCCGCTTCGGAGTGAACCGATGCATGATCGGCATCAGCCCGAACCACCTCACTCTTTAAACGCAAGATCTCCTCTTTGCTGTGCTGTACTCCTGCTTCTGCCCCGGTTACCTGCGCGTTCAGCTCCGGCACCTCGAGCAAAGCCAAAACCTCCCCGGTGTGTACCGGGTCCCCGATATCGACGTTTATTTTTCGTATGTAACCGGCAACTTTGGCATGCAGCTCAACTTCCTGGTAAGGAATAAATTCGCCTGCAACAGAAATGCTATTTGAAACCGTGCCCAGTTTTACGACAGCAACGGACGCAGGCGGCGTGCTCTCTGCCGAAAAATTTTCTGCCGGCTCTTTTGCGCGCACATGGTGGGCAACCAAGCCGCCTATTAGCATGGAGAACACTATTCCCCCCGCAATCAAAAACGCGTGCTTTGTGCGGAACCACATTGATTTTCTCGCTTTCACGTTAACTAAATAATGTCTTCAAGACAGTCGGCGTCCGCAGTTTGAGCTCTCATTTATTGACGCCATTATGACCCTCAAAATAAGAACCGATAGCAACATTCTTAGAGGAACCGGACAAACTGGCACACCGAATGTAAACTATTGAAAAATAAAAGCGGACAGAGCTAGGCTAACAGCCTGCTACTAGGGGAGGAGGGCGAAGCCAGTATCTTGCTTGCAGCAGAAAATTCCTGAAAAACGGATGGGGAAGTCTTACGTAAGCTTCGGCTCTTTCAACCTTCCGGAAATGAAGCAGCAGAAGCGGCAAAAAGATGAGCACTACCGGAGCAATCTTAGTATGAGGCTCAGATGCTTGATTTGGATCAAGCCATATCTTCGTCTGGCTGGACGTGCTGACAGGGGTGTGGCTGGTTCCGGCCTTAAGATAGACAACAAACGCGAGCAGACAGATAACAACAGCGATTACAGACACAAGGTCTGAAAAGGAAGTTCGTGTTCGCGTTGCTCGAAACATCTAGAAATTCATCTGCATTATACAACACCCATTGGGAAGCACAAACCTAATTAACCCGAAGGTGATCAGTGTTTTTCACCGGAATCAGTGGTTAGATCCATCAGAAACTCCGCCAATTCCATGTCCGCTGGCGTTGTGATCTTGATGTTTCTCGCCGATCCCATCACCACCCACACGCTTTCACCCAGCCGCTCTACCAGCGATGCTTCATCAGTGCCGGAAAAGCCATCGGCGATCGCGCTGTCAAAAGCGCGTTTGATCAATTCGTAACGAAAGCCTTGTGGCGTCTGCGCTTGAACAATACGCTCGCGGGGAATCGTCGAGGTGATAATTGCTCCTTCCGCCGCGCGTTCCACCTGCTTGATGGTATCTACCGCCGGCAACCCGGCAATTGCCGCGCCATGCTTTTCCACCTCATGAATCACATTGGCGATGATTTCGTCGTCCACAAAAGGCCGTACAGCGTCATGGACCAGCACAATGTCACTGGGAGATGCATTAAGCTGAGAAAGGGCATTGGCGACTGATTCCTGGCGATGCTCTCCCCCCTCTACAATGGTGACTTTGCCTGCAAGCTTTTCTTTTTCCAGTTGCTGCCGGAAGCGCTCCATCTCGTTCTTCCGCAGGGCCACTATGATTTGGCTGACTTGCTGATTCCGGGCAAAGACCCGCAGCGTGTGTATAACAATGGGCGTTCCGCTGATCTCAAAGAATTGCTTGGAGGGAGTGCCTTTCTTGCCTACCGGAGCCATGCGGGTACCGAGACCCGCAGCGGGAATAATGACAATCACCTTCATTGGGGTGAGAAGTATAACAAGTTTGCCGGGTTCGCGGTTTGAGGGAACTCTGACAATCCATTTTGAATGAAGGGATGCACCCAAACAGGAAAAGTCTGCTGGAGGTTTGCCTGGTTTAAACGAGCAGACGGTTCAAACCCCAAAGCAGTAACATTGAGTTGATTGATGATTGAGCAGGTTCGTAAATACGTGAATGCACATCGGTTGCTCCTGCCCGGCGACCGTGTGGCGATTGCATGCTCCGGAGGCGCCGATTCAGTGGCCCTGTTGCGCGTGTTGCTGGATCTGCGGCAGGAACTTGGCCTTGTGCTTTCAGTGGCCCACTTCAATCACCAGATTCGCGGGCCTGAGGCCGATGCGGACAGCAAATTCGTCGAAAATCTTGCAGTTAAATATCAAATCGAATTACACACTGGCATGGGCAGCGTCCCTGCCCATGCCGCGGCGGAGAAAATCAGCATTGAAACCGCTGCACGGGACTTGCGCCACCAGTGGTTTGCCAGCCTGATCGAACAGGGTAAGGCGGACAAAATCGCCACAGCGCACACGCAGGATGATCTGGCGGAAACCGTGTTAATGCGGATTATTCGCGGAACCGGAGTTCGGGGCCTGACCGGCATTGCTTCTGAGCACAAGGAAAAACACCTTGTCCGGCCTTTGCTGGCAACCACTCGCCGGGAAATCGAAGCCTACCTCAAGTTGCTGGACCAGCCATGGCGGGAGGATTCCTCAAACCTGGACACCGGGCATACGCGCAATCGGGTCCGGCACACCCTGCTTCCTTTGCTGGAACAGGAATTCAATCCGGGCATACGGCAAACATTGGCCGATATGGCCGAGCTGGCCAGAGCGGAAGAGGATTATTGGCGTCATCAGCTTGCGTCGCTGCTGCCACGGCTGATGCGTGAAGGAAAGCCGAGCCGAAGTGGTCGAAGCTTGAGCGGCGACTCTCAGGGCGTTCTGGCAGTGAATCTTATAGAGCTGAGGGCCTTACCAACGGCTTTACAAAGGCTGGTCTTGCACGGAATTGCCGAGCGTCTTGGCATGTCTCTGGAATTCAAGCATATTCAACAACTTATGCTCCTAACCGGAACTGAAAAAGCCGGTAAGAAGCTGGTATTGCCGGGTGGTCTGGTGGTAAATCGCACAGGCCGTGAGCTGCAATTCAGCCAAAATACCGAAGAATCCAGTGAGAACTACCGCTATTCACTGCCGGTTCCGGGCGAAGTTGTGGTGAGAGAGTTGGGATCAACCATTCGCGCGCGGCTAATAAGTGCTGGAAAACAAAAGGTTTCAGGTTATAATGCAGCATCGCTTTTGAACCCTAGCCTGCTGGAACCGGAGTTGATAGTTAGAAACTGGCGTGCGGGTGATCGATTTCTTCCGGCGCATAGCCAATCTCCAAAGAAAGTAAAAGAGTTACTGCAACCTGCCCGGCTGGGACAGCAGTTTTCTGCCGTCCAGCGTAAAACCTGGCCTGTGATTGAAAGTGCTGGGCAGATTGTCTGGGTAAAAGGATTCCCCGTCTCACGGGACTTTGTCAGCAGCTCAGGAGACGCGATTCTGATCGAGGAGATGACAATGAATGCTGAGGTCCAGGAGTGAATTCCATTCAATCCGAATATCCCCGGGTGCTTGTATCTGGTGAGCAGATCAAAAAGCGCGTCCAGGAAATGGCGCGGCAGATTTCCAGTGAATTCCGGGGTAAAACCCTTCACGTGGTGGGAGTAATGGAAAATGGCTTTATCTTTATGGCCGACCTGGTCCGCGAACTTGACCTGGAGGTGGTTTGCCAGTTTGTAAAAGCAGAATCCAAAGAGGCAAACTCTTCTACCACCGAGATATTTTTCAGCCCGGAACTTGACGTAAAGGGCCAGCATGTCTTGCTGGTGGAGGCCCTGGTTCAATCTGGGATTACGAGTGAATTCCTGATTCGTAACCTGGTCGGGCGCGGGGCTGCCAGCGTGAAACTTGCTGTCCTTCTGGACAAGCAGTCTGAACGGCGAGTGTCCCTTCAGCCCGATTACTTTGGTTTTCTCATGAATGAGAGTTTTGTCGTAGGCTATGGGCTGGGGGAGCACCATCTTGGCCGAAATTTGCCGTATATAGCTGCGCGCGCCGAGGTGGGGTAATTCCTTAGACAGCTCTTAAGCGGTTTTACTGCACCCGGACGGTCGTGAATAGGTATAAAATCTTTGCAGTGAGAAAGTTTGAGACCGAAATCCGGGTGTTTCGCATCTAATCAGGTACGATGCCCCTTCGACGGGTTGGGGGAACCTTTTTCATTACAAAGCGTCTCTATATATTAAGAGCGACGTCTTTTTTGACATAGGAAAGTAGGTCAGCAGGTTTGTGTGCCTGACCGGGAATTTTAGGAGCAATCAGTGAATTCGACATTTAAAACGGTGATCTTGTGGGTGACGCTTGTAGCGGTCGCCGTCGTTCTCTGGAGAATGATTCAAGGCGGTCCCAATAGCGGCAAAGACCACGAAATCTCTTATACGCAGTTCATGACGGAGCTGAACCAGGGCAATGTGTCCGACGTGACGATTGAAAATAATCTCGCGCGTGGAAAGCTCCGCAATGGAGATATGTATCACGTGGTAGTTCCTGCTACCAACCCAAATTTACTGACCGCGCTGGACGCCCATAAAGATGTCACTAAGACGACGTTCAAAGACAGCCAGGGATGGAACTGGCCCATGGCGATTATCCAATTCTCGCCTTTCATCCTGTTAGGTGTGCTGTGGTTTGTGATGATCCGCCAGATGCAGACGGGCGGAAATAAAGCTTTGAGCTTTGGCAAGAGCCGGGCGCGCTTACTCTCCATGCAGCAGAAAAAGATCACATTCAAAGATGTGGCCGGCGTGGATGAGGCCAAGGAAGAGCTGCGTGAGATTATCGAGTTCCTGCGCGAAGCGCAGAAATTCCAGAAACTCGGCGGACGCATTCCCAAAGGCGTGCTGCTGGTAGGCCATCCGGGAACAGGTAAAACGCTGTTGGCGCGCGCCGTTGCCGGTGAAGCCAATGTGCCATTCTTCAGCATCTCCGGTTCAGACTTTGTTGAGATGTTCGTCGGCGTAGGCGCAAGCCGCGTCCGCGACCTGTTTGAGCAGGGCAAGAAAAATGCTCCCTGCATCATCTTTATCGACGAAATTGATGCAGTTGGACGCCACCGCGGCGCTGGCCTTGGCGGCGGTCACGATGAACGCGAGCAGACGCTTAATCAATTGCTGGTCGAAATGGACGGTTTTGAATCGAATGAAGGCGTGATCCTGATCGCCGCAACCAACCGGCCTGACGTGCTTGATCCAGCCCTGCTGCGTCCGGGACGCTTTGATCGCCGCGTTGTGGTTCCACTTCCTGATGTTCGTGGACGTGAAGAAATTCTCCGCGTGCATACCCGCAAGATCCCTTTGGCGGACGACGTTGATCTCTCCATCCTGGCGCGCGGCACACCGGGCTTCTCCGGCGCCGAGCTTTCCAACATGGTGAATGAAGCGGCTCTGAACGCAGCGCGCAATAATCGCAAGTCCGTGCTGATGTATGACTTTGAGTTGGCCAAAGATAAGGTCCTGATGGGCGCGGAGCGCAAGAGCCTGCTGCTCACGGAAGAGGAAAAGAAGGTTACGGCATATCATGAAGCCGGCCACGCGATTGTGGCAGCGCTTATGCCGTATGCCGATCCGCTGCACAAGGTCACGATTATCCCGCGCGGAATGGCGCTGGGCGTAACCATGCAGTTGCCGGAGACCGACAAACACAATTACACGCTCGACTACCTCAACACGCAGATTGCCGTGATGATGGGCGGACGGCTGGCGGAAGAAATCTTCCTTAACCAGATGTCCACCGGCGCCGGCAATGACATTGAGCGCGCCACGGAAATGTCGCGCAAGATGGTCTGCGAGTGGGGCATGAGCAGCCTGGGCCCACTGACCTTCGGCAAGAAAGAAGAGCAAATCTTCCTCGGACGCGAGCTTTCGCAGCATCGCGACTTCAGCGAAGAGACTGCGCGCGAGATTGATTCCGAAGTCCGCCGCCTGGTGAATACCGGTTACGAGAAAGCAAAGAGCGTCATTTTGGAAAATCGCGACGCAATGGTCCGTATCGCTTTGGCATTGCTGGAGCGCGAGGTGCTGGACGCCAACGAATTGAAGATGATTCTTGAAGGCAAGCAGCTTCCTGCGCGCGTCATCCCGGCAAAAGGCGATGATGGCGGTGTGCAGCAGGTGCTAAAACCAGAGCCAGGAAGAACGCCGGGAATGGCACCGGGAAAGCCATCACCAGCTTAAATCTTTAATTCACGAAAACCAAAAGGGCAGCTTCGGCTGCCTTTTTTTATTTTGGACAGTTCACAGCCATTGGCATGGGGTGTACGCATTTGGAAGAATTTTTTCGCCACCACCTTCTTATCTCTCTCATCGCTAGTAAAATCCAGAGCAGTTCAAGAGTAGCGATTGCATATTTACCTCGCAAAGGCGTATTCCTATGGAGCCTAAAACACAAGGGAGTTCCAACATGCCGAGCCGTAAAGCTGTTGTGTGCCTGCTTCTATTGTTGTCCGTGGTCATTGCAACTCATGCTGCCGCCCAACTCGCGACGCAAGCCAAGGACGCCACACCTGACAAAATCATTGCGATTCGCGCAGCCAGTTTGATTGACGGCACTGCCGCGCAACCTCGGCACAATGTGCTGATTGTGATTAAGGGAAACAAGATTGAGAGCATTACGGATGGCGGCAATCCACCACCGAATGCCACGCTCATCAATTTTCCAGCAGGAGTAACGGTGCTCCCCGGGCTGATCGACACGCATACTCATATTTTTCTACAGGGTGAAGACCCCGCCCAGGGCGGTTATGACGTGCAGTTGCTCAAACATCCATCGTCATACCGGGCCGCAAGGGCCGCAGTTTCCGCGCGGCGCGCGCTTGAGCAGGGATTCACCACGTTGCGCGACCTCGAAACTGAAGGCGCAGGGTATGGGGATGTTGGGATCAAAGAGGCAATCAATGACGGCTTTATTCCCGGCCCTCGGATGCTGGTTGTGACGCGAGCAATCTCGGTTACGGGGGGATATCCTCTGGAAGGCTATAACCCTGACATTGTGGTGCCCAAGGGGGCGCAGCTTGGCGATGGGCCGGTGGAACTCCGCAAGATTACGCGGCAGCAGCTTGAAAATGGCGCGGATTGGATCAAGGTTTATATGACCCATCGTTCCTGGGTGGACAAGGAAGGCCACCTGGTTTCTCAACCTACGCTGACGGTGGAAGAATTGAAAGCGGTGGTGGACGAAGCCCATGGGCAGCAGAAGCGTGTGGCCTGCCACGCCTACAGCGGCATTGGCTTGCATAGGGCGCTGGATGGAGGGTGTGACTCGATTGAACATGGCCTGTCACTGGACGATGCGGCCATCGCGCAGATGCTGAAACAGGGAACCTGGTATGTGCCGACTCTGGGCGTCTATTACACTGACTGGTCGCCAGAAAATACTGAGGACGGCAAACGCGACCGTGCGCGCGCCAATGAGCATGAAGTCTCTTTCAAAAAGGCCCTCAAAGCCGGCGTGAAAATTGCTTTTGGCACAGACATGGGCGGCATACCGTGGACGGAGCCTATTGCCAATGAGTTTGGGTTCATGGTGAAGTTTGGTATGTCGCCGATGGATGCAATCAAGGCGGCAACTTCCAGCGCTGCCAATTTACTCGAGATGAAGGGCGAGATAGGCGTGATTGCGCCGGGAGCGTTTGCGGATATTGTGGCCGTGCAAGGCGACCCCATTGCGAATGTTGATGCTCTGAAGAATGTAACGTTTGTAATGAAAGACGGCAAAGTATTCAAGCAGTAAGGCTGCCGGCTATTTTCAGGAGGAAAAATCAAATTGGCAGGGAAAAACAGTGGCTCATCGTCTGTGACCATGGCTGTTGCGCGGATCGTTATCGGGATCATGTTTCTTTTTTTTGCACAATACAAACTCATGGGACATGACTTTGCCCATGGCGGATACCAGAAATATGTTACTGGGTTTGTGCAGGAAAGCGCCGTCAATATCTATAAGCCCTTTTTGCGCGCGACGCTGAAATATCCGACTGCATCAGCTTATGCCGTAGGTGTGGCGGAGCTGCTGATCGGAATCTCTATGGTCCTGGGCTTCTGGGTCCGGCCGTTTGCCATTGTTGGTGCGCTGTTCATGTTCAACCTGCTGCTTTCCACATGGATGTTACCCCAGGGCGTCGCCGTATGGCGCTATTTCGGCAATGAACTGGATAACATCGGGCTGCTGTTCCTATTTCTAATCTTTTTTGCCCACAATGCTGGCCAGACTTGCGGTCTGGACAAGGCATAAAAAAACCACCAGGGCCAAAGATTAAAGAATTGAAGATGCACCCTGGTGGGAAAAGGAATGAAAAATCAGGCGTGCCCGCCGTGGGGTAACGTGGAAGAAGGAAAATCCAAAAGTTCCATCTGGGGCGCGGAAGCAAGTTTTTGTTGTAATTCCATCAATGCCAGACGGAGTTCCTCCAGTTCAGCTGCGGAGCGGGCAATTTTCCACCGGTCAAAGTCCGCTGCCAGCGTTCGGCACGCCATTGCAAGCACTCGCACAGGATAGGCATCCAACTGCAAACTAGCAGAACCAGTTTTGGGCCGGCTGACGGGGGTCAATGCCGGTTCTGTCATATTTTTTGGCATCGCCGCCCGGTTGCGGATTGAATGGATGACATTGACAAGCCGGTCATGGTTTTCTGTAGAGATATTCTGAAAGCTTATCCCCATCCCAACCAGGGGATAGCTAGTCCGCACCACGCCAGCCGATTCTATTGGGATGCCTTCCACATTCATCTTGGCGTAAACCTCAGTATTGACCGGCAGCGGCGTTGTGGTTTCAACGTAGACGCCGCCCTGGGCGATGTCCTTCACATGGCCATGTACGGGAAAACCGGAGCCATCGGCCCGAACTGAGGCCCCTCCGCTGCACTCAAAGCGCGTATGCCAGCGTTTTTCCGTTGCCGAGCGCCCGTCAGCCCGGGTCTCACAGGAACTTTTGCGCTGGCTGGCGGCTTCCGGATTCGGGTCGGCTTCATCAGGAGGCAGGCCAACGCCCCAGATGTTCTTATTTGGTTCAACACTGCGGACGCCCGCCTGGCCTTCCATCGCACTACCTGGCGCGCCCATCCAGAACACCTGAAACTTGGCTTTTACAGCGCCTCTCTGGATCTCGATGATTTCACCAGGCTCCAATAAAGAACATAATCCGCCCAGACGCGCCGAGACGGCAGTCAGATCCAGCGTATGGGCCAGCAGTTTTTCTTCTCCATCACGCCGAAGCACAGCAACCGGCAAAACCATTTTGCGGCGCAGGGTGCTCCTGGTGGAACGATTTTTGGCAGACATTGAGTTGCTCCTTGCCAACTCTATCGGCAAAAAAACGAGGAACTTAAGTACTCATTCATCTTTAGTAAAATAGAATTTTCTTATCCTGCAACAGCGTGGCATTGGCCCTAAGGGCATCCTGGCGGGATGTCGATACTTTCTTAGTAATCGCAGCCACCATTTCTGTCCAGAGACGTGGCTGAATAATGAAGCAATGCAGAGCGCGGCGCCACGCGGATGGATGGACGCTGTTGTAGCAAGGAGCTTTTTCTGGCGGAAACAAAACGTACCTATGGCATCAGTGCGCCTGCTCCTGGGCAGTTGGACGACTTCTCCGAAATGGACCGTTTTTTTGGACCTCCCTGTATTCGGCCTGCCGAACATCATCTGGAGCAGATAGAAAAAGTTGATTTGATTGCAGCCTTAGAGCAGACCGCGGAGGCCATCGTGGTGACGGATGCCTCTGCCATAATTCGGTACGTGAACCCGGCATTCACTCACATCACGGGTTACACCAGTGAGGAAGCAATTGGACGGAATACAAATATCCTCAAATCGGGCGTTCACGATGCCGCTTTTTTCGGGGAGTTGTGGCGCACGATCCGCTCCGGCAAAGTGTGGAGAGGAGAGCTGGTTAATCGCCGCAAAGATGGATCGTTGTATACGGAAGAGGCAACAATCTCACCCTTGCGTGACATTCTTGGCTCAACCACAGGCTACATTGCCGTAAAGCAGGACGTAACGAAACGGCGGGCCGCGGAAGATGCGCAGAAGTTTCTTGCTTCGATTGTGGAATCCTCTGAAGACGCCATTATTGGGCGTACGCCGGATGGCATCATCGTCAGTTGGAACCGCGGTGCGGAAAATTTATTTGGCTATCAGGCCCAGGAAATCATCGGCCAGAGCATTACAGTTCTGGCCACACCGGAAATCGGGTCAACCGTGGAAGGCGCCATCGAAAAAATCAAAAGGGGAGAAACGATAGCACCCTTTGACGGAAGCGGTCTGACCAAAGACGGGCGGCGAATTGAGATTTCTGCTTCAGTGTCACCAGTGAAAGATGCCCACGGAAAGCTGGTGGCCGTGGCTTCAATTTTACGGGACATTACCGAGCGCAAACGCGCCGAAGATGCCCGGGCATTGCTGGCCGCTGTGGTGGAATCCTCAGATGATGCGATTGTCGCGGTCACCCCCGATAAAAAAATTGCGGGCTGGAACAAGGGAGCGCATGCCATTTATGGCTACGCGGCAGAAGAGGTGCTCGGGAAGAGCGCTTATACTTATGTCCCCATAGACCGGCAGGAAGAGTATGACAGGCTGTTTGGGCAGGTTTTGCTGGGAGAAACCGTGGCCCGTTTCGAGAGCACTCGCAATCGGAAAGATGGCAAACAGATTGAAGTGGCACTTACTTTTTCTCCTATCAAAAACCCTCAGGGTGAGGTCATCGGCATTTCCGGGATCGTTCGCGACATTACCCAAGCCAAAGCAACGCTGAGGGCCCTGCATGAAGCGGAGGAAAGATACCGCACCCTGGTGTACAACATTCCGGACGTGGTCTGGATGGTGGACCAGGAGCAGCGAGTCACCTTTGTCACTCCCAACGTGGAAAAAATGCTTGGCATTGCGCCCGATGAATTTTACAAACGCGGATCTACAGCATGGTTCGAGCGCGTTCACCCAGAGGATGTCGGAAGCGCAGCGGTCAGGTTTAAGGAACTCTTTGCCACAGGAGAGCCATTCGACGTAAGAGTAAGGCTGCAACGGGCGGACGGCTCCTGGATATGGGGCCATTCCCGCTCCGTTGCCACCCATGAAACCGCAGGACTGCGATATGCGAGCGGTCTGCTCTCAGATGTCACAGAGCAAACCCGCGCACAGGAAGCCCTGCTACAGTCTGAGCAGCGTTTCCGCATGCTGTTTGAACGCAATCTTGCCGGGGTGTTCCGCTGTTTACAGGAAGGCAACTTCTTGGATTGCAATGATGCTGCCGCCAAAATCCTGGGCTATGACTCGCGCCAGGACCTGATTGGCCGCCCGGCAAAAGAAATATTTCTCAGGCCTGCGGACAAGGATGCAGTGGACCGGAAAATGGAACAGGAGGGAAGCATTGCCGGCCAGGAACTATGTATGCGTCGCAAGGATGGGACACTTGTCTGGGTCATGTCAAATACCAGCGTTCTTGACGGGCAGCAGGGCCCCGAAGTGGAAGGCACCTTTGTGGATATCACTGTCCGCAAACAAGCAGAAGAACAAATGCGCCTGGCTAAGGAAGCAGCAGAGGCGGCAAACCGCGCCAAGAGCGAGTTCCTGGCCAACATGAGCCATGAAATCCGTACGCCGATGAACGGCGTAATCGGGATGACCAATCTGGCATTAGGCACCGAACTCACTCCGGAGCAGCGCGACTACATGAATACGGTCAAGAGCTCCGCGCAGGCGCTGCTCAGCATCATCAATGACATCCTGGATTTTTCCAAAATTGAAGCTCGAAAGCTGGAGCTGGAGAAGATCCCATTCAGCGTAAGAGAGGTGGTACGGACAGTTACAAAAGACCTCTCACTACAGGCCCAGCAGAAACATCTTTCCCTGCTCTGCAACTTCACGCCGGATATTCCTCATGCCGTCAAAGGTGACCCGGGACGGTTACGGCAAGTATTGATGAACCTTGTAGGGAACGCAGTGAAATTCACAGAGCAGGGCGAGATCATGGTCCAGGTGAAAACTCTTTCCGGTGAAATGCTCCATTTTAGCGTGCGTGATACTGGAATCGGTGTGTCTGAAGAGAAGCAGAAGTCGATCTTTGAAGCCTTTGTCCAGGCCGATAGTTCTTCTACTCGCGAATATGGCGGCACAGGTTTAGGGCTGGCAATCGCATCCCAAATAGTTGCGCTGATGGGCGGCCGGATCTGGCTGGAGAGCGAACCCGGCAAGGGAAGCACATTTTTCTTCACAGGACACTTCGAGGTTGTAGATGGAAAACTCTCGCAAAATTCCGGGGATGCTACGTTCAAGAGACAAGATACCCCGGCTGGAGACCAGAAGAAATTACGCGTCCTGATTGCGGAAGATAATTTCATTAACTCTCAATTAGCTACTCGTCTCATTGCAAAGCAGGGACATTCCGCGGTAGTGGTGGAGAGCGGGCGGGAAGCGTTGAATGCACTGGACCGGGAGAGTTTTGACCTGGTGTTGATGGATGTGCAGATGCCAGACATGGATGGCATCGAAGCCACAAGCGCCATTCGCGAGCAGGAACGAATTACCGGAGAACATTTACCCATCATTGCCATGACTGCACATGCCATGAGTGGTGACCGGGAGCGCTGCCTTGACGCAGGGATGGACGCCTACATAACTAAGCCGGTGGATGCACAAAAGCTGTTTGACGCTATCGCGGACCTGCTTACCCGTACTTAGTTTGGATATTTCACCAGACGGCAAATGGGCGATTTGTACCTGCCAGCGGCTTGCGGCTTGACATCACCGTGTCTAGGCGCAAAGCAGCACAGACAGCTCTTCACCTGTAAAATACAGATACAGCGATGGCACAGTTTACCGAGCAATACGATGTGGTCGTAGTAGGCGCCGGACACGCCGGGTGCGAGGCTGCCATGGCGGCAGCGCGCATGGGTCTGAAAACCGCTCTTTTTACGCTCAATGTGGACTTGATTGCGCAAATGTCATGCAATCCTGCAGTAGGGGGGATTGCCAAGGGCCATCTGGTCCGGGAAGTGGATGCTCTGGGCGGAATCATGGGCGAGGTAACAGATGCGGTCGGCATCCAGTTTCGTCTGCTCAACACCTCGCGTGGTCCAGCGGTTTGGTCGCCAAGGGCCCAGTGCGACAAGCAACAATATCGCCTGAAGATGCGCGAAGTTCTGGAGAGCCAGCCAAACCTGTTTATCAAACAGGCTGAAGTGGCGGAGCTGATCGTGGAGGAAGCAGATCATTCACCATGGAGGCGCGGAGACGCGGAGAAAGATGATTTTAGAGATAACTCCAGCCGGACTCCCGCTTTCTCGGAATTGTCAGTTAAAGGCATTAAGCTGCGCGATGGCCGCACTGTAGGCGCGCAGGCAGTCATCATCACAACTGGGACGTTTCTCAACGGGCTAATTCATTGCGGTGAGCAGACTTACCCTGCCGGACGCAGTGGTGAGCCGCCGGCACAGCTTCTAGGCGAGTCGCTCAAGCTGCTTGGCCTGCGCGGTTGCCGGCTCAAGACTGGTACGCCACCGCGGCTGGATGGCCGCAGCATTGACTGGACGCGCTTTGAGGTGCAGCCGGGCGACGCCGATCCAACGCCCTTCAGCTTCCGCACGAAAAAGATCACACAGAAACAGGTGCCGTGTTACATCGCCTTCACGACGGCGGAGACGTACCGCATTATCAGCGAGAACGTGCATCGTTCTCCTATGTATTCAGGGCAGATTCAGAGCATTGGGCCGCGCTACTGTCCCAGCATCGAAGACAAGATCGTTAAGTTTCCTGACAAGACGACGCACCAGCTTTTCCTTGAGCCGGAAGGGCTGAATACGCATGAAATTTATGTCAACGGCATGAGCACGTCCATGCCAATTGACGTGCAGCTTGCCATCATCAAGTCGATTCCCGGCCTGGAAAATGCTGAGATGCTGCGGCCGGGCTACGCCATTGAGTACGACTCAATTGATCCGACAGAGCTTGAGCGCACGCTGGAGACGAAGAAAATCCAGTGGCTTTTTCTTGCGGGGCAGATCAACGGCACTTCCGGCTATGAAGAGGCGGCGTGCCAGGGATTGATGGCCGGCATCAATGCCGCATTGAAGATCAAAGGTGAACCACCGCTGGTGCTTGACCGCACTGAGGCGTACACGGCCATCCTGATTGATGATCTCATCAGTAAAGGCACGAATGAGCCGTATCGAATGTTTACCTCTCGTGCCGAGTTTCGCCTGCACCTGCGCATTGACAATGCTGACCGACGCCTTACCCCGCATGGACGGCGAATTGGGCTGATTAACGATGCAGCATGGCAGGAATTCCAGGCCAAGCAGGAGCGCGCGGGGAAGCTGATGGCATTTCTGGAGAAGACGCGTGTGTCGAGCAATCTGCTGGAAAAGATTGGACGGACGCAGCGGGAGCGGATTGCAGGGGTGCGCGCATCGAAGTTTGATTTCGAGAGCGAAGGTGAGTTGGCAGAAGTGTCTTCAGCGTCGAACGGAAATAGTCTTTCCAGTGCGCTCGGTTCGACACTGGCCCAATTGCTCAAGCGTCCGGAGATTGTGATTGAAGATCTGGCGCCGGTGGTGCGAGAGACTTACCCGGAGTATTTTGCGGAAATAGCATTGTTAACCCAAACAGAAAGCTCACCACGGAGGCACGGAGACACGGAAGAAAATCTTTCTTCTGCTGCGCGCAATGAAATGAAAACCGTCGAGACCGAAATCAAATACGCCGGCTATCTTGATCAGCAGCGCAAGTCGATCGAGCGGCTCAAGAAAGCCGAACAGCGTGTGATCCCTGACTGGTTCGACTACGGCAAGGTCAGCGGCCTCTCGCGCGAGATGAATGAAAAGCTCCAGCGCGTCCGCCCTCGGACACTGGGGCACGCTTCGCGCATTCCGGGCGTGACACCAGCGGCTGTCTCTCTGATCCATGTTTACATTGAGATTCAAGGCAAGCGGTTTGCGCAAGCTCAGCAGAGCCTGGGATAAGGCATGGCTGCTTCTGAGAAAACACCTGCGCATTCAATTGATCCCGGAGTGCGCATAGGGCATGTGCATCTGAAAGTGGCCGACCTTGAAAGGGCGCTAAGGTTCTACCGCGATGTGCTTGGCTTTGAATTGACGCAACGCATGGGAGATCAAGCGGCCTTTCTTTCTGCCGGCGGTTATCACCATCACATCGCGCTGAACACATGGGAAAGTCTTGGCGGCCAACCGCCTCCGTTTGGTACAACTGGGCTCTACCATCACGCGATTCTCTATCCCACTCGCGCAGCGCTGGCAGATGCATTGCGACGGCTGATCACGGCGCGCATTCCCCTTGAAGGTGCGGCTGATCATGGAGTAAGCGAGGCTCTTTACCTTCGCGATCCTGACAACAACGGCGTGGAGCTTTATTGGGACCGTCCGAGGGAGCAATGGCCCCGCACGAAAGATGGCAGCTTGGCCATGTTTACACGACATCTGGATCTCAGGGGATTGCTGGGTGAACCATTGGCGGAAGAAACTATCGAGTTGCCGACGACGAGGGATTTGTAAGCAGGCAATTCGCCGCAGATTTGCGCTGATGAGCGCAGAATCGAGCTACCCTAAGTGATTGAGTACTCGTCAGCGATTACCCAAAAATGATTGTCTTTCCATTCCTGTTTCAATAATATCCACCCTTAATAGAGGAGAATTCGATGAATCAAGCAGCGGCAGTTCTTACGATGTTCTGCACGGAGTGCGGCAGAAAGGTGGCAAGCGATGAGAAATTCTGTCGCGTTTGCGGGAAAGCACTTCAGCAAGGAACGCCCGCTGATATTCCCGCTCCAACGGCTTCCACTTCCCAAGCTTCAGTCAGCTCGGAGCCCCCAACTTCTGCGGCAGCAGAAGCTACCCAACCCACAAAAACCGATCCGATGCTTGCGGTAAGGGTCATTCTCTTAATCGGCGCAGGGATTAGCGCATTTACCGCCCCGATGTTCATTACCCTCTTGTTGGGGTTGGCGTGGCTGGTAGTCATGTTCATACCCAAGAAACCCAATCAATAGTAGCTGTTTTGGAAAGTCTGGTGCAGGCGTTTCGCAAGCTCATAGGGATCCCTCGCTCCGCTCGGGGCTTTTTTTCACAGCGGGATATTCCCGTGCTTCTTCGGCGGATTCTTATCTCGCTTGGTCTGGAGCATCTCCAAAGCGTCAATCAGCTTTTTGCGGGTATCTTGCGGCCTGATCACGGCGTCAATGTAGCCGCGTTCGGCGGCAACATAAGGATTGGCAAAGCGCTCGCGGAATTCTTCGATCTTCTGGCTTCGGGCTTCAGCGATGATCTTTGCTTTCTCCTCTTCCGATTTGGCCGATAGTCCCGCGCGTTCCAGTTCGCGTTTATAAACAATATTGACTGCGCCTTCCGGCCCCATCACGGCGATTTCTGCTGTGGGCCACGCATAATTCACGTCGGTGCGGATGTGCTTGGATGACATCACGCAGTATGCTCCACCGTAAGCTTTGCGAGTGATAATCGTGATCTTGGGAACC
Organism: Candidatus Angelobacter sp.; assembly: GCA_036488825.1. Classification (GTDB taxonomy): domain Bacteria; phylum Acidobacteriota; class Terriglobia; order Terriglobales; family Acidobacteriaceae; genus Angelobacter. Next base: position 47,498 of record DASXGZ010000012.1, read on the forward strand.
GTTGCCTCGGCAAATGCAAACAGCAGTTTGGCCCCATGACGGATAATGCCGCCATATTCCTGCTGCGTTCCGGGAAGAAATCCGGGCACATCTTCAAAGGTAATCAGCGGAATATTAAAGGCATCACAGAAGCGAACAAAGCGCGCGCCCTTGACCGAGGCATTGATATCGAGCACGCCAGCCAGAAATGCCGGCTGATTGGCCACAATTCCAACCGGCCGCCCATTCATCCGGGCGAAGCCGACAACAATATTCCGGGCGTAATGCTCATGCACCTCGAAAAAATAACCGTCGTCAACTACGCGCGTGATGACATCTTTCATGTCATAGGGCTGATTGCTTTCGGCGGGGACCACGGTCTCCAGCTCGGCATCGGCGCGGTCAATCGGATCCGTGCACTCGCGCCGCGGCGGATCGTCAAGATTGTTCGATGGAATAAAGCTGAACAGTTCGCGGACCATGGACAGGCATTCGGCATCGTCATGGGCCATGAAATGCGCTACACCGGAAGTTTCATTGTGCGTGGATGCGCCACCAAGCTGGTCTTTGGTGACTTCTTCATGAGTCACAGTTTTAATCACGTCCGGGCCGGTTACAAACATGTATGAGGTGTGGTCCACCATGAAAATAAAATCAGTAATTGCAGGCGAGTAGACCGCCCCACCGGCGCAGGGGCCCATAATGGCGGAAATTTGTGGAATCACGCCGCTGGCCAGCGTATTGCGCAGAAAAATATCGGCATAGCCGGCCAGTGACATCACGCCTTCCTGGATGCGCGCGCCGCCGGAGTCATTAAGCCCGATCACCGGCGCACCAACTTTCATGGCCGTGTCCATGATTTTTACGATCTTGCCGGCATTGGCCTCAGAGAGTGATCCGCCAAACACGGTGAAATCCTGGGCAAAAACAAAAACCAGGCGTCCTTCAATGCGGCCATAGCCGGTGACAAAGCCATCACCATACACTTTGCTCTGTTCCATGCCGAAATCAGTGCAGTTATGGGTGACCATCTTGTCGAATTCCTCAAAGGTGTTTTCATCCAGCAGGAATTCGATGCGCTCGCGCGCGGACATCTTGCCTTCTTTATGCTGGCGCTCCTGGCGTTCCTTGCCGCCTCCGGCTTCAGCCAGTGAATCGCGGCGCTTGAGTTCTGCAAGCTTGTGTTCCAGCTTCATCGTAAAGGGATTATAGCGCCCTCGTACAGAAGTTCGGCGAGTAAGCTCAGCGCGCCACTGCCGGAACCTTGTTATCGACGAAGGCGACGGATTCTTCCAGGATTTCCTGCACCAGTTCAGGTGACGATGCTTCAACATAAATGCGCATGAGCGGCTCAGTGCCGGAAGAGCGCAGCAGTACCCAGGCTTCCGCGCCTTTATCTTTAATAGGAGCATCCAGGAAAAACTTGATGCCATCAAGGTTTTCCTTGCGCAGAACTTTGTAACGGCCCAGCGAGGTTGTTTCGCTGTTGCCGGCGCGGGCAATGGCCGCTTCTTTTATGTCATTGGGGATGCGCAGATCGCGGCGGGCATAATAGTGCGGCCCGTACTCCGATTGCAGTGCAGCCACCAGCTCGCCCAAGCTCTTGCCTTCATCAGCCATTACGTTGGCCAGCAGCAGGGCATTGAGCAGTCCGTCACGCTCAGGCAAGTGGCGCTGGAAGCCGATGCCGCCGGATTCCTCGCCTCCAATCACGATCTCCCGCTCCAGCATGAGATCACAGATGTATTTGAAACCGATGCCGCACTCCAGCAGTGTGCGGCCATGCTTTTTAGCGATCCGGTCCAGCATCCGGGTGGTGTTGAAAGCGCGGGCCACATCGCCAGGCCAATCTTTATGCCGCGTTACCGCCCATTGCAGCAGGATAGAGAAGATTTTGTGCGAATCCACAAAGCTGCCGTCTTCCGCTGCAGCGCCAATGCGGTCGGCATCGCCGTCGGTGATGAAAGCGGCGTGGCATTTTTCTTTGACTACGATTTCCTGAGCTGCGCGCACATGCGGCTCAATGGGCTCCGGATTGATTCCCGGAAACAACGGGTTAACTTCACTCCGAATTTGTACGTGCTGAATGTTGCGCTTTTTGAATATTTCCGCCAGCACGTTGCGACCGGCGCCATACATACAGTCAATGGCAAATTTGAAATTGGCTTTGGCGATTTTGTCCAGGTCAGCAAACTTGCAGATGGCTTCCACGTATGGCGTCTTAAAATCAACCTCTTCGATCTTCGCTGCCCTGCCCTTCGGCATGGCCCCTTCACGCACATATCCTTCAATCTGCTTAATAATGGCAGGCGTCGCGGAACCGCCGTAAGTCGCCTTAAACTTCACGCCATTCCAGTCCCATGGATTATGGCTGGAAGTAATCATGATTCCGCCGGCTGTTTGCAGATTTTTCACCGCATAAGAGAGCGCCGGCGTGGGCGTGTAATCATTTGAGAGCTTCATGGGAATTCCCGCGGCGGCCAGCACTTCAGAAGTGGCTTGCGCAAAGTGGCGGGACCCAAACCGCGTGTCATAGCCAATGACTAGCCCGCGGCTGGGATCTTCATTCTTTAAAACATACGCAGCAATGGCCCCGGCCACGCGCCGCACGTTTTCAAAGGTGTAATCCTCGGCAATAACGCCGCGCCAGCCATCAGTACCAAATTTTATATCTTCCATTTTTGTCGCTTCGCTCCAACCCGCTTTGAGAGTAATCTCGCCCAAGAACTGTCAGCCCTGAATCAGCGCTGCTCGGCGGGACGGCCTCGCAGCTTTATCCTTCAACTTTTCCAATCAGCGGCTAAACCAGGTCAGTCATTTTCTTCTCATTCAAGTATTTCACGATTTTGCCTACGTCCTGGGAGTTCTCACGCGTGGTAACCAGAATGGCGTCTTCTGTTTCCACTACTACCAGATTGTGCACGCCTACCGTGGCCACAAATTTCTCCGGGGCATAGATGTAGTTGCCGGTGGCGTTCGCGGTATAAGAGTTCTTGCTGTGCAACACGTTTTTTTCTTGTTCCTTCTGGAGCGCAGCATGATGCTCATATAAGGCCGCCCAGGAACCCAGATCATTCCAGCCGAAGTCGGCTTTGAGACAGAACAGATTTGAGGAATGCTCGCCTTTTGCAGAACGTGGTTCAAGCACGGCATAATCGATGCTGATGTTCTCGCACTTGGGATAGAGCTGTGTAAACGTCTTGTCGAAATCCCTGGTGCCCCAGGCTGCCGCAATTTGCTCAAGGTAAGGCGCAGTCTCAGAGAGGTGCTCGCGCAAAGCGCGCGTCAGCGTCCGCGCGCTCCACACAAAAATGCCGCCGTTCCAGTAATAATTGCCTGCGGCAACAAACTCTTCGGCCCGCTGCTGGTTGGGCTTCTCAGTGAATCGCTTTACCCGAAAGAGCTCAGACTCAATTTTTTCTCCGGTCTCAATATAACCGTAGCCGCTTTCAGCCCGCGTAGGCTGCACACCCATGACGACAATGTGGTCTTCACGCCCTGCAATATCGATGGCGCGTTGAAGGACTTTGCGAAATTTCTTTTCATCGGCAATCACATGATCAGCGGGGAACATGCCGATGATCGATTCAGGCGCGAGCCTTTCCAGCAGGAACGCGGCTAAACCAATTGCGGGGGCGGTGTTGCGCGGCTCGGGCTCGATCACCACCTGCCGAGGCGGAATTGCCGGCAGTTGCCGCTGGATTTCATCGGCGACAAATTCATTGGTGATGACCCAGAAATCTTTTTCCGTGCTTAAAGACAGCAGTCGATCAACGGTCTTCTGGATCATTGTCTGCTTGCCGTCCAGAGCAAGCACCTGCTTCGCCCGCTTGCGACGGCTTCGCGGCCAGAACCTTGTGCCGCTGCCTCCGGCGAGAATCACGGGATAAAAAGAATTTTTGTTCACCTGAAATCCGACGGGCAGAAGCCCAACGTTCCTGAATTGCCAACTTGCATCTGCTGCGTGCTCGCCCGTAATTGCGAGAATGGCTTTGAACGGGCAATTTTCAAACTTGGGGCTCAGCGCTGAAGCGTTGAGAGACTCTTTTCCAGCAATACTGTCGCCGGCTCGCCTACGCGCTCCACCGGCAGTGAGGCGCATAAAAATTCCAGGTCCCACTGTGGTTTAAGCATAAACCGTTCTACGGCGGCAGGCACCACAACAGCTTCTCCGCTGATGAAAGTCACCGGAGCTGCGCCGTTGCCTTCAATCACACCGCAGCCTCGGGTTGCAATCAGACACCATGCGCTGCGTTTCAGGTGGCGCGGACGCCGAAACTCCCAGGCCCGCGTTAACTTAAACTGGTCCACCACAAAGCAGGGCGAGGTAACAAGATTGATTTGCGTCTTGCCCGCTTCTCTCTGCGGATGCGCGGCAACCACTTTGCCGGCGTGCGTCTTTTCTTTGGTGACTCGCAACCCATCTTCAATATGGAGTTCACGCGGACGCCCGTAATCATAAAGCCGGTACGTGGTATCTGAATTCTGCTGCGTTTCCACGATCACCGCTCCCGGGCCAATGGCGTGAACGGTGCCTGCATCCACATAAACCATGTCGCCCTCATGCACATCAATCCAATTCAGCAGATGCTCCATGCGGTTTTCACGGATCGCACGTTCAACTTCGATTTTGTTTGTGCCCGGTTTCAGCCCCAGCCCAATCTGAGAGCCGGGCTCAGCGCGCAGCACGTACCAACACTCGGTCTTTCCGCAAGGTTGGCCGACTTTGGCCGCGCCCTCATCATCCGGATGCACCTGCACTGAGAGCTTATCTCTGGGAAAAAGAAACTTGATTAGCAGCGGAAAGCGCGTGGCATCCTTAGCGGCATTGCCCAGGAATTGCGAACCAAATTGGCTTGCCAAGTCAGAAAGTGTGCGTCCAGCCAGAGGACCGTTGGTTACGGAGCAGCTATCGCCGGTGAGCCATGCTTCACCGATGGGCCCTCCGGCAACTTCCTGCATATAGAAGGGCGAGAGATCGCGGGCGCCCCAAACGCGCTCATGAAACTGCGGCTGCAAACGTAAAGGATAAAGTTCAGGCATGCGTTTGAATATGGCGTTGCTGTCAGGAGCCTAGATGACCTTAGACTCGTAAATGGGGCAATACGTTGTCCAGCAGCAGCTTGGGGCTTCCAATCGCCGCCCTATCGCAGGTCAGTTTTTGATTCAGATCGATGCTGGGCAACCGTTTATAGCTTACTGAACCACTCCTGCATCCGTTCCAGACCGCGCTCTATCTCGGTGGCAGATGTGGCATAAGACAGGCGAATATGATCGCGGGTCCCAAATGCCTCGCCTGGGACAGTCACCACATGGGCCTCATGAAGCAGGCGTTTGGAAACATCGGCAGCAGAGCTGATCCCAGATTTGCCGAAATAGGCCGATACGTTGGGATAGACGTAAAACGCCCCATCCGGCTTCACGCAAGTAACGCCGGGAATCAAGGTCAGGTGTCCGAGAGTAAGCTCGCGCAGCAGGATGTAGTCTTTTTTCATCTGCTCCACGCAACTTTGCGGGCCGGTTACAGCCGCCAGGGCAGCCATTTGGACCATGTGCGCCGTACTGGATGTGCTTTGGCTCTGGAGCTTGGTCATGGCATTGATAATGGGCGCAGGCGCAAGGGCATAACCCAGCCGCCAGCCGGTCATGGCGTAAGTTTTGGAAAGCGAACCAATGATGACCAGGTGCTGTTTCACGTCGCTAATGGACCCGGCGGAAAACAGGCGCGGCGTGAAGTTGAGATACACGTAACATTCATCGGCAATTACATAAATTCCGCGCTTATGCGCCAGCCGCAGGATGGCTGAAAAATCTATGGGATCCATCACCGCGCCGCTGGGATTGTTTGGGCTGTTGATGATAATGGCGCGCGTGCGCGGCGTGATCTGCCGTTCGATCATTTCTGATGTCAGGCGGAAATTTTCCGCTTCATCCGTTTCCACAAAAACGCACTTTCCGCCGGCATATTCAATGATGTCTTTGAAAGAAACCCAGTAAGGCACCGGCACAATGACTTCATCGCCGTGGTCAACCAGCACCTGGATGGCATTGAACAGCGCCAGCTTTCCACCAGTGGAAACCATGCAGTCGTTGGGCTGATACATGGAGCCGAAATCGACGCCGTGACGGCGGACGATCGCCGTCCGCAGGTCCTGTATCCCGGCTACCGCCGTGTACCGGGTGCAATTATTCTGAATCGCCGCAATCGCAGCATCTTTGATGTGCTGTGGCGTGGGAAAATGCGGCTCGCCTGCGCCAAACTCCACCAGATCGGCCCCGGCGGCCTTTAACTTTGCGGCTTCCGCGACCACGGCCATGGTGGCGGAAATCTCAATGCGGTTAACGCGGTCACTCAATTGTTTTACAGCAGGTACGGTCGCCATCTAAAACCTCGTTTACATTTTGGCTGCGGTGCCATGGAATTTTTCCCGCAGCCGTTGTTCCACCAGTTCCGGCACCAGCCCGCGCACGGAACCGCCAAGGCGAAAAATCTCTTTTACCAGCCGTGAGCTTAGATAAGAATAAGCTTCGGCGGGCATCATAAAAACAGTCTCCAGTTGCGGCTGAAGCTTGCGATTCATCAGGGCCATTTGCAACTCGTATTCATAGTCGCTAATGGCGCGGATGCCTCGCAGCACGGCTTTAGCCTTTTTCTGCATGGCGTAATCCACCAGCAGGCCCTCAAAAGTTTCCACCCGCACATTGTCATAGCCCTTTACCATCTCTTGCAGCATTTGCAGGCGCTCTGCCAGCGTGAATAAGGGGTCCTTTTCGGAGTTCCGCAGGATGGAAACAATCAATTCATCGAAAATCTTGCTGCCGCGTTCAATCAGGTCCAGATGCCCGTTGGTAAGCGGGTCAAACGATCCCGGATAAATGGCGCGCACAAGATTCAAAATGGAGTTCCTGAAATTCGGTTGAAATCTGATTTTATGCTGGATTGCACCACGCGGCAATGCAGGATTTCCACACGCTCAGGACCGCAGCTGCGAAAGGCAAGCTGCTGAAAAGGCGCGCCATTCAACCAGAATTCTTGGTCCGCCGAGACCTCATGCGCCTCTCCCTTTACATCTCAGAGAAGAGGCGAGTATGGTTAACTCGCGGCACAAAGCGCCACTTGAAGGACCAAGCCTAAGAATGCTATCCAAACAATCCCGCAGTGAAGAGACGCTGTTGTTTGCCAAAAACTTTCTTCAACATCCTAAAATGCTCGGATCGCTCATTCCGAGTTCCCGCTTTCTGGTTGACCGGCTGCTCGGCCGCGTGGACTGGAAGCGCGCCCGCACCATCGTGGAATACGGCCCCGGCGTTGGCACTATCACCTCGCATATTCTGGCCCGCATGTCTCCCGACGCGCGCCTTGTGGTCTTTGAAATGAATGAGGATTTTGTGCGCTATCTGGGGCGGGCTTTCCCTGATAGCCGGCTGCACGTGGTTCACGGCTCAGCAGAAAACGTCCAAAGAGAGCTGGACAGGCTGAAACTCGATGGCGCCGACTACATCATCTCCGGAATTCCCTTTACCACCATGCCAGTGGAGTTGCGGGAAAAGATCATGCGCGAATCCCGTGAGGCGCTCAATCCCGGCGGCGCCGCGCTGGTTTACCAGTTTACCCGCGCCGTTCTACCCTATTTGCAGAGCCATTTCCGCCAGATTGACCAGGATTTCGAGCCCAGAAATATCCTGCCGGCCAGATTGTTCTACTGCACATAGCATTGTTCTACTGCACATAGAAGATCAGTTACATCCAGCTTCTTTTTCAGAGAGCGCTGTCACTGCAGGCGGCCACATTAGGCTTATCGCACTATAGTGAGCCCTTCTTCTTCGTCTGTGACCGGGAGGGCGTAAAGAGCAACCTTAAAGGGGCCAAATGTGCTGTCCGGCGCGCTGCGCAACAGTTCGAAGTGAACCGAATCCTCACAGCGGGAGCACTTGGGAAACAACTGATCGCGCAAAAGAGTAACTTCATGCGGTAGGCGATGGCTGCTATGAACAACGCGGTAAATGCCGCTCTCCAGGATTTTCTCCCCACAATGGAATTGCTTCAATGCTTTTGGCATTTCCTGGCGTGCACTAACCAATCGCAATTTCGCTCTAGACTTACTCATTATGAGAACGCGGCAAACGATTGGTTGGATGATGCTGAATGGCGATCAAGTTGTGTTAAGCCTGAGAATACAGGAACGAACCTGGTTCAATATCTAAGTAGTTGATTGCAATGCTCTTACAGATAAGCAACTATTCTGCTATCAGTTTTCATCAAAATTCAGCGAAACAATTTGGATGACTACTTTTTTAAGAGAAGGAGCCAGGAATTCTTTTGACGAACGAACCCAAAAAGGAAGTCCCAGCGGGCGATCAGGCGCAAGCAGCCCCGGGCGCTACTCCAAAAGCGGAAAAGGTCCGCAGTTCGCGATACGAATGGGAAGGAAAGAGCAATGAATCTGGCGTGTCCGCCGGCACGTCCGGCGCACCACGCAGGTCTCTCTTCTCATCCATGAAAGCGATGTTCAAGCGATTTTTCTCTGGAAATCGTGGAGCAGGCGACCGCGGATTTTTTGATAATGACGATGATGCCAGCCCAAGCGCGGCTTAATTGCCAAGAGATGCAGTGGTCTTTAATGCAATAGCTTGTTGAGCATGTAGGCCCGTTCCTGGTCCAACCAGGTCTTCCAGCTTTCCTGGCTCACTTTGGGATATCTTTGTTTCCCAAAAGTGAGCCAGGCATCACAATAACGGAGCCACTCCTCTTCACTCTTTTTGACCGAGTCAGATGTAACAGTTCCCCATTTGGAAACAGTGCCATGCTGTGTCTTGTCGTAGGCGGCTTTTTCGGCGGCTTCCGCCTGAAGCAGTTCTTTTGTCGAAAATTGCGGCAGTTCGCCGCGTTCCAATTGTTCCAGCATGGAAAGCGCGTGCTCTTTCAGCGCGGCTTCTTCCTGCACCTCAAACGTAGGCTCCAGGTTAATGGCATCGTTTGCCTGCTCCTTGGAGAATCGTTCAACTTCCTCCCAGAGCACGTGTAACGCCTTCTTATCGCGCTCACTCCAGGATGAGGCAAGCTCGGCCAATTTCTTGTCGCGGGCGATTTTGTCGAAGCGCTCTCCCAGGATGGCGCATTGCTCATAGAGCACCCGGCCGCTGCTGTGGTCGCAGATGCTGACGTTGCCTCCAACCATATTGCCTGTTTTCAGGCGATTGATTTCATAGACGCGTCCGGCGGCGTCTCCGGGGGCATCTCCCAGAGTGCAGGCAAGGTTGAGCGCCACATCATAATTCTTGGGGACGCCCCTGCCGTTGGCGTAGATCATCATCAAAATCGCCTTGCCACCCAGCACAGCTTTGTCGCCACGGGCGATCTCGTCATAGGCGCACTTGCGGGCTTTAACAAAGTCCACTGGCTGGTCAAATCCGTAAAAAGCGTCAGCCGAGGAGCAGTGGGCCAGCTCTTTTTGTTCAGCAGCGGTAGGACGGTCGGCAGCAGGCAATGGAACATCCTTTACGGAGGCGCAAATCTGCTTGGCCCCTGGATCGCTTATGTTGGACTGGGCAAAAACGGCGTTCAAGCCGCCTACAAGAAAAAAGAAGACCAGAAAAAACAGAAGAAGAAGAGATTTGGATGAGTGCATTGCTGCCATTTTGCTTCATTGGCGGCCATGGTGCAAATTATTTGGTAGCTGGGTGAGGGCGCAGGGTTTCGTTGGGGTATGTCCCGGAGGTACTGCACCGGAAAATGGGCATGTGCTACTCTTCTGGCGGAGACTGCTTGCGCGCCGCCTTTGAAAAAGCACCGCCGGAAATCCAGGAGATCCTGGGCAAGCCCATACGCGACCTGGGCCTAAAGCTGGAAGGGTCGCCGCTGGAGCGCTTTGTACAGCAGCTCTATCGCGAACTTGACCGCAAGGGGCTGAAAAAGTTTCATCCGGCATGCTATCTCACTGATGAGTGGGGGTGCCCCTCGGGCGAGCCGATCATCGGCATACCTTTTTACCTGGCTGATCCCAAGCTGGCGCGCCTGGAAAAGGAAATGAACGATCTGGAAGACTCGCGCCAGATCATGATGTACCTGCGCCATGAGGCAGGGCACGCCGTCAATTACGCCTATGCCCTGCACAAAACGCCGGAATGGAAGCAGATATTTGGTCCCTATCGCAAGCCTTATCGCGATGCTTATAAGCCAATTCCTTTTTCGCGCAGCTTTGTCCGCCACATGGAAGGCTGGTATGCCCAGAAGCATCCAGATGAAGATTTTGCCGAAACGTTTGCCGTGTGGCTTACGCCGGGTTCGCGCTGGCGGCAGAAATATAAAGGATGGCCCGCGCTGGAAAAGCTGCGCTACATCGACAGGACATTCAGGAAGCTTGGCAGCACCGATCCTATACGCCCACGCGGCAGGACCGACATTACCGTGGAAGAGATGGACACCACTGTGGCGGATTTCTACGATGAAGCGTTGAGCGAGCAGCCATCGCCCGGCGAGCTGCCGCTGGATACCGACCTGCAAGATATTTTTAATGCGGGACGCAAGCGGAAGAATGTTCGTCCGGCAGTGGAGTTGCTGCGCGAGAACCACAAATCCCTGGTGGACAAGCTCACTTACTGGAGCGGTGTTCCTCGTTCACTGATTAAGAAGCTGGTTGAATCCATTGAAACGCGCGTGAGCGAAATGGGCTTGCGAGTGGAAGCTAAAAAAGAAAAAGAGTGTCTGACGGAAATTACTGTATACGCCACGGCGTTGTCTATGAATTATGTGGCGCGGGGGAAGTTTGTACAGACATAGTGCAGTGAAGAGATGAATGTCTCTGGAGGCAGGGCAGCAAAACTGGGTGTGGTCGCGACATGGACAATAAATTGAAAATCACGATCCTGTACGAGAGTTGGGGGGATGAGGAGGAAGTTGTCCCTGAGCCGGAAAAGAAGAAGCGCGGCGCAAAGAAGCGGCGCAAGAAGAAAAGGGAGAAGCACGATCGGGAAGAAATATTCGAAGCACTGGAAAAGCTGGGACATGAGCCAACCTACATGGCGCTGGATGGCGAAGACAAGTCGTTGATGTCCCTCTCCAGGCAGGAAACCGATCTTTTTTTCAACCTGGTGGAATCCTATGCCGGTGATGACACCATGGAAATGCACGTTGCCGCTTACCTCGATCTGCTGGGCCGACCATATACCGGCGCGGGACCGCAGGGGCTTTATCTGGCGCAGGACAAAGGTCTGGCAAAAAAACTTTTCCAGTTTTACAACATCCGCACGCCATATTTCGCCACCTGCTATCAGGGCAAGCTGGACCACTCCCAAGAAATTGCATTTCCTCTGATTGTGAAGCCGGAAGCGGAGGATGGATCACTGGGGATCGACCAGGGCTCAGTGGTGGGTAGCGTGAAGGAGCTAATGGAGCGTATCCATTACGTGCAGGAAGAATTCAATTCTCCTGCGCTGATTGAGGAATATATCGAAGGCCGCGAGATTTACGCCGGTATTCTGGGCAATCAAAATCCGGAAGTGCTGCCGCTGGTGGAACTCGACCTTTCCCGCCTGCCGGAAGGCATGCCAAAAGTGGCAGGCACGGAAGTGAAGTGGGAAAAAGACAGTGAGGCTTACAAAGTGACGAAGTCGGCGCCGGTCGAAGATATGGATGAAGACCTGCAGGAACTGCTTTCCACTACGGCCCTCAATACCTATCGAATACTCAAGCTGCGGGACTATGGCCGTATTGATATGCGGCTGACCGACAAAGGCGAAGTCTATGTGATCGAGGCTAATCCGAATCCATGGCTTTCCAGCAACTCAGAATTCTTTATGGCGGCAAAAAAGTCCGGGCGCTCATACGCAGACATGATCGCTGAGATCATTGAATTTGCACGCATCGACCGGCGACGGCGCGACAAGTTGCATATGAGCTAGAGTGTCGAGTTCAAAAGGCGACCTGCCGCTGGCCCCTGCTTAAGCGCGTCTTATCCCATCGTTGCAGATTTCCTCTGGTGAAGTGGTAAATTCGCCTTGTGAAAAAAATATGCATTGCCCTTTTGCTCCTCACCGCGAGCGCAATTGCGCAGCCTGGCGCGGCTGACGAACCAACAAACATTACGCAAGATGAGCTTGTCCGCAGAACGCAGGAACTCTTAGATTCCGTTGCTCCCGGCAATGCGGAACCTTTTAAAAAGTATTTTGCTGAAGATGCCATGTTCTTCGATGAAAAGGGCCGCAACATGGACAGGACTGCGCTAGTAAAGGACATCCAACCGATGCCGCAGGGGTATTCCGGCACCATCAAGCTGGTGCGGCCCAAGAGCCACATCGAAGGGAACGTCGCGATCCTGAGCTATGACCTGGACGAGACGGAGACAATCTTTGGGCAGAACCTGACCGCACGTTATCACGAAACAGATACGTGGATGCGCCGGAACGGCCAGTGGCAGATCGTGGCCGGACAGGTGCTTCGATACTATGAAGATCCCGCACCGGGCAAGCCTGACGTCAGCAAGTTTCCTTCATATATGGGGACGTATCAACTTGGGCCGGAACGAACGCTCACGGTCACCGCACAAGATGGTCATCTTTATTCCCAGCGCGCAGGCCGTGCGCGAGTGGAACTGGTCCCGGAAGCTTCTGATATTTTTTTTCAGAAAGGTGTGGAGGGCCGAACACTGTTTGGTCACAACGATCAAGGGAAAGTAATTTCGCTTATCGACCGCAGAAACAATGAAGATGTCGTGTGGAAAAAGGTTAAGTAGTTCCCGCCTGAGTCACAAATTATTTTCCTCAAAATAAGGCGTCCATTGTGTCACGCCGTACACATCCGTGTTTTAAGCTCCACATCCTGCAGGGCTGCTAGCTGCGTTTAGCCCAGCAGAATCAATGGTTTCGCCGTTGGCCAACTTCGTGCCATGTACATGGGTGCTGCCAGAGGGCAGCGGAGGTGAAACAAACATGGCAGACCTGAAATCTTTCAATGCAAATCCAGTCGCAAATAGTTCAACCAAGCGGGCACGGATGATTGGCGGCGCGGCAACCGCGGCAGCAACGGCGGTAATGGCGCTGATGGTAGTGCTCAACTTCAACGGCTGTTCCAAAGCCAAAGACAAGAACGCGCAAGTGAACCCGTCCAGCCAGAACGTCGCTGGCCAGAGCAACGGAAACCCAGTGGTGACGCCGACCCAGCCGATTGACCAACTAGAGAAAAAAGCTGAAACGGTCATCGAAAAGAAGAAGGCGATCAAACGCGCTACAACCGCTACGTACAAGAATGCCACCTATGGAGTGTCATTCCGTTATCCCAAGACCTACACCATGCTGACGCCGGAAAAAGACACCAAGGAATCGGCATGGCCTGATCCGGTAGGAATGAACTTCTCTGAGCCCGGCGGTGAAACGCTGACCACACTGGTGCTGCCGGGAACTCGCGCATCGTCATTCTTCAAGGCGAGTGTGATCAAGGGCGTGAGCGCGGAGCAGTGCAGCAAGTTTGCTACCACGCCGGAGCCGGAGCAGACAGAAGCCTCAACCAATCCACCGGTCGATGCCGAAGACGACTCAATCATGCCGGTGAAATCCAACATTCTGGGCGTGGAATTTGCCAAGACAGAGAGCGTTACCGACCAGAGCGAAGCGCGCTACTATCATCACTTTGAAAACGGCGCGTGCTATGAGTTTGCCCTGGGCGTGGAAGATGCCCCGAGCACCACGAAACCAGTTGACCACTTGCAGGTGTTCGACAAACTGGAACGGATTATGACTACTGTAAAGATCAAGTCCGAACCAGCGCCAGTAGCGGCAGTGAGCGATCCGGTTGCGCAGCCTGCACCAGCCAGCAATCCTCAGCAATAAGGAGGGTCCAAGGTGAACAATAGCGATGACACGCAGGCCAGGTTCTTGAATGAGCCTGGCCTTTTCTTTAATCAGAGACTGGTGGCGGCTGACTGCCGCGCTGCTTTAAAGTATTTCAGATGAAGAAGCTCAGGGTTGGCATTCTATTTGGCGGACGCAGTGGCGAGCATGAGGTCTCATTGCTCTCCGCGGCATCAGTGCTCAATGCAATCAATAAAGAGAAGTATGAAGTGGTGCCGATCGGCATCACCAAAGAAGGCCGCTGGCTTACGGAGAGCCATGCCGAGCGCCTGCTGCATGGTGAGACCGGGCAGCAAGAGAGCGGCCGCCATCTGCGCGCCGGAGATCCGCAAACCACTCCCGGCGCGGTGGTGTTGGCCAAAGGTGAAGCGGTGATCGTTCCGCCGGTGCCGCAGGCGCACGGTCTGATTCCATTTGAGAGCGCCGCAAGTTCCACACAGAAAAGCATTGATGTGGATGTGATTTTTCCCGTGCTGCACGGCACGTTCGGAGAAGATGGCACCATCCAGGGACTTCTGGAGCTTGCCGATATTCCATATGTCGGCGCCGGCGTGCTTGGCTCTGCAACCGGCATGGACAAAGACATCATGAAGCAGCTTTTTGCTTTTGCCGGACTCGATATTGTGAAGCATGTGACTGTACTGCGCAGCCGATGGGAAAAAGAGCCCAAAAAAGTTACCAAGCTGGTGGAAAGCAAGCTGAAGTATCCGGTATTTGTAAAACCCGCAAACCTGGGATCGTCAGTCGGGATTTCCAAGGCACATGATCGCAAGGAACTGGGGCCTGCTATCGATGTGGCCGCGGAATATGATCGCAAGATCGTGATCGAAGAAGGCGTGGGCGGCAAGAAGCGAAAAGCGCGGGAACTGGAGTGCGCAGTGCTGGGTAACGATGAGCCGCAAGCTTCAACGGTGGGCGAAATTGTTCCGGCGGCCGAATTCTACGACTACAACGCAAAATACATTGATGAAGGCTCGCAGCCGGTAATCCCAGCCAGGATCAGCAAGAAGCAGATGAAGCAGGTGCAGGAAATGGCCGTGCGGGCGTTTCAGGCAGTGGATTGCTCCGGGCTGGCGCGAGTGGATTTTCTGATGGACCCCAAGGACGGAAAAATGTACCTGAATGAGATCAATACCATGCCGGGGTTTACCTCAATCAGCATGTATCCCAAAATGTGGGCTGCTTCAGGGTTGGAGTATCCCAAGCTGATTGACCGGCTGATCAAGTTGGCGCTGGAGCGTCATGCGGAAAAAAAGAAGAACCGTTACAGCAGAAATTAACTGTGGCGGGAGCGAAGAAAGCTAGAATTTTTTGCTTGCTTTTGTTCGCTATTTAGGCTATAAGATAACTGCCGGAAAAGAGGCGCCGGCGTGCCGGTTTACCAAGTCCGGAAGGCGAAAGACGGTAAACGGAAAAACTACCTCGCATGCCAGTGGAGGGCCAGTGCTTAAACAGCGTTGGCTGGGGGAAACCCTGAACGGTCCCACCGCCCCTGCAAAGTAGGACGCTATAAGTGTGTGTGGGAGAACAGCCTTTAGCGCTTAGCCATTGGCGCTTGGCTCTTGCTTTGTGTTTAGCTGCCTGCGGATTTTTCAACCTCAAGATCATATGTTTTAACCTCAAGATCATTAGGATCATTTCCACAATTACAAAAATGAGAAGTACCTAAGTGGCGCTTTGCTATTGCTGCGCGCGGACATTCGACCCGCATTGCTCGCTCAGGCAGGCTCTGCGGCGCGAGGGCAGCAATTAGCTTCAGTCATTGGCTTTTGGCTTTTGGCCTTTAGCGTTTCGCTTTGGTTCTTAGCTCTCTGCTCTCAGCTCTCAGCTTTGTATTTTAGCTGCACGCCAATTGTTCAACTTCAGAAGTAATCAACAGTAATTAGTAAGCAAAAATTCAATTTAAGAAATAATCAGCAGTAGTCAGTAATCAAACACATTCAACCTAATCACCCCGTCCAAAGTGGCGGGGTTTTCTATTTAAGGAGAGAAACATGACCCGCAAACAAACCCTGTTGCGGAGGAAAGCCATGACACGCGAAGAAATCCTTGCCGGGTTGCGCAACTGCGCGAAGAAGCTGGAGCGCACGCCCACGTACACCGAGATCTGGCGCATGACGAAGATCACCAAACACGCAATCAAGCTGAATTTTGAAAACCTGGCTGAGGCGATGAGGCAGGCCGGAGTGGTGGCGCGGGGCATTGGGCATCGGCTGGACACGCTGACGCTGCTGGAAGACTGGGCGCACCTGACGCGGAAGATCGCGCGTCCACCGAGCTATATGGAGTACAAAAGGGCGGGCAACTACGGCGCGAACAGTTTTTTGAACCGGTGCGGCGCGTGGTCGCGGGTAGGAGAGAGGTTTCGCGAGGTGGTGAAAGAGCGCAACAGGGAGAGCGCGTGGGCCGACGTGTTGGAGATTGTCCGACAGTGGGAAGGCAAGACGACGGTCGAGGGACGGCGCAAGATGGCGAACCGCCAGCCGAGCGAACGAGTGGTGCACGATGAGACGCAGGCGCGGCGGAAGATGCTGCCGGGGCGTCCGATTTATGGGCCGCCGCTGCAAATGACCACGCTGCGCAATGCGCCCATGACCGAGGGCGGAGTGATGTACTGCTTTGGGACGCTAGCGGAGTCGATGGGGTTCGCAGTGGAGCGCATCCAAACGGCATTTCCCGACTGCGAAGCGCTGCGCGAGGTAGCGCTGGGCAAGTGGCAGCGCGTGAGGATTGAGTTCGAGGTGTTCAGCCGGAGCTTCCTGGACCATCAACATGACCCGAAGGGGTGCGACATTATTATTTGCTGGGTGCATAACTGGCCGGAATGTCCGGAGCATATTGAGGTGATTGAGCTGAGCAAGATTGTGCGCGGGCTGTGAAAATTTTCACTACGGAGGCACGGAGACGCGGAGAAAACCGGAACCGAGAGAATTGCCATGAATGCCAATATTGCGGTGTTATATTTCAGCAGGAGCGAACTGAAAATGACCGAGTTTGATGACACCGCCCCTGATGAACCGATGACACCAGAGGCGGAAGCCCAGCAGCGATTGCTGACGGCTGCACAGCTTCGGCGCATCGACGAGTGCCTGCTGTCGCACACGTCGCATCAGTGGCATAAGGTGGCATACGTTATTGGACAGACGATGAAAGAGATCTATGACGAATTTCACGGCATACCGGACGTATTCTATGGGCTCCGCATCAAGCATCTAGCGGAATCCGGCGTGATCGAGGCTGCCGGAAATCTGAATCGGATGCGTTACAGCGAGATCCGCCTGCCCGAGAAACAAATTGCGCACAAAAGGTTTGAACCCCGGCGCACCGTGGGCCCGCCGTATCGCTCCCGGCCAGTCCAAAAGCCTACGCCTTCAAGAGAAAGCTTCATCAATGGCGCTCACGCGGCCCGATCCTGGATCAGTTGAAAAACTTGAGGCAGGATCAGTGTCTGCGTCTAGCGCTCCGGCGTGCCCGGACGCGGGCCTTTAGGCAGACGGGTCATCCAGACTTTTTCAAACCATCGCCGCACCAGTTGCTTGTAGGTTTCGCTCATGGTCGTACCTCACAAAATTGAAAGAACTGTATCACATTACATAGCTCGCTACGGCAGGTGCCGATAGGGAATGTATGAATTTTCGTCTACTGGTATTATTTGCAATGATATCTATGATGCAAAGAAATGAATCTGTCTTCTCCGAGGCTACTTTGGCTCTCGGAAAGATTCATTGGAGTTTGTTAAGAGCTGCAAACCTGATGGATTCGCTTCGTTTAAAGCGAATTGAGAAGTACAAAGGAATATATACAACAGAGTGGACAGAATTTGGCCACGAGGTCGGGGCGGATGAAATTCATTGGTGGGTATTCAAGAAGGATCCACGGCTCCCCGAATTACGGGAGCAGACACAGGGTGCGCTAGAGTCTGCTCAGAGCTTGAAAAATGAGGCAGGTAAACTGGAAGATGCGCATCCCCAAACATATGACGAACTCCTTTTGCTATTAAGAGCGTTTGCAGAGAAGCAAAAGAAGGAGATTCAATCGATTTATAAATATGTAGCGTGGTTGGAAGCCCGGGATCGTCTCGCTCCAATAATTCTCTTCACATACAGAGTCTGGGGTTCTACGAGAATGAGCGATCGGTGGCTTGCTGTTCCGCTCAATGCTCCGTCTGTTCCCGATAAAAATAACCTGGAACTGTGTGTTGAGATAGTCTTGGGGCTAAGGGATCGTATCTCCTCAACTTACGAATACATTGAGGCGGAGCTTTCATATGAAATATGGGAAAGCATGGATCCCGAACAGATTGACGAAAGCGCTGAGATTACCGTACCAGTGAAGCGCGTTTTAGCACGTGCTAGCAAAAAGATTTTCAAGGAGTGCAGCATTTATTTTGCGGAAATCAGAGATTCTCTAAGAAATATTCTTATTGATATCGATAAGTTTGAAGAACAAAAAAATGTGATGCACAGTGACGCATTCTGGCGTGAGTTCGTCGCCAGAGCGGTTCAGACAAAAAAAACAGAGACCCAACTGTGGGATTTTAAAGAGACGCTCACCATGTGGCATGTTAGGGAACAATCAGAACGGGATCGCGCAAAAGTGGTGTTCGCGGAAGACGTTGCGAGTTTTGCTAATAGCTCCGGCGGAGTGCTTGTCATCGGAGTTACAGATCAGCGGGAAATTGTCGGTTTGGGAAATTCAGCGCGTGATATTGAAAATCGCCTAAAAAACGCAAAGGAGGTGCTCGCGAGGCACCTAGAGTATCAAGGCGATGTTGTAGTCTTTCACCCTGTACCCATGGAGGTGAAGAATGAGACCAAAATCTGCTTGGTCATTGTGGTTGGCCAGACGCACAGCGTGATGGGCGTGAATGATGGTAACGGTCGATTCACATACCCGGTTCGTTTGGAAACAGGCATTGAAAGGATGTCGAGCTTAGAAATATCAGGACATAAGTTGCATATCAAGTCGGACAATTATGATTTTATTGGTGAGCTCAGACAGTTCACACGGGAGATCTGAAGACCAGCTTAAGCCATATAATCAGGATTAATTCGTCAGGCGGGTCTTCTGGAAGCGGGAAGCGGGCACATCATTCGTGGTTGGCAGCAGAGCCATGGTTATAACTCCCTATCGTAATGCCCGCTTCTTTTAGCCGATTGAATCGCTCTTGCATACTATTTTTAAACCAGGCAAGTCGTTTCCAGGGATGCTGTTCAAAGAACTTCGGCCCCATTGAAGCAATCAACACGCTTTCGAATCTCGTCAGTTGTCCTTGCCGGTTATCGTACATTATTCGGCTAACACGGTCATCATCATAGCCCTTGATGCATTCATCAACCTGTCGGAAATTTGTGAAGCCTAGTTGGCGGAGTAAACGTGCAGTCCAATCATAACTAAATTCTGCCATGCGGTCGTCAGGCCCAAGTTTCCTATCGAGATAGGATTTTACTGCGTCGGGCGTGATTTCAACCTTTTCAAAATTTCCTTCGTTCATTAATTGCCGCGCCTGGACCCGTAGGGAAAGATCGTCATCCTGTATGGCTTGAAACTCTCGGTCTGCGATTTCCAACATCCCTGCCAAAGCCATGAATCGACGCCTTATTTCTTCGGGAATCGTGACATTAGATTTGTATTGGATGTCGTGTTCAATTTCTGCCCACGCATGCTGCAAGACAGTTCTGATTTGGATTTCGGCTATAACTTCATCAAATTTCTGGTATTCAGGTAATTTGATCCTGTCTGCTTTAAGTTGAACGAGGTAATGTACACTTTGATATCCGAATTGTTCTGCTTCGTGTAAGGACTTCGTGTGATCCACTGTCTCAATGACACGGAACTGCTCTTTAATATTTTTATCGACCTCTTCGAGAGTTTTAGGAAAAAAGGTAATTACACGAACGCCTGCTAAATCGGTAATTTGCTTCAGTGGATCGGGATACTTTGGCACATTGATGTCGGTTTCAGAGGGGGACATTGCTTTTTGGCCAAAGCTTTCGAGAGATTTTGCACGCGCTTCAATGGAATGGCTCTTGATCCCTTTGCGCTCGAATGTCTCACGTAAAATATTACGGACAACTGTGGAAAAGTCTTCATACAAAGGACGCACTTTAGCGAATGAGTCCACGGCTTTTTGTCGTTGCAATTCGAAATCAAACTCTTTGCGCGGCGTGCTCGGCTCAATAACTGCTGGCGCAAGTTGCGATTGGGACGCCTCGCTCATGGTTCCTCCTCTCCATAGCTCCTCCAGTATCGCGCTTGAGCCATACGTGCCCTTTCCGGATCACGCGCTCTCCAACGCCGGCCGCGGGCTCGATTGCGACACTTGTCGCTGCAATATTGCTTCGTGCTTAAAGTGCGCCGAAAAGAATTGCCGCACCCAGCGCATTGAGCTTCATCTGTGCGGAGTACCGTTGGATACCAAAGATCTCTGCCCAATTGCTCAATCAACGGGAAGAGTTCGCTGAGGTCGTAACGATCATAGATGCGTAAGTAAGCCGCTGGAGAAAGGTATTGTGAAAAATGAATTCCATTCTCAGTCAGGTAAAAATCCGGGGTACGTAGTGGAAATCGTCTGCCCTGCGCCCTGGAGTACTTAAAAGTTTCCAACGTCGAATGCCAATCAATTTTGCCGAATGTAGCTTCACCGCCAAATTGTTGTTCCCACGACTTAAAAAATACCTCGGGGCTATAGCCTTGCAAAACAAGAGATTGGAATCGTTTGGAATTGTCAATTCGAACGAACTCATCAATCAATCGCAATTGAAACAGAAACCGGCTTATTTTGTGTCGCTGCCTTTCTGACAAATCGGTATCTTCCTTTTCTGTAACAGCTGATTGCCACTTTTGCCAATTGTGTAGGCGCTCTTGGTGTTCAGTAATATCGAGATTGTTCTCAGTGCGCCACTTAATGTGGTGTTCCTCTTCAGCAATCAAGTCGATTAAACGAACCCGGAACGAAACTAAGTCAGACTCGTCCAACTTGTCATAGGGGAGTATCTCAATGGTGCCATCAATGTCGCGCTGCGCGAGCATAGCAATATATTTTAGCTCTTCATCGTCATACCGTTTAAAATCGCGCAGTCTTTTGAGGAATTTAAACTCCTCCACACTATACAATGTGAAGCCGTAGGAGCCGCCGTCTACCGGCCACTTTCGAATGTACCCTTCCTGCACTAGGCTTGTTAGCTCTGTCAAGTCCTTTTTATCCGGGATCTGCGCGCAGAGCCATTCGAAATTAAGACGCGGGGCGAGCTGGGCGTCGAAGATGTGGAATTCCAGTGGTGGCGTGCCGGACGCAACCGCTGAATCGTAAAGCTCAGCAAAAAAATTGTCCGGTACCGAAGTTTCGCCTGATCGTACAGCTTCGTTCATGAGAAGAGCTTAAATCGTATAGTTTAGGAAAGCTACGGTGTTCTAATAACCCTTGCTAGTGTCGCTCCGGTGGAGCCTGGGACTATTATTCGCTTATTCCGTCCATCCGGGGGCTACTTTTTGCGCCTACGACGCTCGGCTGTTCGAGTCGGGTCTGCCCAATTGCACCGACAACGGTTTACACTGCTCGCATGCAAATCATTCTCATACTCTGCCTGCTTCAGCCGTTGAAGGACGGTGGAGCAGGCAATTATCGGCAGGCAGCACGAGATGGACAAAGCGTGGCTCCGCCATGACACGGAGACGGTGGGGCGCATGTTTTGCCGACGACTACATGGGCATTACGCATACTGGCCGCGTGATTGGGAAGTCGGAGATCATGAAGGCAGTGGCACAACGACGAGACTGCTACCGAAGAGTCAGAAGAGCAGGTAAAAGCGCTGGGCAAGACGGCAGTGTATACGGCGATGATCACCGACCATGGCACGCGACAGGCGACACATGAGACGTACACGATCAGGACACATCATGCAGGTGTGGCGTTTGCCCGGCGGCGAGTGGCAGGTGGTGGAAGGATAGGAGACGGAGGTGAAGTGAGCATTTTGTAGAAGCTGGCCCTCCATCGAATGAGACAAGTGCAGGCCGCGTGCTGCTCTGACTAGCGGTTGCACGCTACTGCCTAGTTCGATAGATGCAGACTAACCCTATATCTTTCATCTGCTTAGAGGGAAGTTCAGTTTTGCCTATGAAAGCCTATACTAATCAGCAGGTGGAAGGAACGTTGATGAACACCCTACTACCTGTTGTATCCCTGGTGATCGGTCTAACGTCAATGGTCATCGGACTAGTTTCGTTGATGATCCAACTCGTCGACCGTAACCGTAAGTAGTTCTAACCTCGACCGGCATCGACTGGCAACCCTTTAAACTATAGGATTTCCACCAAAATTAACCCAACTCCCTCAACCCTTCCTTATTCACATACACTGCCAGGTTTCCGCCGAGGGCCAGCGAGGCATGTCGGCGATGACGTGGGGCGCGGTAAAGAGGTGCGATAAAAATCCGGCGATGAGGCAGCCTATGGGAGGAAGACCTGATCCCTAAGCACTCCGCTTCGCTGCGCTTAGGCCTGCGGCGCAAGGAAGTAGTTAGTTTTGAACGGCTTTTTCGCTCACTCACGCCTGACATAAAGCGTACCGGTGCTGCCGGTGAGGATGTAAACCCAGAACTCGTAGTATGAGCCGTCGCGCATCACGAAAAATGGTAGCACAGGCATTCTGGAAGAGAACTCCCTGAGTCAGTATGACGGAGGAGACATTCTCGGGATCCTTCGACTTCTCCTCGGTCGCGTGCGCTCCCTCGCCGTCGCTCAGGATGACAGACGGGGAAAGCGTCGTTACGGCACGAGTAAACTCAAGATTATTCACTTGACCAAGGGTTAACTTGGCCCTATCCTGCTTCTCAGGGGGTGCTCTAAATGCGCCCCGAATCACACTTCCGCGAGCGCTGTCCCATCTCCCTCGCTGACATAGGAGTAGGAATGTCCGTTTGCCTAGCAGCTATCTGCCTTCAGCAACATCCCGCGAAAATGATAGATCGTCGTATTGTCGCGCTTGCTGATATGCGCGTTTCTCACGGTGATTATTCTAACGAGAATGCGGCCACAAAAGGATTGTGGCTTCCGCGTAACTGGTTTGCTCTTTATGCAGGCAACGATGTTGCGCCTGCACGACCGATAGTCGATGCAGTGAGCAAGATAATTACAGAGCGCAAAAATACGCTAGAAACCATGACGACGGCTTTTGAGCAGGCATACAAAGAGCATTTGTCAAAAACAGCGGCCAACAAGGTCTTGGGCCGTTGGAATATAGACATGAAGACGTTTCTGGAAAAAGGGCGTGAGTATTTTGGGGAAGACGTTTTCGACAACATGTGCGCTCAAATAGAGCGCGTCAAATTGGAAATCACATTTCTGGTGATCGGCTTTGATACCTACGAAGTACCCCACATTTTCACGGTTTCAAATCCAGGATTAGCCGAAGTAAGAGATGAGCCGGGATACTGGGCTATTGGGAATGGAGATTTTGCTGCGGTGAACATGCTGTGTTTCTTTGAACAGAATGTTTCAAAAAGCAGCATCCATACTGTATATCACGCATTTGTGGCTAAGTTTATGGCCGAATCTGCTACCGATGTCGGGCGAAGAACATGGGGCTGGATGTTATCTCCTAAGGGATACCAGATGATGGTTCCCGAACTGGACGGAAAACTCAGGGCAGTATGGCAGCAGCACGTTCCCAAGGTGGTACCAAGCGAAGCACACAAGGATATTCTGTGGGCCTTTAATGAGATGAATGAGTTTGACCGTACAACGGTAGGGCCAGTCAGGAAACACATAGAAGAGATGCGGAAGAAAAGAACGAAAAACAAAAAGAGATAAAAGGCTACTTCTTCCGCTGTCTGCCGAGGTTGGCTTTCATTTTGCTGAAATGATTTTTTTCTTCCAATTCGCGCTTCGTGATGCTGGCAAGGGCATGGGTGTTTATTCGCGCCCACAGATCGCTTGCAACGATTTCTTGGTTATAGGCGTAATCGTCTCCGAGATCGACTCTCTTCTCCAGTTTGTAGAGCGCAGAGATGATCTGCTCAAAAGAGCGATTGATGACGGCCAGAGTCTCGTAAATCTCAACTTTGCTTTCATTAGTTATGTCTTTTTCGACTTCCATTGTCTGTATCCTATAGGCAACCACGTAGCCCAAAGGATACAGCCATTATTACCGAATGGCAAACGAGGATATTTGTATTCGCTTCGGACGAAAGCTGCGAAAACTCAGGCAGCAAAAGGGCTGGACTCAAGCTTATATGGCAGTCCATACGGGCATCGGCAGAGCGCATATTTCCAATCTGGAAACCGGAAAGAAAGAAGCCGGATTGCGCGCTCTGGAAATACTGGCAGACAGCTTTGGAATGTCACTCCCGCAACTGCTCAGCAGACTTTGAAAGGGAATCTGCATAACTCACTTTTATTCGACTGCTTGAGCGGTGGACTCTATGAGTTCGCGAGAGGCTTTGCGCCGAAAGTACAGCAACGCAAAATGCTGTATGAGTCTGCTGGACCACCATACGACAACAGCCATATCAGTCACAATTACAACTACATCAATTCGCGTAGGAGGGCCAGCCATGCGTAATATGCGCCATAGCAAAAACGAACCCCATACGATCCACGACGTATACCAAATGGCCATTCTGACATTATGTGTGAAAGCCCTACTGGCTGTTTGCTTAATTACATTGGCAGCGGCTTGGCTTTTGGCGCGAGCGACAACCCATGTGAAGATTTCTTTGGCTACTACGCTAACTGCGGCGGTAACGGCAATAGTCACAAGCTGTTTTTTGTCCATTGCTAGGAAACTTCTCTCTTCTAAGCCGCGAAATCATCAGGTTCCGCAGTCAGACATTCAAACGTCAGAGGATGAGCGGTAATCATATGACGCAAGGTATCTATAAACAAATCGGACTTCTTACGGCGATTAAAGCGAAACTCCATCTCTCCAAGGTAGGCTTGCAAATGCTTCGCGCTGACCATGTGCCAGCTTCCGACAATGCCGCGCTTGAGCAGAGAGAATGCCGATTCGACAGTGTTCGTATGGATGTCGCCGTCAACATAAATTTTGGCTCTGTGCTTGATCGTTTTGTGCTTATTTTGAAACTCCGTGTTTTTGATGGCAGTGGGATAAGAGTTGAGTTCATCTGTTACGAGCACTTCCACATCGGAGCTAATGTTCTCGCGGATGTACTTCGCCAGTGTGCCACTCTTGGCATCTTCAGCGTGAAAGAACCTGAGATCGCCGCCACGTTGCCGGATGCCGACTACAACCTGCTTATTGGAATCCCCGAATCCGGCTTTGCTGTAAGTGTGCTGCTTGCCTCCAATGTAAGTCTCATCCATTTCTACTGTGCCATTCACACGGTCTGCCCCTGCCATGGCTCTACGGATGCGATGGCAGAGATACCACGCAGTCTTATAGCCCATTCCAATAGTGCGCTGAAGCTGCTTGGCACTCATGCCCTTTTTTGCTTCAGCCAAAAGCAGGACAGCAAGGAACCATTTTGTCAGCGGCAAATGGGAGTCATGGAATATCGTTCCCGCCGTCACCGTGAATTGATACTCACAGCCAACACATTCAAATCGCCCATAATCCTTCAGTGTAGAAACTCGCGTGTCTTTACAGTGCGGACATATAACGCCTTCAGGCCAGCGCAGGCGCATAAGCAATTCGCGGCAACGATCGTCAGTTGGAAACAATCTATTGATATCAGGGAGCGTCACTATGCCACCTCGTAAAGAGAAGAAATCGAAGTCGATTCTTGAGCGAGTCCCAACCCATAAGCTCGTATCAGGGATAAAGCGCGATCTGCGTAAGATTTTGCGCGAGTCAGAAGCCCACAAACCAAAGAAAAGAAACGGGTAACATTCACGATGAATAAAGATAACCCCAAGCATTACCCTTTGTAAAGTGAATAATCGTCAGTAAACTCGTGCCCTGACACTTGTCTGGAAAAAGCACTCAGCATTCAGCAATCAGCCAAAGACCGCACACAGCCGGGGGCGGCTGTGCTACACGGGCAACGAGTCGGGTGCACATCATCGCGGCTATGAACTGCAAAGCATCATTGCAATAGGGGTCTTTCGCTCCGCTCGGGATGGGAGATTGGCGGCAAGAAGGAGCATCGAATCGCCGCAGCGGACATCCAAAAGAAAATCAATAAAAAGAGATCAGCAAATTAGCATGAGGAATAGCATGGAGCCGAGAATTGATTATCTGAAAGTTGGACGCGGCGTTTATGAAGCGATGCTCGGTCTGGAGAAATATCTCCGCCAATGCGGGCTTGATGAGACGCTGCTTGATTTGATCAAGCTGCGGGTTTCCCAGATCAATGGTTGCGCTTATTGCCTGGACATGCACTGGAAAGACCTGCGCGCCCGGGGCGAGAGCGAGCTGCGGCTTTATGGATTGGATGCCTGGGAGGAATCGCCATATTACAGCGAGCGCGAACGCGCGGCCCTGGCCTGGGCCGAAGCGGTCACCAACATCAAAGAAACACATGCGTCCGATGACGTGTACGAAAGAACCCGCCGGCATTTCAACGAGAAAGAGTTGGCCGACCTTACGCTGGCGATTGCCAGCATCAATGCCTGGAACCGGCTTGCAATTGCAGCCAGGAGCGTCCCCGGAAAGTATCAGCCGGCCCGCAGCCACGAATTACACAAGAGTGCGTGAAACACGGCCTAACTTAAGCCCATTGGCTCTTGATGTTTGGCGCTTGGCTTTGTGTTTTAGCTGCACGCCAGTTGTTCAACTTCAGAAGCAATCAGCAGTGATCAGTAAACAAAACAAAAATCCAACCCAAGAAGTAATCAGCAGTAGCCAGCAAAAAGAATTCACTCAAAGAAGTAATCAGTAGTCAGTAACAAAATTCAACCCAATCACCCCCGCCCGAGACGGCGGGGGTTTTTATTTTCGGAGCGTCGCACAACCGGGGGCACCTTTACCTATGCAAGCCAAAATCGGGCTTGCATGGCGCGGGGATTCGAATAAAAGGCACCGGATAGTGTAAGCTTTTTCGTTCGCGAGAACGGTGGGAGTAATTCGTGTTTAGCCGTTAGCTTTTGGCCTTTAGCCATTAGCAAGCAGCATAGCGACAGGCGAATTATGCCGTCAAGGTGTCGCGGCTCGGGTTGTGGGTTCTTGTGGGAATTCCCTGAAGCGGCATGGTGAAGGAATGCATTGTCGGGATCTTTCGACTTGCCCTTAGTCGCTACGCTCCCACGGGCGGCGCTCAAGATGACAGTGTGGGAGAGTCGTCTCCCACCTCCGGGATTGGTCTTGTACGGCACGGATGAAGTCCGCGCGTGATAGGAATCACTTGTTGTCGAGAATCTGTAAGAAAACCAGGAGAAGGAATTGAAACGCGCCAAATTAATTGTCGTCATTGTATCGGTCTTTGTTCTTTCCAGTTTTGCCTTGCAAAACAGCGCGGGCACAGATCAGTCAAAGCAGAGCGCAGCGCAGCAGGGAACGAATGCGTCGAGCACGGCTGCGCAAGATAGAAGCGCGCAAGCGGCAATGCAAGGCCCTGCAGCACAGACTACGCCCGCACAAAATAACGGCGCGCCATTGGTTACTACGCAAGGCGTTGCTCTGCCAGCGCCGCAAGTTCCGCCTCCGCAGATTTTTGGCTTCAGGGATTTCACCAAGCAGTATCAGGTAGACGAGCAATTTATGGGATATCCCAGCCCCGCGCGCGCGGAGCAGCACTTAAAGATACTGACGGCGGTGCCGCACATTGCCGGTTCGCCCGAGGACAAGGCCACGGCAGACCATGTGGCCAAGCACTTTGATATCGCCGGTCTGGAGACGGAAGAGGTGAAGTATTCGGTGTGGATGAACCGGCCTTCAGAGATCAGCGTGACGGTGACAGCGCCGGCGAATGTGAAGATGAATGGGCCGCACCCGGAGCATGTGGATGGTGATCCGCTGGCGGACAATCCCAAAGTGGTGATGCCGTTCAGTGGGTCGTCGCCTTCGGGCGATGTTGAGGCGGAGGTGGTGTACGCGAATTATGGCCGTCCGGAAGATTTCAAAAAGCTGGAAGACCTGAAAATCGATGTGAAGGGAAAGATCGTAATTGTCCGGTATGGAGATAATTTTCGCGGCGTAAAAAGTTTTGTGGCGGAAGAGCACGGCGCAGCGGGAGTAATCATTTATTCCGATCCGATTGACGACGGATATTTCAAAGGCGATGCGTATCCGAAGGGGCCGTGGCGTCCGGAGAGCGGCGTGCAGCGCGGGTCGATTCAGTACATGTTTAAGTATCCGGGCGATCCCACGACGCCAGGGTTTGCGTCGACGATTGACTTGCCGGCGTCAAAGCGCGTGCCGCCGGAGCAGGCGGCTGACATGCCAAAGATTCCCACAACCCCGCTATCGTATGGCGACGCGAGGCCGATCCTGGAAAATCTGGCGGGGCCGGAAACGCCTCGCGATTGGCAAGGAGCGCTGCCGTTTACCTATCACGTTGGGCCGGGGCCGGTGAAGGTGAAGATGCATTTGAAGCAGAATTACCGGTATTGGACGATCTGGAATGTGATCGGGAAAGTGAAGGGGACGAAGTATCCGGACGAATGGGTGGTGCTGGGGAACCATCGGGATGCGTGGGTGTACGGGGCCGTGGATCCGAACAGCGGCACCGCAGCTTTGCTGGAGACAGTACATGGCTTTGCGGAATTATTGCGGCGCGGATGGCGGCCGGATAGGACGGTTGTATTTGCCTCATGGGATGCCGAGGAAGAAGGACTTATAGGCAGTACAGAATGGGGTGAGGAGCATGAGAAAGACCTGGCCCACGCTGTCGCATATTTCAATTTGGACGTAGCGGTTTCCGGTACCAACTTTGGCGCGTCCGCTGTGCCCAGCTTAAAAGGCTTTATTCGCGACGTGACCAAAGTTGTGCCCAGTCCTAAAGGCGGCATGCTTTACAACGTGTGGAAAGAAGAAAAGATGGGCCAGCCCAATCGACGTCCTGACGGCAACCAGGGGCGCACGCCGAATGCGCGCGTAGAAAATGATGTGCCTGTCGGCGATCTCGGCAGCGGCTCTGACTACAGCGTTTTCATTCAGCATCTCGGCATTCCTTCCACTGACATGACCTCCAGCGGGCCGTATGGCGTGTATCACTCCGCATTTGACAACTTCAACTGGTTCAAGAAATTCGGCGATCCCACATTTGTTTATGAGCAAGAGATGGCCCGCGTCTTTGGCATTGAGGCGTTGCACATGGCCCAGGCTGACGTGCTGCCGTACGATTATGAGCTTTATGGCCGCGAGATCGGCGCTTACATTGAAAACTCGCGTGACAAGGCTTCCCGCGTTCTGGGCGCCAGTGCGCCAGATTTCAGTAAAGCCGCCGATGCAGCCAAGCGCTTTATGAATGCCGGAGCCAGGGTGCTCGCGGTCCAGAAAAATCCGCCGCAAGATGCAGTCAAACTGAACCAGACTTTGATTGCCGCGGAGCGAGCGCTGCTTTCACCTCAGGGATTGCCGAACCGTCCGTGGTTCCGGCATCTGATTTACGCTCCAGGACAATACACAGGCTACGCTGCTGTTGTGATCCCCGGCGTGAATGAGTCGATTGACGCCAAGAACGCGCAGCTTACAACCGAGCAGTTGCAAGTCCTGACTGACGCGCTGAACCGCGCCGCAGGAGTGTTAGAGGATTATCGATAGCGTCATTGCGCAAGCGCGGCTTTAATTCCTGGCAGAAAATGCTCTTCAGGTCTGGATGCCGATTCCGCTACGACGAACAGGGCTGTAAGCCCGTTAAGAGGTTAGCCCACCTCTGAAGGCGAGCGCATGCGAAGCCGGAAGGGTGGGTAAGCGTAAAAAAATGATATGAGCCCCGGAGGGGAGACACATCAATTTTCCATCCCCGCCCGTTGCGGCATGGATTTCCTCTCCCTCTGAAATTTCTTGATCGCCTTCTGTATCCCTTCCGCAACGGCCCGCCAATATTTATTCTCATCTTTCCAATCCGAGAGCGGTTTGCCGTCGGTAGGTAGCAATTGAAATTCTCTCAGCCGCTTTTCTTCTTTCCATCCGCAATCGTTCAAAACGTATGCAACTACCGTTGCTTCAAGCGAAGCACTGCGCTCTATCGCTGCATTCAACTCCGCCATGCACGCATCCGACGCAAGATAATTTCTGCTGATCTGGCAGACAACAATCTCTGCGGCCTTCAGCTCATTCAGGATTGCTGGCTCCCATTTTTCCCCGGCAGTAAGGGCGCGGTCATACCAGGGCCGCATGAGCCCATTGCGCTCCATTACCCTCAAGTCTTTTCGCAGCTCGTCAATTGATCTCTCGTCTAAGTGGGAATAACTCAGGAACAGCTTGAGAGGTGCCGGAGTCGACATCACCGGATCAATCAGCTCTGCGATGTTCTTCTCAATCGAGGTATGGTTGGGCAATACAACATCGACGGTTGCTTTGGTTCGCGCTAGCACTTCGAGCTTTTTTACTGACAACGCTTCCTGAGGAGCTTCAGGAGAATAGACGAGGGCTTCCGGCTTGAATTCGTAGTCAGAATGAATCACTTCGAAGTTGTAACGGATAATCCCAAGCAATTCCCGGCGCCCCTCCTGCGGTCCGTCGATGTGAACTCGTACTACGGCTTCGGCAGCGTCGGCGCGCACCAGCGCCCTGCAACCGCTTGAGGGATCCTCGAGGATAACACCGCTCTTCCAACGTGTTTTCATCTGGCCCAGATGATGCGTGCGCGCGACAAAGCGGGGTAGCAAACCCTCTGTCAAAACCGGATATTTGTAGCCGAAGTTCAGGCACTCAGCTGGCTTGAAATTGGCTGCGTCTTTAGGCTGCTGGTCATCGAGCAACTCGGGAATCAATACGCGGCGCGGTTTCTCATCGAGCGGGAAGCTCAGGTCGAAGCGCTCCATCAGGCCGAGAATAAAATGCGTGTCTTCCGGAGAATATCTCTTCTTCGACAGTTCCTTTTCCGCCTCGGCGTGAGTGAAAACGCCCTTTTGACGAACAAAGGCGTGCAACAGGGCATAGATTCCCTGCGTTACCCATTCGGGCTTGAGAACGTAATTGAATCTAAGCCGTGGGTCCTGGCCATAGTTCAGAGCGATTCCCAGGTCATGTAAAAAGCCGGCAAGAGAAGTCTGACTGGCCGGGTCGCCTTCGCCAAGCCGCTGGCAAAGTTTTCTATAGTCGTCAAAAGTTATGTGTTCCGCCGCCATCTGCGATAGCGTATTTTTTATAGCAAACCAGCGCCGCGGAAAACGCGCCTTGAGGCTCTCCATGGCCGTGAGTTCTTTTACGATTTCGCGTTTGAGCTGCGTAATAGACTTTTTGTCTTCGCAGTCGGAGAGCACAAAGCCCTTGATGTTGCCCCTGTATTTTTCCAGCCAGCCCTCGCGGTTCACGTCGAAGGGTTCAGATCTCTGTTTGTTGAGCACCACAAGGACCGGCGCATCCTTGCCTCCGAAGGCGCGGATCAGCCGGAACCAGTAGTCGGCCTCGCGGTCCGTCCCGCCCTGCCGGCGGTTGAGCACTAGCAGGTAAAGGCTGCGCTGGGTCAAAAAGAACTGGTGGGTGGCATGCATCATCTCCTGCCCGCCAAAGTCCCAGATGTGGACCGTAACTGTGTCTTGCTTATTAATGGGGCATTCCCAGTCGCTGATCTTGATGCCCTCGGTGGTCTTTTCGCCTTTCTTGAACTTACCTGTGGAGAGCGATTTCACGAGTGACGTTTTGCCCACTGCGCCCTGGCCGACCAGGATCAGCTTGGCCTCGTTCAGGGGGCGCGAGTCCGTTGCTGCAAGAGTGAGATATGCCAGAATCTCCAGTGGAGGTCTGGGAACCTGCCCCTCGAAATTAACCGCCTTGGCAGTTGGTCCAAGAATCTCTGCCGGGATGCCCAGACCTGGATTTCCGTGCAAGAACAGCTTGCGTAAGTTCGGAACTTGTGCCAGCTTTTCAGGTACAGTTGTCAATAGGTTGTTGCTGAGGTCGAGTACCTCAAGTTGAGGCAGTTGGGTAATTGATTCGGGAATCGCAGTGATCCGGTTCTTGGCACCCCTATACTCTGTGTAGACGGAGCGATACAACTCATCAGACCCCAAAATCAGTTCGCGGAGCTTAGGGGGCCACGCCACATGATTAGGTATTGAACGGATCCCATTGGCAGCAAGTCCAAGGCTCTCGAGTTGAGACAGTTGAGCAACAACCTCAGGTATCTTGGTTATCTTATTGCCGCTAAGATAGAGCGCTTGGAGCCGGGAGAGCCCAGCGATGAATCCGGGAACCTCCGTGATGCTGTTACTGCTTAGGGAAAGAGATCTGAGCTGTGAGAGCTTAGCGATAGCCCCCGGAATTACGGTGATTTGGTTGAAGCTTAGATCGAGATGCTGAAGTAGACAGAGCTGGGCGATGGAGTCGGGAATAAATCTGACGCCGCTGTTCCCAAGATAGAGCCCGCGAAGATTGGAGAGTTGAGCGACTGACATTGGAAACTGAGTAAAATTGTTGAAGCTAAGATCAAGCTCATCGAGGAGGGAGAGCTGAACGATCGCGTCCGAAATGGAGTCGACGCGGTTGAATTTTAGGATGAGCTTACGAAGGCGCGAGAGCTGAGTGATCGAGGCTGTAATGATGCTGATGTGGTTGTTGTTTAGATCGAGTTCTTGGAGGTTAGAAAGCTGAGCGATCTCTTCTGGAACGGCCATAAGGCCCAAACCAGCCAGAGAAAGTGCAGCAGATCCCTTGTATTTGGCTTCCGTGATCCTTTGGAGAGCCACTTGCAAGCCATCGTAGTCTTTCTCATCTGGCATACTTACATCGTTAGCATAGAGTCTGGGCCTGAAACCCGCAAACCAATTTTCCGGGCCAGCCAGCCGCATTATCATTCGACTTGCCTATTGACTCCCGCCTTCGATTCGCCTATGATTCGCTTTGTACTGCCTCAAGATGCATCTTCATAAAGCATCTGCAGGGCCGCTCTTTAGCTTCTTGCCTCGAATCGACCGTTGCACTCGGCGTTTTCCCGATTTTTGCCAGCCGTTTCTCCGGGCTCCTTGCTGTACCTAACTTTTCTCAATGCCTTTCCTTAAGGTGTTTTGTCCCAAGAACAGATCATTGCCGCTATCCAGATGTGCGTGCGCCAGCTTGGTCGCGTCCTCACGCTGATATGAGCCCCGGAGGGGCGACACACAATTACCCGCCCAGCGCTTTCTCCAGTTCCGCCGGTTCGGATATCGGCGGCTTGCAAGTAAAGCCGCTGCAGATTACAGCAACCGTGTGTCCTTTCTTGATCGCAGGCAAATTGGGAATGGTTTCCGCCAGCGCTGGTGGAAGCATCTGCGGCACAGCTTCTCCTTCGCGCAGATGAAGGACAGCTCTGTTTAGATCGAAGCTCCTGAGCGCAGCGGATTCCAGGTGCTCGGCCCTTGTGCCGCTTCCGACCACTACCACCTGTGTATGCGGACGCAAATACATGTCCAGCGCAATCCCATAAGCTGAAGCAAAAAGGCCATACTGCGCGGCGATTCCGGCGAAAGCTTTCAAGGTGCTTTCCGCCAGATCGCGGTAGCGGGCATCATTGGTGTAAGCATGCAGTCGCAGCAAAGCAATGGCAGCCAAGGGATTGCCGGCAGGAGTTGGCGAATCCTGTAAGGGCTTGCGTCGCGCGGCGAGTGCGCCCAAGACCAGCCCGTCGCCAACATCCGGGCCGCTTGCCATGTCGAAAAAACCGCCTTCATTAGGATCATGGAAGCGCGCAACCATGGCGGCTGCAATCTTCTCGGCAAAGTGGAAATAGCTCAGGTCGGCGCTGGCTTCGTATGCATCCAGGCAGGCGACAGCGGTAAAAGCGTAATCTTCCAGCACACCCGGCACGCGGCGTTTTGCCGCCTCTGGATCTGAATAAGCCAGAACGCGCTGCAAGCCCTGCTTCGCATCCCAGCCCTGTGAGAGGATGCGATCAAGCGATCTCAACGCAAACTTTCGCGCACCCACAAGGTTCAGCACGCGCGCAGCTTTCAGATACGCGGAAATACAAAGCGCGTTCCAGCCAACATAAACTGTCTTGTCCACGAAAGGCGTTGTGCGTTGCAGCCGCGCGGCATACATCTTCTTCTTTGCCGAATCCAGAATTACCTGCACTTCCTGCGGCGCTTTCTTTACCCGCTCTGCTACTTCGTCAATGCTGGCGCGCAGGTAAAGTACATTTTTGGCGGGATTGTGATGCATCTCGCCCACCTCGCCAATGTCATAGTGCAGCATGGCCACTTGCAATTCGTCGGTATCCAGAGCGGCTTCGGCTTCGTCCAGCGTCCAGGTGAAATAGTCGCCGTCGTCATCCAGCGAAATATCGGCATCCTGCGAGGCGTAGAATCCACCATGCTCGCGATCAGACAGCACTTCATCCATCCAGCGGACAATGTCTTTTGCCACGAACGCAAAAAATTCGTTGCCGGTGAGCTGATATCCGTGAACATAATTCTTGAGCAGCTCAGAATTGTCATATGACATTTTTTCAAAATGCGGAACAATCCAGTGTTCGTCCACTGAGTAGCGATGGAAGCCTCCGGCAAGCTGGTCATAGACGCCGCCGCGCGCCATCTTGTCGAGCGACGTAGCAATCACGTTTTGCAGCTCTGCACTGCCGGTCTCCGTAGAGCGCTGCATCAGCAAGTCCATGGCACTGGGATGGGGAAACTTCGGTGATGATCCAAAGCCGCCATGCTCGGGGTCGAACAGCTTCACCGCTGATTCAACCATGCTGTCAATCAGCTCCGGTTTAAGCGATCCTGACTTGCCCGCAAAGCCCTCAGCCTGGCTAATCGCGCTCATCACGCTTTCCGCCGACTCCAGCAC
Source organism: Candidatus Angelobacter sp. (assembly GCA_036488825.1). GTDB lineage: Bacteria > Acidobacteriota > Terriglobia > Terriglobales > Acidobacteriaceae > Angelobacter. The sequence continues at coordinate 82,152 of DASXGZ010000012.1, forward strand.
GTCGCCGTGTTTCTCGCGATACGCCTGCGCCAGCGTAAGCAGCACTCGGCTAAAGCTGGGGCGTCCCTGATAGTCCTGCGGCGGGAAATATGTTCCCGCATAAAATGGTTTGCCTTCGGGGGTAAGAAACGCCGTGAGCGGCCAGCCTCCTTGTCCGCTGATGGCCTGCACCGCGGTCTGGTAGCGGCTGTCCACGTCAGGGCGCTCGTCGCGATCGACTTTGATGGCGATGAAATGTTCATTCACGATCTTCGCAATCTCCGGGCTCTCGTATGATTCGCGGTCCATCACGTGGCACCAATGGCACCACACCGCGCCAATGTCCAGCAGAATGGGCTTGTTTTCTCGCTTGGCGGTTTCAAACGCCTCCGCGCCCCACTCATGCCAGTGGATGGGCTGATGCATGGCGGAGCGCAGATAAGAAGAAGAGGCTTGTGCCAATGAGTTAAGGGTCTCAGTGCTCATCCAGATAGTGTAATTGTTCCCGTGGCTATTCAGTCATGGGCGAACGGTCCGGAATTTATTTAGTCCGCAAATTGGGCTTCAGCTCTCGTTCTGGATGTGGTATAGCACTTAGCTAAATACCCGGAGGCTGTTATGGTCAGATTCTCATACACGCTTCTCTTCCTGGCAGGCATGTCTGCCATCAGCGCTGCCCAAACCACACCTGCTGCAAACCCCAAGCCGAATGCAACTGAGCTATTGCAGCAGGTCAGCAAAAAATATGCCGGGGCCAGGTACTACCATATTGAAGAAGTGAATGAGTCAGAAACGCGGGGTGACTTTTCTCACAATTGGAGTAAAGCAATGTCCACTGCCATCCTGGCTTCCGGCAATCGCTACCGGTTTGAATACAAAGCTGAGTTTGGTGAAATGCTTAAAGTTTCCAACGGCAAAATCGAGACAACTTATAACCCTGCGACAAAGGAATACATCCAACAGCCCACTCCTGAGCATGGCCCACAGTTGCCTAAGGGAGGCACGGATATGCAGCAGACAGAGTTATACGGCGCCATGACCTTGCTAAAAACTCGATCGAAAAGCATAAGCCGTGCAGTCTCGGCTGAATATCTGCCGGAGGAAGAAGTTTCTGTGGATGGCAAGACGGTCCTTTGTTATGTAATCAAAGCCAACCCCAGATATTCAGGCGGCTCTCCTGATGTTCATGCCGAAGTTACTTTCTGGATCGACAAAGAAAAGTTATTGCTTTGCAAACAACGGCTCCATGAAGATGGGCCGATCTTTGGGGGCTATGTACAAAAATTTATCGAGGACCAGATCATCCTTTATCCCGTTATGGAGCTCGATGTTGCAACCATAGCGGATTCATTTTTCTCGTTCCAGTCGGTTGCGGATGCAAAGCTGGTTCCGCAATTTTCTGATCCACTGCATCCTGTTGACAAGCTGGCCGGGACCCACGCCCCCGCTGTAACCTTGCAAAAAGTAAATGGCAAAAATGTATCGCTGCAGGATTTTCATGGCAAGCCGGTGTTGCTTGATTTCTGGGCTACCTGGTGCCGCCCTTGCATTGCCGCACTTGAGCCGCTCAAAAAACTTCATGCGGAAGCTGCGCCGAAAGGATTGACCATTCTCAGCATTGACGAAGATGACGAGGCTGAAACAGCCACTGCATATTTCGCGAAACATGGAGTGACCTGGCCCAATTTTCATGACGACGATGGAGAGATCAGAGGCTCTTTTCTTCAAGAGGGAGGCATTCCATTTCTGGTGTTGATTGCCGCCGATGGAAAAATCGTTTTTTCCAAAGCCGCTCCGGAAGATGCGGAACTGCGCGCTGCTATCACGAAGTTGGGAATCGAACTCCCAGACGACAAGCCCTCTGGCAAGTCCGCTGATAAGCCGAAGGAATAAACTTGCATGTATGCGCATTGCCATTATTTCTGACGTTCATGGAAACCTAAACGGCGCTGGAAGCGGTGCTGACCGATCTACGCCAGCAAAAACCAGAGGTGATCTTTCATGGCGGCGATATTTCCTATGGCGGCTGTAATCCGTGCGAAGTGATTGATTGCGTCATTCAGGAAGGCTGGCAGGGAGGTGTGGGCAACACCGACGAAATGCTCTGGGACGCCAGCGCCCGTGCTCGATTGGAAGCGTCTGCGCCCAAGCTGGCACTCATCATTATGGGTCTTTCAACACGTCCAGCAAATCTGACAAATTTGCCCCGGTCTCTGCCGGGGCAAACTCGTCTTTATCGAAGCAAAGTCAATCGCGCTGGGCTTTGGTCGCGTGATTAGGCTTTCGCAGGCGATGGTTCCTGGGCTGAAGGGAACCAGCGACTGAACAGGAAGACTGAGCCGAGCACAACAAATGTAACTGCGATGATGGCTGTGTTGGCAAGCCCGGAAATGTCCACCGCATTCGTCAGGTCCGGCGTCTCCGGCATCACCTTAAAGCTCACGGCAGCCATCCCGGTGTAATGCATGGCCGGGACGGCAAAACCCATAATGATGGCGCAGATGCCCTTCAGCACCTTGTCGTGCCCGTCCTCGCGAAATAAAAATGTCAGGCCCAGCGCCGCTAACGCAACAGTCAGCGCTACCGCCACTGACAAGATAACGAGTGTCTGGTCCCACTGATGCATCGCAGGCAACCGCATGGCGGCCATTCCGGTATAGTGCATGCCACAAATGCCAGCGGCAATCAGCAAGCTTCCCACAATAACGTGTAATATGCTTACGCTCGGGCGGCTCACCATGAAGAGCGCCACAAAAGAAGCGGCGATCGCGGCCACCAGTGACAAAATGACGGTCGGAATGTGGTAATACACCTGGACCGGTAATCGATAAGCAAGCATTCCGGTGTAGTGCATGGACCAGATGCCGGTCCCCATCGCTGTGGCGCCGCCTATTAACCAGGCGACCCGCGCATTGTTTCGCGCCGAGTTGACGCGCCCTGCCAGGTCAAGAGCGACATAGGAAGCGCAAATGGCAATGATGACTGAGAGCGCAACAAGACGAAGATCGTACGTTGCAACTAACGTAGAATTCACAAACTTCTCCTTGACTGCTTGAATTACAAAAATCCGGGCAATTGGGAACACATTAGGCCTGCGAGGCAACAATTAACAAGTTACGGATGTTACGCCGGTCACAATGTACCTAAGTGTTCCAAAATGGGAATTTACAGATAAAGTAAGGGAAAGCGGCTTTAATTCTTTGTTTTGATCAGCGCAAGAATAAATGGAGCATACAAGTTCTTCCCGAACAGCGAATCCGAAAAGAAGCTTGTAAAAGCGCTTTTGCAACGAACCCAATCGCGCTAAGCGGAGACCTGATAATTGGCGGCAACTCGTTTATTCGATTCGCCTGTCACTCGCGCCCCTGAGGCCGAGATATATGCCGGAACATGTCTATGTATCTTGACTTGGGCGTGAAGTATCATACAAAAGGCGAGGGGTCGTCCCATGGCAAGTAGCACTTTGGTCGCGGTTGGTGATTACCTGAAAACCACGTACCGTCCGGATTGCGATTACGTGGATGGAAAACTCGAGGAGCGTAATGTGGGGGAGCACGACCACGCTGCATTGCAGGCCGCACTGATCCTGTGGTTTGGACAGCGCCAGCAGGAATGGAACATTGAAGTTCTTCCTGAACAGCGAATCAAAATTTCCGCTACCCGGTTTCGCGTCCCGGATGTATGTCTCGTCTCGCTTGATCGACCGGTGGAGCAGATTCTAACCAAGCCTCCGCTGGCCTGCATTGAAATTCTGTCCCCGGAAGATACTCTTCGGCGAATGCAGGAGCGGATCGATGATTACCGCCGGTTTGGTGTAGCGAACATCTGGATTCTCGATCCCGCTACGCAACGCGGCTATGATTGCCAAGCTTCTGGTTTTCTGGATGCCACTGAATTCAAAATCGCAAACACTCAGATTCGTCTTGTTCTACCCGAACTTTTTTCGCGGATTCGCCGAAGTTCCTGATTCCAGGCGCTTCAGATCGGGCCGCGATAGCGGCGCAGCCGCACCGCTGCTGCAACAAAGCCTGCGAAGATTGCGAGGCCGATCCACAGTCCCGGCTCGCTGAAAAATTGCGCCGGAGTGAGTGCTGACATTGCATGCATCAGGTTTGAGCTATGAGTTGTAGCGGGAACTTCCGGTCCTGACAAGCGGTGCATGAGTAGGCTGAAGAAATATGTGGTTTTGAATGCAAGATTCTCTACTCCGCAAATTAAAAATGGCGGCAGGAAGGCCCATATAAACGGAGCACGCGGGGCCCACGCTGAAACAAATAGTAGCCAGCCGTAGATGGGCGCGTACCAGAGGCCATGAACGGTCACAATGTGATAGAACAGCACCCCTGAGACGTGGAATAACGACGAGTGCGTCCAGATTGTCGCGACACTTAAACCACTCCCCAGCAGTACCAGGCTGCTCAGCAGCAGCATGAGCGCCTGAGTGATGAGGGTGATTGCAAAACTGAGCAGCGGCAAAATCACAAGTGGAACGGTGACCTTCGCCAGCACAGCGGTGAGATCTGAAACCGGCAGCGACTTCCAGAACAGGATGCTCCGATCGCGGCGTTCTCCATACAACGTCTCAAGAGAGTAGAAAATTCCCACCAAAAAGGCCGCCCCCATTATCAGAACCGCTGCAAGTTCATACGGTGCGGCAAGCATTTCGTGCTGTTGCGCCGGATCAGTGGGCCATATTCCATGCATGCGCCCCCGAAGAATGATCGTATTGATCACAAAACCGGCCAGAAAGACAATTGCCGCGATCAGCGGCACAAAATAGATAGACCTGTTTTCCCATAATTCCCGCCGTACCGACCAGTAAAACGGGCGAGTGCGCACCATCATGGCTGGTGCATCTGCCTGCGCGGCAACGTGAGATTCTGGCATGGTGTTTGACGGAGTGTTCATTGGCCCGCTCCTTGCGCCTGGCCCACCTGATTGCCCACTACCGCAACAAACAAATCGGCGATGCTGGGCATGCGTATATCGCCAAGCCCGGCGAGTTGTTGGCGATCACCCCGCTCAAACAGCAGAATACTGCGGCCAAGCGCCTGGCGTTCGTGAATCGGCTTTAGCGCCCGCGCTGCGGCGAGCCGGTCAGGATGCACGACCAACTCCAGATAACGTGATTCAAATTCTTCCATGCTGCACTCGAAAACAATGCGGCCCCGGTTGATGAACATCACGTCGGTGAGGACGTCCTGTATCTCGTCCACCTGATGCGTCGTCATTAAGATTGTGCGGCTGCGGTCGAAGTAGTCATTGAGCAGGGAATCATAAAATTGCTTGCGATAAAGAATGTCAAGACCGAGCGTGGGCTCATCCAGCACCAGCAATTTCGCGTCAATCGCCATCACCAGAGCAAGATGCAGTTGGACCACCATCCCCTTGGACAGTTCCTTGACCTTGCTTTCATGCCTGATGTTGGTCTTGGCCAGAAAACCTTCTGCCTTTGCGCGATCAAACCGCGGATGCACGCCGGCAACATAATCAAGCGCCTGCGCTATGTGAATCCAGCGCGGCAGTACGGCGACATCAGAAATGAAGCAGACATCGCGCATAAGCTGATCGCGCTCGCTCCAGGGGTCGCGTCCGAGCACTCTGAGTTCGCCTTGATATGGCGTAAGGCCAAGAATCGCATTCAGCGCCGTGGTCTTACCGGCGCCGTTGGGGCCAATCAGGCCAAGAATGCGGCCCTCTTCCACGCGCAGGTTCACGCCATCAAGTGCAACCGTTCTGCCGAAAGACTTGCGGAGCTCACGTGCTTCTATGCATGCCATGGCTTCAGCGCTCCTCCTTCTTCTTTGCAGCGTCAGACTCGTCATCTGATTTCTTGTTTGGGGATGAGCGCCCATTTGCTGTCCCATTCAGCAGTTCTTCCTGCTTCAGGCCAAGCCGCTGAATGGTGGCGGATATTCTGGGCCATTGGTCCGTCAAAAATTTCTGGCGCTCGCCCTGCAGCAGCAGATTGCGAGCGCCAGGTTTGACGAACATGCCTAGACCTCTTCTTTTCTCGACCAGCTCCTCATCCACCAGTTGTTGGTAGGCCTTGAGGATGGTGAGCGGATTTACCCGGTATTCAGCCGCCACATTACGAACGGAAGGCAGCGGATCGCCTTCTTTGAGCACGCCATCAAGGATCATCTCGACAACGCGGTCGCGAAGCTGGCGGTAAATCGGCTGGCCGTCATTCCACTCAAGGTCCATCTCTGGTTTCCAGTATTACCTAGCGCTGGCCTGTTGCTGCATCACGCGGTGCAACTCCGTTTGCGCATGCACCAGCTTGTCACCAGGCATCATATACGTCCACTCTTCAATGTGGTGATTGGCATCGATGATAGTGAACACAGCATGATGCATGTGGCCGTAGCTGTTGCTGCCAGAGAGATCGAGAAAGCTGAACTCAATTGTTTTCCCGTCCTCTGAAACGTTCGCGGTCATGCGTGGACGGTTTCCGGCGTCACAATAATGGACCAGTGTGAGCTTATCGCCATCCAGGTAGAACATCGTGACCGGATGGTCGTATTTGGCCGGATCCTCTCCTGGCTTTAACTCGCCCATCTCATGCACCAGCACGTTGCCGCGCGAAGTGACTCGCAAGTTGACCTTAATGGTGTCATCGCCTGGCTTGCCGAAGTCGTCCGTGTCCATCTTGACCTTGCCTTCCCAAGCTCCGGCAAGAGCTTTGAGTGCGGCAAATGACTTCTGGGCTTCAGTTTGAACCTTGGGTGTGTCTGTTGGATGCTTGTGCGCCTCAGATTGGGCAAAAGCGGCGCCGGCCGCCAGCAATAGAATGGGAAACAAAGTAACTCGAATCGATTTCATGTTGGTTCTCCTTCTTAACGGCTTTTTCTTTGGTTGCTCCAGCGACCGCTGTCTGCAAGCCCTGAAGCAATCCTCTCTGAATCTCAGCGCGTTATGTACTGTTATACATAACTATAACACTATGTATGTGTCAAGACTTTAATGTGGAAAAAGTAAGATTTTATTTGTCTTAAGGAGAGCAGAAGCCAGCTTTGTCTTAATAAAGGCTTATAGCACATTAATTTGCGTCAGCTACTCCGCCCTCAACTCTGCCGCTTCCTTCAGCCGCGTAAAACGCCTCAGCTAAACAGAACCTGTTATGCCGCTGTTACACGAATTTTGGGAGTGCGGCTGCCCGGAGCTTTCCGAATCACAATTTCCACGTCGCGGCCCAGCGCATTGAGGAAGTTCATCAGGCGCTCCACAGAAAAACCATCAAGGCGGTAATTAGATAACGCAGAAATTTTGGGCTGATTCACTTTAAGAATTTCTGAAGCTCCAGCCTGTGAGAGATTCCCGCTCTCAATGATCTGGTTGATTGTTACCGCGAGCCGAACTTTTGTATGTTTTTCCTTGGCATCAGGCAGTTGCAAGTCACTGAAGACATTTCCCGAGCTTGGAGTTATTGAAGTTTTACTTTTTTTTGGTGAAACGCGTTTCATAATCTTCCTGGGCTGCTCTGAGCCGTTTTCGGATTAAATCTATATCTGTCTTGGCAGTCTTTGAGCCACGCCGCGATTTCTTCTGAAATGCGTGAAGAACGTACACTGCCTGCTCGAAGCGCACCGTGTAAATTGCCCGAAAAGTATCGCTGCGGTGGTCTTCGACGACCTCCAGAACGCCTGCGCCTTCGCCCTTCCACGGCTTGGCCCGCGGATGTTTGCCGCCGAACTGGGCCACACTTAGGGCAACTCCAATACCGTCTTTCACGGGTTCCGGAAACTCCAGTAAATCTGCTTTTGAAGAGCCTATCCAAAAAAGCGGCTTCTCCCCGATTACCCTACCTTGTCGGCTCATCAGCGATTATCCCAATTCTAGGATAGAAGTCAAATATTTTTATTGTGGCCTACTCCGCCCTCAACTCCGCTGCTTCCTTCTTCAGTCGTCCCAGTTTGCTCATCAGGAACAGTAGGTAGCTCAGATAAATTCCCCAGGCGGCCAGATATCCGCCCCAGAGATAGACGTGTGGGTTCACGTGTCCGGGCGTAGCAAAGAAGATGGCAGGCAAGAGCATCATTCCAGCCGCACCGCCGGCGGCTTTCTGGATGTGGGCCGAATCAATTTTTTGGGCTGTCCGCTCCATCTCATAGCGGAACCAGCAGATCAACGCGCCGAAGCACAGAAAAGCCAGCATGTTGATGAAGAGGATGTTCTGCATGCGGTGGTCAAGGTTCGGGGTGCCAATCATCGGCGCAGGATGGTGGGTCCGGAACCAGCGATTGGCCATGTAAACAATCGGCACATCGAGAAAAGCAAAGATCGCCATGGACGACGCCAGCACGGAAGTCGAACCGGCCGTCGAAGAGCGGCGCAGGATCAGGTAGCTCACGTAAAGCAGCCAGAGCATCAGCGTGGTGTTCAGGCGCATGTCCCAGGGCGACCACCAGACACCCCAGGCATACCGCGCCCAAATGGGACCGGTAATGAGCACGACGGTGCAGAAAACAATGCCGACTTCTGCCGCCGTTGCAGCCAGCGCATCGGCCTTGGGGCTGCGCTTCCACAGATAAACGATCGACGCGCAAAAGTTGACGAAGAAAAGCGTGAAGCCGACTGTGGCCGCAGGCACGTGGACGTAGAAAATTCTCTGCACGTCGCCCATGGTTTCTTCCGTAGGCGCCACAACCAGGCCCTGGTAGGTTCCATAAGCCAGGAATAGACAACAAAAGGCAGCAAAGGCGAAAAATAATTTAGTTTTCATTCTGCGTTTAACACCGTTCCAAACAGCAGGAAGCATGCGGTCGTAAAGATCACGCAGAATCCCACCAGAAATTGCAACTGCACCGCGGGCGAACCTTCACCGGAGAGTACCTGAGTAGTGCCGGTCACCATGCTGATTACCGCCGGGACGGAAATCGGAAGCAGCAACAGCGGCAGCATCAACTCACGGTTTCGTGTGCGTATGGACATGGCGGCAAAAAACGTTCCGTTCACCACCAGCGCCCATGTCCCCAAAAGGGCGATCAACCCCAACTGCCAGAGAGGCCCTACACTACTTAAATTGTAAAAGACCACGAATAATGGGGCCATCAGGCATTCCAGCAACATGATGAGAATAAAGTTACCTAAACACTTACCCAGAAATAGGGCCTCTGCCGGGGCCGGGGAGACGCGGTAGGCGTCCAAAACGCCGTTGCGCAGCTCGCGCGCCCATGATTGGTTGAGCGCCATTGTGGTGGAAAACAGAAATGCCACCCAGATCAGCCCGCCCATGACCGGCTTTGATTCTTCCCGCTCAAAGGAAAAGCTGAACACCACCACCACGACCAGCGCAAAAAACATCATGGAGTTAAAAACATCGCGTGAGCGCCATTCCAGCCGCAGGTCCTTAGTCACATTGATCCATGTAAGCCGGGTGATGCTCATGCCTGCACCTGCTTCATCGGTCCGTGGTCGATAAGCTGGCCGTGCGAGAGCATGAGGTATTCATCTGCCAGGTTGGCCAGCAATCCGACCTGATGCGTTACCAGCAGAATCGTTGTGCCGCCAGAGCGCATGTCAGCCAGCAGTTTGGCGATTTGCAAAGCGGAATCAGGATCGACATTGGAAAACGGCTCATCCAGCAGCAACAGTCGCGGCCCATGAAAGATGGCACGGGCCAATGAGAGCCGCTGGCGCATGCCTTGTGAATATTGCCCTACGCGACGCTCCAGCTTAGGATCAAGGCCAACGCGATCCATGGCTTGGGATAAAGGTGTGTCGGAGTCGATACCGTATAGCTGGCCAAAAAAGCGCAGGTTCTCCATGCCGGAAAGTTCGTCATAGAGCAGCGGTGCATGCGCCATATAGCCCATGCGGTCCAGCGCCTGAGTATTGGGAATTCCGTAGATAAGGATGCCGCCTTCAGTCGGCTCATTAAGCCCGGCAATCATCCGCAGCAGCGTGGATTTGCCGGCGCCATTCTCTCCCCGCAGCACGTAAAAGCGCCCGGCATGCAAGTCGAGCGAGACCCTTCTAACGGCGGCAGAGCGTCCGTAAATTTTTGAGACGTTTTCAGTGCGGACAGGAAGGGCGTCAGGGTTCGTCAGCGGGTGGACCTCAGTATCCTTTCGACTGGGGTTGTGCCGGCTGCGCTGCCGGAGCTCCCGGTTGTTGCTGCTGCGGAGCATACTTTGACGCGCATTTTGCCTGCACCTCATTGGCATAAAAAACGCCATCGTGCTTATAAATGCCCATGGCCAGGGCTTGTGCATTGTCCTTGAAAGTGTCCGGCGGCGGCTCTGAGCCTTTATAGACCACGCGCAACGTCTCGCCATTTTCCACCAGTTGGAAATCAGCCTGCGGGCCATTCATCTTGATGGAACCAGGCAGCACATTTCCTGCAACGCGCAGGTTTTTCTTGTAAACGTCATCGCCCATGGCATGCAGTTCTTTAATAGTGACGTAATAGCTCTTGCTCTCCTGGGCGCCCAGATAAGCCAGATAAGCCAGGGTCAGCACGATCACCGTGATCGCGGATCCAAACTTCAGGTATTTATTGCTTGTTGATGACATGACTCTCAAAGGGTATCCCCGCTTGGGGCAAGGGTCAAGAGTCTTAATGTTGCTGGGTGACGCTGGTCACAAGCACTTTCTATGGCGCGTATAATAAAGGGTTTCCGACCATAAGGTGAAATCATGAGCACAACCCACAGCACCCCGCAAACTGACGCCAAACCACAGATTAACCCCCGTGAAGAATGGATCGTCCGTCGCCGTGAGCAGGCAGCGCGCACCGGTGATAATAACGTCTCCCAGATGCACTTTGCCCGCAAAGGGCTGATTACAGAGGAGATGCTGTACGTTGCGGAACGGGAAAAGGTAAGGCCGGAGCTGATTCGGGACGAGGTGGCGGTCGGCCGAATGATTATCCCGGCCAATATTAACCATCCTGAGCTGGAGCCCATGGCGATTGGCGTGGAGTCCCTGTGCAAAATCAATGCCAATATCGGCAATTCCGCCATTACTTCTAATGTTGACGAAGAACTGAAGAAGCTGCATACGGCTGTCCATTTTGGGGCCGACACGGTGATGGATCTTTCCACCGGCGGCGGGATACATGAGATTCGCGAAGCCATTTTGCGGCATTCACCTGTACCGATTGGCACCGTCCCGATTTATGAAGCGGTCTCACGTGTAAAGCGCATTGAAGACCTGAACGCCAGCCTGATGCTGGAAGTGATTGAAGAGCAGGCGCAGCAGGGCGTGGATTACATGACCATCCATGCCGGTGTGCTGGTGCAGTATCTCCCATTGATTTCCAAGCGTATTACCGGCATTGTGAGCCGGGGCGGCGCGATCCTGGCGCAATGGATGGCGCACCACCACAAACAGAATTTTCTTTACGAATGCTTTGACGAGATCACCAAGATCATGAAGAAGTATGACGTTTCATACTCGTTGGGCGATGGGTTGCGGCCGGGCTGCATTGCAGATGCCAGTGATGAAGCGCAATTTTCTGAGCTGCGCACTCTGGGCGAGCTGACCAGCAAAGCCTGGGAGCATGATGTGCAAGTGATGATTGAAGGCCCGGGCCATGTGCCGCTGGACAAGATCAAGGAGCAAGTCGAGAAAGAAGTGGAGTGGTGCCACGGTGCTCCGTTCTACACGCTGGGGCCGCTGGTCACGGATATCGCTCCCGGGTACGACCACATTACTTCGGCCATTGGCGCGGCGATGATTGGCTGGCACGGCGCGTCGATGCTGTGCTATGTCACTCCGAAAGAACACCTTGGGCTGCCTAATGAGAAAGACGTGAAGGACGGAATCATTGCTTACAAGATCGCGGCGCACGCGGCAGACGTAGCCCGGCATCGGCCCGGCGCACAGGACCGCGACAACGCGCTGAGCTATGCCCGTTACACCTTTGACTGGGACAAGCAGTTTGCCTTGTCGCTTGATCCGGAGACCGCGCGTTCCATGCATGATGAAACGCTGGCTGACGATTACTACAAGGAAGCCAAATTCTGTTCCATGTGCGGGCCAAAATTCTGCTCCATGAATTACTCGCAAAAAGTGGACGAGTTCAACAAGCAGGTTTACGGGATCGAAAAGACCGACTACTCACAGCTGGTGGAGAAGATTGCGGCAGGAAAGTAATTTCGGCCCACGTGTTTGTTAGTGGCGCATTGCGAATGCCTGGAGCAAAGTGAATGGCGCTTTGTACGTCGTGCGGCAATCAAGTAGAGGAATCCGCAAGTTTCTGTACGTCATGCGGCAAGCCGATGCCGGCTGCGGCACATCCTTCCGCCGCCGTTACGGTAACACGTCCCGTTTGCTCTTCATGCGGAGCGGCGGCTGATCCTGATTCGGCTTTCTGCACAGAGTGCGGTAAACGGCTGACCACGCAACCTGCGCCGACCGTTGAAGCTGCTTCTGCTGTAGCGACGACTGTTCCGCCCCTGGCCGAAGCTACTCCAGCGACGACTTTGTTCACTGCGTTTTGTACAAATTGTGGAAGCAAGCTCGAGCCTGAAACCGGTTTCTGTACAAATTGCGGACAGCCAACAATCAACAGTTCTGTTGCCGCATCCGAACCCGCGACGAACGTTGCAACTTCGGCTCCGGCGCTAGAAGCCACGCAGCCGGTCGGCGTTGACCCTGTTGTGCCAGTCAAAGCAGAGCCAACAACAACTCCAAGCGTGGCGGAACCGTCCGCTGCCACGCCTGCTCCTTCGACGGCTGAAGCAACGCCAGCCGCAGTCACCGTTCCGGCTTCGGATGAATCTCATCCTAACGAACCCTATTCAGTGCAACCAGCGCCGCAAGTTGCTGCGCCGATTTACGCCACACCCAGCGATTTTCCGCCAGTACAGCCCGGAGGAGGCGCGTTCCGCGTAATCGTCCTGATCCTGCTGCTGGTGATCCTGGTTGGCGGTTTTGGAGGCTGGTATTTTATGGGTGTGGAAACAGTGATTGTTTGCAGCCCACCTGATGTCACTGTCTTTCTCGACGGCAAGGAACTGCCTCCAACTTCATACGGCAGATATGTAATTCCACACCTGTCACGGCAGCCGCATTTGCTACGAATACAACGCCTTGGATTTGCCGACACGATTGAGCGTCTGGATTTTCCTCTGACATCGCTGCATGAATGGATCAATATCAAGTTGGTTCCGCGCAGACAAACGCGGCGATAACAGTCGCTGAGAAAAAAGAAAACCGGCGCTTGAGCACCGGCTTTTGCCTACATTCCTATAATCTAATTTTCCAGATCAGAAAAATGTTTCAATCCTGCCTGCTGGCCAGACTGTTTTGGTTTCTGCGTGGGCACAGGGCGCGAGTAGTGGCGTATGACCACGTCATCGCCAATCTGCTTTTCAGATTGCTCCGCTACCAAATGGGTCTGCCGAACGCGCGGTGAAGGCTTGGCCACGCTTCCTGCCGGCTCCGCCTGTGCAGCCGACACAGGCTGCCCAGGCTGCGGCTTGGTTTGCATCGTTGAGCTGGGTTGCGCTGCCTGCTGCTTGGGCGAACCAGTTTGTACGGTCACACCCCCATTTTGCGCACCGGTTTGTACCGTCACGCCATTAGAAGGTGAGGTAGTGGTGCTGGCCATTGGCGGAGGTGACGAATGAAACAATCCCAGTGCAATCCCCATGATGAACAGCGCGCTTACGGCGGCTGCTCCGGTCAATATAGGGCGTAACGGGGGATGGATGCTGCGCCACAGCTGCATCGGCGTAGCGGTGATGGCGGCGCGGACTGATCTTACAGCCGGCTCTTTCCTGAACGCTGCTACTGGCGGCGCTTCTCGCCGGCGATCCTGCAATGCCGGTCTTTGATAATAACTTGGTGAAGGCTGGTTACGCGCTGGGACGACTGGCTCAAAAGGCATCTGCTCGCTCACGCGTTCCGGTGGCAATCCGGGCTCGCGCTGGCGGACTAGTTCCATAAGACGCGCGGCGGCCTGTTCTCGCGCAAGTTCCAGTTCCGTGGCGCGTTGATGTGCTTCTGCGCGGCGCTGCTCCAGATCGAGCAGACGTGCGGCATGCTCGGCCCTGGCCTCGGCGGAGCGCACTTGCGCCCGCTTTCTGTATTCCTCAAAATGATCGCGAACGGAAGCCTTGGTGGAAGCGGCAAGCGCCAGCGCGCTGGCCCATGTTTGCGCCGCTACTCTGGCGCCATCCTGCAGAACTTTTTTCCCCCGCTCGGGTATTTGCGAACGATCTTGCCGAACCACTGGAACGTCTTGTTGTCTCTCTTCTCTGTTCGCATCCGCTCGGTTTGTCCGACCGCTGAAAGGTGTTAGCTGCGCCAGGTAAGGCATTGGATCAGCGGGACGCGCCGGCTCAGGAAGAATGACAGGAGTCGCCACAGCTTCTTCCGCGCGATGAGCTTCAGCGTAATGCACTTCAGGTTGCCGCTCTGTAATTGGCGTCGCTGACATTGGCTCGGGAGCAGGCGATTCTTCCAAAAACGCCACGGGCGGCATAGGCTCGTGCTGCTCCATCACAGGCACATCAACGATTTCATTACTGGCTTGCGCCGCTGCCGGCATTTCAATTACTGGAGCAAAAGCAGCTTCAAATTCGCGTTCAGGATCACGCTGGGCGTGCTCACCGGCAGCATGAGATTCAGACTGCATCACCATTTCGGGTTTCGGCTCAACCACGATTTGCTGGGACACGATTTTCTGGGATAAGACCGGCTGGAGCGCGATAGGATCGGGCTCTTGACGCTGCGGCGCTGTCGATCCATACATAATCGGCTCGGCTGCCGGCTTCGGCGGCATCTGCAAAATACCGGGAGCCACGGCCACGTCGGCACCAAGCTCCGTTGCCAGATCAGCGGCCCGATCCAGCACGTCTGCGCGTTCGCAGACCTCAAACTCTATTTCCAGATCGGCAGGGGACAGATTGGTTTGGTCCGGACGCGCCACTTCAACGCTATAACCCTGCTGCTTGAGTTGGCTGGAAAGGTCGGCTGTCCGTTCCGGATTGCGCGTAAGAATGCGAGCCATTGGCATTGTGGAGCCACCTCCCAGGGAGATTTTACTCGGAGGCAGGATTTGTTCAGAATCCAGCCGCACGTGTACATAGTACAGCAGTGGCGTGGATAATTAGACGCAAATTCCGAGGCGAGGGGTGTCTGGCAGGGCTATCTTTTCAGTTCTCTTCAGCAAACTTACCAACCCGTCTGTAGCGACTTTTTGCTCCTATTCGGCAGGCTTCATGCCGAAAGGGCTGACGCTTTCTTTCGGGGCGATCTTTTAGTTCACTTCCGCAAAATCCATGCCGTCGGCAAACTGCAGGCCGGCGATCTGCTTTGCATGGTGCTGAACCTCCAGGTACGCAGTCATCAGCGCAATGTGCACTGACTCACGCTGCGCTGGGCTGGTGCATTCGGTACGAATGCGGTCGAGTTCCAAATACCTGTCATGGGCGAGGACGAATTTGTTTACGACTCTGT